>NZ_JBJGXX010000001.1:0-1516975 GCF_049056765.1 Chitinophaga sp. 30R24
AGGCCTCCTGTTACTGGGTAAGCTACTTTTTGGCTGGAACCACCATCAACGCTCCTGGGGCGATAAATGGAACCGCGGCCGGGAATGGAAAGCCCGCTTTAAAGAAAAAATGGCCACTATGACGCCGGAAGAACGGGAGAAAATGAGAGAACAACTCAGCAACCGCTGCAGATCTGGTTTTGGTAGATGGCAAAAAGAAGAATGGGACGATTTCAAAAAAGAAGAAAAAGAAACCCACTAAATCATACTGCTATGATAGGCATATTCAAAACCAATGTAGGCAACCCGGAAGAACGTCAGCAGATGATACAGGCCATTTCGGCCAGCTTCCCTGTAGGCAATTGCCATGTAGACCTGGACGACTGCGACAAAGTATTACGCATCGCTGATTTGCAGGTAGAAGAGAAAACCATCGTAGATTTTGTTAAAAAACTAGGTTTTGAGTGCCAACCATTAGAATAAGATTAAAATTTCCTTTCCCTCCCCTATTTTTTGTCCAAAAAATATCTATTTTATTATATATTGAAATATTTTTTATATAAAATGAAGTTGGCCGGCTCGCAAATCTGATGTAACTTCAAATGACTGCCGTGGCCCGGGTATATTAATGAGGCGCCAGGTTATGTGTTTTTGGAACCCTCTAAATTAATTTCCTATGTACCTGAACCAGCACGAAATCAAATCTCTCTTAAACAAGAGCTTCGACGACTTCATAGATTTCGTTAATATGTTGCCAGACATACGTTTTACCGCCTCCCCCTACGGTAAATGGTCGGCCGGACAACAACTGGATCATCTTACTAAATCCATCAAACCTGTGAGCAGCGCTTTGGGATATCCCAAATTAACCCTGCTTTATTTTGGAACAAGTAACACCCCTTCCCGTACTTACGAGCAATTGGTAACCGATTACCAGGATGTGCTGGATAATGGCGGCAAAACCAGCCGAGCCTATCAACCCGGAGTGATTTATCCCACCCAGCGGCCAGCCCTCATTCAGAGCTTCCTGACACAAAAAATGAAACTTAATAATAGATTGTCGAAATGGTCCGAAAAAGACCTCGACAAGTACCGTTTGCCCCATCCCATGCTCGGCAAAATCACCGTCAGGGAAATGATGTATTATCTTGCCCACCACAATCAGCACCATCTGGCAAAAATCCAGGACCAGGAGCTTAAGGGCCATACCTGGCAAAACCAATTACAACAACTTATTTTTTGATTTTTTCTTCTTCATTTATCCCTACCTATTAGTCATCGATGGCAGGTGTTCTCGTCTATATTCACAACAACCTTCTACAATCAGGCACCAGCGTACTCATTGCTCCGCTGGCTGCACCAAAGGGAATAAAAAAACCGGGTTACCATCATCATGACGATAACCCGGCTCCACCTATGTAAAATATCAGGATACAGCTTTGTTATTACTTCTATCCATATCTGCCATACGCTGGCTCGGATCAATTTCCAGCTCCTGGATATCCGATAACGGCGTATCTACCTCTACTTCGTAAGTAGGGCTGGTCCAGTACCAAACATTGTCTACAACACGCTTAATGCTTGGAGTTTCATTAGGCTTCTCTCCATACATAATAGACAATGGAATATAATGCAACACTTTATTACCACTCTTATCTGTTACCATGAAGTCGATCGGCATTGGCATGTAACCGATCCTGCGCAGGCGCACAATGGTTTTATTACCTCTTCCATATACGCTATCGATACCGTAATCGATATGTTTTGTGGAATTGATAAAATATTGTTTGTACCAATCCAGCTCAATACCGCTTTCTTTTTCCATTACACGGATAAAATCGTTGGCATTCGGATGCTTAAAGCGCCACTCCTTGTAGTAACGCAGCAGGCCGTTATCCCGGTTTTGGGCGCCAATCACATATCCCAGCTGTTCCAGAAATACCGCTCCTTTAGAATAAGCGGTGAGGCTATATCCATAGTTGGTGTTATAATGGTCGGCATGGGTGGTTGCGGGCTCTTCAAACGGACTTCTGGCCAAAGCAAAATAGCCCATATAAGCATCTTCCTGTGCATTTTGGTCTTTCAGGGAGTCGATAGTGTTATGGATCACATTGTTCTCTGCCCAGGTAGTAAACCCTTCGTCCATCCAAGGATACAAGCTTTCGTTAGTAGCCAGCATCCCCTGGTACCAGCTATGCATCCATTCGTGCATTGCCACACCATATAATCCATCCATCTTACCATTGCCCATAATGAGAGTAGACATCGGATATTCCATACCGCCATCTCCACCTTGAATAAAGGAATACTGCGCATATGGATAAACACCGTAATGAGCCTTGATATAACTGTAAGCAGCCGGAATCATTTTAGCCAGCTGTGGCCAGGTATTGTGGGTATATTCATTGTCGATGTACAGGAAATGCGCCGTAAAGCTGTCCACTTTCTGGGTAATATGTTTATAATCTGGATCTGCAGCCCACATAAAGTCATGCACATTGGGTGCAATGAAATGCCAGGTAAGCGTGTTGCCGGCTGGCCTGTTTACTTTAGTGCCAGGAGTTTCATACCCATAACCAATCTGGTTGGGATTTTGGAGGTAACCAGTACCGCCTAGCACATATTTCTTATCGATGGTGATTTTTACGTCGTAATCGCCCCAAACACCATAAAATTCACGCGCTATATAGGGAGTGGCATGCCAGCCTTCATAGTCGTATTCGCACATTTTAGGGTACCATTGCGCCATGGAAAAGTCTACTCCTTCGGAATTATTACGACCGCTGCGACGGATCTGCACGGGTACCTGGGCCTCAAATTCCATATCGAACACCGTTTTGGAATGTGGCAGGATAGGCTTATCCAGCGGTACTTCCAGGATGGTTTCCACCACTTTGAAATCCTGTGGCTTACCATCACGTTTCAGGGAGATGATTTTCTGGTAGCCGATTTCATTGGGCTTCAGCTTCGAAATGCGGTCGCGTACCCGGTTATCCCAGTCGAGGCGCTCATTGCCTTTTTTATCCTTACCGATCACAATTTTGCCAAGTTCCCGACTGCGCACATCCATCATACTGCCCGGCTGGAAAGCATTCCAATAGAGATGATAAAAAACTTTTTTCAGGGTATCGGGAGAATTATTATAGTATTCCAGGTGCTGTTGCCCCTTGAACTGGTTGTCAGGTGCATCCACCTTTACATCCATAGTATATTTTACTCTTTGTTGCCAGCGGTCTGACTGCGCGCTGGATTGTAACCAACTACCTGCCAGCATTGCGATAGCCAGACAACTGCCTGTTGTAACCCGATACTTCATTCGTTTCATTTTGATTAAACAGCTAAAATAAACATCATTTACTTATTTTGAAATAACCGGGCAGCTTATTTATGAGGTTAACAAAAACCAGCTAATTGTAATCCCATAAAAACGGCATATTGATGGGCAGCTTGCTCAAAAGCGGATAATTCGGCTTTCTTAAGGGGTTGGAAAGGATCGGTAGCAATAGTGACCGTGTCTTTTTTAAAAGTGCGTTTCCAGACGCCTACCACCTGGCCATTGTGCACCATAATAGGATTAAAGATACCGTTCAGCGTAATTACCCGGCTGACATAGCGCATATCTATCAACGGACTGCGGTCTTTATAACCAATAAAAAATTCATCGAA
Source organism: Chitinophaga sp. 30R24 (assembly GCF_049056765.1). Classification (NCBI taxonomy): domain Bacteria; kingdom Pseudomonadati; phylum Bacteroidota; class Chitinophagia; order Chitinophagales; family Chitinophagaceae; genus Chitinophaga; species Chitinophaga sp. 30R24. Next base: position 3,646 of record NZ_JBJGXX010000001.1, read on the forward strand.
AGCGGGTAACAGAAAGGCAGTATCGGCAGGAGGCTTACTTTTACCGGGAGCCATCCAATACTGCTGTTGATGGATGTGCTGTGCAACGAGCTGGTGTTGAGCTGCTTCCAGGCCCAACCTGGCAGCAGCCACCGGCAATCCAGACCACTGGGCAAAATCGGCTAACGTAGCCGGGCCATGGCTCTTAAAGTAGCGGTAGGCCAGGGTTTGCAAAGCCGTTTCCCTGCTTAATGTAGTTGTATCCGGATACCATTCATCCAACAATACATACGTAAGCTGCTTTCCTTTAAGCGGCCCATTACAAATAAGGGCGTTTATGGCAGCATGGTACAGGATGTGGTTCATCCGGTTTTCATCCGTATTGATCCCCTTTTTTTGCAACAAGGCCACCAACTCTTTGCGGGTAAGGGCCATCCCTCCTTCTAAAGCTTGCCGGAGCACTTGCCCGGTTCTCTTAAAATAAGCTGCATCCAGCCCTAATTTACGGTGCATACTGCCCATACGGGTCATAACAGATGACTCTGCCAACTGCAGCATCCAGCGAAGGTCGGCAGCAGCCACCCAGTGCAGGGTACCCCGGAAAATAGTAGTGCGGATAATGGTTTTATTGCAGATAGCTGCTTCAATATCATTGTTGGTAATACCAGGCAAGCGTATACCTATGCCCCATTTACTGCTGGCATATTCCTGCGCCTGCATGGCGCCCAGACAGGCCACTATCTCGTGGGGCTGTGTAAAAGGTGTTGCTATTAACTGCTGATGTAATAATCGTTGTGGGGCAATATCAGTAACAACCATGATTATATGCTTTATGGTGCAAAACAATGTCAACGAAATAACAACTGTATGTCAGTTACCCCAGGCCCTGTACCACCACTACAATTTCGCCTTTCACCCCTTTTTCTGCATAGTAGTCGTGTACTTCCTGCAAGGTACCGCGTTTGTTTTCCTCAAACATTTTAGTGAGTTCCCGGCTTACGCAGCAAGGACGGTCTGGTCCGAAGTACTGAATCAGATCTGCCAGGGTTTTTACTAACCGCATGGGCGACTCGTAAAAAACAAGGGTCCGTTCTTCTGTAGCCAGTTGGGTGAACAGGGTATGCCGTCCTTTCTTCAGCGGCAAAAATCCTTCAAAGGCAAAGCGGTTCATAGGAATGCCGCTGTTTACCAAGGCGGGTACGAAAGCGGTGGCGCCGGGCAAACATTCTACCGGCACACCGGCACGGGTGCATTCCCTCACCAGCAGAAATCCCGGATCAGATACACCTGGGGTACCAGCATCGGTAAGCAGTGCCATCACTTTACCCGCCTGGAGCTGTTCCAACAAGTGCTGTACTATTTTATGTTCATTATGCTGGTGGTAGGGAGTAATGGGTTTATCGATCTGGTAATGCCGCAATAGCACACTGGAAGTACGGGTATCTTCCGCCAGGATCAGGTTGGCTTCTTCCAGTACTTTTACCGCCCTATAGGTAATATCGCCCAGGTTGCCGATGGGAGAGGGAACAAGGTATAATTTCATAATGCCAAGAGGATTACATGCTGCGAAGGCACAAAGCAACAAAGTTCGCAAAAGCGGGAAGACTATCAGGGATCAAAACGGTTGGTTATTCATCCTGCCTTCTTCGCTCCTTTGCGAACTTTGTTGCTTTGCGCCTTTTGCAGACGCAATTAGTTATTGTATTTGTACGTCAAAAGATTCCATTACCTGGTTTGCCAGCAGCTTCTGGCAGGCATTTTCAGCAATCTGCCTTGCTTCTTCCTGGCTGGCGGCCTCTATTTGCAGCGTAATGTGTTTACCAATACGTACATCCTGTACCTGGCCCAGGCCAAGATTCTTAAGACCACCCATCACCGCTTTGCCTTGCGGATCTAATAATTCTTTCAGTGGCATCACATTGATAAGTGCAGTAAAAGTCATTGTACTTGAAATTTTGCCGCAAACCTACATCAAAAATTTTGGAATTTCTTGATTTTGGGATTTTGCACCGCCCTCAATATCCCGGAAAATGGCTATACGGGTTGTACTTTAGGTGGTACGGCAACAGATAATATTACATAACAAATAAATACGAAAGGCACCGCAGCAAATTGCAATAAAGGAATGCTCACGAGGGTGAGCAATATCAGTAAGAGGCGGGGCCAGTTAGCGGCCAGGCTCTTGTGCTTAAATTTAAGGCTGATCATCGGTATTTCCGCCACCATCAGGTAACACAGCAAAGCAATGGTAACGTATAATACCCAGATATTTTGCAGCCAATGCGCCAGATTAAACGGATTAAATAAAACGATCAGCGGAAAAGACGCTACCAGTAAAGCGACTGCCGGTGTAGGCACCCCAATGAAGTGCTCCGACTGGCGGGTATCTATATTGAACTTTGCCAACCGGTAAGCGGCAAAACAAGGTAGCAATAAAGCCGGCGCAAGGTTAAACATTGATACGTCGAAAACATCTGGTTGCTGGAAATAAGCACTGCGTAATAACCGGTACAGTATCATGCCAGGCGCCACACCAAAAGTTACCACATCTGCCAGTGAATCCAATTCTTTTCCCATAGGCCCCTGTACACCCAGCAAGCGGGCTACCATGCCATCAAAGAAATCAAAAATACCGGCCAGTACTACCAGTGTAGAAGCCCAGTATATGGGCTCCGGGCTAATAATCGTATAATCGGCGCCGTTAATCTCTGCGCGGTATTCCGGCGCATGCAAAATGCAGATGATAGCCAAGGCACCACAAAAAAGGTTAGATAGGGTAAGAATATTGGGTATTTGTTTCATTATACGATGTGATTCAATGATTTTATTGATGATCCTGATGAGCGAAGATAAGAAGAGGAGATTAAAAATAATGATAGTGATTTATTATATGATGGCGATTATAAATGACTTGAATAAAGATCATTTTAAAAAGAAAGTCGCAAAGGAAACGGAGGCATCCCCTCTTTTATCCCTTTGCGACTTCGGATTATTTATTAGGTGATGAACTATTTCATCAGGGCTTCAATTTCATCGGCCGTAATAGGAATATTCTTCATCAGATCCACATTACCATCGGCAGTGAGCCAGATATTATTTTCGATGCGGATACCCATTTGTTCCTGTTCTATATAGATACCAGGTTCAACGGTCATTACTGCCCCTACCGGGATAGGTTTGTAAAAAGAAGGCCCCAGGTCGTGCACATCCACACCCAGATGATGGGAAATACCATGGTACAGGTATTTGCGGTAAGCTGGCGATTCAGGATCTTGATTTTTCACTTCTTCCTCAGTGAGGATACCCAGTTTAATAAACTCTTTTGTAGCTTCCTCGCCTACCATTTCATGGTATTTAGCGATCGTCATGCCTGGGCGCAGAATAGCTTTAGCATAATTGTGCAGGTGCAAACAGGCATTGTATACCTCGCGCTGGCGGGGTGTAAACTTACCATTTACAGGAATAGTACGGGTAAGGTCGGCATTGTACCCGCCATACTCTGCACCGAAGTCCATCAATATCAGTTCCCCATCTTTGCATTCCTGGTTATTAGCAATGTAGTGCAAAGTGCGGGCACGGTCGCCAGACGCAATGATAGAGCCATACGCTTCGCCGCCGGAACGGTTGCGCAGGAACTCGTGCATAATTTCCGCATGTATTTCATGTTCCCACACGCCGGGCTTAACGAATTTCAGGATACGGCGGAAAGTTTTTTCTGTGATATCCATCGCTTCCTGCACTACCTTGATCTCTTCCGGTGTTTTTACAGCACGCAGATCCTTAAAGATCGTTGCAGCACGCAGGTAATTATGCAATGGGTAACGCAGTTTCATTTCCTGCACATAACGGTAATCCCTTACCGGCAACTGATGAGTGGGCTTCCGGTTATTTTCGTTGGTATTCAGGTAGATGTTAGTAGCATCGTGCACCCATTGCTGCAGCAAAGCATCCAGGGCATCCAGCCATACTACAGTAGACATGCTGGAGATGGCATATGCTTCGTCTTTGCGCAATCTGTGCCCATCCCACTTCTCTTTTAACTCGTTAGGCCGCACCAGTACCAATACCTCACGGTACTTAGGGTCTGGATTATCCGGAAACAGTACCACCATCGTATCTTCCTGATCAATACCTGTTAGCCAATACAGATCCGAGTTCTGCTTAAACTTATACAAGGCATCTCCATTGGTAGGTAGTTCATCATTGGAGTTGATAATAGCTATAGATTGTGGCTTCATTTCAGCCACAAAACGCTGCCGGTTCTTTACGAACAGCTGCGAATCCAAGGGCAGATTCTTCATATCACATTAATTTCAAATTCAATTGAGGCTCCAAACCTATGTAAAATTTCGCACTTAAGGATTTTAGAATGTCGGAATTTAATTTTCCCCAACAGGTTCCGCTATATTTTTCTAAACGTTTAACAAACAGGTCAAAAAATCCATCCTCCTTGGTAATATTTACTTGCGGATAATTAATGTTATATTCTCTTGATTTCGCTTAGATAATCCTGCAAGGAAACCGGCACATTTTGAAGATATCGCAACGATTACAGCCATTTAAGACCCTTACTTCTAAATTTTGATGGTATAACACGGATAAAATTTGATAATATCAAAAAATCACTAGTTTTGCTTTTACACCAAAACAATCTTGCATTTATGCAAATGAGTAGCGTAAGGAATCCTCTTGCAGGCTTACGGGAACTTGGTATAGACAACGTAGCAAATATACACTACCAACTTTCTCCCGAAGAACTGGCAGAACAAACCGTCGCCAGCAAACAAGGGGTATATACAGATACAGGAGCACTGGCTGTTAATACCGGGGAATACACCGGCAGGTCTCCGAAAGACAAATTTATCGTAAAAGACAGCATCACATCGAACAGCGTAAACTGGACCGATTTTAACAATCCTATCTCTGAAGAAAACTTTGATCGCTTATACAGTAAAATTACCCGCTACTTCAGTGGAAAAGAAGTGTGGGTACGCGATTGCTATGCCTGTGCTGATAAAAAATACCGTATCAACATCAGAGTGATCACAGAACTCCCCTGGTCTAACCTGTTTGCCTACAACATGTTCTTACGGCCTTCCGAAGAAGAACTGGAAAACTTGCATGCCGACTGGACGGTGATACAGGCGCCGGGCTGCCTGGCTGATCCAGCAACTGATGGCACACGCCAACAGAACTTCTCTGTGGTGAACTTCACCAAAAAAATGATCATTATTGGCGGTAGCGCTTATACCGGCGAGATTAAGAAAGGAATCTTTACTATCCTGAACTTTGTATTGCCATACAATAAAAATGTATTGAGCATGCATTGCTCTGCCAATATTGGCGAAAAAGGCGATACGGCTATCTTCTTTGGTTTGAGCGGCACCGGTAAAACTACCCTTAGTGCAGATCCTGCCCGCAAACTCATCGGCGACGACGAACACGGTTGGACAGCGACCAATGTATTCAACTTTGAAGGAGGATGCTATGCAAAGGTGATTGATCTTTCTGAAGAAAAAGAGCCCCAGATCTTCCGTGCTGTGCGCGAAGGTGCGTTGCTGGAAAACATTATGTTCTTCCCCGGCACCAACAAGGTAGATTATACAGATAAAACGATCACGGAAAATACCCGGGTTTCCTATCCGCTGAATTACATCGACAATGCACTGGAACCATCCATCGGGGGCGTTCCTAAAAATATATTCTTCCTTACAGCAGACGCCTATGGCGTATTACCGCCCATATCAAAGCTTTCTCCCGGCCAGGCTATGTATCAGTTTATTTCTGGCTACACTGCCAAAGTAGCCGGTACAGAAGCAGGTGTTACAGAGCCGAAATCTACATTCAGCGCTTGCTTTGGCGCGCCTTTCATGCCACTGCATCCGGCGCAGTATGCCCAAATGCTCGGCGAAAAGATGCGCGAAAACAAGGCGAACGTATGGTTAATCAATACCGGCTGGACAGGCGGCGCTTATGGTACCGGCAGCCGTATTAAACTGGCTTATACCCGCGCCATGATCACCGCTGCGTTAAACGGCAGCCTCGATAACGAAACATTCCACACACATCCTGTATTCGGTTATTCCATTCCCCACCATTGCGAAGGCGTTCCAGACGAGCTCCTCGATCCCCGCAATACCTGGGAAGATAAAGCCGCATACGATGCACAGGTAAAAAAACTGGCCGAACAGTTTATCCGCAACTTCGAGAAATTCGCGGACGCTGCAGATGCAGAAATACTGGCCGCTACTCCCATCATATAACTTAATGACCATATTTTAGTTTAGCCTTATAAATTCCACTTTCGTAAGTTCTGACGGGCGCAATGCCTGAGCCAAACAAGTTCTTTTTATAGCACTTGTTTGGCTGAACTTCAATAAACCTGCCCCCTACCTTCCCCATCTAAATCACCAAAAATCATTTAAATCATAATCCTTACCTTTGCACATGCAAATTTTAGACGGTAAACTAGTTTCTGAGGCTGTTAAAGCCCAATTAGCCATTAAAGTGGCTGAATTAAAGGCCGCTGGCAAGAAGGTTCCTCACCTGGCAGCCATATTGGTAGGTAATAATCCTGCAAGTGAAACCTATGTAGCATCCAAAGTGAAATCATGTGCAGAATGCGGATACAATTCCACCTTGCTACGCTTTGATGCTCAAATCTCTGAAAAACACCTGCTGGATCAGATCATTCTCCTGAACGAAAATCCGGATGTAGATGGCATACTGGTACAATTGCCTTTACCTAAGCATATCAACGAGGAACTGGTGATCAACACCATTGATCCCAGTAAAGATGTGGATGGTTTCCACCCAATGAACGTTGGTAAAATGGTAAGCGGATTGCCCGCTTTTATACCTGCCACTCCTTACGGCATCATGCTGATGCTAGAACATTATAATATTCCTACCAAAGGTAAGCATGCCGTAGTGATCGGCCGTAGTCATATTGTAGGAACACCTATCAGTATTTTACTGAGTAGGAACACCAATCCAGGCAACTGCACCGTTACATTAACCCACTCCCATACCCACAATTTAGCAGAGATCTGCCGCCAGGCGGATATCATTGTGGCCGCTATCGGAAAGCCGGACTTTGTAACCGCAGACATGGTAAAAGAAGGCGCCGTTATTATCGACGTAGGTATTAACCGTGTGGAAGATGCTACCAAAAAAAGCGGTTTCCGCTTGAAAGGAGATGTGAAATTTGATGAAGTAGCGCCTAAAAGCAGCTATATTACCCCCGTACCAGGCGGCGTAGGTCCTATGACCATCGCAGCATTGCTCAAAAATACCTATCACGCCGCCATTGGCCTGAAAGGAAGTATGAATTAATATAAAGCCGGTTGAAAAAACCGACCTTTGTAAACATGTCTGTTTTTACTACAAATAGTATCAATACCAATATGCTCCCTCTGATGGAGCGTTTTTACACCTTGCAGGGCGAAGGCTACTATCAGGGCCAGGCCGCTTATTTTATCCGGCTGGGTGGTTGTGATGTAGGTTGTGTCTGGTGCGATGTAAAAGATAGCTGGGATGCCGGTAAACATCCACAGGTAGCTATATCGGATATTACAACAGCAGCAGCCCGCTTTCCCGGACGCATTGCTGTAGTTACCGGTGGCGAACCATTATTACATCAACTCGATGCACTTACCGAAAGCCTCCACCAGGAAGGTTTCCGGACACATATCGAAACATCTGGCTCTTCTCCCCTCAGCGGACAATGGGACTGGATCACTTTATCTCCTAAAAAATTTAAAGCGCCGCTACCAGAAATCTGTGCAGTTGCGCATGAACTGAAAGTAGTGATCTTTAATAAAACCGACTTTGCCTGGGCCGAAAAATACGCCGCACTGGCGGGTGAACATTGTAAACTATACCTGCAGCCAGAATGGGAACGCAGCACAGAAATGACGCCGCTGATTACCGAATACATCAAGGAACATCCACAATGGACCCTTTCATTGCAGATACATAAATATATCAACGTTCCCTAATGTGCCGGTAATTTACCAGACACTCTCTAATAAAAATAGCGCGAAGACTTATGCAACTATAACAGCATAGGTCTTCGCGCTTGATATTTTTATCCTCCCCTCTCTACTGCAACACTTTTTTCCAATGTAATTTCGTTAATTACAACACGAACCAACACCATGAAAAGAACCACCCTGTTACTAACTGGCTTTATGCTTTGTTCCTGGCTGTCATTACAGGCGCAAACAGTTACCTATGAAACCGCCCCTAAAAAGGCAAAGGCCAGCTTTGACCGTGCAATTGACGCTACCCGCAATTACCAAAACCAAAATGCTATAGATTTCTTGCAGGAAGCCATTAAAGAAGCCCCCAATTTCACAGACGCCTATGGGCAGATGGGATTATGCTATATGGACATGAAAAATTATAGCGCCGCTGTTACCGCTTTCAGCAAACTGCAACAACTCGATAGCAGCGCCGTACGTATGATAGCAGTACCTTATTCCAAAGCTATGGCCGGTACCGGAAATTTCGTAGGGGCGTTACAGTTAATCAACCAGTACCTCGCCAAATCCAAAAGTGCCAACGCAGAAAAGTTGAAAATCAATTATGAATTTGCCGTAAACAACAGCCGGCAAAATGTGCCCTTCCATCCGGAAAACCTGGGAAACCCGGTCAACAGCAAAGAACTGGAATATTTCCCGTCCCTCACCATCGATAGTAAAACCCTGATCTTCACCAGGCGCTTAAATGGCCGCAATGAAGATTTCTATATCACGCACCGGGAAAACGACACCTGGTCTGTAGCTCAAAATATGGGTGAACCCGTAAACTCCTCATTCAATGAAGGCGCACAAAACATTTCACAAGATGGTACCTTGTTGGTATTTACCGGCTGCGACTTTCCGGAAGGCAAAGGCAGCTGCGATCTCTATTACTCAGAAAAAACACCGGCAGGCTGGACGCCCCCCAAAAACCTCGGAGCGCCCATCAACACAAGGGATTGGGAGTCTCAACCCTGTCTCAGCACCGATAAACAAACACTTTATTTTGCACGTCAAACACCAGATAACAGTTCAGATATATTTGTGACCCACCGGTTACCTAACGGGCAATGGAGCAATCCGCAGCCGATGGGGCCCAACATCAACACCAAAGGCCGCGAAACTACGCCATTCATACATGCCGACGGACAAACGCTCTATTTTGCCTCCGATGGACTTCCGGGATATGGCGGCATGGATATCTTCTATTCCCGCCGGCAACCCGATGGGAGCTGGGGGCCGGCCACCAACCTGGGATACCCCATTAACACCATCGATGAAGACGGCACCATGGTAGTAGCCGCAGATGGCAAAACTGCCTATTTCGCCTCCGACCGGTCTGATAGCCGCGGCGGCCTCGATATCTATCAATTTGAACTATACCCGGAAGCCCGGCCCCTGCAAACCTTGTATGTAAAAGGATACGTGTATGATACACTGACGCATCAACGCATTAATGCCACGATCAATGTAACAGACCTGCAAGGCGGCTATTCCATTGCCACCATACCAACCGGCAACAATGGCGAATACCTGGCCCCATTGCCGGTAGGCAAGGATTACGCCCTACATGTAAATAAAAAAGGTTATCTCTTTTATTCAGATAATTTTTCCCTGAAAGACCATAACCCCGGCGTTCCTTTTGAAAAGAACGTTCCCCTGCAACCACTCGCTGCCAACGCCAGTATTGTACTACACAATATATTCTTTGACAGCAAACAATACCATCTCAACCCTTCCTCTGTTACTGAGCTGGACAGGCTGGTATCTTTACTGCAGGAAAATCCTACTGTAAAAATTGAAATCGCCGGTTATACAGACAATGTAGGTACTAATAAAGACAACCAGTTATTGTCTGAAAACCGCGCTAAAGCAGTTGTTACCTATTTAATCGAAAAAGGTATTGCCGCTAACCGACTTACCGCTAAAGGATATGGCGAAAACAATCCCGTGGCAGGCAATGATACAGAAGAAGGAAAAGCGGCCAACAGGCGCACCGTATTCCGTATCCTCAGCTTATAAAAACAACAGCGGAGAACGGTGTGCAGAACTGCACACCGTTCTCCGCTGATCTTAAAAAAGGGATTAATAATTCCTCAACCGGCTTTGTAACATAGAATCTTTTTGCGCTGTAGTAAGTTTATATTGATAGTTATATAACGCTCCTTCCCAGTCGCCATACATAGGATTAGGCAACAAAATGAAGCGGGCACCATAGTTAGGGGCAGCTTGTAAAGCAGCTGCATTGCGTGCTTCGTAAGGTTGCTTATCGAAGATAGCGGAAAAATCGCTCAGATTGTCTCCAAATAACATCACAATATCAAATTGCTGCGCTACCTGCTGCCTGCGTGGCTCTTTACCAGAAGTAGTTGTTCTGAGCAATAGATGCTGATCGTCTGTATATGGGAATTGGTAACGCTGCAGATTTTTTAACGTAACCGCTCTTTCACTTTCACTTCTGTTGGTGATATAAAACACTTCCACCCCTTTAGAGGCAGCATATTTAAAAAAAGAAGGTGCACCGGGAACAGTATCCGCAGCAACTTTGGCAGTCCATTCCATCCAACTTTTATCATCGTAGCCTTTGCCTGCCAACGCCTGGTGCACACTGTAAGGACTGTTGTCCAGCACGGTTTCATCAATATCCGTTACCACTGCCAGCGGTTTAGCTCCTTTGGTTTGCAGATACTGATCGAGTTTTAAGGCGGCCAGCTGATATGCCTGCAGGCACAATGCCTTATATTCTCCGGATTGTTGCTGCCACAGCGCCGCCCAGGCCGGGCCACCCGGGATTAACTTTGTAGGGGTAGTGGTATCGGTAACCACTTTAGTGGTTTTACAGGCAAACATACCTGTCAGCAATATACCTGTCAGTATCCATTTTATTTTCATAAAAAATACATTGGTCGCTACAAAAATAAATCATGCTATCCACAAAAGTACCGCAGGAAAATTGTAAATTAATTGGAAATATTGTTTGTTATGTCCCAGGAATTAATGTACCAGATGGCATTAACCCGGATTCCCCTGATCGGAGACGTTATTATTAAAAAGCTGTTGGAGCATTTTAACAGCGCAGGCAACATCTTCAAAGCCCGTAAACATGAACTGGAAAAAATTGATGCTGTTGGCACCATAAGGGCGGCGGCCCTCCGTAATTTCCGTGATTTTGATGTTATCCTGGAGGAAATAGCATTTATGGAGAAATACAGGATACAAGCGTTATTCTGCACTGATCCGGCTTACCCACAAAGACTGCTCCATTGCTACGATAATCCGGCAATGCTGTATTATAAAGGCGAGGCGTCCCTGAATCCTGCCAGGATAGTAAATATAGTAGGTACCCGGCATCCCAGCGCCTATGGCAAAACAGTTTGCGAAAACCTGGTAAAAGAACTGGTTGCAGCAGGCATTACTATCGTGAGCGGCCTGGCATATGGTATTGATATCATTGCACACAAAACCGCACTGGCTGCGCAATCCCCTACGATCGCAGTACTGGCGCACGGGCTAGACCGCATCTACCCTTCGGCACATAAACAAATAGCGGTACAAATGCTGGAACAGGGTGGACTACTGACAGACTTCATGAGCCAAACCTTGCCCGATAAACAGAATTTTCCGAAACGGAACCGCATCGTAGCCGGCATCTGCGATGCAACCATTGTCATAGAAAGCGGCATCCGGGGCGGATCACTGATTACAGCCGATCTGGCTAACGGTTACAACCGGGAAGTATGCTGCGTGCCCGGCCGTATCCTTGACCCGCAATCGGCCGGTTGCAATGATCTGATCAAACAACATAAAGCTGTGTTAATCAACGGCGCCCAGGATGTGTTGGAACTCATGGGCTGGAAGGAGTCTCTCCAGGTTTTGCCCGCGGGTGGCGTACAAGTTGCTTTATTTCCGGAACTATCTGCCGACGAGCAGGAAATAATGGCACTGTTCCGCGAGAAATCCATGCTGCACCTGGAAGAACTGTACCTGCGTACCCGGTTGTCTGGCAGCCAGATTGCCACGGCAGTATTTAATCTGGAAATGCAGAGCGTATTAAAGAGCTTACCAGGTCAATTATATGAGCTGGCTACCAGTGGCTAAAAGCCAGCAGTCGATTGCTTATCTTCCCCATATGCGGTTAATAATTTGTTAATGGTGTCAGATTAACACTACTCCGGGAGTGTCGATAAAAAGCAAGCTGCTGGCAGTTTATAGCGGATGCCAGCGTACTGTTAGCGGTGGTCTGCTGGCAGCAAGATTTTATTTATTACGTAATAAGGCGTACATTTGCGTGCAATTATTTAATAACTGATTAATAGTTGCATCATGCCTGCGGGAAAATCTAAACCCAAATTTGTAGCTGACGGACTTACATTTGATGATGTGCTCCTTGTACCGGCCTACTCAGAAGTTCTGCCTAAAGAAGTAAATATCTCTACGCAATTAACAAAAAACATTCGACTGAACATACCTATGGTATCTGCAGCGATGGATACTGTTACGGAAGCCACGCTAGCCATTGCGCTGGCGAGGGAGGGTGGAATCGGGATTCTCCACAAAAACATGAGCATCGAACGCCAGGCCGAAATGGTAAGACGCGTAAAGCGTAGCGAAAGCGGTTTGATCCTGGACCCTGTTACCCTGAAAGCAGAAGCCACCATTGGCGAAGCATTGAGGCTGATGAAGGAAAATGGTATTGGTGGTATTCCGGTTATCAACGACGATAATAAGCTGGTGGGTATCCTGACCAACAGGGACCTCCGCTTTGAAAGAAATAAGAAACGCCTTGTAAAGGAAGTAATGACCAGTGAAAACCTGATCACTGCTCCTGAAGGCACCGACCTTAAAAAGGCAGAAAAAATCCTCCAGCAATATAAAATTGAAAAATTACCCGTTGTAAATAAGCAAGGTAAACTGGCCGGATTGATCACATACCGTGATATCCTCCAATTAACCAGCTACCCTAACGCAGTAAAAGACGAATTTGGCCGTTTACTGGTAGGCGCTGCATTGGGCATTACCGCCGACTTGTTTGATCGCGCGCAGGCATTGATTAATGTAGGCGTGGATGTAGTTTGTCTCGACAGCTCCCATGGTCATTCTGTAGCGGTGTTGAACAGCCTGAAAAAATTAAAGAAAACCTTCCCTAAGCTGCAGGTGATTGCAGGTAACGTAGCTACTGCAAACGGTGCGCTGGCACTGGCACAGGCAGGAGCAGACGCAGTAAAAGTAGGAGTAGGGCCAGGTTCTATCTGTACCACCCGTATTGTTACCGGCGCAGGTTATCCACAACTGTCTGCTGTTATGGAAGCTTCCGAAGCATTGAAAAAGCTGGGTATCCCGGTAATTGCCGACGGAGGTATCCGTTATACCGGCGATATGGTGAAAGCACTGGCAGCAGGCGCATCTACCGTGATGGCAGGTTCTATCTTTGCCGGCGTAGAAGAAAGCCCCGGAGAAACCATCATCTACGAAGGACGCAAATTTAAATCCTATCGCGGCATGGGCTCTATCGAAGCCATGCAGGAAGGCAGTAAAGACCGTTACTTCCAGGACGAAGATGATATTAAGAAATTGGTACCAGAAGGCATCGTGGGCCGTGTTCCATATAAAGGTATGCTGTCTGAAATTGTACAGCAATTTGTAGGTGGCTTACGCGCAGGTATGGGCCTTACCGGTTCTAAAGACGTAAAAGCTTTACAGGAAGCGCAGTTCATCAAAATTACTGCAGCTACTGTAAAAGAAAACCATCCGCACGACGTGGTAATCACCAAAGAAGCACCAAACTATAGCCGCTAATCACAAAAGGCTGGCAATTAATAATTCATGAGACGCCCCGTTACGAAAGTACGGGGCGCCTTTGTTTTACGTTATTCCCCGCTTATCTTCGCTACGATTCGTAATCAGAAATCCAACATTCTACATGAAGAAGCCTTACCTGTTGTTAAGCATACTAAGTGGCCTGCTCCTATGGTTAGCCTGGCCTACTATGCCGCTTACGCCGCTTATTTTTATTGCCCTTACCCCCCTGTTATATATCGCCGAAAAAGTAAAGCACCGCTGGAAATATTTCGGCCTGGTTTATCTGGCCTTTCTCGTATGGAATGCAGCATCTACCTGGTGGGTAGGCAATACTACCCTACCGGCCAGCGGCGTGTTTGCCAATTGCTTTAATGCCCTGCTCATGAGCATCCCCTGGCTGGCGTATAAAAATACCCGCAGAAAATTATCCGAACCTGTTGCTTATTTCGCCCTCATCGTATATTGGTTAACGTTTGAATATATTCACCAAACCTGGGAATTCAGCTGGCCCTGGCTAATACTCGGACACGCTTTTGCCCTGCATCCCGGTTGGATACAATGGTATGAGTACACCGGCACCAGTGGCGGTACGCTATGGGTACTGCTGGCTAATATCGTTATTTACCAGGTATGGAAAAAAGCGCGGATACACGAACTATCCTGGAAAGAACTGCTCCGTGGCGAATTATGGAAACCTTTACTGGTAGTGTTGCTGCCGTTGATCTTGGCCGTTGTTGTAAAACCCCTGCCAGATAATCCTGCCAGAAAAACAGCCGTAGTAGTGGTGCAGCCCAATATTGATCCCTACGACGAAAAGTTTTCTTCTGGCTCAGCAATGCAGCAACTGGAAAAATTAATGCGCCTCACACAACAACAAGCAGATACGAATACCCGTTATATTATCTGGCCGGAAACTGCTTTATTTCCTCAGGGAGCTTGGGAAAATGAGCTGAATTATCAACCGGAAATCATCGCTATCCGGCACATGCTGCATAAATATCCTAAAGCAAAATTGATCAGCGGAGCGGCTACACTGAAACATTACAGCAGCAGCGACGAAATACCCGCTACCGCCAGACAAATGAACGATGGCAGCCGCTGGGATGCATATAACAGTGCTATTCAAGTAGATACTACCAACAGTATACAGATCTACCACAAATACGAACTGGTACCCGGAGCAGAATTGGTGCCATATGTACAATACCTCTCCTTCCTGCAAGGCGTGGCGCTCGATTTTGGCGGTATTTCCGGCAGCTACGGCCGCCAGCCGGGAGTAAACCTGTTTACCAATCCGGCAGATAGTATCAATGTGTTCCCAGTGATCTGTTATGAGTCTGTTTTCAGTAACTATATTGCCTCGCATATTAAACTTGGGGCCAATTTGCTAGTCATTATCACTAACGATGGATGGTGGGGAGAAACAGAAGGACACCGGCAGCATCTTCAATACGCCAGAATACGTGCCATTGAAACCAGAAGATGGGTTGCCCGCTGCGCCAATACAGGGATTTCTGCAATCATTGATCCAGAAGGGAATATATATCAACCCCAACCCTATTGGAAAGAAGCGGTTGTGAAAGCAACTGTAACTCCGAGAACAGACATTACGTTCTATGTAAAAAATGGAGACCTGGTGTCGAAAGGGGCATTAATATTTTGTATCTTGTTTATCATACATGCTTTTATTTCACGATTTATTCCCGGTTTAAAACATGCGGAAATCGATCAATAACGGAAACATTACCTGGCTGGAAGAAGGACAGGGCGCGGTAGTAGTGCTTATACATGGGTTCTCAGAAAATGCAGGCCTTTGGGAAAAACAGATCAAACATCTGAAAAACCATTACCGGGTAATTGCCCCGAACCTGCCCGGAACAGCGGCAGTACCTATCACTACCCCGCTGTCTATCGAATCGATGGCCGAATACGTATATGCCATCCTGTTAGCAGCGGATATTCAGGAGGCAGTTGTTATCGGTCACTCTATGGGTGGCTATATTGCGCTGGCGCTGGCAGAAAAATATCCGGAACGGGTAAAAGGATTGGGGCTTTTCCACTCCACTGCCAAGGCAGACAGTGAAGAGAAAAAAGAGGGACGGCGCAAATCCATTAAACTGATGGAACAATACGGGGCAGAAACATTTTTACGACAAACATTACCCAATATGTTTAGCCCTGCCAGCAAAATCACCCAACCCGAACTAGTGGATGCATATATAAAAATGGGCCTGGAATGCCAGCTACCTGCACTCGTGGCCTACTACGAAGCGATGGCAGCAAGACCAGACAGAACCCGTATACTATCTGACATCCGGGTACCGGTATTGTTGATCATCGGAAAAGATGATAACGCGGTGCCGCTGGATAACATACTACCGCAAATAACTTTGCCACGTATCGGTAGCATTCATATTTTTGAAAACGTGGGGCACTTGGGAATGTGGGAAAGAGTAGTGGCTAGTAATGTGATCGTAGAACAGTTTATATCGTTTTGTCAACTATAATTGTTTAAAAACCGCGTGTTGTGAAAAAATTGCGTGTCCTGTTACTATGCCTGATGTGTACCCTAACGGCGCATGCCAGCCATATTATAGGTGGACAGATCTACTACAAATTCATCAAACAAGATGGGAACAATTATGTGTATAAAGTATCTATGAAGCTTTATCGCATCTGTGGCGGCGGTGCGAATGTGGCCAAAATGCCTACTGCTATTATACTTTCTTCCTTCGACAAAAAAGATTACCACTCCGTTGCCCAGTATACTATTCCCCAAACCAGTTTTGAGGAAAAAACTTCTGGCCAGGTAGACCCGTGTATCGTAAATCCGCCTACCATCTGCTACCAAATTGGCCTGTACGAAACGCAGATCAGTTTGCCCGCCAACGACGACGGTTATACGATTGCTTTCCAAAGCTGCTGCCGCGACCCCTTTATGGTAAACATCGTGGCAGAACAGATTCCTGGCTCCTCAGACCTCGGTACCGGTGCTACCTATTACATTGATATTCCAGGCGTAAAAAGCGGAGCTCCTACCAACTCCAGTCCTACTTTCAATACAGAAGCAGCAACCCTCGTGTGCGCAGGTAAAAAATTCACTTACGACTTCTCTGCCACCGACCCGGATGGAGATTCCCTTAATTATGAATTCTGTGACGCCTATAAAGGAGGAAAACCTACTAATGGCAGTATTCCGCCGCCGGCAGTTAATCCACCTTATAATTTTGTATCTTATATTGCTCCATACAATGGCCAACACCCACTGGGAGCTAATGTTACCATCGATCCCAAAACGGGCATTATCTCCGGCCTGGCGCCAGATGCAGGTAAATATGTAGTAACCGTATGTGTAAACGAATACCGGAACGGCATCAAAATAGGCACGCTCCGCAAAGATTTCCACATCACCGTAACTACCTGCGTAAAACAGGTAACTGCCTCCATGCCCAACAAATACGCCGACTGCGCTAGCTTTACCATTGTTTTCACCAATAACAGTACCCTGGGCAAGCCCTACTACTGGGATTTTGGCGATGGCACCACCCTTACCACCAACAGTACCGATCCTGTTACACATACCTACGCACAAGAAGGCGTTTATAACGTAAAAATGTATGTGGATAAAGCAAGCAATTGCGGCGACAGCGCTTTTGCTACCGTATATGCATACCCGGTATTTAAGGCAGATTTTTCCGCAACTGGCTTCTGTACCAGCCAAGACAGCAAGTTCACAGATGCCACCGAATCCGACATCGGTAATGTTGTATACTACAAATGGGATTTCGGTAACGGGGATACCTCCAATGTGCAAAACCCTGCGTACAATTACAAAACGCCAGGCAACTACAATGTAAAACTGTATGCCCGGAATGAAAAAGGATGCGAGCAAACTGTTACACATCCCATTACTATCTACGACAGGCCACCTTTCAGCGCCACCTCAGATACCTTGCTCTGCGCGAAAGACAGCCTGCATATGTGGGCTACCAGCAGTATGCCCGGTAACTTCAGCTGGACGCCGGATAATTACTATATCCTGAACCCCAACACGCCCGACCCTATAGTTTTTCCTCCGAAAAACTATACCTACAAAGTTACTTTTGAAGATACCCAGGGATGTGTAAATGAAAAAAATATCCTGGTAACTGTTCGTGATACCATCCTGATAAAGGCAAATAGTGATAGCACCGTTTGTACCAACGACCCAGTAAGCTTATATGCTTCGGCGGATGGCCTCTATGAATACCGCTGGCGCGATATAGGTACTAACCAGAATGTGTCTCAGGACCAAACAGCCATTGTAACCCCAACGCCCCCACGCACTTCCTATGAAGTAACTGCTTCTTTAGGTAAATGCCAAACCGCCGATACTGTTGCCCTGAAAGTGGTTGATCCACCGCAGGCCACAGCAGGACCGGATACAACCATTTGCTTCGGAGTGCCGCTGGCACTGCGGGCCAGCGGAGGCACTTATTACCAGTGGAAGCCAGCTTACTACGTAGACCAAGCCACATCACCGGTATCGTGGGCCCATCCTGTGGATACCACACTGTTTACAGTTACCGTAACGGATACCCTGGGATGTCCCAAAGCCGTAACTGCCACCACACAGGTAAATGTAGTGCCACAGGTACATGCTTTTGCCGGTAACGATACCATCATTATGCTGAATACTCCCTTCCAGCTTAATGCCACGGGTGGGGTGCGCTATACCTGGACTCCACCTGATGGACTGGACAACTCCAACATTGCCAACCCGGTTACCACCTACAACCATGATATTACCTACACCGTAACTGCCTATACGCAAGAAGGTTGCCCCGGTACCGACAATATCTTCGTCCGTTTCATCCTGGGACCGGATATTTATATCCCTACGGCTTTCTCTCCCAATGGCGACGGCCAGAATGATATCTTCCGCCCCTTGCCCGTAGGCATTGTGTCCATGGAATTTTTCCGCGTATTTGACCGCTGGGGCAACCTGATGTATTCCTCCACGGCCTACCTCAAAGGCTGGGATGGCACCTTAAATGGGCAAATGGCGCCTGTTGGCACCTATGTATGGGTAGTACAGGGGAAAGATATCAACCATAACACCATACAACGTAAGGGCGTTGTAACGCTGATACGGTAATGATCTTATTACCGTTTCCGGTAAGCGCCCATCTTAACAGCGATCGCTTTGCGCTGCTGTACAGCCCATTACCTGCTACCGGAATGCCCATACGGACATGGCACGCGTTCAAACGCTGATGCAGCCCTACCACTATAACGCCAATACGATCACCAATTCGTCTTACCGGTACGCTAATACGCCGCATTAACTGCAACATCCCAACGGTAAACCCTGCGAGCGTCAAAAAACGGTCATCCTGATAAGTTAAAGCACATTTGGTTGAACCGGATCTGCCCTTTTTTTGTTAAATTAAGAGAGCAGTACCACCCCATCATGAAGAGAGCAGTATTACTGGTGTTGAGTTGCTGTTTGTTCCCTTTCCTCGCAGCTGGATACCACATTATTGGTGGCGAAATTTATTATAAGACACTAGGAATGAACGGAGATAATACCCGCTACCGTTATCTCATCACACTTAAATTATATCGCGACGCAGACTTTACCTGCGGCGACCGGCAAGGCTGTATCGACAGATTTGAGAACCCTGTTACGGCGAATGTTTTTACAGCTAACGGCACCAGGGTGCTATCTTCTGTTTACCTTTATATGGATCATACCATACCCCTGATAGATACCCTTAAAAACCCTTGCCTGGCACCGCAAGCCCAGCACCTGGAAGTTGCTTTTTATACCGCCGTTGTAGAACTAGCGCCAGTAGCTGGCGGTTATTACATTTCCTCACAACGCTGCTGCCGTGGCGAACGGCTCAATAACATCTATGATTCAGAACATGAAGGCTCTACTTATTATACCGTTATTCCAGGTATAGAATCAAGGCCTAATAACAATAGCGCCTATTTCAGCAAAGACACGGCTATTGTTATTTGCAATACCATGCCTTTCACCCTGGATTATGCCGCCTACGACGAAGATGGCGACAGCCTTACCTATCACCTCTGTAATGCACTCACTGATGGCACCGATAGTAATGAAGGCAACTCTACCACTCCGCCGCCCTATAATACCATGGTAAGGTATATACCGCCTTTCTCTGGCGACAATCCTATGGGAGGCAGCCCGGGTATCACAATTTCAAATAAAGGGCTGATTTCCTGCACCCCCAATCAGCCCGGTAAATACGTAGTCACAGTATGCGTAGATGAATACGACCGGACGACAAAACAATTTCTGGGTACCCACAGCAAGGATATCCTGCTCACTGTATTTAACTGTCAGACCAAGATTACAGCAGGTTTTCCACCAGTACTGAATAACTGTACCACAGATCCCTCCTTCCTGATACCCATCTCCAATTCCAGCGTATCCGGCTTTACCTCCACTTATTACTGGACTTTTGGCGACGGTACAGACACCCTTACCAACGACAAAACCATGTTTTATCATCAATATCCTGATTCTGGTACTTATAAAGTAAAACTGGTAGTAAATCCCGGCCTTAACTGCACCGACAGCACCACCGGGATTATTAACAACTACCCGGGCTTAAAGGTCGGCTTTACCCTGGAAGGCGCCTGTAAAGGTTTGCCGGTACAACTAAACGATACCTCTTCCTATAGCTACGGCAACATTACCAGCCTACGCTGGGATTTCGGGGGAGCAGACAGCCTGGAAACTTCCGCCCTGCAACGTACACAACAACATATATTTACTAAAGAAGATACCTATACGATTTCATTGACGGTACTTACCGACAAACAATGCGAAAAAACCGTTACCCAAAGCTTGCAGGTATACGGTGTAAATCCTTTTGCCGGTAACGATACCATACTAGCCAAAGGACAAACAATGATCCTACAGGGCAGCGGCGGCGACTTCTATTCCTGGACGCCAACAGACGGGTTAAGCGATCCTTCGATTGCCCACCCGGTACTCAATTACAATCAGGATATTTCCTATGTATTACAGGTATCTAACCCCCAAGGATGCATAGGAACCGATACTATAAATGTGAAATATTACACCGGTCCCGATATTTATGTACCTACAGCATTTACTCCTAATGGAGATGGACAAAACGATTATTTCCATTTTATTCCTGTGGGGATCACTAATTACAAATTCTTCCGCATCTTCAACCGCTGGGGCGCTGAAATCTATTCCTCTACCGACTTCCGCGCCGGATGGGATGGCACCTACAAAGGCAAACCGGCTCCGGTAGATACCTACATCTGGATATTGCAAGGCACCGATTATAATGGCAAAGAAATCTCAAAAAAAGGATTCGTTGCCCTGATACGATGAACCTTATTAACTTGCACAAAAATTACGTCTCATGGGAATTGTTCTTATTACTGGCGCTACTGCCGGTTTTGGCCAGGCATGTGCTACCACATATGCTGGTAAAGGGTATGATGTAATCATTACCGGTCGCCGTAAAGAAAGGCTGGATGCTTTAAAAACACAACTGACACAAGAATTTGGCGTAAATGTACTGGCACTGAACTTTGATGTAAGCAAGCAGGAAGAAGTAACAAAAATACTGGGCAATATTCCGGAAGAATGGCAAAAAATTGATGTCCTTGTGAATAATGCAGGCCTCGCCGCAGGCTTAAGCACCATCGACGAAGGCGATACCAACGATTGGGACGCCATGATAGATACTAACATCAAAGGCCTCTTATACGTATCCCGTACCGTTATCCCCTGGATGCGCGCACGCACTACCGGCCATATTATCAACATAGGCTCTACTGCCGCCAAACTGGTATATGCCAAAGGCAATGTGTACTGTGCTACCAAAGCCGCGGTAGATGCAATTTCTCAGGGTATGCGGATAGATCTGTTGCCTCATCGCATAAAGGTAACAGCCATCCACCCCGGCGCTGCAGAAACTGAGTTTTCATTGGTAAGGTTCAAGGGAGATGAGGATAAGGCTAAAGAAGTATATAAAGGCTTTATTCCCCTCACCGCCCAGGATGTGGCGGATGTTGTATACTATTGCAGTACCCTGCCACCGCATGTTTGTATCAACGACCTGGTTATGACGCCTTTACAGCAAGCCAACGCTTATTATATCGATAAAAAATAACACATTGATGTGATTTCATGCTTTAGGTATAGTTTTTATATTTGGAAACGATAATATATATCACCCATATGCCGTGTTATTGGTTGAGACGATACCAATACAACTATCCTGAACTTGAAAACCATATCCCTATGCTTACATTTATCACTATGTACTTGCTGCGTCTGTACTATCCCAGGTGGAAAGAAGGATGGCGCTTCTATTTTGGCAGCTCCCAAAAGAGCAACTACGGCCGATGGGCATCGCGAAAAGATTGGAGCAGAGATAAAGGCTTTTCTTTTGGCTATAGCTGAGTAAACTTTTTGCTATTGGGATTTAGATAGCTGCTATCTAAATCCCAATTTCTTTCCTACATCAGGGCAAATCCAATACCTGTACTACCACTTCGCTATGATCCCCATTCCTCCGTTTGTAAGCCATCAGCGCTGTATGACCACTTGCTGCTGTTAATACCGGAAAATTCGCATAACTGCTGTCATTTGTTAGGATACCTTCCTTTATGGTATTACCCTCAGCCGATTTATATTGAAAACCTATTCTGTTATTGAAATCATTTCCCCATTTTACTGGCTCATCCCATACCACCAGCACCTGGTCATGAATGGTGGTCATCTGGGGATGCTTGGCCATAGGAGATCTGCTCAATGATTCTTTTTGCGTATAGGTATTGCCGTTATCAACAGAGCGACAATAAAAAACACCCTGACCGCCTCCCATAGTAAACCAGGCAAAGTGCAATCCCTGGCTGTTGGCAGTAAGCGTAGGCCCGGTATGCGGGCAACCGTTTACCACCCAGTTATCAGCGCTGATACGCACCGGTGCCGAAAAAGTTTTACCGCCATCAACAGACACCTGATGTACCATATCCCTGATAGAATCGTTAATAATCTTACGATAAGCCAGGTGAATATCACCATCAGGCGCTACATACATTTTAGTACGGCAGCACTGGCATACGGTAGCCGATACCGTCTTGGCCTGTTGAAACCCCTCGTGTTGCTGCGTAACAGCATAGTACAAAGCAGCCCCTTCTGCTGCCGTGGTTGTACGATTATCCAGCCAGATTGCCGCCACTTCCCCTCCAGGCAATAAAGCCATATCAAAATAACGCTGATCGTAACCTGCCGTATCTGTAACCAACGGCCTGGCAGGCTGCCACAACCTGCCTCCATCCAACGATTGCGTATACATTACTTTACCTGCATACTTATTCCTTTCATCATTAGCCGCTACTCCAAACAGGGCTAACACTTCCCCATCCGGTTTGAACAACAGCTTGGGAAGATTTTCATCATGCGAGAACACTCCCTCAGAAGTAGGAATCATAACAGGATTTGCAAACGTATAACCATTGTCGTTAGATACTGCATAATACATGTGCCCACTTGCTGCACTCCCATCCTGCTCCACCCAACTTACCACCATATTCCCTGTTGCATCATGGGTAATAAACGGACAGGAAGCATCCTTTCCTTCATGAGATATCACCTGTACTTTACCGTTTACCACTTCCTTTTGCCGGCAAGACAATACCGTTAACAATATCATTAATATAGTAACCTGTTTCATGTGATCAGTTTTTACCAGTGAATGTATAAGCTACACCGAAATTGAAAGTTTGCCGGGAACCTACCCGGTATGTTTTTCCATAAGCAGATTTTTCTGCTGTGGTGGCATATAATTTATCTCCGATATTCATACTATTCAACCAGCATTCAAATCCTTTAAAAGCATACCCTGCACGGGCATTAAACAGATCATAACCTCCATAGCGGGAAGTATTGGCAGGGTCCATATAATACTGGCTAATATGCTGCCATTCGCCACCGATCCTACATCCTTTCAACAACGCCGGTTTCCAGGTAATTTCTGCATTAGTGATCCACTTCGGTGCGCCATTCATTTCGTTGTTATTATATACTTTACTGCCATCGGTGTACGCTTTAAATATATGCGAAGCATATGTACCACTGCTGCGGATAAAGATACCTGGTAAGGGATTATATTTTATGTTCCACTCTATGCCGCTATGCAGCGTAGCGCCAGTATTACGGTTTACATACATACCATTTGCATCTCTTACGCTTACAATTTCGTTGCTGCCATGCATACGGTAAAGGCTTACATCTGCATCTCCTCTACTATGATCAAAGCTAAACCAACCGCCCAGTTCATAGTTATAATAAGTAGCAGGTTTCAATACCGGTACCTTCACTCCTGTATACAGGTCTGAAATATTTGGCGGCTCAAATCCTATACTGTAATTGGCATATATGCCCCTTTTCTTGTGCAGGTTGTATGTAAGGCCCACTTTAGGCGTAAGCGCATTAAAATTATTCCGTTCACTGGGTGCACCGGTATAAGCAGATGGCATCAACTGGTTCATGAAATGATAGTCCATCCGATCGTACCGCAAAGCGGCTACCACCTTCATCTTTTCTATCGGCGTCAATTCAAATTGCGTATATATGGCACTATTCAGCAACCCTACGCGATAGTCGGTAAGTAAAGAATCGGTAGACTGGTAACTGGCGTAATATCCGGCAATATCTTTCGTGATATCAATATAATTAGCTACATAAGTAGCAGGGCTGTAATCTGTGCTGATGCCGGTAATCCAGGCCGCCTTCTTCCAATTGAACTGTTTTTTATGCTGAACGATAATACCATAGCTATTGAAACCATCGCTATTGATTTGGCCATTGGCTTTTTGAGTACCAGGAATATCTTGTATCGCATAAAAAGGATTTTGCCGGATGGTATTATTCCTGAAGAAAGCTGTAAAACTGGTATGGTTATTATTGTTCCATTCATGTTCCAGTGTACTACGTATACGCAAAGCGTTTACTCCCCGGTAGGTGAAAGTCTGGAAATTACGGTAATCTTTAGCAAAGAAATGGGCGCTGTCGAGGCCGCCGGTTTGATCCGTTTTATAATTGATCAATGTTGCGGCATTGGTCCACTTATTCTTTTCATTGATCTGATTGTCTACTCTGGCTGTTAACGCCAACTTGTGAAAATCACTGTGATCCATATAGCCATTGCGCTGATCGGCATAATAGCCGCTCACTATAAAGCCTACCTTTTTTTCAGTGTTAGACACGCTAAAATCTGCTCTTTTATAACCCCAGTTGCTGCCTTCGAGTTGTACTTTAGCAGTAGGCACTAAGGTGGGAGCGGCTGTAATAAAATTAATAGCGCCACCCACTGCCTCACTGCCATACAGAGAAGAAGCCGGACCGCGGATCACTTCTATATTTCTCAGGGCCGCCATATTAATTTCTATCAGGGCATTGTGGTTAAAGTCTCCCACAGTACGGATAGGAATACCGTCTTCCAGATAAAGGAACAGGCTTTTATAACCAATGGGCTGCCGGATCGCCATAGTATGCTGCTCACTGCCCAGATCTACCATATACACCCCGCTTACTTTATTCAATACCTGGTCTAGCGTAGTGGGTTTGGCTTCATTCAACATTTGTGGCGATATTGTACTGATGGCAACCGGCGCTTCTGAACGTGGCTGTTTATCGCGGGAAGAAGATACGATCAGCTCATTGAGATGCATAGCGCCTGGCTGCAGATAGATGAGTGGCATATGAGCCACAGCAGCAACTGGCAGTTGCCGGGAAATATAACCTATATAGGATACTTCTATAGAATCGGTGGTAGTAGCAGCCAATTCGTATCTGCCTTGTGCATTGGTATTGCAGCCTGTTGAAGCATGCAATAATCTTACACTCACACCAGACAAAGCTTCTTTGGTTTGGGCATCAGCTATGCGCCCATGCAATTGCTGTGCATAACTGCTATACGCAGCGATACACGCAATGATGAGTAAACAACATTGTTTCATATACGTAATAAGTTAACCATTCGCTGGTAGCGAATAGCATCAATCAGGAAGTAATGAGGAGGATAATATCAGGAAACTATCCGCTGTGGCGGATGGAAAATAGTATTTACCCAGGTAGGAAGATAGGGGTCCTTATAAAAAGAAGAAAAAGTAATATGATTAGTATAACCGTGTGAAACATCAAACGTCAGTATCGATTCTACAAACATTACTTCGTATTTATCTTTACCGTTATTATTATTTTTTTCCTGCTGAGCATCTCTGTCCAGCTCTTTTCTAAGATGACAACGCCCGTTACAATGCATTTGTGGCTTGCTCCTATTCTCACAAAGTTCTTTGGCGATATACGACTGATTCACCTCAAACTGCATAACGATCATGCTTTTGCTGAAGTTCTGCAGCAAAAGACCTAGAAAAATGCATATAATGGGAATGAATTTCACGCGGCAAAACTAGGGAAAAAACATGGAATACTATCTATCCCAATACCGGCAAAAAAGAAATAAATATGGGGTAAAAATACTGATATATTTATCCTAACTATCTCCAATCTGCTAAAAATACAACAGGGTTACCTGTTGTAGGCAACCCCGTTGTTAGTATAGTATCCTGAGTGTGGTTGTTATTGCGATAATACAAACCGGAAGGTGACACCTCCACTTGTACTCGTAATCGGGTAGGAAGA
The DNA here is from genome assembly GCF_049056765.1 of Chitinophaga sp. 30R24. Taxonomy (NCBI): domain Bacteria; kingdom Pseudomonadati; phylum Bacteroidota; class Chitinophagia; order Chitinophagales; family Chitinophagaceae; genus Chitinophaga; species Chitinophaga sp. 30R24. Next base: position 30,157 of record NZ_JBJGXX010000001.1, read on the forward strand.
GGAAATAGCCGGAATAGTTTGCCTCCGGTCGTAGAAGAAGCGGAGATTTAACCGGTTATTCACTACATAATCGATCGATGGTGAAATCCCTATTACTTTTTGTCCGGTAGTTGGTATAGACAAATCGGCATCCAGGCGATTATTGGCGGTAAGGTCGTTACGGAAGCTCAGATCCAGGCGCATATTCACATCGTTCTGCAATTTCTTACCACCGTTCTTATTAAGGGAGAATGGTAATTGTACTCCCCTGATGCGATAGCCACCGCCGATAATAATTTCACTGGAACGTATCTCTGTGAGCTGGTAATCAATCAGGCTCAGGCTGAGAGAGCGGCTCTTCCTGAATTCAAACCGTGCATTCAGACTATTCACAAAAGTAAGGTCTATTCCGATCAGCGGAGAGAAGGCTTCTGTAAGGGTAAGGTTAGGTACTACAAAATAAGGATAGTAGTTACCAGACACTGTGTCCCTAAAGGAAGGATAACCAGCTAAACGTGGATCTTCAAAATACATAGATGTATTATAAGAGTTCATGCTCAATGATCCGGTATATGCATGCCTGATCGTAAAATTGGTCAGGAAAGAGCGGAAAGGTTCCAGTTTCGTTAACCCATTGTAAGTAAGGCTCCAGTTAGGCTTAGGCACATAATTACTGAAAGGGTTACTTTTCACATTATCATTCCCTTCTTTCATCAACCCTACCTTACTAGGATCGCTTCCTGTATATGCTGCCAGGAAGGCCGGTATCAATACATCCTGTGCATAACGGGTATAACCATACGCATAAGTAGGATCTTTTGGATCGGTAGCCGGAACGCCCGGGTCTCTATTGTAAGGGTTAATAGCGCCCAACCTTTTCGAAATAGCGTTACGATAAGACTCAAAATTGCGGAAAGTCTGGGATACCCCATCAGAGGTATTGATCTGGCCAAACATGGTCTTAATAGCGATATAAGTTATCTCAAAACCACCGGCATCGTATGGGCTCAGGTGTTGGTAGTCTGTTGGGTCTGTCAGGTTCTTAAAAAGCTCTGTATGCGTTTTAGTAAACGACTTGGTCATGTTAAGATCAATACGCAGGTCGTTCACCGGCTCCAATTGCGCCTGCAAGTCCCATCTCTGGGTAAATTGTTGCTGGGCCTGTATATTGAAGGTAGTGTCCGGCGTGATCAGGCCTTTCGCTGCAAAATTGTCGAACCACTTTCTATCCGGCTGATATCCGAGTACAAAATTAGCTCCTGGCGACATAGTAGCCCAGTTCATACCCAGTACCTTAGTGCTGTCTATATAACCTGGCAAGCGGGTACCGGCATTTTCGTTATAGTTAAATCCAACACGTTTCAGCATGGTCAATGGCTTCAATAAACCTTTTACCCAGGGGGATATATCATCAGAGGATATCTGCGGCTGTTGCTGCTGTTGTTTATTATTAGCGCCTGACTTATTATTATTCTGATTATTGTTAGCTGGTTTTCGTGCATTGATGGCCCGTAATAGCTTCGATTTATTGTAGAGGTCGGTGAACCTGAATTCGGCTACGAGGGTTTTCTGCTGGCTGTTCTCTATGGCGTTACCCAGGTAGAGCGCCAATTGGGAAGCACCGGTCCAGGTATACGTGGTACTATAACCGAATGATATGTTCGTCCAGTTAAAGGCTGGGAACTTTGCCGTCGGCAATGTATACGTGAAGTTAGCATTGTGCGTATAGTTAGTAGTACGCCCGCCTTTGAAGAAGTTCCGGCGCACGGTGTCCTTCTGGGCTGGGTTATCCAATGGGCCGTTGGGCTCATCTATACGTGCACTGTTCACTGCGTTAAACTCGAAATTGATGCTTTTTGTAAAATCCCACTTCAAGGTATAATACCGGTCGAAGGTGAAATATTTATTATAAGTTTCCGGCAGCTGGTATTTCAAATCCCCTCCCACGTTACGCACACGGGTAGCGCCAAACTGTCTGGCAATATCTGCCCGGAAGCTCAGAATAGACGGTACATAATTGACGTTGAAATCGCGGATCAGATCCAACCAATGCGACTTGCTGCCGATCAGTCGTTTAAATGGCTCCAGGTAATGTGGCTGGCCAGCAAAATTGTAGCCCAAGCCACCCCGATGTTTAGTAAGTAAATCATTCTGGATCAGTGGGTTATGGCGCAGTATCTGGGAAAAAGAATAACTAACATCAAAATTCTCCAGATCCCATAGATGTCGTTTCTTACTGCCCATGCCCATATTTATTTTTCGAACGTTGGTAAAGTTCAAACTGGTAATGGAAGTAAAGTCCTGGGCATTTTTCCGGATAGAATCCTTCTCTGTCCGTGTTCTGGCCAGAGCAATCTTGTCTTTCAGCTTAATATCCAAATCATAAGGATCAAATTCGGGGTTACTGGCCGATTGTGAATACCCGGCATATACGGGAATGGAAATACCTACTTTCTTTGGCAGCAGTTTACCCAGGTCGAGGTTGGCGGCAGCATCGTATTGCAAGAAATTATCCTTAAAGCGGTCATTTACCCGCTGATCTATATTACCAAATCCTGCGGTGTGCATATTACCCGAAACCGAAATAGTACCCAGGTCGGAAAGTTGTATGTCTACCCTTCCTAAGGCCGCATACCCGCCCTTTTCATCGAAATCGGCCAAACGCAGTTCATCGAACCATACTTCCGCACATTTCGGCTGGCCATCATCTTTAGGGTTCATCACACCAATCATCATGGTGCGGGCATCTCCCAGGCTCGGGTTACCTACCACCGACATGAAGTTGCCATATTTGTCGGCTACCGGCACCTGCGGATAAGGCAGCAATGGAGAACAGGAATCGCACATATTACGCTTCTGTTTCAATGCACTCAGTTCAGACATCAGCAGGTCCATATTATTGCGTTCCGGCCAAATGTCCTGTGGTGTTTTAGGTCCATTCCAGTCGGTTACCTTCAACGGGATGCGGTACTCGTAATAGTTGCTTACAAAATCGCTACCGATACGGATCACTGCCTGTACTTGCCCATCTTTCAATGCGGTGGCTGCTCCTGTTGCCTCGGCGTGCATGTACATCTGTAAACGCTTGTACTGCCGCATATCCATGTTCAACGTTTTGTACAAAGCACGGATCTCGCCATCCTGCAGATTACAAACCTGGGCAGATAGTGATTGCTCATTTAACTGCAGGCTGGTATTGTTGGTGCTGATAGTATTTTGCCTTACTACTCCCGGAGGCAGCACATAAGGAATAGGCGTACGGGAAGAATTTTCTTCAATATTTACAGCAGAAGAATTAAAAGTAGTGGTGTTATCCAACGGAATAGGATCGCCTGGTTGCAGCTCATACATGTAACGACGCCACTGGCTGCGCACCAGCGACAAGGCTGCAAAGCGCACTACTACAGAATCAGAGAAGTTGGTGAGGAACATACGCATAAAGCGGATGGATTTAAAATCGGCAATGCCTCCCACTTTCGCATTAAACTGGTTGATCGGTATTTTAAACTGGTACCAGGTTTCTGTGGTATGTTTATTATTAGCTAAGGTTACATCAGCATCTACTTTATCCACAATAAAGTTGCTGCCTACTTGCATATTGGGTTTCAGGTCTACCCGGTACTGGAAATACGATTCATTTTCATTCATCGTGTTATCCTTGTTCAGGTCTTCTGATTCCGGAATATTAGTAGCGGCAGAGGAGTATTGCGACTTAGGGTCGGCCACCGGGGAGTTCCCTTCGGGATTGCTGTAGTTTTTATAGCGTTGCAGGATGGGTAACCCATTGTATTGTGGATCGCGGTAATGTTTATAGTCGTCGTTGGCCGGGTCTTGCATGGCATGGGCCAATACGGGGCTACCGCCATAGTTCATACTCAATGTGTCCAGATACCCTTTAAAAAAGGCTGCTTCGTCCTGCGATTTCAGACCATCATATCCCACATCCTGGTAGCTACGGATGTTTACGTCGTTATCGAATGCCTGGGTGATCTGCTGTTGAAACTTCGGCTGGCGGCCCCATCTGGATGAATCGACCTTATTAGGGTCTTTATTGGGATCGGGCATACCATTTTCAAAGAATTTCTTTGAATCCTTCAGGATATCTTCCGATACATCTCCCAGGTTAAAATACAGGGAACCGCCGGTACTACTGGAATTCAGGATAAAAGGATCCTGTATCCAGAATTCAATATATTCTATATTGGCAGTTTCGAAATCACTGTTATCAATAGCCCGCATAATACCACCCCATTTGTTTTGGGGGCTGGTTAATCTGCCATTGCGGTCCATACTGCCTGTGGCATTTGTAAAGTTATACGGACCTCTTTCCTGTGGATAATAAGCCAGGTCAAGGGTACTTAATTGGCTTTGCCCAAAGTCGGTAGACTTATTTTTGAACACTTCTTTTTGGTACACCAGCCTTACGCGTGGATCTGACTGATCATCCAGGGAAATACCGGAAGGCAGGTTGGGCGACTTAGGTATTTGTAAAGTAGGCTCAATGATGTACCAGGCCAGCTTTGCCCTGTTTTTACCATAGTCAAAGGAACTACCGGCATCGGCTTCAGGGAACAATATCCTGCCGCCAGCATCGGTAGCGCCTTTAGGCGTAGAAGCCAATGCCCAGTTGGTAGCCGGAAATTTCAGGTCATAGTCGCTCTGTACACCTTCAAAATCATCGATATAAGCAGTTCCCTGTTTGCTGCCGGGTTCGTTTACCAGCTTACTGTGCCCGGGAAATAAACGGGCCACCTCACCGGTAAACAGGATATTGGAAGGCGAAGTACTGGTATAGTTGGGCAGTTTATCGAGGAAGCGGTTCAATCCCTTCCATTCAGAAGCGTAGTTAGCATCGAAGCCCACCATGGTGTTTTTAATCGGGTCTTCCCCGTAGTTCACCTTTTGGTAATAGGGCCGTTCGCTCATGCGCACCACAGTACCACCAAGACTTAATTTATCATTCACGGTATAATCCAGGCGGGTACCAAAGTAATTACGTACCTGCTGGCCGAACATCGCATCGTTTTCGAACTGGACGTTGATGGGCACACCAGAATTCAAGATCCCGCCATTAATGATTTTCAGTCTGCCGAGGTTATAATCGATGATGTAGTCAACGTTTTCCCGTAATTGTTGTCCTCCTGCAGTTACGGTTACCGATCCCGGGGGAATGGTACCTGCTCCCAGGCTAATTTCTGAGGAACTGGCCGATTTATAGGAACCCCTTATCACATAGCGGTTCAGTTGTGGGAACTGCTGGGCCACTACCTTGATAGAGTCATACAAAATACTGTAGAGATATTGTTTCTCCAGGCTGGCATTCCCGCCAAAAGCTTTTTTCAGACCATCGCCAAAGGGCTCCAGCACCGGGAACATGATCTTCCCCATCTGGGAATTGATCGTATACCCTTCTACGTAGTCAAAAATGCCATCCGGCTGCGGGTCTAACTGGTTGTTGAGACGGTCCAGGTTAAGGATGGTTATAATAGGGGCACCCTCATAATTACCTCTGGCATCAGGAAGGTAGCGTTTATCGCTGGGGGGCCTGCCTTCGGCGCCGGGATCTTTATAGTACACATCCATCCGGAAATCCTCTTTGTTCACCGCAAAGGCGCCGGTAGAATAGATATTTTTCATCATCAGGTCCCAGATCGGCAAAGAAGGACGGGCAGCAGTGGCTTTCAGGAGCTTCAGGAACAACACAGGCTGATTGGCGCTATTGTTCTGGTCTGGCGGCACATCCTGCGAAAATTCCCCCACCTGGTATACCCTTCCATTGTAGGTATACTGGTAAGCAACCGCCAGTACCTCATCGGGTTGCAGTTGTTGGTTCAGGGAGATGAAACCCAGTTGCTTGTTATAGGTATATTCGGTAGAGTCGAGCTTACGGGCAAAAGTTTTCTCAAATTCTGAAACGGGCTGTAGTCCTAACGCCAGCAACCTGCTGACGACCGTTCCGGTATTACGGCTGGCCGGATCGCTGATCAGGTTTGCATACAGGTTGTTGGTACCTCTGTCTGGCAGTTTAGAATTGGTATTAACGCGAATAGTTGGGTTATATGGTTTATACTCTGCCAGGTCCATCAAGCCTACGATATCGCGTGTTTGGGTAGTGGCACCGGTTTTATTGGTAGCCCATACTTCCAGGCGGGTAATATTCACCATGGAGCGTATAATCGGCAAATTGGACATTGCATAGTTAAAAGTATCGCGGAAGAACTGCGCCAACAGGAAGTGGCGGTTATCTTCATACTGATCGGCTGTCAGGTTGTAGTCCTGCACCTGGGTACCGCCTTTCAGCATGAGGTTCTGCTTCTGTGATTTTTGGTTAGAAAGCACGCTGGTTACTGTTAAGCGTCCAAATTGCAGTTGGGTTTTCACCCCAAAGAGAGATTGTATACCCGTTATCAGACTGCTACGCAAGGGGAAACTAACATTACCAGCTTCTATTTTCTTGATAATTTCATCGTTATAGCCGGTGTATTCCAATTTTACCTGGTTCTCAAAATCGAACTGCGACTGGGTATTATAGTTAGTGATCAGTTTCAGTTTATCACCGATCTTTCCTACCACGTTCATATTAATGCCCATATCAAAGTTGAAACCACCGTTCTTCCTGGCTTGTTCTACCAGCACCGGGTTTTTGATATTCTGGCCTTGGTAGCCAAAAGTGAGGTCCAGGCTACCTTGTGGGCGTATATCTACCTTGCTACCGCCAAAAATTCGGTCGAAGAGGTTATTGCCGTTGTACAAAACAGGCCCGTCGCTTCGCTGATTAAGGTTGCCCAGGGCGCTGGCTCTTTTTTGCCAATAATCCTGTTCACTACGTGTAGTTTGCAGCTTCCAGAAATCATCGAAGCTCATGTAGGTAGGATTACGGTAATACTGGCTACCCACTTTTTCGGTAACAGTATATTGCCTGGTAACCGGATCGTAATCTACTGTTTTGTTTATATTGGCAGGGTCTTTCAGGTCAATAGCTCCCCCCGACCCCTTATCAGTTATGTTAGGGCCTCGTCTGTCCTGAAGAGGGTATTTCAAGGTATCTTTTTTTCCGGTAGTATCTTTTCTTGCAGTAGTATCGATTTTGGTTTGACCTGTAATTGTGGCATCCGGCATCCATCTCTTTCCCGATAATTTCAGATTTCCAGAACGATCCCTAGCGGCAGTATCAAAAATGATAAAAGATACAATTGCTAGCACGGCAAAAGCACCATAGTATGTTTTTCTTGCCAAGAAAAATAGGTTTTTATAGAGGATTTTATTTATAAATTATAAACTTCTCAGTGCTTTTTTGATTAGCTCTTCCAAGTTTTGCAATAGTGGCTCATTTTTCATAACTCGCTGGATCGCCGATTCGGCCATGTTCCGGGCTATACCAAGAGCTATCAGTGCATTTAACGCATCTTCGTGCATTGTATTGTTTGCAACGGCAGATAAATGTGTTCCGGTATCCTTATGTTTCTTTACTTTGTCTTTCAGCTCCAGAATAATTCTTTTGGCTGTTTTCGCGCCAATACCCTTTACACCCTCTAACATTTTTTCATTTTCCATCATAATAGCACGTTGTACATCTTCAGGTTGTAGAGAAGACAACATCATACGTGCAGTACTGGCACCTACACCGGAAACGCTGATCAACAGCAGAAAAAGACTTCTTTCCGCCTCTTCAAAAAAACCATATAAAGTATGCGCATCTTCTTTTATCTGGAGGAAGGTTAACAATTTACAACTCTCCATATCCTGTATCCGAGAATACGTATTGAGGCTGATTTGTATTTCATAACCAATTCCATTTACATCCAAATGCACTAGCGCCGGTGATTTATAGGTCAATTTTCCATTCAGATAAGCTATCATACAAGGTAACGGTTCAGTAATTTAAGTAAACTTTTGGAAATTGATTAATAATGTGTTGAGAAGACCGCCGCAAAGATGCTAACTTTTAGCGGATTGGCAACCTTAAAGTTCGTCATATTTGACTTTTTTAGGAAATATACGTTTATATCGTATTTTTACGCCTCGTTTTAAACACATATTTAGTTTATATGAATAAAATAACGGCCGCTATTACAGCGGTGGGTGGGTATGTTCCCGATTACGTCCTAACCAACCAGGAATTAGAAAAATTAGTAGATACAACGAACGACTGGATAATAACCCGGACGGGCATATCGGAAAGGAGAATACTGAAAGGAGAAGGAAAAGGGACATCTGACCTGTGTGTACCGGTTGCGTTGGAAATCTGCAAAAAAAGAGGGATTACGCCGGAAGAAATAGATCTGTTAATCGTAGCAACAGTTACGCCAGACATGACCTTCCCCGCCACTGCTAACGTAGTTACCGATAAAATCGGTGCTAAAAATGCTTTCGGTTTCGACATCAGTGCAGCCTGTTCAGGCTTCCTGTATGCGCTGGATACTGGCGCCCGCTTTATTGAAAGTGGCCGTTATCAAAAGGTAATGATCATTGGAGCTGATAAAATGAGCTCTATTATCGATTATACCGACAGAACTACCTGTATCATTTTTGGCGATGGCGCCGGTGGCGTGCTGCTGGAGCCTAACACAGATGGCTACGGCGTAGTAGACAGCATCCTGAAAAGCGATGGACATGGCCGTGAATACTTGCACATGAAAGCCGGCGGCTCTGTGAAACCTGCTTCTATTGAAACAGTGACCAACCGCGAACATTATGTGTACCAGGAAGGGAAAATGGTGTTTAAATATGCCGTATCCAACATGGCACAAGCAGCGAAAGACCTCATGGTACGTAACCATCTTACCGCTGATGATATTGCCTGGCTAGTACCACATCAGGCCAACAAACGCATTATTGCTGCTACCTCCCAATACATCGATGTACCAGATGATAAAGTAATGATGAATATCCAACGCTATGGTAACACTACAGCCGGCACTATTCCATTATGCCTCTGGGACTATGAAAAGCACCTGAAAAAAGGCGACAACCTGATCATGGCTGCTTTTGGAGGTGGATTTACCTGGGGCGCCAGCTATATCAAGTGGGCGTACGACGGCGATAAATTCGGGAAATAAGATATTTTCAACAGACATATAGCTATAGTTATCCGGGCGGATATATTTGCCCGGATAAATTATAACTTTCCCCATACCCGCCCTTCAGCATACAGGTAAATACCAGGTATTTTCCCTCACTTTCAGTTATTTGAACGGTTCCTTTCATTTTGGTTACAAAATCGCTGGTAATGGCATAACTCAACGCAAACATATCGTGCTGCCAATCCGCCAGGGAAGCTATAATTACTGCCGCCTCCGGACCTGCATCTGCCATAAAACGGAAATAGGCTACACCGCTTTCCTCCCAGGCTGTAATAATGACTAAACTGCCCGGCAAAGCATATTGTATCGATAAACGCAACAAATGTAACTGCACTACATGCAACATTTCCCCATCCCCCTGTAGCACAAAATCCTGTGGCACCAGGTTCTTTACCACTACCGCCTTTTCTGCTGCTGCCCCCGCAGTGATCTTCAATAAAGCCTGGGTAATATCGTATAACCGGCAGGGTAATTCCTCGTATACAAAACCCGACAACTGTAACCGTATCCACTTTAAAATATTATCAAACACGCTTAGGGTACTCCCGGAAGCAGCCGCAATATCTTTCATCAATATCGTCATGGCGATAGGATCTGTATCTTCCTCTTTCAACCGCTGGGCAATACTGGAAATGCGACGCAAAGGCGCCCGGAAATCATTGGCAATAATAGTGATCAGCTTATTTTTGAACTCATCGTTGGCCCTTAGCTGCACATTTTTAAGGGAGATACCGGCATAACTTTCTGCCAGCAATTGTTCCTGGAAGCGGGCCAACCGGTAATGCCGGTAACGGCTAAACAATAATATGACCAGCAACAATACTACAATAAATACCCCTGCCAACACCCGCTGGCTATTCCGCTTATCTGCCAACACTACTTCCAGTTGCTGTTGCTGCAACTGGTTGAGATGAGCCAATTGCTGCAAACGTTGTTCTTTCAAAAAATAATCAATGTAGTTCACCACCTGGTAGCCAGGCTGATAACGCGGCTGTTTTGCTAACCGCATTACTTCCCGGCTATAATAGCCGATGCTGGCCGTATCCTTTTGGGCCTGGTAATAATCGTACAGCCCTGCCAGTACGGGTAGGTTCAAGGCTTCACAACCGGCCTCTTTCGCCAACTGGTAAGACAATACCCGGTAATGGGTAGAATCGGTGGCATACCCCATCTGCTGGTAATCTTCCAAACGGTTGTAAATATCCATCGCCACATAAGGCAGCCCTCTATGCAAAGCTTCTCCAGCGAGGGCATTAATCCTGGCTTCTGCTGCTGCTCCCCTGCCTTGTTTTACCAAACTATCGGCACCATAAGCATCTATGTATAATTTCAATCTCGACCACGGATATTTCCCACAAATCGCTCTCGCAGTTTGCAACGCCCATAGTACGGAATCCTTACGTTTAATATCTTTATAAAAACGCATTACATAATTCACTAATAATATACTATGGATGGAATCTTCGGAAGGGGGCAACCGGGAAGCCATCTGAAACGCTTCGTAAAAGTAATTATTAGCATCTTCCACCCTACCCTGGTTACGGTAATAGAGATAAAGATTACTCAGCGTTTTACAAATACGCGCACTGTCAGACATGGCCCGGTGCAATTGTAATGCCCTGTAAGCATAAATACTGGCGATATTGAAATCTGTTCTTAATGCAAAACAAAAGCTCATTAAGTCGTAAGCATCTGCGATGCCCTTAGTATACCTGATGCGACCAGCTATTTCCTGTTCTTTTAAAGCATAGAGAAAGCAACTGTCGATATTCATCATCATATATAGGGCGCCAATTTTTCCCAACGTATTCACATATTGGGTACTATCCTGCTGTACAGACAATTCATGTAACAGTCCTGGCAACTGAGGACCTTGTGCGAAAGCCCTGGGGATGCCATACAACAGTCCTGCTACGATAAATAACCCGTAAATAAAACGTATATAGCTCATGGCTGGTGTACAGTTGGCTGCGCATCTGGCAACTGGTAATAAAAAGTGCTACCTCGTTGTGCATTGTTTTCTGCCCAAATTTTTCCCTTCATTTTATCCATAAAATCTTTGCAGATGATCAGCGCCAACCCGGCGCCTTTACTACTTCTTTCCTGCTCGTATGCCTTGCGGCTCCAGGCAAACAGCTTTGGCAACACCATTGCATCAATACCAGGTCCTTCATCAGAAAAGGCTACCATTATTCCATTGTTCTTACGTATAGCGCTAATCGTAATCGTGCTGTTCCCGGGAGAAAATTTAATGGCATTATGCAAAAAGTTGCGGTGTACAAATTGCAACATCTCATAATCGGCCAATACGGTTGTACCTACCGGGATATCTATCCGCAACCGGATGCCTTTGGCAATAAGATCGCGGTGTTGGCTCTGTTCAGCAGTACTGATCATAGCTGATAGCAACAGTGACTCCGGATGGTAAGTAAAGCCGGATAGTTGGGTGCGTATCCATTTCAGTATATCTTCAAACATTTTCAACGTAGCCGAGGCGGTTTGCTCTACTTCCACGATCATTTCTGCCGCCTCTGGAACAGTGAGTGTTTTTCCGTCGATAAACCCGGTGATGTTTACAATATTGTGCAAGGGTGTTCTGAAGTCATGGGCAATCACAGAGATCAACTTGTTTTTAAAATCATCACTATCCTGCAATACAAGGTTCCCTTTGCCGATCTCTTCCCGGAGAATAGCCATACTGGCAACGTTCATATGGGAAAGACGGTAAGCCCGGATAAAGTACATTAGTAAAGTGGCCAGTAATAAGGCGATGGCAGTAATAAGGGCCAACTGGAGGTACCAGAAACGGTTGGTTGTAATGTTATGCTGCAATAAGCGGGACTGGGATTGATGTTCCTGCCGCAGGGAATCCATCCATTCATTGCCAAACGTATAAGAAAGATAATCGGCTTCTCCGGCCTGTAGATCTTCTTGCTGCTGTTGTATAATCTGTAGCGCGATGCGGCTATACTTAGCCGCATCAGCAGATTGATGATGCTGTATGCACCAATCGTACAGGCCATTGACCACCGGTAGCAGCAACCCTGCGTAACCGCCTGCTACCGCATATTCCACAGCTTTGCGCCGGAGCTGCAAAGAATCCGGCTGCTGTTGCCAGCTATGGTAACCGGCCAGCTGCACGCAGGCATACATGGAAATATAGTTAAAACCGGCACTATCAGCAGCAGGTATCACTTCGTGCAAGATCTGTTCTGCCATTGCCGTTTGCCCTGCCAGCAAGGCTTCGTGGGCCTTAAAAAGGCGGGTATACAACAAGCCCATCTGGCTGTGGTAGCGTTGGTGGATAGCCATAGCCTGTTGCAGGGCTTTCCGTGCAATAACCTGTAAATTGGAATCTGCGTTGTTGATAATGTAATATTGTGTTAGCACCCAGGCGCGGAGAGAATCAAGACCTGATTTCCAGGCCACTTTTAAGGCACGGTTCACAAAGCGTTGCGCTTCTGCATGCTGCCCCTGGTATTGGTAGCAATTACCCATATTCAGCAGCGAAAGCACTACCCCTGTAGAGTCACCGGCAGCGCGACTGGCCGTTAAAGCATTATCGTAAAACAGGAAAGCCAGGTAATTATGCGGACGCAAAGTATAATAACGCCCAAGGTTGTGCATAGCTTCCCTTTGCCCTTTCCCATCATGTATCCTTATTGAAAGTTCATTGGCAGCTTTAGCGTACCATCCGCTACTGTCGAGTTGGCATGGGAGGTACAACATCGACAACTGATTGAGTGCATCCACATATTTTATACTATCCGTAATATGTGGCAACGCATACTTAACAGTTGTAATTTCATTGTGCTGGGCGCACAACAGGCGAGGAACAAGTAGCAGGCACCAAAGGCCCACATAGCGCAAACCTACCATGATATGGAATCAACAGAGGGTAAATTAGCGCTATTTCATGTTCCTGTTGTTATCCATTTTGTTCATTTTACCAGTCAGATCTCAAACACCAGTCCTTTACGTTTCAGGGCTTCATATTTTTCCGGATCAAAGCGGTACAGGTGCGCTCCTTTTTTGGAAGAAGTTTTATCCTTTTCATCCAGCTTTTCCATTACATCGAGCGATAATATCTTCTTGCGGAAATTGCGTTTATCGAGGGTTTTACGATAAATCTCTTCGTATAGGCTACGGAGTTGCGACAACGTAAATTTCTCTGGCAGCAGTTCAAAACCAATAGGGTGGAATTTAGCATTATTGCGCAGCGCTTCCAGGGCATCTTCGATCATTTTACCATGGTCGAAAATCAATTCCGGTATTTCATGCAACTCCAACCAGTGTGCACCATGTTCACTGGCCAATGGCTTGTCGTGGTGCTTAATCCTGATCAGGGCATAATAAGCAACTGAAATAACACGGGCGCCGGTATCACGTCCTACCTCACCATAACAACGCAGCTGGTTCATATAAATGTCATCCAGGCCGGTAGTATGTACCAATACCCGGGCTGCCGCTTCATCTGTACTTTCATTTTCCTGCACAAAACCGCCCACCAGCGACCATTCTCCAGCCATAGGCGCCACTTTGCGCTCCATAATCAACAGTTTCAGACGGCCTTCATCAAAACCGAAAATGATACAATCTACTGCCACCAAGTGCTTGGGGGCTTTAGAATAAAAAGAAGCAGCGTTCATAAAGGAATTTTAAAGGCAGAAAAATCTGGTAAAAATAATAAAATCAGTCTACTTTTTTGGCTTAAAACGACTGTAATCCATAACAGGTATTCTATTCACCCCTAATAACTGTAACATATATACTACCTGCCCACGGTAAAAGGTACTATGATTGCATACCTGCATAATTACCTCCTGCACTGCCATTTTATAATGTTCACTTTTTTTGATCGTATAGGCAATAGTGTGGTTTAGCTTCATAGGATCAGCCTTACGTACCCACTCTTCCAGCAACAATGATTGCTTTAGCCAGCTATGGCAGGCCAGGGCAAAATCCCCTCCGAATCCCACCGTAGGATCAGCAGTTTTCTCTGCCAGTTCCAATCGCTGGTACCACAAGCTTTCAGTGCACCACAACTGATGTACCCCATTACGTAAATTACCCGGCGCGCCTCCCAGCTCACGGTCTACCTGTTCTTCCTTTAATTTAAGCAAGCCTTTTACCAACTGCTGGTTAGCCCAGTAGTTGTAGGCAGCATAATGTAAAAGCATATTTTTCATGACCCAAAAGTTAATGCAGTGCCACCCACAAACATCTTACAAATTACAATATTGTTGCTCAATTTGCCACGCGATATTTGTCATCCCGGCATAACCTACAAACCGGCCCATACGATTTTAATTATTTTACATTTACATTTGCCCGCATAAGCAGGCTATTTAATGGGCAAAGCAGAGGGATAGCCCGGCATCTTAGCCAACTCAATTAATTACGACAATAATGGAAAATATAGCGTTAAGGGTTGCACGCAAAGAAGATTGTCCGCGTTTGATGGAATTAATCCGCGAACTGGCCGAATATGAAAAAGCGTCTGAACAGGTAACCATTACCCTGGCACATTTTGAAGAGGCCGGTTTTGGCCCCAACCCAGTATGGAAGGCATTTGTAGCCACTACCCATCACAATGGGCAGGAAACCATACTAGGCTTTGCCCTGTATTATATCCGCTACTCCACCTGGAAGGGATGCCGTATGTACCTGGAAGATATTATTGTAACCGCAGCATGGCGCGGGAAAGGCATCGGTAAATTGTTATTTGATCAACTTATAACAGAAGCAAAAATGAAAAACCTGAATGGCATTACGTTTCAGGTGTTGGAATGGAATACGCCCGCCATTAATTTCTATAAAAAATATACCGACCAATTCGATCCCGAATGGATCAATGTAAGCATAGCCTTACAATAACTTTCCGCTCCAGCTATTTACACAGCGGGGCGGTTAATAAAAAAAGCAGCCAGTTTTTAGAGATGACTAAAAACTGGCTGCAGTATATCCGGATAGCTTATAACTGCTAATTAATGCCGTTTACAACTGTTTCCTTATTGATTTTCTGAATCAATCCCTGTAATACTTTACCGGGTCCTACTTCTGTGAATTCTTTAGCGCCATCTGCAATCATTGCCTGCACGGATTGTGTCCATTTTACTGCGCCGGTTAACTGATCGATGAGGTTTTGTTTGATCTGCGCCGGGTCTGTAACAGCAGTAGCTACTACATTCTGGTAAACAGGACAGGAAGGCGTATTAAAAGTCGCTGTGTTAATAGCAGCTTGTAACTCTTCTTTGGCAGGCGCCATTAACGGAGAGTGGAAAGCGCCGCCTACCGGCAATACCAATGCTCTTTTGGCACCAGCAGCCTTCATTCTTTCACAGGCAATCTCTATTCCTTTAACGGTACCGGAAATTACCAGCTGGCCGGGGCAATTATAATTGGCAGGCACTACTATTTCTCCGGTTTCCACGGTAACAGCCGCACATATTTCTTCCACTTTAGCATCATCGAGGGCCAGTACTGCCGCCATGGTAGAAGGCTGCTGCTCGCAGGCTTTCTGCATAGCATTGGCGCGGATAGCTACCAGGCGCAAAGCTGCTTCAAAAGACAATACCCCGTTGGCCACCAATGCAGAAAATTCACCCAGGGAATGCCCGGCCACCATTTCAGGTTGTGAATGTTCTGTGCACAGGAAGGCAATTACAGCATGCAGGAAAACTGCGGGCTGGGTAACATTAGTTTGTTTTAGGTCTTCATCCGTACCATTGAACATGATATCGGAAATGCGGAAACCCAGGATTTCATTGGCCTGTTCAAACAGTTCTTTTGCTTTTGCGTTGGTTTCGTACAGATTTTTGCCCATACCCGGAAACTGGGAGCCTTGTCCGGGAAATACGTAAGCATGCTTCATGTGGATATTTTATGTTTTAGCTTATCAAATTAAAAAATTTAAAATACTTACTACAAAGGTACATAAGTAAGTAAAGTAAGCAAGGGCTCCTGTTAAATGCCACCTAACAGGAATAGTTTTGCTGGAGAAATATAACATAAGGAGCATAAAGCACGCAAAAGAGCCACAATGAACATTGCTCCTTTGCCTACCTTATGCTCCTTGCGTAGTGTTCCTACAAACATTAGCGATGCAGGAACTATTTGTAGATGAGTTTCATGAACTCGGCCCTGGTGGTACCATTCTCAAACTGTCCGCTGAAAGCAGAAGTAGTGGTCACAGAGTTCTGTTTTTGTACCCCCCGCATCATCATGCACAGATGCTGGGCTTCAATAACCACTGCTACTCCCTGTGGCTGCAGGGTTTCCTGGATAGCATCCAGTATTTGATGCGTTAAACGCTCCTGTACCTGTAAACGGCGGGCGTATACATCTACCACCCGGGCAATTTTGCTCAAGCCGGTGATATAACCATTAGGAATATAGGCTACATGCGCCTTTCCAAAGAAAGGCAACATATGATGCTCACACATAGAATATAACTCTATATCTTTAACGATCACCATTTCGCTATAGGCCTCTGTAAATTTGGCCCCATCCAGGATTTCGCGTGCATCCTGCTGATATCCCTGTGTGAGGAACTGCATGGCCTTGGCTACCCGCTCCGGCGTTTTTTGCAGACCTTCCCTTTCAGGGTCTTCACCCAATAGCTGCAGACAGTCTTTATAGTTCGCTATAAGATCAGACGTGATCTTATCATCGTAAGTTTCAATCTTATTATACGCCATTCTTATATGATTTTAACAATGCTGTCGGTTATTTTCCACCATAGTATTCAACGTATATGCGTGGTGTTTCGTACAGTTTGATACAATGCAATTGTACTTCCGCAGGCAAGTGTTTGGCTAGCTGGTCCCAGATGGCAATAGAAAGATTTTCGGCTGAGGTGAATTTACCTTTCATAAAGTCGACATCCATATTCAGATTCCGGTGATCGATCTTTTCGATGATTACATCCCGGATAATCACTCCTAAAGTTTTGGCATTGAATACAAAACCCGTTTCCGGATCTGGATTTCCTTTAATGGTAACGTGTAATTCGTAATTATGACCATGCCAGTTTTCGTTGGCACATTTTCCAAAAACTTCTTCGTTCTTTTCTTTGCTCCATGCCGGGTTAGATAACTTATGCGCTGCATTGAAGTTCTCTACTCGCGTTAAATAAATCATTACTGCAAAATAATTTTTGCAAAAATACCACTATTAAGTGAGTAGTGCCAATTTATCCTTATTCCTGTCAATTGTTTTACACGGGCAACAATCATTTTTACCTTACTTTTATATTATGAAAATACTGGTTACCGCGGCTACCACACTGGAAATACAGCCATTTGTACAGTACCTGGACCAACACCGTCCGGCCTTTGCAGCTGCAAACTGCGAAATAGACATTCTCATTGCCGGTATAGGCATGATGCATACCGCCTTTAGTCTGGGGCGTAACCTAGATACGCACCAGCCCGATATAGCCATTCAGGCCGGCATAGGCGGCACTTTCCGGCAGCAATGGGAATTGGGCAGTGTGGTGCTCATCCGCCAGGAATACCTGGGTGACCTAGGCGCAGAAGATAATGATCAGTTTAAAGATTTATTTGATATACAACTCTGGCAACCCTCCCAGTATCCGTTTACCGGCAATAGCCTGGTAAACACCTTTTCCGGCCTCCCCTGGCTGCCGCCATTACAACAAGCCACCGGTGTAAGCGTAAACCTGGTGAGCGGTAGCGAAGCCACTATCCGGAAACTGGAAAGTAAATATGCACCAGACATAGAAAGCATGGAAGGCGCCGCTTTCCACTATGCCTGCCTACTGGAAAGAGTACCCTTTCTCCAATTGCGTAGTATCTCTAACTATGTGGAAATAAGGGACAAAAGCAAATGGCAGATTCCCCTGGCGGTAAAAAACTTGAACGAAGAAGTGATAAACACCGTAGAAAAGCTCGCCGGTCTCCCGTCATTAACATTAAAATTTTGATAATATATGCATTTATCGCTAGGTTTTTCGCCATGCCCGAATGATACTTTTATTTTTGATGCACTGGTAAATAACAAAATCGACACCAAGGATTTCACTTTTGACACCCACCTGGAAGATGTGGAAACGCTTAACAACTGGGCCCTGCAAGGCAAACTGGCCGTTACCAAGCTCAGCTTCGCCGTGTATCTGAAGGTAAAAGACCAATATGAACTGCTGAACAGTGGCAGTGCACTAGGACGCGGCTGCGGACCATTGCTGATTGCGAAGAAAGATATTCCACTGGATGAAATAAAAAATCTCACCATCGCCATCCCTGGCGAAAACACTACCGCCAACCTCCTGTTCTCCATTGCTTTCCCGGAAGCGAAGAACAAAAAAGTAATGGTATTTTCCGAGATAGAAAACGCGGTATTAAGCGGAGCGGCAGATGTAGGCGTGATCATTCACGAAAACCGTTTTACCTATCAGTTGAAAGGATTGGTAAAACTGATGGATATGGGTGAATACTGGGAAAAAACCACAGGTAATCCCATTCCACTCGGCGGCATTTTTATCCGTAAGGATGTACCGGAAGCAACCCGCGCCCAACTGGACCACCTCATCCATAGCAGCTTGCAAAACAGCTATAGTACCTACCCCCAACTATCTGATTATGTAAAATCACATGCGCAAGAGATGGATGAACAGGTTATGCGGCAACATATAGACTTGTATGTAAATGATTTCAGCCTGAACCTTGGCCAGGAGGGAAAAGCCGCTGTACAGGCCTTAATGGAAGCAGCGGAAAAAATACGTAATTAATTCCGCTTAAACGCGCGCCGGAGGATAACGACCGGCAGCAGCATTGGGCAACTACACCGGGAGCTGGCGGCTAAAAGCTAGCTCCTCAACGCTTTTCCATATGCCTCCAATGCCCTTTTTCTCGCTTCTTCGTGTACCACTATGGGTTTTACATAACCGAAGCCTTCAAACTCCGGCACCCATTTGCGGATATATTTAAAGTCCTTGTCAAATTTCTGCGTTTGCAAAGTAGGGTTAAATACCCTGAAATAGGGGGCTGCATCGCAACCGGAACCTGCTGCCCATTGCCAGCCTCCATTATTGGCTGCCAGGTCGTAGTCCAGTAATTTGGCAGCAAAATAAGCTTCGCCCCAACGCCAATCGATCAATAAGTGTTTGGTTAAAAAACTGGCAGTGATCATACGTACGCGGTTATGCATATAGCCTGTAGCGTTCAATTCCCGCATACCTGCGTCTACTATAGGATAACCGGTTTCTCCATTGCACCAACGTTCAAATTCTACTTCATTATTGCGCCACTGTATCTTATCATATTCCCGTTTAAAAGCATGCCCCACCACATGTGGAAAATACTCAAGGATCATCTGGTAAAACTCACGCCATATCAACTCTTTAGCGAAAGTGCTGTTAAGTTGCATAGCCTGTTGCATCACGGCGCGTATACTCACCGTGCCAAAGCGTAAATGAACACCTAACCGGGAAGTGCCTTCCAATGCCGGAAAATCACGGGTTTGATCGTAGTGAGCGATCACGTTTTCCTGCAAGTAATGGGAAGGAAAATGTTTTTCTCCAGCGAGGAAACCCATCTCCTTCAATGCAGGAAACTGTATTGGCGCTTGCTGATAGAACCCACGCATATATTTTTCACAGGGGTAAGGCTTCAGGTAAAAAAAAGTAAGTGTATCATGCCATTTCCGGCTATAAGGTGTAAATACCGTATATGGCTCACCGTTATCCTTCAATACTTCTCCCTTATCAAATACCACCTGGTCTTTATAGGTATGAAAAGCAATGCCTTTCACCTTCAACTGTCCGGCAATAAGCGCGTCCCTGCTTTTGGCGTAGGGTTCATAGTCGTGGTTGGTATATACGGCTGCTACTTCATATTTACCGGTCCAGTAACGGAATGCTGCTTCGGGAGTACCGTAAAATACATCCAGCGAAGCGCCATAGCCTTCCAGCTGCCGCTGTAATGCTTCCAGTACTTCATAAATAAAAGTAACCCGCCGGTCTTTTTTATCTTCCAGGTCGTCTAGTATCTGGGTATCAAAAACAAATACTGGCACTACAGGTTCCCCTGCGCGCAATGCATGATACAGCGCCGCCTGGTCGTTGAGTCGCAGATCGCGACGCAACCAGCAGAGATTTACTTTTTCCATAAGGATGATGTTGTTATTTCAGGATGCCTTCGTGCAGTATCTCGTGTAAGATAGCGGCCACGCTATTACCATAGCGGCTGTCCCGGAACGCGCCCACCCAACGGATACCATAGATTGCATTGGTTAGGAATATTTCATCCGCCGTTTCCAGTTCTTCTACCTGGATCGGTTTTTCTTCTATGGTAAAAGGTAGTTCCGACTGCAACAAGTATTTACGCATCACGCCACATACACCACCTTCCGACAGGGGCGGCGTGTATATTACCTTATTACGTACCATAAAAACATTGGCAATCGTACTGTCGGCTATTCGCCCGTATGGATTCAGGAGAATAGCTTCCTGAAATTGATGTTGCTTGGCGTACAAGGCTGCCATTACATAAGGCAGGCAATTGTTTGACTTAATGGAGGAAAGTTTATCACAACTCTTCCTTACATCTGGAAAAATGTCTACTACCAGCCCCTCCTCATTTAATTCCAGTGCTGTTTCACTGAGTTCCCAGCACTGAATAAGGTAATTAGGCAGGTTATTCACCGGATCGTATAATCCACCGTCAGACCGGAATATAGCCACTCTTACACGGGCCAGTTGCGACACGTCATTTTTATTGCAGAGGTCCAATATATGCTGTATAAAAAAGGCTTTCGTAAAATGAGTGGGAATATCAAAATGCAGTAAATGCAAAGACGCCAATAACCGCTCAAAATGAAGATCGGCCAACAACACCTCTCCCTGATATACCTTCAGGGTTTCAAAAAATCCATCCCCATATCTGAAGGAGCGATTGTCTGCTGTAAAAATCGGATCAGCCGCAGGGATGTATTTACCGTTATAACAAAGAAATCCAACTTGCACCTCGAACTATTTTAGCAAAGTGAAAGTTACCACTTATTTAGCGATTTCCGAACTTTGAGAATTACCGGTTTTATTTCAAAAAACTATGTATAAGAAAACTAAATATCTGACTTAATCTACCTGCTGAGGCCCATTACCAGCCTCATAACAAGCTCATACCAGCCACTAAAGCTACCTGTACATTTAGCTGTAACTACCATTAAAAAATGCCCTGCTTTTTATGATAAAAAAGCAGGGCACGGCAATGTATATACGTAATAATCTTATCCAGCCATTTCAGGAATATCCCCTTCAATGATCAGCCGCCCGGCAGTTTTAGCGCGTATCTCTTCCACACTTATACCAGGCGCCCGCTCCAACAGCTTAAAACCATCGGGGGTTACATCCAGTACCGCCAATTCCGTTACAATCTTTTTTACACAGTTTACACCGGTGAGCGGCAGGGTACATTGTGGGAGCAACTTGCTTTCTCCTTTAGGATTGGTGTGCATCATGGCTACAATAATATTCCTGGCAGAGGCTACCAGGTCCATAGCGCCACCCATGCCTTTCACCATTTTCCCTGGAATTTTCCAGTTAGCAATATCACCTTTGTCGGACACTTCCATAGCGCCCAATACAGTAAGATCTACTTTTCCAGCGCGTATCATCCCAAAACTCTCTGCAGAATCAAAAAAGCTACCACCAGGCAATAAGGTCACGGTTTCCTTCCCGGCATTGATCAAGTCTGCATCCACCTCTTCTGTTACGGGATAAGGGCCCGTCCCCAATATGCCGTTTTCCGACTGCAACATAATGGAAATACCTTCAGGGATATAGTTAGATACTAATGTGGGGATGCCGATGCCAAGGTTTACATACATTCCGTCTTTCAGTTCTTTGGCAATGCGTTTAGCGATACCATATTTATCGAGAGACATAATCAATAAGGTTTGAAAAAAAGTGGAAAAAATGGGGTCAGATCTTTACGGTTCTCCGTTCAATCCGTTTTTCATAATTACTACCCTGGAAAATGCGGTGCACATAGATTCCGGGTACGTGGATCTGATCAGGGTCCAGCTCTCCTGGCCGTACCAAGTGCTCTACTTCAGCAATGGTAATATTGCCGGCCCTAGCCATGGAAGTACTGAAGTTACGGGTGGTTTTACGGAATACCAGATTGCCCATAGTATCTCCTTTCCAGGCTTTTACAATGGCATAATCTGCCGGCAGCGCCAGTTCCATCAGATGGGGTTTGCCATTAAATTCACGCACTTCTTTTCCTGCAGCGACCTCGGTACCGTAACCCGCAGGCGTAAAAAAGGCAGGGATGCCCATGCCTGCCATCTGGATACGGGTAGCCAGGGTTCCTTGTGGAATCAGGTCTACTTCGAGCTCTCCTGCCAATAGTTGCCTTTCAAATTCTGCGTTTTCTCCTACATAAGAAGACATCATTTTCCGGATCTGCCTTGTTTTCAATAACAGGCCCAATCCGAAATCATCTACACCTGCATTATTGGAAATACAGGTAAGATCTTTTACCCCTTTTTTTACCAGGGCGCTGATACAGTTTTCCGGAATACCACATAAACCAAACCCTCCCAGCATCAACACCGAGCCATCCTTTATATCCCGTATGGCATCATCGGCATTAGCTACTACTTTGTTCATGTTTTGGTGTTTTATAAATTATGGCTGCCGCTTTACAAAAGGCCGGATGGTATCGGACTTTGGCAGCAGCAATACACTGTCTGCATAAGGGAAAATGCTTTTCACGCGGAAACGTACAGGCGCATTCTCATCCATGGGGTTGCCCAGTTGCAGTTTTCTCACAGCCAGATTAGATTGTACCAGCTCCAGCACGTCTTTTAATCTATTGGGGTGCGCCTCATAATACCTGTAGCTCTCCATAAATTCCTTTACACTTACTTTATGAAGGTCCAGTACCTGGCGGTAATACACTTTCACCCGCTCCTGCCGGAGCGAATCTGCAGCAGGCGTATATGGTTGTTGCACCAGCAGCTCATTGCTGTAAGCGTCTGCTAACGACATATCCACCATAATGCTGCTCATTTTTTCTTTAGAAAGATATTTTGACGGCACATTTTCGCCTTCTCCACAGGCAAATAGCAGTAACACAATTAAACCGAGGGCAGTATACTTCGATATTTGATTCATTGATAATTTTTAGCGATGAAGCACTACTTCATCTGTTGGTATTTTTGTGCATTGGGTATATCCAGCTGAGACAATAACTCGGCTGCACGGCTTTTCTCCTGTGGCATCGCCTTGGAAAATAATTTCAGCAATTCATCATTTTTAGCGCTGAAAAAGGTTTGCATCAGCATGGAATTAGGCATATTCTGGTGGATAGCGTACAACATGTTCAGGCAGTTCAGTACTGCAGCACGGCCTTTATTCACATCATCATACATGGCATCTAATCCTTGGCGATGGTACTGGTACATAACATCATGGAACTGCAGGAACTTGGCATTGAGCAAGTTGTCTTGCAACCAATAACGGTTACGGTTACCCTCAAATGCCTTCCAACCGGTAATATCTTTTCCATCGGGTGCATTATTAACGATGTTCAATGCCTTCTTAAAGTATATATCTCCGCCCCGGGGAGAAAAAGAATCGTAATCCATTCCCAGGATAATATCTACATAATAGGCCAGTATTGCAGTAAGGTTGGAAGCCATGGGATCGTTGCCACCCACCCGGTTATCATTGAATTCCAGCTGTTGGAACTCTACATACCGGAAAGCCACTTCTTTATCTTGTATATTCAGCAAGCTGGTCAGATAACTACTGTTAAACACAGGGCGGGTAGCCTGTATAGTGAGGGTAGCTTTATAAGCGTCGCTACCCAGGCTGCTGGTTATATTGAGCAGAAAATTACATTCAATACGCTCAGAAGCCGTAAAAGCATCTGTAGCCCAATGGCGGTTATTCAGGAATTCCCGGATAGCGCTTTGTAAACTGGTAAATACTTTCCGGTCTACTCCCTGTATCTGGCTGGCCACAACAGATACGTTGGCCCTGATCTCCTGGGCATGGGCAGAACGACAGCAAAAGGTACATGCGCCTACCAGCAGCATGATGAACGCGAAACGATTAGGCATGTTGCAATTCAATTATAGCGGAAACAATATCCCTGGCAACCTCTTGTTTTGATTTAAGTGGAAGGCTTTGTTCCTTTCCATTTTTATCGAACAGGGTTACCTTGTTGGTATCATAGTTAAATCCGGCGCCGGCATCTGCAAGGGAGTTCATCACAATCAGGTCCAGGTGTTTTTCCCGCAGCTTTTTGAGCGCGTATTCCCTTTCATTGTTGGTTTCCAGGGAGAAACCCACCAACAATTGTCCGGCCCCTTTATGGTCGCCCAGGGAGCGGAGGATATCAGGTGTTTTTTCCAGGTCGATATGTAACTGCGCTTCCCCTTTTTTGATTTTACGGTCGGCGATTACAGCCGGACGGTAGTCGGCCACTGCGGCGGCGGCCACTACAATATTTGCTTGTGGGTACAAGGCATTTACCTGGTCGTACATATTCTGGGCAGTTTGAATGCGCCAGGTAGTAATTCCCGTATGGGTAGTTTGCAGCGGCGTAGGCCCCAGCACCAGTTGTACATTGGCACCGGCGGCGGCCAGTGCTTCTGCAATGGCAATGCCCATTTTTCCGCTGGAATGGTTGCTGATATAACGTACAGGATCTATATGTTCTATAGTAGGCCCTGCGGTTACGATAGCGGTTTGTCCGCTTAATGGCAGGGAGCCAGCACCTTCTTTTTTCAGGAAATGTTGTTGCAGAAAAGCCACCATTTCTTCTGGTTCAGCCATACGCCCTTCTCCGAAAAGGCCGCTGGCCAGTTCTCCGGAAGCAATAGGGATTTGCAGGTGGCCATAGGCAACAAGTTTATCTACATTGCTGCGGGTAGCCGGATGACGCCACATATCTTCATCCATAGCGGGTGCAAATAACACGGGACAGGTAGCAGACAGGTATACCGCCAACAGGAGATTATCGCACAGGCCCAGGGCCATTTTAGCGATAGTATTGGCAGAAGCAGGCGCCACAAGCATTACATCTGCCCAACGCCCCAGCATAACATGATTATTCCAACTATTATGGTCGCTGATATTCATGGGCACCTCATTTTTAGAGAGGGTAGCCAGGGTAAGCGGTGTAATAAAGCCTGCGGCAGCTGGGGTCATCACTACTTTCACCACGGCGCCTTCCTTTACCAGCAAGCGGATAAGGGTAGCGGCCTTGTAGGCAGCTATGCTGCCGGTAACGCCGAGCAGGATCTTTTTCCCGGAAAGAATGTTATTAGCGTCCATGGTATATAAAAAAAGGCGGCAGAACTCATTCTGCCGCCATGAAATTAATATTTTTATTTTTCGCAATCGCGAACCTCACAAAATAAGGCGTAGCGGATCAGCTAAACAAATCGTCGTCGTTCTTGCGGAAATAAATTTTGTTGTCCAGGAACTCCTGTGTAGCCTGGATAGCCGGATTTGCCAGTCTTTCATAAAAACGGGAAATCTCGATCTGTTCCTTATTCTCGTGCACTTCCTCCAGATTGTCTGTATGGCTGGCAAACTCTTCCAGTTTGGAATGGAGCTCTTCTTTCACGGAAATATTGATCTGATTGGCGCGTTTGGCTATCACGGCAATAGACTCATATAAATTACCAGTTCTGTTCTTAATATCGGTAGTATTTTTGGTTTCTACCCAGGGATTAAGACTACTGGTTAGACTGCGCTTTAGCTTGCTCATTATCCAGTGTTTTTATGTTGTTTTGTGCTAAGTTATAAAATTTTTCGGCATCTACCTTTAATTTGCTGTTTGGGTAGTGGTCCGCAAAGTCCAGATACTCATCGATCACCGTAGTGTATCTTTCCTTTTGCCGTTGCGGAATACTATTCTTAGCATAATTATAGTAAGACTTGATAGCCATTACTTTATATCCATCGCTCTTGTCAGAGTCGGGGTAATTGCGCATCAGGCTTTTGAAGGCAATACCGGCTGCGTTAAAATAGCCCAGGTTATAATATAATTCGGCACTGTTATATTCTTTTTCTTCCAGTTTACGTCTGCACAGTTCAATTACCAGGTTCGCTTCGGCCACTTTATCGGAAGTGGGATAGTTATTCACGAAAGTTTGCATAGCAGCAATCGCCTTCATGGTATTGGTTTGATCCAATGATACTTTAGGCGACTGCTTATAATAGCAATAAGCCTGCATATAATCTATCTCCAGGGCTCTTGGGCTGTTAGGAAATACGTCCAGGTAGTTTTTAAAGTGAAAAGCTGCCTGCACGTAGTCTTTTACATAATAAGAACAATATGCGTAATTATAATACAACGCCTCAAACTTGTCTGTTCCCTTGTATACCTGCAAGAGATCAGTATAGAGTGTTTGCGCTGTGTTGTATTTTTTCTTTTGATACAACTGGTCGGCATATGCCAACTTCTTTTCAAAGTTGTTGCTTTTCTCTATCCTCCGTAACTGGTTATTACAAGAAGTAGCTACGATTAGCGCAAAAACAGGGATGTACAATAAAAATTTCCGCATAAAAGAGTGGCAAAATTAAGAATTAAATGTAAATGTAAGGCAGAGAGATTTTCATTGCTGTTAAAATTTTGCAAAAGGGGGAATTAAATCGCTGAAACTGAAATTTTTCACGTTTGTTGGGCCGTCTTGTACGGTGAGTAAATAAATAAATTTTTGTCGTGATACTAAAGGTAAAAAAGTATCAGATTAGAAAAAAAGCATACACATAAATAGCGTGACAGCTCGTTTTCAGGTCTGGTTTCTTTCCGGGCAATAACCCGTAATGTATGGGATTCGCAGGTTATAAACATATAATGCAATGTTATGAACATATTATCAACATAGTGGATAAAATAATGCACACCTATATGCATAAATAAGGCATAAAAGCCTTATAAACAAGTAATTCGACCTGTGGAAAAAATTTATAAAGTATTTTTTCGTTAAAAAGTGGGAAAAAGTGTTATTTTGTGTTAGAAATTGGATTTTCAAGGACTTTGCCCCATGGTATGACAGGTTTTCTCGGTGAATATGAATCGACGCTGGACGCAAAAGGACGCTTTCTGTTACCTGCCGGATTCAAAAAGCAGATAACAGACGGGGCCGGAGGACAGTTTGTGATTAACCGAGGGTTTGAAAAATGCTTGTCCCTGTATCCCATGAATGAGTGGCAGCCTATTTTTGAGCGTATTAGCAAACTGAATGACTTTGATCCTAAAGTAAGGGAATTCAGACGATACTTCTTAAACGGGGCTACTATTCTGGAGTTAGACAGCGCGGGAAGACTACTGGTACCAAAAAACCTGCTGTCTTACGCCAATCTGGAAAAAGATATTGTGCTGGCAGCAGCAACAAATAAAATCGAGATCTGGGATAAAGGTAAATACCAGGAGTTCTTTGAAAATTTCTCACCAGGAGCGTTCAGTGATCTGGCACAACAGGTAATGGGAGGAGGAGACAACAATATTTCAATTTAAAGGGGGGAGCATATGGGAGAACAACAATATCACTTACCCGTTTTGCTCCAGGAAACAACGGAGCTATTGCATATTAATCCGGAAGGAACTTATGTAGATGCTACGTTTGGAGGTGGAGGACATTCACGCGCCATACTGGAGAAACTGGGTGAAAAAGGCAGGCTGATAGTATTTGATCAGGATGAAGATGCTTACCGTAACAGGATTATAGACGAACGCGTAACTTTTGTACAGCAAAATTTCCGTCACCTGCAACGCTTTCTTAAACTACACAAAGCAGCGCAGGTAGATGGTGTACTGGCAGATCTGGGCGTTTCCTCGCACCAGTTTGATACAGCAGAAAGAGGATTCAGCATTCGCTTTGATGGCGACCTGGATATGCGGATGGATACGAGAACCGAATTTACTGCCGCTCAATTGCTGGCTACATGGGGAGAAGCACGGTTACAACAAATTTTCCAGGACTATGGGGAAGTAACCAACGCTAAAACCCTGGCCCAAACAATTGTAAAGCAGCGCAAAACACACCCCATGCGCACCATCACTGAATTTAAATCCGTGATCCAACCTATCGTAAAAGGAAACCCCCAGAAATATCTGGCACAGGTATTCCAGGCTTTGCGTATAGCCGTTAACGATGAATTGGGCGCTTTGAAAGATTTACTGGAGCAGGCTACCGGTGTACTTAAACCGGGTGGCAGACTCGCCGTCATTACCTTCCACTCGTTGGAAGACAGGATGGTGAAAAATTTTATGAAGACAGGAAGTTTTGAAGAAGCACCGGATGATCCGTTTGCAAAAGAAACACCCCCTAAATTGTTCAGATTAATCACAAAAAAACCGGTAACCGCCAGCGATGCAGAATTGAAGCGCAATGGAAGATCCAGAAGTGCAAAACTGCGGGTAGCCGAAAAAAATCAGTGACGGGGCCTTAAACCGCCCTACGCATCCTACCCTATCCTATACACATCTGTTTGATTTACGTTCAGGTTTATATTGTCAATTTTTTTAAAAGGCATAGAGCGTGTTGCAGGAAGAAACTATAGAAACAAACCAGGATATTCCGGCTGAAGAAGAAAACACTATTTCCCCGGAACCAAAAAAAGAATGGCGTTTGCGCATCAATTATAGTGCGTTGGTGCAAAACATGCCCTTCATCGGATTCCTATCTGTACTGGCATTGCTCTATATCGCTAATAGCCACCTGGCTGAAAAGAAAATCCGGCGTATAAACAAACTTGGCAAAGAAATTAAAGAGCTCAAGTGGGAGTATATCAACGTGAAGAGTGAGCTCATGTTTCGTAGCAAAATGAGTGAAGTCAGCAAATCTGTAGAGCCGCTGGGCCTCAAACAACTCAGCTCCCCTCCACAAAAAATTGTGCTGAAAAAGGAAACAGAAAAATGATTTTAACGTTAATGCCTGATACGTCCTGCCTGATCTAAAACCTCAGTCGGGATTGCTGGTAAAACTGGTTTTGGCAAGCTCCTGATTCGCCTTTAGCAATTAACCATCCGCCTTTTACAAAGGCCACCTGGTTGAAAGCTAAGGGCAATCAGCTAATAATGACTTCCCAATTAAACCACTTATTGCAAACCGCAAATGGCAGATTTCATAAACACACCAGCCGCCAGAAAAACTGGCTGCCGGTACAACAAATTTTATTGGCTATTGATTAAACGCTAATAGCCGGCAACTTATAAAAATAAAATTCACCCGTAGCTAACAGCTAACCGCTCGCAGCTCATAAAACAACTTCGTGGATGTAAAAAAGGACATATTGTGGAGAGTGTATCTGTGCCTGATTGGCATGGCACTATTTGGCGTGGCTATCCTGGCTAAAGTATTCTATATTCAGAACGTACAAGGCAATTACTGGCGTAGCATGGCGGATAGCCTGCATACCGGATATGTAGCACTGGATGCAGAAAGAGGCACTATCTACTCTGAGGAAGGCAGAATGCTGTCTACCTCCATTCCTTATTTCGACATCCGCATAGATTTTGCCGCCGATGGCCTCCGTGATAAAAAAGGACAGGTTTTCCAGGAAAACATCGACTCCTTAGCTTACCGGCTGTCTGTTCTTTTTGGCGACCGTACCAAAACGTCCTACAAACAGCTATTGCAGGAAGGATATAAATCAAAGGACCGCTACTTTCTGCTGAAAAGAGATGTGCCATTCGGTCAATACGAAGAACTACGCGGATTCCCTATGTTCCGGCTGGGTAAAAATAAAGGCGGTATGATCGCTGAATCTAAGAGCAAACGTATCAACCCTTTTAAATTACTCGCTAACAGAACCATCGGGCTGGCCCGTGAAAACTCACAAAGTGTAGGCCTGGAAAGAACCTACAACGATTACCTGAAAGGCGTTACCGGTAAAAGACTGATGCGCCGCATCGCCGGCGGTACCTATGTACCTGTAGATGGCTATGATATTGAACCGGAAAATGGAAGGGATGTGGTGACCACCATCGATGTAAATATGCAAGACATTGTGGAAACAGCCCTCACCAACATGATGGTGCAAAATGAAGCTGAACATGGCACCTGCATACTCATGGAAGTAAAAACAGGCAAAATAAAAGCCATCGCTAACCTCGGCAGGCAACCCGATGGCAGCTACTGGGAAGATATGAACTACGCATTGCAGGTAGGTGAGCCAGGTTCCACTTTTAAACTGGCCACCGTGATTGCTGTGCTGGAAGATAAATATGCCACCATGAATACAATGATAAACATGGATGGCGGCCATTGGCAGGTAGGACGCAGAACGGTTTTTGATTCAGAACCGCATCCCGGCCCGCAAAATGTAACGGTAAAACACGCATTTGAGCTTAGCTCCAATGTGGGAATGGCAAAACTAGCCTGGCAGTTTTATAACCGGCAACCGAATAACTTTGTAGCCCATCTGAAAAAATTGCGGCTCGACCAAAGTACCGGTATAGACCTGGTAGGCGAAGGAAGACCTGTTATTAAAACTACTGCTTCCAAAACCTGGAGCAATACCAGCTTACCCTGGATGGCTTTCGGATACGAAGTACTGATCAGCCCCCTGCAAACGTGTACGATGTACAATGCAGTGGCTAACAACGGTAAAATGATGAAACCCTACCTCGTCAACTCTATCCAAGAGTATGGCCAGGTAGTTAAACAGTTTGGACCCACTGTACTAATGGATAGCATTTGTTCTCAAAACACGCTTAAACAGGTACAGGCCATGCTGGAAGGTGTACCGATAGATGGTACTGCTAAAAAATTGCGCAGTCCCTACTACGACTTCGCCGGTAAAACAGGTACCGCCCTCGTTGCCAATGGCAACCGGGGCTATGCCGATAAAATATACCAGTCTTCTTTTGCAGGTTATTTTCCCGCAAAAGATCCGCAGTATACCTGCGTAGTGGTGATCAAAAACAAACCGCATGCGTTACGCTTTTACGGCGCCAACGTAGCGGGTCCTGTATTCAGGGAGGTAGCAGATAAACTGTATGCGGTGGCAGTGGAAAAACAAAAACCACTGCAGGCAAATAGGCAACTCGATACACTGCTGTCACTCAAAAATGGTAAAGGCAGCGAATGGAAACAGATCCTGGCTACCCTGCAACTGCCTGCCAGCAGCATCCCAGGTAACAATAACTGGGTAAGCGCAAGGGTAACAGACCGTAAGATCGCTTTCGAACCAGTAGTACAAGCTAAGGGCGCCGTACCAGACGTAACCGGAATGGGACTAAAAGATGCACTCTACCTGCTCGAAAATGCAGGGCTGCGGGTAGTAGTAAAAGGCGCCGGTAAAGTGAAAACACAATCACTTCCCGGTGGCACTAAAATAGGAAACGAACAAACTATTGTAATAGAACTGAGCTAGATGAAGACGCTACGCGACATATTGTATAATGTAAGCATACAAGCGGTACACGGGAATACTGATATTCCCGTAAATGCCATTGCAACCGACTCCAGGTCCATCGGAGCCGGAGATGCTTTCATTGCGGTGAAAGGTGTACACGTAGATGGTCATGTGTATATTGAAAAAGCTATCGAAAAAGGGGCTATCGCCGTCATTTGTGAAACACTGCCTGAGCAGCTGTCCGATAATATCTGCTATGTGCAGGTAAGCAATAGCGCAGCCGCCACCGGTATTATGGCAGGTAATTTTTATGAGAACCCTTCTTATAAAATACAACTGGTAGGCGTAACAGGTACCAATGGCAAAACCACCATTGCTACTTTGCTGTTCCAACTGTTCACCAAACTGGGTTATCACTGCGGCTTGCTGTCTACGGTGCAAAATCAGATAGGCGACACTGTTGTACCCGCTACACATACCACTCCAGACCCTATCAGCCTAAACGCCCTATTGGCGAGGATGGTGGAAGATGGTTGCCTGTATGTGTTCATGGAAGTAAGCTCCCACGCTATCCACCAGCAACGTATTGCCGGGTTAAAATTCGCAGGGGGTATCTTCAGTAATATCACCCACGATCACCTGGACTATCACAAAACGTTTGATGAGTATATCCGCGTGAAAAAGTCTTTCTTCGATCAGCTGCCTACTACCGCGTTTGCACTTACTAACCTCGACGATAAAAGAGGGCAGGTAATGTTGCAAAATACCAGGGCGAAAAAAGCCACCTATAGCTTACGCACCCTGGCAGATTTTAAAGGAAAGATCCTGGAAAATAATCTCACCGGCCTGGTTATGCTGATAGGAGATACAGAAGTGCACTTCCGCCTGATCGGTGAATTCAACGCGTATAACCTGCTGGCTGTATACGGCGCAGCAGTATTGCTGGGCATCAACAAAACCAAAGTTTTACAGGCCCTCAGCAATACTTCAGGCGCAGAAGGCAGGTTTGATTATATCATTTCAGCAAAAGAACGGATCATCGCCATTGTGGATTATGCACACACGCCAGACGCATTGAAAAATGTACTGGCTACCATCAAAAACCTGCGAAAAGGCAACGAACAGGTGATTACGGTAGTAGGCTGCGGCGGCGATAGGGATACTGCCAAACGTCCTATTATGGGAGAGGTAGCCGTGGAAAACAGCGACCGGGTAATCCTTACTTCAGATAATCCCCGCTCGGAAGATCCAGTGGAAATTATCCATGAAATGGAAGCCGGTATCCCGGTACACCTGAAGAAAAAAGTGCTCTCTATTACCGACAGGACGGAAGCTATTAAAACAGCCCTATCCCTGGCTAACCAAGAAGACATCATACTTGTGGCAGGTAAAGGGCATGAGAAATACCAGGAAATCAAAGGAGTGAAACATCACTTCGATGATAAGGAAGTGTTGCTGGACATGATGAAGTTGATGGACAAATAACGTAAATAAGAGAATAAGAGTACTTAATCATCCAATGACTTAAAAGCTCGTCGCCTTGTAAAAATGGGTGATGGGTGATGACTAAAACATATGTTATATTATTTTTTAAATTACCTGAAAACTGCATTTAAGATCAGCGTCATCGGCGGTGGGATGTTCCAGTATATCACCTTCCGGGTAACAATGGCATTACTGCTGTCGCTGGTTATTTCTTTGCTGCTGGGTAAACGTATTATTAAGTTTCTGCAACGTAAACAGATTGGTGAAACCGTTAGGGAACTGGGATTGCAGGGAGAGAACACCAAAAAAGGTACCCCTACTATGGGCGGCCTTATTATCCTGTCTGCTATCGTAATCCCTACCCTACTTTTTGCACAACTCGCGAATGTATATATATGGCTGATCCTCCTGTCTACCATTTGGTTAGGACTGATCGGTTTCCTGGATGATTATATCAAAGTATTTAAAAAGAATAAAGAAGGACTGGCAGGCAAGTTCAAAATCATGGGCCAGGTAGGTCTGGGATTGATTGTGGGCAGCACATTGTATTTCAACAACGACGTAGTGGTATCCAGGGAGGTAATAGGCGCCAAAAAACTGGCTCCCTATGAAAGGCAGATCACCAGCCATCCTGAAAGGGTAACCCGGGAGGGCCAACGCTTTGCAGATGTGAAAACACCTATCACTACGATCCCGTTTGTTAAAAACCACGAATTCAATTACGCCAAATTAATCTCCTGGATTCCAGGAGCAGAAAAATATACCTACGTGATCTATATCCTGATCGTCATCTTCATTATTACCGCCGTTTCTAATGGCGCTAATTTAACAGACGGGCTGGACGGACTGGCTACGGGAGTGTCGGGGATAATAGGCGTAGGCCTGGGTATTTTTGCTTATGTATCCGGTAACATACAGTTTGCCGAATACCTGAACATCATGTATATCCCAAACCTCGGAGAGCTATCTATTTTCATTGCAGCTTTTGTGGGCGGATGCGTGGGATTCCTCTGGTACAATGCCTATCCAGCACAGGTGTTTATGGGAGATACCGGCAGCTTGGCGCTGGGAGGTATTATTGCATCGCTGGCCATTATTGTGCGCAAAGAATTGCTGATCCCTATTTTCTGTGGGGTATTCCTGGTAGAATCGCTGTCGGTGATGTTACAAGTATCCTATTTTAAATATACCAAGAAAAAATATGGCGAAGGCAAACGGCTATTTAAAATGTCGCCGCTTCATCACCATTACCAAAAACTAGGATACCACGAAAGCAAAATATCGGTGCGTTTCTGGATAGTTACTATCATGTGCGTGGTATTTTCTATCGCTACATTGAAAATGAGATAATTAATAAATCTAACTAAGAAGAATATACGAAAATGAAGCACAAACTCATCATATTAGGAGCCGGTGAAAGTGGTATTGGCGCGGCCTTGCTGGGAAAACAGCAAGGATATGATGTATTTGTATCAGATGGCGGCACTATAAAAGACAATTATAAACAGGAACTGGCAGTAAATCAGATCCCTTTTGAAGAAGGTCACCACTCCTGGGATATCGTGCTGGATGCAAATGAAATTGTAAAAAGCCCGGGTATTCCCGAGAAATCGGAGTTGATGAAAAAGGTACGCGAAAAAGGGGTACCGGTGATTTCCGAAATAGAACTGGCCTACCGCTTCTCGACAGGTAAAAAGATCATTGCCATTACCGGCAGCAACGGCAAAAGCACGACAACTGCCCTCACCTACCACCTCTTTAAAAACGCAGGTTTGGATGTGGCGATGGTAGGCAATATCGGCATTAGCTGGGCAAGGCAAGTGGCAACTGCACCGGCAGAGTATTATGTGATTGAAATCAGCAGCTTCCAGCTGGATGACATCAGGGAGTTTAAACCCAATGTGGCCATCCTGCTGAATATTACGCCTGATCACCTGGACCGCTACGACTATAAAATGGAAAATTACGTAGCGTCTAAATTCAGGATCGCCATGAACCAGACAGCTGAAGACTACTTCATCTACTGCATGGATGATCCAGAGATCATGCGGCATTTAGCGCAGCAACCCATTTATTCAGCATCAATACCTTTTACCATCATGAAACCACTGAAAGAAGGCGGCTACTTAGCCAACGACCAGTTGCACATAGATGTCAACGGCGATCCGGTGATCATGTCCATGTATGACCTGTCTTTAAAGGGAAAACATAATCTGTATAATTCAATGGCAGCAGCAATTGCAGGAAGGACCATGGATATCAGGAAAGAAAAGATCCGCGAAAGCCTGGCTTCATTTGAAAGCCTGGAACACCGGATGGAATATGTGACTACCATAAAGGGGGTAGATTTTGTTAACGATAGTAAAGCTACCAACGTAAACTCTGTTTGGTTTGCGCTGGAAAGCTTCGATAGGCCCATCGTACTGATCATGGGCGGTGTGGATAAAGGTAACGACTATGATGCTATCCGCGACTTGGTGAAAGAAAAAGTAAAAGCTATCATCTGCATGGGAGTAGATAATGCGCCAATCTTTGCCGCATTATCAAAAGACACCCCGGTAATGATCAACACCAGCAGTATGCACGATGCTGTACAGGAAGCCTTTAACCAGGCTGTAAAAGGAGACATCGTACTGTTGTCGCCGGCCTGCGCCAGCTTCGACCTGTTTAAAAATTACGAAGACAGAGGCAGGAAATTTAAGGAAGAAGTATTGGCACTCTAACGGCCTGCTGAAAATTATTGGCCGTTAATACTATAATAAAAGGTTACTAAATAGAAAATAAAAGATAAACAACATTATAAACAACAAAATGCGGATAGTTAGCCGCTAAAAGCCAAACTGGTATGACTACGTTGCTCTATAGGACAAAAGGCGATAAGGTAATCTGGACGATAGTAATTTTTCTGTCGCTGGTAAGCCTGTTGGCCGTATATAGCGCTACCGGCTCTCTCGCTTACCGCGAAAGAGGCGGCCATACGGAGTACTACCTCTTGAAACAACTGGTAGTACTGGTAATGGGGCTCGTGATCATCTATTTTGCGCACCGGGTAAATTATACCATTTACGCTAAAGTAGCGCAAATAGGATTTCTGATATCCATACCCCTACTGATGTATACACTGGCCTTTGGCCGGAGCCTGAATGAAGCCAGCAGGTGGATCAGCCTACCGATCATTAACCTTACTTTCCAGACTTCTGACGTAGCCAAATTGGCCATCTTCATGTATGTAAGCAGGCAACTTTCCAGGCGGCAAAATATGATCAGCGATTTCAAAAAGGGATTTCTGCCCATTATCATACCGGTAGGTATTGTTTGCGCACTGATTATGCCAGCCAACATGAGTACCGCCCTACTGCTGGGCGCCAGTTGTATGCTGCTCTGCTTTATTGGCAGGGTACCCATTAGGTTCCTAGCCTCTATGATCGCTGCAGGCACTGTATTGGTGATGCTACTGTTCCTGATTGCCAAGGTAACCAACCTTGAAATGAGGACTAAAACCTGGGAAAAACGTATCGATAACTTCATACATGGAGATCATACCGAAACTCCCTACCAGGTACAGCAAGCTAACATCGCGATTGCAGGCGGCGGCATTTTGGGCAAGGGACCAGGCAACAGTACCCAGCGTAATTTTTTGCCACATGCCTATTCAGATTATATCTACGCAACGATCATTGAAGAATATGGTATGTTGGGCGCATTCCTCATACTGGCTGCTTACATGATCCTGTTATTGAGAAGTATCCGGATTTACCGGCGATGCCCATACGCCTTTGGCGCATTCTTAGCCGTAGGCCTCAGTGTAACACTGGTAATACAGGCGCTCACGAACATGGCGGTAAATGTGCACCTGTTTCCAGTTACTGGAGTTACCCTCCCACTGGTAAGTATGGGTGGATCTTCCGTATTATTCACCAGCATGGCAATCGGTATTATCCTGAGCGTATCCAGGAATGTGGAAGAAATGGAAGGTAAACAGGCAGAAAAAGAACGGTTGGAAAAAGTAATGGCGAACACAGAAAAAGCGGCAGTTGCCTGATAAATATTTATAAAACATCATTTTAATAGTTAGTAAGAATAATATGCAACGCAAAGTGATCATAGCAGGAGGCGGTACCGGGGGACATATTTTCCCCGCGATAGCGATCGCAAATGCGTTGAAGAAATTGCAACCCAACATCAACATACTATTTGTTGGTGCAACCGGAAAAATGGAAATGGAAAAGGTGCCGCAGGCTGGTTATCCTATCGAAGGACTGGAAATAGCCGGATTTAATCGCAGCAACCTTTTAAAAAATATACTGTTACCTTTTAAAATCTGGAAAAGTCTGCGGCGTGCAAAAGCCATTCTGCAAAACTTTCAACCAGATGTAGTAGTAGGCGTTGGTGGATATGCCAGTTTCCCAATCCTCAACAGGGCGCAGAAAATGGGCATTCCAACCCTCATACAGGAACAAAACTCCTTTGCAGGCAAAGCCAATAAAATACTGGGCAGAAAAGCAAAGAAGATCTGTGTAGCCTACGATGGTATGGAGCAATTTTTCCCGGCAGATAAACTGGTATTAACTGGTAATCCCGTGAGAAATAACATTTCCCAGTCGGCAGTAACACGGGAAGACGCCCTACGGCAATTTGGATTAAGCCCTTTAAAGCAAACCATCTTTGCGGTAGGCGGCAGCCTGGGAGCTAAATCCATTAACGAAGGACTGGCGCCATTACTGTCTGCAATGGTAGATAAAGACATCCAGTTGATCTGGCAAACCGGCAAACCGTATTTCGAAACGGCCAAAGCAGCAGCAGCGCGTTATGAATCGCATATTAAAGTACACGATTTCATCAATGTAATGGACTTTGCTTATAAAGCGGCAGATGTAGTTGTATCCAGGGCCGGTGCATTGGCTATCGCTGAACTTTGCGTAGTAAAGAAACCAGTGATATTTGTGCCTTATCCTTTTGCAGCGGAAGATCATCAAACCTCTAATGCGATGAACCTGGTGAACAAAAAGGCAGGTTTAATAATTAAAGATAGTGAAGTATCTGCGCAGCTGGGGAATGTATTGTTTAGCCTCGTGCAGAATAAGGCATTGATGGAACAACTCGAAAACCATATCGGCAAACTGGGTAACCCCAATGCAGATATGGTGATCGCAAAACAGGTATTGGAAATAATTTAGCGTTTAGAAGAAGATATGGATTTGAATAACATACATAGGGTTTATTTTATCGGAATAGGTGGTATCGGTATGAGCGCCATCGCCCGCTTTTTCAATGAAAAAGGCGTGCAGGTGAGCGGCTACGATCGCACCACTACAGCGCTTACCAAGCAGCTGGAAGCAGAAGGTATGCAAATCCATTATACAGATGATATTAACCTGGCAGATAAAGCGGCTAACCTGATCGTATACACGCCGGCGATACCTGCCACACATACAGAATTACAGTGGTTCCATGAGCATAGTTATGAAGTGGTAAAACGCAGCGATGTATTACAAGAAATTACCCGTTCTCTGTTTGCCATCACTGTTGCCGGCACCCACGGTAAAACTACCGTATCCACTATGATCGCCCATTTACTGACAGATAGCGGATATGGTTGCAATGCCTTCCTCGGTGGCATTAGTGTGAACTATAATAAAAATTTCTGGAGTAGCGAAAGAGGCGTGGCTGTAATTGAGGCAGATGAGTATGACCGCTCCTTCCTGAAATTAAGTCCGGATATCGCCGTATTAACTGCCATGGATGCAGACCACCTGGACATTTACGGCACTCCAATGGCAATGGAAGATGCTTTTATCCAGTATACCCACAATATTAAACCCAATGGCACGCTGATTGCTAAGTTTGGCCTGCACCGGAATAACGAGCTCAATGCAACAAACAAGTTGTTGTACAGTTTACAAAACGATGCTGCCAATGCTTATGCTGCCAACATCCGTTTGAATAACGGCGGATATGAGTTTGATGTAGTACAGCAAGACTGGATACTCAAAGACATTTCACTGCATATAGGCGGAATGCACAACGTAGAAAACGCAGTAGCAGCTATTACCGTAGCACAACTACTGGGTATCGACGGCAATAAGATAAAAACTGCCATGGCCGGATTCAAAGGAATTAAGCGCAGATTTGAATATGTGGTAAAGAACAACCAGCAAGTGTACATTGATGATTATGCACACCATCCGGAAGAATTGCGGGCCCTCATCAGTAGCGCTAAAGCATTGTTCCCTGGTAAAAAAAGTACGGTGGTTTTCCAACCGCATTTATTTACCCGTACCCGTGATCTGGCAGATGGTTTTGCTGAAAGTCTTTCCCTGGCAGACGAAGTGATACTGCTTCCTATCTATCCGGCACGTGAACTGCCTATAGCTGGTGTTAGCAGTGAAATGATCGCAGAAAAGGTAACCGTACCCGTAAAAGTAGTACCGAAAGAAACAGTTGTGGAATACCTCCGTACACAGGAGATACCACTACTCATTACTGCCGGTGCCGGAGATATAGATCAGTTAAAAGAACCGATTGCGGATCTCCTTAATAACAAATAATATAACGTTCATCTCAATATTCTGAATTTGTCAAAAACAAGCACCATATTAAAACAGCTCAGCATAGCAACGCTCTGGGGGATTGCCCTCACTGGCTTCGTTGTGCTGCTCGTGGCGGCTATTCAGGATAAAGATGCCGGCATCTGCAAAAATATACAAGTGAGGTTTGAAGGGAAGGATAACAACTTCTTCATCGAGTCGAAAGACATCAAATCCCTGATCACGAAAAACAAAACGCTGAACCCTGTTGGAAAGCGGATCAGTGAAATCGATATTGCGCAGTTGGAAACACTGGTAAACCAGGACCCTTGGGTAAAGAACGCAGAAATTTATTTTGATAACCGCCGTCAGCTGAACATCAAAATAATACAACGCGAGCCCATAGCCAGAGTGTTTACCTTTTCCGGCAACAGCTACTATCTGGACCCATCCGGAGAACATATACCCGTTTCCAGTAGATATGCTGCCAAAGTGCCTGTTTTCACCGGCTTCCCAACGGATGTTGAAAAGCTGCAAAAAGCAGATAGCCTGCTTACAGCACAAATAGTAGACATGGGCGCCTATATAGGTAGTGATCCTTTCTGGATGGCACAGGTAGAGCAACTGGTGATCACTCCCGATCGGAAATTTGAGTTCATCCCTCAGTTGGGCGACCAAGTGATTGCTTTTGGAGAAGGAATTGATATAGAAAAAAAATTTACCAAACTGCTGGCTTTTTACAAAGAAGGATTAAATAAAGTGGGCTGGAATAATTATTCACGTATCAACATCGCATTTGATAACGAGGTAGTGTGCACCCGCAAAGATGGCGTAATACCCCTGCAACCGGTGATCAAAACAGACAGCTTACAATTACCGGTGGCAGATGAACCTCCCATCGCTGAAAGTGAAGATAGCATTGCCGTGAGAACAGCGGAGATAACAACAACGCATACCCCCTCTGCTAAACCGGCAGAAAAACCGGCTCAGGCAGCCAAAGAAAAGTCCGTAGCGCATAAAGAGCAAAATGTGAAAAAAGAAAGAGCTGTCGATGCGCCGGCCAAACAACAACCTAAAGCAGTGTATAAGCCAGGGAATAAATCTGTTAACACATCAAAAAACAAAAAAACGCCATGAATCAGGAAGCTCCCATCATTGTAGGACTAGACATCGGTACTACGAAGATTGCTGCCATTGCAGGAAGGAAGAATGAATACGGGAAACTGGAAATCCTGGGATTCGGAAAAGCTACATCGTTTGGTGTGCAGCACGGTATGGTGCTGAACATTGATCAAACGATCAAAGCTATCAGGCAAGCACTCGAAAATTGTTACGCATCCAACCCTAACCTGGAAATAAATGAGGTATACGTTGGTATAGCCGGTCATCATATAAAAAGTTTGCAAACCCGCGGAGATATAGTACGCAATGACACTGATGCGGAAATATCTCAGAAAGATATTGACCAACTGATCAACGATCAGTACAAAACAGTTATTCCCGCAAGTGATCAGATTATTGATGTGATCCCTCAGCAATATATCGTGGATAGTTTGCAAAATATCACTTACCCCATTGGTATGTCGGGGGTAAAGGTGGGTGCTAACTTCCATATTATTACAGGCGACAAAAACGCCATCCGCAACATCAACCGCAGTGTGGAGAAATCCGGCCTGAAAATACGTGATCTCGTATTGCAGCCCCTGGCCTCTGCCGCAGCCGTAATGTGCGACATGGATTTTGAAGCCGGTGTAGCCATTGTTGATATTGGCGGCGGTACCACCGACCTTGCCGTGTTTTACGAAGGTATCCTCAAACATACCGCTGTAATTCCTTACGGCGGCGAAAACATCACCAACGATATTAAAAATGGTTTGGGAGTACTGAAAACCCAGGCAGAACAGATGAAAGTACAGTTCGGCTATGCACTGGCAGATGAAGCAAAAAGCAACGCCTATATTACTATTCCCGGCCTGAGAGGTCAGAGCCCCAAAGAAATCTCCGTAAAAAACCTGGCGCATATTATTCAAGCGCGCATGAGTGAAATACTCGACTTCGTAGTATATCATCTCAAACAGATCGGTATGGACAATAAAATGCTGAATGGCGGTATTATCCTCACCGGCGGCGGCTCTCAATTGAAACATCTGATACAGTTAACAGAATAT
Source organism: Chitinophaga sp. 30R24 (assembly GCF_049056765.1). Classification (NCBI taxonomy): domain Bacteria; kingdom Pseudomonadati; phylum Bacteroidota; class Chitinophagia; order Chitinophagales; family Chitinophagaceae; genus Chitinophaga; species Chitinophaga sp. 30R24. The sequence continues at coordinate 71,750 of NZ_JBJGXX010000001.1, forward strand.
ACCACCGGCGCCAGCGCACGGATAGGTTTCCCCAACGAACACCTGGCTAGTGGCCACATAGATGAACTTACCAAACCTATGTATGCCACTTGCGTAGGCCTGATCCTGAAAGGTTACAACGATTTTGAAAACGACCGCAAAGCACTGGAAGAAAATTATGTGAAAATTAATACAAGCTATCTGGCAAAAGAACAGGCTGCCCAGGCGGTAACACCGTCAGAAGACTGGATCGAAGAAGCCACCCCCAGCTCCCAGGAAATTCAGGACAGAAAAGCAAGCGAGAGAAACGCGTCATTGAAGAACTTCTTAGACAAAATGAAAACAAAAATCATTGACATGTTTACAGAAGAAGAAGATGCAAAACTTTAAAAAGTAAATGACGCAATTGTTGCAAAAAGCAAACGTTAATAAATAAGAATTAAGCACGATAATTAATAATGAAAGGACCAATGAACCATAGTAACAGAAAAGCATATACGCACTTAATTCTTAATAGTTCATTATTCATTAATCGTACTAACCCATAAAAGTATAGAGTCATGATACATTTTGATCTTCCTAAGGAAAAATCTTCTATCATAAAAGTCATCGGTATAGGTGGTGGTGGAAGCAATGCGGTGAATCATATGTATAGCCAGCGCATCGAGGGGGTAAATTTCGTCATTTGCAATACCGATGCGCAAGCTATTGCTAATAGCCCTGTTCCTAATAAAATACAATTAGGCCCCCACCTAACACAAGGACTTGGAGCCGGTGCAAATCCCGAAATCGGTAAACAAGCGACGGAAGAATCCTTTGAAGAAATCAAAAAAATACTAGAGGTGAATACCAAAATGGCCTTCATTACTGCAGGCATGGGTGGCGGAACCGGTACCGGTGGCGCCCCTATCATTGCACGTATATGCAAGGAACTCGGTATTCTGACTGTAGGTATTGTTACAACCCCATTTTCTTACGAAGGTAAAAAGAGAATGCTGCAGGCTGATGAAGGCGTACAACGCCTGAAAGAGTATGTAGATACCCTCCTGATTATCTCTAACGATAAATTACGTCAGAAATTCGGTGACTTGAAATTCAAGGCCGCCTTCGAAAAAGCAGATAACGTACTGGCCACCGCAGCAAAATGTATTACAGACGTTATTAATTCTACTGGTCAGATCAACGTTGACTTTGCCGACGTTTGCACCGTTATGCGTAACGGTGGGGTGGCTATCCTTGGCGCTGCCTTAGCAGAAGGCGAAAACCGCGCACAAAGAGCTATTGAAGATGCACTGACCTCTCCATTACTGAATGATAACGATATCCACGGCGCTAAATGGATTCTTATTAATATCTCCTCTTCCGAAGGCGAATTTGAACACACCCTCGATGAAATGGATATTATCCAGGCGTACGTGCAAAGCCAGGCTGGTGAAGATTGCGACGTGATCCTCGGTGTGGGCTACGACCAATCCCTGGAGCGCCAACTGGGCGTTACGATTATCGCCACCGGTTTTGAACAAAAACCTATTACCCAGCAAAAGCTCACACCTTCCAACCAGGAGCGCCCTGAGCCAAAAATCGTTATGCAGCTGGGTAAAGATGGAGATGAAAAGAAAATGAGCGTACAACAGGCGCAAGGTACCCTGTTTCAGGAACCACAAGACCTAATGGCGCCCCGCCTGATGGAGCCGGTAGTTACACATCCCGATCCAGTGATGACCTATATACCGCCAACACCACAACAACAAGCTCCCGTTGCTCCTTCCAGACAGAATTATGTACTGAACGTACAACAGGTGCCTGCCACACCAATGCAGCAACCCGATCAGCAACAGATACAACAACAAATGCAGGCGCAGCAAATGCAACAGATGCACCCTTACCAACAGGTGCCTCCTATGCATACGCAGCAACCCAATGTAAATATCATACAACCACAGGTAGGTAATGCCGCTGGCGGATATTTAAACAGGCCCGCTCATATTTATGTGGAACCAGGAAGCGTACCTACACCCGAAATGAAAATGGTATATAAGGAAGAAGAAGGCGCCATTAATACACCGCCTACCCCTCCCGAAATACCTATGCAGCAGGCATACGAAGACCTCGAAGAACAAAAACGCAAACAAGCAGAAAGAGTGGCCAAACTGCGCAGCATCAGTTTCAATGTGAAAAACATGGATAACAATGCGGAGTTAGAAAACGTTCCCGCTTATCTGCGCCGGAATGTAAACCTGGATAACGGCGCCGGCTCTGCCGAGCACTTTTACTCCAATTACACGGTGAGTGACCAGGGACAAAATAATCACACGGAAATTAATACGATCAATACCTTTTTAGATGGGAAAAAGCCCGATTGACGAACACATTTGATTGTTTTTTAGTTGTGTTAAATAAAAATCCTCCGGTTCTCCGGAGGATTTTTATTTATAACTTTTACTGTGTTGTCGGGATTTAAAATTCAATAGTTTTGTACTATTATATGACAGGGGATTTCAGCCTAAATAATCAATAATAGCTAGTGGTGTACGATCCTTTTTAATTGTAAATTGGTTACCGGCGCTACTACCAAGGGATATTTCTCAATAGTTACGTAGCTGGAATCCAATCCAAAGCCTCTTTCTTCTGACAAACTGATTTTCTTGAGGAAGAAGTACATTTTCATGATCATCCGCTCATATAATGGCAGATCATTGTCGTGGGAAAGGAACTTTTCCATCACTATAAACTGGAAATCGCCCACTACATTGTTCTTGCTCAACGATTCATAACGGCTGGTAATGTTTACTTCCTTATTACGTACCATGTCTTCTACTACCATCCGGAACATGAGATTAATACGCTGTTCCACTTTAAAACCCAGCCGGAATTCCACGCGTATTACTTCATTAGGAATAATCGTTTGCACAGAATACTCACTCAGATAAGGTTCATCTACCACGTCTACGTGTACAAACCAGTAAATATCGGCCCGCTTGGGTTTTTTATTGAGGATGGAATAGATGATCTTATGCTCAATTTCCTTTGGATTATCGGCACTGCTCATATATACCAGGTGCGTAGCGTACTTAGGGATGGATGCATCATTACTTAGTTCCTGTATAATAGGCAGGTAATCTTCCAGCCGTACAAATTCCACGTAACGATTTTTGATTTTACGTGATTTAAACCACACCGTCATTACAAGGAAGAGCCCACCGGCTACAATTACGGTTACATAACCTCCATGGGAGAATTTCACCATATTTGCGAAAAAGAAAGAGAACTCTATCGTAAAATACACGGCTAGGTACAATAATATCCACCCGATCCAAACTCTTCTGGTATAAAGATAGAAAGCGAAAAGGCAGGAAGTCATGAGCATACAGATAGTAATAGACAAGCCATAAGCCGCTTCCATATTAGATGATTCCCGGAAGATGAGCACAATGGTTGTACAACCTATAAACAGCATGGTATTGATGCCTGGGATATATAGCTGGCCTCTCATTTCGGTAGGATAGTTCACCCTCATTTTAGGCCATAAATTAAGGCGCATGGCTTCAGCAATCAGGGTAAAAGAACCAGAAATCAGGGCCTGGCTGGCAATAATAGACGCCATTGTAGCAATGAGTACACCAAAGATGATAAACCATTCCGGCATAATAGTAAAGAACGGATTCTGGTCTTTCGGCAGAATTTGCCCTTTTTGTGTCAGCAACCAGGCGCCCTGCCCCAGATAATTCAAAATAAGGCAGGATTTCACAAAAATCCAGGAAACCCGGATATTACCCTTACCACAATGACCGAGGTCTGAATAAAGCGCCTCTGCCCCCGTAGTACACAAAAATACGGCCCCCAGGATCAGAAATCCGCGGGGATAGGTAGTTAACAGCTCAATGGCATAATGCGGGCTAAACGCCCTAAAAATGCTAAGATCGTCTGCGATATGAGACATACCGAGGATACCAAGCATGGAAAACCAGAGTACCATGATAGGGCCGAACATCCGGCCGATGGAAACGGTTCCAAATTGTTGCATTACAAAAAGACCCGTAATGATGGTCAGCACAATTTTTACGATTGTTATCTGACCGAGGTCTTTAAATACTTCGAGGGTTCTTAATCCTTCAATGGCGGAGGTAACAGTGATGGGGGGAGTTATAATTCCGTCGGCAAGGAGAGCAGCACCTCCAATCATACCAAAGATTACTGTCCATTTGGCATGACGTCTTACAAGTGCATAGAGTGAAAAGATACCACCTTCTCCCTTATTATCTGCCCGGAGCGTCAGGATTACATACTTTACGGTGGTTTGTAGGGTGAGGGTCCAGATAATACAGGAAATGCCGCCAATTACCAGCAGATCACTGATGGGATTACCTCCTACGATGGCCTTAAAAACATAAAGTGGAGATGTTCCAATGTCGCCGTAGATAATACCGAGCGCTACTACCAAACCGGCCAGGGATACCCTGTTAATGTTTATTCCCACGTAATAATTAATTAATTAAAAAAGCCTTCAAAAATAGGGGTAAATATTGATTCTACAACAATAATTTCTGGGAAAGAATTTCGGGCAAAAAAGAACCTCTTCCGAAAGTTCGGAAGAGGTTCTTCTATCATCTTAATGATGAGGATACTTATCTTAGTTAGCAGGAGCTAAATCAACAGTACCGGACTCACCAGGAGTATTTTGTTTGATGAAGCGACCGCGGTCGATACCTTGTCTGTCAGACAGGTAGTCGATAACTGCATCTACACGACGGCTGCTCAGATCAACACCACCTTTTTTACCTTTAGCACCTGCGTGACCGGTAACCAGTACGTTGCAGGATGGGTTAGATTTCAGGGTAGCTGCTACAGAAGCCAGGATAGCTTCTTGATCTTGACCAACTTTAGTAGCGGTGCCTTTGAATGATACGCTAGGCAGAACCAGGCTAGAGCATTCAGCGATTTTATTTTTGCAGCACTCAGGATCTGGGCATTTACCAACACCATCAGCGTCAACTGGCTGGCAGTAAGTTGGAGTGATCAGCTGTTTGTCTTTGTAATCAGGAACGCCATCACCATCAGTATCTTTAGCAACACCATGAGAATCAACTGGTGCACCTGCTGGAGTGTTAGGTTCGCGATCGAACTGGTCAGTTACGCCATCACCATCAGCATCAGGCAGAATTGGAGCTGGGAGTTTCATGTGACGTGGGCTGCTCAGCTCGCTGTAAGCATATTCCAGTGGGTTGATCCACCATAATGGCTGTACGCGTCTGGAAGCGTTACCCAGGTTGAAGTTCAGACGGATTGAAGTGTAAGAATAGAAATCCTTAGAAGATCCACCAGGACCAGGATAACCATCCAGGTAAGCATCGAAAGGCATAGTTACCTTTTCTTCAACGCCCAGGTTGAAATGCTTAGTAATTTTGAAAGCAATACCGGTACCCAGATCCAGTGCATGACGCAGGAGCTGGTTGTCGTCGTGACGGCCGAGAGCAATTCTGTTACCCTGAGAAGGAGCATTTGATTCATAATCCTTGTCTCTCAGATCCTTGATAGCTTTTCTGATATCGCTACGTTTAGCACCGAAATTGATACCGGAATAGTTATAACCATTACCGCTACCATCTACTGCATCAACATCAACGTCAGCAACTACGAAAGAGTAACCAGCTAGTACATACCAGTTAACTTGGGGTTCCGCTCTGTAGAACAGGATGTTGCTCAGGGAAGCAATCATATCCAAAGACAGTTGGTGGTTTTTAGATCTGTAGTTAGGCACGATCATTCCGCCATTCAGTGCTGCAGTTTTTGCCCATGGATTACCATTTGCAATAACGCTTGGCACTAATTTGTAGTCCTGGCCATAATCGAAAGATCCGGTGTACTCAGCTCTCAGGGAGAAGGTATGACCCAGTGCTTTTCTGAGGGAAACGCTACCAGCGAAACCAGGTTGAGGAGGAACAGTTCCATCGATCAGATGTAAACCACCGCTAAAACCCAGTTCCCACATATCCCTTGGTTTAGCCGGGAAATTTGACTGGTGGTTCAGGAAGTTATTTTGTTGTACCATACGGCCTTTAGACACCTTGGTAGAATCCAGAGCATCATAGCCGGTTGGTTGAACCTGTGCAAAACTAGTAGATGCTGAAAGTAAACCCACAGCGCCTGCCAGTAATAAGTACTTTTTGCTTGCCATAATTGTTTTTTTTATTAAAAACTGTTAAAAATTTACTAATAACCCGTTTTTTACCTAGCAAAGGTAAATATCATAAATGAATATACAAATTTTTCTTGCAATATTATTTTCATTGATAAGTCCTTCAATATTAGAGCATAAATGAAACAATTTATATACCTTAATTCTTGTTAAGTTAAGGATATGCATATCTCGTGTTAAAGGAATCTTTAGTTCTTGTTAAGAGAATGTTATACTCCTAATACAAATTAAAGGCCAAAATGTTAAAATGTGATTTATAAAACCTAGCTTAGCAATCCTTTTTTATTTAATAGATGAACGAGATTAAACACCTGATAGGTAAAGAATTACAGGATTTTGAAAGTAAATTTGCAGATTCAGTAAAAAGTCATGTGCCATTATTGGACCGGATCATGCATTATATTGTGAAACGCAAGGGAAAACAGATCAGGCCCATGTTTGTTTTACTGTCCGCAAAACTTTTCAGTGACAATATCCAGGAAAGCACCTACCGTGCCGCGGCATTGGTAGAACTACTTCATACGGCCACCTTAGTGCACGATGACGTGGTAGACGATGCCAATGAACGCAGGGGATTATTTTCCATCAACGCTTTATGGAAAAACAAAATTGCAGTGTTAGTAGGAGATTACCTGCTGTCCAAAGGCCTACTGCTATCGCTTAACAATAATGATTTCCGGACTTTACAGATATTATCTGAGGCAGTGAAAGAAATGAGTGAAGGAGAACTGTTACAGATCGAAAAAACCCGTAAGCTGAATATCAAAGAAGATATCTACTTCGAGATTATTCGACGCAAAACAGCCTCATTACTGGCTTCCGCATGCGCTGCCGGGGCATGGAGCAGCAGCAACGACGAACATACTACCGAGCAAATGCGCCTCTTCGGTGAAAAAGTAGGCGTGGCCTTCCAGATTAAAGACGACCTGTTCGATTACGGTTCTGCCAAGATCGGAAAACCAACCGGTATTGATATCAGAGAGAAAAAAATGACACTCCCCCTGATATATACCCTTGAACATGCCTCCCCGGAAACACGGAGAAAAATTATTAACATAGTCAAAAACCACAATACCGAAAAAGACCGGGTAGAAGAAGTAATCCAACTGGTAAAAGCCTCCGGAGGCATTGATTATACCCGGCAAAAAATGTTCGAATACCGGGATGAAGCCCTTGCCATACTCTATACATTCCCGGAAAATGCCATTAGAAATGGGCTCGAATCTTTGGTAAGATTTACAACAGACAGAACATTTTAGTAAGACTAAAAAATAATGTAATATGCAGGAAAGGCGAAGAACAGAAGCCTTCAATATAAAATAATGCAAAAACGCTGGACAGTAAAGGCATATCAACCAAATCAAGAACAGTTCCTACACGCATCATTGCGCATACATCCGCTATTGTGCCGGTTACTGGTGCAACGAAATGTAACTAATTATGAGGCTGCCCGGCAATTTTTCCGCCCTTCATTGGACGACCTCCATGATCCGTGGAAAATGAAAGACATGGATAAAGCCATTTCCCGCATAGAAACGGCCTTTTTTCAACATGAAAAAATACTGATCTATGGAGATTATGACGTAGATGGCACTACAGCAGTAGCCACTGTGTACGCTTTTCTACAAAAACGCTATAGCAATATTGAATTTTATATTCCACATCGCTACAGGGAAGGATATGGCATCTCCCTACAAGGCATCGAATACGCAAAGGAAAACGATTTTAGCCTTGTTATAGCCTTGGATTGCGGCATCAAATCCGTAGAACACATCAGCGCCGCCAAAGCAATGGGGATCGATTTCATTATATGCGACCACCACCTGCCCGACGCCATATTGCCACCTGCTGTCGCTATTCTGAACCCTAAACAAAAAGACTGCCCCTATCCATTTAAAGAGTTGAGCGGGTGCGGTATTGGCTATAAACTGATTTGTGCCTTCGCACAAAAAAGAGGACTTCCTATTTCGGAAGCCAACAAGTACCTCGATCTCGTTGCAACCAGTATTGCGGCAGACATAGTACCCATGACCGGCGAAAACAGGATACTGGCCTTTCACGGGCTGATCAAAGTAAATGAAGATCCACTACCCGGCATTAAGGCCCTCATCCAACTTAGCGCACTCCGAGAAAAACTCACTATCGCCAACCTGGTATTTGTAATTGCGCCACGCGTAAATGCGGCCGGCAGAATGGACGATGCCAGGAAAGCAGTAAACCTTTTTATTGAAAACGAGGAGGAAAAAGCCGCCGCTATTGCTGCAATATTGCACGCAGATAATTTCGATCGCAAAGAAGTAGATAATACCATTACCCAGGAAGCTATTTCACTATTGCAAAGTGATGCAGATATTGCCACCCGGAAATCAACGGTACTATATCAGGCCCACTGGCACAAGGGAGTAGTAGGCATTGTAGCTTCCAGACTAATCGACAAATATTATTACCGCCCTACTATCATCCTCACCCAGTCGAACGATAAAGTAGCCGGCTCTGCACGTTCTGTAATGGGTTTCAATGTGTATGAAGCCATTCACGAATGCAAGGATCTGCTGGAAAACTACGGCGGCCATTTTTATGCAGCCGGTATGACCCTAAAAACAGAAAACGTAAAAGCCTTTCAGGAACGCTTTGAAGCCGTAGTAGCCAGAACTATACGTCCGGATCAACTCGTACCTGAAATAGTAATCGATTCAGAAATACGGCTCTCTGATATTACCTCCTCCTTTTATAATATCCTCAAGCAATTTGAGCCACTCGGACCAGAAAATCTACGTCCCGTATTCCTGGCCAGGAACCTGGTAGACAATGGCTATTCCAGAGTGGTAAAAGATGAGCATATCAAATTCTCGGTAAAGCAAGGTAAATACGGCCCTGTTATGTCAGGTATCGGCTTTTATATGGCGGAAAAATTTGCATTGATCGCCGATAAAAAATATTTTGATCTGGTTTTTACCCTGGATGAAAATGACTGGAACGGACAAACATTCCTGCAATTAAAAGTAATCGATATCCGGCCAGCTTACTGATATCTTTCTCCCGGATCATCATCTCACCTATTATGCTGTTTTAATGACAGATACTTTTAAAACATCCCGGATACTTAATGCCTGCAGGATGCCGGATAAAAAAGGCCGTCTCCATTGCAAGCAAGGGAAACGGCCTCAGATTTTAATTTTTTCTCCTTTATTATGGCCTGTTGCTACAAGCTCAAATCAGGAATGAAAATATTTTACGCCGTTAGCTTATTTTTTTTCGCCCATGAGCTCCACACTTCTGTTAACGAAGGCAGTCAAATCTGCGCCAGTCAAGAGATTCTGGGATAACAACGCCAAGTCTGCCAGATTCTTTATCTGTTTTTCCTGTAGTTCGTTATTACTTTCTTTCAGAATACTGGTATATACCGGGTGGTTAGCGTTAATGGTCATATTGATTTCATCCGGCATGTTGGCGTACCAGTTCATACCTCCGCCCATAGCCGCCATATCTTTCATACGGCGCATAAATTCCGGACGGGTTACGATCACCGGTTGTGCTGCTACGTTCAGACCTTTCATTTCCACCTTAATATTGGGCTGTGTTACCTGCTTACCAAATAATTCCTTCAATGTACCTTCCTGTTCTTCCGATAATACTGTCGTATTATTTTCATCCTTATCAATCAGGTTATCGGCAATATCTGCATCTACCCTGGTAAACACTACGTTTTCCCATTTCATTTCCACATTGTTGATAAATGCGGCATCTACCAGCGTTTCCATCTTCACCACCTTAAAGCCTTTATTTTTGGCTGCCTGCACATAGCTGTCTTGTTGTACCGGATTTGTGGCGTAAAGGATCACCAATTTTCCTTCTTTGTTGGTTTGCAGGGCAGCTGTTTCAGTACGGTATTCTTCCTGTGTATAGAATTTACCACCTACTACATCCTCCATCATCAGGAATTTATTGGCTTTTTCCATGAACTTGTCGTCGGTCATCATACCATACTTCACAAACAAGCCAATAGAATCCCATTTTTCTTCGAAAGAGGAACGGTCGTTACGGAATATTTCGTCCAATTTGTCCGCTACTTTTTTCGTGATATGCGCATTGATCTTTTTCACATTCGGATCTCCCTGCAGGTAACTGCGGCTTACGTTCAGCGGAATATCCGGGCTATCGATCACACCGTGCAACAGCATGAGGAATTCAGGTACAATATCTTTTACTTCATCAGTAACGTATACCTGGTTGGAATACAGATTGATCTTGTCTTTCTGCAATTCGTAGCTCTTGTTGATCTTAGGGAAATAGAGAATACCAGTCAGGTTGAAAGGATAATCTACATTCAGGTGAATCCAGAATAAAGGCGCTTCTGCAAATGGGTATAACTCTTTATAAAAATTCTGGTAATCTTCTGTTGTCAGTTCACTGGGCTTTTTAGTCCAAGCAGGGTTGGTATTATTGATCTGTTTTCCTTCAAAAGTAACAGGTACAGGCAGGAATTTACAGAATTTTTCGAGGATAGTGTGAATACGGCCTTCTTCCAGGAATTCTTCACTTTCTTCGTTGATGTGCATTACGATTTCAGTACCCCGGTCTGTCTTGTTGGTGTCTTCGAGTTCATATTCAGGGCTACCATCGCACTCCCACCTAACAGCAGGTGCTTCTTCTTTCCAGGATTTGGTAAAGATTTCCACTTTACTGCTCACCATAAAGGAAGAATAAAATCCAAGTCCAAAGTGACCAATAATATTAGTGCCGTTCTCTTGTCCCTTATATTTTTTCAGGAACTCTTCGGCGCCGGAAAAGGCTACCTGGTTAATATATTTATCCACCTCTTCAGCAGTCATACCTACTCCGTGATCTGCGATAGTGATCGTTTTTTTCTCTTTGTCAACCCGTACATCAATAGCAAGATCGCCGAGGTCTCCTTTAAACTCACCTACGCTGGCCAATGTTTTCAATTTCTGGGTGGCATCCACCGCATTACTTACCAGTTCGCGGATGAAAATTTCATGGTCTGAATACAGGAATTTTTTGATAATCGGAAATATGTTCTCCGTTTGAACACGTATTGCACCTTTTTGCATTGGTTATCTGGTTTTTGGAGTATATTTTTCAAAGTGTATGCCAGCGCAGAGGTAGCTGACAAGATGTCAAAAAAACGAAGGGATATATCATGCTATACCTATATATAAAGATCAGTGGCGGGAAATTTTTTTTAATAGTGTATATTTGACCGTCCATGAATGAGCACGCCAGGTATTGTAAGCATACAATAAATTGATTTACAATATTTATATGCGGTTAATGTTATGCTGGATACGGGAATGATCCAATATTCGATATCATGCCAGCTGCCATTATCCATTATGTCCAGGGAATACACTGGAATGAGTAGGCACTGGTTAGCAAAATGCTCGTTAACCACTGATCTTTTTGAAAAAACCATGCAAACGAGACGCCGCCCTGCAACCACGGGGCGGCTTTTTATATATCATTGGTACACAATAACATATACATAGCACGATATAAAAGACAAGATATTTAAGGATTTAGTGGATAAAGGCGCGGAAATAACGAATTGTTCTGTATCTTTGCGGTCCTAATTTTTTATTTAAAACACTAAAACAGGGAATTATGAACTACGAATTGATGGTGATCTTTACCCCTGTGCTTTCTGAGGACGACTACAAAGCCGCCCAAAAGAAATTCGCTGATATCATTAAAGATAATGGCGGAGTGATTGAGCACGAAAATCCCTGGGGATTAAGATCACTGGCGTATCCTATCCGGAAAAAAACTACAGGAATGTATGTTGTTCTGGAATACAGTGCGCCATCCGACCTCAATGAGAAGCTGAAAATCCAGCTGAATCGCGATGAAAATGTATTACGCCACATGACCACTGCACTGGATAAGCACGCCGTTGCTTACAACAATCGCAAGAGACATGGTGTAAATGCTGAATCTAAAACCACTGAAGCTTAAAATTATGGCAGTTAAACCGAAACAAGAAATCAAATACTTAACGGCCGTAAAAACCGAGAAACGTCAGAAAAAATATTGCCGTTTCAAGAAGTTGGGCATCAAGTATGTAGATTACAAAGACGCGGAGTTTTTGAAGAAATTTTTGAACGATCAAGGCAAGATGTTGCCACGTCGTATTACGGGTAACTCCCTGAAATTTCAGCGTAAAGTAGCCCAGGCTATTAAGAAAGCTCGTCAAATGGCTTTATTGCCTTATGTTACTGACCTTTTAAAGTAAGAAGTTATGCAAATTATCTTAATACAAGACGTAGATAACCTGGGTCAGAAGAATGAACTGGTTAACGTAAAGAATGGTTACGCCAGGAACTTCCTGATTCCCCAGAAATTTGCGGTAGAGGCAAGCCCTTCTAACATGAAGCAACTGCAGGAACGCCTGAAAGTGCAGAAAGTGAAAGAAGAGAAACTGCTGGCTGAAATTGCGAAAGTAGTAGAAGTACTGAAAGCTTCTCCTGTAAAAATTGGCGCTAAAACCGGTACTTCCGGTAAAATATTCGGTAGCGTAACCGGCGTTCAGATTGCCCGTGCAATTAAAGAACAAAAAGGTTATGAAATCGACCGTCGCCGCATCCACATCCTGGATGATGTGAAAGAACTGGGTACCTACAAAGCCCGCCTCGATTTTGGTAAAGGCAACGAAACTGAACTGGAATTCGAAGTAGTAGCTGAGTAATAATATTCCAACAATGTTGGAAACAATATAATTTTCCCGGGCTGGTGATACCAGTCCGGGATTTTTTTGTGGCAATTTGAAATATTGGCCATCAACAAAAAACTCAAAACTTATTAGTATTTTCATTTCCTATTCCCCCCTGAATATGAGAAATGTTATTTACTGCCTATTGATCACAATCTCTGTGGCTGCCTGCAGCACCAACCGGCATCAAATCAATCCTCCCCGTCTTACCACTATCGCCATTAAAGGCGACAGCATTCCCCAGTACACCTTCACCTACGATACAAAAGGGAACCTCGTAGAACTGGTGCATCATGAAAAGGAGAACAGCGCCAATGTATACACTTTCCTTTATGATAGCTCCCGCCATATCACCAGTATGGTATTGTCTGACCGCAACCATCATTCCAATAAAATCCGGCAACGCGCCCGGGTAACCTCCTGGGATAAAAATGGGAACATTACCGCTATCCAATATTTTGATGCACAGGAACACCTGCTGCGCAGCGCCACCATCCGCTGGAACAACGGATTACCTACCGCCTTCAAATTTTCTGATTCTACCCAGGCTGTTAGTTGGAATGAGGATAAAAACAATCCGGAACGGAAAGATATCAACATCAACACGGCCAACGATATACAGGTTACCTTACGGACCACCAGCTTTGAGTGGGACGACTCTATTAATCCGCTACACCCGCTCATCAACCAACTGTTGATCAGCCAGGCCGTATCACCGGCAGCATACCTTACACCGGTAGGCAACCTCGCTGATACCCTCCTGCATTTAAGCACCCATAATCCCTATCTCATCAAAATCGTTGAAAAGGAGAAAGTCCTTTGCCAACAACATTTACAGGAATACGAACGTTCTACTACCATGCAGTACAGCTACTCCTTTAATGGCAGCAATTATCCGGTTGGCGCATGGGTACACCTGCATAACGAAGGGTTCACCAAACTGGAAACGGATACACAATTCGCATTGGAATATCATTACGAATAAAAACATAATTGGTGATTTTTCATTAACTTTTGGAAGATGAAAATCACGGTTAGACTTAAAGCAATGCCGGTAACCTTGGTACTGATAGGCATGAATGTACTTGCGTTCGGATATACTGTGCTAACCGGTATGGATATGTGGTGGGGAAATGCCATACAATTATTGCATGCCGGCGCCAATTACTGGCCACTCACCATCGAACATCAGCAGTACTGGCGATTATTGAGCAGCATGTTCCTTCATGCAGGATTTTGGCATCTTTTCACGAATATGCTGGGCTTATTTATTGGCGGCATCTTCCTGGAACCGGTATTACGCAGTTGCAAGTATGGAATAGCCTATATTGTTACCGGCCTTATATCCGACTATATCAGCATCTGCTACCATCAACATGCTATTGGAGTAGGCGCTTCCGGCGCTATTTTCGGCATTTACGGGGTATTTCTGGCCTTACTCACCACTACCCGGCTCCGGCTATTTCCCGGGGAAGTAAGAAACGCTTTCCTGGCTTATGTAGGCTTGTTTATCGCCTTAAACGTGATAACCGCCGCTTTTACAAAAGGAGTAGATAATGTAGCCCACCTGGTTGGTTTTTTAAGCGGTGTATTGATCGGCTATATTTACTTTTTTTCCTTAAAAAAACAGCTAAAGAAAGAATAAGCAGCTGATTACCTCCCAAAATTCTAATTACTTACATTTGTATACTTAAACGCTACAAAAGATGATGAATAAGTTATGGTTCCTGCTATGCGCCAGCATCGTACTGGTATTGGGCTGCAAAAATAAGGCAACAGACCATAAAGCAATAGCCACCAACGATTCCACCCCTCCTGCTATTAATAGCATCCCCGACGATACGGTGCAATTGGGCGATAAAACCTTCTTTGTATACTTTATTGAAAAAGCCGATTTTGATAAATTTCCCCTGCCACCGGTAGATTCCAGTGAAGCTGACGTATTGGCGAAAGATAGCCTGGTAAAAAGAGAAGGCAATAAATTGGTGATACAGCTGCAAAACGGGAAACAGCGTATTATGACCAATAACAACAGCGATGGCGATGACTACATTGGTTATACCTACGCCGCCAATTATCCCGCTATTAAAAGAAAAGGATTCTTTGTTGCCTACTACGAAGGCAATGGTTATGAACTGATAAACGCCCTGGATGGTGATTCCATGATGACTTGGTCGGCGCCCTCCATTTCACCTGATAAAAAATACATGGTTACCGCCTCTATGGACCTGGTAGCTGCTTTTGACCCTAATGGCTTCCAGCTTTTTTCTATCAACAATAATGAAATCAAACAAATAGGAGAAGCGAACCTGGACGATTGGGGACCCGGTATGGTACAATGGATCAATAACAAAACCATACTGTCTGAATATATTACCATCAACGACGACGGTAACACACAAATACGCTATGTAAAAATGGTGATGCAATAAAGACTATTTAGTATATTTAAATAGTAATCACCTCAATCCACGTATTTATGAAAAAGCTGGTCACTTCAGGCTTATTATTGCCCATACTTATCTGTTTCGTTACCTTATTAGCCTATGCAATGCCCGTCAATAATATTTTCCAGGCTCCTACAATGAACATAGAAGGCACTGCCAATTCTATTGTAGGCCAATTGGATAAATCTTTGTTCCTGACAAATACGCAAAAACCTAAACTGCTCAGTATCGTTACCAATTACCTCAAACAAAAAATAGCGATCCTCCCCCTGCAACAAAGCAACCAAAAAGCTTATACTTCCAAAATAAACAGTATGCAAAACGGGCTACAGGCAAAACTGAAGCCGCTGTTTACACTCACTCAATACACAGAGTTTCTAGGGCTTAAACCCAAAACTTATGACGATACCAACGTTTTATCGCAGTTATACTATTAAACTATAATCTGCCGGTCGCGGGCGATTACACGCCAGTTAGCCGTTATGGCATTGCCTTCTGCTACGTATACTTTTTCATACAAAGCTACGGTAGGGCATATATGCCAGGGCACACCGTATAATACACTGCCCGCCGGATATGCACTGGCAGTTGGTACCCTGAGTACCAGGTGTTCCTCACTCTGGGATACCGGCTGCGCTTCTGGAGCATTTAAAAAATATACCCTTGGCTGCGGACTTTCTGCGGCTACCGATTTATGTCCCAGATCTACACAAATATGTTGGTCATCTATCACAGATATAACCCGGCTAACCACCAAAGCTGCCCAGTGAAAAGGCTGTTCAGAAAAATTACGGGCATATCCCCAATCCCAGAATACAAAAGTACCCGGACTACATTGTACGGTTTCCCTTGCAGCATGTATCGGTAAGGTGGGCGTGCCTCCCACAACGATCGCTGGCTGGGGCAGGCCACTGGTAACAATATCCCGGGCCAACGCCGCTACCGGCGCATAAGCAGCATCACAATGTGCTTTTCGTACGGCTAACTCCGTATCATGAATATGACCGTCGTAAGCATGCAATCCTGCAAGCGTTATGCCAGGCAACAAATGCATATATTGATACAACTTAAATGCAGCTTCACCCGATATGCCAGTACGGTTCATTCCCACATTCAGGTCTAGGTATACCGGTAAACGGCGGCCCTGTGCTGCAAAAGTGGCACTGATCGCCTGCGCAGTATCTTTCCTGTCTACCAAACAAGAAAAATAAGTTTGCGGGTACTTTTGTACCAGTTCCAGTAAACGGGTTATTTTAGGTCCTACGGGTTGATAAGCCAGCAATACATCCTCTGCTTTTACCATGCCCAACATCTCTGCCTCCGCAATAGTAGCGCACTTAAACCGACGAATCCCTGCCTGCTGCATCAACTGTACTACTTCGGCTATCTTATTGGTTTTAACGTGCGGACGTAAACGGTCCACATCATCTATCATGCTTTTGAGTAAGGCAATATTTTCCTTTACAAGGTCTTTGTATACAACAATAGCAGGAGAATCGATCTGGGCCACATTTGCCAGCTGGTACCATTCCATGAGAAACGCATTTAGTAATTTCGTATATACTATACGGTTATACCACCATACTTAAAAGCAAGCTACCTATCAATCCAACAACCGACACAATGGTTTCCATTACCGACCAGGTTTTAAGGGTATCTTTAACAGACAAGTTAAAGTATTCCTTGAACATCCAGAAACCGGTATCATTTACATGGGAAAACATCAGGCTCCCAGCCCCGGTAGCCAATACCATCAGGTTAGGGTTTACACTGGAAGCCACCATCATTGGCGCCACAATACCGGCAGCAGTTAAACCTGCCACAGTAGCGGAGCCAATACATACCCGTATAATCGCCGCAATTCCCCAGGCCAATAACAAGGGGTGCAGGTGCATATGCTGTAAAGTGGTGGCAATGTAACCACTTACCTTACTATCATTCAATAATTGGGTTAAAGCACCGGAACCTCCTATTATCAAAATAATTACCGCTACATCCCTCACGGCATCATCCATAATGCCCATCACTTTTTTCACCGGCATTTTCCGCCTTAACCCCAGCAGGTACATGCCATTTAATACTGCCAACAACATCACAATAAGCGGTTCCCCTAACCAAACGGCCATATGAAAAAGTCCGCTTTCCGGCGCCGCCCATAGCTTGATCAATGCAGTTACCGCCAACAAAAACACCGGCAACAGTGCGGCAAATAAACTTACCCACATACCTGGCAAGGATTCTTCAGGAACAGCGGCGGCCACAAACATCTTCCCCGGAGGATTAGTATAATGCTTCAAATAACGGGAAAATACCGGGCCAGCTAAAATAATCGCCGGAACAGCCAACATGATGCCATATAACAAGGTTAATCCCATATTCGCATGAAACTGTTGGATAAGTGCAGTAGGCGAAGGATGTGGTGGTAAATAACCGTGGGTTACAGACAGGGAAGCCAACATAGGAATACCCAGGTATACTACCGGCAACTTTGTGCGGGCGGCCACCGTAAAAATCAACGGCACCATCAATACAAACCCAATATTGTAAAACAAAGGAATACCTACTATAAAACCGGTTAACATCAGCGACCATTGCACATATTTAGGCCCAAACATATTCATTAAGCCACCCGCAATTTTTTGTCCGGCGCCACTTTCTGCCACGAGTTTACCTAACATGCTGCCAAATACAATGATCACAATCAGTGTACCCAACGTTTTACCAATCCCGGTTTGTATAGACTGGGTAATGTCTGTTACCTTCATATGTAACGCCAACCCCATCAGAATAGAAACGATCAGAAAAGAAAGGAACGTGTTCAAACGCCACCAGGTTACCAGTATTACCAACAGGATAATAGCGGCAATTACAATTAATAAAGGCATATTACGGATTGATTTTCGGATGTTGGAATAGCGGAATTTAGTTATTTGTTTTTACAAAAGAAAACTATTTCCGTACCGGCTGCATCATTCGTATCTCAATGCAATAATAGGATCTAGCTTGGAAGCCTTATAGGCAGGATAAATACCGGAAATCAACCCAACGGCAGCGCAGATACTTACACCTGTAATGATCCATAGCCAGGGTATAATAAAAGAGGATTTTAGCAGGGCAGAAACAATATTTCCCAGGAGCATGCCCATGATCACACCAATGAGCCCCCCCATTACACTGATGATAATAGCTTCATACAAAAACTGGATTCTTACTACCTTACTGGTAGCACCCAATGCCTTGGTAACACCTATTTCACGGGTACGTTCTGCTACAGATACCAACATGATATTCATCAACCCGATAGCCGAACCAAAAAGTGTGATAAAAGCAATAACAATAGCAAACAGGTTTACTTTACTAAGACTGGAAAACAACATTTCGGCAATGCTGTCGCTCTTGCTGATCTCAAAGTTATCTTCTTCATTCAGCGCCAGCCCGCGGATAATGCGGAAAAGACCGATCGCCTCTCCCTGGGCGGCATCCATTTGTTTAATATCCTTTACTGCCACAGAGATCTGATAACTGGCATTGGGGCGGTCAAAAATTCTGCGTGTATTGTTCACCGTAGCAACCACCACATTATCAGCGCTCATCATTTTACTGCTGCCTTTAGGCGCCAGCACCCCTATTATCCGGTAACGGATATCGCCTACGCGAATTGTATTGTTGACTATATTTTTTGGTTTCTTGCCAAAGAGTTTCACTGCTACATCCGCTCCCAGAATAGCCACATTACGGCCCGATTCCACATCCAGCCGGTTAAAGTCGCGCCCCTGGGCTATCTCATAGTTAGAGATCTGCAAATAGTTTTCATCGCCTCCAATTACCTGTACATTGGGATTGGTCTTTTTCTCATCTTTATAAACAGTAGCAATACCAGTGGCCTGGAAAGACACGCTCACCACAGCAGGAAAATGATAACGGTCACGGAAAGCAATAGCTTCCTGATAACGGATCACTTTATTACTGTTAGACTTCTTTACTTTTTTGATATTCTTGTTACCCTTTGAAACTTTGTTATCATCACTACCGATATGCACTTTCAATCCCCGGTTACGGATAGAAAAACTGTTGGCCCCCATACTGGCAAAATTGCTGTAAATACTGCCTTTCATACTGTCTATAGCAGTAAGAATGCCCACCAATACTGTGATGCCTAAAGCGATGATAGATACAGTAAGACCAGTACGTAGTTTATTGCTGGTAACAGAACTGTATGCAAGGGAAAAAATATCTCTTGATTGCATATCTACGGGTTACTAATAAAAGTAGTGTAATATAGACAATAAAACCGGAGGATACATTACCAATGGCAGGGAGAACATATTAACGGCGGCCCCATTGGTTGTTAGATACGTTTGTGGCCAATCCCTGAAAAAAAGTGAAGACCTGAACTTAGCGCTCAGGTCTTCACAAAGATATATCTAGTAGCTGACAGCTAAACTGCTTACAACCAACATAACAACAAATTCGGGAACAATCCCAGTAATAACACCAATGCTATGGCCAGCACCAAGGTAGCTTTGAAGCCACCGGAAACTGGCACTACTTCCGGATCTCCGGATTTGAAGTACATGGCAATGATCACGCGGAAATAGTAATATACGCTGATAGCGGCGCAGAGCACGGCTACGATTACCAGCCAAAGCAGATGACCCTGCTGTATAGCGGCAGACAATACGAAGTATTTGGCGAAGAAACCAGCGGTTATAGGGATACCTGCCAAAGAGAAGAGGAAAATGGCAGTAGCGGCAGCCAATAATGGTTGCTTACGGGCCAATCCGTTAAACCCTTCAAAAGTATAATCTTTCAATTTCATCAGCACAGCAAACACACCGATGGTAGCAATGCTGTAAGCTGCAGAATAGAGAATGATACCCTGTGTTCCCATATTGTTCATGGCGATTACGGCAAACAACATGAAACCTGCTTGCGCAATACTGGAATAAGCCATCATTCTTTTTACGCTCTGCTGGAACACGGCACTGAAGTTACCCACTATCAAAGTGGCTGCCGTAATAATAGCCAGTATCAGGCTCCAGTGCTGACTAATGCTGCCGCCGGCAAAGCTGGTATGGAACATACGCAGGAAAGCTACAAAAGCCCCTGCCTTCACTACTGTAGACATGAAAGCGGTAAACACGGTAGGTGAACCATCGTATACATCAGGCGTCCAGAAGTGGAAAGGCGCTGCGGATACTTTAAAAGAGAGCGCAAATACGATGAGGATAATACCACATAAAGCCAGTGGGTGTATAGTAGTTACACCTAAGCCCAGGGCTGAAATTTCGAAGCTACCGGCAGCACCATAAATCAGGGTAATACCCATGAGCAGGATACCGGTAGAGAAAGCCCCCATCAGGAAATATTTCAGTGAAGCTTCGTTGCTCTTCAGGCTTTTCTTGTCTGCTCCAGCCAGGATATACTGCGGAATAGACATGATCTCAATTGCCAGGAACAACATCAATAAATTACTGAAAGTTGCTGCCAATGTAATACCAGAAAGAATGAAAAATATCAGGGCAAAATAATCTGCCACATGTTGTTCTCCTACTTTTTCAAACTCACTGCCAGACAATAGGAAATATAACAAGGTGGCCCCCAATGCTACGGCATTGAACAACACACCAAATTTGGTCACTTCAATCATGCCATACATTTCATATCCGCCAAGTTCCACAGACGGATACTGTGCCAGGTTAGCAATAAATGCTATAATAATGGCCGCGATGGCATAAAATTTAATATGCTGCTTATTGCGTACAAATAAACCAACAAACATCAGTACAACGCCCGATAAAGCAGTAGAAATTAGTGCATTCATATTTTTGCGTTACAAAACCCCGTTACAAATTTTTTCATTCCGATCCCGGATTCATCCAAAATCAAAATAACCTATTTATCACTTCAGTGGTGCTGCTCACCAAATCCAGCATAGGTTTTGGATAAACACCCAGCACTATGATCATGATCACGATCAGGCTCAAAGCCAGCGTTTCACCTGGCTGTAAGTCTGTAGTAGTTTCGGTTAATTCATTGCTCTGGCCAAATATTACCCGCTGTATCATACCCAGAGTATATACAGCAGCGAGGATAATACCCAGTCCGGCGAATGCCATAAACCAGTGATTATATTGGAATAGTCCGCTAAACATCAGGAATTCGCCGATAAACCCGTTGGTAAGCGGCAAACCGATGTTGGCCAAACTGATGATAACGAGGAAGATGGCCAGGCGAGGCGCTTTCTGTGCAATACCACCCAGTTGATCCATGTTCTTAACGCCCAGGCGTTGTTGTATCACTTCTACCACAATCCACAATCCAATGATATTAATACCGTGGTTGAACATCTGTAGCAATACTCCCTGCAGGCTTTGTTCATTATTGGCGAAAATAGCTGCGCACATCAAGCCGATATGAGCGATAGAAGAATAAGCGATCAGACGTTTCAGGTCGTTTTGTACCATGGCAATGCAAGACGCATAGATGATACCGATGATGCACAGCACAATAACCACATCAGACCACATGGCAGCACCCTGTGGTAATACAGGTATCAACCAACGGATCAGGCCAAACAAGCCCATTTTCACCATTACACCGGACAGTATCATGGTTACCGGCGTAGGAGATTGTTCGTAAGTATCTGGCTGCCAGGTATGAAAAGGAAAGATCGGCATTTTGATGGCAAACGCTGCAAAAAACAACCAAAACAGCCATTTCTGCGTATCGGCCGGCAATTGCAGGCTGCTGAAAGCGGTCCAGCTAAAAGAATGGTCCGCTGTCTGGAAATAAAGGTAGATGATACCTACCATCATCAACAGAGAGCCCAGAAAAGTATAAATGAAGAACTTAAAGGTAACGGCAATACGTTTTTCCCCGCCCCATAAAGAACAGAGGAAGTAAACAGGTATAAGGGCCAGTTCCCAGAATATGTAAAATTGCAGGGCATCAAACGCGGTGAAAACACCGGTTAAACCCGCCTGCGATAATAACATCAAACCGTAAAAGCTATTCGACTTTTCGTAGTTGCGGTTATAAATGGTGATGAAAACCAGCAGAAAAGCTATTGCTGTAAGTAAGCAAAGCATTACTCCCATTCCATCTAATCCTACCCGGAATTGGCTTCCCAATTGCGGAATCCAGTTGGCCACCAGGTTCAAACTGTCTGGAGCAGTACGAAAGCGGCACCACGTCCCTATTGCGATCACCACTGTTGCCAGCGACGAAATCATGCCCAGCACTTTTGGCCCGGACCCCTTCAGGCCAAATGCAATAAGGCCCGCTATGAAAGGAATCAATATTAATAAAACTGTCAACATAATTTATCTGCGCTTGTAACTTCTGCTATGGGTTTATAATAAGAATCCGATCACAAATAATAAGATCATACCGATCACCATGGCAAAGATGTAAAATCCTACCTGTCCGTTCTGTACCAGGCGGATTTGTTGTCCTCCCCATTGTACGCCACGGCCAATCCCGTTTACCAACCTGTCTACACCTGCTTTTTCCACTGTATCGCGGAAGAAACGGGATAATTCGTACAAGGGCTTCACGATCACCGCGTCATACACTTCATCTATATACCATTTGTTTTCGAGCACTTTTGCGAAACCTGTACTTTCCTGACCGGCGTCTTCATAATTCGCAAACTTCTGACGGGCCAGCAAAATGAATACAATCACCAGTACACTGCTGATGCCCATCAAGGCCCATTCTGTGCCGTGAGACAGGTGATGCTCTACTGCAAATGGCGCAGAAGGAGCAAATACAGGCGCCAGGTAGTCGGCCAGCAAGTTTTTAGCGCCAAATACTTCAGGTAATCCTACATAACCGCCAAAAACAGAGAGTACTGCCAGTATTACCAATGGAATGGTGATAGCAGCCGGGCTTTCATGCAGGTGGTGTTCCTGGTCGTGTGTGCCACGGAACTTACCGCTGAAAGTGATGTAGTATAAACGGAACATATAAAAGGCAGTCATCAATGCCCCGATCAACCCCAGTGCATATAATACCGGATTATGGGCATATGCCTGCGCCAGGATCTCATCTTTAGAAAAGAAACCGGAGAAACCTGGAATACCGGCAATAGCCAGGCAACCTACAAGGAAGGTCCAGCTGGTGGTAGGCATATACTTTCTGAGGCCCCCCATTTTACGGATATCCTGTTCCCCGCCCATTGCATGGATCACAGAACCTGACCCCAGGAACAACAGTGCTTTAAAGAAAGCGTGCGTCATTACGTGGAACACAGCGGCACCATAAGCGCCTACGCCAAGTGCCAGGAACATATAACCTAACTGGCTTACAGTGGAATAAGCCAGTACTTTCTTAATATCGTTTTGTTTCAAAGCAATGGAAGCAGCAAACAGAGCTGTAGCCAGGCCAATGATGGCAATCACGGTCTGGATATGCGGCGCTAGCGTATAAATCACATTGCTGCGGGCAATCATATAAATACCGGCGGTTACCATTGTAGCCGCGTGGATCAGGGCAGAAACCGGTGTAGGGCCCGCCATCGCATCTGGTAACCAGGTATATAAAGGAATCTGTGCAGATTTACCCATGGCACCTACAAACAGTAACATAGCGATCGCTGTCAGCGTACTGTTGTTCATTCCTAATGGAGCTGCTTTCGCAAATACGTCAGGAAAAGTAACCGTACCAAACTGCATGATCATGAAAAAGATGGCAATCAGGAAACCCAAGTCACCGATGCGGTTCATGACAAATGCTTTTTTAGCAGCGTTGTTATAGCTGGGGTTCTTGAACCAGAACCCAATCAGCAGGTAAGAGCACAATCCTACACCTTCCCAGCCGATGAACATCATCACGTAGTTGGCTCCCAATACCAGGATCAGCATGGAAAAAACGAACAGGTTCAGGTAAGCGAAATACCGGGCGAAACTTTCGTTACTTTCTTCATGCATGTAAGAAGTAGAGTAGATATGTATCAGGGTGCCTACGCCGGTGATCACCAGCAGGAACAAGGCACTTAACTGATCTACCTGAAAGGAGAAAGGAATGTTAAGGGAACCTACAGATATGAAGTCAAACAGCTGTACTACCTGTGCAGAAAATCCCGGGGCTTTAACTTCCAGAAATATTAATAAGCTAATCACAAAGGACGCCAGTACTGCGCCACTTCCAACAAATCCTACCAGGGACTTGGATAAAAATCTGCGTCCCAATCCATTCACCAGGAAACCTAATAATGGTAAAAATGGTACCAGCCAAACTAGATTAATCATTTATCAATTCTATTTACGA
Organism: Chitinophaga sp. 30R24; assembly: GCF_049056765.1. Taxonomy (NCBI): domain Bacteria; kingdom Pseudomonadati; phylum Bacteroidota; class Chitinophagia; order Chitinophagales; family Chitinophagaceae; genus Chitinophaga; species Chitinophaga sp. 30R24. Next base: position 96,372 of record NZ_JBJGXX010000001.1, read on the forward strand.
CGTCGAAAAATTCAATAATTAAGACCGCAGAATTATTAATTTTTCAGCCTGTTAAGAATGTTAATATCTACTGAGTGTGTATTTCTGTAGACCATAGTAATTATAGCCAGTCCCACAGCCACTTCTGCGGCCGCTACTACCATAATAAAGAATACGAACAGTTGTGCAGAACCGGCATCTACCCTTCCTGCATCTGCCCACATTTTAGAAAACGATACCATCAACAGATTTACTGCATTGAGCATCAGTTCTATGCACATAAAGATAATGATCGCATTTCTGCGCATCAGTACACCCATTACACCTATACAAAACAAGGCGATACTCAGGAATATGTAATATTGAACAGGCATAAAATAAATTACGAATTACCAATCACGAAGCCGGTATACCGGCAGTTCGCATGTCTAGTCTTTTTTACCAATCGCTACTGCGCCTACCATTGCACTGAGGAACAGGATACTGCTCACTTCAAAAGGCACTACGTATTGTTTGAACAAGAGTTTACCCAGATTCTGGATCAATCCGATGTCAGTATTCGCTGTGCTTAGCTCCGGCATGCTGGCATCACGCAAAGCAGCTACCAATACTACCATTAAAGCACCTCCGCTGATTGCGCCGGCATATTTCAACCAGTTGCGTTTCTGCGGTTCCAATTCTGCATTCAGGTTCATCAGCATCATTACGTACAGGAACAATACCATGATGGCGCCCGCATATACAATGATGTGTACCACCGCCAGGAATTGGGCATTCAGCATAATGTAATGACCGGCTATGGCAAAGAATGTTACGATCAGACACAGTACACTCGTCACAGGGTTTTTACTCAATACCACGCCTAACGCTGAAATCAGCGCCACGACCGACAGCACTATGAAAATTATTTGTTGTATACTCATTCCTGCTATGTTTGACTATTGTATTTTTTAGCTAAATGTGTGCTGTGAAAAAATTATTTACCCTGTTCTTTGGGATCTGGAATCAGCAGATCGTCTTTTCCATAGATAAAACCTTTACGCTGATAGTTTGCCGGAGCAAAGGTTTCAGACAGGTAAATAGCATCTTTAGGACAAGCTTCTTCACAAAAACCACAGAAAATGCAACGCAGCATATTGATTTCATACTTTGCTGCATATTTTTCTTCGCGGTATAAGTGCTCTTCACCTGGCTTTCTTTCTGCCGCTTCCATGGTAATCGCTTCAGCAGGACAGGCTACTGCGCACAAACCACAGGCAGTACATCTTTCACGGCCTTCTTCATCACGGTTCAGGATGTGTAATCCACGGAATACCGGGCTAAAATCACGTTTCTTTTCAGGAAAACTTACAGTAGCCTTGCGTTGGAAAATGTGCTTAAAAGTAATACCCATTCCCTTTGCAATAGCAGGGATGTACATCTTTTCTGCTAAGGTCATCGGCTTGCGGTCTACTGCTTTTGCCCTGTTTGTTAATGGTTGCATAACGAATGCTTTATGTAATGCACACTTACTGTGTGTATTGAATCAGATAATAATTAGTGTTGACGTAACAGTACCAAGGCGCCGGTGATCAGCATATTAGCCAATGCCAACGGGATCAGTACTCTCCAGCCTAAACGCATCAATTGATCGTAACGGAATCTCGGTACCGTCCAACGCACCCACATAAAGAAGAATATGAAGAACAGCGTTTTAATGAACAGTGCCAGGAAGCCAAAAATGGTGAGCATGTTCGGCGACAGCCCCAGCGCATCCATGCCCGGGAAAGAATAGCCACCAAAATACATGGTAGCCATCAGGGCGGAGCTGATGAACATGTTAATATATTCCGCGAACAGGAAAAAGCCCAATTTCATAGAAGAATATTCCAGGTGGTAACCACCGTTCAATTCGTTTTCTGCTTCGGGTAAGTCGAAAGGTGCACGGTTACATTCTGCGAAAGCACATACCATGAAAATAAAAAAGCCTAGTGGCTGGTACACTACGTTCCATAAGCCATGACGCTGCTGTTCCACGATGTCTTTCAGGCTCAGGGAGCCGCTCAGCATCAGGAGGGCGATCAGGGCCAAACCCATGGGCAGTTCGTAAGAGATGATCTGGGAAGCGGCACGGATAGAAGCTAGTAGAGAGAACTTATTATTGGAAGCCCAACCACCGATCATGATACCGTACACACCCATACTCACCACACCAAAGATGAAGAGAACGCCGATGTTTACATCTGCTACCTGCAGGGAAACGGTGCGGCCCGCAATTTCCAGGCTGTCGCCCCAGGGAATAACTGCACTGGTCATACAAGCCACCATCATAGCGATGGAAGGGCCTAGTACGAAGAGGAAACGGCTGGAATTAGTTGGGATAATCTCTTCTTTAAAGAAGAGCTTACCGCCATCCGCCAGCGGTTGCAATAACCCAATCGGACCTGCACGGTTAGGACCTAAGCGATCCTGTATCCACGCAGCTACTTTTCTTTCACCCCATGTAGAGTACATGGCTACTACCAAGGAAAGTACCAGTACTACTGATATCAGGAGTACTTTTTCAATTATAAAAAACCAATCTATGCTTAATAAGGTCATACTTACACGTAATTACGATTGTTACTTCTTAAAATCATCAGAATGAGCCGGTCCGGCAATCTTCGACAGATCGGTATCTGGTCTGTTTACCTGGCTTTCGGAGTGAATATTAAACACCAGCTTAGGCTGTCTTCCATCCAATACTTCCACCAGCGGATCTTTAGGTTTTACGGTATTTACGTAATGTCCCTGAGAAATAACGCTGTTACGTTCTATTTTACGTGGGCCTTCAATTACCCAGTCATTTTTGTCTTTCTTCTCGAAACGGCAGGTATCGCAGATAAAATCTTCCACTTCACCGTATTTATCTTTACGGGCAGTTACGCGGAACACTTCATCACCGCGCATCCACAATACTGTTTTACCGCAGCATTTTGGATTTTCGCAATTACGATGTGCATCTACCGGTTTCAGGAACCATACGCGGTTTTTGAAGCGGAAAGTTTGGTCGGTTAATGCGCCTACAGGGCATACATCGATCACGTTTCCGATAAAATCGTTATCCAGCGATTGGGAGATATAAGTGCTGATTTCAGAAACATCGCCACGGCCGAGGATACCGTGCTCGCGTTTTTCGGTGAGCTGGTCGGCAGTGAATACACAACGGTAGCAAAGGATGCAGCGGGTCATGTGCAGCTTAATCTTATCTCCCAGATCTACCTGGTCAAAAGTTCTGCGGTTAAATTCGTAGCGGGTAGCTTCTGCACCGTGTTCATAGCCCAGGTCTTGCAGCTGGCACTCGCCAGCCTGGTCGCATATAGGGCAATCCAGCGGGTGGTTGATCAGCAGGAATTCTACAACGCCTTTACGTGCATCCAGTACTTCCGGGGAAGTAATGTTAGCCACTTCCATACCGTCCATTACGGTGGTGCGGCAGCTGGCCACTAGTTTAGGCATAGGGCGCGGATCGGCGTCGGAGCCTTTGGAAACCTTCACCAGGCAGGTACGGCATTTACCGCCACTTCCCTCCAGTTTGGAGTAATAACACATGGCCGGCGGCACAACATCTCCTCCTATCTTCCTGGCCGCGTTCAGTATGGTTGTACCGGGTTCCACCTCTATAGAGATGTTATCGATTTTAACCTTAAATAATTTTTTTTCCTCCGCCATCTTAATATCATTTGTGCTCCGGTAGGGAGCCACGTTATTTATATATTGATTCCTTAATCAGATATTCCATTACATTAAACAACTGCTGGCGCTGGCAATGGATCTGCATAATGTGCCAGACCAAAGTTGCGGGTCTGTGATTCCTGCGGGTTGGTCACATGCCATTCAAATTCATCGCGGAAATGACGGATAGCAGCGGCTACTGGCCATGCTGCAGCATCTCCCAACGGGCAGATCGTATTTCCTTCTATTTTACGCTGTATATCCCACAGTAAATCGATATCGCTCATTTTACCTTTACCGTATTCAATATTTTTCAGGACCTTTTCCATCCATCCAGTACCTTCACGGCAAGGGCTACATTGACCACAACTTTCGTGGTGGTAGAAGCGGGCAAAGGTTAGTGTATTGCGCACAATACACTGGTCTTCATCCATCACAATAAAACCGCCGGAGCCCAGCATAGATCCTGTTGCAAAGCCGCCATCAGCGAGGCTTTCATAGGTCATCATACGGGTTTCACCTTTGGCGGTTTTCAGCAGTAGGTTAGCCGGCAATACCGGTACGGAAGAGCCGCCAGGAATACAGGCTTTCAGGCGCTTACCATTTCTAATACCACCGCAATATTCATCAGAAAAAATAAATTCTTCTACCGAGATGTTCATTTCGATCTCATAAACGCCGGGTTTATTAATATTACCACAGGCAGAGATCAGCTTGGTACCGGTAGATTTGCCGGTGCCATATTTAATATATTCGTCGCCGCCGATATTGATGATCGGTACCACTGCAGCGAGTGTTTCCACGTTATTTACCACTGTAGGGCATTGCCATAACCCTTTTACCGCCGGGAATGGTGGTTTGATACGGGGATTACCACGTTTGCCTTCCAGCGATTCTATCAGGGCCGTTTCCTCCCCGCAGATGTAAGCGCCGGCTCCGCGTTGTACATATATTTCCAGGTCGTAGCCAGTTCCCAGGATGTTTTTACCTAACCATCCTTTGTTTTTGGCTTCTGCAATGGCCTGTTCCAGGATATCCGGAATCCAGGCATATTCACCGCGGATATAGATGTAGCAACTGTTAGCGCCGAGGGCAAAGCTGGAAATGAGCAACCCTTCGATCAGGAGGTGCGGGATATATTCCATGAGGTAACGGTCCTTGAAAGTACCGGGCTCAGATTCATCCGCGTTGCAAACCAGGTAACGGGGAACACCTTCTGGCTTGGCGATGAAACTCCATTTCAGACCAGTAGGGAAACCTGCGCCACCACGACCTCTCAGGCCACTCTTCTTCACTTCTTCCAATACGCCGTCCGGTCCCATGGTTTTCAGCGCCTTTTCAGCAGCAGCATAACCGCCGTTGCTCCGGTAGGTATCATAATACCTGATACCTTCAATATGTGCTTTATCTAACAGTAATTTGCGTCCCATTGTCTTCCTTATGGTGTAATGGTTCCGGTATAAGCCGGCTCCATCAACAGATTTTTGTGTATATCTTTTATGCCTTACGTATGCGATGCCGTGAAATGCGTTCTCCCAGCCTATAAAACAGCAGGCCGGCGCTTACACCGCAGATGAAGGAAACAAACCAGTTATCGATTCGCCACAATGCTGTAAGTAAACCCATCAGCAGGATAGCTTCCACGATCTGCAGCTTATGGCGCTGATACATTTCCCTTAAACGTATGAACAGGTTGTTTTTTGGATGCATCAGTTTGCGTTTGCGTTAGCCCTGCATGCTGCAATGATCTCATCAACTTTGGCCGGTGTAAGGTGTTCCCGGTAATGCTTACCTAATTGCATCATGGGAGCGTAACCGCAAGCACCCAAACATTCTACCGTTTTAAGGGTGAATAGTCCATCTGCGGTAGTTTCTCCTACACCAATCCCCAGTTTACCCTTAATATATTCAATGATCTGATCTGCACCACTTACCATGCAAGGACCTGTTTGGCATACCTCAAAGAGGTAAGTACCTACTGGCTTCAGGTTAAACATGCTATAGAAAGTAGCCACTTCATACACTTCGATAGGTTCCAGTTGCAGTAAAGATGCAACGTAGTCCATTGTTTCTACACTCAACCATCCGCCAAATGCTTCCTGAGCCAGGTGCAGCACTGGTATCAGCGCACTTTTTTGCTTTCCTTCCGGGTAGCGTGCAATGATTTCTTTTACTTTATTCAGTTTCTCTTCAGAAAATTGAACCACAGCCATTATTTTAATCAGCTTTAATCTTCGAAATATTCAATTGGATTACGCATCCAGCTCACCCGCAATCAAATTCAGGCTACTCATACAAATAACCGCATCGCTCAACATAGCGCCTTTGATCAGTTCGGGGAAAGCCTGGTAATAAATGAAGCAGGGACGGCGGAAATGCAGCCGGTAAGGGCTACGGCCCCCATCGCTGATCAGGTAAAATCCGAGTTCTCCATTGGCGCCTTCTACTGCGTTATATATCTCACCTGGCAAAATATCTGTCTCTCCCATCACTATTTTAAAGTGATAGATCAGCGCTTCCATTTTAGTGTATACATCCGCTTTATCTGGCAGGTAATAGGCAGGTACATCTGCATGATATACATCTTCAGGCAAGTCTTTCAGTTTCGCCATTGCCTGACGGATGATGCTGATGCTCTCCCACATTTCAGCGTTACGTACCTGGAAACGATCATAACAATCGCCGGTAGAACCCACCGGGATAGAAAAATCGAAATCCTGGTAAGAGCTGTAAGGATTGGCTATGCGCACGTCGTAGTCTACGCCGGCAGCACGCAGGTTAGGACCTGTAAAGCCATAGTTAAGCGCTCTTTCTGCAGTGATAGCCCCTACACCCTGCGTACGGTCCATAAAGATACGGTTACGGGTAAGCAAGGTTTCAAATTCTTTCAGTACAGCTGGATATTCGTCCAGGAAGCGTTGAATTTTAGCAAAAGCTGCGGGAGTGAAATTTCTTTCAAAACCACCGATACGACCAATATTGGTAGTAAGACGGGAGCCGCAGATCTCTTCGTATATTTCGTAAATAAGTTCACGATAGGTCATCACATACACGAATCCGGTTAAGGCTCCTGTATCCACCCCCATTACAGAACTACAGATCAGGTGGTCGGCAATACGGGCCAGTTCCATGATGATCACGCGCAGGTAGTCTACCCTCTTAGGCATTTCGAGGCCCAGGAGCTTTTCTACCGTAAGCAGCCACCCCATATTATTAATAGGGGAAGAGCAGTAGTTCAAGCGATCGGTGAGTGGTGTGATCTGGTAATAAGGACGGCGTTCGGCTATCTTTTCAAAAGCGCGGTGGATATAGCCCACAGTAGGTACAGCGCTCACGATACGTTCACCGTCAATTTCCAGGATATTCTGAAATACGCCGTGCGTAGCCGGGTGGGTAGGACCCAAGTTGAGCGTGGTCGTATCTTTTTCGAGAGAGCCTTCCGGCAGTTTTATATGTTGTTTCTGATCTAACATAACCTGATTGTATTAAATTGTTCCTCCCCTTCCAAACATATCATCATCCTTGTCTATACGCGAAGCGTCTTCCAGCGGAAATTCCTTTCTCATCGGGAAATAGGTCATTTCATCCACATTCAGCACACGTATCAGGTTCGGGTGGCCTACGAATTCTACACCAAAGAAATCATAGGTTTCACGTTCCATCCAGTTGGCAGATTCATACAAGCTGGTAGCTGTAAAAACCTTCGGGCTGGACACCGGCGCAAATACCTTCAACCGGAGCCTGATATTATCCTGCAAATTATGCAAATGGTATACTACTGCCAGTTCTTCATCTTTCCTTTCAGGATAATGCACCGCCGTGATATCCGTTAAAAAGCGAAAACGCAATTCCTCGTCGTCGAACAGGAATTGCATTACTTTCAGGTTATAATCTTTCTGTGCGGTGAGGGTAAGCATCCCAAACGGCTCTTCAAAGCCGGTTAGCACATCTCCAAACTTCTCCGTCAGGCGTTGCTGTATGCGTTCGTTTGTTAAAGACATTAACAATTTGAAATTTACGATTTACAATTATCCATTACCTTCCTTACTTGATACCATAGGATTCCATCAGCTCCCTATATCTGTCGGAATTACGGCGGCGAAGACTTTCCTGGCCTACCAGGTCCTGTACTTTCATGAAGCCGTCGATAATCGCTTCCGGTCTGGGAGGGCATCCAGGCACATATACATCTACCGGAATTACCTGGTCTATACCTTGTAATACGGAATAAGTGTCAAAAATACCACCGCTGGAAGCGCAGGCGCCTACGGCCAGTACCCAGCGGGGCTCGGCCATTTGCAGATATACCTGGCGTACAATAGGTCCCATTTTCTTGGAAATGGTACCCATTACCATGAGCAGATCGCACTGACGGGGGGTAAAAGCCATACGTTCAGCGCCAAAACGGGCCATATCGTATGTGGCTGCCATCGTAGCCATGAATTCTATACCACAGCAAGAAGTAGCGAATGGCAAAGGCCAGATGGAGTTTTTACGCGCCAGGCCTATTACCTTGTCAAAAGAGGTGGCATAAAATCCTTCACCGGAATATCCCTCTGGGATTTCCACCATTTTCACCTTGTTATTATATTGAACCGGACGAGCCATTGGATTGAATTTAGAGGTTTAAAATTAGTCTTCCCACTTCAGGGCGCCCTTTTTCAGAATATAGATAAACCCACACAAAAAGAAGCCCACAAACATCAGCACCGCAGTAAAACCTTCCCAACCTAACTCTTTAAAATTGACAGCGTAAGGGTAAAAAAAGATTACTTCCACGTCAAACAGCACAAAAAGAATTGCAGTCAGAAAGTATTTAATGGCTACAGGCTGCCGGGCGTTGCCCTTTTGCTCGATTCCACTTTCAAAGTTAATAAGCTTATCGGTGGTTTTCCGTTTGGGACCTAAAAAGTGAGTAGCTAACATCGTGATCCCAACGAAACCTAGAGCAGCAATTAATTGCAGTACTATAGGGAAATAGCTGAATGGAGTGGTCGTCGCTGACAAAAATACAGTTTCTGTATACATAAGCTTCCCGATAAAAAATATTGTCCGAATGCGCAAAAATACTGTAAGTAAACCAAATATCAAATCTATAAACCGTTAAAATATTATCTTTTTTTACCAACCAGTAACTAAAAAACCTCCTGTGGGTACAGGAGGTTTTTTAGTGATAATGCTCATTGCTAAGCTAATTACTTGTTTTGAGCTGGTTTAGCGGGTTTAGCGGCTGGCTTGGCAGCTGCTTTTTCACGGGCAGCCAGGTTATCATTAATCTCTTTTACGGTAATGTTACCTGGATCGAGCGTAGACAGCTTGTCAGAGTATACTTTTACATTGGCCTTGTCTTCCTTGAAGTAGTAGTACAACAGTTCATAAGTATAGGCTCTGATGAGGGTGGCTTTGTTTTTAGCCGGGTCGCTTTCAGACATTTCTATATACTTGTCGTAGAAAGGTTTAGCAACACCAGACTGTGCCTGTTGGTCTTTCGCAAAGTTTACCTGGCCTCTCCAGTAGTAACCAGTACCCAGGTCTGGTTTTACTTCGATCACTTTCTGGAAAGCAGCATCTGCTTTATTCAGCAGGTTACTATCGATCGGGTTGGTAGATACTGCACCGTAGTAGTAGTTGATACCTACGTTGAAGTAGTCGATGGCCTGCAGCGGTACTTTATTGGCTTCATTCAGCTCATTGGCTTTTTCATACCATTCTGCTGCGGGAGTGTATTTTTTCGCTGATTTCAATGCATCTGCGATCTGGATGTAGTTTTCCGGATCTTTAGCAGAGGTAGAGTTAGCGAATTTTTCCAGGTAGCCCAGCGCTTTAGTGGTGTACTGGTCCTGTGTAGCAGGATCAGCAGATTTGAGCTTCATATAGATAGCTCCCAACAATTTATAGTCGGCAGAATCCAGTTTGCTTTCACCTACTTCATTTACATAGGCATCCATTACTTTCTGTGCATCCAGGGAATCTCCCTTTTGAAGGTAAGAATCACCAATCAGCAATACCAATCTGTTTTTGTAGGCTTCGCTGGCATTAGGCAATGCAGCCTGACCTCTGCTGATAGCGCCGTCGTAATCTTTCTTAAAGAAGGAAACAGTGGCGGCGAGCAGTTCATTTTTGGTTTTATCTGCCGGATCGGCTACTGCCATATATTTTTCCAGGTATTGTGCAGCATTTTCCCAGGAAAGTTGGTCTTTTTTAGGTGTAGTGTAGAACAGGAACAGTTCATACAATGCAGGCGCATAGTTAGGGTCCATATTTACCGCTTTGGTATAATCGGACACTGCTTCTGATTTCAGCCTGGCGTTATAATTCACCAAACCTTCTTTCATCACTGCTTCTGCGTTGTTAGGATCTACTTCCAGCGCTTTTTCATAAGAATTAATGGCTTTACCACCGTTTTCACCACCCAGGTAACGGTAAGCATCGCCCAATTCGATATAATCAGCAGCTATGGGTGTATAAATTTCTTTCTTTTTGCGGCCTTCGTTGTTCAGGAGTTTTTCCATTACAGAGAGTGCATAGCCACGGTCGCCACCTTTTACTTCGGTGTTAGCGTCGGCAATAGCACGGGCCACATCTCCATCACGGCCTTGCGTAGCAACACTGGCTGCTTCAAATTTCTGTTTGGCTGTGGCAGCATCTCCCTTGATCAGATCAATACGGCCCATTCCTACCTGCAGTAAAGAGGAAGTAGGTACTGCCCCTAAACCTTTCTGAAAAGTAGCTGCAGCACCTGCAACATCTTCCAATCCAAGCTGTGCTATACCGAGGTAATAATAAGCTTTGTCTTCCGTAGGCTTTGCCGCAATCACTTTTTCTAAATTCTGCTTGGCAGACAGATATTTACCATAATACAGGTCTTTCAATCCATCATCCACAGATTGAGCCATCACACTACCGGAGGCAGCGCAAAGCAATGCTACGATTAAACTTTTCCGTTTGTTCATGCAATCTGGTTTTTTAGTTTTAGTTGTGTTTTTCTACTACTTAAGGTTAGCCTCTCTAAATACTACATTTAATCTCGCCGGGAATAAACGGAACTGCTTAATAATAAGTTGTCCTTCATAACTGCCGAGAAATGTTGCAAATCCACTGCCTAACCCACGATAAGGTTCTTTCAGGCAGAAATAGAAGCCGCGTTTTAACGGATAGGAGCCAATGCCAATATAGGCCTGATAAGGTTTAACAAAATCCGAACCATTGTCTGCTCTTAATCTTACAACTGATACTTTTTCAGTGAAGGCTATAGACAAAGAATCGTTAGGATCAGAGATCCAGCTAACACCTATTACACCAATCGCGTCTTTGTTTTTTGACACGTAGTCTACCACTTCGGGGTTTGTTTTCGCAGCCATTGTATTTGTTGGCAAAGGCTTACCCTTATTGATAGAGTCCATGATATATCGCACTGTGCTTGAGTTGGCATTATCAAACACAAGTTGCCATTTTCTGTCTTTATTAGTGCCGTCCATGATCCCCCGCACCTGGTTCATATTTAATGCAGAATCAGGATTGGCCTTGTTTACCACCAGCGCCAGGGCATCCCAGGCTAGCAAAAGGCTGTTAGGCGTAATTTTAATCTGCTTGAAATAATCACGTTCCTGCTGGTTAAAATCGCGCGTCACAATGATCAAACGGGCACTATCATTTAAAAGATCTTTAAAGCACTCCACTTCTGGCTTGTAAGTAGGAATAATATGTGCTTTTGGATATAAAGATTCAAAAACCTTGATCTCGGAATCTATTAACGGCTGATAAGTTTCATCCACACTGATGTGGATAGTTCCTTCTGTACCTGTATCTAATTTCTTCGCATTAGGATTAGTTTGGCAAGCTACCATGAAAAAAGCAGCCGTTATTGCTGCTAAATATACAGCATTCATCTTTCTAAAAAAGAAAAACATATATCACCCCTTTAGTTCTTGTTAAAAAAAAGCTTTCGTACTCCATTAAAAACCCTAAAGAGGCCGTAGACTAATAATACGCCACCTATTATTTTCATGGTAAAAGGAGTAAGCCGAAACTCTCCCAGTCCCAATTTCTCTGCAAAAATCATGAACAAACCAAAAAGGATAAAGAAAATCCCTCTGATCAGCTCTCCCACTGGCCGGTACCTGATCTCCATCCGTCTGCTTTCGTGTTCTTTGTGTGTTTCCATGTTGCGAATTACAATTATACAAAAAAAATATTTTTAATCGGGTGATGAGAATTTTAGAAAAATGTTAAAAACCCGACCCAAAAGCATGCTCTATTGTTGATCCAGCCGCAATTTGGGTCATTTTTTCAACATGTTAACATTTTTTGATTTAAAATTTCAACATTCCCTGCGATTTATGCGTTGCAGCAATTACTCCTCTGTTCCTTTGCCGCTGGCCATTTTCATTATATAGATGTAAATGAGCGTACTTTTCCATAATATCTTGTAGGTTTGCGGGCTGATACACAAACATATTCATCTGTATGAAGATATTGATGGTTTGCCTGGGCAATATCTGCCGTTCGCCGCTGGCAGAAGGAATTATGAGGCACCTGGCTAATGCCCGGGGACTGGATTGGGAAATCGACTCCGCCGGCACCGGCAACTGGCATGTAGGTCATGCGCCAGACCAACGCTCCATAAAAGAAGCCCGGAGAAATGGCATCGATATCTCCCAGCTACGAGGCAGGCAATTTCAAGCCGACGATTTTGATACGTTTGACCGGATTTACGTAATGGACCATAATAATTACGCGGACGTGCTGCGGAAAGCCCGCAACGAGTCGGACAAGGCCAAAGTGCAATATTTACTGCCCAGGCAACAGGAAGTGCCTGATCCCTGGTTCGACGACGCCCTGTTCGCACCTGTATTTAAAATGATTTATGAGGCCTGTGAGCAGCTTACAGCCCAACAACAATAAAACTTCTAATACTTTTTTGAGATGATAAAACCCGGCATTCCCAAAGGTACCCGTGATTTTGGCCCGGTGGTAGTAAGAAAACGTAATTATATATTCCAGACCATCCGCAACACCTTCGAGGTATTTGGCTTCCAGCCACTGGAAACCCCCGCTATGGAAAATTTATCCACCCTCACCGGTAAATACGGCGAAGAAGGAGATAAACTGATCTTCAGGATACTGGACAACGGCGAGATTTTTGACCGCGCCATGCAAGCCAAAGATAACCGGGAACTCACTTCCCTCATCAGTGAAAAAGCGCTGCGGTACGACCTTACCATTCCCTTTGCCAGGTATGTAGTCATGAGCCAGCACGAACTGGCACTTCCATTCAAACGCTACCAGATGCAGCCGGTATGGAGAGGCGACCGCCCCGCTAAAGGCCGCTACCGCGAATTTTACCAATGCGATGCCGACGTGGTGGGCAGCAATTCCCTTCTCAACGAAGTAGAACTGCTACTGATATATGATACCGTATTCACCAAACTAGGTATGCAAGGCTACGAGCTGCGGATCAATAACCGTAAAATTCTCGCTGCCCTGTCTGAGCTGGTAGGCAAACCCGAACTGCTCACCGATATCACCATCTCCATCGATAAACTCGATAAAATTGGCATAGAAGGCGTGCAGAAAGAACTGCAAACCCGGGGATTAACAGCAGATGACATCATTATCATCGAAAACTTCCTGAACATAAAAGGCGATAACCAATCTGTACTCGCGCAACTGCGGGAACTGTTCGCTACCTCCGCCACCGGGCAAAAAGGTATCGAAGAACTGGACTTCGTATTACACTCCGGCTATACTACCTATAATACTACCCCCATACTGGACCTTACCCTGGCCCGCGGACTGAACTACTACACCGGACTGATCGTAGAAGTAAAAGCTCCTGCTACCGTACAAATGGGTAGTATTGGCGGCGGCGGCCGGTACGACGACCTTACCGGGCTCTTTGGTTTATCGGGTATCTCTGGCGTAGGTATCTCCTTTGGGGTAGACCGTATCTACGACGTACTGGAAGAATTAAAACTGTTCCCTGAAACCGCCCAACAATCCACCCGTGTGCTGTTCCTGAACTTGGGTGAAACAAGCGCCCGCGCCAGCTTCAATTACCTGATGCAATTGCGTAAGAAAGGTATCGCCGCCGAATTGTTCCACGAAAATGCCAAAATGGACAAACAAATGAAATATGCAGATAAAAGAAGCATCCCGTTTGTTGTGATCCTGGGTGAATCTGAACTACAGGAAAATATGGTGAGTGTAAAAGACCTGAGCAGCGGTAAACAAGAGAAAATGAGCGCAGCGGAGTTACTGGAATTTGGATTTTAATCTCTTTTCAATATAAAATGAAGAAGGCTACACGGTGAGGTGTAGCCTTCTTCATTTTATTTAAGACTTTTGAATGCGTCTAAACCACATTTCAGCCAGTCGGCATATTCTTTCGGATTAGGCGTATAGCCTACCGGGTGTGTCAGCAATTTTTCATCAGGGCTGATCAACACATAAAAAGGCTGGGAATTATTCACAAAATTCTCCGTTTGCATAGTAGCAAATTTGTCCCCTATGGTTTTGATCTCCTTTTTAAAACCATTGCTGGTAGTATACAGGAATTGCTGGTCTTCCGGCAGCAGTTTCCTATCATCCACGTACAACGATACCAGGATATATTCCTTTTCTATCAACACTTTTACTTCGTCTTTAGGCCATACGTTTTCCTCCATTTTCCGGCAGTTAACACATGCCCAGCCAGTAAAGTCGAGTAAAAGCGGTTTATGCTGTTCTTTTGCTAATTGCAACGCTTTTTCGTAGTCGTTGATCACATTAGGTTCTACCCCTTTAGCGGCATCATTTCCATAAATACTGTAGCTCAATGGTGGCGGAAATCCGCTGATCAGGGAACGGTTAGCATATTTTGTATTCGTTACACCCGGTATCAGATAAAGCGTAAATGCCAGGAATATCAATGCCAGCGTAATTCTGCCCTTGCTTAACTTCTTAATTGGGGAATCGTGCGGAAAACGGATAATACCCAACAAGTATAATACGATACTGGTACCTAAGATAATCCAGATGGCAAAAAACACTTCTCTTTTCAGGATACCCCAATGTTTTACCAGGTCTGCGTTAGAAAGGAATTTAATAGCCATGGCCAGTTCAAGGAAACCTAATACCACTTTTACGGAAGTAAGCCAACCACCGGATTTAGGCAATGAATTCAGCCATCCCGGGAATAAAGCAAAGAGGGCAAAAGGCAATGCCAGGGCAAATCCAAAACCTGCCATTCCTACTGTTAATTGTATCGCGCCACCATCAGTAGAGAGGGAGCCTGCCAGTAAAGACCCTAAAATTGGGCCTGTACAAGAGAAAGATACCAGCGCCAGCGTTAAGGCCATAAAGAAAATACCTACCAGGCCACCTACGCTGCTTTTCGCATCTACCTTATTAGCCAACGCACTAGGCATAGTAATTTCAAAGTATCCGAAGAAAGAGATAGCGAATACAATGAAGATCACAAAGAAGAAGAGATTCAACCATACATTAGTCGAAATATTATTCAGTATTTCCGGGTTTAGCGAATCCAGGAAATGGAAGGGCAAGCTAAGCAATACATATATCAGGAAAATAAAAAAGCCATAAATGATGGCATTCATCGCCCCTTTCTTCCTGTCTTTAGACTGTTTGGTAAAGAAGGAAACCGTCAGGGGGATCATCGGAAATACACAAGGAGTAAACAGTGCGATAAAGCCGCCCAGCATACCCAGGATAAATAATCCCCAGAGGCTCTTTTTGGCATTCCCTTCTTCACCGGTACCACCGCAACTATTTATAGGATGTGCCAGGTCAATGCTGGTACGTTTCAATGTTTGCGCATTACTTGCAGATTCCTGTAAGCCTGCAGCCACATTGGTAAGGTTACCGGTAGTATCTTTATTAAATTTAAAGGCTTCTTCTTCCGGGCCTATTGCTTCTTCACCCTTGAGGGCCATGTAGTTAACACTGCCTTTGAAAGAAGCTGGTACAGCTCCCGTAAACGTCACCATTGCTTCCAGGTCAACGGTATGCTCAAAATACTTAATCTCCAGATTGTCGAAAAGCGGTTCTTTACGTGTTTCCAGCTTTCCCACTTCTTTAATGCCGGTAATATTGGCCACTGTAGCGGCAGCACTATCCAACACCACCCTGGTATTAGGATCATCATCTCCCATAGTAGTGGAGAAAAGCAGCCAACCATTTTCTACCGTACCTTTCAGATGCAGTACGTATTCTTGCTCGGTTTTCTTCTCTGCGGAAAATTCCCATTTTACAGGCTTAGGGCTGTTATCTTGCGCTTTTGCAGAAAATGCAAAAAGGGCAAAAACAGGTATCAAAAATGAAAGCAGTTGCTTCATAAAGTCAATAGGCTTTAAATAATATAGATCAGAGTAAACAAGAAACGAGTTCCCTATGAGAGGAACTCGTTTCTACGAGTATTATTATCAGTTACCAGATATAATTTACTTTCCTCCCACACTTACTGCAAATTCAAGGTCTTTCGGCGGTAAGCATTGATGATCGTCGCACACCATAAATTCAACAACACCTTTCACCTTGGTAGCAGCTTTACCTTTTACGGTCACTTTTTGTACGAAATCAACCGAATTTTCGTAATACTTCAGCTCAGAGTCAAAGTTTTTATCGAATGATTTGTGCAGCTTACCCACTTCTTCCACCTTACCGGTTGTTACTGCCAGCGGATTTTTAGTGAATTTGAAAGTAGTAGGCACAGGCCCCTCACCAGCATCCTGTGAATACAGGTGCCAACCACTATTAATTGTGGCAGTAGCATGCACCTCGTAAGTAGTAGCGTTTACCTTTTTAGCGGTAAAGCTCCATTTCACCGGATTCTCTATTTGTGCGCTTGCCAGGATAGGTAAGGCGAACAAAGCCAGCACTGTGAATAATTTTTTCATGCTTTTCTTTTTAATTGGTTGGTTGATTGATTGATTTAACCTATTAATTATTATTAATAAGACTTTGCAGGATCAGCTGCCCGTCGGTATTACCCAATGCGGAACTGGTAGCCCTTTCCGGATGTGGCATCATACCAAACACATTCCTTTCTTTATTGCAAATACCTGCAATATTACGGATGGCGCCGTTATGATTAGCACTGTCAATAACATTGCCAAATTCATCGCAATAGCGGAATAATACCTGATTGTTCTTAAACAGTTCGTCCAGGGTAGCATCGTCAGCATAGTAACGGCCTTCTCCATGGGCAATAGGAATCATCAATGGCCTGCCAGCTATATCTTTGGTAAGGGAGGCTACAGTATTTTCGCTTTTCAGATATACATTTTTGCAGATGAACTGCTGGTGCTGGTTCTGTAATAATGCCCCCGGCAGTAATCCAGCTTCACACAAGATCTGAAAACCATTACAAACACCAATTACACGACCACCTTTATTGGCAAATTCTATCACACTTTGCATCATAGGGCTGAATTTCGCAATAGCACCACAACGCAGGTAATCCCCAAAAGAGAAGCCTCCAGGCAATACAATACAGTCTTGGGTAGTAAATGCGCTCAGGTCTTTATCCTTGTGCCACAGCTCTATAACTTCCTGTCCCAGGTCGTTACGCAGGGAATCAATCATATCATGATCACAATTAGAACCGGGAAAGGTGACAACGCCAAATTTCATCTGAAAATATTTTGTGTTTAAATGTGTAAATAATGCTTAAAAAAACGATTTTTCCCGGTTTTTGCCCCCCATTTTCACGAACGACAAAGCTAATGGGAAAGGACAAAATTACTTCGCCGTTCGCAATTTTCCATTGCCGTTTGTCCTGATTTAACAATTTACTGGAAATCAATCGCTTAAAAAGGAGACTTAACTAAAATATTGCATAACAATCACGTATCCCAACGTAATAAAGTGAATAACATTGGCAAAAGTATCGTTGGGTATACACCAGAATACATTACCGGCAAACATAGATACTGGCAATACTGCCAATACCCAGTAAGCAGCAGAAAAATGTACGTTGAAAAAAGGTATCAGCATAGCTACCAGTACATATATGATTAATGCCGCCCATATTTTACGGCCCTGTATCAACATTTTTTTAAGTGGCCGCTGCAACAACAGCCATCCCAGTACAAAAAACAACAGGCAAGCGATCATCGCTCCCCATACTTTGTAATCGGTGATGAGTGGTAACGACAGTCCTATATTCGGGATTTTCCACAATGAGGTGACCTGGTTGGTTAGAAACAGATAAGTACCCATTAGGTAAATGGGACATATGATCCCCAATACAGAGATAATCCATTCTGCTAACCGGAATGCCCGCATAATCAGCATACTAATGAGCAACAGCAAGCAAAAGATCACCGAAGGGAAATAAAACAACCCGCAAATACCCAATGCAAATCCAATATTAAATACCACATCACGGGCAGAAGTACGTGTATACAGTTCTGTTATACTGGAAAATACCCATAGCATGATCAGATTTACGATCAATGCCGGGGAAAATACATTCCAGCTCTGCAACATAGACGTAAAAAGCAGGTAACACATGGCCGGCAGATACGTAGGCCGTGAAAACAACCGGTGATGGTTAATAATGCGGGTAAATAGCAGCGACTGTAAAAACAGCAGGAACACCGCTAAAACGGTATACAATAAAGGACTATCCCCTGTAAAGGTAAACATCCACTTCACCAGCAGATGGTATAAAAGCCCTTCTGATCCATCTGCCATGAAGGTAGACGGATGGATCAAATAATAAAACTTAACCGCGATCGTATATATTAACAGCAGCAATACCGTTAAAGGATTGCCGGAACGAAAAAATCTTATCACAGTACAAAGGTGTGATTAAAAGTCAATTTTAGCAAAGCAAATATAATTCCTATAGATACATGGTATCACCACGGTATGACTACTGATCTGTTTTCCATAGCGGGGCATCCAGGTAAAACCTTTATCTAGGTTACGCAGTGTAGGCATCCGGTTTATTTTTCCACCCGGCACCAGGCTTACATCTGTGAGCATATAATTTCTTCTGTCCAGTTCATTATACAGGAAACGCAGTTCACTGCCCACATTCACCATCAAATAAGACAGGTACAAGTCTGCATTATCATCGAACTGGCTTTTATGCAGGAAATTGTTCCATTGCATATTCCCTTCGTCATCAAAAGACAATACTGCTACGTTGTCGTAATGATACCGCAGTCCCTGGGAATTATTCCAATAATACGGATTATAATACATCGAAGAATAAGGAGAATAGTAATAAGGGGAATACATGCTGCCATAGGGACTGCCATACATGTAATTCCAACGGTTCCATGGCTGATAGCGGGAAGAAGTGGAAAAAGATTCTGCTGTGAGGAGGAAACCACCATTAGCCGTATTAATGATCTTACGGACAAAATAATCATTAAAAGCAGCGCCAGTACTGGATTCACCACGGGCATTTGCTTTCAGGTCGTCCGTAAATACCTGCGATTTCTCATATATCACCTTATGATTAGCGTAATCATATTTAAATAGGTACAAGCCATCTACATTTCCTCTTTTCTGTTTGTAATAAAAAGCGGTAACCAGGGCCGTTTGCTTATTATTATCCAGTTTCATTTTTACTTCGTCCAGGATCTGGGCTTTCACACCCAAGGGCGTAGCTTCAAAACTATCCACCAGTGAACGTTTTATGATTAAACTGCCATTCACAACATAATCGCGGTTAGCAGTACGCTCCAGTTTATTGAAAATGAAATCGCCGCCATTGGTCAGGTTAAAATTACTCAGGAACTGCTTCCGGCCTTGCATGGGCAGGGAAAGACGGCTGTTGTTCACCAGGCTCATGGTACTGTCGTACAGGAAAGTATAGAATACATTATTATCTTCCTTGTCCTGGTTAATCTTATATACCATGATCCGGTTCTTGTCTTCCGACACCTCTACCGAATACACTTTATTTTCCTTTGCATATATACCGATACGGGTAGAATCTATGAGGAGCGGAGCGTCGTAGAACCTGGCATCCGGCGACATGGTGGCGCAGAAGCTATATACGGCATCTTTGCGTTGGAACTGATAGATCATGAACACTTTGTTGCCATAGGCGACAAAGTCCATGCTGATCACTTTTTTGGGTAGGAAATCCAGCTTTACCCGGTCTTTCAACTGCATTTCACCATCGTAAACAGATACTACATAATCGCCCCGGTCTGTTTTATATGCCAGGATATTGCCTCCTACCTTTCCGATGATCTCAAACTCAGTACTTTTGTAATCATCCTTTTCAGGCTCTGAATAGGTGATTTTTTGTGCCATTGCTGCGGTGCTGGCAAAAAACAGCAGCAATAAAAACTGTAGGCGGTATAGCGTATACATGCAGTAATAAAAATTTCAAATATTGAATGATAAAGAAGTTGGCACGTTTACGTGACCATTTTCAAACTTACATTAAAATTCAGAAATTAAGCTGTCATTTTAAAGCGGAGAAAAGTACCACATTTACATAAATTCCAAAAGGGCAGATTTATTGTGTATTTTTATTAAATTATTTTTAAAACGCAGTTATTACTGAATGGAAACCGTTATTATAACAGGAGGAACAGGGCTTGTTGGCACGGCATTAACCCGGCTGCTACTGGAACGTGGCTATAAAGTGATCATCCTGAGCAGATATCCGGAAAAAGGCAACAACAATGGGGTGACTTACGCCCACTGGAATATAGACACACAAAGCATAGATAAAGAGGCCATTCAACAGGCAGATTATATAGTACACCTGGCAGGCGCCAATGTAGGTGAAAAGCGCTGGACGGCCGCCCGTAAGCAGGAAATTGTGGATAGCCGGACCAAAAGCAGTGAATTGATTTATACTGCCCTGAAAACCATTCCCAATAAAGTAAAGAAAGTGATCAGCTCTTCTGCTACCGGGTATTACGGGGAGTTTAACGACCACATATTCACAGAAACAGACCCACCAGGCAACGATTACCTCGCCCATACAACCGTTGCCTGGGAACAAAGTATCTCCAAAGTAAAAGAGCTGGATAAGCAGCTGGTTATTTTCCGTACAGGTATCATATTAAGCAGGGAAGGCGGCGCTTTGAAGGAGTTCTATCAGCCCCTGCGATTTGGATTTGCTACAATACTGGGATCTGGAGAACAGATTATTCCCTGGATACATATACATGACATTGTAAGGCTATACTTTAATGCCATTGTAAACGACAAGCTGGAAGGTACTTACAACGCAGTAGCCCCTAACCCTGTTACCAACCGGGAACTGATTCTTACTATGGCCAGGGTAGCAAAGGGCCGTAGCTTTATGACGACTTATGTACCTGGTTTCGCTTTGAAACTGGCTTTGGGGGAAATGAGTGTAGAAGTATTAAAAAGCGTAAAAGCCTCTGCAGCAAAGATACAGCAAACAGGATTCCAGTTTTCCTATCCCACTATCGGCGAGGCAATGGAACAGCTGTTCAGCCAATAAGGGAGCTTTCCATGGCAGCTGCTTTCAGCAAGCATTCTTCCCATTCTTGCTGAGGATCGCTGTAAAAGGTAATAGCAGAACCGGTTTGGAAAGAGAGGTATTGATCTACCGCATTGTATAGCATACTACGTATCACTACATTAAAATCAAAATCGCCTTCGGGCGTAATGTATCCAACCGCTCCGGAGTAAAGCCCCCGACGGGTTTGCTCATACTGCTCTATCAATTGCATTACCCTTAATTTGGGCGCACCTGTCATGGACCCCATAGGAAAAGTTGTGCGTAATACTTCCGTAAAAGGCGTTTGCGGAGCTATTTGCGCAGAAATAGTAGATATCATGTGATGCACCTGCGCAAAAGAATAGATACCAAATAGCTCTGTTACGTTTACAGTACCCTGCATTGCAGTATGTGAAAGATCGTTGCGCACCAGGTCTACCACCATTACGTTTTCTGCGCGCTCTTTAGCACTGTGCAACAGTTGTTGTTTTAACTGCCAGTCTGCAACAGGATCAGCATCTTTACGGCTGGTACCTTTAATCGGCTGGGATATCACTGTGTTGCCCTTTTTCTGTATGAAACGTTCAGGGCTGGAGCAGGCCAGATAGCGGTGCTGCAGGCGGTAATAGGCTGCAAATGGTGCGGGCGACAGGCTATTTAGCCGGTTAAATAAAGTAAGGGGATGGATGCTTACCTGCTCCAGGTAATTTTCGCGGCAGAAGTTCACCTCATAGCAATCGCCACGAAGAATATGCTGTTGTAGTTGCTGTACTGCATGGATATAGTGCTGATGAGACAGGCGGCTTTGCAATGGCGGCAAAGTGGCGGCAGTAAGCGGCAATGCGTTAACAGGCATACACAAGCACGCCTCATATATTGCTTTTGCCTCCGCTTCACTAAACGATTCCCCACCTATATGCACCTGACTACCAGTAAGCTGCATCACTACGCGGGGCACAAAAAAACACATATCCGGGAAACCAATGCCATCGTAATGGGCAGATTGCAATCCTGGATATGTTTCATTTTTAAGATCGTAGCTAAGGTGTCCAAACAGCCAGTCCTGATGTTGCTGGTGGAATTGTTGCAAAGCAGGGAAGGCATTTCCTGCGTTCAGTTCAAGCGTATACAGGGCATCTGCTGCGAGTACAGCTTCGTATTGATGACCGGGAGCAGCATACTTATTATTGTCCAAAAAACAACAAATGTTGAACTGGTTGCCCCAATTCAACATTTGTTGTTTGAATATCTTCTGATTATCAATTGGAAATGTGTGGAAAATCCTGATAACAATCGTTTTTTTAGTGCTTAAAAATCATCATCGTCATCATCAAAACGATCGTTGAACAAATCCATATCTTTGAATTCCTCATCGATGCCCAGATCATCGTCGTCGTCGCTTTTCTTTGCGCTGCTGCTTGGACGACCACGTTTACCTTTTGATTTAGGCATGTCAAATTCTTCAAAATCAGGGTCATAATCATCATCTTCTCCTTTCTCCCAAGCATCATCCATGTCATCATTATCATCATCTTCTTCCTCATCATCGTCATCATCATCTTTGCGTTTAGACTTTGATGTAGACTTATCTGATTTCTTTGAGGCAGATTTAGAAGGCTTTACATCTTCACCATCTTCCTCCTCATCATCATCCTCCACCTCTTCTTTCTTAGGCTTGGCCGCAGCTTTTGGAGCGTCTTTTGCAGTCTTAGGAGAAGTAGTTTTTTTGATCTCTTTCTCTTTATCAGATTTTGATTTCATAATAGGTTACCTTATTTCTTTGCCGTAAAGTTTTAATAGTTTTTTTTATTCGCCAAATTTTTTTTGCCGTTTTTTTTCCTTACTTTTTTGCTTCTACTTATCCAGAATATGATCGCGTCCAGGTCCGTTGGAAACGTATTTCACAGGAACGCCCAAGTAAGTTTCCACCGCCTCAACGAATACTTTCATTTCTACAGGTAACTCGTTGAATTGCTGACAGGTAGAAGTTTTGTGGCTCCATCCCTTAAATGTTTCCCAAACAGGTTTAATGTCCAGACCGTTTAGTTGGAAAGGCAGTTGTTTGGTTTGCTGTCCATCGATATTGTATGCAGTGCAAGCCAATACTTCTTCAAATTCGTCCAGCACATCGCTTTTGGTCATTACCAGCTGAGTAACGCCGCTCAGCATGCAGGTATAGTTCAGTGCTACCAGATCAATCCAGCCACAGCGACGGGGGCGACCGGTTACAGCGCCAAACTCGTTACCGGCAGCACGCAGTTGTTCGCCGGTTGCATCATGCAGTTCGGTAGGGAAAGGTCCGCTACCTACGCGGGTGCAGTAAGCTTTGGTAACACCAATTACTTCCTTGATCCACTGCGGTGCAATGCCCAAACCGGTGCATACGCCGGCAGAAATAGTGTTGGAAGATGTAACAAAGGGATAAGTACCAAAGTCCACATCCAGCATACTACCCTGCGCTCCTTCTGCCAATACTTTTTTACCTGCTTTCAGTTGTTCATTGATGAAATATTCGCCGCTCACTACATTCATTTGTTGCAGGAAAGGAATGGCTTCAAAAAATTCAGCTTCCCAGTTGGCAATATCTTCAGCGAATTCCTGTATATCGTATTGAGACAACAGCTGCAGGTGTTTCTGCTTCAGTTTCTCATAACGTTCTTTAAACTCTGGTGACATCACATCTCCTACACGCAAACCATTTCTTCCGGTTTTATCCATGTAAGCGGGGCCAATACCTTTTAAAGTAGAGCCTATCTTATCATTACCTTTGGCTATTTCGGAAGCCTTGTCCAATGCACGATGTGTAGGAACAATGATATGGGTTTTTTCGGCAATAAACAGATTTTTTGTCAGATCCACGCCTAGCGCAGCAATGTCTTCGCTTTCTTTTTTGAAAGCTACGGGGTCCAGCACCACGCCATTTCCAATAAGATTGATGGTCTTATCATGAAATACACCCGAAGGTATAGTACGCAATACCACTTTCTGTCCGTTTACATACAGTGTGTGACCAGCGTTTGGTCCACCCTGGAAACGGGCAATAATGTCGTACCTGCCGGCGAAATAGTCCACAATCTTACCCTTGCCTTCGTCGCCCCATTGCAGGCCTAACAAAACGTCTACCATAATGATTTAATTAATTATCGGAGGTTGTTGCTTTAAAAGAAGACGCAAAATTAAGGCGAATATTAACAAATACAAATTTTGATAGCCAGGCCATTAAGCGATTAGCTACCAGCGGCTAGCTGCCGGTAGCTAACAGTAGAGGAGCTCATACGGACTAATAGCCCGTCAACTTTCCTCCAATCTCTGTATAGATTGAATTCCTTCGAGCTTTTTAAGCCTTTCTACGAGCTCGTCCAGCTCTTCTTTATCGTGGACGTATACTTTGATTAACCCTTCAAATAAGCCCTCTTTTGATTCAATACTGAGGGCTGAGATATTGATCTTTAATTCACCGGAAATAATGTTCGTGATTTTGTGGATCACCCCTACATCATCCATACCAATGATACGCAGTCCGGTCAGGAAAGAGATTTCGCGGTTCTTCACCCACTTGGTTTTTACCACCCGATGACCATAGTTCGCCAATAATTGCGCTGCATTGGGGCAATTTGTACGGTGTATCTTCAACCCTTCACTGGCGGTAATAAAGCCGAATACATCGTCTCCAGGAATTGGCCGGCAACAGTTAGCCAGCTTATAGGCAATTTTATCGGAGCTTTCTCCAAAGATGATCAGTTCTGCGTCTTTTTTGGAGGGGAGTTGATGCCTGATCTGTTCTTCCGGCAGGTGCTCCGGCAATTTTGCCGGCTTAGGAGGTTCCAGCTTATCACCCAATACAGAAAACTGCTTCAGCTCTTTCATATCAATATTCTTCACTGCAATCTGATAATACAGATCCAATGGAGAAGGTTGTTTATAGAACTGTACCAGTTCATTGATATTATATTGGCTCACAGAAACGCCCATATGTGAAAACTTGCGTTCCAACGCGGCCTTCCCATCCATCGCCACTTTACGTTTCTCTTCCTTCAGCGCATCCTTGATCTTGGACTTTGCTTTGGCAGTGAGCACGAAATTGAGCCAGTCTTCCGAAGGTTTTTGCTTATTGGAAGTAATGATTTCCACCTGGTCTCCACTGCGCAATTTATGGCTCAGGGGCACCAGTTTATAATTCACTTTAGCGCCTATACATTTGTTACCTATAGCACTATGGATAGAGTATGCAAAATCAAGGGCGGTAGAGTTGACCGGTAATATTTTAAGATCCCCTTTAGGGGTATATACATAGATTTCTTCTGTAAAGAGGTTGCTCTTGAAATCAGCAAGGAAATCGAGTGTATTGGAATCGGGGTTGCTGAGGATTTCCCGGATCTGTGTAAACCACTGGTCGAATTTGGATTCCTGCTGAGGGTTACCACTGCCTTCTTTATAGCGCCAGTGGGCGGCCAGGCCTTTTTCCGCATAATCGTTCATCCGTTTGGAACGGATCTGCACTTCCACCCATTTACCATTGGGACCCATTACCGTTACGTGCAAAGCCTCATATCCATTAGATTTAGGATTACTCAGCCAGTCGCGGGTCCTTTCCGGACTGGGGTGATAAAAATCGGTGATGATGGAGTATACTTTCCAACAGTCTGCTTTTTCCTTATCTATTGGAGAATCCAGGATGATACGGATAGCGAAAAGATCATATACTTCTTCAAAGGCAACGCCTTTGGTTTTGATTTTATTATGAATGGAATGGATCGATTTAGGCCGGCCATAAATTTCGAATTGAAAGCCTTCCTCTTGCAATACTTCCTTGATAGGCTTAATGAACTCGTTGATATAACGGGTTCGTTCGCGCTTGGTTTCTTTAAGGCGTTTAGCAATCTCCCGGTAAGTTTGCTGTTCGGTATACTTCATAGACAGGTCTTCCATCTCCGACTTAATGATGTATAATCCGAGACGGTGCGCCAGGGGCGCATAGATAAACACTGTTTCAGAAGCGATCTTCAATTGCTTTTCCCTGCTCATGCTGTCGAGCGTGCGCATGTTGTGCAGGCGGTCGGCCAGTTTAATCAGGATTACCCGGGGATCATCCGCCAGGGTGAGCAGGATCTTCTTGAAGTTTTCTGCCTGGGCGGTACTGGTACCGGAATCTATGACGGTGGATATTTTGGTAAGGCCATCTACAATATGTGCGATTTCACTACCAAATTCACGGGCAATATCTTCCAGGGTTACTTCTGTGTCTTCCACGGTATCGTGCAACAATGCGCAGATGGCGGAGCGCACCCCCAGCCCTATTTCTTCCACGCATATTTGTGCTACTGCCAACGGATGCAGGATATAAGGTTCCCCCGATTTACGGCGCATTTCCTTATGTGCATCTGCTGCCATTTCAAAAGCAGTACGTACCAATTCCCGGTCACCTTTTTTCAAACGGGGTTTTAAAGCCCTCAACAAGGCCCGGTAATGCCGGACAATCTCTTTCTTTTCCTGCTCTTCGTCTAAATTATATTTTTGTGCTGCCACTGTTTCCATCGCTATAAAGTTACGATTTAATATAATGGGAAAGAAAAGCGGGGGCACGAAAAAGCAATGTCAGGCGTAAAACCTCTTCCCGATTTTGTACCAGGAAGAGGCAGGTGAAGATGATATGATTGGTTAAAGAGAAATCAGGTGAGCGGCACGCAGATTTTTACCGGCAGCATGGTTTCCGGCACATTCAACCGTAGCCCTACATTGTATACTGTTTCCAGTTCTACGCGGGGCTCCAGTTTCAGCTGTTTGCGGATACGGCCAATGAACACATCCATACTGCGGCTGGCATAAAAATCTTCTTTTCCCCATACCCGCAGTAATACTTCATCTTTTTGGACAATAATATTAGGGCGGCTAAGGAAATAGCGCAGCATTTTGGCTTCAATAGGCGAAATTTTGCTTTTCACTAGCTTACTCTCTGTTTCATAGATCTTAAGCTTCCGGTAATGGTAGGTATAAGTACCCAGGTTATGACCGATAAGCAACTCCGTCCGGTTGGGACGGGTCCATTTCAGGATCACTTTCATTCTTTTCAACAATTCCTCAAAGCTGAAAGGTTTGATCAGGTAGCCATCCCCTCCCAACTGAAAGCCATTGATACGGTCTTCTTCCAAAACCCGCTCAGAGGAAAGAAAAAAAATGGGTGTCAGCATGGTGGTATTACGGATTTCCTTCGCCAGCTCAAATCCGTTCATTTTTGGTATAACAATGTCTATCAGGCAGATATCGTAGCGGTTTCTGACATAGAGATTCCATGCTTCCACGCCGTCGTAGCAATGCTCAACACTGTAACCGGCCTGCTCCAGGTGTTGTTTAACAATACCGCCGAATGCCTTATCATCTTCTACCAGCAAAACTTTTGGGTTTCTGTTCATAAAGCTACCATTTGTGATAATATCGACTATAAAACAAAAAAGAGCTGACCATGGGTAAGCGGTCAGCCCTTTTTTTATTTACTCACATCAATTCACACAAACTCACATTATTTTCACACTTTTTCCACATTTGAAATTCGTATAGCCACGGCGTGCTTAAATCCGCCACCCCGCAACGATGCAGGAATTTCCACCACTACGCCGGCATCCGAAGTTTTCCACATCAGCTTTTTTTCACTTCCCAGCAATTGTAAATGCGCTCCCTTCACCGGCTGTAATCCTTTAAAAGAAATCTGCGCGGGCAAGGCTTCGTTTTCATCCAATAAATAAATAGCATACACACTGCCATCTTTCTGGCGGGTAAAACATACTTTACCGTCTTTGTAAGGCGCTACTGCACGGGTACCATAAATAGCCCTTCCATTGATGCGCATCCACTCACCAATTCCCTGCATAGTAGTATAAGCTGCTTCGTCTAAACTACCATCAGGCCCGGGCGCTACATTGAGCAGATAGTTACCTCCCTTGGCTACGATATCCACCAGATTGTGAACCAAGACGTTAACGGGTTTATACTTATCGCCCGGCACATAAGACCAGGAACCGCCCATTGTCATGCAGGTTTCCCATGGATAATCCAGGGGCTTTTCCGGGATCTGTTGCTCTGGCGTGCGGTAATTTTCATACGGCCCATGCACACTGCGGTCTACTACAATCAATCCTGGCTGATGACTACGTGCCATGGTAGCTATACTGGCCATATCGATGTCTTGGTCTTGCGGCGGCATTTTACTCCAGGAAAGAGACTCCTTGGTTTGTTGTTTCAATGGGCGCACCCAGCCTCCATCCAGCCATAAGATCTCCAGTTTACCATAGCCTGTCATTAATTCTTCGATCTGCTTATAAGTATATTGCTTAAACTGATTCCATCTATCCGGATACTTCTGCAGATCGTAGTTCACATTCCGGTCTTTTGGCGGAAAATAGTTCCACCAATAATATTCCGAATGCCAGTCGGGTTTGGAGAAATAAGCACCGGCATGAATCCCTTCTTTACGGAAAGCATCAAATACTCCTTTTGCAATGTTAGCGCGGGGATCTTTGCTGAAAGCGCCATCCGGAGCGGTGATCCGGTAATCTGTTTGCTTGGTATCAAACATACAGAATCCATCGTGGTGCTTGGTAGTAAATACCAGGTATTTCATCCCCGCATCTTTGGCGGCTTTCGCCCATTTTTCGGGATCAAAATGTACTGGATTAAAAGTTTTCCCCATAGCTTCATACTTCTTCAGATAATCGTAATAGGGAATGCCATAGGGCTTGCGCTGAGTCCAGTCTTCATCTTCAGGACAAATACTCCATGATTCTACCACCCCCCACTGGGAATAAGGCCCCCAATGCATGATGATACCTAATTTCCAATCCTGCCATTCGTCGAGTTGCTTTAGCACCGCCTGGTCTGTTTCAGGAACATAAGGAGGCACTTCGTTCTGGGCATATGCGGCACTGATCCATAACAGCGCGCTACCTAGCAAAATCCAGCATTTTTTCATTGTCATTGTTTATAAGATGCTACTAAAGTGGTTATGTTCAATACCTGTTGTATGGTCTCGGGCAACCGCGTGGTTTGTAAACGGATTGTTTTGGTTTCTCCTGGCAACAGGTCAAAATAATTTTCTTCAAAATGTTCTCCTGCTATCTCTTTATCTAAAGACAAGTAAACATTCCTTGCCAACTTATCTGTACTGAGACGGATATATACCGCTCCTTTCTCACTCGCAGGTTTACTGGTTACGGCTTCCAGGTGCGGCACTTCCAGGTTCATTTCTTTTGCAGGAGCAAAGTAAAAAATATTCCGCTCCATATCCTTATTGTCTATTCGCAGTTGTGCATACCATATTACCGTGGCAGGGTCTCGTCCCTGTAAAATGGCCGCAGTATCTATTGCATATAACCGCTCGCTGGTATTACTTTTCAATAACACCTCCTTTAATTCCCGTTGCCAGATCACTTTACCCTGCATATCTATCGCCGTAAGCTGCAGGTTTACCAGGCCGCTGTATTCATCTGTGATTACATAGGTGCATAATTGCCCCTGCTCTATAACGTTAGACACTAAACGCGGTTTGAAAGCTTCTTTTACGTAGTACTGCAACGCCTTCCACCTGCCATAATAATCGCGGCCCGACCAGGAAGGTCCTGGCCAGCAGTCGTTTAATTGCCAATACAAAGTGCCCATACACCAGGGCATCGCCCGGCGATGTCCTTCTATAGCTATCTTCATGCCTTCTGCCTGCAACACCTGGCTGAGATAAACAAAAGCAGGAAAATCTTTCGGTGCCTTGTAGTAATGCAGCATATACGTTTTGATGGCTGCATTGCCTTTGGCAGGGCTCTTTTGATGCGACTGCATCACATTGGAAAAAATATCTTCTTCTTCCCGGGTAGCAAAAGTGCGGATCGTTTCCATAGATGGAAACGATTGAAAACCATATTCACTCATAAACCTGGGAATATGAGTATTAAAGGCTTCAAACCATTCCATACCATGCCATACTCCCCAATAGTGGTTATCTCCTCTCGCAAAATCTTCTTTTTTACCCCAATTACTAATAGGAGAAGAAGGAAAGTAGAAGATACCCGGCTGGTAAGTAGCTACTTCCTGAGGCAGTACTTCTTTAAATAGCTGATCATATCCATGCAGCAATTGGCCCCACTGCTGTTCCGTATAGGCGTAACTGTTCTGCCAACCCCAGTTCTTTATGGCAACGGCAATTTCATTATTACCGCACCACAACGCCAGGGCCGGATGGTTCCGTAAACGTTTTATATTATAGGCAGCTTCCTGTTTTACATTTTCCAGAAAAGCCGTATCCGACGGGTAAAGTGTACAGGCAAACATAAAATCCTGCCATACCAGGATACCCTTTTCATCTGCCAGGGAATAGAATTGATCGTCTTCATATATTCCACCTCCCCATACGCGTACCATATTGAAATGGGATTCTGCCATGTCCAGAAACAATTGCTCCTGCTGCTTTGCGGTTACCCTGGGCAAAAAATTGTCTTGCGGAATATAGTTAGCCCCTTTCATAAACACCGGACGGCCATTTACTTTCACATAAAAGGATTCTCCCAAGCTATCCGGCTTGTTTACTACCTCTATGGTGCGCAAACCTACCAGATCTTTACGG
This sequence comes from Chitinophaga sp. 30R24, assembly GCF_049056765.1. Taxonomy (NCBI): domain Bacteria; kingdom Pseudomonadati; phylum Bacteroidota; class Chitinophagia; order Chitinophagales; family Chitinophagaceae; genus Chitinophaga; species Chitinophaga sp. 30R24. The sequence continues at coordinate 127,097 of NZ_JBJGXX010000001.1, forward strand.
CTGTCGACGGGCATTTTGTTGCTACTCAATACTGCTTCCAGCATATACCTCGTTTGCGGCCCCATGCCTGCAGGCCACCATAACGCCGGTTTTTCAATGGAGAAAGGTACGTTGCAGGTATTAACGCCCGCGTGCAGGCTTACCTGCCGGGAAACCAGCTCCTTATTATTACTACGGAGCAGCAGCGTATAATCGCCCGCTACTGCTGCTGCTATGGTTACCTGTGCCTGTATGATTGCTTTAGTAGTGTCTACTTGTTGTTGCTGCCAGTATACATCCTGGATGGCTGCTTTATTCCAGCTATGCAAGCATACCTGCCGCCAGATACCGGTAGTTACCAGCCGCGGCCCCCAATCCCATCCGTAATGATAAGGCGCCTTGCGGGCATAAATGCTTAAAGGAATATCGCTGGCATCGTTGCCGGCAGGATAGAGTATGCTATCCCGTAAAAATGCCGGCATATCCATTTTAACAGGGCTCTTAAACAGGATACGTAATTCGTTACTGCCTGCCACCAGCCACTTTTTCACATTTATGGTATGTCCCACAAACATATTGGTCGATTGCAGTATCAAATGATTGTTGAGGTACACTGCTGCATAGGTATCTAATCCTTTCAGTTCCAGTGCTATTACGTCAAAGTTCAGGTCTTGTTTTTTCAGGGCCCATCTTGTACGGTATTCCCAATCTTTTTTGTCTACCCATTGCACCGCTTTTTCATTGGCGCCAACAAAAGGGTCTGGTATAAGGCCGGCCGCCAATAAATCGGTATGCACAGTACCCGGCACGGTAGCCGGACGCCAAACACCCTCATCGGTACGGGAAAACTCCCAACCGGATGCCAAGGGATTGATTACATGATTTTGCGCGGATATGCCCGTAAAAAAAGCTACACACCAATAGGTTGTCAACAGCAGATATTTCATTGTCCTTATTTTTTCAGCAGGACCAAAAATAGCACTGATTTACGATCTTTGAAGAATGAAAAGTATCTGGCAACAAATATTAAGGTATCTCTACATTGGCAAAAAAGATCCCAATGCACCAAAAACACGTTACGTGGCAATGATGCATGGGATGAACAGAATATCTCTTTTACTTTTTCTGATTGCGTTGATTATTATGGTGATCCGGTTAATCAGGAGACATTAACCTGATTATGCGATCGCATACTCGTAGATCACTTCCGCTGCCCGCCGGGAAGCATTCTTTTCACCCAGTTTATGCCATAATGTGGCATAATCTTTCATCACCTGTTTACGGGTATCGTCTTCTTTGAGGAGTGCGGTCAGTTCTTTCAGCAAATTGGCTGCTGTAAGGTCGTGCTGGATCAGTTCTTTCACTACCAGCTTGTCCATTACCAGGTTTACCAGCGATATATATTTTACTTTTATCAGTCTTTTTGCAAAAAAATAAGAAATAGGATTGCCCTTGTAGCACACCACTTGTGGCACACCAAACAAAGCCGTTTCCAAGGTAGCGGTGCCGGAAGTAACCAGGGCAGCCTTAGCCTGCCGCAATAATTTATACGTTTGCCCCTTTACCATTGTAACATTGGGATGATGACCTGTAAGACTTTCCAAGAAATGATCGTCGAGGCTAGGCGCCTGGGCCACTATAAACTGATATTCCGGGAAATGCCTGGCCATAGTAAGCATGATGGGCAGTTTTACGCTTACTTCCTGCTTGCGGCTTCCGGGAAGTATGGCAATCACTGGTTTATCAGACAGGGGAGCATCTGCAGGTTGTTCTTTAGCCGCCTTTATCACTTCTACCAAAGGATGCCCTACATACTCCACATCATACTGCCATTTACGGTAGAATTCCTGCTCAAAAGGCAGGATACAAAGCAGTTTATCTACATTTTGTTTAATCTTCTTTACCCTGTTCTCTTTCCAGGCCCATACCTGTGGAGAAATATAATATACAATTTTAAAACCTTGCTGTTTGCCCCATTCGGCAATACGCATATTAAAGCCGGGATAGTCTACCAATACCAGTACATCCGGTTTAAACGCAGCAATATCTTTCTTACAAAGATCTATGTTATGTAAAATAGTCCGCAGGTTCATTAATACTTCCACAAAACCCATAAACGCCAGGTCTTTGTAATGTTTTACCACCTTAGCGCCGGCAGCTTCCATCAGATCGCCTCCCCAGCTACGTATATCCGCGGAGGTATCCAGCTCCCTTAATTGTTTTACAAGATTGCTGCCGTGCAGATCACCAGACGCTTCTCCTGCAATGATGTAATATTTCAATATTATGTAGATTAAAGATTATCTGATCAGTTTCAATAAAATGATACCAATCGCGTAAAGCATAGTCATCAGAAAAATACCTTTAGCTGTGATATCCAGCCGTTTTCTGGTATAGAGGAAAAATACGGCTCCGTTCAATAACAGGCATACGCTGACCAATTTAGGCAACATTTGCCGGTTATCTTTCAGAATGCCTATAAACTGCCCGAAAGCGATATCGTTATGCGGCCTGATCACTATAAAATAGTACAGAAAAAAGGCGACCAATGGAGTGAGGAACCCCAATAATATCCCTAACGAAAGATTATCTTTTTTTAACATAGTTCATTTGGCTTTTACTAGTTGTGTTTGGTTCCCGACGCATGATGCCAGTCCTTTTCCAACTTCTTTTTCAGGGTGTAGTTGGTCAGATCAAACTGCACAGGTACTACAGAAGCATAATTATTCTCAAGCGCCCACACATCTGTATCTTCTCCAACATCCCTGTTTTTGAATACTCCGGTGAGCCAGTAATATTTTTTACCATGTGGGTCGCGGCGTTCATCGAATTCCTCTACCCATTTAGCATCGGCCTGCCGACTGATCCTCAGCCCCTTAAAGTCTTTTTCACTAACAATAGGAATATTCACATTTAACAGGCTACCCGGAGGCAAGTCAGATTCCAACATCCGTTTGGTTACCTCGTAAGCTACTTTTTTAGGCAAAGAAAAATCTGCATCGTAAGCATATTCCAGAAAAGAAAACCCTACGGAAGGAATCCCTTCTATAGCGGCTTCCATAGCGGCAGACATCGTACCAGAGTAAATAACGTTGATAGCGTGATTAGCGCCGTGATTGATACCACTTACACAAATATCCGGTTTACCATGCAAAATTTTATCACGTGCCAGTTTTACGCAGTCTACTGGCGTACCTGAACATTGCCAGGCCTCAATATCCCCAAAAATATCTACCTGATTTAAACGTAAAGGAACCCCAATGGTAATGGCATGTCCTTTTCCTGATTGAGGGCTGTCTGGCGCCACTACCACTACTTTTCCCAATGGTTTTACCGCCTCTATCAGTGCGTGTATACCCGGGGCAGTAATTCCATCGTCATTTGTTACCAGAATAACACGTTCCTTCGTAGCCATATGCTGCCATTTTATTTTTGCAAAACAAATTTAAGCTCTCTCTTAAACATTTCGCTTTAAAAGAATGTGAAATATATGGATATTTTTACAGACCGGATCTTAATATTTTCCTGAAAACCAATCAGATGCCTAAACTGAGATAAGCTAGCATAATTAATACATATACTTCATTGTTGTAATGATAGTACTTTGCCCACCAAAGGAAATGGCGGCAGCTCTTCACCGTTTTGCAAGGCATAGGAGAACGACTACAGGGCCGAACATAAAAAAGGGGAAATGCAGTGGCCGATCTTATGGCTAACCTTTCACTACATCTCCCCTATAACGATGATAACATTACTTAATTTCGTATAGGCTTGCCTGTTTTAATTACGCTTTGCAGGCGTTCCAATGTTTTTCGCTCACCGCAAAGGCTCAGAAAAGCTTCCCGTTCTAAGTCCAACAGGTACTGCTCACTTACATAAGAAGGCTCAGTAAGATCGCCGCCGCACATCACGTAAGCAAGTTTATTTGCTACTTTCTGATCATGTTCAGAAATATAATTACCGAATTTCATGGCATATACGCCTGCCAGCAAGGCGCCCAAGGCGCTACGGCCCATTACTTTAATATCTGTGCGTTCTACCGGACGGGTATATCCTTCGTCTGCCAGGGCAATTACACTGCGTTTAGCATCTGCTATCAACCGGCCGGGGTTCATGGTAATTTCATCATGCCCTTTGCGTAATACGCCCATATCAAAGCCTTCAAAGCCTGAAGTGGCTACCTTAGCAGTGGCTACGGTCATGAAGTAATCTTTAAGGGGCTCTTCTTCAATACGTCCCTCCCTGAATTCGAGGCTGGCGCGCAGCGCCATTTCTTTGGTGCCGCCACCGCCGGGAATAAGGCCCACCCCCAATTCTACCAGGCCAATATATGTTTCTGCTGCTGCCTGTACTTTATCTGCGTGCAGGCACATTTCACAGCCGCCTCCCAGGGTAAGCGCATGTGGCGCTACCACTACCGGTATAGCAGAATAACGCAACCGCATGGTACTTCGCTGGAACAGGCGCACAGCCATATCCAGCTCATCAAACTCCTGTTCTGCCGCCAACATGAAAATCATACCAACATTAGCGCCGGCAGAAAAATTGGTTCCTTCATTGCCTACCACCAGGCCACGGAAATCTTTTTCCGCGCGGTCTATTGCTTTATTCAACCCCTCCAGTACTTCACCGCCAATAGTATTCATTTTAGTTTTCCAGTCGAAGCAAACTACGCCATCACCAATATCGATCAGGTTACAGGCGTTGTTTTTCCAAACAATGTTGTTGGAAAAATTTTCCAGGATGATAAACTGTCCTTCCCCTGGCAATGATTTATAGCCCTGGCTGGCAACATCATAATACGATTTCTTGCCGTTCTCTACTTTATAGAAGCTCTTAATGCCTTTCGCCAGCATATCTTTTACCCACTGCGCCACGGTAAAACCTTTAGCTTCTATGGCTTTTGCCATAGCTTCTACACCCAGTAAATCCCAGGATTCAAATGCGCCAATTTCCCAACCGAAGCCGGCTTTCATGGCATCGTCGATTTTATAGAGATCGTCTGCAATTTCAGGGATGCGGTGGGATATGTAAGAAAACAGGTAAGCATGAAAACTTTTATAGAATTCGCCCGCCTTATCTGTAGCGGCCGAAAGCATCTTTATCCGTAGTTTCAGGTCTTCTACCGGTTTAGCGGCGTCTATACTTCCAAACCTGGTCTTCTGCTTAGGCCCATACTCCATGGTTTGCAGGTTAAGGGTGAGTATCTCCTTACTTCCCCCTTCACCTTTGGTTTTCTTATAGAAACCTTGTCCGGTTTTATCTCCCAGCCAGTTGTTTTCTACTACTTTTTGCAGGAAAGGTGGTATTTTAAAGATACCGATTGCTTCGTCCTGCGGGCAATTTTCCATTACTCCTTTAGCTACTCTTACCAGCGTATCTATCCCCACTACATCGGCAGTGCGGAAGGTAGCAGACTTGGGACGGCCTATCACCGGACCTGTTAGTACATCTATTTCATCTATTCCCAGCCCCATTTCCGCCATAATGTGAAATATAGCCATGATCGAGAATACGCCCACCCTGTTAGCAATAAATGCGGGCGTGTCTTTACACAACACCGTAGTTTTGCCGAGGTACAAATCGCCATAATGCATCAAAAAGTCGATTACAGCAGGATCGGTATGTGGTGTGGGAATAATTTCAAGTAAGCGGAGATAACGTGGAGGGTTAAAAAAGTGGGTACCGCAAAAATGCTTTTGGAAATCAGCGCTACGGCCTTCCGTCATTAAGTGGATTGGAATACCGGAGGTATTGGAAGTAATAAGGGTGCCTGGTTGCCGGAATTTCTCCACTTGCTCAAAAACAATTTTCTTCACGTCCAAGTTTTCCACCACTACTTCAATGATCCAGTCTACCTCCGCCACGCGTTTCATATCATCCGTAAAGTTACCCGTTTTAATGCGTTGCACTACATCCTTGGTGAATACAGGCGAGGGGTTTGATTTAACCGCGGCCTGCAAGGCGTCATTTACAATCCTGTTTTTCACTGCGGGACTGTCCAATGTCAGGTTCTTCTTTTTTTCAGCATCATTCAATTCCTTGGGTGCAATGTCCAACAGTAATACCTGTACGCCAATACCCGCAAAATGACAGGCAATCCTTGATCCCATTACTCCCGAGCCTAAAACGGCTACCTTATTAATATGTCTCATGGCTTATCGCTTTTAGCTGCTAGCTGCTAGATAGAGCGGAGATTAGGGCGGAGATCGTAGCGGAAAACCATTATGGATACCGTTGCGGGTGTTTGATTATTGTTCAAGTCCCTTCTGTACAGATCTTTGCAAATCCTGGCTCATCTTAGTTGCGTTTTCAGCGGTTGTAACTTTAAGTTTACTGATCATTGAATTTAGCATTTTTTGGACTTCCGTCATCAAGGGAAAGATGTTTTCTGTAATACTTTTTTGTAAATAGGGGAAAATCTGGTGGAGAGGAACCATTGTATTTCCATTTAACAGATGAACCTACCACAATGAGACTTCTCTTGGGATTAAGGGTTAACAGGCTTACATCTATTTATAAAAACCCACTTGTAAAGTATAGAAAAGATAAAAAATAAAGCCGATACGATTATGATCGTGTGCCCAAATAGTTTAACCTGGGTTCGATATATTACGTATCGGCTTTATTAAAATTCAGTGCTACCACATCAGCTAACACCACTACCTGGTTTCACGGCCTCATTAGGATTCACGAACACCAGTTTACCATTGTCTTCTGCCATCAGGATCATGCCTTGGCTTTCGATACCGCGCATTTTGCGGGGGGCTAGGTTGGCCACCAGGGTTACCTGTTTACCAACGATCTCGTCTGGGTTAAAGTGCATCGCGATGCCAGACACCACTGTGCGTTGTTCTGTACCAATATCTACCAGGAGTTTCAGCAATTTATCTGCTTTTTCTACTTTTTCTGCTTTCAGGATGGTGCCTACCCTTAGGTCCAGTTTGGCGAAGTCGTCGTACTGGATTTCTGGTTTTGCAGGCGTTTCCGCTGCCGGCGCCAAAGCTGCATCGGCTGCTGCTGCTGCCGCGGTAGCGGCTTTAAGACGGGCATGGAGTTTTTCCACCTGGTCTTTTACCTGCGCATCTTCAATTTTTTTGAATAACAGTTCTGGTGGCCGGAGGCTGTAACCAACGTTCACCAGTTTATCGCTGCCAGCGTTTTCCCATTCCAGCATACGGTCTACCACTTTCAGCATATGGCAGATCTTCCTGGCAGTGAAAGGCAGGAACGGATGGGAGAAGATAGCCAGGTTGGCCGTCATTTGCAAGGAAATATGCAAGGAGATATCTATGCGTGCCTTCAGATAAGGAATATCCTGTTCTGTACAGTGTACATACTGCGGATACTTCTCATTTGATTTACCGTTAGTCAGGTTTTCTATAACAGAAGCCAATATCCACGGCGCTGTCTTTTGCATATATCCATTGCCTTTACGGGCAAATTCAATTACTTCTGCCTGTGCTTCCCTAAAACGGTAGTTTTCGAGGCTATTTTCGATTTTTTCTTTCGCGATACCAAACTCTTTCAACATGTCGCGGTCGCCTTCTTCTATGAATGCTTCATGCAAAGGGGGTACTTTTCCGCCGCACAATTTGTGCATCAGCACCATTGCACGGTTAATAAAGTTACCAAATACCGCTACCAGCTCATTGTTATTACGATCCTGAAAATCTTTCCAGGTAAAATCACTGTCTTTGGTTTCAGGAGCGATACTGCACAGCACGTAGCGCAGCACGTCTTGCTGATCCGGGAAGTCTTCGATATAATCGTTTACCCACACCGCCCAGTTACGGGAAGTAGATACCTTATCGCCTTCCAGGTTCAGGAACTCGTTGGCCGGTACGTTTTCCGGCAGTACAAAGTCGCCGTGGGCTTTCAGCATGGCCGGGAAAATAACGCAGTGGAAAACAATGTTATCTTTTCCGATGAAGTGCACCAATTTCGTATCGTCTTTACACCAATAGTCGGCCCAGTTATCTGTAAGCTCTTTAGTGGCGGAGATATAACCGATAGGAGCATCAAACCATACATACAACACTTTGCCTTCTGCATCGGGCAGCGGCACCTGAATACCCCAGTTGCTGTCGCGCGTCATGGCGCGGCTCTGCAGGCCTTGTTCCAGCCAGCTTTTGCATTGGCCGTATACGTTATTCTTCCATTCCTTATGCTCTTCCAATATCCACTGCTTCAGCCATGGCTCGTAGTTCTGCAAAGGCATGTACCAGTGTTTTGTTTTTTTCTTCACCGGTACGGCATTACTGAGGGCAGAATGCGGGTTAATGAGTTCATCGGGGCTCAAGGAGCTGCCACAACGCTCGCACTGATCACCGTAGGCCCTGTCATTGCCACATTTAGGGCAGGTACCGATAATATATCTGTCTGCCAGAAAAACATTCTTTTCCGGATCAAAATATTGTTCACTTTCTTTTACCTCAAATAAGCCATCGTTATACATTTTCAGGAAAAAATCCTGAGAGGTTTTATGATGTATGGCATTGCTGGTACGGGAGAAGATATCAAAGGAGATACCCATCGCTGCAAAGCTATCGCCGATGATCTTATGATATTTATCTACGATATCTTGTGGCGTAACGCCTTCTTTCATCGCTTTAATGGTGATAGGGACGCCATGTTCATCCGTGCCGCAAACGAATTTTACGTCTACCTTTTTTGCACGTAAATAACGTACATAAATATCTGCAGGCAGATAGCAGCCGGCGAGGTGGCCTATATGCACCGGGCCATTGGCATACGGCAATGCCGCAGTTATTAAATATCTATTAAATTTTGCCATATTCTTTTAAAGAATGCTTAAATAAACTTTAAATCGGATAATGTTTTTGGAATCACCACTACAATTTATCACCTTAGTCAGCGAATAAACACTGAATTTATACTCACTAATCTGCAAAGGTAAACAAAAGGTACAATGGTAAAAATTCCGCCATATTTGAAAAAAGGTGATCTGATCGGAATTACCTGCTCTAGCAGTAAAATGGATTTACAAGCAGCCGAGTATGCACGCGGCGTACTTACTTCCTGGGGATATCGTGTACATCTTGGTATCACTGTAGGCACCAGTTTCCATAATTTTTCGGCGCCAGACGAATTGCGCCTGGAGGAATTACAGGATATGTTGGACGACCCGGAAATCAAGGCGATTATATTTGGCCGCGGGGGCTACGGCATGGTATGTATTATCGACAAACTAGATTTTACCTATTTCCGCAAGCACCCCAAATGGTTATGCGGCTATAGTGATATTACCACCCTTCATGCACATGTACAAAGGCGGTTGGGTATTGCCACCATCCATTCTATGATGTGCAGCGGCATCACCCCCGATACAATCGACAACGAATATGTACACAGCCTCGCTAATGTATTAAAAGGCAAAACCTACCGTTATACCGTTACTCCGCATCCCCTGAACAGAGAAGGTAAAGCCAGCGGCGCATTGGTAGGCGGTAACCTGTCTATTCTCTCCAATCTTTCCGGCACTCCTTCCCAGATCAATACCAAAGGTAAAATCCTGGTATTGGAGGATATCGGCGAATACCGTTACAACGTAGACCGTATGATGTATAACCTGAAAAGAGCTGGTTGGTTGGATAAGTTGGCGGGACTGGTAGTGGGCGCTTTTACTGACGGCAAAGAAACCAATACCCCTTTCGGACAAACAGAATATGAAATCATCAGCAACCTTGTAAAGGAATACGAATACCCCGTATGCTTTGGCTTTCCTGTAGGCCACCAGGATGCCAATTACTCCCTCAAACTGGGCGTGCCACATGAGTTAAAGGTAGGAGCCAAAGCAGTAATCGGATTAATCTGATCATCCTACATTAATCCTCAACATCTGGTACAATCTCCAACCCATATTCCTCTGCAGTAAGGATACCGGCAGTACGGATATTTTCCAGTAAAGCCATATCTGGTTGCAGGGTATGCACCTGCGTAGTATTATGCAGATAATCGATGCCATATAATTTGCCGGCAATTCCATCTTGTACGCCCATCAGGTATTTCACCACTTCGCACACTATTTGCATACCGGTAGCGCCATGCGTAGCGCCAATAGCGCCTGCGTCAAAATTGCGGTAGTCTTCCGTAATCGGTAACGCACAGCGATAAGAAGCGGCGGTACTCCCGTCTGGATGCGGCATATTGAAGCCGCCAAACCAAGCCACCCAATTATGTACTTCTCCTATGATATAAGGTTTATTATGCACCAGGCAGGCATCATTAACAACGAGGTGCGTAGGAGCGTGCTGGGAACAATCAATCACGAGGTCGAATCCTACCAGCATCATACCAATAGTTTCCGGTTTTACCTGCATCAGGATGGGATAATGTTTCGTATACGGGTTAACCGCCCATAATCGGCTGGCAGCCATTTTTGCCTTATGCTTGCGGATATCCTGCATCTGGTAAATAGGCTGACGGTGCATGTCTTCATCGTTGATAACACCATAATCGGCTATACCGATTACGCCTACCCCACTCGCACTAAGATATTGCACAACCGGGCTGCCCAGTCCGCCGGCACCCACTACCAATACGCGGGCTTCCTTTAATTTTTCCTGCATGCTAACGCCCATACCCGGTACGGCGATGGGATGTTTGAAATGTTGTATTTCCTTTTCGCTGAGTATCATTTGCTTTTATGCTTTATCCAATTCCTGCGGAAACTCCAGGGTAAATTTACTGCCTTTGCCCAAGGTGCTTTCCACTTTAATTTTTCCCTTATGTGCATCCACGATAGCCTTCACATAGGTAAGCCCAAGGCCAAAACCTTTTACATTGTGGACATTACCAGTGTGTGCGCGGTAAAATTTTTCAAAGATACGCGAAATAGTATCGCGGCTCATGCCGATACCGTTGTCTGCAATTGTAATGAACAAGCTTCTACGTGTGTTATACGTTTGTATCCGGATTTCCAGATTCTCATTAGAATACTTGATTGCATTATCCATCAGGTTGAAGATGAGGTTAGAGAAATGCACATCATCTGCCATAATCACGGGATTGATGGCGTCTAACTGCAGGTCTACCATCCCACTTTTTGCCGCCAGTTGCAGTTGCAGGTTATCGGCAGTATGCTGAATCACCGCGTGCACGTCTGTAGCCTGCAGTTTCAGAGCTATTTCATCTTTCTCCAACAGGGCAGATTGCAGGATGCTTTCCACCTGTTTGTTCATGCGTTTATTTTCTTCTTTGATGATACCGGAGAAATATTGAATCTTCTCGGGCTTCGTCATTACCTTTTCATTCCTGATAGCATCTATTGCCAAAGAAATAGTAGCCAATGGCGTTTTCAGCTCATGGGTCATGTTGTTGATGAAATCCGATTTTATTTCAGACAACTTTTTCTGATTCAGCATTGTGCGTAATGTGAGGGCAAATGCCGTGACGATGATCATGGTAAAGAGCACACCACCGGTAATCATGATTCCTAATTGTTTAGCGATAGAATCGTCTGTTGGTATCACCACAATAAGGTTCTCCACAGGCTGATTAAAATCGCTGGGGTCTGCCAGCGGTATTACCTGTGCAATATATTTGCCAAGGTTAGACGGATTTTTCGTAGAGTCGGTTGCGTCATGATATAATCTTTCGAAACCGGCAGACTGTTTTTTGATACTGGCATAATATCCCGCAGCGGGCACTATTACAGCAAATTCGAAATTAGCGGTATCGAGGTAGTTTTTCCTCAGGTTGGCCTGTATGCATTTCTTCAAATCCTGTACACTGTAGAAATCGCTCAGTGGGGGATGCGTATAGGGCAGCCCGTTCATGTCGAGGGTAAATCCTTTAGGGGGAGGCGTACGGTTATCCAGTCTAAACATCATAGCCGCTTGCCTGGTAGCTAGCATATCGTTAAGCACGTCTCTCACCATGCTTACAGAGCGCTGAAAGATCTGGTCTTTTTTTAATTGCGCAGCGCTTTTTATCCAGCTTACCTGAATAAAGATAATCCCCAATAGGGATAACGTTATAAGGACTACGATAACAGGGAAAATCCTCTTCAGTGGTATCATGTAAAAATGTCAGGCTTTAATTATCCCAAAGATAAGTGTACAGGAATATTAAAATTTGTTAAAAAAGATATTTGCTATAGCAACTGTAATACAAAATTCGGAACGCATACTGTATCCCTACTTATTTTCCGCAATACACCATCACTTTAACGTAATTTTAACTGGGTATTCCTGATTTTCTTATTGCAATCTTTATTACCTTTGTTCCATGATCTGGTACTAAATTTGATTAGTTAGTTAAGGATCATAACAAAAAAAGTAAATTAAACTTTCTACATACATCGATGTGGATTCGTTCCATAAGCGATTTAGATTTTGGTTGATAAAATGGTAAGGAGGTTTTCTAGCCTCCTTTTTTTATTCCCATTATTTTCTCTTTAATTTCTTTTTAACTATAATATTCAGTCAATTAGTTAAATTTGAAACAGCTATAAAATTGTATGTTATGGTAAGTTTGTCGCCCGGCATTTTGCTGATAGCTGATCCCTTCTTAAAAGATCCAAATTTTGCACGCACGGTAGTACTCCTTTGCGAACACCAGGAAAAAGGTAGTTTTGGATTTATCATCAACAAGTTATTTGACCAATCGTTGAGCGACCTGGTACCGGAAGTGTTAGCCAGCAATGTTCCTGTTTACTATGGGGGGCCCGTACAAATGGATACCGTACATTTTATTCACCGGGAGCCGGAATTGATTAGTGGTGGAGTAGAAATATTGCCGGGTATTTACTGGGGCGGTAAGTTCGATGAAGTGGTAGGGGCGCTCAACCAGGGTTTACTGGGAACCGACCGGGTGAAGTTCTTTATAGGCTATTCCGGATGGGTAGAAGGGCAGCTGGAAGAGGAAGTGCGGGAGAAGTCCTGGATACTTTCCCAAACGGAGGCAAAATTGATATTTGATCCCCATGAGCAGCAAATATGGCAGCAATCGCTTAAAAACCTGGGTAATTCTTTCGCCCTGATGGCAAACTACCCGATAGACCCTTCCCTGAACTAGTTATAACTAATTACAAAGCAACACTCCAGAGATTAAAGTTAAAAATGATACTTCGAATGCTGTTTTTTAAAACAAATTAAATATCTTGCTAAAGTAATTATATTTATAATATAAATTACATAACCCATTTCAGGTAATATAACCGATAAGAATACCTATGAAGGCAAAACCTATGAAAGAAAATTTTTTGCTCCTTCTATAGATCACAGACCGATATCAAACTTACCTGACATGATCGTCAAAAAGCATATTCATTAGGTGATATACGGCCATTGAGGCTGTTTATTGTGTACATGCAATACCTGCGGCTATTTACTATAGCCGTAGCGATAGGGTATTGTGCATAATGGATATAGAGGGAATCCCGGCTGGATATTCCTGTTCGCAACCGGGTTATCTAAGATTGGAATAGTTAGGACAAAACGAAGGCCGGGTAATCTTACCCGGCCTGGCTGTTTATAATGTTGCTGGATGCTTATTTTTCCACTGCTACAGCGCCTTCTACGAGCACAGTAGCCTTATTGCGCAATACTTCTACGAAACCTCCGCTGATTGTAAAGAACTCTGCATGAGCCTTATCTTTCAGCACTTTCATTTTACCATTTCCGAGAGCTGCAATTAATGGCGCATGTTTATCCAGTATTTCAAAAGAACCGTCAACGCCTGGGAGCTGTACTCCGTACACTTCGCCGGCATATAATTTTCTTTCTGGTGTTAATACTTCTAATAGCATGTTATGATCGTAAATGGTGAAGGAGAATGATCCCGGAAGCATCCGGGATCACCGACCCAATTAGTTATTCGCTGCTTCCAGTAATTTCTTACCTTTTTCGATAGCTGCCTCGATGTTACCTACGAGGTTGAAAGCTGCTTCTGGATACTCATCTACTTCACCGTCCATGATCATGTTAAAACCACGGATAGTTTCTTCGATTGGCACCAGTACACCTTTCAGACCGGTAAACTGTTCTGCCACGTGGAAAGGCTGTGACAAGAAACGTTGTACACGACGTGCACGGGATACGGTCTGTTTATCTTCATCGCTCAATTCATCCATACCGAGGATAGCGATGATATCCTGCAGTTCTTTATAACGTTGCAGGATCATTTTTACGCGTTGAGCACAGTTATAGTGCGCTTCACCCACGATAATTGGCGTCAGGATACGGGAAGTAGATTCCAGCGGGCTCACAGCAGGATAGATACCAAGATCGGAAATCTTACGGTCCAATACGGTGGTAGCATCCAGGTGGGAGAAGGTAGTAGCCGGAGCAGGATCGGTTAAGTCATCCGCAGGTACATAAACCGCCTGTACGGAAGTGATGGAACCGTTTTTAGTAGAGGTGATACGCTCCTGCATCAGACCCATTTCAGTAGCCAATGTAGGCTGGTAACCTACCGCAGAAGGCATACGGCCTAACAGCGCGGATACCTCAGAACCTGCCTGGGTGAAACGGAAGATGTTATCTACGAAGAACAGGATATCGCGGCCACCACCAGCACTGCCATCTCCATCACGGAAATACTCTGCCAGGGTTAAACCAGACAGGGCAACACGGGCACGAGCTCCAGGGGGTTCGTTCATCTGACCGAACACGAAAGTAGCCTGAGACTGTTTCAGCAATTCTTTATCCACAGCAGCTACATCCCAGCCACCATGTTCCATTGATTCTTTAAATTTATCACCGTATTTTACGATGTTTGCCTCGATCATTTCACGCATCAGATCGTTCCCTTCACGGGTACGCTCACCTACACCAGCAAATACGGACAAACCTTCGTAACCTTTTGCAATGTTGTTGATCAGCTCCTGGATCAATACAGTTTTACCCACACCGGCACCACCGAACAAACCAATTTTACCACCTTTGGCATAGGGTTCGATCAGGTCGATTACTTTAATACCAGTGAACAGTACTTCTGTTTCAGTTGCCAGATCTTCGAATTTTGGCGGCTCACGGTGAATGGGGTAACCATTAGAAGTATCGATATCACCCAAACCATCGATCGCCTCACCTACCACATTGAACAAACGTCCTTTCACCTGGTCTCCAATTGGCATTTTAATAGGCGCGCCCTTATCAACTACAGTCATGCCACGAACCATACCGTCTGTGGAGTCCATAGCCACTGTACGTACGCTGTCTTCACCCAGGTGCTGCTGTACTTCCAGTACTACTTTCTGACCATTTTCGCGGGTAATTTCCAATGCGCTGTAGATTTCGGGCAATTTGTCGTCAAAGTGCACGTCCACCACGGGACCGATAATTTGTTTGATCTTACCTGTGTTAGGCATATTTTTATTAAGGTTTATAAATACTAAAATGTTACATCTCTAAAAACCGCTTACATACAGGCAGTTTCCGAAATTTGCCGCAAAGGTAAGAGTTACTGGGTGAATATCAAAACGCTAATGACGAAAAAAATCCTTTTCCCGCGGCATTTTTCACCCTTTTGTTCGTTATAAAACATTTACTCTCCTGCAATTAAAGGCACAGTCTATTAAATTACAAATTTTCCCTATCTATAAATAAGATACCCGCCAATAAGTATTATTGTAAAATTAACTTTCCTTTCCTGATTCGTTTACTATTTTTAGGCGTTGTCCTGATATATAGTATATATACATATGAAAAAAACCAATAGTGAACAATCCCGCCGATCTTTTCTCGGCGTCCTTTCCAAAGCAGGTTTATTGAGTATCAGCGGTATAGCGCCGGCCATTGCCCAGGCAGGCACCCTTGCCGCTCCTAACACCAACAACACCGATCTTACTTTTCTTTGCAAACCTTACCTACAATATCCTGGCCCGCAAACCATTTCCGTAATGTGGCTTACCTCCCGCCCCTGCTATAGCTGGGTGGAATACGGCGTCAACGGACAACTGAACCAAAAGGCCCACCATGTTACCAATGGCCTGGTAGACGCCAACAACCGCCTGCACCGGATCAGCCTGGAAAACCTGGAACCCGGGAAACAGTACAGCTATAAGGTGTGCTCAAAAGATATATTATTATTTGAACCCTATAAACTGGTGTATGGCGCCACCATCGAAAGTGAAATATATACTTTCACAGCACCTGATCCACAAGCAAAGGAAGTATCCTGGCTAATACTCAACGATATTCACGACCGCCCTGCCTCTATTCCCCATCTAATGGGACTAAACGGCCAGGCTCCCTACGATTTCGTGTTTTTCAACGGAGATATATTCGACTACCAGTTGGACGAGCAGCAGATTATCGACCATATGCTGGCACCCTGCAGCGATACCTTCTCTACCCAAACACCTTTTATGTACGTAAGAGGTAACCACGAAACCCGCGGTAAATATGCCCGCGAATGGCATCAATATTTCGACAACCCCGGTAACGGCAGCTATTTTTCTTTTCACATAGGTCCTGTATTTGCCATTGTGTTGGATACGGGAGAAGACAAGGAAGATGAGCATCCTGCATATGCCGGCATTGTGGATTTCGACGCTTATAGAGCGCAACAGGCCAAGTGGCTGGAACAACAACTACAAAGCCCCGCCTTCAAAAAAGCCAAACATAAGGTAGTAATGATGCATATCCCCCATTACCATTCCGGCGACTGGCACGGCGTGAAACACTGCCGGGAAATGTTTGGCGACCTGTTCAACCGATATAAAATCGATATCCTTATCTGTGGCCATACCCACCAATATGGCGTATATGCACCCGTTAAGGGACAGCACGAATACCCGCTGATTATAGGCGGAGGCCCTAAAGATGGATACCGTACCCTGATAAAAATAAAAGCAGACCAGCAAAAGCTGGTACTGACCATGCTAAAAGACGACGGGACTAAAGTGGGTGAATACACTGTGTAAGTACAAAACCTGGCTGTCTTCCAATTAGGGAGACAGCCTTTTTATGGTTACTTACCACATAATGCCTTATGCAACATGTTGCCGTTGATAGGCTTTTATCCATTTTACCAACCCCATAGCAGCGATGATCAGCAAAATAAAATATTCTATTCCGAGAAACTTTACCTCTTTCATAAAATAAATCAGCGTAGCCACGGCATCTACCAATACCCATAGCAGCCAGTTTTCCCAAATTCTTTTTGCCAGCAAAATATTAGCAATCACGCTCAGCACAGCTACCAGTGAATCGATGTAAGGATAAGCGGCGGGGCGCACAAATATGCCAGGCCACCATAAGTGTAGGTGGCTGATCACAAATCCGGTAACTATTGATAACAACAAAGCAACGGTTCCCAGCCACCAGCGAAAACGAACGGAAAGAGCATATACCGGCTCATGCTGAGGTTTCTTCCGATACCAGAATATCCAACCATACACCCCAGTAGCAAAAAAATACACCTGCAGCAACATATCAGCGTATAACTGCAATTGCCAAAACAGGATAAAAAAACAGCTTACATTCACCAATCCTACCGGCCAGGTAAGGATATGATCCCTAGCAGCAAGCCATACACACAACAATCCCGTTACTGTGCCAATAAATTCAACGTAGCTCACCGCGTAGCCTAAAACCGTAAAGAAATAGTGATGGATACTGAAAAATGAAGACATTTCTAAAATTAAGGAATGGTTACAATATTACAGGGAGGTTTTATAATGATGCTCTGTCCATTAAAAGGCTGTAATACAGCATTTTAATGGATTTTTTAGTTTTGGAACCATTTTTGTCTTACTCCTGCTATAACGCTGTAGCTACAGTATTTGCGTTATAAAAAATTTAGCATCATCCTTAATAGTTATGCCATGATTCCGCCAGCACATCATTAAATTTAAAAAACTGCACGTTGATGTAACAGACATTTACCCGACAATCTCAACGCTTTTAAGGGTTTGGTTTTACTTAAAAATGGGAGTATGAACAATACAATAAAATACACAGGAATATCACTAGTAATTATATCATTTTTTATGATTAGTTGCGCTTCTTATTCCCCAGCCTACGGCGATAGTCAACAATACAACGCCGGTTATGCTTCCGGGCCGCAAGTACAAGTAAGCGCTTCTATTTCTTTTTATGATCAGCTGAGCCCTTATGGCCGGTGGGTTAGCTACCCTGGCTACAGCCAGGTGTGGATTCCCAATGCCGGCACCGGTTTCAGACCTTATTACACCGATGGACACTGGGTGTATACCGACTATGGCTGGACCTGGGTGTCTGACTATCCCTGGGGATGGGCAGCCTTCCACTACGGCCGTTGGCTATACGACGATTTTCAAGGATGGATGTGGATACCAGGCAACGAGTGGGGCCCCGCCTGGGTAAGTTGGAGAACAGGTGGAGATTATTATGGCTGGGCGCCTATGGGACCTCAGTATACCTATAATGCACCAGCCGCTTATTGGTCTTTTGTACCCAGACAATACATTGGTAACCCACACATCAACAATTATTATGTTAATAACAGCAGGAATGTTACTATCATCAACAATACCACTGTTATTAATAATACCACCAATTATTTGGGTAACCGGGTATATGCAGGTCCTTCAGCAAAAGAAGTACAACGCTATACCGGGCAACAAATCCGGCCAGCCAGAATCGAAAATACCAATAAG
This sequence comes from Chitinophaga sp. 30R24, assembly GCF_049056765.1. Classification (NCBI taxonomy): domain Bacteria; kingdom Pseudomonadati; phylum Bacteroidota; class Chitinophagia; order Chitinophagales; family Chitinophagaceae; genus Chitinophaga; species Chitinophaga sp. 30R24. The sequence continues at coordinate 145,686 of NZ_JBJGXX010000001.1, forward strand.
CCAGGACCGGGCAGGATAGATAATAACCGCCTGCAATTATTCCGTCCGGCAGCCCCCGCCCTTCAACGTGGCAGGGAGGCAGACCGCAACAAACCAGTGCAGCCGGTAAACCCAGCCAATAACAATCACCCTGGCAATCAGCCCGGCCGCGTAGTACCAGGTAATGATAATAATCCTGGCAGAGGAGTACCAGGTAACGATAACAAAGGACACCAACCAGGTAGGGTTACTCCCGGACAAGATGGTAATCTACCCGGGAATAGACCTACACGGGAAACACCCCTGCAACAACAGCAAATACAAAGAGAACAACAACAAAGGAATCAACAACAACAACAGCAAATACAAAGAGAACAACAACAAAGGAATCAGCAACAACAACAGCAGATACAAAGAGAACAACAGCAAAGGAATCAACAGCAACAACAGCAAATACAAAGAGAACAACAACAAAGGAATCAACAGCAACAACAACAGCAAATACAAAGAGAACAACAACAAAGGAATCAACAGCAACAACAACAGCAAATACAAAGGGAACAACAGCAAAGGAATCAACAACAACAGCAAATACAAAGAGAACAACAGCAAAGGAATCAACAGCAGCAACAAAAACAGGAACAAGCGCCGCAACAGCGCCCTGTCCGTGAAAGATGACAGCCTGTAAAATAGAAAAATACGAATGAAATCAGTAGCATAGTTATTTACTGGATTTCATTCGTATTTTTTTATTGATGATAAACGTGTTTATACAACTGTTCGCGTACTTGTGTAAATTCGGCAATATGCGAAGAAAGTCCTTTATACATCAAACGCAGCTCCAATGGAGGATAATCTGGAGAATAGGAAGGTTGAAAATAGCTTTCCTTAAAAGTATGATATCCTAACCTTTCATAAAAGATTATTCTACGTATAGCTTGTTCCGTTACAGGAGGCTCTACTTCCAGCACAATACTTTCCAAAGCTGCTTCCAATAATTGCATTACCTGAGTGCCCATACCACCGCCCCTCGCCTGCGGATGAACCGCAAAATGTTCAATAAAACTAAATAATGGTAATTGCCAATAGCACACAAATCCAACAAAGGTATTATCCAGAACAATGTGGCACAATTGCAGTCTTCCTTCAGCAATGAGTTGCTGCTCCTTTTCCCAGGGTCTTCTTTCCTGCTCAGGAAAAGCTTCTTCATATAAATCTTTCATTAGCGGGGTAGCCACTGGCTGGGGTATCAAATAAATCATATTAATATCCGATAAATCACTTCAAAATTAATTACACGCTGTTGTATCATCAACATTTTTTCTCACTTGCTGCACTGATAAGGATCTGGATCACCAGGCACCACCTGTTTATCTACCGACCAGCAGAAGTTCATCGGCTGGCTGGTAATGCTCAATAATTGTATCTCTACTTTACTGCCTTTACGGCTATTAGAAGCGGTAATACTGCGAATATCCTTTTCTGGGATATTATTAATCGTGTATTGTTCCGTTTTAAAGATCTCGTTGTTATTGCGCATGTATACTACTTTTACCACTACATTGTCCAGGGGATATTCTGTTTGGTTCCTAACAGTGATGGTGAGGTCTTTGATCCCTCCAAGTAACCCGGTGTGGTAATCGCTGGCAGTAACGGCAATAAATTGTTGCCAGTTGCGGCGATAATAGGCGCGGCGTTCAATGAACTGGCCTGCCACCCGTTGCTGTACTTCACGATGACCTGCAATTTGCCGGCTTACAGCGTCTGATTGTGCCAATCCCTTGTGCAGGTCCCGGTTCTCATTCAAAAGGCGTTGATTTTCAGCCAACACTTTGCGAATGTACCGTTGCTGCTGGCAATACCCCAAACTAAATAGGATAACTAGTAGCAACAAGATAACCGGGTAAAGATAATTTCTTTTCATGCCAGGGGCAGAGAAAAAATAATGCCAATACCTTATTTTTGCGCAAATGGTCAATATGCAACTGATTATTGTAAAGGACGAAAAAACAGCTAGGCAGTTTATCGACACCCACATCGTACTAAATAAGGACGTTCCGGGATGGATACGACCGCTGGACAAAGACATTAACGCCGTATTTGATCCTGAACACAATAAAGCATTCCGTCATGGAGAATGCGTAAGATGGCTTTTAAAAGATGACAATGGCCAGTTGATCGGGAAGATTGCTGCATTTGTTAACAAAAAGTACAAATCAAAAGAAGATGAATTTCCGGTAGGTGGTGTAGGTTTTTTTGATTGTATTGATAACCAGGAAGCCGCCAACCTGCTTTTCAACACCGCCCAACAGTGGTTGCAGGAAAGAGGAATGGAAGCGATGGACGGCCCCATTAACTTCGGTGAGCGCAATAACTGGTGGGGCTTGCTCACCCAGGGCTTTTACGAACCTATGTACTGCATGAACTTCAACCCGCCTTATTATATCCGGCTTTTTGAACAGTACGGTTTCCGGCTTTTCTTTAACCAGATATGTTATGGCATGAAAGTAAAAGACCAGATCCAACCCAAATTCTATAGCCGCCACGATGCCATTGCTGCTAACCCTGCATTCCGGGCAGAGCATATCCAGAAAAATAAGTTGGATAAATATGCGGAAGCATTCAGCATTGTATATAATAAAGCCTGGGCAAAGCATGCCGGGGGCAAGGAAATGGGGAAAGCGCAGGCCATGGCCCTGTTTAAACAAATGAAGCCCCTGATAGATGAAAAAATTGCTTGGTTTGTATTTTATCATGAAGAACCAATAGCCATCTGGTTAAACCTACCGGATATGAACCAGTACGTAAAGCATATGAATGGACAGTTGGGGCTATGGCAAAAACTGAAATTCCTGTGGATGAAACAAACCGGCTATTGCACTAAAATGGTTGGGATCATATTTGGCGTTGTACCTGAGTTCCAGGGCAAAGGGGTAGATGCTTTTCTTATTGTAGAAGGCGCCAAAGTGATCCAAAATAAGTTGAAATATTCGGACTATGAAATGCAGTGGATCGGCGATTTTAATCCAAAGATGCAAAACGTAGCAGAAAGCCTGGGATCAAAGCCTTCCAGGGTACTTACCACCTACCGCTATTTGTTTGATCAAAGCCGGCCATTCAAAAGGCACCCGCTAATCGGATAATCATTAAAGGTGCCTGGTGATGATCACCAGGCACCTTTAATGCATTGGTTATAAACATATTACCAATTATATATAAATCTTTAAAAAATACAACTTGCCTATCCCTTTAAAGTCGTAGCAGTGGCCCTTATTCCCTTATCATATCATTATCCGACCCTGTGAGTAGCATAATTAGTTAATGAATATTATATAGATTTAAATCCCTTTTGCTGTTACGATCGTATTTAACCTGATGTTTTGTTATGACCAACTTATATCCTGAGTGCCCTAAAAATGCGGACCAGGCACTTATCGAACCCACGTTATTATTTAGGCAACAAATAATCAAGGCAATCAGTTGCGTTGTGTTGTTCTTTATCCTTTACGTGGTATTATTATTTACAGCCATTGCCCTGGCTGTTGCCTGTGTATCAGGAGGGATAATACTTTTCCGCACTTATCCCACCTGGATTACTGGCGTCATAGGACTCAGCCTTGTATTGCTGGGTGGCATGGTATTGTTTTTTCTGTTCAAGTTCCTGTTTAATACCCGTCAAACTGCCAATCCTTACCGGATGCAGGTCTTTGCTGATCATCACCCCCGCTTATTCGATTTTATTACTCAACTGGTGAAGGATACCCGTATCCGGTTTCCCCAAAAAATATTTGTGGTGCCAGATATGAATGCAGCTATATTTTATAATTCCAGCTTTTTAAACCTGTTCTGGCCTCCCCGGAAAAATCTGGAGATCGGGTTAGGATTAATTAACAGTGTTAATATCAGCGAATTTAAAACGTTGCTGGCCTATGAATTCTCTCATTTTTCGCAGAGAAGTATGAAGTTGGGCAGTTATATATATGCTTTAAATAAACGGCTGTATAACATGTTATATGAAAACGACCGCTGGCAGGAGTTGGAAATACGCTGGAGCAGCGGTAGCAGCCTGTTAAGTTTTTTTGCACATATCACTACACAGATATTAACAGCGATGCAGTTTTTGCTAAGGAAAATTTATTCCCTCATTAACCGCAGATACTTACAGTTGAGCAAGGAAATGGAATTTCACGCAGATACGGTAGCCGTAAGCCTGAGCAGTACAGATACCGCTATCAGCAGCTTACGCCGTGTAGAAATGGGTGGTTATTGCTTGGATCACTGCATCCATAAATTACCAGACCTTGCTGAACGGACTTTACGGTTCCAGAATATTTTTTCCATACAACATGCCTTGATCCGCTATTTTGCTGCACAAAATCATCTGACGCTGGATGATGCAGCCCTTCCGGTTATTACCAACAACTACTTCCAAACCTTTCTGAAAAGCCGGGTACAATTGCGCGAACAATGGACATCTCATCTTAGCCGCGAAGCCAGGGAAGAGCATTATATACAAGCCAATGTATTCTGTACGCCTGTTACTACCAGCGCCTGGGTATTATTTAATGAGCCGGAAAACCTGCAACAACACATGACTACACTTGTGTACAGTCTCACCGTCCGGCCTTCTACAGCAGATTTCCAGGAGATGACACCTGAAGCGTATATAACAGAGCTTTCCCAACGTCATCGCCTATATGAATATCCGAAGGTATTTAATGATTATTACGACAACCGGCCGTTTAATGAAATAAAAGACGACGCCGTCCTGCCACTATCTGCCGAAGAAATGCTCCACGGCAACCTCCAAAGCATTTATCATCCTGATGTGATTACAAAGATGCGGACCTTTTACCGCGACCGCCAGGATGCAGAAACACTACAAGCTATCAGCTGTGGGCAATTCCAGACCCGTTTCTTTGAATTCGACGGACAAAAATACAGTGCGCCCAGGGCCAGGCAGCTGGCACGTATGCTCTATACGAAAGTAGGGGAAGAACAGGAATGGCTATTGGCCCACGACCGCTTTGCTTTCCGCTATCATTATACAATAGCGCTGCAGCAAAGTCCCGCTGCAGGTGCGTTACTGCTCGAAAAATACAAACAGGTACTGCAATACCAGCAAACCGGCCAGCAACTGAACGACCAGGTGATACGGATCATACATTGCATCAGTCAACTATTTAATTCCGGAGAGCAGGACATGGATTTGCTACCCGGTCTTTTCGACGAACTGTCGGCTGAATGCTGGAGTTTCCGCATACTAACAGAACGTATCCTCAATGCCCCACTATACAATTCTTTTCCGGACGGCCTGGAAGAGAAACTACGCAAATTCCAGCAGCAAGATTGTTCTTTTATGGACGATATGATCCCGGATTATGTAGCCATACAGGAATTACATGAAATCAGTTCGGCACTGATGGAGCATTACAATAATGGTGTTATATTATTAAAAAAAGAATATTTAGAATTTATTTTAGCGCAGGAACCGGCGTCTTCCTGACCAGGGTGATCCGCTCATTTCCCAGATAAGCCGTTGCCTCACCCGAACCCCCATTCCTGCTATGTATTTTTCTCTTACTGAATTTGTGCGTATTTTCGGCGCTCGCGAAAGCGTTGCAGTCATATGGAGAATTTTATCGTTTCAGCCCGTAAATACCGTCCACAGAATTTTTCAACTGTTGTAGGACAAGCACATATTACCACTACTCTCAAAAATGCGATCCGCAATAGCCAACTGGCGCATGCCTTTTTATTTTGCGGTCCACGTGGAGTAGGCAAAACCACTTGTGCACGTATCCTGGCTAAAACCATTAACTGCGAAAATCTGCAGCCGGATGGAGAAGCCTGTAATGAATGCCATTCCTGTAAATCCTTCAATGAAGGCAGTTCGTTCAACATTCACGAGTTGGATGCAGCTTCCAATAACTCAGTAGATGATATACGTACCCTGGTAGAACAAGTGCGTTTTGCCCCACAGGCAGGAAAATATAAGATCTATATCATAGATGAGGTGCACATGCTCAGCTCCTCCGCCTTTAACGCTTTTCTAAAAACACTGGAAGAACCACCTTCCTACGCCATTTTTATTCTGGCCACTACCGAAAAGCATAAGATATTACCTACTATTCTGAGCCGTTGCCAGATCTTCGACTTTAAGCGTATCACCATACAGGATACTGTAGAGCATTTACAGGAGATATGCACCAAAGAGCATATCCAGGCGGAAACAGATGCCTTGCACCTGATAGCGCAAAAAACAGATGGTTGCATGCGTGACTCGCTGAGCACACTAGACAAGATCGTAAGCTTTACCAGCGGGCATCTTACCTACCAGAACACACTGGAACACCTGAATATACTGGATTACGATTATTTTTTCCGGGTAATGGCCACCGTACTGGAACAAGACGTAGCCGGCGCCCTGCTGCTCTTTGATGAGATCCTGCAAAAGGGCTTTGAAGGAGACAATTTCCTGAACGGGTGGGCAGAATTTTTACGTAACCTCCTTTTATGTAAAGAAGATAAAGCCCTGCACCTGGTAGAAGTATCCGGCAACCTGAAAGAACGTTATAAACAGTTATCCGGGCAAATAAGTCCGGCCTGGCTGATCACCGCCCTGCATTTGCTCAACGAAACAGAGATCAATTACCGGATGGCCCGCAATAAGCGGTTGCATGTGGAAATGGCATTGATCAAATTATGTTACCTGCAGCAAGCGGTTACCCTCGTGAGTGATGATAGTAGCGGGGAAATATCAAAAAAAAAATTAGTACCTGATGGCGCGGCCCCACAAAAGCTCCGGGCAGCACAACCGATAACAGCCCAAACAATTGCGTCGGCTCCTACCAGCAGCAATAGCATTGCAGCGGCTCCCCCGGTAACATCGCCTGTTAGCACCCCGGCAATCCCAACTGCTCCGGTGCAAACAGACCACCATACGGTTACTACAATGCCCGTACAAACAACTGCTGCAACAACACCGGCTATCACAGCGCCCATTGCTATGGCTACCGCACCTACAGCACCTGCCGCCATCCATACCGCTACAGCTCCAGTAAGCAAACCAGCAGCTACCGGCAAACTTACCGGCCTTGCCGCCATGAAAGAAGCCATGGCCTCCAAGCAACAGGGAAGTACCCCGTTACAAGCCACTCCACTTACCATGGGAGCTATTCATGTATACTGGGAAGAGTTTATACACCAATACCGCCAGGCCAATAAAATGACGGTGGTTAGCAACCTGCAATTGGCACAACTAAAATTGCTCGGGGCTACCGAAGTAGGTATTGTAAGCCGGAATATCGTTCAGTTCCGGTTTATGGAAGAAGAAAAACTCGTGATTGCTGAATTCCTGAAACAGAAATTTAACAATCCGGCTATTGTACTTACCCTGCAACTGGACGAAAGTCAACAGGCACAAGATATAGGCCCTGCACCTCTTTCCAGCAGGGAACAGTTTCAACAGATGTCGGAAAAATATCCCCTGGTTAAAGAGCTGAAAGACAGACTGAATATGGAACTGGATTTCTAGCAGAAAGCGGGTGACTGAATATTAACGATAGATATACATTTTTAAACAGTTTACAATTCCTTCTTTGCGTTTTTGCGCAAAAACATGTAGGTTTGAACAAAATTTTGAATAAAACACTATGGCAGAAGTTATCAGAATGCCCCTTTTGAGTGATACGATGACGGAAGGGGTGATTGCGGAATGGCATAAAAAGGTGGGCGATACAGTAAAGGCAGACGATGTTATAGCTGAAGTAGAAACGGATAAAGCAACCATGGAAGTGATGGGTTACGCAGAAGGTACCCTCCTTTATGTTGGTGTGGAAAAAGGGAAAGCAGCTAAGGTAAACGAGATCATAGCCATTGTAGGCAAGCCAGGGGAAGACTTTTCTTCTCTGCTGGAAGGTAAAAAAGAAGCACCTGCCGCTCCTGCACAGGCGGCCGCTGCGCCAGCTCCTCAGGCAGCTCCTGCTGATGATGCTGCATTAAAAGAAGCGCTGAAAAATGCTACTGTTGTCCGTATGCCGCTGTTGAGCGATACCATGACAGAAGGTAAAATAGTTGCCTGGAATAAAAAAGTAGGCGACACCGTAAAAAGCGATGACGTACTGGCCGAAGTAGAAACCGATAAAGCTACCATGGAAGTAATCGGTTATGCAGACGGTACTTTATTATATATAGGCGTAAAAGAAGGCGATGCTGCTAAAGTAAATGGCATTATTGCCATTGTAGGTAAAGCAGGCACCAATGTAGACGCTATTCTGGCAGCAGAAAACGGCGCTCCCGCCGCGGCTCCTGCACCCACCGAAGCGGCTGCTCCTGCTGCTACCACTACTGCCTACGCACCTGCTGCTGCGGTAGCACATACAGATGGCCGCGTAAAAGCTTCTCCACTGGCTAAGAAAGTAGCACAGGAAAAAGGCATCGACATCAGCCAGATCAGCGGTACCGGCGACGGCGGCCGTATCATCAAGGTAGATGTGGATAACTTCGTACCCGCTCCACAAGCAGCTCCTGCAGCCACCAAAGCAGCGGCTCCTGCAGCTCCTGCCTTTATGCCTGCCGGCCAGGAAGGTTATACCGATGTTCCGCTGACTAAAATGCGTCAAACTATTGCCAGACGCCTCAGCGAAAGCATGTTTACTGCGCCTCACTTCTACCTGAAAGTAGATGTAAACATGGATAAAGCCATCGAAGCACGTAAAGCTATTAACGAAATATCTCCTGTTAAAATTTCCTTCAATGATATGGTGATCAAGGCTTCGGCCATGGCACTGCGTCAACATCCGGATGTAAACAGCAGCTGGATGGGCGACTTTATCCGTCAGAACCACCATATCCATATCGGTTCTGCCGTAGCTATTGAAGATGGCCTGATAGTACCGGTGATCCGCTTCGCTGACCAAAAATCATTGAGCCAGATTGCAAGCGACGCCAAAGGCCTGTACGATAAAGCCAAAAACAAAAAACTGCAACCACAGGAATTCAGCGGCAATACTTTCAGCATCTCCAACCTCGGTATGCTGGGTATCGACGAATTCACTGCTATCATTAACCCGCCAGATTCAGCTATCCTGGCAGTAGGTGGTATCACTGAAACCGCCATTGTGGAAAAAGGCCAGGTGAAAATAGCCAATATCATGAAGCTAACCCTGAGCTGCGACCACAGAAGCGTGGATGGAGCTGTAGGCGCCCGTTTTATGGCTACCCTGAAAGGCTACCTGGAAAACCCGGTAACCATGCTGGCATAAGCTTATATTATTATATTATTTACTATATAAAAAAGGCGGAGTACATACTCCGCCTTTTTTATTTTTCAGGTAAACAGGAAAAGAGCATGTACCGCCCTTGTTACCTATTATTTACTATTCCGTATTAATGAATACCCGTCATTACCAGGTAAAAATGTTTCATTATGTTTTGAAAGTTCAAAAACTTGGTTTATTTTTGACAAGATTAATTAAAACACGCTACAAAAAATACAACCTACAATGAACTTAGTGGAAGCAAAGGCGCAGTTTATACAAACATGGGGATCTTTAGGCGCCCAGTGGGGGATTAACCGCACCATGGCCCAAATCCACGCGTTGTTGTTGATTATGCCCGATCCGTTGAGTGCCGATGATATCATGGAGGAATTGAATATTTCCCGCGGAAATACCAATATGAACGTACGGGAACTGATTAACTGGGGGCTGGTAGAGCGTATCCTGATTCCCGGAGAAAGAAAGGAGTTTTTTGTAGCAGAGAAAGATATCTGGAAAGTAGCGACCTATATTGCCAGAGAGAGAAAGAAACGTGAGTTAGACCCTATTATGAAAGTACTGCAACAACTGCAGCAAGCAGAAGGCGATCCTAAAGACAAAGAGATGAAAGCTTTCAAAGACTCTATCTCCAACATTACCAAATTTGCCCAGCAAACAGATAAAACCATTAGCGCTTTCATTAAATCTGAAGAAAGTTGGTTTTACAGCAGCTTGCTGAAACTCATTAAATAAAATTTTTTGTTCAAAAATTTCATTTTTTTCTGAAATTTTTGAAACATTCGCTCTACCGACATACTAGCGCACCTGCCCCGGACGCTTATCACTTACAGCGAAATACGTAAATTAGTAATATGGAAAGAACAGATAAAAAGCTTACCGTAGTACTAGGAGCTTCGCCTAACCCGGATAGATACAGTAATATTGCCGTTAACAGCCTGAAAGCCCACCAACACCCAGTAGTAGCCATCGGAAAACGTGCCGCCAACATTGGAGATACTCCCATCCTTACCACACTCCTGCCGTTGGAAAAGGTAGATACCATCACCCTGTATTTGAACCCGGCTGCACAAAAGGAATATTACGATTATATCCTGCAATTGCAGCCCCGCCGCATTATTTTTAATCCCGGAACAGAAAATGAAGAACTGGAGGCCATTGCCCGGCAACATCAGATCCAGCCAATAGAAGCCTGCACCCTGGTACTACTGAGTACCGGACAATTCTAGCTACCGCTTTTCCCCTAAATTTAATCGGCTGCTGTTGGTAAAATGCTAACGGCTTTTCGTATATTCGTATATATCGAAATGGCTGTTATCCCCAATGAATACATCCCATATTGTTGACCATTCACCGCATGGCATTACTTCATCAGGCTGGCATTATAGCAATACCCAATAAGCATGTTCACCCTTTAACTATACATTTATGCAATGGAGAAGATTTAATGGAGAGGTTATCCACCTTCCGATCAAGGAAGAAGTACGGGAAGCCATTGTCCGGGAAGCCGCCAAAGGTTTCCGCCTCAAAGTTTGCATTGGTACCGATTCCCAGGTAAAAGGAATGGATACAGAATTCGCCACCGTTATTGTATTCCTGCGGGAAGGCCACGGCGGGTTTATGTTTATCCACAACGAAAAAACCAAAGACCGTTACTCTATCAAAGAGCGCATGCTCATAGAAGTGGCCAAAAGTATTGAGATCGCCTATGAATTATGCGACCTGTTTACAGCTTATGATGTAGATATGGAAGTACATGCAGACATCAATACTAATCCCCAGTTTAAAAGTAACCTGGCTTTACGGGAAGCAATGGGCTATATCCTGGGAATGGGATTTGCCTTTAAAGCTAAACCCGAAGCCTTTGCCAGCAGTAGCTGCGCCAATAAAGTAGTGAATTAAGGCGCCTGTTTTGTACCTCTCTCAGATATGTTCGACGTGACACACCACGTCGGGTGGCTTTTTCTCCCCCTATCCACCCAATTTTTACCGTTTATACCCACCACATTTGCTCATCTACTATAGATGTGATCCTTTTGCCTTAAAAGAACCACATCTACAGCCTCCAATCAGGCAATAGCCCTGAATTGCATGTTCAACTCTTCTATATAGCCCAGGATAGCATCCCTGCCGGTTTTCTTAACGGTAGAAGTAACGAAATTGGGAGGCAGGAACTGCCAGGTTTCCCTCATTTTGTTGAGGAAAGTTTTTACATTTTTACTTACCTCTGCCTGGGTGCTTTTATCTGCCTTGGTAAATACCAAACTGAAGGGTATATTCCATTCTCCTAACTGATTAATAAAATCAATATCTATCTTCTGTGGCTGATGGCGGCTATCAATCAATACAAATACGGTCATCAGATTAGGGCGCTTGCGCAGATAGTCTTCGATCATCCTTTCCCATTGCTTGCGCTGGGACAAACTTCTTTTAGCAAATCCATAACCAGGCAAATCTACCAGGTACCAGGAATCGTTGATCGTAAAATGATTGATTAGCTGCGTTTTACCGGGAGTACCCGATGTTTTGGCTAATTTCTCATTGTTGGCCAATATATTGATCAAAGAAGACTTACCCACATTGGAACGCCCTATGAAAGCGTATTCCGGCCAGATGGGATTGGGGCATTTTTCCCAACTGGGACTGCTGATAAGATATTCTGCTGATTTAATCACCATAATGATATTGCTTTGTTCCATTAAAAATCGCGGATCTCTGTAATTGCATACTGTCACATGACTACATTTCTTTAACTTTGCGCACTATGTCAGAAAATGCAAATGTTCAGAAGATTGTTCCCTTTGAAGGATCAAAATTAAGCAAGAAGGAGCAGATAGCGACCATGTTTGATGATATTGCTTTCCGCTACGACTTTCTCAACCATTTTATGTCGCTCGGTATCGATATTATCTGGCGTAAAAAAGCCCTGGGGTATTTGAAGTCGCTGCAGCCCAAACTTATGCTGGACGTGGCTACCGGTACCGGCGACTTTGCCATTATGGCCGAAAAGCGCCTGCATCCCGACCGCATTGTAGGGATAGATATCTCCGAAGGCATGCTGACCCATGGAAGGGAAAAAATCAATAAACTGGGACTGAGCAATAAAATAACCCTGCAGAGCGGTGATAGTGAAACAATAAGTTTTCCGGACCAAACGTTTGATGCCATAACAGTGGCTTTCGGGGTACGTAATTTTGAAAACCTGGAAAAAGGACTATCTGAAATGTACCGGGTACTAAAGCCAGGCGGCAAATTAGTGATCCTTGAATTTTCGAATCCTACAGTTTTTCCTATTAAACAATTATATAATTCGTACTTTCGTTACATCACACCCCTGATTGGGAAATGGATAGCCAAAAGCCAGGCGGCCTACAGTTATCTGCCGGAATCTGTGAAAGCGTTCCCACAGGGAGAAGCAATGCGAACAATTTTAACTAACACAGGTTTCCAGGCCGTTACATGCAAAACGCTATCATTCGGCATATGTTCCATCTATTGCGCTACACGCTAATATTCTTATTGCTGGTACTGGTGCTTCCAGCCAAGGGGCAGCAAACCAATCTGAATATGTTGGAACACGATGCAAAACCCTATTATTTCGGCATTACATTAGCCGCCAACCAATCTAATTTTAAATTAGGACATTCCAATGCCTTCCTGGCTACTGATTCCATTATGGTGGCTGAGCCGCTGAGAACAATGGGATTTAACCTGGGATTGCTGGCTAACGCCCGCCTCAGCGAGCACTTCGACCTGCGCATAAACCCGCAGCTGGTATTTGCTTCTAAAAACCTGTACTACCGGGAAACCTATCCTAAACCACAACAGGATACCGTACAAAGAATTGAATCCATTTTACTCAGCTTTCCGCTGCAGATCAAATTTAAATCAGACCGCATCGGCAATATGCGCGTATACACCATTGCCGGGCTTAAATACGATTACGACCTCGCCTCCAATGCCCGTACCCGCCGGGCAGACAACCTGGTAAAAGTGAAAAAGGGGGATTACGGGTATGAAGCCGGCGCCGGCTTTGAATTTTATTTTGAAAGCTTCATCTTCGCGCCCGAGTTCAAGATCAGTAATGGTTTTGGCAATGTGCACGTAAAAGATCCCAGCCTGCGTTATTCTAACGTTATCGACAAGCTGCAATCGCGCATGATCGTGTTTTCCATTCACCTGGAAGGATAATGGCCACCTCCTTGCGTGAAATTTGATTAATTTTGCGCCATGCAAAACTATCTCATCAGGAATATAGCCGTGGTAAATGAAGGGCGCACCACGGTACAGGATGTATGGATCAAAAATAGCCGTATTGAGAAAATAGCGCCTAGTATTACTGTTAGCGGTCAATATACAGAAATCAACGGAGAAGGCAAGCACCTGCTACCTGGCGTTATCGACGACCAGGTTCATTTCAGGGAACCAGGGTTAACCCAGAAAGGTACTATCTATACGGAAGCACGCGCTGCCGTAGCCGGCGGCACCACCAGCTTCATGGAAATGCCCAATACCAAACCAGCCGCACTTACCCAGGAACTGCTGGAAGATAAATACACCATCGCGCAACACCACTCGCTGGCTAACTACTCCTTTTTTATGGGAGCAGCCAATGATAACGTGGAAGAAATATTAAAAACCAACGCCAAAAAAAACAGCGTTTGCGGCGTAAAAATATTCATGGGGTCCTCTACCGGTAACATGCTGGTAGATAATTACCTGACCCTCGAAACAGTGTTTTCCAACAGTGAGTTACTGATAGCCACCCACTGTGAAGATGAAAAGATCATCCGTGCCAATATGGCCGAATTCCAGCGGGAAAAAGGCGATCATCTCACGGCAGCAGATCACCCGCTGATACGCAGCGTAGAAGCCTGCTTTGAATCATCGCTCGTAGCTATACAGTTTGCCCAGAAACACAATGCTCGCTTGCATATCCTTCATATCTCCACCGCCAGGGAACTTCAGCTGTTCGGCAATATGTTACCGCTGGAAGAGAAAAGGATCACCGCAGAAGTATGTGTACACCATCTTCACTTTACTGCAGATGACTATGCCCAGTACGGCAACCTGATCAAATGCAATCCCGCCATCAAGGCGCCGGAAAACAAAGCAGCACTATGGCAGGGCCTCCTGGACGGCCGCCTGGACATTATTGCCACCGACCACGCCCCACATACCTGGGAAGAAAAACAACTGCCTTACCTGCAAGCCCCTTCCGGCGTTCCGTTGGTACAACACAGCCTGTTGCTGATGTTGGAACATGTACGCCAGGGAGATATCTCACTGGAAAAAGTAGTGGAAAAAATGAGTCATGCCCCCGCTATCTGCTTCCAGATAAAAGAAAGAGGGTTTTTAAGGGAAGGCTATTACGCCGACTGCGTAATTGTAGACCTGGCAGGCCACTCTCCAGTAGAAAAACAAAATATTTACTATCAATGCGGCTGGAGCCCGTTCGAAGGCCATACCTTCCCGGCAGCTGTTACCCATACCTTTGTAAGCGGGCACCTGGCATATGCCAACGGCGTTTTCAATGAAAATATACAGGGGCAGCGCCTGGCCTTTAACAGGTAATTAACCGCTCTTAGCGATAAAATATGCAGATTTTTTTATTCAGGGCCAGCCAGCTTTACTGAATAAAAAATCTGCATATCTCTATTGAATGAGTGTGGAATTTTCCCTTCCTTGCATCTATCAACTTATACTCACTAAAACGACGCTGCATGCAACTGGACAAAACATCCTACTACGATCTGTCTATTTTTAACCGCGACGAAGAATTTTCCCTGTTTCACCGGCTCGACTTTACTACCACCGCAGGAGGCCGGGAATACCTACGCCAGTTATTCAGCAATCCATTAGGAGATATCAATGCTATCGGCAAGCGGCAAAAAGCCCTTCAATATATCCTGGAACAAGAAAACAACTGGCCTTCCATTATTTCCAATGGCACTATCGTAGTGGTGGAAAACTATATGGAAGCCCATATAGAACCCATTTCCCACACAGAAGGAGCAGGCTTATACATACAATCTGTGATCAACAAAACGTTGTATGCTCCGGATTTCGGCTTCATTAAATTTTCTTTTACGCAACTGGTTGTATTATTAAAAGGTTTCCGTTCATTCATCAACGTATTTAACACCAACGATACCCCCAGCGAATTAAAAACCTTACTGGACAGAGCACAGCAACTGTTAACCAAAAAAGATTTTTATGATATCCTGAAAACGGAAGAAGAAGGGAAACTGAACTTCATCGCTATTCTCCGGTATGATAATTTCATTAGAAAAAGGCACCGGAAAGTGATCCTTGAATTAGTGGCCCTTTACCAACAGTTAGATGCCTATTATGCCATGGCTAAAGCCATCCGGCATTTCGGGCTATCGTTTCCCCGCTTTGCTGATAGCAGCCGGCCATTGATTAAAGCAACACAACTGTATCATATTATTTTGCCACAACCAGTAGCTTATGACGTAACGCTGGATGAAAACGCACATTTTATGTTCCTCACCGGCGCCAATATGGCCGGCAAAACCACTTTTATCAAAGCGGTTGGGGTAGCGGTGTTCCTGGCACATATAGGCATGGGCGTACCCGCTCAGCACATGGAGTTGGGTTTCTTCCATGGTATTTTCAGTAACATACAGGTACAGGATAATATTTTTAAGGGCGAAAGCTATTTCTATAGTGAAGTACAACGCATCAAAAATACCATCCTTCAGATCAATAATGGTAAAAACTGGCTGGTGCTGATCGATGAAATGTTTAAAGGCACCAACGTAGAAGATGCCCGCAATTGTTCCCTGGCAGTGATCCGCGGCTTTTTACAAAGCAGTAACTGTCTTTTTATTCTGTCTACTCATCTCTACGAAGTAGCGGAAGAACTACAGTCGGAAAAACGTATCCAGTTTAAATATTTTGAATCGACTGTTATTAATGATGACCTCCATTTTACCTATTTACTGAAAGATGGCATTGCCAAAGAAAAAATCGGTTACCTGATATTGAAACGCGAAAAAGTACTGGATCTGCTAAAAGCGATCAAATAAGAAAAATGGCTGTATCATTGAATGATACAGCCATTTTTCTTTATATTCGTGATGTTAACCCAATAACCATGATTGTTAAAACCTATGGCAGCGCCATCCACGGCGTTCATGCCATCACCATTACTATAGAAGTAAACGTTTCTTCCCAGGGCACCAGATTTTACATTACAGGATTACCGGATAATGCCGTTAAGGAAAGTGAAAGACGTATTGAATCCACTATTCAGTATATGGGTTACCGTATGCCCAGAACCCGGACAGTGGTAAATATGGCCCCGGCAGACATACGGAAAGCAGGCGCCGCTTATGATCTGCCTATTGCCATAGGCATGTTGGCTGCTTCCGGGCAGATCCCTACCGGAGAGCCAGGCCGCTGCCTGATGATGGGAGAACTTTCACTGGATGGCACCCTGCTCCCCATCAAAGGCGCCCTAGCTATTGCCATGCAAGCTGTAAAAGATGGTTTCCGGGACTTCCTCCTTCCAGTGCAAAATGCACAGGAAGCAGCTATGGTAAGTGGTTTGAATGTATTTAGCCTGGCGCATCTTTCCGAAGCAGTACAATATTTCAATACACCGCAAAGCATACCACCCGTAAAACCTGCTTCTAATATTTTCCATTCAACTACCCATGCTTTTGCCGATGATTTCTCCGATGTAAAGGGCCAGCAACAAATTAAGCGTGCGTTGGAAATTGCCGCTGCCGGCGGACACAACGCTATCCTGATAGGGCCGCCTGGCGCCGGAAAAACCATGCTGGCCAAGCGGCTACCTACTATTCTGCCTCCACTTACCCTACAGGAAGCCCTGGAAACCACAAAAATTCATTCTGTAGCCGGTAAATTACCGGCACATACTTCGCTGATCGTTCACCGCCCCTTTCGCAGTCCCCATCATACCATCAGCGACACCGCACTGGTAGGCGGAGGCAGTATTCCTCAACCAGGAGAAATTTCGCTGGCACACAATGGCGTATTATTCCTGGACGAACTACCGGAATTTAAACGCAAAGTGCTGGAAGTATTGCGGCAGCCTATGGAAGAACGACAGGTAACTATTTCCCGGGCCAGAATAGCCATCGACTTTCCTGCCAGCTTCATGTTGCTGGCCTCTATGAACCCTTGTCCCTGCGGCTATTTCAACCATCCCGAAAAAGAATGCTCCTGTGCTCCCGGGCAGGTGCAAGACTACCTGAATAAAGTTTCGGGCCCCTTGCTAGACCGTATAGATTTGCATGTAGAAGTAACCCCGGTGAAATTTTCTGAACTAACAGCCAACCGGGTTGCTGAAAAAAGTACGTATATCCGCGACCGTGTAACAGCCGCCAGGGCTATACAAGCCAACCGCTTCGCCGCCTATGAAGGTATTTACAGCAATGCGCAAATACATAGTAGGTTGCTCACCAGCATCTGCGAGATCAGCGATAATTGCCTGCAGCAGCTGGCATTGGCCATGCAAAAAATGAAACTTTCTGCCCGGGCCTACGACAGAATACTGCGGGTGAGCAGAACTATTGCCGATCTGGAAGGATGCCAGCAGGTGGCACCCTCGCATATGGCAGAAGCTATCCAATTCAGGAGCCTCGACCGGGAAGGATGGGGAAACTAAGCACCTGCTTATACAGTATGGTTAAGTTAAGGGAAAAGCTTACGCGGTAATGCTGAGGGAGCAGATAAAGGAGCACTTTCTGTTGAGCATGGTTTTAAACGGTTAATTCTTCTTTATAGTTTTCGCTTAATTTTTTCTGAAGGTCTGCCGGCACAGGGACATACGCTGCAAACTGTGTGGTGAGCTTTGCCTTGCCTTGTGTAATATTGCGCAAGCCGGCAAACAGTTTATCTATCTCCGCCTGTGGCGTACGGGCTTTGATGACCTGGTTACTATTTAGTGTATCCATTCCAGTTATAATACTCCGATGACTTTGCAGTTCACTCATAATATCTCCCATCATTACATCGGGGGCCACCAATTCCAGGTCGAACACGGGCTCCAACAGCTGGGGCGCCGCCTGATGGAAGGCCTCCCGGAAAGCCATCATACCCGCAATTTTGAATGAAATATCGTTACTGTCTACCGGGTGCATTTTTCCATCGTATATGCTTACCCGTATATCCCGAACATATGACCCTGTTAAGGGCCCTTCCTCCATTTTTTCCATCACTCCTTTGAGGATAGAAGGAAGAAAGCGGTTATCTATGGCACCACCTACGATACAGTTGTTGAACACCAGTTTACCTCCCCAGCTCAGATCAATTTCTTCTGTTTCCCTTACCGGATGGGCTTTGTAAGGAGGCATACCTTCGTACCAGGGCTCTATTTCCATGAACACTTCTGCAAACTGGCCGGCGCCGCCAGATTGTTTCTTATGCCGCCAGGTAGCCAGCGCGGGCTTCTGAATCGTTTCCCGGTAAGGAATACGGGCGGGCAGGAAAGCTACCTGCATCTTATAAATATTCTCCAGCCTCCATTTCGTCACCTGCAGGTGCAGTTCTCCTTGTCCATGCAGAATCACCTGTTTAAGCTCACGGTTAAATTCTACGGAAAGTGTAGGATCTTCCATGTGAATCTCTGCCAATACCTCACTCAGTTTTTCATCGTCCCCTTTGTTCTTCGCTTCAATTGCCACCCTTACTTTAGGTGCCGGAAATACTATAGGGGTAATCTCTCCCGGGAAGTTTTTATCTCCCAGCGTGTGATTAGTAAGCGTATTTTTCAGTTTAAGGGTACAGCCAATATCTCCTGCCTGCAAGCGCTCTACCGCATTACGGTTTTTGCCATCAGCAATAAAGAGCTGGCTGATGCGTTCTGCGCTGTTGGTGTTTTCATTGATCAGCTCCATACCCGCCTTTATCTCCCCCGACACTACTTTAAAAAAAGAAAGCCGGCCAATATGTGGTTCTTGCAGGGTTTTGAACACGAATATACCAGTAGGGCCAGCCGGGTCGCAGGGAACAGATTTTTTGCCGGTAGTGAGTTCTGCCGGCATTTCCCGTGCAGAAGGGGCTACATTATCGATAAAGCCCATCAAACGGCCACTACCCATATCTTTTTTGGCAGACAAGCAAAAAACGGGGAAAACCTGGTGCTGCAGCATACCTATCTTGATCCCTTTTCTAAGCTCATCTTCATCCAGGCTTCCTTTCTCGAAATATAGCTCCATGAGCGCATCATCATTTTCCGCAGCTTTTTCCACCAATTCATTATGTAATTGGGCGGCCCGCGCCTTTTCTTCGTCAGGAATCGGCAATTTTTCGGGTTTTCCGCCTGTTTCGGAGAAACGGTACAGCGTCATTTTAAGCAGGTCGATGATGGCATTAAATCCCGGACCTGTACTAACAGGGTATTGCACAATGGTAACCCCGTGCCCGAACACCCTGGCAGCATCTTCCACCGTTTTATTGAAATTAGCCAGCTCAGCGTCCAGCTGGTTTACGGCCAACAAGGTAGGCTTACGGTATTTATCCACATAATCCCAGATAAGTTCTGTACCCGCTTCCACCCCATATTGGGCATTAAGCAGCATCACAGCGGTATCGGATACGCGGATGGCTGCAATCACTTCACCAATAAAGTCTTCCAAACCGGGAGTATCAATAATATTTATCTTATAATCTTTCCATTCCGTGTGCAGCAAAGTAGCATATACAGAGTTGCCACGTTCGTGTTCTATATCGTGATAATCGGAAATGGTGCTGTTTTCTTCAATCGTTCCACGTTTATTGATGATACCAGCTTCAAATAACATTGTTTCAGAGAGGGTTGTTTTGCCGCTTTTGGGAGCGCCTAACAGTACGATGTTCTTAACATGCTTTTCATCATACGCTTTCATATGTGGAGATTTATTTAGATAATCCAGCATCACCTATCCCTTAAAAAAGAACTTACTATTAAGTTAACATTTTTTGACTAAAATAGCCAACATCATCTCAAGAATATGTGGCAACATGCAGTAACTTTGCAGCTCAGGAAATTGGATATATGAAACTATTATTGCATTATTTGAAGAGATATAAATGGTTGGTGGTATTAGCAATGGCTTTAGCCAGTATAAACCAGCTTTTCTCGCTGATGGACCCGATGATTTTTGGTTGGATCATAGACAGGTTTGCTTCCCACCCTGCCACTACTGCCAAGGAAGGCAATATTTTCAGGCCGGAAAATCAATATTTATGGGGAGTACTGCTGCTGGTAGGCGCTGCTATAGGAGTAGCCATGGTATCACGTATAGCGAAGGCGTTTCAGGACTACGCTGTAAACGTAATTGTACAAAAATTCGGTGCACAGGTATATACTGACGGACTTAAACATTCCCTGAGACTGCCGTATCAGCAGTTTGAAGATCAGCGAAGCGGAGAAACGCTGGCTATTTTACAAAAAGTAAGGATTGATTGCGAAAAATTCATTACTTCTTTTGTAAATGTGCTCTTTGTATCGCTGATAGGCGTATTGTTTGTGATGGTATATGCCATCACCGTTCACTGGACCTTACCTTTTGTGTACCTTACCGGCTGTACTTTGCTAACAGTGCTGATGAGCATATTAAGCCGCAGGATTAAAGTAATACAGAAAACGATTGTGAAAGAAACCACTGCGCTGGCAGGCGCCACTACAGAGTCTTTGCGCAATATTGAACTGGTAAAAAGCCTGGGGCTTACCCATCAGGAAATACGCCGCCTGAACTCCACAACATTGAAGATCCTGATGCTGGAACTAAAAAAAGTGCGCAGCATACGTAGTATCAGCTTTGTGCAGGGTACTTTCGTAAACCTGATGCGCCAGAGCATTTTGTTTCTGTTGTTATTTTACATTTACCGCGATGTAGTGAGCATTGGACAGCTGATGACGTTGCAGCTTTATTCCTTCTTTATTTTTGGACCTTTACAGGAGTTGGGCAATATCATTCTGAACTATCGGGAAGCACAGGTATCACTGCTGAACTTCCAAAGTATTTTGAACACGCCAGTAGAAGAAATGCCCGCCGATCCGGTGAAAGTAACGCATATTAACGAACTGCTGTTTGAAGAAGTAGGATTTAAACACCTGACTGCCGCCACCAAGGCGCTGGATCACGTAAGCTTCTCTGCCAGTTTGGGAGAAACCATTGCATTTGTAGGTCCATCTGGCTCCGGTAAAACCACGCTGGTAAAGCTCTTAGTAGGATTATACAAACCAAACGAAGGTAATATTTACTATAATGGTATAGATGCCAACGAAGTAGATATGGAAGAGCTACGCCACCAGGTGGGATTTGTAACTCAGGATACCCAACTTTTTGCTGGTACTATCAGAGAAAACCTGTTGTTTGTAAATCCAGGCGCTTCCGATGCAGAAATAATGGACGCATTGGATAAAGCTTCTTGCTATTCACTGCTGGCAAGGGCCGACAAAGGTCTGGAAACTGTAATCGGGGAAGGTGGCATTAAAATTTCCGGCGGAGAAAAACAACGCTTGTCTATCGCACGCGCATTATTGCGTAAACCACGTTTGCTGGTATTTGATGAAGCTACATCTGCCCTGGATTCTATTACAGAAGAAGAAATCACCACTACTGTAAGGGAGGTTACTTCCAGTAAACGACATATTACAGTAATGATTGCGCACCGCCTGAGCACTATTATGCATGCAGACCGCATCTATGTATTAGAAAAAGGCCGCATTGTAGAGGTAGGCAAACACCAGGATCTGGTAGATGAAAAAGGACTGTACTATGCTATGTGGAGACAACAGATCGGAGAGCGCAAAATAGAAGCAGTGTGATAATCCACTTAATTGACTAATTTTGTAATATGAGTACACAGCAACCCAAACGCCCGAATTACTTTATCAGCTTGCTGACGATGAAGTGTCCAAGATGTAGGAAAGGAGACATGTTTAAGGACGCCAATCCGTTCCATTTAAAGTTCTCTAAGATCTTCGACATGTACGAAAACTGTCCGGTATGCGGCCAAAAATATGAGCTGGAAACTGGCTTCTGGTTTGGTACAGGATACGTAAGTTATGCGTTATCGGTTGCGTTCAGCGTATTCAACCTGATCTGGTATTGGCTGTTTTTCGGATTAACCTGGAGAGACAATAGTATCCTGGTGTGGCTGGGTGTGAACGGAGTGCTGTTAGTGCTACTGCAACCCTGGCTAATGCGGATATCGCGGGTCATCTACTTATACTTCTTTGTGTATTACGATGAAAGCACCGCTCACCTGGAAAAACCGGTTCATTATTGAGTTGGTTTATCTTTAAAAATATGATCAAAAAATATGGGGCTGTAAAAACAGCCCCTTTCTTTTTCAACCAAAATCTGAACCAATGGTGGTCAGAAAAATCTTTCAATACAAAAAACCAATTGTTGAAAAATTGAGGGAACTGTGTATAATCCCGGCAGGATCTTTTATAATGTTGTAGACAATAGTTTGCTAAAACTACAAAATCTATCCCTATTTTAATTAATTATTTACATCGGTGGTAAATTCATGGTAACTAGCTTCATTCCCCGATAGCTGTCGCCTGTATAGGTTTTAAGCATATCGGAACAAATAAATTCAGTAGGTGATTTTTTAATTATATTATTTTATTTTTTAATTCATAAAAAATAAAAATACTGAATCCGGGGGCCGTTGAATTCCTTTAAAATTCAATAGCTTTATCATTAAAATAGCTATTATTTGTGTATAGATATTTCTTATTACTCCCGGTTTTGTTATTAGCATGTGAACAAGTGCCGCAACAAAAAGGCGCACAACCGCATCATGAAGGTGCTGTGCCTGTGCCATTTAAACTGGTTAGCGGGCAGAAAGATGGAGACAGTGCGGCATTTGAGCGGGGAGATATAAAAACTACATTTACCTATGAAGCCGGCATGCAAACCATTCAGCTGATCCGGCAGGGAAAACGGCTGATCAATTATATACGTGCCATTGATTCCTCTGTCAGTAAAACATTTCCGGTACCACAGCTTATTGTTGATAACGGAGATACAGTGGTAGGATTTAGTACTGGGAATTTCTTTTTCCGGATCAAGAACAACCAGGCCATTTACAGCAAAGCAGCTACGGGCAATGATAACGATACAATAAAAAAAGCCCCTGCTGCCGCAGGAGCTTTTTAACGTTTAAAGTAACTTTATTTGAAATCGATCGGAATCGACAGCTTCACACTATAGTTCCGTCCTACATTAAACACGCCTGCACGGCCAGTTGCTTCGTTAACCGGCGCATATTTCAGTCTGCTCAGGTTATTCTGGTAAGCTACGTCTCCAATGTTATTCACTGCAAAGTGCAGAGAGAACAGGGTTTTATTTTGTTTATTCACGAAATCAGATCCAAATCCGGCATTAAACAGGGTATAGCCAGCGGTAGGCGTTTCTGTTTCATAGGCCGAAAACACATCGTTCTGCGCAAAGTTGAGGTCCATCTGTACACCGATGTAAGCATTCTTCAACGGGCCTTTGCCTATTTTCTTGAAAGTGCCTTTTAATTCAGACAGCCAACGACTAGCCGGTATATTGGGCAAATTCTTCGTAGAGTCGGTACCGTTAACAGCCCTTCCTCTTACATAAGAAAAAGTGTTTTCGAAGTGCAACCAATCGATCGGATGCGGATGGATATCCAACATTACTTCACCACCATACAGGTTAGCATTAGTTTGCTGGTATTTAAACGCTGCATAACCTTCTTCATTGTCTGTAGCAGGGATAGAGTCGGTGCCTTCCACATTGAACAGTTTGCGGGAGAAGATAAAGTTACTGATATGATTGTAAAACACACTGGTAGTTAAGGAAATGTGCTGTGTGTTGAACTCTATTCCGGCATCTGCCTGGGTGCTTACTTCCGGTTTCAGGTTCTGGTTACCGTATTCATATTTGATAGTGCCTTCATGCACACCATTGGCAGACAATTCCGCAATATTGGGAGCGCGGAAACCGCGGGCGGCGTTTAACTTCAGGACTACGCGATCGCTGGCTTCATAGCTGATACCCGCACTTCCGGACACATTGGCGAAATTACGGTTAAAGGCTTCAAACTTCACATCGCCAATCTTGGCAGGTTGGCCATTTTCATCCAGGAGCAATGTTTTTGAAGTAAGCGTGCGGGTATCGAACCGCAGACCACCGCTCAGGGTGAGTTTATTCCAGGTTTTGCTGGTAACAGCAAAGGCGCCGAAGTCGAACAGGTTATACGCCGGAATGAGAAACTCATTTCCTTTATTCTGGTTTTTCTGTGCCATCCCATTCACGCCAACCGTAGTTTGCCAACCGCCCATTTCCGGCAGGTAATATTTCACTCCATAATTGAAGGTTTGTAGGTACAGGTAAAGGCCGGGCGTAGTAGGCTCCAGCACATCACCAAATTCACGGCGTTGGTTAAGCTGATATCCCAGGGTGAGGCCAATACGGCTACCATTATGAAGATACAGGCTGTTATCCCATACTATTTTCTGGTGATTGATCTGCTGTTTAGGAATCGTCATGCTGTAGGAGCGGTGATCACTGTTGGTTACCGGCACCTCAGCTTCTTCCCCATTATCATTCACCAGTTTTACAAATCCGCCGGTGCTATCGCGGTCACCTTCCACCAAACCCAAATGCTGGTTAAAGGAGGTAAAGCTCAACCGGGAGAACCCCCATTGTTTATTGATGCCGATAGCTGCGCCATAGTTGGTGTTATTAAAGCGGGAATCGAACACATAACCATCGTATTTATTTTTGTAATCGTGTGCCTGTTTTTGCGTAACATATGCACTCCAGCTAATACCATCATTATTACCGGCAATATCTGCATGGTAGGCCATCAAACCACTATTGGTCTGATAGTTTGCGTCCAGGTTACCTTTTATTTTACCTAAAGGCAGGGGAGCCGGCGGCACAATATTCACTACACCAGCCAATGCGTCGGAGCCATAGATCAGGGAAGAAGGGCCTTTCAGTACCTCTATCCTGCTTACGTTATAATCGTCTATTTCAATACCATGTTCATCTCCCCATTGCTGCCCTTCCTGACGGATACCATCTCCCACTACCACTACGCGGTTATAACCCAGGCCACGGATAAATGGCTTGGAAATAGCCGGACCGGTAGACAGTTGGCTAACACCAGGCACTTTAGCAATAGCATCAATAATATTGGTAGAAATGTTATCATCAAGGTAATCGCGGCGGATTACGCTGATAGGCGTCGGTGTTTTTTTCACCGAAGTAGCCAGGTTGACGCCCGTAATCACCACTTCGTTCTTTTCGATCAATGTTTCAGACAATTCAAAATCCTTGTTTGTATTGCCGGATATTACCACCGTTTCAGTATAGGCGGCATAACCGATATAATGTACTTCCACAAGAAATTTTCCTTTAGGAAGATTTTTGATTGTATAATTTCCCTGTGCATCGGCAGCAGCTCCTACGTGGAGGTCTGGCAAATAAACAGTAGCGCCGGGCAGGGGGGTATGGGAAGTTTTATCTACTACCTTACCCGTCAGCGAATTAGTATATACCCCATCGTTAGGGTTAGTGCCGGCATAGGCAGCAGGCAAGGCCAGGAGCAAGACACTCCAAAGTACTGGTATAAATACACGCAAATAATGCATATCAGAGAAATATAAATATAGAATCAGTAAATATTGGGGATTACCCAATAATGAATAACCAATGTGTACGGATTGTTCACATTGCCATGAAAGAAATCAGGTGATAATATATGGTGGCGCCCTGGGTGTGAGGTTATAATAATCCGTGTGCGGGGTTTCAGGTATCGGGAGCGGGGAAAAGATCCAGATCACCTGTTGTACCGGCGCTATATAATAAGTAACAAATGGTTCATAGGGCTCTATTCCGATCTGGAGAAAACCGCAGTGACGGTGATGCACTGAAAAAGCTGGGCCATCCTGATGATGGGGTGTATCCACCGTATCGTGATGGCCGGCAAAATCGTGTATAAATTCCCGTGGGAAGGTATCCATCATGAACACCCCCAGGAGAATAATTGCTAATATTTTATGCAGATACCGTTTATACACGGGGCAAAGGTAATAAAATTCACCTATTTGCAACAGCGTTGCATCATTTTAATGAAATTATAAGATCAATTTACTTTGAGCATAGGCCTTACCTGCTGTACCGGGCCATTTTGGAAACGGGCATAATAGATGCCGCTAGGCAGTTGATGGGCATCAAAAGTAAAAGAATAAGTACCCGGAGTATGCACTTTATTCACTGGCACTTTCACTAACCGGCCGGTGGTATCAAAAATCTGTATCAGCGTGTTGCCGCTACCCGTAACATAGGTAATATTGGTATACCCAGTAAAGGGATTGGGCGCGTTGGTAATCAATTTTTTATCATCGGTATTCAGATCCGGCAAACCGGTAACGGTGCCACAGGCCACTCCACTAATGAGCGGCAGGCGTTGATAATCTTTCTGCAAAATATTTTGCAGGGTGTTTTGCTCTATGCAGAACCACTGTTCCAGGATAGACGCATATACGGAGCGGAAATCGTATTGCATAGGAATATTATCTACCACACTGCTGGCATCTGGCAGCGCCGGGGAATTGCCTAGCACACCCTGATTTACATAGTCGCCAAAAATGATCATGGGGGCAGCAGCACCATGGTCGGTACCCATGCTGAAATTAGATTTAATACGGCGGCCAAACTCGGAGAAGGTCATACCCACTACCCGGCGGGAAGCCTGTAAGCCCTTGAGATCGTCCATAAACGCCTTAATGGCATCAGACACGCCTCCTAACAGGCTGGCATGCCCACCTTTACTCGTGTCTCCTCCCTCTGCTTGATTGGCATGTGTATCAAAACCGCCGGTACTCACCATATACAAGCGGGTTTTGAGACCGCCGGCCACTAATCTGGCCACAATTTTCAGCTGTTCTGCCAGGCTATTGTTAGCCGGATAAGGCCCCTGGGAAGTTACTTTAGCAGCGGCCTTTTTAATGGCTTGTTCGTAGCTGTTGGTTTGCTTGGCGATGAGGCGGATATATTCCAGCTCTTTCCCCCATTTGGTATTGGGAACAGGATCTGTTACCCCATCTATCAGGTTATAAAAATCCGTGGCACTGGTAATGGCAATCCCCATGCTGGCATTGGTTCCCTGAAAAGCCGGCGACACAATAGAGCCTATTTGTATGGCCAGCGGATCGGGATGATCCGTATTGGGATAACCATCAGGGAAACCTTGATATTGGGTTTCCAGGTAACGTCCGCCCCAACCGGTTGTCAGTACTTCATCCGAATTGGCGCCGGTGAGCCAGATGTCGGTAGCCCGGAAGTGGGAGAAATTGGGAGAAGGATATCCCACGCTCTGCACAATGCTTACTTTTCCTTCGTTATAAAGCTGTTGCACGCCTGTCATAGCCGGGTGCAAGCCTGATTTCAGGTAGTTATCCAACCGCAGCACCTTACTTTCCTGAATAGCAATATTGGTACGTGCCGCCTGGTACTTACTGTATACATCAAGCGGAATCACCATGTTGAGGCCATCGTTACCGCCGGTCAACTGTATCATCACCAGCACGTGATCATTATCTTCCGCCTTTCTCATAGCGTTGAGCATAGGAGAAGTGGCAAAGGCTTTAACGGAGAAGCCGTTGATGAGCGTTGGCAGGATAGCCGCCGGCGCAGTATATTTAAGGAAATCTCTTCTTTTCATAAATAGGTTTTTCAGCGATCAGGATAATTGGTATTCCGACAAGTCCATGATGTATTTATACAGGGCCTGCAGGCGGGTTTCCACGTTGTCTTTCAGGGCCGGATCTGTGGGAGCTGCTTTCCAGGCCGTCCAGGCCTGGGTCCAATAGTAATTGCTATTGGGACTTTGGCCACTGAGGAGGATAGTATTTTTAAGGAAATCCTTCACATTATCGGAAACGCCTACACGATATAATACATCTAAAGAATCGGCTACCAAGGCTACCGGATCTTCCGGATTCGGCAACTGGCTGGCAAAAGCGAGACTATCTATTTTAAGCCCATTAAAGCCCGCGCTGCTGATCAGTCCATCGCTCAGCTTATTACGTTTAGGCAGCGTGTCTGTATTAATCCACAATTCATGGAAAGAAGGTTCCTGGTAATAAGCATCCCAACCTGCCACCAGGGGAGGGTCGCCGAAGTTTTGCAGCATAGCGGCCGCCTGGTCTTGGATTACCGCCCATGCTTTATACTGGTTATTATAATCTGTAGGGAAAGTGATACCATATTCACGGCAAATGCCCACGCAGAAATCAGCCGGACTTTTAATGAGGCAGGCCATATTCAGGGGGTCAAAAAAATGCTCACTGATAAAGAGGGCGTTAAGCGTTGTTTTGATATCGTAACCACTGCTGCGGAAAATATCTGCGAGCGGGGTGATCACGTTGTCTTCCGTAAACTGGTCTATATCATAGTATACAAAGAAGCGGTACAATTTACGGCAGATGAACTTGGCCACTTCGGGCTGGGCGAAGATGATATTCAGCAGGTCATCCAGTTCCCCGGCTCCGTCCTGGCCGGTTTTGCCGGAGATCACCTTATTGTTATAAAAGCCGGAAAATTGTTTGTTGGTGATATCATGCTGAGTGGTATCGAAGAGGCTGACAATATTGGTACGGTCTACCCGGAAACCGGTAAGTACACGGGCAGTTGCTCTTACGTCATCTTCTGTATAATGCGAGTCGGGTCCTTTTCCTACCGTAAAAAGCTCATGCAATTCCCTGGCGTAGTTTTCGTCGGCAGCGCCTTTAGAGTTCAGGTATCCATTAAGATACACCAACATGGCAGGATCGAGGGTAATGGCTTTGGTAAGTGCTTTAAAGTTGCCCAACGCATGTTTACGCAGGGTAAGGTTATATTGGTAGATAAACCGGCTATCGTTTACCATACCGGTTTCTGTTACAAAGTGATTATGCCAGAAGAGCACCATTTTTTCGTGTATGCTCATCTGTTGGTTAATCATTTGACCGGTCCACCAGGCTTTATAGGAAGCCATCCTTTTTCTTTCCAGCATTTCATCTCCTAAAGGCGCTTTTACCCAGGTAGCGCCGGGCGTAACGCCGGTACTATCCACTCCATAGTTATTAACAGGAGGGGCTGGATCGGGCTGGGGAGTGAGCAAGGCATCTACTGCCTGTTGCAGGGTCATACCACTGAACGCGTTGATGTTAGCCGGAGTAACGCCGAAGAGGGTACGTTTCAACAGGTGGATAAGCTGTAGCGAGTCCCAGGCGCCCGAATAGGGAAAAATACCGGTATCGGTACGGGCAACGCTGGCAGTAAGTTTCGCCTGGCTGCGGTCAGACGATAAAGTCAGGAATTGTCTACGATCCATAAATCGATATGGTTGATGGCTTAGGAGGCCGATTATAATGCCAAATTAATAAAAACTTTAATTTAAATGGATTAAATGATAATTATTTTATCAAATTAATAATATTTATTCAATAATGACACCAGATGTATCATTATGCAAATCAATAAGTTATAAAGTAATTTATTTGGCTTGGCTTCATAAAATACTTATTTTTGAAAATGTTTGATAGCAGATATCAGACAAGCCAAAAGGGAGCTGCCGGTTTCCTGGTAAGAAAGACAGCCCCTTTGGTTTTTTGTTTACACAAAAAAGAGTTTATGAAAATTTTGGTATCGGGCATTTGCCACTTACAGTTTTTCGTTAGGTATTCCGCGTTACCTTCCCGAGCAATTAAAAAGCGCCCTACTTTTTTCAATAGCCGTTAGCCGTTGATATTCCTGCTTTACCTCCCTCTCAATTTTTTACCAGTAACTGGTAATGGGAGTCCTTTGTTTGAAAATGAGATCTTTTTTATCAAAAAAGATACGGCTGTATTAATTCAATCAAATTAAGATCAATGACTTATATATTAGCTACAAATATAGGTAATAATTATTACAGCCGTGCGATTTTGTGAAATTTTAACCTTATAAAACAATGACTTACTATAATAAACGCTTTATCAAATTGATAAGGAAAACCCTTCACCTCACCCAACAAGAAATGAGCAACCTCATAGGCATCCAACGTAGTTGCTTTGCAGGTTACGAATCTGGCAGATCGCCCGGTAGTCTTTTTTTTCACCTCAGAATGATTGAACTATTTGGCATTGACCTTCGGCAGCCACCCCACTTCCATAAAATTGTATTTACCGATACCGGTAAAATACCCGTGGCAGCTTACCAATATCTGAGTCAGGTAGAAGTATACGAGTAATCAAATAAAAAAGAGGCTGTACCTACATACAGCCTCTTTTGTGTATAATTGAGTTGACCAGTAATTAATTAATATTTTCTATTACACCTGCAATTCCTTGTCCGCCGCCTACACAGGCAGTTACAATACCGTATTTTTTGTTGAGCCGCTTTAAATCGCCCAGTATCTGTACGGTTAATTTAGCACCGGTACACCCCAGCGGATGGCCCAGGGCAATGGCGCCTCCGTTGATATTAACAATATCAGGATTCAATCCCAATTCACGGATCACGGTGAGCGACTGGGAAGCAAAAGCTTCGTTCAATTCTATCAGATCGATATCCTGCAAGGTTTTACCGGTACGCTGCAGCACTTTAGGAACGGCAGCCACTGGTCCAATACCCATGATACGCGGGTGCACGCCGGCAGATACACAACCTACCAAACGGCCAATGGGCTTTAACCCCAATTCATTCACCATCTTCTCACTCATTACTACCACAAAGGCAGCACCATCAGAAGTTTGGGAAGAATTTCCTGCTGTAACCGAGCCTCCTGCCGCAAATACAGGTTTTAACCTGGCGAGCGCCTCCATAGAAGTATCTGCACGGGGGCCTTCATCTGTATCTACAGTAAAAGACCGTTTGGCTTTCTTGCCCTTGTTATCCACATAAATTTCGTCAATGGTAACCGGCAGGATGCCTTGTTTGAAATACCCTTGCTGAATGGCATTCAGCGCTTTCATATGTGATTTATAAGAGAATTCGTCCTGGTCTTCGCGACTTACTTTAAATTCTTTTGCAACCGCTTCTGCCGTAAGCCCCATACCCAGGTAATAATCGGGGTGGCTACTGGCTACAGTATAGTTAGGTACTGTTTTCCAACCCGCCAATGGTACCAAACTCATGCTTTCCGTTCCCCCAGCTATAATACAATCTGCCATGCCCATCCGGATTTTGGCAGTAGCAATAGCAATGGTTTCCAGGCCCGACGCGCAATAACGATTCACCGTCATACCTGGCACACCAATACCTAAAGCCCTCACCGAAATCATACGACCTATTTGTAAGCCTTGCTCCGCCTCCGGTACTGCATTACCTACAATAAGATCATCGACCCGTTCAGGGTCCAACTGAGGTACAGATGCCAATAAACCTTTGATTACATCTACAGCCAGATCATCGGGTCTGTAAAAGCGAAATCCTCCCCTTTTGGCCTTACCTACCGCAGTGCGGTATCCAGCTACTATATATGCTTCCTGCATAACTAAAATTTTTATAATGAGCTAACACTTAGTTTATTAACATAAAGGCGATTTATCCACATTTCGCCCCTATTTTCAAATTTAATCAAAAAAAATCACACAAATATTGAGAAGAACTATTAGATTTGCGTCCACGTTTTTTAACAGAAACATAAAATTGACTCCCTAGCTCAGTTGGTTAGAGCTACTGACTCTTAATCAGTAGGTCCTGGGTTCGAGCCCCAGGGGGGTCACAGACTAGTAAAGGGTTTCAGCCGATTGACGCTGAAACCCTTTTTATTTGAGACACCAAATAAGACCCATTTTAAATTGGAATGCGGTTTTAACAATTTTTCATCCCTTTGATGGGCTTACTTAAAATCTCTGGTGGACTTTTTACCACTCTCCGCTTCCTCACTTTTAGCTTCTTATACATTTAATTATCCAACCCAAAGCTAAATGTGTATCTTATTAGCATTGCTAATGCCATGTGGTATCTCAAAGAAGATCACTGCCCATGTAGGCAGTAGAGTTAACAGCCATGCTCCGTAATACCCTTTGTTAATCCTATTTGCTTCGCAAATGCATGTAACACACGGCTAAATACACTGCTAATTTTACACTCCATATTTATTCACTATCAGATATCTTATGCCGGAACAACACAATATAGAATACAAACTTTCCTGGAGAGATGAATATCTAAAATGGATATGCGGTTTTGCTAATGCACAAGGAGGACAAATATTTATAGGCATCGACGATAATAGTATGATTGTTGGAGTGGACGATCATAAAAAACTAATGGATGACATTCCCAATAAAGCCGTTAATCATTTAGGATTAGTGGTAGATGTTAACTTACATAAAAGTGAGGGCAAACACTATATCGAAATCAAAGTACCAGTTAGTAGCGTTCCAATTGCCTATCATGGCATCTATCATTATCGTAGCGGTAGCACCAAACAAGAACTGAAAGGCATTGCATTACAAAACTTACTATTGAAAAAGATCGGAAAAAAATGGGAAAACATACCACTAGAAAACACTTCAATAAGTGATATTAATGAAACTACTGTTCGATCATTTATCATTAAATCTATTCAAAAAGATAGGATACCTACTAATTCAGAAAAAATGGAAATAGGGCTACTCTTAAAGAATCTCAATTTAATGACGGAAGATGGACAATTAACCAATGCTTCAATCCTGTTATTTGGAAAGAATCCCGCAAAAGTTACAGTAACTGCAAGTTTCAAAATAGGCAGATTTGGCACATCCAGCCACGACCTGTTATATCAGGATATAATCGAAACAAATATTTTTGACATGGCTGACAGGGTTATTGAGATCTTAAAGATGAAATACCTTATCCGACCAATTTCCTACAAAGGCATAGAGAGATTAGAACCGTTAGAATATCCAGAATCAGCTTTACGTGAAGCCATATTGAATGCTATTATACATAAAGATTATTCAAGCACCTACATTTTTCTAAAGGTTTACGATGACCGGCTACACCTTTGGAATCCTGGAAATTTGCCAGAAGAACTAAGCCTTGAAAAATTAAGGACAGACCACTCCTCCTATCCACGCAATAGAAACATTGCCAACGTATTTTTCAAAGCAGGCTATATTGAATCATGGGGAAGAGGCATTAATAAAATAATTGATAGTTGTATTGAAGGGGGCCTCCCTGCACCTTTAATTGAAGAAGAGCAAGGGGGCTTCGGAATTACTCTTTTCAAAGAGAATCGTGCAATTGAATGGGTTGATGTACCACAACCTCATAATGAACGGCAGGCCCAGGCTATCAAATATATAAAAGAACACACAAGTATCACGAATATGCAATATCAGGAGCTCAATAATATCTCCAAAAGAACAGCAACAAGAGATCTACAGGAATTAATTAAACAGGGGGTCATCCAAAAAGTTGGCACAACCGGCAAAGGAACTACTTACGTCTTTACATATCAAGGCTAAAGGGGCCATAAAGGGGTCATAAAGGAGCCATAAAGGGGCCAACGTTCAAACGCCTGTGAACCGTTCCCTTCGTTCAGGAAAAAGTTATCCAATCGGATTCCATCTGCATTTTTAAAACGCAACGTGAAATTTTCCAGCATATTTATAAGCCTGGATACAGCCATCACCAATCTACCGGAAAAGAACGGGGTGGTATTCCTTATGTACCGGGAATAGGAATCAGTTGCTCCATTCCTGTTTAAAGTAGATAAGTTCATTTTTTTATAACGGCGAGCCTTGCACAACGGTAATCTTTTTACTACTTTCGGCCTCCCATTCTATACCTATGCAAGATACCATTACCATCCAATTACACATGACCCTGTACGAATACATACGGTTTACACTTTACATGTTACCCAGAAATAAAATAATCCGGAAGATATTTATCTATATTACCTGTTTGAGTGTTATAAATGCCGGATGCAAGCAACTACTACCGTCTGCTACACCGCTACAGCATGCACAGGACTATGCAAATTTTATTTATGCACCTGTACTTTTAGCCTTGTTCTTCCTGGTAACTTCCTTACTAACAGCAATGTATATCTTTAGGTATAAACCACATTTTATTCAACATATTACGCTGCGTTTTACGCACTGGGGAATGGAAAAAACCGGACTGGATATCATGGTAAAGATACCTTGGCGCAATTTTCAAAAGATAGAAGAAAGCAAGTCTTTTTTTATTCTCTATGCTGGGATGGACAATATCCAGCATGTGAATGCTATTTCAAAGAAGCGATTTACTTCCCTTGAAAAAGCTACTGCATTTAAAGAAATGATCTCGTATCATATATTGCAATAAGGGATTCAAAAATCAACCTTACCAGGGCTGGGCGGCAGCATCCTACTGACCCAACATTATCAAAAAGAATACGCCTATACCGGCTGTTGCACGATAATACATACATCTTCCTGATCTCTCAGGGCAAATTCCAGCGCTCCCCAGGGTTGTAGTTTTATCTCAGGGGAATTGGGATGAAGCAATTCCGGGTGACTCTTCTTTACCAACTCGTAAGCTTCCTGGATATTATCTGTTTCCAGCCTTATTTCGGGCCGGTCTTTAATGGCCCATTCCAGGCTTTCGATGAGATGGATAACAAGGTTATCCCGTTTAACAATGCAGAAAGGTTGCTCACCTCTATCATCGCGATAAGCCACCACAAAACCCAGTGTGTCCACAAAGAGTTGTAACCCCACCTTCATATCCGAGTAAAAAACATTCGGGATCAACTTAGTGAACTGCATATGCTCAATATTTTATAGAAAATTAAGTAATAATTCACCAATTCTGTAGCTTTGAACACATGAAAGATTATAAAAAACATTTTATCCTGAATGCGCCACCCGAAGAAGTGTATGCCGCGCTCACCAATCCGGCTACCATTCAATTGTGGACGGGCGAAGTAGCAGAAATGTCTACAGAACCGGGCTCTGAATTTGCACTGTGGGAAGAAAGTATTGTGGGGATGAACCTGGAGTTTGAAGAAGGAAAAAAAATAGTACAGCAATGGTACTTTGGGGAGGAAGATGAAGAAAATCCTTCTATTGTAACCATTAAGCTACATCCTTCCCCTAAAGGAACAGATGTAGAGCTAAAACATACCAATATCCCCGACGAAGCTTATGAAGATATAGTAGAAGGTTGGAACGACCAATATTTCGGGGCGTTAATTGATTTCTATAAAGAATAATATAGCAGGGGCGTAATGCCCCTGCCTAAAAACTTAATCACGTAATTGATACGGGAAGCTGCTATCCAGCCATTGAAAATTCATTTCCTGCTCTACTATTTCATGCAGTTTCACATTGGTTAGTTTACCTGTTTCATACACAGTGGCCACTACCGTTGCCTGATGAGGGGTGAGATAAGGACTATGGGTTCGCAGGAAATTACCGCAATTCTCTTTCAAATCACCATAAGTAATCAGCGACGGAGATTCCGGACCAAGATCTGTAATGGCTTCCAACATCTGCAGGAATATGAAGTCTTGCAGGTTCTTTGCCAGGATACAGGCTTCATTCGCATCACGATATACCTGTACAATAGGCACATCTTCCTCCTGCTGCAGGTTAAAATAAAAGGCAAACCAGTCACCCCCGCTACTTACGGCAAAAGGCACAAAGCGGTGCACCGGATCAGCAAACAGGAATCCGTCTTCCATTTCTTCACTTACGGTGGCCAGGTCCATTATTTCCAGGTCGTTGGCATACAGTAACAAAGGCGGCGCCGTCCGGATAGCGGGATACACCTTATCCAGCCAGTTTTCTCCAAACTCGCCCCAATTAAGCATACCGTCTTTGTACAGTTGTTTATATAGTGTTGGATAGGTAAATCCATACTCTTTTTCAAATTCCTCCAGCATAGCATTCTTTTAACATCCCGAAAGTACTCAAACTTTCGAAAAAACTTTTTCTCCTTGCCGACTTAAAGGGTTCATAATAAAAGAAAGGATGCTGCCATCTTCCTTGAGCTCCACTACCCGGAAGCCATGATAGCCAACACCCCAGCTTCCGCCCACGTGTCCGTCGAACAGGAAAGGTATTTTGCTGCCTTCCAACATTTTTACGTTATCCTGATCATGGTCGTGACCATTAAAGATTGCGCGGATATTGGGATATTTCTGGATCAGGGCCTTGAATTCGGGACAATCCAAGCCATTATCAGTCCATTTTACAGGAGTAATATGTAAGAAGATAAATATATTATCGGCGGTCTTATATTGTTCAAGTTTACGGGCAAACCAATCTACATCAGGGCAGAGGTAGGTACCTTTTTCATCGGCAGTATTGCCCAATAATAATACCTGGTTGCCTATTACCACATCGTGATGAAGTGGGTGGCCCCAGGCTTGCTCCCAAATTTCAGGGGCTACCATGTCATGATTGCCATGGGTAACAAATAAACGGGGATGCAATTGTTTTAACCTGGTTACGGCTCCTGGGAGCAGCGCCGGATCGTTGTGAATAATATCTCCGTTGAATACCAGGAATTCGCAGTGATTATGCTGCTGGTAACGATCAAAAGCCGTTTTCAGGTCCTGAAAATTTTGCTCAGAGGGAGTGTTGGGTTCCCCAAAGTGCCAATCAGATGCTACTGCAAAGCGGAAAATGGTTTTGCTGTTAAAATGCCGGGGCGTTACTGCGGCTGCTATTTTGCCTGCTGCTGTGATCACTACGGCAGCTGATACACCTTTGAAAAATGTTCTTCTGTTCATCATGCGCTAAAAATAAGATATAGGGTATGTCAATTATTTCAGAACCAAATGCTTAACCAAAAGATAAAATAATATGTATTCAAAACTTTCAATCCATTCAGAAAGAATTGTAATAAGTTTGTTAATTGTGCCCAAAACGAGCAATTTATTCTCCCTGCATAAACGTTTAGATTGTAACTTTGCACCTCGAATAAAAATGGGGTTATGTTTAGAAGCAAGAGTACAGCTGGAACAGGTCCGGATGTGGTTTTAATAGGCGCTGGCATTATGAGCGCCACACTTGGGATACTCCTGAAAGAGTTAGAACCAGAGTTAACCATTGCAATTTTTGAACGACTGGATGTGGCTGCCGCAGAAAGTTCTGATGCGTGGAACAATGCAGGCACGGGTCACTCTGCATTTTGTGAGTTGAACTATACGCCGCAAAAGCCAGATGGCTCAGTAGATATCAAAAAAGCGGTGAACATTGCAGAGCAGTTTGAAGTGTCGCGCCAGTTCTGGTCCTATCTGGTTGAAAATAATATCCTTTCCAATCCGCAACACTTTATTCAGAGCGTTCCCCATATGAGCTTTGTTTGGGGAGAAGAAAATGTGGATTATCTCAAAAAAAGATACAATGCCTTACAGCAATGTCATCTTTTCAAGACCATGGAATATTCTGAAGATCAGCAACAACTGAAATCCTGGATGCCGCTGGTCATGGAAGGTCGCAATGCTTCTCAGCCAGTAGCAGCTACCCGCATGGAGTTTGGTACAGATGTTAACTTCGGCGCGCTCAGCCGTT
This sequence comes from Chitinophaga sp. 30R24, assembly GCF_049056765.1. Lineage (NCBI taxonomy): Bacteria > Pseudomonadati > Bacteroidota > Chitinophagia > Chitinophagales > Chitinophagaceae > Chitinophaga > Chitinophaga sp. 30R24. The sequence goes on from NZ_JBJGXX010000001.1 coordinate 183,444, forward strand.
CGCTGTTCAACCACCTCGAAAAAATGGATGGCATTAGCCTGCACTTCAATCACGATGTTCGTGATCTGAAAAAAGAAGCCGACGGAAGCTGGTCTATTAAAGTAAAAAATCGTGAAACCCGTGAAAAACGGTCTGTTAACACGAAATTCGTGTTCATCGGTGCTGGCGGCGGTTCCCTCCCTTTACTGGAAAAATCAGATATCCCGGAAGGCAAAGGTTTCGGCGGCTTCCCGGTAAGCGGACAGTGGCTGCGTTGCACCAATCCCGAAATTATTGCACAACACCGTGCTAAAGTATATGGTAAAGCCTCTGTTGGCGCGCCTCCTATGTCGGTGCCCCATCTGGATACCCGCATGATAGACGGCCAGAAGGCTTTGCTATTTGGTCCTTATGCAGGTTTTTCCACCAAGTTCCTGAAAAACGGCTCTATATTCGATCTCCCTTTATCTATTAAGGCCAACAACATTCACCCAATGGTGTCTGCCGGCCTGGATAATATTCCATTAACGAAATACCTCATTGCACAGGTAAGACAAAAACCGGAAGACAGACTGGAAGCTTTACGTGAATATTTCCCTGAAGCTAAAATGGAAGATTGGGAACTGGAAATTGCCGGACAACGTGTGCAGGTGATTAAAAAAGATCCCGAACATGGCGGCGTCCTGGAATTTGGTACTGAAGTGGTAAACGCTGCCGATGGCTCTATCGCTGCGCTGCTGGGCGCTTCCCCTGGGGCCTCTACCGCTGTTTCCATTATGCTAAACCTGCTGAAACGCTGCTTTAAGGATGCCGTGAATACCGAAGCCTGGCAGATCAAATTAAAGAAAATGATCCCTTCCTACGGACAGTCCTTACTTAATAATCCCGCCCTCTGCGATGAGCTCCGGGCATGGACTACACAAGCACTCGAATTGCAGGAACTGCAAACCGTATAAACGCATCCCGGTGTAGTTTCTTGTTCATTCCCCCACCGGACAAGAAACTACACACTGCCTTATCCCACCAAACCACCCAACATACTGAACATAATAATACCCAATACCAATAGGGTAATCCCTACATACAGATAGTCTTTTTCTATCAAAAAAGTAATTACGGAAAGGGCCACACGAAGAATAGGCGTAGCAATGAGCAACACTACACCGAGTTGTATAATATTCATACCCCTGTTTTTCAACACGCCTTGCCAAATGCCTTTGAAGTTGTTCAAACCTTCCAGCACCCCAGTAAAATCGTGATAGAACGGCTGCTCGTGCCCATGCCGGCTAAGGTAAATAATACCGCCGGTTAACACGATAGCACTGGAAACGATCACGCCTATACGCAATTGCTTACCTATCAGCTGCGCTACATCCCGGTCCCGTAATTTTGAAAAGAACTGTTTCATCCCTTACAGTTTACCAGTAATACCATTATAAATCATTTGCAAGGCCAATAAGCTAATAACTACGCTAAAGACTATACGTAATTCTTTCACATTGGCGCGGGTAAGCAATCGTGAACCCGCAAAAGCGCCCGCCAATACACCCAGCACCACCGGCATACATAATCCGGGGGATATATACCCCCGTTGCAGGTACACTACTGCACTGGCTGCCGCCGTTACGCCAATCATAAAATTGCTGGTAGTAGTAGATACTTTAAAAGGTATACGCATAATATTATCCATGGCAAGTACCTTTAAAGCCCCTGATCCAATCCCCAACAACCCCGACATAATACCGGCAAACATCATCATCAGATAACCTCCCGGCACATGATGCACCTTATAGCTTACCGGACCGTTGGCAGTAGGATAAGTACTGTTGAGCCGCAACTGCGCTGCCAGCCGGCTGTTATCTTCGCTGGTGGTATATTCCAGCTTTTTCCGCAAAGACATTAGCGAAGAAAAAATGAGCACAGCGCCGAAAATAATAGCCACCACATTAGTAGGCATATACACCGCAATCAGTGCACCTATTACCGCACCTGTGGTAGTAGCAATTTCCAGGAACATACCCAGCCGGATATTGGTAATACCCTCCTTTACATAAGCGGAAGCGGAACCCGAAGATGTGGCAATAGCAGCTACCAGGGCAGTACCAATGGCATAGCGGATATCAGTATGAAATCCCAGGCTAAGTAAAGGGATAATGACCACGCCGCCACCCAGGCCAGTCAGCGACCCAAGAAAACCAGCCATTACGGCCCCCAAAAAAAGAATCAGGGTAAATAATAAAATAGTCATAAGATGCTTTGGTGGGTTTATATCTGGTGATATTTACAAAAGTAAGCAGAATATGATTCCTGCAATCCGGCAATCTATCAGTAACTTGCAGGCGGATAATTAATCAGATCATATGATAAAAGTGGGTGAATACAACCTGTTAAGGGTAAAAAAAGAAGCTGATTTTGGTGTATACCTCGAAGGCATAGACCAGGAAATATTGCTTCCATCAAGATTTGTACCGGAAGGTACACGTGTAGGCGACGAACTCGAAGTATTCCTGTATCATGATTCTGAAAACCGGTTAATTGCTACTACCCAACGCCCTTATGGCATTGTAGGAGATATCGTATTACTAAAAGCAGTGAGTGTTACCAAACAAGGCGCATTCCTCGACTGGGGCCTTATGAAAGACCTCTTTGTAGCCCAGTCGCAGCAATTAACGCACATGGCACCAGGACAGGAATACCTGGTAAAGATCTATATCGACGAACGCACCGGCCGCCTCGCTGCTACAGAAAAAATATCCCGCTTCCTTAGCAATGAATCGCTCACCGTACAAGAAAAAGATCCGGTAGACCTACTCGTATACCGCCGTACCGACATCGGCTACGTAATGATCATCAACAACCTCCATACTGGTATCCTCCATCATAATGAAATATTCCGCCCTATTGAAATAGGCGACAAATTCAAAGGATATATCCGGCAGATCAAAGAAGACAAAATTGATGTAATGCTGGGCAAACCCGGATTCGAAAAAGTGGAAGATGAAGCCGGCAAAATTCTGCGGCTCCTGCAGGAAAATGATGGCTACCTACCCTATCATGATAAGTCTACACCGGAAGAAATCCAGGAATTCTTTGGCATGAGCAAGAAAACCTTTAAGATGACTGTCGGCAATTTGTACAAACAACATAAGATCACGTTTACCCAAACGGGCATTAAACTGGAAGAAGCCTAAGCTTTATGCTACCAGCGGGAAGGTGATTAGGAAACTGGTCCCTTCTCCCAGTGCGCTTTCTACGGCAATAGTCCCTTTATGTTGCAGAATAATGTTCTGGGTGGCGGTTAATCCCAAGCCAGTACCCTTGGTTTTATTGGTAAAAAAAGGCTCAAATAATTTAGCCTGGTTCTGGGGAGAAATCCCGCTACCATTGTCGGTAATACGGATCAGCACTTTATCTGCTTCACAGCGGGCTTGTATGCTCAGCCGGCCTTCGCCAGCCTTCATGGCTTCAATTCCATTGATGATAATATTCAGGAAAGCAATCAATATTTTATCTTCATCTGCCAATATCTTCCCATCTGGCCGGCATAGTTCTTTTTCTACGGTTACATTATGTAGCTGCAGGCGGTCGGCCGATAACTGCAAGGCTTTTTCTATAAGCGGATTCACCTCCATAGGTAGCATGTTCAGCTCCGACATACGGGTAGATTGCAACAGCTCTGTTACCAAATGGTTGATCCGGTGACAATTACGCTCCATAATATCCAGATATAGAGGAGCCTCTTCTGTTTTCGACACCGGCTCCATTTTTAACTGGGATACCGCCAACAAGATATTGGTAAGCGGATTACGTACTTCATGGGCAATCAGGCGGGCAATACGGCCGGTAATCACAAATTTCTCCTGTTGTTGTTTCTCCCGTTCCTTCCGTTTACGGGCGGTAATATCTTGTATGATACACAAATAGAGCTGTTTTTTTTCATCCAACAGGGAGGCATTGATCGTCACATCCAACTGTTGGCCGGTTTTACTGAGAAACATGTATTCTTTCTGTACCACCCCTTCTTCTGTACAAAGCTGGGCCAGGAAATCAGCTACTACGCTATCTTCTGCAAACAGACGTTGCAAATGGCTGCTATATAGCTCATCTTCTTCATAATTTAATACCTGCAAAGCTGCCGGGTTAGCCGCTACTATTTTATGCTCGCAGTCGGCTAACAAGATCAGATCATTAGACTTTTCGAAGATACTGAAATAGCGTTTTTCACTTTTTTCGATGGCTAACAGATGGCTGAACTTATCGAGCGTATAACGAATGGCACGCTCCAGCAAGGCAGCATTGATCTCACTTTTTACGAGATAGTCTGCAGCACCAGCCAACATGGCTTCTTTATCAATATAGTAATCTCCTTTACCCGTAAATAAAATAACGGGGGCTTTATATCCCAGGTTGCGGAAATGATGCAACACATCTATACCTGTATGAACGCCTAAACGATAATCCACCAGGTAAAGGTCATGGGTGCGGGTTTCAATTGCCAACAATCCTTCTTTATAAGAAGATACCCACTGTAATACATATTGATCGGGGGAAATATCCTGCAGCAAAGAATTTACAAGAAAAAAGTCATCTTCGTCATCATCGATCATCAGGATATGCTTTTTACCATTTGTTGCCATAAGCGCCATAAAGTTCCTGTTTCCGCTCCAATAATCATGCTGTAAAACCAGGTCAGGTGTCTATATGTGCAGCAGTATCTTTCACCACTACATTCCGGCGGGGCAGGAACCAGGCTGGAACCAGGGTTACCATCAGTACGATCATAGAAATATGAAAGCCTTCCTGAAGGGCCAGGTGATGAGCCAACTGACTAGACATACCAGCCAGCACATGTTTATTATAAGCAGCCTGGGTAATGATGGCCAGCACAGCAATACCAATGGCGCCACCTACCTGTTGCATGAGGGTGCTGATAGAAGATGCCATAGTAACTTCACTGGGCTGTACCGCGCTGAGGGTAGCAGCATTAAGCGGCGCCAGGAGCAATCCCATACCGATCCCCCTTACAATCATCGCCACTATTACGCCTATGGTGGTACTGTTCTGATCCAGTTGGGCAAAAAGGTACATGGACATAGCCAGCAGCACAATACCAGCGATAGATATTTCCCGGGAGCCATGTTTATCGGACCAATGGCCGGCAAATGGCATTAATACAGCCATAAAAACGGAGTTGGGTAATATCAGCAAGCCAGAAATACCTTCGGAAAAGCCCATCTGCTCCTGTAACAGAAAAGGCATTAGAAACAATCCTCCAAACAGGGCAGCCGAACGGGAGATGGTGACCAGTATACAACTCACAAAGGAATAGTTGGTGAAAAGGCTCAGGTCCATAAGTGGCTCTTGCTTGCGCCTGTCTATCCAGATAAAATACGCCAAAGCCGCTACTGCTACCGACAGGGTAACTAATATTTCTGGTGAAGTAATGCCGGTTACTTCCGCCCGGGCAATACCGTATTGCAAACACACCAGGAAAATGGTGAGGGCTATAAAACCGGTAAAGTCAAAGGGCAGCTTTATTTTTGATTGTTTACGCAATACACCCAGGTACTGGAAGGCCAATACCACTGTAAGCGCGCCTATAGGCAGGTTGATGTAAAAAATAGAGGGCCAGCCAAACCTTTCGGTGAGCAATCCGCCCAAAGTAGGGCCTAGTGCCGGACCTACCAGGTTGCCCAATCCCCACCAGCCCAATACGGTGCCACGTACCCTGGCAGGAAATATATAAGAGATAATAGCCATGGAAGTAGGGGCCATGGCGCCACCTCCCAATGCCTGAATCACCCTTGCAGTGAGCAGGGAGTCCAGATTGGTAGACAAAGCGCATAACAGGGAGCCTAAGGTGAAAAGGGAGATTGCCCCTACATAAAGATTAAAGAAACCTATTCTGTTCTTCAGCCAATTGGTTAGTGGCATCAACACAGAAAAACTGAGCATATACACCGTAATTACCCATTCAATTTCGTCGAGCGTACAATTAAACTGTTTGCTCATAACGGGAAGGGATATATTAACAATGCTGGAATCTATACCGGCCATAATAGTGCCCATAATGACCACTATCAGGATACCGGTCCGGTTGATATCTTTCATACGCGGTCTTTCATCATAAAGATCAGCTGGGCTTTGGCAACAAATGGGTTCAACGGATTGCAATTGATCATAAACAGATAAGTGGCCAGCTCAGACAGTTGCCAATCTGTGATCAATTCGCCGTCTTTAAACGTATATACTTTTTTGAAGTTGTAGTCTACAGGAATATTCAAGGCTGCGCAGGCATGCATAGCCCTGTCTAGCGGTTCCTGTTCCATACCAGCCTGGCCATAGCCCAGTTCCTGCATGATTTCACTGGTAGTATACAACAGCCGGGGAGTATTCAGTTGGGAAATTCTTTCTGTTGAAATCACTTCCTCCAGGTAATCAAAAAGTTTAAGCATGGCCATTTTCATTTAATTGTGAAAGTTGCCGGAACAAATTCATTTCCTCCTCAGAAAGATTTGTTGGAATATGTACAATTGCTTTAATGTAAAGATCTCCTGCTACTCCTTTATTATCGTAGGCAGGCATTCCCTTGCCTTTGAGGCGGAATACCTTGCCACTGTCTGTTCCCGCCGGAATATTCATATTCAGAGAGGCGCCTGGCGTATTTACAGTCAGCTTTCCTCCCAATACTGCTGTATACAAGGATACCGCCAGGTCGGTGTAAATGTCTTGTCCTTTCAGTTCGTACTGCGGATGAGGGGCTAATTGTATACTGATCAGCAGATCTCCGTTTTCACCACCTTTACGGCCAGGATGGCCCTTTCCTTTCAAACGGATCACCTGTCCTTCGTAGAGGCCTGGTTTTAATTTAATATTTAACCGGCTCCCTCCTACTTCTACCTGCCTGGTAGCGCCGGTATAGGCATCTTCCAGGGATACCTCCATGGTAGCCTGTACATCGCGGCCACGACCTGGGCCCTGTTGCTGCCTGCGGCTGCCTCCGGAGAAACGGCCGCCAAAAAGCTGTTCAAAGAAATCTGAAAAATGCCCTTCACCACCGCCACCAAATATGTCTTCATAACTTCCTCCGTAAGAATAAGTATGGCCCTGCCCGCCACCGTACTGCGACCAGTCAAAATCTTCCGGCCGGCCACCATGTTGTTCGTAGTATTTATAATTTTCGCCGAACTGATCGTACTTCTTACGTTTTTCTTCATCACTCAGTACTTCATATGCCTCGTTGATCTCTTTGAATTTATCTTCTGCAGCTTTATCATCCGGATTTTTATCCGGATGGTACTTTACCGCCAATTTACGGTATGCTTTTTTGATCTGCTCCGCTGTAGCCGTTTTCTCAATTCCCAGCACCTTGTAATAGTCCTTTACATCCATAGCACTAAAACATGTTAGAGTGACAACTTGTTTTATGAATTTACGAATTAACAGCGAAAAAATAATTGATGCACAGAGCAACCAGACCACTGGTGCTATTCATCGATTACTCAATGCAAACCAAAGGATTATTTCCCTAAATATCCGGTGAGGAGCGGGGTAGTATGGTCCCCTATCAAACGAGATCCGTTCCTGCGGCATTCTGAAATCCACCGGAAGTTTCCAAGATTTCATATGTTTCCAACAGCGCCTGTACTTCTGCTGTCATCTCCGCCAACCGGGCGATTTCAGCAGGAGTTACCAACATCATCACATGCTCTGACGGCAATGGCAAACAAATCAGTTTCTCATTTTCTGCTGAATGATAATGGTCATCCGCCAACCGGGCCACCATTTTTTTGAAGCATTCAAATTCGGCAATGTCTAGGTTAACTACAGTGGTGCCAAAAGCCAACTGGATTCCTTTACAATGTGGGCAGCGGATTACATATCCTGCAGCGCCGTGATACAAGGTCTGATAATTACACATATGCAGTGGATTTGTGCCTGGAGCGGCCCTATAGGCCGCTATCAGGTCTTATTTATCATTCTTTACTATTGATATGATTGGTGATCCAAACAAGAGATGTAGTTTAAAAATATCAGGGGAGGTTGATGAATGACATGACACAAAAATAAAGTACAAAAAATGGAGGGCATGCTCAGATCAGGAAAACGAGTTACGCAAAAGGGAAAACTAAATAAAAAAAGCTGGCTGTTAGCATTTTGTTAAAGCCAACAGCCAGCCATGAAAAAAACGACAGCGATTAATAGCCGGGATTTTGCACCAGCTTTGGATTCAGGGTTAACTCATCTACTGGGATGGGGTAAATACGATTAAAAGTCCTGTTATCAGTTTTGAAGCCCCAGCTGGATTCAAATTTATCATAACGGATCAGGTCATTTCTGCGCCAAGCTTCCCAGGCAAATTCACGGGCACGTTCTTCTAACAGCTCATCCAGGGTAATGTTACTTACAGCAGGCGCATGTACTCTTGTACGGATCTTGTTTACCAATACATCAGCAGTTTGCAACTCTCCGTTTACAGCAGTAGGCGTTGCACCTCTGAGAATAGCTTCAGCTTTCATCATCAGCACATCAGCCAAACGAAGTACCGGTACATCGTTATTAGAGTTACGATCTATCGGCTCTGTATTTTTATCAGGATAATACTTAATGGACCTTACACCGGCAGCTTTAGCCAATTCATCATTGCCAATGTCCATAGTAGCCGCCTTTTTCAACTTTAATTCTTTAGAGAAGGTAAGCTGCCAGTTAATCTTCTTATCGGGTTCTGAACCACTGTAATCATTATCCAAACCTTTATTGGTGGTCGCAATCAGGATAGGTGTTCCATCCTTTTCGAGCTGTGGACCTTCCAACCAGGTATTGTTACGCACGTCGCCTGGCAAGTTGAATTTATCATAGAAAGAACCAATGGTGCTCATTGCGATACTCGGACGGAAAGGCAGGGAGTATTTATTCACCAGATTAGGATGCAAACCGAACCGGGAGAATTGATTTCCTCTGATAGCATTACCATCGTAAGGAATGGCGAAAATGGTTTCAGTGATCTGTGGACCATTATCCGGAGCAAAAATGCTTATATAGTCTCCATCCAGCTGATACTTTCCACCAGCCAACACGCTGTCTGCCATAGCCACTGTTTCAACATATCTTGGCTTACCGGTATACACTACCGAATTGAGATACATTTTCTCCAGCAAGGCGAAAGCAAACCATTTGGTAGGTTTAGAATAGCTTACCTGACCAGTGGTTGTTTTCAGCAGCGGCAATACTTCTTTCAGTTCCTTTTCAATAAAATTAAACACTTCTTCACGGGAAGCCTGCTCCGGCTGTGTAATGCTTCCGAATGAGGTAATAATAGGCACTTTACCATACAGGTCCATCAGGTAGTAGTAGTACAGGGCGCGCATTGCTCTTGCTTCCGCCAGAGCAGAACTTCTCAGTACTGGATCTTGTGCTTTTTCAAAAATCGCTATGATACGGTTACAGGTGTTCACACCTCCGAAAGCCCATTGCCAAACGCTCTTAACGGTTGGGTGATCTTTTGTCCAGGTATGTAAGTGAAGGAACCTGTATTGGCCACCATCATCGTAGTTACCATCACGGGCAGGTATAATCGCTTCATCAGTAGACAATTCCTGCATACGCCAGTAATCCACTGCATATAAGCTGCTCAATTGTGTATAAATAGGCCCGGCAGCTGCAATAAAGCCATCTACGGTAGTAGGAAAATTATCCTTATTGTACTCCGATTCAACATTCACATCCAGCTTCGTACACGCGGTGAACAAGGTTAAACCTGCAGCCAGACCAGTGATAAAAATATTCTTCATATCAATAATTTTTTAGCATTCTTTATTAGAAAGTAGCATTTAAACCGAGCAGGAAAGAACGGGTTTTAGGATAAAAGTTATTATTATCGATACCTGGTGTAAGTCCTCCCATATTAATTTCCGGATCAATACCTTGATATTTGGTGATAACAAACAGGTTATTACCGGTAACGTATACACGCAGTTTGTGCATATACCTGTTATTCATGGGTACGTTATAACCGATAGTAGCATTATCCAGTCTCAGGTAAGAGCCATTTTCCAGATAGCGGGTAGAGATGAAAGGCGCTTTGGCATCTGCAGCAGATTCGTGCAGGGAATACCGTGGTATATTAATGTTGGTAGCATCAGAAGGGCTGTTCAGATTAGCCAGGGTAGCATTCAGTATTTTATTACCGTAAACGCCTCTTACGAAGATGCTGGCGTCAAAGTGGCCATAAGTGAAGGTATTGCTCCAGCCATAAGTAACAGTAGGTTGGGCGTCACCGGCATAAATGCGGTCGGTAGAACTGGGAGAGGTAGTAATACCGCCATTGGCTGCACGGAACTGAGACAAACCATCTTTATCTTTACCCATGTAATCCCACAGGTAGAAAGCGCCAAGTGCATAACCCGCCTTTATCAACTGTGATTTGTTACCAGACTGTCCTTTACCGCCCAGATCGGCAGTTTCAATATATTTTACAGAGAAGATATCGTTAGAAAGTGATTCTATCCTATTCTTGTTGTGGGCTACGTTAACGGAAGTATTCCAGGTGAATTTACCTGTTTTTACCGGCACCGCATTGATCTGCAGCTCCACCCCTTTATTGCTCATAGCACCTACGTTAGCCAGCATAGAAGATACAAAGTATTGGGTAGTAGGTACACTGTAGGAATAGATCAGGTCTGTAGTGCGCTTGTCGTATATATCGGCGGTAATACCTAAGCGGCCTTTTAACACGGTGAGGTCCACTCCGATATTAGCCATGCCGGTACGCTCCCATTTCAAGTTCGGATTATCGTTCTGTACAGGACCGATCGCATTTAATAAGCGGCCATCTGAATAGAACTTACCGGTAATGTCGTATCTGAGTATAGAGATTAATGGATCGAAACCAAGTGAGTTACCGGTAACGCCATAGCCTGCACGCAGTTTAAGATCTTCTATCCAGGTAGCTGATGCCATGAAGTTTTCCTTGCTAATCTTCCAGGCGGCAGAAAAAGCAGGGAATATACCCCAACGGTTGTTGGCGCCAAATGCAGATGAGCCGTCCCTTCTGGCAGATACCTGTAACAGGTATTTATCAGCATACTGGTAGTTGGCGCGTGCATAGAAGGAGATAAAACGCAATGTTTTAATACGTGCAGTGCCGTAGTTAGGCTGAAAACCGTCTTTAGGGTTGCCCAATCCAAGGTTATCTCCCTGGGTGGCATCACTGATAAAACCTTGGGTAGAGGTCTGGAAACCATCGCCGGCGCGTTCTTCCTGCCAGGAATAACCAGCCAGTAAACGCAGGTCGTGTAAACCAAATACTTTATCGTAGTTGAAATAAGTTTCGAGTACTTTACGGGTGTTGGTAAAAGCACTGCGGGTAGCCTGTCCTTTTGTGTTCTGTGCCAAACCGGAAGCACGGTTATTGTAGATATCGCGGTTTACCTGCTCATCCTGCATAGAAACGTTCAGGGTATAACGCAAGCCTGGTAGCAACTTCAATTCTGCCCTGGCATTACCCAACATAATTTTATCCTTGGTACGGTCGCTGTTATTATCAATCAGTGATACCGGGTTCAGGTAGTTACGGGTACGGGAAAAATCTTCTTTATAAGTACCATCCGCGTTAAAGATATTCACAGTAGGTACATAGTTCAGCATATTCATGAACACCAAGTCAGGAATCTGGTGTTGCGTACTAATGCTGTTGCTGATAGAGAGATTCAGTTTCAGCAAGTCATTAAAAGCGCGTTGTTCCAGATTAGCTCTTACGTTTAACCGTTCCAGTGAGGATGTTTTCATAATACCGTTATTCTGCAGATAGTTTACGCTACCGTCGAAAACAGTTTTTTCATTACCACCGCCAAAAGAGAGGTTATGATTCTGCGACATGCCGTTACGGGTTACTTCCTTCTGCCAGTCGGTGTTTACTTTATCATCGTAAGAAGGCGCCAGGCTTTTACCATTATCAGCCAGGTATTTGCGCAGCTCATCGCCGGAAAGCATATCTATTTTGTTGGAGATATGCTCGGTAGCTGCATAAGCATTATAGCTCAACCAGCTTTGTCCGGGTTTAGCACGACGGGTGGTAATCATGATCACACCGTTGGCTGCACGGGCGCCATAAATAGCTGTAGATGCCGCATCTTTCAATACATCCATAGATACGATATCAGAAGGTGCTACCAACTGGATGTTGGCGCCAGGCACTCCATCTATCACATAAAAAGGCTGTTGCGCTTCTCCTTCACGGAAGGTAGAAGGCCCTCTCAGGATCACCGCAGATTTAGCATTGGGATCACCGCTACGGGTTACATTAAGTCCGGGCACTTTGCCCTGGAGTAACTGCTCCGGGGAGCTAAATACACCGTTATTGAAATTTTCTGATCCTACATGTGAAATAGCGCCTGTCAGGTCGCCTTTGGTAGTTTGGCCATAACCTACTACCACTACGCTGTTCAGCATGCTGGCATCAGACTTGAGGCGTACGGTTACTTTCTGCTGACCGTTTAATATTATACGGGATGATTTATAACCCAGAAAGCTAAACATTAATGTATCGCTGGCGGCATCTGCCTGTACAGCAAAAGCACCTTTTACATCGGAGATGCTACCCTGTGGATATCCCTTTACCACTACACTTACGCCTGGAATAGGAGTGCCGGTTTCTTCATCAGCTATGGTGCCGGTGATGGTCGTTTTATTTTTTTCTTTCTTGATCACGTATACGCCTTCAGTCGCAGATACCTGGAATCCACTACCCTTCAGTAAAGTGCGTAATACATCTTCAACGGATTGTCCACGGAAATCCTGTTCGTGTACAGTAAGATTTTTAATCAGGGCGCCATCGTATACAATATCAGCGCCGCTTTGTTTCTGCAATAACTTCAGCGCATCTGCCAGTGGGCCGGCAGATACGTGCAACTGCTGTACAACTGCCGCTTTTTGTTGTGCCATCATGCTACCATAAAGGGATAGCAGGAGCGCTACAAGAAATATTTGTTTACCAAATATTCTTGTACGCAAGTGGGTACTACGTACATTCATAATCTATGATTTTTTAATTTCAGTTCAGGGATATAATATTTATTGGTCTACTGTATAATTGCCTGCACCTGCAGCTTTAATTTTCAATTGATGATCTGTCAGATCTTCGAGTACATTTATGATCTGCGTAATTGTTAAGTGCATACTAAGTGAGCCTGTAATCTGTTTTTCCAGCGGTTGTTGTACATGAAATTTCACTGGGTAGTAGTTCTCCAGTAACAACAGTGCCTCTGTTACCGGCATATTATCGAAAACAACTTTTTCCTGCATCCATCCTTCAATATCAGGAGGATCTACAGACAAGTGGGTGAACGTATAACCGTTTCTGTTAACGACCAGTAACTGGTTGGCCGTTAAGATATCCATTACCTGTCCATTTTTGTTTACGCTTATTTTACCACTACTTACAGCAACCTCCAGTTGTTGGCGCGGGTAAGCCCTGATGTGGAAGCTGGTACCTAGTACCTGCACCTGCAGGCTATCGGCATTTACGAGAAATGGTTGGTTGATAGCTGGAGCAATATCAAAAAAAGCTTCTCCGGTAAGCAGTTGTATTTGCCTGGTATCTGTAAAATGATCCGGGTATTTTAATACTGAATTAGCGCCCAGCCATATACGGCTACTATCGGGCAATAATAACATTTTCTTTTCTCCGATAGCTGTGCGCAATTCGTTCCAGGCTACCGGGCGGGCAGTGCTATAGCTGCCGGTAGCCCACCAGGTGGCCATACCACCCATCAATAGCACAGCAGCGGCTACTGCTACTTTTTTCCACATCGGATAAATCACCGCAGATTGGCCTGTACGCTGTTTGATAGTTTGCAACATATTGCGGCGTAGCTGTTCCATACTACGGTTATTCCTATTGAGCGGAGCCGCTTCTTCTGCCAGCGCATCCAGCCAGTGGTCGAGCATTTTTGCCTCCCCTGCGGTAGCTGTATCCTCAAGGTATTTATCTATAAGCGCTTTAATCTTTAACCGAATCAAAATGTGGTGTTTATCTGGCTAAGTTGCACGTACAGTTGCTTTTAACCATTGAAAAACAGGGCTTAACATTATGATAACACTGGAAGGGAATATTATAGCAACATTAACAGGCGATTCAAGAGGGGGCGGGCTTTCTTATAGGCGCTACCTAGCTGGTTGCGGATGGTTTGTTCTGCCGTACCACGCATCATGGCAATTTCGCGGATACTAAGCTCATCAAAATGGTACCATTCAAATACCTGGCGTTCCTTTTCCGGTAATTGCTGTAAGTCTTGTTGCAACTGATTCAGTATATCTTTATTAATAATTACATTGAGGGTAAGCTCTGCACGAAGTTCACTATGGGTAATAAATTTCTCAAGATGTTTTTCTTTTAATCCGTCGTCTCTGAACTTCCTCAATATTTGTTTTCTCACCGCACTAAAGAGATAATAGCGGATATGGGTGTGCAATTCCAACTGCTCCCGTCGTTCCCATATACTGGTGAAGAGATCCTGCACAATATCCTGTGCATCGTCTTCACTACCGGTTACCTTCGTTGCATAGGCATATAGTTCTTCCCAGTAAGTATTGAAAATCAACTCAAACAGTTTGAAATCACCGGCACGCAGCCGTTCTGCAAAATCAACAGGAATTGTTTCGGGCATATAAAAATATATACCCCTAAAAATATAGTAGATTTTGAAACAAAAAACGAGGTAACAAAAATATAGCGAAGTATTAATACAGGCGTTACAACGGCCATCCGTTATATACAGCATAAGCCGTTGTAACTAGGGCTTTAGTGGATATCAAGATTTTTTGAGCCATCCGTCTGGATCGCAAATTTAAATGACAGATAGCCTGTTTTATTATCTCTTGTGGGGTCTTGCGGACTATCTTTATATACACTGGTGATCAGCAGTTTGGCATACTTACCTTTCGCTGTTTTTACAATAATAGTACGAGGTAATGTGTATACGATATGTGTCTTTTTCACATTATCTGGAAATAGTGCGCCATAAAAATCATAAAAAGCATATCCATAACCAGTACCCATAAAATGGTCGAGGCCTATGTAATCGTTGGTCACAAAATCTGTTTCTGCCACTGTTACTGATTTTACATTTACAAAAGCAGTCTCAAACAAGGTTTGTGGAATAGGCGCTTTCAATGGTTTATAATTGCTATTGTCAAAATACTGCGTTTCCACGCCTCCATCACGCAGTAAGTACACCGCTCCCTTTCCAGGACCGCCAAAACCAGGGCTATTAGCGGCCTTACCATTATTAGGAGCAATACTGCTATTATAAATGCCTGTAAAAGCAATATCCCAGTTACTCGTTTGGGCCTGTGAAGCGGGTATGATTCTATTTTGCTCAAGACTATAATAAATAGTAGCAGCACTGATAGCAGAAGAGGCCGAGGTATCTGCCACCATGTTGTTGATCACATATACACCCGTTTTTACATTCTCACCAGCAGGTTCTTCCGGTGTAACTTTATCGTCCTTACTTTTTGAACAGGCAGCCAGGCATATCACCGCAACAGCCATAGGAAAAATCAGTTTCATACTTTTTTATTTATTGAATAAATTAGTTGGTGGGGGTATACAGATTTCTGCTTCCATCTTCCTGCAAAAAATAACGGATAGTGAAATAAGGCGCCGGCCATAACAGGTCCGTTACTGCAGGCGGATTTCCCTTATACATGCTAATCAGTTCCAACTTGGCATATTTACCATCTGCCGTACGGATAATAAAAGTGCGGTTAGGAATAGCCCTTGCCAGGTGGGTAGTTAAACTATAAAAGTACCAACCCTTATCGGCTGGCAAAGGGTATCCATCCCAGCCTATGCTTACCAGGCTGTTAGACTTAAAATAGTCATCGTCAGGCGCTGTGGTGATACTGCTGTATGGTTTATCATACAGCAAAATGGCGCCCTGGCCGCTGCCACCTGCACCCAGACTTTTAGCATTAGTACCGTTATTAACAATAACGAGGGCATTATAAAGATCTGTGAACGCCAGGTCCCAACTGTTGCGCTGCCGGTTTACAATGGAGGTATCCCACGACTGGCGGCCAGTCTTTAAACTGAACAGGAAGGTAGCAAAAGGCTTTTTCTCCTTGCCGTCTATCCCATCACTTACAGAAGCGCGGGTATCGCCAGCCATATCGTATATCACTGTACTTTTACCATCTTCGTAGGTGCGTTTGGGAGAGGTATTACCTTCTTTTTTACAGGCAGCCATTCCTGCTGCCAGGAAGGCGATGGCCATTAATCTTACATTCATAACGATGACAATTTATTCTCATGGAAAAAACGCCAGCTAAGACCGCCCATGATAATACGGCCAGGCTGCGCTGGCATAAGCATATCTGTGTAGTTCAACAGGTTATCAACCGTAATCTGCGCTGATAAATGCCTGCTGAATAATTTCTTTTCTATGGAAGCAAATAAAAGGTAGTATCCATTCACATAGGTATCATATTGGTCAATATACCGGTTACCGTTAGCATCATCGAAACCATATTTACCGCGGTAATTCGTCCGGAAGGTAGCTGTAATACCCGATGGCACATATTCATAGAGCACTTTCAGGTTCAACATATGCCGCGACCTGTTTTCCAGCCCAAAATAATCAGCTACTACCGAGGCCCTGGATTCACCGGTATTATTGTTCCGGATGGTTTTATAGGGCCATGCTTCCGCTCTGATAGCCGCTATTACACTCCGGTCTTTTGCATACAACAACTGATAGCCCACACTGATATCCAGGCCATTGAATGGCCTCCAGGCAATACAGGTTTCCAAACCGGTCATATATACCCGGTTAAGGTTCATATAGGAAAATACTTGCTGGAAATTAGTTTTAGTGGCTACCTGCACAGTATTAATAAGGTGATGCACATCATGGTAAAAACCATTTACATCCAATTTAATAGCAGCGGGTAGTTTTACGGTAATCCCTATATTATAAGAAACAGATGTTTCTGCTTTTAAATTGGCGGCAATACGGTCGGCCACCGGTCTTATTTCACTGATTTGGCCGCTGGCCTGCATTTCCTTCAATGCCAATGGCAATACGGTGGCTCCTAATACGGTATAGCCCTGTTGCGGATTAGTAAATATCTGGTAACGTTCCTTAAAATCCGGCGTTTTAAAACCCGTACCCAAAGATGCTTTCAGGGTAATGGCAGCTATAGGGGAATAGCGGATGCCAACACTGGGATTTAATCTGCCACCAAAGTTATTATGATGGTCGTACCGGATTCCGGCCAAGGCATTAAATTTAGGATGGGGCTTCCAATCCACTTGCGCATAACCAAACGTCCCGGTCATATTACCCACTCCTTTATAACTTATATTATTCATGGTTTCCAGAGTAGCACCACCGCCAGCGGTAAGCGTCCAGGCCTCATCCCAGTTTTTTGTACCCAATACCTCTACCCGGTGCAGGTATTGGGTAAAAATGTACTGTGCATTCAGTATATCCGCTTCCGTTAGCACAGTTCGCTGATCGGATGTATAACGGGTAAGGTAATACTGCGTTTTAAGTTCCATGCCATTGTGAAGATGATGATTCATCAACAACGACAGGTTCATATCTCCTTCATCCAGTACATCACGGTTATTATGCCAATCATTGCTCCCATAACTATTTTCAGATACAGAGTGGCGGCCTGCATAGCGGCCGGTTAAACTAAGCGCCGTAGTGGCGCTTACAGCATACTTAGCCCGTCCCTGCAGTGTAAAGCTATTATAAGGAGGCGCCGTAGCGCCATAGGTGAGGTAAGGATTTACACTAAAACCATCAGTATGGTAATAGTTACCGGAAAGATAGGCCGATCCTTTCCCTTTGCTGATAGGTGTTTCCCCTTCCAGGGTTATATCTGTATTATTGAAGGAACCATAACGAACAGACACCAGCCCCTGGGGCTTTTTAATACCCTGCCTGGTTATAATATTAACAACGCCCGCCAATGCCTCACTACCAAATAAACTGGAAGAAGCCCCTTTAATGATTTCTATGCGTTCTATATCGGAAACGGTTATACGGGATAGGTCGAAATCTCCGGCGTTGCGTCCCACCATAGGTTGGCCATCTATCAAGATCATGGTATAGGCCGAGCTGAATCCTTGCATCTGCAGACCAACTGCACGGCTCCCGCCTTTGATATCGTTCACCACCGCCAAACCGGTTTGTTCCCGTAGCACCTCATCTAACCGTCGACTGCCCATCATTTCAATGGTTTGCCGGGAAATAACGGTAACGGGCATGGTGGTTTTACTAACCAGGCTCTCCATCTCTACTTTATTAGCCGTAACTTCCACACCCTTGAGCAGATGGAGGCTTCGACTACTGTCGGCCTGACACCAGGCACTCGTACTACCCAGGAATAACAAGCTACTGATATAGATCGAATAACACTTCATTTATTAGGGAATTATTTCCAGCGGGGCATCCATATAATAATAATTATCGTAACGGTAATAACGGTCTAATATCGCTATACCATCGTAAGTGCCAGTGGGCATATTGTCGGGAATACGGAAAGTGGCTTCCGTACCGGTATTGCTCACTACAGTAATGGCGGCTTCCACATCACTATACATGATGGCGGAGGTTATTTCATCCAGGTATTTACCTTTCAGGGTAAAAGTTTGTCCACGCTTTAACTGCAGGTTTTGCACTATTTCAAACTCAGGTTCGTTAGGGCGGTAATAATAATCTGTTTTCCCGGTGATAGTATACTTACCGGTTTCCAGCACCAGTTTATAACGGCCACTATCCAACGCAGCAGGATATTTATACATGATGTTATCACGGGTAATGCTTTTAATGGCTACCGGTATCTTCTTACCGTTGCAAGAAAGCAACGACAAATGGGTACGGACAGTATCCTGTATCAGGAATAACGCCGGGAAGGAAGTTTCTTCGTTGGTATAAAAGAACGTATAGCCATCTGCCTGTAAAAACTTCACATCCGGGCTGGGTTGCACAGCAACTATTTTTAGGTGGTAGATAGTGGTACTCCCACTCTGGGCAGTTACTGTGTAGGAAGTAGCGGCACTTAAAGCTACTTTTGCGCCACTGGCTGGCTTAATAACCGCCTCGTCTGAAACTGCTATCTGTGGCGTAATACCTGTAGGTAAAGGCTGCTCAAAAGGCCAGTAAATAATAATATCCTGTCCGCTGATGGCAGCGCTCAAAGGAGCGCCATTAGCATCGGTGAAGGTAAAAGAAGTAATACTGCTATAAGGAAGCTTTGCCTCCTCTTTTGTACAGGCATGTAACAATAGCATGCCGACAGCGAATAAAAAATACTTCAATAATGTGTTCATTTTATAATATTTTTATCCAAAATACCTGTACCGGCCTGCCTTTTACATTACACGTTCCGAGGGTGTGATGTGGTTAAAAAAGGGACCGGTACTTTTTTATTGTAACCGTTGATAATCGAATGAGAGATAAGGAATGGGCTCAGTGCCTGTGGGATTAGCCGGCATATCTTTATAAATGCTCAACATGTTAATCTTATAGATTTCAGTCACTGCACCACCAGACGTTTTGTAGACAATGATCGTTCTGTCTGGCACTGGTAATACCTTATGGTTATCGTTAAAGAAGTAGTTATACCAACCCGGACTGGTAGCGTTATAACCTACTTTATTATTTACTGCTGCAGTAGAAGCAGATACCGCATTGGCAGCTGTAATATTACTATAAGCAATGGTATCAATGTATTTAATAGTGAATCCATTTACACCGCTTATATCTGCATTAAAATATCCATCTAACAGCAATGCGCGGGAAGGGCTGCTAGCAGTTACAGTAGTGGCAGTACTTAAGCTAAAATAAAACGGCACCGGCGTAGCTGGCGGAATAATACTGTCGCTTTCGAGGTTACGTATCTGCCTAACTTCTCCTATTCCTACATTGAGCAAAGGTGAAACCCCTCCCGCTTTATTGTCCATAGAATTCTCAACATTATTACCGACAGGTTGCGGCGTATTTTCTTTTTGACAGGAAGTAGCAATGAGGGCAACCAGGGCTACGCCTGCTATTGTTTTTAATAAATTAGTCATGTTTTCAAGGAATTTTATTATATGATAAATGCTGTTACGAACAAGCCGCTACAGGCATATTGGATACTCAGGGAATTTGTTGTATGATCACCGGGTTTTTCAACTTTACGGTCTGACTGAAACAGGTTACGCGGATCTGGTATTTACCTGAAGGCAGGTCCATTGTATCTGGCGGAATGGCTACCGAAAAATTTTTGTAGGTCATCGGATAAATCGCTTTAGCTGGCAATACATATCCTTTGCCTGCCTGGTTAACCAGGGTAACAAAATTTATTTTTTCATTCGGCACAAGGTTGTCACCTTTTATGCCCATACTCACACTTTCTGATTTAGATTTGTGGGTTACTACTACCGGATTCTCTGCATTGGCAGAAAATTCACTCACGGTAATATCTGGCTGCTGACCATTTATATGTAAATGATAGTTAGCGATGCTACCGTTCTTTGCTTTTACAGTATAGATCATAGGCGTGTCCATCGCTTGTTTTACCAGCCAATTTTCCAATAAGGTATTACTGGCCGGCGTTACGATAGCTCCAGCCGGCACTTCAATAACCGGCAATAGCGACAATAAAGCAGTATAGTAAGGGATATATAAGGTAATAGAGGTGTCTTTATCGTTGATCACCCCTTGTACAGGGCCATCTGCTACGTTGGTCACCGTAAACTGCAACACCCGGTTCTCCGGCAATGGTGGCGCATCTGCTGTTTTCTTACAGGCATGCAGCAACATAGCGCCTGTTACCACTAATAAAAGTGATTGAATAGGGGATAGCATACATTTCATATTTCGTATGATAGTTAAAGTGATAAACTAGGCAATACTTTCCCGATCCGATTTATCATACGGTATTGCCTACAGTTTTTAAGTAAAAACTTGATTCGAGTTTATTTACGAGCGGAGTAAAAAAGCAAGGCAAAAATAAAATTACCTTTACAAACAAACAGATCGGATCGGGAAAAAATATTACGCAATCCGTAATTACAATTGTTGTAATAAATGGCGCCAAGCTTCCTGTTCTGGTATACCAGGCTTGCGTTTTCCAAACAGCTGTACAATCATCTCCCCATTTGCATCAAACACTTCTATGGAGTTAACACCGCCTTCTGCAGGTTTATTTACTACCCAACATTGGGCAATATCCGTTGTTTTCAGGTGCAGGTTAAAATCAGTATCCATTACATTGATCCAACCTGGAATTTCCAATATCTTATGCACAGGTCCGGTATGAATTTCTATATTTCCCGGATTGCTTACAAATACCATTATTTCAAGTCCGGTAGCAGCTGCACTTTCCAGGATAGTTTTTACACAGCTATTAGGCACCCGCCGGGTATACGAACCCTCTGCAGTTTCCAGCGCCTGTATACGGCCAGCGCGGTGTTTCATGAGCATAGGATAGAAATCGTGGGTATCCTTTAATGCAGCCCAATCGGCCAGGAACTGCTCCTTGTTGATATGCGATACGGCAGGAGGAGCCACTGGTGTAGCCGTTACAGTGATCTCATCTGGTTGCATTGTATCCGTATATTCTTGCACCAACAGATCCCAGGCATGCAAAGCCGTTTCTGGCTGTGCATATATTTTGATGATGGCATCGCCTGCCGCATCAAATATTTGCAAAGATTTTTTAAAGCCAGTTGCTTCATCTTCTTCCAGGGCAAAACCCATTGCCCACTTATTGATGAACATACGCAGATCGATATCCTTGCCTACCGCCAGGGCTACATGGTGATTATCTGTATTTATATTTTCAAATATTCCTTTTCTTTCTATCACGCAACTTTCATTACGGGTGAGTACCATTACCCGGCCTAGTGCTGGTAAGCGGTGCAAGAGAGTACGGAAATCTTTACGCAGGTGCTTTACCAACGGCCCAACACAAGCGGTTACCAGCTGGGCTTCACTTACCTGTAATGCTTTAGCTGCATCCCGTATACGCACTTTAGGATGCTGTTGTTGATAGTTTATCCATTGAGATTTAAGCGGAGAAATAATTGTTTCCATCAGTAAGTATTTTTTTTGAATGATGATGATGATTAGCGGTAACAACGATCGGGTAATTACAAGATGGATGATCCAGTACCTGTACATGGATGCCAAAACAGTGATGGATGCCCTCCACTGTTAATACTGCTTCCGGCGTGCCGGTTGCGAAAAGTTGCCCGCGGTGTAGCATAAAGATGCGGTCGGCCCAGGCTGCAGCCAGTTGAAAATCGTGGAGTACGGCTATTACTAATATGCCATACCGCGTTAGTTCCCTAGCCAGTTGTAATGCCAGTTGCTGATACCGTATATCCATACCCGTTACAGGCTCATCTAGCAGTAACATTTTCTTACCGGTATAATCTTCCAGCATTGGGGCATCTAGCAGTTGCGCCAATACCCTGGCCAGGTGTACCCGTTGCTGTTGCCCACCCGATAAAGTGAGCCAGCTACGGTCTTTAAAGGCATCTACCTCCATCACTTGCATGGCATACTCTACAATATGCTTGTCTGTTAATAAGGACCGGGTATGCACATAACGCCCCATAGCTACAATTTCTGCTACTGTAAAAGGCAGGTGCAGGTTTACCCGTTGCGAGAGCACGGCACGGCAATGCGCCTGTTCAGATATAGTGAGCTGCCGCAAAGATTTGCCAGCCATACGAACTTGCCCTGTATAATGGGTATAGTTCCCCGCTACTACTTGTAGCAAAGATGACTTTCCTGCGCCATTAGCACCCATCAACACACATAGTTCACCCGGAGACGCCTGCAAATGAATATCTTCCAGTATCGGCCGTCCAGACAATGACAACGACAAATGATGTATTTCCAGCATGGGTATTCTTTTCGTGTAATCTTTTGTGTACTATATCCTGATAGCACTTTTTTCTTTCAGGATCAACCATATAAAAAATGGCGCTCCCAATAAAGCCGTTACCACCCCCACAGGCAATTCTGCTGGAGCTATTATTGTTCTGGAAAAGAGATCAGCAACAGTAAGCAAAATGGCTCCTGCCAGTGCTGCACAGGGAAACAATATCGTATAAGAAGGTCCGGTAAACTGCCGTACTATATGTGGTATAATTAAACCTACAAAACCAATAACGCCAGCTACTGCCACTCCGGCGGCAATGGCCATGGTAGACAATAATAACAGCTTTATTTTCAGGCTTTGTACAGGCACTCCCATTTGCCTTGCTTCCTGTTCTCCCAGAGAGAATACGTCTAGTGCAGCAGATAAACGGGGTAGCCATATTATCGGTATCAATATAAAAGGTAATACCGCCAATACTGTTTGCCAGGTGGCGCCACCCAAACTTCCCATTGTCCAAAAAACAATGCTGCGCAACTGTTCGTTGGTGGATATATAAGCCAGTAACCAGGTAAAAGCCATGCACAAAGCATTGATAGCAATACCCCCCAGCAACATAACAGCTACTGCCGATCCACTATCTGTATGGGCTATACGAATTACCAGCCAGGCGGCAATAAAAGCGCCGGCAAATGCAGCGATGTTCATTGCATAGTAATGTATCCAGCCTACACTGAACCATACAGGCAAGGCTGCCTGGAAAACAATAACCAGTACCGCCGCCAGCGAGGCGCCCCCACTAATCCCTATTAATCCGGGATCGGCCATAGGATTGCGGAATAAGCCCTGCAAAGCAGCTCCCGCCAATGCCAGGCCGGCGCCAATGAGCACGCTCAACACCACCCTCGGCAAACGTATCACCAACAATACTGCTTCCGCATTCCCGTTCCAGACTACCGGTAAATGAATATGTACTTTTTGCAACAGGATGGCCAATACCTGTAAGGGTGAAACGTGCATCGCGCCAGTACCAGTGGCCACCAGCACTACTACTATCAAAATAACAGTTAATAGCGCCGGCGCCCCGGCATATGTTAATATCTTCTTCAAGGCCGCTCCTTTATCCATTAATCTTTTGCGATAGTTCTTTCACAGCACCGATTACACGTGGACTGAAACCAGACAGCAACTGCCCATCCATTACGATCACTTTCCTGTTTTTACCCGCTGTTGTTTGCGCTACACCAGGTATTTTCAGCAGGCCGTCTATCCCTCCCACACTTTGTAAACCGGTATCAAACAGTAGGATCACATCCGGATTTGCTGCTACTAATGACTCAGCCGTCAACGGTTTAAAATCATTGAAACCACTAACAGCATTCTTGGCCCCCGCCAGGTTGATCATTTTATCCATTGGTGTAGCTTCTCCTGCTACCATCATAGTGCCGGCACCACGGGCGTATATAAACAAAACCTTTTTATGCTGAGAAGCAATATGCAATGCCTGTTGCTCTTCATCTAACCGCTTACAAAGCGCAGCACCCTTTTCAGGCACCTGTAAAACAGCGGCTATCTCTGTAATCAGTTTTTTGGTACCAGCTATAGAATACTCCTGGTCTACCATCACCTGCTTTACACCTACATTCTTGAACTGCGCTATAACAGGAGGACTCAGAAAATTGGTGGTAGACAGGATGAGGTCTGGTTGCAGGGTTAACACCGGTTCTGCAGTAATATTGCGGTTGTGGCCAACTTTAGGCACTTTATCCATGTCTGCCGGCCAGGTACTGGTTACATCCACGCCTACAATCTGTTGCTGAAAGCCCAGATCACACACTATTTCTGTAACAGTGCCATTTAAAGACACAATCCTTTTGTAAGACTGCGCACTAACGCAAACGCTTACCTGAAAACATAACAAGAGCAGTACGGTGCTCCACCGTAAATTAAGTTGCATAAATAGCTGTATTTTTTTGTAGTAGTCCTGTTGTCGCCAACAAGCAAAGAGATGGTACTAAAAAATAGTTGCCCTACCCGGGATAGGGCAACTATGGCCCGCAGGAACAATCTTTACTCCGCCATGCTCCTGCAGGTTAAGCTGGGAAGGACACAAGTATCCCTCCGGGTATACGCTGTTTTAAAAAGCGGCTACCCATATCTTTTTATCAGATAATGTTAATAAGGTGACGAAAACACAATCTGCATCATGGCTAATGAAGAGACTATGCAATTATTTTTTTAGCGGAGTAATTTTGCTGAACAAACTTACGTCATAAAAATGTAATCAAATAATCAAATCGGGAAATTTTATGACAAACCGGGAAATTCTAAGGCATTAGTTCACTATTCAATGAACCACATTTGGGGGGGGTATAATAACAGCTATGTCGCTTTTTAGGTATTGGCTCTCATTCTAACTTAAAAGACATCTTCTTTGTGTTGATACCACCAACTATACCATATCCATTTACCACGTTTGTGAAAACGCGTACCGGAGCACCTATGATGATGCCCGTATTTTCCTTTTGAGCTAACACTGTGCTAAAATATTGATAGGTATCATGTGTTAGGGAGCTTACCTCTACAGTTACCCTTGTAACGTCGGTAAGAAGATCTGCTGTTTGTAATACAAAGTTAATTTCCTTACCGTTGAAACGCTCATCACTCATGACAAGGCTATTGTAAGTACCACTGGTAAAGAAGTCTACCAGGTTATTATTGAAGGCAGGATCTAAACGGAAAAGCAACCAGGATATTGTTTCATCTGTATGGGTAACCATAATACGTATACGATAGTAATCCGCAGCGCCGGGGCGGTCGCGTAAAGTGAACTGTACCCGGTTGCTGTTCTTTTGCGCAGTAGCATTATTTACTTCCGGCAGCAAAGGAAGTGTATCCGTAGCCGTTATAGCCTGTAATCCCGGCGCTGCCACCTCTACAGTATACCTTTTTCCACGTATAGCCTTCTGAGTAGTTACAAAATAAAAAAGGCCGCTTATTTCCTGTACCTGCAGAGGCGCTATGGGCAAGCTATCTTCCAACAGGGTTACTGAAGCCTTCCGGATATCTTTATAGCCACTTTCATCATACACATTGGTAGGCACACTACGCGTTACCCGGATATAGATCACACTATCCGGCTGTATTAGTGTATTCACCACTATTTTATCGCCTTCATACGGCAAATGGATATCCATATGCTTTTCACATGCAAAGAGAAAAAGCCCTAGCCATATCATACCTACAAACTTCCTTTTCATCGGTTTTGCCGTTAAAATTTAATAGCATAAGTAATACTTGGTAAAATAGGCAAAATGGTTACCTGGGTAAGGTACCTTTGTTTTGCCTCCGGATCTTCTCCTATATAATAAAAGAAAGGATTTTTCCGGTTATATACATTGAACACGCTGAGGTTCCAGCTTTTCACCCAATGTTTTTTCTGTTTGCTGTAAGTAATGCCCATATCCAACCGGTGTACATCGCTGGTACGGTAGTTATACCAATTATCAAAACGGTCTATCGCTGTATTACCTGTGCCAGGCTCATAGGGCGAAGCATTATCGGTACCGTTGTAACTCGACACCGGTAAGGTAATAGGCATCCCGGAAGTATAGTGCCAGGATGCGGAAATATCCCAGTGCTTGCCCAACCGTTGCATCAATATCACTTCTATATCGTGGCGGTGATCGTATTTATAAGGAAAAATCTCTCCGTTGTTGATGCCCGGAAAACGCCTGGTAGACCACGACAGGGTATAACCTATCCATCCGGTGGTATTGCCTTTTTTCTTCTGTAACATCAGTTCCGAACCATAGCTCCAACCCTTTCCTACGGTTACTTTTTCGTCCCACCGTCCTACATCCTGGTTCACCAACATATTGCTTTCCTTGTTTTCGATCATGTTGTACATAGATTTGAGATAACCTTCCAGGGTAAACTCGTATTTCCCATTCAGGGAAGTTTTACCTATGCCCACAGCAACCTGTTTAGAAAACATAGGCGCTACCCGTTGGGTAGAAGGCACCCAGATGTCTGTAGGCAAGGTGGTGCCATTGCTGGACAACAGATGAATATACTGGTTCATGTGCGTGTAAGACGCTTTCACGGCCCAATGGTGAGGCAACAGGTAACGCAGCCCCAACCTGGGCTGCAGGGAATAATAGCACCTTCCTTCCACCATAAACGCTGACGCATGTACGCCCAAGTTGGCATATAAGTTAGTGTTTACCTGCCAATCGTCTTCTGCATACAAGGATACCTCCGCGCCGGTAATCCGCACCGGATAGCCCAGGGTATCCAAAGGCTTCACCGGGCTATCTTTATCTTCAAAAGAAGAACCGCCCGGCTTAAAATAATGCATGGTAATAATGCCACCAAAACGTATCGAATGCCGGGGATCAGGGCGATAGTCAAAATCGATCCTTCCTCCGCTGTTTTCCATCCGCGAGCGATACGTTCCATATACATCCGATCTCTCCCCAGAAATGGGGATCATATATTTATGCTCATACTGGGTAGAAAAGGCATATTGGGAAAAGTTGAGCGTAACATTGGAAAATAACTGTGGCCCATAAATATGGTTCCACCGCAGGGCAGCAATTGTATTCCCCCACCCTAACTGGAACTTGCTACTTTCTCCATAATATTTGGCCGGTTGGGTAGTACTGGTGCTGTCGTTCGCCATTTGCTTCAGCAACAGGTTATCTTCTCCCTTATAAAAACTCAGGAAAATGCGGTCTTTCTGAGAAAAAATATGATTCACTTTTACATTCACATCATAGAAATAGGCTTGAAATTCCCCACCGACGCCCAAAGTGTTATGGGCCTGTAAAGCAGCATTCAGCAACAGATCAGGATAGGAACGGCGGGCAGAAAATATAAAAGAGGTTTTATCTTTTATAATAGGCCCTTCTATATTAAACTTGGTAGAAATAAGCCCAATAGAGGCGTTGCCATGGAAGGCTTTCATATCGCCTTCTTTCATGGCTATATCTACCACAGACGATAATCTTCCCCCAAAACGGGCAGGGAAAGCACCTTTATACAGATCGGTATTTTTTACTACGTCGGCGTTCAGCAAAGAATACACGCCAAAGAAATGTGAGCAGTTAAACACCGGAGTTCCATCCATCAGGATCAGGTTCTGATCCGGGCCACCTCCCCGAACATATAATCCGCCGGCGCCATCCATACCGCTGCTTACTCCTGGCATTGCCTGTAAAGTGCGCATTACATCTACTTCTCCGAGCAACCTCGGCATAGCCTGTAGTTCGGAAGGAGAAAGCGATACCTTACTCATTTGGGTTTGCTCCTGCAGCTTTGTGTTTTCACGGGCGCTCACTACCACTTCCTTTAAGCTGCCTACAGGTTGCAAAGTAATATTCAGGAACTGGTTCCCATTACCTGACAGCGATTGCCACTGAGGCTGATAACCTATATAAGAAATCAGCAGGCGACCGGTATCTTTTGCAGTGGTTAAACTAAAAAAACCATATTGATTAGTGGTAGTGCCCTCTTTTAACGCAGGGGCATATACGGTAGCGCCAATCAAATTCTCTCCGCTGTTAGCATCTTTCACATAACCGCTAATAGTATGGCTTACATGCTGGGCAGGTAATAGCACAACCTGGTCGCCCACCCGGATATATTTTATTTCATCAGGTGCGAACAGTTCATCCAATATTTTTTTTAATCGCTGATGCTGGGCGGTTAACGTAACTCTCCGTGACAGGCTAACAAGCTCGTTACTATATGAAAAATGGATGCCATATTCCTTTTCCAGTAGCGTGCAAACCGCCGATATAGGCTGGTCTTTCACGGCTATTGTTACTCTTGTTTGCCAATCCCACGCCAAAACATTCAGTGGGAAACATAATATTAATATTCCCGTCAGCAGTTTTCCGGCTAACGACATAATATAATTAAATTGAAGTGCGACTTTGGTAACAGGCTTCAGCGGCTGGCTAACAGCAGCTAAAAACAGTGACCTTTATATAATTAAGCATTTTACAGTTAGCTACTAGTAACGGAACTAGTAATCAGCTGGCCGGTTTAATTTGTATTGCCTTTCATTTATCTTCTCGTAGTTGGCATTCAACATAAGCGCCAGCGATTTGATAACATCTTCAGTAGATTCCCCGGCGAAATCGGCATGAACAGGCAATTTCAATAGGTCGGTATCGGTTACTTCCACTTTTATATCATATACCTCGGTCACCGTATGTAATACTTCTTCCAGAGACACATCGTGAAACGACAGTGATTTTTTATCCATATCGGTTACATATGCGGCTATACGGAATACAGGCCTGTTATTATCTTCTTGTAGCAGCATCCCTTCTGTGAGCACTACACTATCGGCTTGCGCATGATCAATTACTATTACCTTACCGCTGCTAACATGTACTTTGAGCGCCGCTCCCCCAGGTTGGTAGGCTATCGTAAAGCGGGTACCCAATACCTTTACCTCAGTATGCCCCAACACAATGATAAAAGGATGGGCCGGATTGTTACGCACATCAAATGAGGCGGTACCGCTCAGGCTCACCTTCCTGTTCTTTTCGTTAAAGCCGTGAGCCACTTCCAGCCGGGAAGCTGCCAGCAGCTGTACGCTACTGCCATCTAGCAAGGTAGCTGCTATTGGTCCGGTATATATGGCCTGCGGACGGTTAGCATGCAAGTACCACCATCCGGCGCCCAATACCACTAATAGCATAGCCGCCACCTTTAGCCAGGTAAAGCGTACCGGCGTTCTGGCAGGTATAGCTACGGGCAAAGTAGTTGTTATAGAATGGCTGGCATGATTATCTTCCGGGCAACCCATTTTTTCATAGAGCTGTAGCCAGGCCGCATCCGTATTGGCTACGGCTACCTTTTCCTCTGCCTCCACCGTATGCAGTACTTCACCCAAAGAGTTAAGCAATGCAATATTGCCAGGATCTATACCTTTCCAATCTTCCACCCATGCACGCTCCTGCGCATCCGCTTCATTAAGCAGGTACTTGCAGAGCAATGTATACAGTGCCTCCTCAGGCATTGCCTCGTTGGGAAAAGATGGTATCATCCGTTGTTGTAAGTTTTACAGTCACCGCCCAAAGCGGTATATATAATTAAGACGCATGGAAAACCCTGATGCCCCCATGCGGCCATCAATATTTTTAAAACAGCCACCCAGCCATTAAAGGCAGGTACTCCTTCAACTCCTGGTGCAGTATCTTCAGCGCCTTCCCCATCTGGTTCTCCACAGTTTTAACAGAAATATTCATCACAGCGGCTATTTCCGCATATTTCATATGCTGCTGGCGACTCAGCACAAATACTTCCCGGCAACGTTCGGGCAATATTTCCAACGCCTGGTGATACAGCCGTTCCAGTTCTTTCGCCTCTTCGCCGGCCGGTAGCGTTATATCTTTCATCCTGCTGTAGCCTGTCTCCTTTTCCGAGCGCACGGCATCCTTCCTCCATTGACTAATGGCGGTATTACGGACGGCTGAAAACAAATATGCTTTCACCGGACCTGTGATCGTAATGGTATCCCGTTTCTCCCAAAGGCGCAGGAATACCTGTTGTACAATCTCCTCTGCTACATGGGCATCTCCCGTGTAGTGAGTGGCAAAGGCCAGGCAATGAGCGTGGTTTTCCCTGAATAATGCTTCAAATGTTTGGAGCTCAAGCATGATGAGTCACAAAAGTAATGTGATTTAGTAATATGATTTGTTGATTTTTTGATTGCCTCATGAACGGATATTTTTAAAAATGATTGTGCAAGATGATTTTTTTGATAGATGAATGATGAATTTTGGGTATTTGTTAACACTTATGGCTGATTTTTATTATTTATGGATAGCGTGAATGTTTCATTCTTTTTACCACAACACTTCATTATGACAATCAAAAAAATTACTTAAATCACCTTACTTTTGTGGGCGCAATGTACAACCTGATCAAAAATTTCCTTTTCCGGTATCCGCCGGAAAACATTCACCACAGCGTTATGCGTGGTTTAAAGACAATTTGTTCCCTGCCACTGGGCAAAACTGTGCTGACCGCTTTTTGCGGTGTAAAGGATAAAAGGCTCGAACGGGAAGTGTTTGGCCTGAAATTCTCCAATCCCGTAGGATTGGCTGCCGGTTTCGATAAAGATGCCAGATATATTGATGAACTGGCCTGCCTGGGATTCGGATTTGTAGAAATAGGTACGGTAACACCGCTGGCACAACCCGGAAACGAACAACCGCGGCTATTCCGTCTTCCAGCCGATAAAGCCCTGATTAACCGCATGGGTTTTAATAACGAAGGGGCGTCTGCCGCAGCTAAACGGCTGCGACGGAAAAAATCCAATATTATTGTTGGCGGTAACATCGGGAAAAACAAAATAACACCGAATGAAGAAGCAGTGAGCGATTATGAAAAATGCTTTCATGCGCTATACGAAGTAGTAGATTACTTTGTAGTAAATGTAAGCTCGCCCAATACACCTAATCTTCGTGCCCTACAGGAAAAAGAGCCTTTAAAGCAATTGCTGCACCACCTACAGGTGCTTAATCAGCAAAAACCATCGCCTAAACCTATTTTACTCAAAATTGCACCCGATCTTACTACGGAGCAACTAGACGATATCATAGAAATTGTAAAAGCAACCCAGCTAGCAGGCATTGTGGCTACTAACACCACTATCAGCCGAAGCGGGCTCAAAACGCCTGCTACAGAAGTAACCGATATCGGCGCCGGAGGACTAAGCGGCTTGCCTGTAAAACGGAAAGCCACAGAAGTGATCCGCTATATCCACACCAATAGCCAGGGCACTATTCCTATTATCGCTGTTGGCGGTATTTTCACAGCAGCAGATGCACAGGAAAAACTGGATGCCGGCGCTTCCCTGGTACAGGTATATACTGGTTTTGTATATGAAGGACCTACTATCGTGAAGAACATTTGCGAAGGACTTATAGCCAGCAACTAGCCGGCACAGGTAACAAGCCGTTAATTGCCATCCGCCAACGGCTTGTTACCCGTCCATCTACTTAACTATTGGCCTTTAGCTGCATAATGGTTACCGCTACTAATCCCGCTGTTTCTGTACGCAAACGGGTATTGCCGAGGGATACCGGTTCAAATCCATGGTCTAGTGCCCATTTTATTTCATCAGGCGTAAAATCGCCTTCGGGGCCAATTAAAATAATCGTGTCTTTCCCAGGCTCCATTACCTGCAACATATCCCTTTTCTCTTCCGGTAAACAATGGGCAATCAGCTTCTGGGCATCTCTATTCTGTTTTACCAGCCTATCAAACGCCTGCGGTTCCTGCAGATCGGGCAAATAAAACTGCTGCGATTGCAACATAGCAGATACCAATATATTATGTAACCGTTCGGCTTTTATTTTTTCTTTTTCCGTACGCTGACTTACCAATGGAATAATAGTTTGAATACCTATTTCCGTTGCTTTCTCCAATAACCACTCTATCCGGGAAGCATTTTTGGTAAAGGAAATGGCTAAACGATGCGCACAAACCGGCGGCGGCACCATTTCACAGGAAAGCACTTTCACTACGCATTTTTTCCGGTTATCGTCCGTAATCTCCGTAACAAACTTATGCCCCTTGCCATCTGTTAGCCAAACCTGGTCGCCACGCTCATGACGTAATACCTGGATACAATACTTGGAAGTATCCTCATTCATCGTGTAGCTAACTGCATCTGGCTGTATATTGGATGCATAAAAGAGTATGTAGCTCATTAATAAACGTGATTATTTTGATTGTTTAGTTATCCTGATGTGCAAAGATATAAGCAAAGATCACAAATGCCTTCCCTCATCAGCCTTATCGGATAAATCCCGTAAATCATATTTATGGAAACGTAAAAACAGTAACAAAGCAGCCACCACCAGGCCTATCGACAGCCCCCACCATATGCCTTCCACCCCATAGCCCATTTTAATACCGAGCAGGTAACCTAGCGGAATACCCAACACCCAATAGGCCAGTAGAGTAATGAGGGTAGGTATACGTACATCTCCCAGGCCACGGAGAACACCAAGACCTACTACCTGCATACCATCAAATAACTGGAAAAAGGCAGCGATAATGAGCAACCGGGCAGCAATCCCGATCACCTGAGTATCCTGAATATAGAACGATGGAAGCAAGT
Source organism: Chitinophaga sp. 30R24 (assembly GCF_049056765.1). Taxonomy (NCBI): domain Bacteria; kingdom Pseudomonadati; phylum Bacteroidota; class Chitinophagia; order Chitinophagales; family Chitinophagaceae; genus Chitinophaga; species Chitinophaga sp. 30R24. Next base: position 216,463 of record NZ_JBJGXX010000001.1, read on the forward strand.
GGTTCCCTAAAGTAAACAACACCGCAGTAGTTCCCATTAACAAGAGCACCATATGATAACTGGCGATAGCGGAAAAACGTAGTTGATGAAAATCTTTACGGCCAAAATAATTACCGCTTTTAATACCGGCGGCCGCGGAAATACCGCTGGCCATCATATAAGTCATGGCTGCCAGGCTTAATGCGATCTGATGTGCCGCCAGTTCTGCCGCTCCCATCCAACCTACCATAATGGCTGCACCGCTGAAGGCGCTCACTTCAAAAATATATTGTAAAGCTACCGGCGTACCAATACCTAATATTTTCCTGATGGTAGCCGCCTGCAGCTGTTTAAACCCAAAGGCTTGCAGATAAGGTTTAAAACGGGGCGCCCGCAATACATATATGGCCATCGTAATGCCCATAATAAAACGGTCGGTAAAAGTGGCAATACCTACGCCCACCACTCCCATGCGGGGCAAGCCAAATAAACCATATACCAGGGTAATGCCAAGAAACACATTAATCACATTACCGATAATGCTAATATTCATCGCCTGCCGGGTAAATCCAAGCCCTTCTGCAAACTGCTTAAATGACAAAAACAACATCATCGGAATAAAAGACAGGCCAAGATAACGCAGGAAAGGCCGCGCTTGCGTGGCTACATCTCCTTCCTGATGCAGGAAGGATAAATAATTACTGCCAAAGTAAATGGCTGTGGATAACAATACGCCCAATATTATATTAATAACCAGGCTATGGCTCAATAGATGCCCAATGGCTTTTTTGTTGCCTCGCCCGTTTTCCTGGGCAATAAGCGGAGTAAGTCCGTACGACATACCAATGCCGGTCACCATAAAAATAGAGAATAAGCCATTACCCAATGATACCGCTGCCAGCGGCACCTTACCGGTATGGCCAATAATAATACTATCAGATAATGCCACCAGGGTGTGTCCTAGCTGGGAAATCACTACAGGATAGGCTAACTGGAAATTATCTTTGTAATGGGCTTTATATTTTAAGTACAGATACCTCATAAGCTATTGGCGGCTAAAGGTTAACCGCCTGACTAATTATTGTTGGCATTTTAGCGGCTGGCGCAGGCTATCCCGCTAGGTCTTTTTGCCTTTTAATTTTTTAGCCAGTAGCTAAAAGTTAAAAAGGAGCGTCTTCAAATCCTTCATCAAAATTCATATCGTTCATCCTGGACCCTTTCTGGATATACAGCTTGGCTTCATCATTGCCACCGCCGCCACCTTGTTGTGGGCGCATACCTGCAAATGGGTTGCCACCACCGGGATTTTCGAGGCTACCATCGTCTTCGAAGCGCTGGAATTCCAGTACGGCCCTAAGTTTGATGGTATCCAGCTGACCATTACGGTGCTTGGCTATACGAACATGGGTTTCTCCTTTATTGGACTCACCCATTTCATTGGTATTGATTTCGTAGTATTCAGGACGGTAGAGGAACATTACCATATCGGCATCTTGCTCGATAGCGCCGGATTCACGGAGATCGCTCAATTGCGGCATTTTGTTGCCATCTTTACGCTTTTCCACATCACGGCTCAACTGGGAGAGGGCGATTACCGGTACCTGCAGCTCTTTTGCCAATCCTTTCAGATCCCGGGAGATCTTACTGATCTCTTGCTCACGATTGGTACCTTTTCCATCGCCGCTACCGCTCATCAGCTGAAGGTAGTCGATGATGATAACGCCTACACCATGGTTATGCACCAGGCGGCGGCACTTGGCGCGCAATTCAAAAATGTTGAGGGCTGGCGTATCGTCGATGAAAATAGGCGCTTTGGCCAGGCGTTCAATACCGTGGGTCATCAGCTTCTTCATCTCATATTCTTCTAGCTTACCGCGGGAAATTTTTTCCAACTTTATTTCTGACTCGGCCGAGAGGATACGTTGTACGATCTGGCCGGCAGACATTTCCAATGAAAATACCGCTGCTCCTTTGGGAAAACGGGGATGCAGGGCGGCATTACGCGCCAGGTTAAGTGCAAAAGCGGTTTTACCCACAGAAGGACGGGCAGCTATAATGATCAGATCAGTAGATTGCCAGCCATAGGTGACTTTGTCTAGCGATGGGAAACCGGAAGGCACGCCGGTAATATCATCGCCTTTATTACGCAGGTCTTCAATACGCTTCATGGTATTCACCAATACGCGATCGATAGAATCGTAGTTTTTACGAAGATGGTTATTGGTAACTTCAAATAATTTGGATTCAGCACTGTCTAACAGGTCAAATACATCGGCCGTGTCTTCATAAGATTCGGAGAGAATCTCCCCTGAAATGCGGATCAGTTCCCGCTGAATAAATTTCTGAAGGATAATACGGGCGTGCGCCTCAATATTGGCAGACGACACCACCATATTGGTAAGCTTCATCACCGTAAAGGGCCCTCCAATCTGCTCCAGAGAACCCATGGACTTCAATTCTTCCGTAACAGTGAGGATGTCTACTGGCATAGATTTACCTGCCAGCCGGGTCATGGCATTAAATATAATCTGGTGTGCTTCTACATAAAAACACTCTCCTTTTAATATCTCAATAACGGTGTCAAATGCACCTTTTTCCAGCATTACGGCTCCCAAAACAGCTTCTTCCAACTCTTTAGCCTGTGGCGGTATCTTGCCATACACCAAGGATGACACATCAATGGACGGTTTCCTACGCACATTGCGGTCTTTCTTAAGATTGAGATCCATTTATGGTTAGTGTATTAAATAAAATTAATAAAAGGTTACTGTCAATGGGCCTTTCCAGTTCTTTTTACAATCGATATCTGCATTTTCCCGCATTCAACCAGGGAGTGATAGCTACTTTTATGAAATTGTAAACTTTTGCAAGCCGTACAAACTAAGGTAAAGGCATTTTTTCGATTAACCACTTCCCTTTCGTCACTAAATTTATTAAGCTTCACACACAGGTTATCCACAAGCACAACGTCAGTTATCCACCGAAAAAACATAGTTATCCACCGAAAAACCAGAATTCCCAAGCAAAGGTCTGATTATTCACACACATTGTGTAAAAAGTTTTTCCACAAAATAAAAAACACCGCATTAACAATAGTTTCAGCCGATATTTTATTCACAACCAATAAAAGTACGCTTACGCCCATATACGAAGGGGCGTTGTACAGTGACAAAGTGTACTTTATAAAGAAAAACCTTTCCCAGCCAGACTTTCACCGTACCACAACCTTGCAGCAAAACAAAATCCGCTATAGGCGCCGCCTCTTTGCTTCTTTGAGAGAAAATAGTTCTTAACTTTACGCACTTATATAAACCGAGCAGATAAATGACGATTTCATACAACTGGCTATGTGATTATTTACCGGTAAAGCCTACACCGGAGGAACTATCTACTATATTAACCAGAATTGGCCTGGAAGTAGAAAGCCTGGAGAAATTTGAAGCTGTGAAGGGAAGTCTGGCCGGATTAGTGATTGGTGAAGTACTGACGGCAGAAAAACACCCCAATGCAGACAAGTTAAGACTGACTACTGTAAACATTGGCGCGGGCGAGCCCCTGCACATTGTATGCGGCGCTCCCAACGTAGCAGTAGGGCAGAAAGTAGTAGTGGCGCCCATTGGCACCATCATTTACCCCGCAGGCGGTGAGCCGCTAACCATGAAAAAGGCCAAGATCCGTGGAGAAGAAAGCCAGGGAATGATCTGCGCTGAAGATGAAATAGGCTTAGGCAACAGTCACGACGGCATCATGGTATTAGCTGCTTCCCTGCAACCAGGCACTCCTGCCAGCGAAGTGTTTAAACCTGCGCAGGACTACATCTTTGAAATAGGCCTTACCCCTAACCGGATGGACGCCATGAGCCATATTGGCGTTGCCAAAGATGTTTGCGCTTTCCTGAATAATATTGAGCATACGCACAAATACCAGGTACAGCTGCCAGCAATAGAGGCGTTGCCGCAGGCAGCCACCCCCTTAGCCATCAGCGTTACCATCGAAAATACAGACGCCTGTCCACGGTACAGTGGTATTTCCATTACCGGCGTGCAGGTAGCCCCTTCCCCGGAATGGCTAAAAGCTAAGCTCACAGCTATTGGAGTACGCCCGATCAATAATATTGTGGATATCACCAATTTTGTGCTGCATGAAACCGGCCAACCGCTGCATGCCTTCGACGCAGCAGCAGTACAGGGCAATGCCATTGTGGTGAAAAGTCTGCCCCAGGATACGCCTTTTGTTACCCTAGACGAAAAAGAAAGAAAGCTGGACGCCACCGATCTGATGATCTGTAATGGCGCCGGCGAAGGCATGTGCATTGCCGGCGTATTCGGCGGTCTGCACTCCGGCGTATCCGATACTACACAAAATATTTTCCTGGAAAGCGCCTTTTTCAACGCTGGCGTTATCCGTACCACCTCTTTCCGCCATGGACTGCGTACAGACGCAGCTGTCCGTTTCGAAAAGGGAGTGGATATCTCCAATGTGGTATTTGCGCTGCAACGCGCTGCAGCACTGATCTGTGAGATCGGTGGCGGAAAAGTGGCCTCAGCTATCATCGATGTATATCCTTCTGTAAAAAGAAAAACAGAGGTAACAACCACCTACAGCTATATACGCAAACTCAGCGGCAGCAATTACCCGGAAAATAAGATCCTGAATATATTGCGCAGCCTGGGCTTCGATGTTTTATCCGAATCAGCGGAAGGCTTTACCGTATCCGTACCTTTCAGTAAACCGGATATCAGTCTGCCGGCCGATCTGGTGGAAGAAGTAATGCGTATCGATGGCCTGGATAACATCGAAATCCCTTCCAAAGTGGCCATCTCCCCTGCCCTGGCAGCCCAGCCAGATGCAGAAAGCATCAAGGAGAAAATAGCCAGTTACCTGGCTGGTAATGGTTTCAACGAAATTTTCACCAATTCCATTACCAACAGTAAATACTACACGCCGGAAGTACTGGAATATACGGTGAAAATGATCAACAGCCTTACTGTGGAACTGGACATTATGCGCCCCTCCATGCTGGAAACCGGCCTGGAAAGCATTGCGCATAACCTGAACAGGAAAAACGAAGACCTGCTGTTCTTTGAATTCGGGAAAACCTACCGCATACTGGAAAAAGGTTATGGAGAAAACAACCATCTGGCATTATACCTCACCGGTAAACAAACAGCGGAAACCTGGATGCATAAATCCAGCCCTGTTGATTTTTACTTCCTGAAAGGCTTTGTCATCAATATACTCCGTCAGCTAGGCTATACCCAACTTACCTGGGCCGAAAGTACAGCACCGGGCTTGCAACCATCCTGGGAAATCAAAATAAAAAACCAGGTGGTAGTAACCCTCGGAGGCGTTGTCCCTACTAAGTTGAAGCAGTTTGATATCCGTCAGCCAGTATGGTATGCTACCTTTAACTGGGATAAAATACTGGGACTCTTGCAAAAAAGTGATAACTTTTACAAAGAAATCCCACGTTTCCCGGCAGTTCGCAGAGACCTGGCACTGATACTTGACAAACAGGTAAAGTTCGCCGCCGTAGAAGCAGCCGCCCGCAACGTGAAATCCGGTCTGTTACAACAAGTAAATCTGTTTGACGTATTCGAGAGCGAAAAACTGGGACATCAGAAAAAGTCTTACGCTGTAAGCTTCACTTTCCAGGACCCGCAAAAAACCCTTACCGACAAAGAGATCGATGGTGTAATGGACAAACTTATCAAAACGTTTGAAACCCAGCTACAAGCGGAAATAAGAAAATAAAACGTCGCTGGTACTGGTTTTTCCGGCAATAAAAATATATCACATTTAATGGTCTTAGAGCAATACATTCAACGCGTAGAAGAAAAACTGCATCTGTTGGTGAAAAAGCTACAACAGGTGCAGGCGGAGAATGTATTGCTGAAAGAAGAAGTAAAAGCACAACAGCAGGCACTGCAACAACAGCAGCAGTCGATCCTGGGACTGGAAGAAAGATTGCAACTGATGAAAATTGCAGCCACCACCCAGGGAGGTACTGCTATAGCAGAAGATGACGCTTTCAAGAAAGAGATCCGCAGCAAGATCAACGACTATATCAAAGAAATTGACCGCTGCATTGCTTTACTAAACAGTTGATATAAAAATCATATGTATGGAGCACCTCATTCCTATTAATATAGTCGTTTCTGACCGTTCTTACCGTATAAAAATAAAACCGGAAGAAGAGGCAGAAGTACGCCGTATTATGAAAGAAGTGAATGAGAAGATTGTCGATTTTAAAGCATCCTATGCAGGCAAAGACCTGCAGGACTATATCGCTATGGCCCTGATCATGTATGCAACACACCCCGTTACCAGTGGCGGAAAGGCACAAGCCAATACCGCTCCTTTTTTACAGGAGAAACTGGAAAAACTGGAAGAAATTATCAACCAGGCACTGGGTTGACCACGTTACCCATTGCTTAACAACAGATTAGTTAAGGATTAGCTAATTGGCTAATTATCACGTATCAAAGACGCTTTAACTGCTATTTTTTTGTATTTTCGCGGGTCAGTTCTCGCCCCTGTTATGTTTTAGCAGCAACCAGGGTAGGAGGATACCACATAAATAAAGTATAAATAATTCATATGGATGTTACACTAACAATAGCTGCAGCATTATTGGCACTGATCGTTGGGATTTTGCTAGGTAAAGTGATTTTTGCCAAAAGCACGCAGCATAAAATAGATGAAGCTGAACTACAAGCTAAAAAGATCGTTGCGGATGCACAGATAAGTGCAGAAAATCTCAAGAAAGACCGGTTGCTGGAAGCAAAAGAAAAATACCTGCAATTAAAAAGTGAGTACGACAAAGAAGTACTGCAACGTAACCAGAAACTGGCGGAATCAGAAAACCGCATCAAACAAAAAGAACAAGCTTTAAACCAGAAAAACGAACAGCTCCAGAAACAGCTAAACGAAAACGAAGCCATCAAGGATACTTTGAACCGTCAGATGGAGCTGGTAACCATTAAGCGGACCGAACTGGAAAAACACCAGGAAGAACATATCCGCCGTCTGGAAAAAGTAGCTGGTTTAACCGCAGAAGAAGCGAAACACCAACTGGTGGAAAGCTTAAAAGAAGAAGCCCGTTCCCAGGCACTTTCCCACATACAAGAAATTGTTGAGGACGCTAAACTAAAGGCCAACAAGGAAGCCAAGAAAATCATCATACAATCTATCCAACGTACCGCCGCAGAGCAAACCATCGAAAATACCATTACCGTATTTACCCTGGAAAGCGATGAAATCAAAGGCCAGATCATTGGCCGTGAAGGTCGTAATATCCGGGCCATCGAAGCAGCTACCGGTGTAGACCTGATTGTGGACGATACCCCTGAGGCAATTGTATTGTCTTCCTTCGACCCATTGCGCCGTGAAATTGCGCGCCTGTCACTGCAGCGCCTGGTACAAGACGGACGTATACACCCGGCACGTATTGAGGAAGTGGTAGAAAAAACCAAGAAACAACTGGAAGAACAGGTAATGGATATCGGTGAACGTACCGTGATTGAACTGGGTATCCATGGCTTGCATAAAGAACTGGTACGCCTGGTAGGTAAAATGCGTTTCCGCTCTTCCTACGGACAAAACCTCCTGATGCACTCCAAAGAAACCGCCAATCTTTGCGCGGTAATGGCAGCAGAATTAGGACTCAACCCTAAACTGGCCAAACGTGCCGGCCTGTTACACGATATTGGTAAAGTGCCCGACGAAGAAACTGAACTAAGCCACGCCTTGCTGGGCGCCAAGCTCGCTGAAAAATACGGTGAACATGCTGCTGTAGTGAACGCCATTGGTGCGCACCACGACGAAATGGAAATGCAATATGTGATCTCTCCGATTGTTCAGGCCTGTGATGCGATCAGCGGTGCCCGTCCTGGCGCCCGCCGTGAAATTATGCAGAGCTACCTGCAACGTATCAAAGACCTGGAAAACCTGGCCTTATCTCATGAAGGGGTTGAAAAAGCCTATGCTATACAGGCCGGCCGAGAGCTGCGTATCATTGTAGAAAGTGATAAAGTATCCGATGGAGACGCCGACCGCTTGTCGTTCGAAATCGCCAATAAGATACAAACAGAAATGCAGTATCCTGGTCAGATTAAAGTAACCGTAATCCGTGAAAAGAGAGCGGTCAACATTGCAAGATAATTACCGGCGGTAAAAAAATCCCGCAATTAGACCTTATATTCGAGTCCCCTGGTTGATATACCAGGGGACTTTTTTGTGAAGGCTTTTCCCGCCTGTTCATCAATCAACTTCAAACAGTGTTATGAAAAAAACCTTATTCGCCTGCCTGCTGGGCAGCACCCTGTTACTGAACACCAACAGTACCTCTGCCCAAAAAGTATCCGCTTTATTCAATGGAAAAAACCTGGATGGCTGGAAAATCTATGGTACCGAAAAATGGTATGCAGACCACGGAGAATTAGTATGTGAAAGCGGACCAGATAAAGCATACGGCTATCTTGGTACAAACGGACAATATAAAGATTTTGAACTCACCCTGCAATTTAAACAGGAGGCCAATGGCAACAGCGGGGTGTTCTTCCACTCTTCCTTGGAAGGCACTAAAATTACCGGATGGCAGGCAGAAGTAGCTCCCCCGGGACTACATACCGGTGGTATCTATGAATCTTACGGCCGGGGATGGCTGGTACAACCCGGTAAAGAAAAAGAACAATACCTGAAAATGGGAGAATGGAACACTATGAAAATACGTGTTTCGGGCGATAGCGTGGCCACCTGGCTGAATGGCCATGAAATGATTACCCTGAAAGATGACAAAATAGGTGCTGCCAACGGACAGATTGCCTTACAGATACATTCCGGCGGAGGCATTAAAGTAAGGTGGAAAAACATCCAGTTGGTAACACTGGAACCATAAATAATTGCCCGTAAGGCAACTAATAAAAAGGGGCATCCGCAGATGCCCCTTTTTTAAATATCATTATTTTCTTTATCGCTATCCTCTTCATTTTCATCATCATTTTCATCCCCTATCTCATCATCTTCCGATGCCGGTGTGATGGCATCTTCTACAATATCATCCGGGTCTTCGTCTTTTTCCCCATCTTCTTCTTTCTCATTCTCATTTATAACATTGCCCACCAAATTTTGCGGAAGATTGCTATATAGATCTTCGTCTTCTATTCCGCTGGTAGATTCTATGAAGCCGTCGAAATTTACAATTTCATCGTCTGGTTCTACTTCTTCATCTTCTGAAGCAGGATATTCTATATCCTCTACAGAACCGGCGATATGATCCAGTTGGTGGTCTGGATCGAGGAGTTCTCCATCTTCTGATACCATGAGGGAGGGAGGATCTTCCGGCGCATCCGCACTAAGCTCTCCGCGGCCCAGGGTAGCTGTATCGTCGTTGATAAGGGTAGGCTGTACCATTTCCTCATCAAAGAGCTCTTTGAGCTTGGGTAGGTCTGCCACAGAGTTGATACCGAAATAGTCCATAAAAGCGCGGGACACAGCATACAGGAGCGGCTTACCAGGTTGATCTTCACTCCGGCCGGAAATAACGATCAATTCCTTTTCCAGTAGTTTCTGGATAGAATAGTCGGTGCTAACCCCACGGATATATTCAATTTCGCCTTTAGAAATAGGTTGCCGGTAAGCGATAATAGCCAGGGTTTCCAATGCAGCAGTAGACAGGCGTTTCAGGAATTTATCGCCATTCAGTTGGGCTACCGTCTGATAATATTCCCTCTTGGTCAGGAACTGGTATCCGCCGCCGCTGTTACGTATTTCAAAAGCGTAAAATTCGGAACTGTATTTTTCTTTAATAGCTTCTATAGCGGCTTCTACCTGGTCCAGAGTAGTCCGGTCTTCCAGGAATGCCAATGCATTATTAAGCAGATCCACTATTTCCTGCAAAGGCAAGGGCCTGTCGGCTGCAAAAATTAATGCTTCCACGTGTGGGATGATCTGTGATATTTCCATACGATAATAGAAGTTCCAATTTACAAAAAAGGTCAAAGACCGAAAATACAGTCTTTGACCCTAATTTGAAAATATTATTCAGTTGTTGACTTAGTGTTAAAATTGACTTAAAATGCTTAGTTAGCCAATGCAGCAGCGCCGCTCACGATTTCTGTCAGTTCGGTAGTGATAGCCGCCTGACGGGCACGGTTGTAGGAGATCTTCAGGTTACGCAGCAGTTCACTTGCATTCTCTGTAGCCTTATCCATAGCAGTCATACGGGCGCCATGCTCAGAAGCGTGGTTATCCAGCACGGCTTTAAAGAATTGGGTATTCAGGATCTTAGGCATCAGTTCGCCGATCAGCGTATCTTTTTCCGGTTCAAAAATAAAGTCTGCTTTCAGACTAGATTTATCCTGATTTTCCACTTTAGCGATAGGCAGAAACTGTTCAGTTACATATACCTGGGTAGCTGCATTTTTGAATTCGCTGTATACAATGTCCACTGCGTCATAAGTGCCATTGATAAAGCCGTTGAGGGCTATGCTGGCGGCTTCTTTCACCTGTTCAAAAGTGAGGTTGGAGAAGAGCTGCCAGAATGCGCTATTTACTTTATATCCGTTCTGTACGAAGTGATCGTATCCTTTTTTACCGATAGGCAGCAGTTCTACATTGCCTTGTTCAAACTGTTCTTGGTACTTTTCGCGGATAAGGCGTTTAGTAGTTTTGATCAGGTTAGAGTTGAAAGCGCCGCATAAACCTCTATCGGAAGTAACTACCACAATCAATACCTTTTCAACCTGGCGGTGTGCAGCCAGTGGCGTGTCGATATTGCCTTCGCTGTTGGAAACAATATTCTGCAACATTTCCTGGAGTTTTACCGCATAGGGGCGCATCAACAGGATTGCATCCTGTGCACGTCTTAATTTAGCAGCACTTACCATTTTCATGGCTTTAGTGATCTGCTGACCAGATTGAATAGATTTGATTCGGTTACGAACTTCTTTAAGCTGTCCGGACATATATAAAAATCAATTACGAATTACGAATTATCAATTAAAATGCAGGGATAGCCTCCTGAATTTGGCTGCAAAGGTAAGCAATGGCCCGTTAATTTAAATAATCCGTGGAAAGATAATTTAAATTTTCTTTATAACATTATCAATCAATTAGTTACAAATAACTAAAATTTAAAGCGTAATAGTAGTTCCCAATACCTGCAAGAATGCAGCTATCCACTGTGGATGGGCAGGCCAGGCAGGCGCTGTTACCAATTTACCATCTACCACTGCTTCATATACATTTACGTTTACATAGGTGCCGCCAGCAGCTGTTACTTCCGGAGCTACCGCCGGATAAGCCGTTAGTTTTTTGCCTCTTACCACATCAGCGGCAGTGAGGATCTGGATAGCATGACAAACAGCAGCTACCGGTTTATTTTCCGCAAAAAAATGCTTCACCAGTTCAATTACATTTTTATTGAGCCGGAGGTATTCCGGGGCGCGGCCACCAGCCATTACCAATGCATCATAATCTGCTCCAGAGATATCATTAAAGGTAGCGTTGAGCACAAAACCATGTCCCGGCTTCTCGCTGTAAGTTTGGTCGCCTTCAAAATCGTGGATAGCTGTTTTAATTTTATCGCCGGCTGCCTTGTCGGGGCATACGGCATGTACCTCATGACCAACCATCTGCAACATCTGGAAAGGAACCATGGTTTCATAGTCTTCCGCATAATCTCCTGTTAGTAACAAAATTTTTTGCTGTGCCATTGGAATGAAAGTTTTAAGTTAAAAAAGCCTTATAAAGATAGGCATTTAGCGGGTAGCTTACCACCGCCCACGTTTCCTATATCCCGGATAGTACTTCCGGAAAATGGCTTTCAGCTAATTGAAAAAATTAGCTTCTATTAAAAATTACAGTACATCATATGCAATCGGTTGTACAAATCATTTTCATTGATTATTTTGGACATCTTATTCCGTTTTTTTATGAAAAAAACAATTCTTTTATGTAGCGCGCTACTATGTTTATATGGAGGTATTTCTGCCCAGAAAACCCCATGGCATCCACTTTTTAACGGGAAGGACCTGAAAGGCTGGAAACAACTGGGAGGCGCAGCCCAATATCATGTAGAAAACGGTGAAATGGTTGGCACCACCGTGTTAAATACCCCTAACTCTTTCCTGGCCACAGAGAAAGACTACGGCGACTTTATCCTGGAACTGGAATTTAAGCTCGGAAAAGAATTTAATTCCGGGATACAATTCCGCAGCCAAAGCAAAGCAGACTACCAAAACGGGCGTGTTTTCGGTTACCAGATGGAAATAGATCCATCCGACCGTAAATGGAGCGGTGGCATATACGAAGAAGGCCGCCGGGGCTGGCAATATCCTATGGAATTGAATCCTCCCGGCCAGCAAGCCTTTCAGAAAGATGGCTGGAATAAATACCGGATCGAATGCCGGGGCAATGAAATGCGTACCTGGGTAAACGGCGTACCCGCCGCCCATTTGGTGGATACCGCATTACCTAAAGGCTTTATTGCCCTGCAAGTACATAGTATCGGCAACAACACTACCGATAACAATAAAAACATCTACTGGAAAAATATCCGTATCATAGAAAATCCGGCGCCTTCCCAATATTCCCCCTACGACAACATCTACGTGGTGAATAATGTGGATAACACCATTTCCGGCCAGGAAAAACAAAACGGTTACCAACTGTTATGGGATGGTAAAACCACCAAAGGCTGGAGAGGCGTGTACCAAAAAGACTTCCCGGCTGAAGGCTGGTTCATTAAAAACGGCGTGCTTACCATTGGTAATTCTACAGGAGATGAAGAAGGCAGCGGCGGCGACATTATTACCGACAAACAATACAGCGCATTTGAATTGGAATTCATGTTTAAACTTACGCCCGGAGCAAATAGCGGGGTCAAATACTTTGTTACAGAAGGATATGAAACCAACGGTAAATCAGCCATCGGACTGGAGTACCAAGTATTAGACGACGAAAGACATCCAGACGCTAAATTAGGCCGCGATGGAAACCGAACATTAGCAAGTCTTTACGACCTCATGACAAGAAAACAAGAAAAACGTGCTATTACCCCTATTGGAGAATGGAACAAAGGTCGTATTATTGTGTATCCAAATAACCATGTGGAGCATTGGCTAAATGGGTTTAAAGTGTTGGAATATGAGCGCGGCTCCCAATCTTTTAAAGACCTGATAGCCATCAGCAAATATAAAAACTGGAAGAACTTTGGTTTGTGGCCGGAAGGCCATATCCTTTTACAGGACCATGGAAACGAAGTTTCCTTCAAGAGCATCCGGATAAAAGTACTCAAGTGAGACACAAAGGTACTTAATAATAGTTTTTAAAAAGTATTTCGAACATATTTTTTTTATCTTTTTTTTCATTGTTCACTGTTCTAAATAAGCATTCCGATTCTTCGGAATGCTTTTTTTATGGACAAAACACCTATTTGCTCCTGTCCTCTTTAAACACGACCGGATTACAGAGGATTTTCCAAGGATTTTAACCGCCATACAAAATGGCTGATGATATTTTATTAGCTTAGTTACGTAAAACCAAATCAACACATTAGCACCTCGCACATCGTACAAAGCATCAAAATCAACGTTATTACATGAAAAACACGGTATCCCTTTTTCTCGCAGGGACCTTACTGGTAAGCGCCTGCAAGCAAAAAAGCAGTAGTGGGCTCCCTTCGGCTATGCAGGATTCCCTGCACCGCCTGGCAGCCCGCTACTATAATGAAAGCATGGCCCTGAACCCATTACAGGCTACCCAAAATGGAGAAAGCCAATATAACGATCAACTGCCCATTGATATCAGCGAAGCGTACAGGGCGCGGGAAGATTCATTTTACGCAGCCTATCAGCAAGCCTTGAAAGGGATAGATAGTACCGTACTTTCCGGCAACGACCGCATTACCTACGATATGCTGCAACGGGAATTCAGCATCAACCGGGAAGGCCTCACCTTTCATGACTACCTGATGCCTGTACAACAATTTACCTGCGTACCCCTTACATTGGCCCAGTACGGCTCCGGCTCTTCTACCCAGCCTTTTAAAACAGCAAAAGATTATCATCACTTCATGCATCGTATGGAATGCTTCTCCGTATGGGCAGATACCGCTATCGCCAATATGCGCAGGGGCATCGCTACCGGCTATGTACTGCCTAAAAGCCTGGTGGTAAAGGTAATTCCGCAATTAGCCGCCCTGGCTAAAAAAGATACCGCAGAAAATGTATACTATGCACCCCTGAAAATGCTGCCAGCCAGTGTTGACAGCGCTACCAAAGCTAGTCTGGTACAAGATTATACTGCTGCCATTGAAAAATATATCTTGCCTGCTTACAGCAAGCTGGGAGCCTTCATGCAAACGGAATACCTGCCCAAAGCCCGTAATAGCAGCGGTATTGAAGGCATTCCGGACGGGAAGGCTTATTATGCCTACCTCATAAAAAGCTGGACAACCACCCTGCTTACACCCGAAGAAATCTACCAACTGGGTGAAAAAGAAGTTAGCCGCATACGCAGCGAAATGGAAACGGTAAAAAACAGTACCGGCTTCCAGGGCGACGTACCAGCCTTTTTTGCGTACATGCGCACCAATAAAAGCCTGCGCATCTTTAAAACCCCTGCAGCTATCCTCGATTCATTCAAGGCGATTGAAAACAAGATTATGCCAGGCGTAAAAAAGATGTATGGGCATCTTCCTAAAACAAAATTTGAAATCCGGCAAACGGAAGCCTACCGGGCCGCATCTGCATCTGCAGAATATATACAGGGAAGCGCAGACGCTACCCGGCCAGGCGTCTTTTATGTACCCATCCTAAACGCCACTACCTTTCCCTATACCGGTATGGAGTGCCTGTTCCTGCACGAAGCCATTCCCGGCCATCACTTCCAGATCTCCCTGCAACAAGAGAACGATTCCCTACCTAAATTCCGCCGCTTCTCCTGGATAGGCGCCTATGGCGAAGGATATGCCCTCTATTGCGAAAGCCTCGGTAAGGAACTTGGCCTCTACACCAATCCCTACATGTATTTTGGCCGCCTTTCCGACGAAATCCACCGTGCTATCCGTTTAGTTGTGGATGTAGGCTTACACGCCAAAGGCTGGACAAGGGAACAAGCCATTAAGTACATGATGGACAATGAACCCGTATCCCAACAGGAGGCTACCTCCGAAATTGAACGCTATATGGCCATACCTGCACAAGCCCTGTCGTACAAAATTGGAGAACTCAAAATACGTGGGCTGCGCACTAAATACACGAGCGAGCTAGGCAACAAATTTGTGTTGTCGTCTTTCCATGATGAACTGCTGAAAGATGGTTGTGTGCCCCTTTCCATTCTGGAAGAAAAAATGGTGCGCTGGGCTGCTGCGCAACAATAAAAAATATTTTATCCCCTTGCTTTATACCTGTTCCCAATGTATAAAGCAGGGGGCTTGCAGGTCCTGAACAAT
Organism: Chitinophaga sp. 30R24; assembly: GCF_049056765.1. Lineage (NCBI taxonomy): Bacteria > Pseudomonadati > Bacteroidota > Chitinophagia > Chitinophagales > Chitinophagaceae > Chitinophaga > Chitinophaga sp. 30R24. The sequence goes on from NZ_JBJGXX010000001.1 coordinate 231,899, forward strand.
AAGCAATGTCAACGTTAACGCAGCAGGGTAACGGAACTTAGAAGCATGGATTAAATTTTCATTAATAAAAAGAGTATTTATCGCTGAAAACTAAGCCAGGTTTGAGCATAGGAAATCCTTCACGGAACATTAACGGATTTTAACAATTCGATTTTGCGTTTTATTTCCTATTTTTATGTTGCAGTTTCATTCACTATTTTCAGCTTAGATTTACGTTAACCACACATGCTTTATATTTTAATATGTTAGTGTGTGCCTGTAAAAATTGAAATAATAAGTTGTTTAAAAAGACAACGTCATATATTATTCTTTAAAAACCTGCTGCTATGTTTGATCACACCCTCAATTTATGCGGGTCTTTTCCTGCAGTCATCACTGAAAAGAAGTGGGACAACGAAATACGCTTTTATGTAGGCGAAAAATTATTCTGCATGGTTTCCCTGGAACCTCCTCATTGGGTATCTTTTAAATGCAGTCAATCACAATTTCACCAATTGATCAGCAGACCAGGCATTGTACCGGCCCCCCATCTGGCTCGTTACCACTGGGTACAATTAAAAGAAGAAGATACTCTAACAGAACCTGAACTAGACGATTTCCTGCATAATGCCTACGAACTGATTGTAAGTTCCTTGCCACCTTACGAACAGGAAGTGATCCATAAAATGAAAGCGCACGCGTGATTATTTCCAGATAGTAAAGAAGATATCGTATAAGCCAAATACGATAAGGGTGAGTGCAAATAATTTTTCCAAAGCAGGAGTCTTCATTTTTACAGCGGTTTTAGCTCCCAGGTAAGAAGCCGGGAATGCAGTGAGCGACAGCAATAATGCAATATTCCAGTCGATATGCCCCAACCACCAATGCGTTAACGCGCCGGGCACTGACAATACAGCGGATAACACCACCGCACAGGCCAAAGCCTGCTTAATAGGCATTTTCAATTTTTTTATAAAGAAAGAGCTGAATAAAATTCCCCCGGCATTAGCAAGTAATCCAGATAAGAACCCTATAAATAAGGCGGCTGCCACCAGCTTACCAGCCGGTACGTCTTTACTTTCCACCCGCACTTCCAACACTGCCTTACCCCTTATAAAAGAATACATCAGCGTACAGCCGGTAGACATAATAAACAAGGCAGTCATGATCATCAGCGCTTTCCCTGGCAGGTAGCTGCTCAGCCAAGACCCCAAAATAGTTGCCGGAACGCCCATTAGCGCCCCCAGCAGGATCACACGCTTATTAAACAGCTTCTCACGGCTATATACCGCCGTGGCAGACAAGGTACTGGTAATAGACGCCGGTAAAGGCGATGCCAGTGCAAAAAAAGGATTAACGCCGGCAAATATCTGCAAAGCAGGTGTGCTGATAGCACTGCCTCCCTTCCCTAATAAACCAGACAAATAGCCTACTATTAATCCTATCAATAATACTGACAGGTACTGAGATTGTTGTAAAAACTCCATTCAATCATCCCTCCGGAACGTGCAACTTCGTGGTTGTGTGGTTGGTTATAAAAAATTACAGGTAGGCCAAAAATAGGGGAACCTCATTACCCGGACAAATAATACCCATAACTAAAAGTTATGGGAGATAACAAGTTATTATATTTATTGCTAGTCTATATACTCAATAGGGGGAACGGATTGGGGCAATTTGGGTCATCACAAAACAATAGCCAGACATGCGAATGCCATCCGTAAAAAATACCGGGAGTAGGATCTCCCGCTCCCGGCATTTTCTCTTTACACCACAGGCGCCCATCCTTTTTCATAGGCTCTTTCCCACAGTGTCATCGCGTCTTTATCATTGATGATATGCCCGTTGGTAGGGTCTGTATGCAATATCCTGCCTGTACGTTGGGCAATATTACCTAACAGGCAAAGCAAAATACTCCGGTAACCTTCGTTCACTTCTGAATTAAGCTTCGTATTCCCACGGATACTTTCCAGGAAGTTATTAATATGAATAGCATCGTAGAATTCGCCAGCAGGGCTAACCGTATTAGTTACACGCTGTTCCTGGTTAGCCGCCTGCTTTACCTCCTTTATCACCTTTCCTTTGGGGTCTATGAGTTTATAACTGTCGCCGCCGGAATTATAAAGGCTTCCATACTCGCCAAACAATGCAAAACCGCGGCCACTGCCTTCCAGGTTAAAAGGGCTGCAGCTACGTCCTTCCCAGGTAATCGCTTTACCGCCTTCAAATTCGAAATTAAGCGTTTGGGTATCCGGAGTTTCCCAATCATCTTTGGGATAGGCATACCGGCCGCCGGCAGCAGTTACCTTGGTAGGGAATTCTACGTCCATGAACCAACGCAGGCAGTCCAGTTCATGGGTAGCATTGTTGCAGGTTTCGGAGGTACCCCAATGCCAGCGCCAATGCCAATTATAATGCACAATATTATCCAGGTAATCGCGACGAGGGGCAGGCCCTTGCCATAAATCCCAATCCAGTGTATCCGGCACCGGTACTTGCTTACCAACACCAATAGGCTGACGGTCGTTAACATACCATCCCCTTCCATAGTATACTTTTCCCAGTACCTGTTGTTCTTTCACTTCTTTTGCCGCCTGCTGCAAATTGGGCCAGGAACGGCGCTGATTACCCATCTGCACCAAACGGTTGTATTTTTTCGCTGCTGCCAGCAACAATTCGCCTTCATGCGGATTATGAGCGCAAGGCTTTTCCACATATACATGCTTCCCTGCCGCAGTAGCCATGATGGCCGCGGGGGCATGCCAGTGGTCTGGCGCCGCTATCAGCAGCGCGTCAAAGTCTTTACGCTCCAATAATTTCCGTATGTCCTTGATAACGGTAGGCTTGCGGTCTTGTGCTCCTGCTACGGCCTTCAATCCTTTGGCAATAGCACCATCTTCTACATCACATATATATCCTATTTCGGCGCCCGGCAGTTTAGCCGCACATTGTGCCAACCAGTTACCCCTGGAGTTAACACCCATTACACCTAGTACCAGTTTATTACTAGGGGCATTTTTTCCAAAAACAGGAAAGTTAAGAATAGTTAATCCTGCTCCCAAACCGGCCATGCTACTGGTTTTTAGAAAGTCTCTTCTTTTCATAACGAATGTAATATTTTACATGTTTTAACGTAATGTGGATAATTTTGGCTGCAACCGCAATCGGTTGCATGAATGTAGAAAAATAAATCAGGGATTTATAGCTTTTTTGATGAATGAACACGCCTATGCTGTTACAAAAAAACGAAAAGCCAGGATAATACCTGGCTTTTCCTATGTGATGTGGTGTAGTACTTGATTAATTACCGGTGAGCTGTTCCCATATAACGCCATAAACGTCAGTGGCCTGCAACTGCGATGTAGGAATGGGCTGCGGGCTAACCACCAATGGATGATATGCAGGATCATCTTCCAGGCGGCCATGAGAGCCTTTTATCAAGGTAGCATCCAGTGGAATAACATCCATCAGGTAGCGGAAGCCTAACTTTTTCTTCAGCAGCTTGGTCGCAGCTTTCAATTTAATGAACGGATCTGCGGGATTCATAAACATTTCCACAGGATCATAGCCTGGCTTACGGAAAATATCTACGATACGGGCAAAGTCGGGCGCTTTATTGTCGTCCAGCCAATAATAGTACGTAAACCAACTCTTGGCATCTGCTACGGCGATTAATTCACCGCTACGGCTATGATGAAGATGATGTTGACGTTTTCCTTCCCGGTCCAGGACCAATTGAACGCCCGGTACGTTTTCAAGGATGGTGCGTACTTTCTTGTAACAGGAGGGATCATTGATATAAATATGTGCCACTTGGTGATCTGCTACGGCAAATGCTTTGGATGCACCTGCATCCAGCAGTTCCAGGCCGTTTTCTATACGTAGTGCCAGCAAACCTTCCTGCCGCAATATCCGGTTAAGATGTACCGGATTATTTACATTGGTGATGCCATATTCAGACAATACAATCGGTTGGCAATTCTGCTGCTGGTAATAAGTAATCAATTGTTTGCAGACCTGGTCTATTTCACTGAGCTCTTTGGCATTGCGCACCGGATCCTGCCCAAATTTCTGCAGGCAATAATCAAGATGCGGCAAATACACGAAAGTAAGGGTAGGATTGTATAACCCGTCGGTGATAATAGTAGCGTCGGCAATCCATTGGGTAGATTTGATGTTGGCAGTAGGTCCCCAATAATTGAACAATGGGAACTTTCCTAATTTATCGGTCAACAGATCTCTCAATGAAGAAGGAGTAGTATAGCAGTCCGGCACTTTACGGCCGTCAGAAAGATAATTAGGCCTTGGTGTTAGCGAGTAATCTACGTTGGCGTACATATTATACCACCAGCACATTTGCGAACAGGTAAAAGAAGGATCGAGCTTTCTTGCGCGGTCCCAGATCTTGGGAGCATCCACCAAACGGTTAGATTGCTTCCAGAACTTCACTTCCGCATCAGTTCTGTCGTACCAACCATTACCCACAATACCATGCTCACTTGGCCATTCGCCGGTAAGATATGTACTTTGCACAGCCGTGGTTACTGCGGGCAACATAGGCATCACGGTAGCCATGTGGTGCTGCTGTGTATAAGCCTTCAAAAAAGGCAGGTGCTCCAGCAAAGAGGAGGAGAGCCCTACTACGTCAATTACTACTGTCTTTCTCATAGATTCAATCGCCGTTACTATTCCGGCATAAAGCTATAATTACATATGGACAATTCCAAGTAGCTGTTAGCCACCATTATCTGTTAACGGCTGGCTCCCAGAATCCATTCCAGTTCTCTGGAAACAGACAACGACATTTCTTGTTTCAATGCAGGTGGCAATACATCCCAGGTATACGTTTCGGCTTCCATATGCGCGGTAAAGGGCTGCTCTTTTTGCAGGGCCAGCACGGCTTTAATGTCTTCCTGGGTAGACGCTAATACGCCAAAACGCTCCAGAAACACCGGCACGTGAAAATGCGAACGCCATTCTATTACATCCTGATTATGTTCATCGGCCAACGCTTCTGGCAAATCCGGGTAATGGATATACGAACCATCCTGCTTTTTAGCAATTACCTGATGCAAGTAAACAGGTTCATTAAACTTCCGGAATGCCTCGATCACTTCTTTACGGGCGTCTACATCTGCCGGCAGGGAAGCTTTCAATGCCGCGCTGATCTGCAGCTTACCCACTTTAAGGCCATGATGCTGCAAACGTTCCAATACCTGGCGGGGCGATTCATATACCAGTGCAAAATGACAAACATCATAACATAACTGGATATGCGCTTTAATGATAACAGCAGCTTCGTCGTTATCTACCTCAAATTTATCTTTGATAAAAGGAACGCCCAGGCGTAATAAATGGTTGAAATACCAGTGGATATACTCGCTGGTGTTTTCCATCACACCATCTGGCTCCGGTTCTATATCCAGGTGCATTAAAGGACCGCCGCTACGGTGTATCCGTACCAGTTGTTCCAGTACCGGCAACATATTCAAAGTAGCACTTTCCGTATAGGCGTGCTGTTCTGCCTCATTTTGATTGCACCAGTATTTATATCCCAATGGATTAGTAGAAATACCTCCTTCTAAACCGGGAGGCAATAGCGCTGCCAATATCCTGAACAAACGGATCGTATAGGCTACACGGTCGGCAGTAGTCCAGTCGGGTGCATGTACCTGATCTTTCACTACCACATGGTGAAAACCGCCATAGGGAAAGCCATTCATCGTAAATACATAGCAGTTTTCTGCTTCCAACCACTGCTGAAAATCTTTCAGGTTTTCTTCCTTACTCAGCTCCAGACTGGCAACATTGGCCAAACGCAAACCAATGCCAAATGGCTGGTCGGGAGATACCTGCTGCTTAACGGCTGGTATATATTTTTTAAGCTGTGCAAAATGATCCGTCCAGGTTTCACCGGGATGGATATTTGTACAATATGAAAGATGTCCGTTAGCTATTTTCATTGTTATTGATTGTTTTTGCAGATATCTACTGCCTGGTATAACAGGGAAAGGTCCATGTGATGGACTTCCTCTCCTTTACCAATGGCACGCAACAAGGATATCGTTAACCGGCCGCCGAGGTGCTCCCGGAATTCCTCCAGTCCTACAATCACCGGAGAAGGCTGTTCTGCCTGCATTTCCAGTAAAGGATGCCATATAGGCAACTGCATATTTTTTAACGTGGTAAGGATACGTTGCATATCTGCTTCGGGAAGCCATCCTAACAGGAACGAATATACGCTATCCAATGCAATACCAATTGCAACTGCTTCCCCATGGCGCAATGTAAAATTGGTTAGCTGTTCCAGTTTATGGGCGCTCCAGTGGCCAAAGTCTAGCGGGCGGCTGGAACCGCTTTCGAATGGATCTCCGGCGCCGCCAATATGTTGTATATGTAATGCTGCGCAACGATAAATCAGTTCTTCCATGGCAGGCATATCTCCGGCTGTAATGGCTATGGCTGTATCTTCAATACGTTTAAAGAAGGCGGCATCTTTAATCAATGCCACTTTCACCGCTTCTGCCATGCCTGAGCGCCAATCACGCGGATCAAGGGTGGTTAAAAATATAGAGTCGTTAAATACAGCCGCTGGTGGTGCAAAAGAACCCAAAAAGTTTTTCTTCCCTTTATAATTTACACCATTTTTAACCCCTACGCCTGAATCGTTTTGCGATAACACGGTTGTAGGTATCCGGATATGCTTTACGCCCCGGTGGGAAATTGCGGCAGCAAATCCAACCAGGTCCAGCAAAGAACCTCCTCCTATCCCGATAACGTAGGAGTGGCGGTCGATACCATACTTATCAATAGCGTCTACCAAACTAAAAAGCAAAGGGAGATCATTCTTTACGCTCTCTCCACCGCTGATGGTAATAATTTCCGGCGCCAGCTGAAAACCGCGCACCTGTTGTAAATAAGCACTGATCTGTTGGGTAAGCTGCGGGTGGTGCGCCGCTACGCCACCATCAAGAATGACCAGCAATTTTTTAACATAGGTTTCAGCTGCATTAGACTCCAGAAAAGAAGCTAAAGTGGTATTTGCAGGATCAAATAAATTACTGCTGAAGAAAACTCCGTAAGAGAAGTTGACATTGAAATTTTGTTGAATATATTCCATGGCTAATTCCGCATCATCTGACTTAAAAAAACTATAGCCTTTAAAAGTACATAGAAAAAATGTTTTTTTTACAAAGAATAAGGCCCCGGAAACCGGAGCCTACTTTTTGGGGTTAGCCAGCTGGATTATTTTTATGGCAAAGAAATCTGTTTTATCTGGTGTTACCTACAGTAGAAACCATTGATTTTACGGATTGCGTAGTTATACGCGGCCCTTAGCACCTGGTACAGGAAACCATCAAACGAGGAATTGCAAACTGCCAGCTGCCAGCATCATGTTACAGCAAATAACTTACCTAATACTATAGACAGTGGTAACAGCAACAATACGGCAAGCGCAAAGGGCAGTGTTGCGAATGCGGCTGCCCAGGCGGCATTCATGACAACCAGCGCAATGATGCCACCTTTCACTGCCTTCCCAATATTAGGTCCGGAAGGATCGTTCATAGCTTTGAACAATGGGCGGTTGATCATTACTGCAAAAAGCAGGATGAAGGGCAATGCAGTAAACAAGTGGTGGTGCAACCAGGCCAAAACGGCCATGGTGATATAAACAGCGGCATAACAGACAGCAGTGAAGCGCAAACTTCTTACGCTGCCCCCATGTACTTCTCCCCTGCTGATGTTGGTCACCGCAGCGATATATACAATAGGGATAATACCCATCCACCAATAAGTATATAAAGCGTCCGGAACGATGCTGATACCTAGCAGCAGGTTTAGCCCGCGGCACAAGCCCATGTTAATAGGACCCAGAAAAGCATGATGTTTTCCCCATTTATCATATATAAGAGCACTAACAGCAACGCTGATAGAAAGCCAGCCGGCATAACCGGTTATCCGTCCTACGGCGAAAGCAGCCAATATACCTACCAGGAGCAGGTAAGTACCTAATATAATGGCTTGTGATTTAGAAATAACACCACTGGGGATAGGCCTTTCCGGACGTTCGGTACTATCCAGGGCCGCATCGAATACGTCGTTAAACACAACGCCTCCCCCGTATAACCCAATAGTAGACAGGCAAAGACAAACTACCGGCAGGCAGAGATCCAGTGCATCGGTATGGAGTGCTACATTTATAAAATAACCTGAGATGGCTACACCAGCCAATATATCTGCAACAGCAGTAATAATATTGGCTGGTCGCATCAAGCGAAGATATCCAATCAATTTGCTAACAATATAATTCACCGTGTAAATAGGTTTTCATGGTTCATTGCCAGCAGGAATGAACCTGTTTGGCCTTTACCGGATGATGGTCGTATTTTTATCAATTCGAGGCTGTTGTCCTCCACGCAGTACAGAACTTCCATTAAATTTCTCGCGCTGGTCTATATTTCCAGCCAAATCAAAATCTGCTTCATTGATTTGTCCGCTCTGTGCAAAGGCTTTAACAGCATTGGTGTAAGTTACCAAATGAATGTCATTCAAGTCAATACCACTTTCGTGCATTAAAGCAGCGGTTTTAGGAACGGCCAACGGATCACTAATCCCCCAGTCTGCCGCTGAATTTATCATAATACGCTCACTGCCATACTGTTTCACAACTTCTACCATGCGCTCATTCCCCATTTTAGTAAAGGGATAGATGGTAAATGCTGCCCAGAAACCACGGTCAAGTACTTCTTTTACCGTTTCTTCGTTGTTGTGGTCTACAATGATCATGTGAGGAGGCAGGCCATGTTCCAATGCAATATCCATACTACGCTGGGTACCTTTCTTCTTATCGCGGTGGGGGGTATGGATCTGTACGGGCAAACCGGCTTCTTTAGCCAGCTCCAATTGAGCACGGTAATATTTCTCTTCCAGGGGGGTTTGGTCATCAAATCCGATTTCCCCTACACCTACTACACCTTCCTTATAAATAAACTGCGGCAGGATCTCCATAACAGCTTCCGCGAGTTTTTCATTATTAGCTTCTTTTGAATTGAGGCCAATTGTGCAATAATGTTTAATGCCAAACTGGGAAGAACGAAAACGTTCCCACCCCAATAGGCTGCTAAAATAATCGCGGAAAGAATCTATTCCTGTTCTTGGCTGCCCTAACCAAAAGGCAGGTTCAATAATAGCCACTACCCCGGCATCGGCCATTGCCTGATAATCGTCTGTAGTACGGGAGGTCATATGTACATGCGGATCAAAAAAACGCATGCCTTTTATTTTATCAAGATAAGCAGGGACTAATGTTAATGGCTGAAGGTCTTTTTCTGTTAAGTCATGAATTCCGCACATATCAACTCAATTTTCAGGTGATAAATTATTTTTTAATGCTGTCGGCAATTGTTTCCCAGGAAAGCCGTCCTTCCTGTATATCTGCTGCTATGGCAGGCGATTGTGCCAGCAAAGCTTTGGCGGGTACATAATTACACTGTGCGCATACCATTGCCGCCGCCGCATGCTCTACACTGTTCAGCGAATGCCAGATACGGGTAATGTCTGCAAAGTTCCCTTCATCCACAAACTTCACCAGCAACCGCCACTGCATAGAATCTGCTGTTCTTCCCGCTGCCCATCTTTCGTGGGCAAAATCCGTCAGGATATTAGCCAATGCAACATTGGCGCGTTCGTCTAGCCCTATGATAAGATGAAGTGGTTTATCCGTAAAGATGGCTTTCATCACTAGCTGGTTCCAGGCTGGTTCGGGAAGGTATTGTGCCGGGTAAGCATTTTGCAGCATAATTGCTTCCTGTACAATACCAATATTAGACCTGATCCCTTCGGAAGTGCGGGCTACCCATTCTTCCGGCCATGGCAATAGCGGCAAGGCGCTGTACAAGGCAGCTAATTCGTTCATTTCTGCCGCATTAAACAGATTTTCCAGCGTGCCTATATACAAGGACTTATCGGTAACCGGCAATTGAAGCAACCACCATACCCTCGAAAGCCTATCTAACGTCCAACCATATACGAATAGTGAAGGCAACAATTGTTGCAACTGTTCACTTTCTTCCGGTAAGAGTTTGATGATTTCTTTTCCTGTGAAACGTGGAATAGCTGTAAAAGTCTGATTGAACTGTGGAATTGCACCGGTTTCTTGTTGGACCTGCAAACGTTGTTGCAGCCAGGTATTTGCACGTTCGCTACCGTTATTCCTGATAATCTTTCCAAGCAACTGGCTCACTTTATCCTGGTCGTATACAAATTCAGCCACTGACATATCCTGTTTAAAACCAATAATACATATTTCAGAATAAAATTAACCTCTATTAATGGTATTTTCAGAATTCTATTGATTTTTTATGATAGATGGTAAAAAATCAATATCGAACCATTTACATAAAAGTTGAATGCTGGGGATATAGATAATAAAAGAGAGGCATTACTGCCTCTCCTTCCGCCATTCTAAAACCTGATTATGCATCAGGATATCTTCCATCACCATGTTTCTGACGATAAAACTCGGTGCAATAAGGTGTATAGTGGGAAAAACGATGGTCTAAATCAAATGTACATTAAAGATCAACATAATGCTTATTTTATGTCCTCTCTATAAGCTGTAACCTAGTATAAAACTAAAATATATGTACCGCTACGCAATACGGGCTGTAAGATACATATTTCTGCTTTTATTCCAAATAAACAACTGATTTTTACGTTGCGTTTAACACTGAAAATTACACGTTCATATTATAACCGACTGATACTCTTTCAGGTCTGGTTGGTGATAGTCTGGTAACGCTACTATTTTCGCATACTTTTCTAGTTCCCTACCTTATACTAACAATGCACTTTTTTCCCTTTTATGGACTATCCAGGATACACAAAGTTTAATTAGTTGCTCTTACACGGATAAATAAACGCAGATCAGGAATTACCATTAAACACATTATGTTTAATTACAATAAATAGTATACAACCGGATGGAAAGGTGCTGCGACCAGCATTACCGCCAATATATAGATGCCCCCAAGAAGAAAATAAGCCCGGAAATATACTTTTGAAATTCTTTTATGTATGTTTAAACCCTAATTTTTGCGTCATGAAATTTTTGAATATTGTTCTCTGCCTGATGTTTATTTTATTTGCAGGCTTACAGTACAATGATCCTGATCCTTATGTATGGATGCCTATCTATCTTTATGCTGCCCTCTTTTGCTGGCTCGCTGCAAAAAGAAAGTTTTACCGCAAATGGTACGTTGCCGGTATGCTGATATACCTCGCATATGCCACCTACAAATTTTTTGATCAGAATGGCGTAGAAGACTGGTTTACCAAACATCACGCAGAAAACCTGGCAGAAACCATGAAGGCCACCAAACCCTGGATTGAAGAAACAAGGGAATTCTTTGGCTTGTTCATTTGCATTGCCGCCTTAGGAATGAACTACATTTATTCCAAAGTTAAAAAAGCATAAACCTATGCCGTGTTGACGCATTGTCAACATGGCATAGATATACGCCATTTTCTTTTTACAATTTCCGTTCATGAAAAAAAATGCTATTCATCCCGATCCGGGGTATTATCACCGTTATATTTCCCCGCTACCAGATGTTGAGCTGAAAGCTTTACTGGAACGATCCCTAACAGACCTGCTCACATTAAATACCCAACAGTTGGAGCCCTTAGGCAACTATGCCTATGCCCCCGGAAAATGGACCGTCAAAAACGTATTACAACACATTACTGATACTGAACGCGTATTTACCTACCGGGCCATGCTATTTGCACGCAAAGACCACCAGGTGCCACCAACCATGGACCAGGATATCTATGCAGCCAATGCGCCTGTAGACCACAGAAGTGTGACCGAAGTATTGGATGAACTGATCGCCGTTCGCCGGGCTACTCTCGCGCTGTTTAATAGCTTCACAGAAGAAGCGCTGCTCCGCACCGGCATCAGCTGGAAAAACGAAATGTCTGTATTGGGACTTGGATTTATCATCGTTGGTCATCAGCAACATCACTTAAATATTATCCGGGAAAAATACTTATCAGCATAATCATTTTTATGTGTTCCTCTTTTAGCGTTTGCCGCACAAATCCGGGCAGTAAAATACTGCCCGGATTACAGGAGATAATCGCGGTATTTATACTGTAATTGTTATAGCCGTATATACGGCTCCCAGCCTATTTCTTTTCTGATCCCTGATGCCTTCTCTCCTCTTTTTCTCAAAAAATTTGACAAAAAGAAAAATACGACTACATTTGTTGTATAGACAATAGTTGTAAGTGTAATTATGAAACTGGAAGAGGAATTAAAACAGCTGAGATTCAAAGATGAGTACCAGAAAGCCATGCTGAATATCATATTTACTGGTAGTTGGCTTGAGGTGCTCACCAATCATACGCTGAAAAAATATGACCTGTCCAGTCAGCAGTACAACGTATTAAGGATACTCCGCGGGAGCAAACCTCAGCCGTTGAACCTGCTGGATATACAGGAGCGCATGATGGATAAGATGAGCAATGCCACCAGGTTAGTAGAAAAATTACGTTTAAAAAGCCTGCTAACCCGCAAACAATGCGATTCCAACCGCCGAAAAGTAGAGATTGAGATTACCGAAAAAGGCCTGGTACTGCTGAATGAACTGGATCCTATAATAGAAGCCAATCATTATACCATGGCTAAAAAAATCACGAAGGAAGAAGCTGCTTTATTAAGCAATCTCCTGGATAAACTTCGGGATTGATTTTTTGCCCCGGCAGGCAATCAGGTTGCGAAGGTTTTGAATACCCCCTCCTGATAATCGGTATCTGCGTGGCATCGTTATTTAAGGGCGCCGGACGCTGGTCTATAGATCGTCAATTAGCTAAATAAAACCGTTAATACAACAATCATGAAAAAAGGTTTCCTCTTCACCGCTATCCTGGCACTGGCCAGCGTGGCTTCTTTCGCACAGGTAAAATGGAATGTAGATCCAGCACACACCAGCGTTATCTTTGGCGTAAAACACCTTGGCCTGAGTTATATACAAGGCCACTTCAACAAATTTAACGGCACCATTGAAACCGCCGACAGCACCAACTTCCAGGATGCTAAAATAGATTTCACTGTAGATGTAAACAGCATTTCTACCGGTGTTGATCAACGTGATGGCCATCTGAAATCCGATGACTTTTTTGATGCAGCTACTTATCCTACTATGACGCTGAAAAGTGTTTCCTTGAAAAAAGTTTCCGGTGACCAATACAAACTGCTGGCAGACCTGACTATCCGCAACACTACCAAACGTGTAACCTTCGACGTTACCTACAATGGTGTAATTAAAGATCCATGGGGTCTGAGAAGAGCAGGCTTCACTGCTAAAACCACTATCAACCGTCTTGATTTTGGCGTTAAGTATGCAGATAAATTACCTTCCGGCGTGTATGCAGTAGCGCCTACTGTAGATATCACCGTGAACGTAGAAGCCGTAAAGCAATAGTTTATAGATTTAGAGATTTAGAATAGTGTTTGAGGGCAGCCCCGCTAATGCGGGGCTGCTTTATTAGATACAATTGTTAGTATTCCCGGGCAGGAAACGTCATAAAAAAGGCTATTCCTGTTATGAAATAGCCTTTGAACTATATAAATAATTACTTTATTTCTTTTTCTTCTTTTCACTGCCCCCACTTTTCTTGCCCTTCTTTTTCAGCGCTGCCAGTTCTTTGTTATGTTCATCTAACAGCAGCTGCCAGTTATCGTTCGGAACGTCTTCTGAAAAGCTGATCGTTTCGCGATAATCATTTTTATCGATCTTCATCTCACTAACCTCCTTACCCAGGAACCGCTGTATCTCTTCCAGCACAGGTTTTTCTTCCGTACTGCAGAAAGAAACAGCCTGTCCTTTCTGTACACCACGGCCGGTACGACCTACACGGTGTACGTAGTTTTCCGGCACATCCGGCAAATCGTAATTAACCACATAGTCTACATTGGGGATATCAATACCACGTGCATTCACATCGGTAGTAACCAATACCTTGATCTCCCCTTTTTTGAACTCGTCCATTACACTGAGGCGATCGTCTTGTTCCTTGCCCCCGTGCATACTTAGTGACTGGATACCCACACGGGCCATAGCAGCCACTACACGCTCTGCACGGACCTTTGTACGTACAAATACCAATATTTTACTTTCAGGAAATTCCTTGATCAACCTTTCCAGAAAAAAGCGTTTATCATCCATTTCCACGTAGGCCACTGCATGGCTTACATTTTTGGATACCGGATCTTTAGGAGAAATCTGGATACGGATAGGATTATTTACTACAGAATAAGCCAGGTCTTTAATATCCTTGTTGAGCGTCGCAGAAAAGAAGAGGGTTTGATGTTCGCGGGGAATATGTTTAATCACATCCCGGATATCCCGGATAAACCCAAGATCCAACATGTGGTCGGCCTCATCCAGCACCAGGGTTTTTACCTGGCTCAGATCTATATGCCCCTGGTTGATCTGGTCAAACATCCGTCCGGGTGTAGCGATCAGCACATCTACGCCCTTTTCCAACATTTTAATCTGGGGCGCCTGTTCTACACCACCTACCAGCGCCAGTATCCGTAGTTCAGTATATTGAGCAATCGACTGAAACACTTCCGCAATCTGGATAGCCAGCTCCCGGGTAGGTACCATTACCAAGCATTTTACTTCATATGGACTTTTCCGGTATTTACGGTCCTGTTGCTGCAAACGATGCAGAATAGGAATGGCAAAAGCGGCTGTTTTGCCCGTACCAGTTTGGGCGATGGCCATTACATCGTCTCCCTTTAAAATAGAAGGAATGGCTTTGAATTGTATATCTGTTGGCTTTTTAAAGCCCATTTCTTCCAGACTTTCCTTTATTTCAGAAGAGATATTATATTGTTCAAATTTCATGTGCTGCTGTTGGAAAGCACAAAGATAACGAAAGGACCAGGCATAAAACTACTATAGCGGATATTCCGGGCACAATTCAGCCGGATTACCCGCTATAATACCAGTATATCTATTGCTTAATTCTCTTTTACCAGTTGGATCTCCATATTCAGCTTCACTTCATCGCTGAGCACGATACCACCTGCTTCTGTGGAGGCATTCCAACGCAGGCCATAGTCGGCACGGTGAAGACGGCCTTTTAAAGCAAATCCTGCCTTAGTTTGGCCATAAGGGTCAATAGTAACGCCGGAATGCACTACATCCAGCTCAATGGGATGTGTTTCCCCCTTAATTGTCAGATCGCCCAGCAATTTGTACTTCTCTTCGTCGATTTTGCGTACTTTTTTAGACACGAAACTGATTTTGGGATGGGTGGCAGCATCGAAAAAATCACCATTGCGTAAATGCTCATCCCTTTGTTTGTTTTGGGTGTCGATGCTATCTGCAGCGGCTTCAAAAGAAATAGTGGCATCATGAAAATCGTCACTGTCTGTTTGAATACTTCCGGTGAAACGAGTAAAATAACCACTCACATTTGTAATCATAAGATGTTTAACTTTGAATCCTATCTCGCTGTGTGATTCATCAATTTTCCAGTTAGTCATAGCGCATTGTTTTTTGTTTTCTAAGAACCCAATAAAAGTACATGTTGTAACATTAAAAAATGTTGGACATTTTGCCGGAAATGGTGGACGATTTTAACCTTAACATTTCTTTAAAAGCCCTCATTATTATAAATAAATTAAATTTATAACCATAACCATAAGAAGATGCCGTTTACTATTTCACATGCCGCTATTGTACTCCCGTTCACCTACTCGTTCCGTAAATACTTTTCTGCTACCGGGCTAATCATTGGCAGCATGGTACCAGATTTCTTTTACTTCGTCTTCCTAAATCCCTATTTCAGTGATGGACATACCTGGTGGGGGATTTTCGTATATGATATTCCGTTAGCCCTGTTACTGGCCTTTCTGTATCATCAGCTGGTAAAACCAGTGTTAATAAGTTATCTCCCCACATGGGCCGGCAACAGGCTACAACTGTTCCGCCCGTTTAATTGGAACCGTTACTTCCGGAAACACTATCTCATCACTATATTTTCCATGCTACTGGGGGTACTCACCCACTTTTTCCTGGACGGGTTTACCCATGAGGGTGGTTGGTTTGTATGCCAGATACCGGCATTGCAGCAAAACATCACCGTTTTTCAGCACCCTATGCCAATGTGGTACCTCATGCAATATCTTACCTCCCTTGTTGGACTACTGATCCTCTTTTATTTTTTCATGAAAATACCAATGACCTCCAACCATCGGCCTATAGAGAAGCGGCAAAAAATCCGCTTCTGGTTAATAACAGCCCTGTTGAGTGCGGTTATACTATGGGCAAATGAATATTTCCATCATATTGATACAAAACGGTTAGATTACCTCGCCACTGCCCTAGGCGGGATATTTTATGGTTTGGTAATTACCGCCGCCTGGTACCGCAATAAAAATCCACACAGCAAAACCGACACTATATGACCAAGTATGTTGCTTTCCTCAGGGCCGTTAATGTTGGAAAAAGAACCATTAAAATGGAAGATCTGCGCCAGCAATTGGAAACTGCGGGCTTCAAAGAGGTAACTACTTATATTCAAAGCGGGAATGTTATGTTTTCCTCTGCCAACAGCAATGATACTACCTTGGCCCATAAAATAGAAAAGCTGTTACAGGCCGCTTATGGCTTTGAAGTACCCACTATTATCCGGTCGGTATCAGCACTGGAAACCGTGGTCCAACAATCGCCTTTCCCTGGAGTTATACCAGACAAGGAACGCCAGATATATATTACGTTTCTTTCTACACCCACCTCCCAAGCGGAAAAAGTGATCAGCGAATTACAGTCCAATGCGGAAACGCTATACCTGGGTAAACGTGAAGTATATACGATGATCAATAAAAAACTGGAAAAAAAGCCGCTCGATGTGATTATAAAACTGGAAAAAAAACTGGGCATTCCCTGCACCACCCGCAACTGGGCCACGGTGAACAAAGTCATCTGGTAAGCTGCCAGACTATAACCGAAACAGACAAACAAGGACACCGGATATACGGAGCGGAAAAACAGGTCAACGCAGCACTAAGATTTAAGTTGGGCTAAGGTTTGTTCCAGTGTTTATCCATACGTGACATCAAAACAACAACATCCTTTTGTCATAGGCATCGGCTAGTAGATCATCATACTCGGCAAAAAATCTTACCTTTCCACTTCATCCACAACGGGTAAAATGAGATATCAGGAAATACCACCACCGGCATACCTCCAGCACCATGTCAGATATTTCTGGACATTGGAAAGCGATGGGCCGAACCCGCTACCGCAGGTATTTGGGCCAGTGGCTGATGGCTGTCCGGGGTTAATTTTCCAACAGTCAGATAAAGGTACCTTTTATCAGGAAGACAAACAGTTACCGGATCTATTGCTTTACGGCCAAACCACCCGTTATACAGAACTGCAATTAATAGGCACAATCTGCACCATAGGCGTTTGTTGTTACCCGCATGCGTTGAAAACAGTATTTGGCTTACCTGCCGATGAGTTGACGGATGCCTGCATGGACCTCGATACGTTGCCTTACAGCAAAACATTTCAACTATCTGTACAATTAGCGCATGCTACTTCTTTAACTGCCAAAATAGGAGTAATCGCCACCTTCCTGGGACGGCAACTGCAAAAGAACTGCCACACTGCAGATCCACTTACACAACTCGCCTTATCTGAGATCATGGCGTCGAAAGGAAGTATTGCCTTAAAAACATTACAGCAGCAGTTACAAGTCACCGAAAGAAGTTTTGAGCGCAGGTTTAAACAAGGAGTAGGCATCTCCCCCAAATTATTTTCCCGTATTTGCCGGTTCCAACATTCGCTTACGCAACTGAGGAACAGCCATTATAATAAATTGTCGGATATCGCCTTTGAAAACGATTACGCAGACCAATCGCATTATATCCGCGTATTTAAAGAATTCGCCGGTTTTTCTCCCAACCAGTATCAGAAAAAATCAAATGAAGTAGTAGCTAATTTCCCACTCATCACGAAATAATCCTTTGTCGGTTTTGTTCTATTTCCGGGCGCCGCATCCTCCTAATTTTGGGTCATAAAATTTCGATGATGATGCAACTACTTATTTTCGGCGCTACCGGCGGCACAGGGCAGCAGCTGGTTGCACAGGCGCTACAGCAAGGACATACCATTACCGCCTTTGTACGCACTCCTGTGAAGATGACCATACAGCACCCGCGGCTTACTATTATACAAGGCGATGTAATGGATTACAAAAGTGTTGAAAAAGTAATGCCTGGGCACGACGCCGTATTATCTGCCCTTGGCAGGCCAGCCAGCAAAACCGGCACAGTAAGGTCTACCGGCACCCACCATATTATCCGTGCCATGGAAAAAACAGGTATTAAACGCTTTATCTGCCAAACGTCTCTTGGATATGGCGATAGTAAAGCCACCCTGCGCAGAACACCGTTTATTTTTAAACGTATCATTGTGCCACTGCTATTAAAAAAGGGATTTGCCGACCATGCACTGCAAGAACAATTTATAAAAAACAGCTCCCTCGATTGGGTGATTGTACGACCTGGGAATTTAACAGATGGTGCACTTACCGGCCGGTATCGCTATGGATTTGCCGCCACAGATCCGGATATCGCCGTAAAAGTATCACGGGCAGACGTAGCCGATTTTATGCTGAAACAATTAACGGACAAAACGTTTCTCCACAAAACACCGGGTCTCTCCTACTAAAACATTTTTGGGATACTGACTGAGGCGTAATTACAGCAGGGATCATTAACTTGGTATTACCATTGAAATCCGGCATTACAACAATTATTACCCTCAATCAGTATCCCATTTATGAAGATTAACAGCATACAATTTTTACGCGCTATCGCTATACTTTTAGTCTTATATGCATATGCGATAGACGTACAAATGGCATTTTCTGTCTCTCACCAACAAAAATTCCACTACCTCCCCAACTTTGGCGCTATTGGTATCGATCTTCTCTTTGTAATAACCGGATTTATCACTTGCTATACCACCAACGTCTATACCGGTAAAAGAGACGGATGGCTGTTCCTTAAAAAACGCTTTTTAAGGATTAATCCATTGTACTATACCGCCACTACCATATATATTGTTGCTTTTTGCCTGATCGACAAAGTATATCCCGTTACAGCATTGTTGAATAACCTAAAAGAAACACTACTAATTATCCCTATCCTGAATTCTCAGCAAGAATTGGCCCACGCCCTGATCACAGGTTGGCCACTCAGTTTTATATGGTGGTTTTATCTGCTATTTTACGCGCTTATCCTGCTGAAAGTTAAAAACAAAATACTGGCTTTGTTGCTCATCATTCCAGCCCTAGTGTTGGGCGGCTACTTCTTGCATGCTAAAGATTTCAGGCTGCAATTCTACCTGAACCCCATTATGCTTGAATTCCTGTTTGGCGTAATCATCTATTGGTTATACCGCCATGTAAAAATAACTGCGCCCGTAGCCGGACTCTTACTCCTATTAGGCCTCGCCGGTTATCTTTATAATATATTACATGGGTATGGTGATATCTCCGAAACAGGCATTCAGATATCACCAGAAAAACACCTTAAAAGAACTTTTCTATGGGGGCTTCCCTGTGCTTTTGTATTAGCCGGAAGTATTTTCCTGGAGCAAAAAGCGTTATTACAACGGCTGTGGAACAACCGCTTCTTTCTTTTACTGGGAAATACCTCATTTGCTATATACCTGGTATTTTATACCGTTTTCTATCTTTTATCAGCACTTTACATAAAAACCGGATTTTTCTGGAACCCGGATCTTTCCATATTTGTACATATGGCCTTGGGGATAGGCGCGGGACTGCTATTCTATAAGTATGCAGAACGGCCGTTTTTACAAAACATCCATTTCAAGCCGCTTGTACAACCTGCTCACGTTGCTATGCCATGATTGATATCGGGCGCCTGGGAAAATACCCGGGCGAATTACCCGAGCCTTAGAAAGCGCCGCTTATACGGCGCTTTTTGAGTTACGCCAAACCGGGGCCATATGCGCCTTAAACACCTCATTTAGCTGATGATATACTTACGTTAGTTCTAAGAGCCGGCACATTTCTTTCTTTTAAAGGTCACATTCTGCCGGGTTCATCTCCATATTTGTCCATTTCCCTGGTTGGCCGACGGCACGCCTGCTTTATTCGTTATTTTTACAGGGTGAAAAAACAATACTGGATAGTAGGCTGCGTTATTTCCCTGGGCATTTCATTTATAGGCACTTCCTCCCGTTTACTCAAACTGGATGTGATCCCATGGAACCTCGTAGCAGTTACCATTGTATATAATTTTCTTTATTGCCTTTTTTGTTGGGAAGCACATATTTTCCTGCTGAAGCAAAGAAAAAAATGGGGCATCCAGGGAAGTCGTGCTAGGCGTTTCGGGATGGCGTTATTAGCAGTAGTAGCCGTAGCAGCGTGCCAACTTATCTTCGACCGCTTATTTTCTTTAATTACTGATAAAACATTATTATTCCAGGATCTGCCTCCAGGCAAAAAAGATGAGATCTTACTTTTCCGGGGCTTTGTCATCAGCGGGCTATTTTTCCTGATTGTGAATTACTTGCGTGTGTTGTTGGAGAAACAGCGGCATATCATAGAAATTGCGCAACTGAAACAAGCCAATCTGGAAGCATCCTTATCTTCTTTAAAGGAGCAATTAAGCCCACATTTTCTATTCAATACCTTAAATACCCTTAGCACCCTTACTCAGGAAGAAAATGCCAAAGTATTTATCTCAGAACTGGCCAATGTATACCGTTATGTATTGCAGTATAAGGAGATGAATACGGCTACCCTGAAACAGGAACTAACCTTTGTGGAATCTTACCTGTATATCATCAAAACAAGGCTGGAAAATGCGATCGACATCAATATTAACATCGATCAGGACTTACTCTCCAGCAGCATCCCTCCGCTCACCCTGCAACTATTGATAGAAAATGCCGTGAAACATAATATTGCCGCCACTTCCCGGAAGCTGAAAATTAATATCTTCAACGAAGGGAAAAATTATCTGGTGGTACAGAATAATTTTCAACCCCGGGCATCCATATTAACGTCTACAGGCACGGGGCTGAATAATGTGATGCAGCGTTATCAACTGCTTTTTGGAAAAGAGATGATTATCGAAAAGAACACACAAATATTTACAGTTAAATTACCTGTAGTATGACACAAGTGTTGATCATAGAAGATGAGGCCAAAGCTGCCAGGGAACTGGCCGCCATCCTGGAAGATGCAGAACCCGATATTAAAGTGGCCGCCATCCTGGATTCGGTGGAACAAACAATCAAATGGCTGACAGAAAATCCAGCTCCAGACCTTATTTTTTCCGACATCCAGTTGGCAGATGGTATCTGTTTCCAGATATTCCAACAGGTGAAAGTAAAAAGCCCGGTGATCTTTTGTACCGCTTTCGATGAATACCTGATGGAAGCTTTTGATACCAACGCGGTGAGCTACTTATTAAAACCTGTAACCAGAGAAAAAGTGGTCAGGGCATTGAATAAATTCCATTCCCTGAAAGCCATTTTTGACAAAGACCCATCGCCATCTTCCCTGCAACCGCTTTTACAACAGTTAAAATATAATTATAAAAACGCTTTACTGGTTAATCAAAAAGAAAAAATAATCCCTGTACCAGTAAAAGACATTGCTTTCTTTTACCTGGATAAAGCACTGGTTAACGTTACCACCCTTACGCATCAACAATATTTTATTTCCGGCACGCTCGATGAAACAGAGAAAATGCTTGATCCGGCGCTATTTTACAGGGCAAACCGGCAATTTCTGGTTAACCGGCACGCCATCGCCAATATAGAGCGGTATTTTGCCCGTAAACTGGGTGTTAAGCTTATCGTAAACACCCCGGAAGCCATTGTAGTGAGTAAGGCCAAGTCTTCCTCATTTCTGCAATGGCTGGAAGGGGCCTAATGCCCGGTTCCCTTAATTATTTGCCTGCTTAACATAGATTTCTTTTATTTATGGCACTGCCAACCATCAATTTTGCCTATCCAATAAATTTTGATGAATGACAACTAATACCGCTTCCCATCATTTATGAAAAAGAATTATTTATTGCTCCTGGGCATTTGCCTAAGCAGCCACTTTGTTCACGCACAAACCAGTTTTGCTTCTCTGGAAGAGATATGGCACTATGCCGACCAGCACAGCGTCCAACTTCAAACAGCCACCGGGGATAAATTAATAGCCGCCTACAATGTAAAACAGGCATATGGGGCCATTATACCCACCATTACGGCCAACGGAGGCTTTACCGACAACATAAAGATACAGTCGACCTTAATACCTGCTACCCTGTTTAATCCTGCAGCACCTCCGGGAACATTTACCGCAGTAGCCTTTGGCACCAGATTCATTTATAATGGCGCCCTGGCAGCCCAAATGGATCTGCTCAATACCCAAGACTGGTTCAATATTAAAGCAGCCAGGCTCAATAATGAACTGGCCACACAGCATATAGCCAAAACAAAATCGGACCTGTACACCAAACTGGCCAATGCCTATTATTCCTACATCCTCCTGGAAGAAGCCGAAAAGCTCTCCCAAGACAATGTAAAAACAACCTCCATCATTTATGACCTTTCCAATAATAAGTTCAAGGATGGGCTGATCAGTGAAGTAACCGTGAACACCGCCCTGATTAACAAACAGAAAGCCGCCAAGAACCTCGAAGTAGCCATACAGAATAAGCTGGTGCAACTCAACAACCTCAAACTGCTGCTCAATATCCGTGACAGTATTGCCATCACCGAAAAAATGGCAGAAAAAACACAAAGCACAGAGGCCCCTGTATTTGCAGAAGATCCCAATGTAGGGGTGGCCTATACGCAATTAAAGCTTTCGGAGAATACCTGGAAATCGTCTAAGGCAGCTTATGCCCCCACGCTGTCTGCTTTCTATCAATACAGTACACAAATATTGGGTAACAACTTTTTAAAGTTCAACAACAGCAATACTACGCCCCAGCAATACTGGGGACTGCGCCTGTCTGTACCCATTTTTTCCGGCAATACCCGGCACTACCAGGTACAAAAAAATAAGACCGATCTGGGTAACAAACAAAAACTATACGATGATGCCAGATTGCAGGCAGATATCAATAATGAGAATCTCCTGATCAACTACCGCAGCTCCTTAGATGCCTTTATGCGTGCCAAAAAGATCCTTACTTTATACCAACGCAACGACAAACATGCCGCCCAACAGTTGGATGAAGGTATTATTTCTCTGGACGATCGCCTGAAAGTGTTTTCAGATCTGATCACTGATCAAAACGAATATCTGCAAAACATGAGCGATTATTTTATTCAGGATTATAACTTACAAATCCGCCAAAAACAATTCTAATCAGATGAAAACAAAAATAACTGTCGCCATTTTCACCTTATTGCCCATCACTTCCTGCAAAGGAAAAAAAGAATACCATGCCACTGCCACCATTGCACCGGTTACAGAAGCCGTATTTGCACCCGGACACATAGAATCTGTTCATCAATTTACACTCACCGCGTTTTACGACGGCTACATCAGGCAAGTAATGGTAACAGAAGGAGACGAAGTAAAAGCCGGGCAGATCCTCTTCAAACAAGACAATACCACCTCTATGATCCAACAACGCGCCGCTACCGAAAACCTGCAGATTTCACAGCAGCAGGCAGCCGCTAACTCGGCTGTGCTACAGCAACTACAGGCGCAGTTAATCTCTGCTCAGCAAACCATGCAAACCAACAAAGCACAAAACGAAAGGATGCAACGCCTGTATACTACCCATTCGGTTGCTAAAGTAGATGTAGACAATGCCCAGCTGGCCTATGAAAACGCCGTGAACAATGTGGCCGGCATTACCCAGAACATCGCCGCCACCAAATTAAATCTGCAACAAACAGTGGTAAACAGCCGTAGCCAACAGGAAACCGCCATTGCCAACACCAATTACTACAACCTCTCTTCCCCCGGTAACTACACCATTTATTCTCTGCTGAAAAAAGCCGGCGACCTGGTAAAAAAAGGAGAGGCTGTAGCCACCATGGGCAATGCCGACATGATGGTAGTAATGAATATCGACGAAACCAGTATTACGAAAGTACAGCTACATCAGAAAGTATTAGTAGAATTAAATACTCAGAAAGGCACCACCTATACAGCCAATGTCTCTAAAATATATCCACAGTTCGACGATGCCAGTCAGTCTTACAAAGTAGAAGCCACCTTCGACAGTATTCCACCGGGATTAATTAACGGTACGCTGCTACAAGCCAATATCATTGTAGCCCACAAAGACAAAGCCCTGTTAATTCCCCGTGCCTGCCTACGGCCCGATAACAAAGTAGTGATGATCCGGGACAAACGAAGAGATACCATTGCCATACAAACCGGGATCGTTTCCACCGATTGGGTGGAGGTGCTGAAGGGCGTTAGTACCACCGATCAATTAATTAAAGCATACTGATCATGAGAAAAGGGATTAATACAGAGATTGCGCTTACCTACCTGAAAGCGCGTCCTAAACAAACGATTGTAGCCGCGTTGGGCGTTACCTTTGGTATCAGCATGTATATTTTCATGAATTCCCTGATCACCGGTACCAACAATTGGTCTGAAAAAATTATGCTAAACAGTACCCCCCACCTTCGTTTGTACAAAGATAATATCATGAGCACCAATGACATGTTGAATAAATATGTCGGCAATCAGTCCATTAACCTGATCAGCAATCCCCAATTGGTGTATAGCGACAACCGTATCAATAATCCGGATGGAGTGATCCGCCAGCTACAACAGTGGCCAGAAATCACGGCAATGAGTAAACAGGTGAGCGCTAATGTTATCTACGCCAATGGCAACGCGCAGGAAAATGGTAATGCGTATGGCGTAAATATCCTGGAACAGGGCAAAATGTTCGATATTACCTCCACCATGGTTTCCGGCACCGTGAAAGAGCTGCAGGATAATCCCCAGGGAATCATTATCGGAGCAGGGCTATCAGACAAACTCAACCTGAATAAAGGAGATTACCTGATGCTCACCGCATCCAACGGCGTATCTAAAAGACTGCAGATAACAGGTGTTTTCAAAACCACTGTTAAAGGTATAGACGAAACCAAAACATACGTCAATCTTCCTATTGCCCAACAGTTGTTACAGAAAGACAGAAGCTATATCACAGATATTTACATCAATATAAAAGACCATAACAAAAGTGCAATATCTGCCAGTAGCATACAGGCCCAAACCGGCTATACGGTAGACACCTGGCAAAGCAGTAACCAGCAATCGCTGGCCGGGAAAATGATCAGGGATGTAATAGCCAACTCCGTAGTGATTACCATCCTGATAGTGGCAGGTTTTGGTATTTATAATATCCTGAACATGGTGATCTATGAGAAGATAAAAGAAATAGCTATTCTTAAAGCTACTGGATTTCAGGGGGCACAGGTAACAGGTATTTTTATCCGGCAGGCATTATTTATCGGTGTAATTGGTTCCATTACAGGACTATTCTTTGGGTGGCTGATCTCTCTGGGAGTATCGCATATATATATAGGACTGGGCAGCGTTACTTATCTGCCAGTGGCCTTTGAATTAAAGCATTATGTGCAGGGCGCCCTGTTTGGTATGATCACCGCTTTTATGGCCGGGTATATACCTGCCGCCAAAGCGTCTAAAGTAGATCCCGTACAAATTATCCGTGGCTAATCTTAAATCCATGAACATCGCATTAAAAGCAGAAAGCATCAATAAATACTTCTATACGCCAGAGAAATTCCAGGCGTTGGAAAATATCAGTTTTGAAGTACGCCAGGGAGAGTTCGTATCTATTACAGGGAAGTCGGGTTGCGGGAAATCTACCCTGCTCTACATCCTGTCTACCATGGATACCAATTACGAAGGCGCACTGCACCTGAACGGGCAAGCGGTAACCGGGAATAAACAGAATGCGTTGGCTGCCTTCCGGAATGAACACCTGGGCTTTGTATTCCAGTTCCACTATTTGTTGCCGGATTTCAGTTGTTTAAAGAACGTAATGATACCCGCCATGCGCCTAGGAAAATTTTCCCGCGAAGAGATTGAATATACTGCCTACGAAAAACTAAAAATGCTGGGCGTAGAAGACCAGGCTAGAAAGCCTGCCTCCAAAATTTCAGGAGGACAGCAACAACGTGTAGCCATTGCCCGGGCGCTAATCAATAATCCTGCTATCATCATGGGCGACGAGCCTACCGGTAATCTCGACAGCCGGAATACAGCGGTAGTATTCGACATTTTCAGGCAGCTGGCAGAAGAAGAACATAAAACCATTATTACTGTTACCCACGATAATGATTTTGCCCATAAAAGCGACCGGATCATAGAAATGATGGATGGACATATTATTTCGCATGGATGATAGTAAAATCCCGTAAAGATTGTTTAATAATTTAGTAAAGATTCCGTAATACACAACAGGCTTATCCATCGCTACTCACAGAGTATTAACGGTTTATCCTATACGAAAATTTAATCGATAAAAATCACTCATTATTATCTAATCATTAATTCACCCAGCACATAAATTATCATAATATTTGATGCGTATTTTTATAGTATAAATATTTCTACTATGAAACAACAAACCCTTGGCCTGGCTTTAGCGGCATTGACCTTATTTGGTTGCAAAAAAGACATGGTAAGCCCAATTGATGGCGGCCGTATTGAATCAGGAAAAAGCAGTCTGGCTACAGCAGCATTGAGCGTATCCCTCAACGGATGGATGGGCGCCATTGCAGACAACACCAGCCTCACTACCCTGTCTATTCCCGGCACTCACGACAGCGGCGCACGTGTAGAACCAATTGGAGGTACTGCTAAATGCCAAGATCTTACTATCCGTCAACAACTGGATGCAGGTACACGTTTCCTGGATATCAGATGCCGCCACATTGGAGACGCTTTTGCTATCCACCACGGTTCTATTTATCAGAACATGAACTTCACAGATGTATTAACTGCTTGCTACGACTTCTTGGCAGCTAATCCAACTGAAACCATCGTAATGAGTGTA
Organism: Chitinophaga sp. 30R24; assembly: GCF_049056765.1. Taxonomy (NCBI): domain Bacteria; kingdom Pseudomonadati; phylum Bacteroidota; class Chitinophagia; order Chitinophagales; family Chitinophagaceae; genus Chitinophaga; species Chitinophaga sp. 30R24. The sequence goes on from NZ_JBJGXX010000001.1 coordinate 259,014, forward strand.
AAGGAAGAATACGATCCTACCAACAACACCCGTTCTTTCGAACAAACTTTTGACACTTACACACAACAACAACCTTCTAAATGGTATTTAGACAATACCGTTCCTACTTTAGGTCAGGTAAGAGGTAAAATTGTACTGGTAAGAAGATTTGGTGCTTCCAACACACCTAAAGGTATCGAAGCCACTAACTGGGCAGACAATACTACCTTCACTATGAACAATCCTAACAGCACTGTACGTGTACAGGATCAATATGTTGTTCCTGACAACAACGGTAAATGGAATGGTATCACCAACCTGTTTACAGAAGCTAAAAACGGTAACCCATCTGTATTGTACATTAACTTTACCAGCGGTTACAAATCACTGATCTTCAGCATCCCTAGCATTACTACTGTTTCTAATGCTATCAATCCACAGCTCAATACCTATTTCAACAACAACACACACGGTAGATTTGGTATTATCCCTATGGACTTTGCTGCTGCTGACAGAAACACACTGATCATCAACACCAACTTCTAAGAGATCCGTTTGTATAGAACAATATTTAGTGCAGAACGCCTTCCGGAATGGAAGGCGTTCTGCTGTTTACAGAAGTATAGTTGCACTACAATATTTTATCTTTATGACTGTCGGCAACCCTGCATGGTATATTGATATTGCCGTTAAACGAATGAGAAGAAATTGAATTTATCAGATAATGATGAAGTACTTAACTACCCCAACATGGAACTCAAACATCTTATCGGAAAACGTATTACTAATATCTATGGCATTATAGCATACGAGAACTACGGACTCGATAGAGGCGAATGCTTTATTGAATTAGACAATAGTATCATCGTTGATATTCCATCCGGGAAAACTCCGCATATTTGGGAAAAGGAGCTGGAAAAAGAGGCAGTAACGATCATTCCTGATCTAACAGATGAAACCGCTACTAACAATGGAACCATATCAATCAGTAGGAAATCCAGATACATAAAAAACCGGAAAATCACTAATATTCTATGGTATCCTGATATGACTTACGACAGCGGATTTCTATTGTTAGACAACGGCTGTATTATAGGGGAAACCAGAGCTGCCATGAATGGAACCGGGCTCGTTGGACTTAATTACTACTACAACCTCGAAGATTTAAAGAAGCGGAAAGGCGCCAACCTTTCAAGCCTGATACCACAAAGCTAAATTTTACTATCGCTAATAGAGAGATGTTCAATTCCCATGCTTTATTTCAGCAGGGAATATTTCACTAAATATGGGAAGAAAGTACAAACAAATTCAGTTGGTTTTTATATTTTGATAGCACGGCATCAACCCTAATGCACTCATACTTTTTTTACATGCTGCATCCTGATCAATGAAAAGTTCAACGTGGATTGTTTTACCGCATTTGCCAGCCCTGTGATCGATGGCATAAACCGCAATTCAACATTTCTTTTAAGCATTTCTTCCATTACATTATAAATAGGCCGAACAGATATAGGCACTACCGACAATTGGGATACATAGTAACCTGCGCATTTGTCAAAAAGTGAAAAGGTATCAGCCGGAAGTTCATAGCAATAGATGATGGCTTGTTGAATATCCCGTAGCCAGGCCGATTCCACCGCCACAATATATGCGGCAGTACTGTTGCCCAGAAACCTTGCTTTATCTGTTTCTGCAGTTCCTGGTCCTGCATAGAAAGTAACTCTTGGGCAATCCCTGGGGAGCAGGTAGTTATGCAGCAATTGCCCGGATATGGCAAATACCGCTTTCCGGAGAATATGTTCCGGGTAATAAGAGGCCGGCCGGGGTTCAAATATTTTGATTTTCGGATCTTCGCTGATATGGTAAAGCTTTTCCATATGGTATTAAAGTGTATTGAATTAAAGATGGCAAACCATAATGGTTTGCCATCTTTAATAAACTAAAAGATTATTTAATCAGCCACATTTTTCCATTTACATCATCACTTCCTCCATACTGGCTGTTTATCGCCGCATTATAATTGATCGGATTGTAAGTGATTTCATCCTGTGGATATTCCCACCGGAGCGGAATCATATTATTAGCTGTTCCAACGCCTACACCACCTTGGCTGAAAGCTGGAATACCAGTTCTACGCCAGTTGTAATAGGCTTCAAATCCGGAGTTCATAAAGAACGCTACGTATTTCTGGGTAAGTATCTGTGTTAAACCTTTTGACGGATCGTAGGCAACGTTAGGATCAGCCAGAAAAGCATTAATATCAACCAAAGCCGTTCCCATATTGGAGAGTGAACCATCCACATTACCAATCGTAACCGTCTGTCCTTGTTTTAAGCCATACCAATCCATAGATGCCTTAATGCCTTTCAGATACCAGTTAGACACATCTTCGCTAGTAATCCAGCCTCTGTATGCCGCTTCTGCAATATTGAAACACATTTCTGCATAACCCATCAGGATATAAGGTTCTGCATTGGCTCCTGAAGAAGAAGACATATACCGGTTGTAGCTTAGGGAAGAGTATTTTCCATCGGAAGAAAAGTTAGACATAAGACCCTGTGATTTGGAATTGTCTTCGCCAACATAAGCGGTAAAATCGCTTACTTGTTTACCTGCTGATAATTGGGCAGGCGCAGGAATTGTAAGCGCAAATACGCGAGGATCGTGGTAAGCAGCCGTTACATTGAAAAAGGTTTGATTGATATTTTCACAGTTATTGTATGGCGCACTTCCGGAACGGTTAGGAGGATATAAAGTGATCGTTGTGTAACGGTACACCATATTGTCATCATTAGCGGCCATTATGGGGTATTTCACCGGATCTCCGATGATGGTAGCAAACTGTTGTTTGATGTTCAGGTCTGCATTATCATCGGCTCTTTTACTCATACTAATCAACACACGTAATTTGTAAGTATTGATCACTTTACGCCATTGCAGGTAAGTGAGTCCGAATACATCACCGGTGGCATCCACTTTAGTAGCAGCGTTTGCAGATGAGATCAGGCTACCCAGCATGGTATTCGCAGTATCCAGCATGGCAAGGCAATTTTTATACACATCGTGCTGTTTGTCATAAACAGGCGTGAGCTTGTTGATATTACCAGCGTCGGACATTGGAATATCGCCAACACGCTGGGAAAGCCAGATGTACGCATATGCCCTGAAAAATTTGCTCAAAGCAAAGTAAACATTGGTGGTATTGCCATACTGTTTTGCAGCCTGTGTTTCCAGCTGGTTGCAATACCGGATCATATCGTAGGTATGACTGGTATTGGACCAGTTATAGGTATTACTACCGAAGTAATAGGAATAATTGGAAACAATATTCTGATTATACCTGTATACGGTAGAAACTACTGGTTCTTCTTCCCTCATCAGGTTAGCAGAGAGGTGATTGAGCAATAATGATACTGGTACAGTAGAATTCTCGGCAGAAACATTGGGATTGGAAAGTAAATCCCCTTTCTGGCAACCACTAATAACAGACAACGTTACCAGCAACGCAATGGTAATATATTGAAAAGAAATCTTCATACAAATGATTTGAATAATTAGAAACTAAGGTTGATGTTAAAGCCCATCCTTCTGGCTGTCATGCTTTGCAGGATACCGCCATTACCTAATGACCGGTCTGTATCGTTGTATCCGGAAGCAAACTGGTCGAGGTCTATATCTTTGCGTTTAGCCCAGTATAAAAGATTTCTGCCTACCAGTGAAAAAGTGGCGCCTTTTATGAACTTGTTATTGTTAAGTAATTTTGCCGGGAGGCTATATCCCAGGCTTACTTCACGCAATTTGGCAAAAGAGCGGTCGGTCATCCAGTATTCATTTACGTTACCAATACCAGATGAAATGAAATTCTGAACGGTAGTAGGCACATCATTAGGTCCAAACTGAATCTCTTTCAGGTTGGTGATTTTACCGCCTTCATAACGAGGAGTACCGGAAATAATTTTTACGCCTGGAGCAGTATAATGTCCAGTAGGAGCTACTGTACCATTATTAGTTGATTGCCAGTCGGCCAGCCTGGCAGCACCAAAGTCGCCGTTGGCACTTTCCCAGGAAGTTCCACCATTCATACCATCTTTATATACCTCATTGTAGATTTTACCACCAATACGTCCATCGATCTGGAAGCTGAATGAAAAATTCCGGTAAGAAAAACGGTTACTGAAACCGAAAGAGAAGTCGGGGTTAGCATATCCCAACAAAACGTTGTTGCCAATATCAGAAGGCGCTCTTAATGGCAAGCCACCGCTATATACGATATTTCCGGAACCATCCCGTACAAATCCAGGACCATAAATGGCATCCAGTCTTTCTCCTTTTTTGTAATTATGGTTATTCAGGGTCACTGCCTGTTCATTGCCATAGATATCATTGAGCGTTTCTTTGTAAGTGGCATAGTTCAAAGACAGGTCCCAGTTCAGCCCTTTGGAGCTTCTCAACGGAGCAGCAGTAAGCGCAATTTCAAAGCCATTCTTCTTAGAAGTGATAGCGTTTACATTGTGTGCGCTAAAACCAGTAGAAGGCGCTACGCCCAATGCAAAGATCTGCGGTCCATTTAAGCTTGTAAAATAGGTAAAGTCGGCTCCTAATCTGTTACCAAACAGTCTCAGATCTACTCCAGCTTCATAGGAAGATACGCTGAAAGGCTTCAGTGTAGGATTGCTGATTGTGCTGGAAAAATCTGCGGAAGGTTGGTTATTATAATAGTTAGCCAGGCTATATGCCATCTGGTTGGCATAGGTAGGTCCATCGTAGGAAGTATACAAATCTGTGCCATATCCTAACAAACCGCCGTTAATGCTTTTACCTGTAACTTGTGTGAAAGCGGAAGCAGCAGTTGGAGAGGTAAGTGCTCCTTTTACGTTAGCATAAGAACCACGTACTTTGAGCAGGGAAATAACGTTAGGCAAGTTAGCATAATCACTGATCACTGAACTCAGGGAAACAGAAGGATAATAGAAGGTATTATAACCTTTTGCCAATGTTGAAACATTGTCCAAACGCCCAGTATGTGATAAGGTTAGGTACCGGTCGTAAGTGATATCAAAGGAGTAGAAACCACTGTATACCTGCATCTTAGAATCCCAAGAGTAAGAAGAGTATTGCTCTTTTGAGTTAGTTAGTACATATACGTTAGGAATAGCCAGCGCCTTGGTAGTTGCCCACAAAGAATTATAATTAAATGACCTCATGCTACCGCCAGCCAGTGCAGCAACATTAAACCTTCCCACTTTTTTATCGAAGTTCAGGATCAGATCAGTATTATTTTCAAAAAGACTTCTGCGGTCTTCGCGATAATCACCATACCAACCAAAGTAGTACCATGGCGTGTAGGTATTTAAGTTAGTACCGGCAGGCACCTGTTCTGTTCTTAACTGGTCCCAAGTAGTAATCTGTGAACGGAGGCTCAGGCCTAATGCATCATTGAATTTGTACGTGGCTTTTACATATCCGTTGATGTCGGTTTTATCATGGGAGCGTAACCATTTTTTCGCCATAAACCAGGCGCTGTTTTCACGTCCATATTCCTGTGCATAAGGCATCAGGTTAGGTACGCCTTGGGGGCCTTTGTAAATATCTTTTAAATCGTTAATGTCATAGTCGGCCGAACCATATACCTGGAACATGTAAATGTAGGAGTTAGGACCATAGTTTACATCCGGGAGATTAGGTGAATATTGTTTATTGATATTGGCGCTGGCTTCAACTTTCAGTTTATCTGTGATTTTATATCCAGCATTGAGTGCCAGGGCATAGGTATGTAATTTGGTGTTGGGGTTCATACCTTTCTGGTTCATGTTAGACATAGAGATCCTGATATCAGACCGGTCTGTAGCAGTAGCGAGGGAGATGTTATTGGTATTAATCAGCCCATCTTCCATAAATTTTTCGAAGTTGCCTTTTCCACGTGCCGTCCATGCTGTAGCAGTTCTCACGTGTGTAACCGGATCGTATGGACTGTCATATTGTTTTATCATCTGCCCTTCAAAGCGCGGGCCCCATTCTGGCAAACGTTGACCGTTGTCATATAACTGATCTCCGTAGCTATATTTAAAAGTTGTTCCCCTACCGTATTCTTCCTGGATCTTTGGCAGGGCCAGGAAACCTTTTTCCAGCATAGTGCTGCTATTCACATCTACCTGCCAGCCTTTTGAGTTTTTCGTACCGCGTTTGGTAGTGATCACAATAGCGCCATTAATACCTCTGAAACCATATAGGGCAGCGGCATTAGCGCCTTTCAGCACGGAGTAAGACTCAATATCGTCTGGATTGATATTCCAGGTATCGGAGTTAATGGGTACTCCATCAACCACAAATAGCAGGTCTTTGCTACCTCTGAGTACAATTTCAGGACGTCCCAGCATTTCTGGATTGGCTCCTACAGTAAGGCCAGCCACCTTACCTGTAAGTGAATTGATCGGATTGGCATCGCGGGCTTTCACCAGATCAGCCCCTTTTACTTCTTGTACAGAGTAACCGAGCCTTTTTGCTTCTTTTCTGATGCCCATAGCTGTTACCACTATTTCATCGAGGTGTTTGGTATCTTCCCTTAATGTAACAGCAAGGGTAGATTCGCTCCCTGTATTTACCTCCTGGGACAAATAGCCTACATAAGAGAAAACAAGTACGGGAGAAGAGCCAATAGTCTGGATGGAAAAATCTCCACCTGCACTAGTGAAAACACCACCGGATTTTCCTTTTTCACGTACGCTTACACCAGGGATACCGGCTCCATCAACGCCCGATACTTTCCCTTTTACTATTTTTTCCTGCGCAATGGCATTGCCCGCGATTAGCACAAGGGCTATCCATAGCGAGATAAACACCCTGCTTAAAGTAAATAATCTCATTTTCGTTTTTGATTTAGGTAATAGTTGAATAGGTACCAGCCACAAAAATGAGCCGGCTGTTAAACTATTACGACAGCGCCAGATGGGAAGGTCTGCAATAAGTACAAGCCATGTGGCACGTACAAATGATCGACTTTATAGGGTTTATAATCAATAAGTTATAAAATATAATCCTTGTTACGTAATTCTTACTGAATTGTTACCGGAATGTTTTGTTGTACCTTTTTGCGATACAGGGAAGGGGTAAGACCCGTTATTTTTTTGAAATAATTATTGAAAGAAGATTTTGAGTTAAACCCACAATTATAGGCCAACGATAAAATATTTATATCCAGGGAGGGGTCATTCAGTTTTGCAACAGCTTCCTGTATCCTGTATTCATTAATAAAAGTGTAGAAATTCTTGTTTAAGCGCTCATTTAATAATTGTGTGATATGGTGCTTAGGGATTTTAGCTCTTTCAGAAAGGTCTTCCAGAGAAATTTCAGGCTCAAGATATATTTTACTTTTTTCCATGAATATTTTAATGCTGGCTTCATAGGTATCCATCATCTGTTCGTCGAGCGCTGATTTTTTGTAATGCTTGTCAGGGGAAACGTTGCTGGCTTCCTCAGGTTTCACTATTTCCGGAGCCTTTTGGAAAGCCGATATCGTTTCTATCTTATACCGGAGAATCAGCACAAGAAGCAATATGAAACAGATATAGGGCATTATCCATGGGTTAATATCCCATCTTCCTGTTTTTATAAAATAGGTGGCAATACAAGAAAGTCCCAACAAGATACCAGTAAACATGATGCGGATAATGGATTTCAACAGCCTTAATTTATGACCCGACTGCGGAATATTGAAGGATACATGCTTGTTTAACAAACGCCAGGAAACCAAAGGATAAATAAGCAGCGATGCAGCACTAAATAGCTGATAAACAAATGAATATGCATAAATGATATTGGGAGCGATAACGCCTCTCAGATACCCGGCGCTGTTGATTAAAAAAATAGATGTAAATAATGGTAAAGGAGCCATATGTAGCACCATGGTCCGAAGCCGGATAGTTGGGGCTATATAAAGAAGCGTGGTAAGGTATAATAATGGTCCATATGACACCCCAAAACCGGTTGAGTTGTTATTATAAAGGAAATTGCTTTTTAATACAACAAGCAGGAACAGCTTTATCGCCAGGTGAATAAACAGCATGATGAGAAAGGCATTGAGGACTTTCTCAAAATTATCTTTAGGTTTCAGGATGTTAAATAAATAAATAGCTATACAAACTTGAAGGTTGACGCAAGATAAAATTATAATGCTCAGCATACATGAAGGGAGTTAATACTCTAATTTATGATAGTAATGTTACCGGGATTTTAATAATTGAGGTAGTTACAAGAAATGATAATTAATTATTATGATTGGGAATTTTAAAGCTTATGCGATCATATAGCAGTTGAAGAAAAGTCTTGCCCCTGGGGATTACTAAAAGAGAGAAAGGACAGCGAGGGCGGCTTTTCTTTGGCAAGATCAACAGGATTTGAAGCATTAAACAACAATTGGAAATGAACAAGGTTAGGCGGTAGCCGGACAGTAATAGGCCATCCATTGCCCATGCTAAAGCACCAATACAGCATCATAAACAGTAGATTGAAGAATCATTTGGGGCGACCGAATAGAAACTGTCAAGCATATTGTACCAATTATAGATTGAGAATAACAGGAAAAGGCTTATTCAGTAATTGAATAGCTTAATGACTACCGCCTTAAAATGTTGAAAAATATTTCAGCCTAAAGTGAGAGTAATTAATAGGAATTATTACTTTTGACACTTATTGTCAACAACATATATGTCAACAGAGACTATTGGTGAAAAACTCAGGCAATTAAGAGAGCAACAACATCTCCCATTACGGAAAGTATCTATAATTATGGATATGGATGTAGCTATTTTGAGTAAAATGGAGCGAGGTGAACGCAAACTTACAAAAGAGGTAGTATTGAAACTTGCAGATATCTACAAGTATAATGCGGAAGAACTATTAGTACTATTTCTTAGCGATAAAATATTGCATGAAATTCAAGATGAAGATCTTGGCGAAAAAGCGCTGAAAGTTGCCGAGAAAAGAGTTAAATATTTAAAATCGAACAAAAAGAAATGACGATTAAGCAACTCTTAGAAAAATATGAAGCGGACAGGGATTTTTACCTGACCTCCAAATATAATGAGACATTATTGCGCAGTGATTTTTTAGACCCTCTTTTCGAGTTGCTTGGCTGGGATATAAAGAATAATGCAAGTAGGCCGACAAATGAAAGAGAAGTCATTCTAGAAGAACCGTTAAAAGTGAATGCCTCCGATCACGCTAAAAAACCCGATTATACGTTCCGATTATATTCTGAAAGAAAATTTTTTATAGAGGCTAAAAAGCCTTGCGTTTCAATTGAATCGGATAATGATACTGCGAAGCAAATTAGACGGTATGGGTTTACTGCCAAACTGAAAATATCAGTTCTTTCAAATTTTGAATATCTTATAATTTATGACACATCTGTAAAGGTTGAACAGGAAGACAATTTTCAAAAAGCCTTAGTTAGAAAATATCATTATACTGAATACGAAGACAAATTCGAGGAAATCAAGAGCTTTTTGGGGCGGGAGGCTGTTTATTCAGGGGCTTTTGAAGTAGAGTGGCAAGGTATTGAGGCCAAATTAAATCAATATTCCGTTGATAATCTTTTCTTAAATCAGATAAACGAATGGCGAAAATTATTAGGTGCCGAAATATATAAATATGATCCAACCATTGGTGAACAACGGTTAAATGATACTGTACAAAGCTATTTGAATAGGATTCTATTCTTGCGTGTTTGTGAAGATCGAAATTTAGAAGATTATCAAACACTTTTAAAATGTGCGAACACAAATGATTTTAATGCACTTATCAAAAAATTTGAACAAGCAGACAAACGGTATAATTCTGGGCTGTTTGAACAACTCTTAAAAGACAAGATAATTGAAAATGTGAGTTCGATTTTTTGGACGATTATTAGGCAATTGTATTATCCAGAAAGTCCCTACTCATTTTCTGTATTTTCATCGGAGGTTTTAGGAAGTATTTATGAGATTTTCCTTTCCGAACAGTTAGTTGTACAAAATGGTTTAATCGTATTGGTTAAAAAGCCGGAAAATGCAGATAGGGATATTATAACTACCCCAACTTTTATTATTAATGATATTCTAAGAAATACAGCTTCATCTAAATGCGAAGGTAAAACAGACAAGGAGATACTAACCCTAAAATTTGCAGATATTTCCTGCGGATCGGGTGCATTTCTTTTAGAACTATTCCAATTACTCAATGATAAGTTAATTGACTATTATTTAAAGACAAACAAGTCAAAATTAATTCAGACAAATATCAATACTTACAAACTTCCATTCAATATAAAACGAGAGCTTTTACTGAATTGTATATTTGGAGTTGATAAGGACTACAATGCCGTAGAAGCGACTAAGTTTGGCTTACTGCTTAAATTGTTAGAAGATGAAGATGTAAATTCAACCAACAAAAGCAAGCCTGTATTGCCTGACTTAGCTAATAATATTTTTTATGGCAATAGTTTACTGGCCCCTAAACAGGTGATGGACACAAAAGATCAGGTAATTATTAATCCTTTTGATTTTTCAAAGATAAAATTTGACGTTATTGTAGGTAATCCACCTTATATGAAATCGGAGGATATGAAAAATATTACTCCACTTGAGTTACCACTTTATAAGAGCAACTTTATTTCTGCGTATAAACAATTTGATAAATATTTTCTTTTTATAGAACAAGGGGTTAATCTTTTAAATAAAGACGGAATTTTAGGATATATAGTTCCCGGTAAATTTACCAAGGTTGGCGCTGGCAGAAATTTAAGGGAGGAATTAGCAAGTAAGGGATATTTACATTCGATCGTATCATTTGGTGCAAATCAAATTTTTGCAGACAAAACCACTTATACGAGTATTTTAATTCTTTCAAAAAACAAACAAGATAAGTTTTCTTATACGGAGGTTAAAAATCTAACGGAATGGAAAATCCGGAATTTTAAAAATATTGTGACTGATGTAATTGATATTTCAGAACTATCAAATGAACTTTGGTTTTTAGTACCACCATATTTAAAGGATACATATAATAAAATATTAGAACAAAGCGATAACCTGGAAGATATTGTTGGGGAAAAGAACATTAATAATGGCATTCAGACTAGCGCAAATGACGTTTTTGTAATCAAGCCGATCAAAGAAAATAAACTTTATATTTATTTTGAAAAAGAAGGCATAACATATAAAATTGAAAAGGAAATTGTTCAGCCATATTACGAAACATCAAGAAAAAAGGGAGAAGATAAATTAAACACCTATAGAACACTAAGACCTAATACACTTGTTATATTTCCTTACCATCTGGTAGCAGGGAAAGTAGAATTTATACCTGTTCAAGAATTAAAAGCCCAATATCCGTTCGCATACCAATACCTTCTTAACAAAAAATCAAGACTCCAAAAAAGAGATATTAAACCTGTTCCTAAAACAGATGAAGAGTGGTATCGTTTCGGTCGAAGTCAATACTTAGAGCTTGGAAATATTTCCGAAAAAATTGTTATCGGTGTAATGTCTACTGGTGAAAAATACCCTTTAGACTTTTCCAAAACATTGCATACCGCAGGAGGAACCGCAGGTTATTGTAGTATTTATTTATCAAAAGGCAACCCTTATTCGATCTACTATATTCAGGCAATTTTAAATTCTAAATATACCGAGTGGATTATCTATTTAAGAGGTGAGGTTTTCCGTAGTGGTTATATCGCCAGAGGAACGAAAGTGTTAAAAAACTTACCGATCCGTAAAATTAACTTCGCCAATTCCAAAGAAAAAGCATTACATGATAGTATTGTAGAGACTCAAAAAGATCTTATCAATATCTGTGCTCAAATTGATGCCAATGTAGGAAACAAAAGGGCACAAACTCCACTTCAAGGTCAATTTGTTAGAGGAAAGCTAGCGTTAGATAAACTCTTAGCACAATTATACAACTTAGGCAATGACGATTTATTAATCCCATTAATTAAAGATTTATATGAAGCTAATTGAGAACGCCACAGCTGAAAAGTTAAGAGGGGGCTTTTATACACCAGAAGCTATTGCTGCATTTATTTTAAAATGGGGTATAAACGGAAGCTCGAATTATGAAATTTTAGAACCAAGTTGTGGAGACGGCATTTTCCTCGAACAACTAAAGAAGAATAACTATAAATTTAAGACTGTTACTGCAATAGAATTTGATGAAATTGAAGCCAATAAGGCAGATAAAATAAATCTCAACAAAAAATCAGTAATTAATATTGATTTTCATCTTTATTGTAATGAAACCGCGCAACGTTTCGATTTAGTTGTAGGCAATCCCCCCTATATACGATATCAATATTTTGATGAAGCACAGCAAGCAGAAGCAACTAAAATATTTAATCGGGCGAAATTAAAATATTCTAAGCTTACAAATGCCTGGGTTTCGTTTGTAGTAGGTTCAAGCTTATTACTTAAAGCAATGGGGAAGATCGGTTTTGTGATCCCTGCTGAACTTTTACAGGTATCTTATGCTCAACAACTGCGTGAGTTCTTAGCTCACTTTTATAATAAGATTAATATTATTTCATTTGAAAAGTTAGTATTTCCGGATATTCAACAAGAAGTTGTCTTATTGCTTTGCGAAAAAAATGATAGCAGCTCTCATTTAATTGAACATTTGGAGTTAAAAGACGCTTCTGATTTGGAAAAATTAGATGTAAATAGATTAAAAAGCCCATCCAAACAAATTGACTTTAGATCCAATAAGTGGACATATTATTTCATGGATCAAGAGGAGATCGACTTTCTTGAAAAAATAGCCACAAAGCGAAACGTTCCCACGATTGGAAGTTATGCAAACGTAGAAGTAGGGATTACAACAGGTGCTAATGATTACTTTACCATTCCTTTGACAGTAGTTGAAACATATAACTTACAGGAATTTGCTAAGCCAATGGTTGGTAGAAGTGTTCAGGTCAACAGTGTGATTTTCACAAAAGGAGATTGGAAACTAAATAGGGAATCCAAAGCCAAAGCTCATTTATTAGTATTTCCTTCCAAAAAAGAACTTAATGGAAATAAGGGAGCAAACTCTTATATAGAATTTGGGGAATCTATGGGAGTTAATAAAGGCTATAAAACAGGTATTCGGGATGATTGGTTCGTTGTGCCTTCAATAAAAATATCTGATGCGTTATTTATTCGAAGAAACAATTTATATCCACGACTTATCATCAATGAAGCTAAAGCTTATACAACAGATACAATGCACCGCGTATTTTTAAAACAGAATACGGATATTAAAGCATTCACAGCCAGCTATTATAACTCCCTTTCTCTTGCATTTTCAGAAGTTTGCGGACGAAGTCATGGTGGTGGGGTTTTAGAACTAATGCCAAGTGAAGTGGAAAAGATACTTTTACCTTATCAAATCGAAAATGCTGAATTACTTGCTACTATTGATAAAATGATGAGGGATAAAGAAAGCATTGATCAGATTTTAAAGATTACAAATGAACATATATTAAAAAAAGGATATGGATTTACAGATAAAGAGATAAAGCTCGCTGATAGTATTTGGAGAAAATTATCAGCCAGAAGACTTAATAGAGGTATAATGGCCCCAAAAACAGATCCGGCCGGTAGTTAAGATAGAATAAATCATCTTAATAATGCAATATATGAAGTAACCGATGTTAGCAAGCGCAGTGACCTGGACCGGCTAGTTAAAAGGGCTATTACCGAGTTTGGCCATATTGACGTATTTTGGAATAATGCCGGTATTATGCCATTATCTTTCTTTGAGGAAGGTTTGGTAGACGAGTGGGATAAAATGATCGATGTTAATATTAAGGGGGTGTTGTATGGTATTAACGCCGTACTTCCACATATGCTGGAAAGAAAAGGCGGTCATATTTTAGCTACTTCTTCTATAGCCGGTATCAGAACCAATCCTGGAATTGGTGTCTATTGTGGCACTAAATATGCGGTTCGGGCGATCATGGATACCCTACGCCAAGAAGTAGCACAATATATCAAGGTTACAACAATCTATCCTGGTGCAACAAAGTCTGAACTTACAGGTTCCATTACAAGTCCCAAAATAAATGAATTGTATTTGAGTAATAACACTGCCGCACCTGTAATGGAAGCAGAGGCGATTGCAGATGCAGTAATTTATGCGATAAGTCAGGCTGGAAATATTAATGTAAATGACCTTGTATTAAGACCTCTTGGGCAGACCAGATAAAATGTCGAGAATTATAAATTCTTTTTTGTATTCGCACCCAGAAGTCATTGGCTATTCGATCACTATCAAACAGGTGATTTGAGGCAAAAAATAAAACCCGCTCTTGGAGCGGGTTTTATTTTTTCGTCGGGGCGGCAGGATTCGAACCTGCGACCTCCTGCTCCCAAAGCAGGCGCGATACCGGGCTACGCTACGCCCCGTGTCCGACTTTCTGTAGCGGGATGCAAATGTAGGAAATTAAAATACATAAACACAAATTTTTTTTGAAGCGCTAAAATATAGCTGTTCATCTCCATCACTTCTTCCAATTTAATTACCGGCACATGATAAACGTTGTTTCTCCAGTCTGTTTGAAATACGGCTATAACTATTACTTTAACTGGCTTAATATCATTTTATCGAATTGCCTGTCAGACAACCATTTTTTGGCAAACAATACTGTACCTGCCATAAACCCGGCGTGATACCGGGTTTTCGGCTTTGCAACGGTAACTGCCTTTAATATCAGCTGGGCTATCAAAGAAGGTTCAGCATTACGGTTGGCAAACTTTTGCGCCAAAGCCACCATCTTATTTGCTTTGTTGGCATAAGGGCCTTTGGAAGAAGTACGTTCCAGGTTTTGCATAGCAATGTCTCCCCACTCTGTTTTCACCCCACCTGGTTCTATCACAATCACGTCTATTCCCAAAGAAGCTACTTCTAATCGTAAGGCATCACTTAAGGCTTCTACACCAAACTTGCTAACATGATACCAGGCGCCAAACGGACTTACTATTTTACCACCTACAGAAGTAATATTCACAATTTTACCAGCATGCTGCCGCCGCATACCTGGCAGCACCAATTGGATAAGCCTTGCTAAACCTATCACATTCACTTCTAGCTGATACCGGGCATCCTGCATACTTACTTCCTCTACGGCGCCGTATAACCCAAAGCCCGCATTATTCACGAGCAGGTCTATACGCCCTTCCTCCTTCAAGATATGGTTTACCCCTTCTACAATAGAAGTATCCACTGATACATCCATGGCAATGGGCTTTACACCTAGCGGCAACAAGTCGTTCATGCCTTCCACCCTTCTGGCAGCCCCATAAACAGTATAGCCACTTTTAGCCAGCAACGCTGCTGTTGCTTTGCCTATTCCGGAAGAGGCGCCAGTAATTAATACAACATTGCTCATGTTATTGAAATTTTAAAGCAGTTATTTTTTGTTGATAAGCAGCATTCTTCTGCATAGAAAACGCTTCTCCTATGTGCGCCACCGTACCCAATGCCATCAAACTCAACCCAATTCCTTTCCAAAATGGGGAAGAAGTAATAAATACCAGGAGCAATCCCATCACAATAAAAACAGTGTCCATAGCCAGGGCCATAGGATACGTAGAGGCAAATACCTTCTTCATCCTGCTGATCTCCGTTTCTTGCAGCACACGATCCGTTTGTACCTGCAACTGCGATAAACCGGCTATCTTCCGGCTTAATACCACTGTGTAAGAACCAGTAAGCACAAGTTGTAAAAGACCTGATACCAATAAACCGGTGATCAACCCCTTCGTTAATGGATTATCAGGAGATAATTTCCATAACAACAAGGCAATAACCAGGAATAATATACCCAGTATAATCCCAATCATAGCAGTACCCTTTTCTGCCAGGTAATATTGATGAATGTATGTAATCATGCGTAATCGCCGTTTTAATATAACAGCATAAAAATACCATGACAAATGAATATGCTTTTTGTTCAGGGGCTCAACTTTACTTTGCTGAAAGGATCAAGCCGATCATGAGAAATTACTATAACGTGTTGTGCGAGAGCATAAAGGCCAAATTTTAAGGGGATTATCTCTATATGAAATATAGTTTACCCTGCCACGTTATCTTGCTCCAAATCATCTTTGGGTTCCCAAAGCTCAATAATGTTCCCTTCTGGATCGAGCACATGGACGAATTTGCCATATTCATATTCCGCAATCTCATCAATCACGGTTACGTTGTTCTTTTTTAGTTCATCTACCAGCACAACGATATTTTCCACCCGGTAATTAATCATAAATGGCTTGGCTGATGGATTGAAATATTCGGTATCCTGCGGAAACGTGCTCCAAACTGTGGACCCTTTTTTCGACGGATTATCGGCCTGCCGCCACTCAAACTTTGTTCCGTATTCACTGGTAGCCAATCCAAGGTTTTTGGCGTACCATTCATTCATACCTTGCGGATTATCGCATTTAAAAAATACGCCGCCAAGACCCGTTACTTTTTTCATATTTAAATGTATTGTAGAATTAAAGAAATTATATATTATATTAACAATTAATATATCAAAGAATATTTAATGCCAATTAAATGTTTCTTATACACAACCTTTCAAGAAATCTCAATCTATTTTAGGACATTATCAAATCTGTTTTCAAACCTTCTACTAATGCCGATGGCAATTTTAAATTTTATCCAAAACTTTGAAACGGCTCCCGATAAGGACTATTAAAAATAATAAGCCGCTAAATCATCTTAAATAGACTAGCTTTTTAATCGCACAACACATTATTATACATCGCTTATACAGGCTTCAAATATGATACAAGGCAGTGAGGCCTTCCACTATATTATTATTGTGCATCAGTTTATGACTCCCCCGTAAAGCAATCATAACAGGCAGCTACCATATGTTACGATCTTATAAAATATCTCATAAACTTATCATGTGATTCATTTTTTTAATTTTTCTTTAACTTTTTAAGGATAATTTCTAATTTTAGAGGCCGGGGTATGCTGGGGGGTATGCATATGATTTATGTATGATCCTGATAGTGGGATGTTGACATCTACCAAAATTACAAAACCTAAAATCTTGTTATTAATTAATCCACAGTAGTTTGCCCATGCTTTAACACTTTTGCTAATAGAGATGATATCGTTTGTAGATCGCCTATGTCTAATTTGTAAAGGAGCCCTATGAAATGTGCCGCCTGATTATGTTCCTCACAATGAAGCGTTACAACATTGTTAAACTCTGTATTACCTGCCAATAAAAACGGGAAGTTTATTATTTCCCATTGATTTGCTGCTGGTCTTAAATAGCCTATAAGTTATAGATACACAAATTCTGTATGATCATTTAAAGAATAGTAATTACCAAAATTAAATTGCTTATGAAAAGAGGATTACTCCTGGGCCTTTTTATGGCCATGAGCGCCTTGCACGCGTTCGCACAAACCCGAACGATTACGGGTAAGGTCACCGATGCCAAAGACGGCTCCCTTTTGCCGGGCGTTTCCGTTATCATTAAGGGTTCCTTGAAAGGCTCCCTGACAAATGCCAGCGGTACTTACACGCTGAATGTTCCGTCAGAAGCCACCCTTGTATTCACCTTCATAGGCTATGCACCTAAAGAAGTGAAAATAGGAGACGAGAACACTATTAACGTAGCGTTGGGAAAAGACAACAAACAGCTGAACGAGGTAATAGTTACTGCATTGTGCATTACCAGATCGCAGAAATCACTGGGTTATGAAGTAAGTACTTTAAAAGGCAGCGAGATTGTAAAAGCACGCGAAACCAATATGGTGAACGCACTGGCAGGTAAAATTGCCGGCGTGCGCGTTAATAACCAATCTGGTACCCTTGGCGGTTCCGCCAAAATTATCATCAGAGGCGCTAACTCCATCAATGGAGACAACCAGCCTATATTTGTTGTAGATGGAATGCCAATCTATAACAATGCCACCGCAGGTGGTACCACTGGAGATGGCGTTGACTATGGTAACAGGGCCGGCGATATCAACTCAGATGATGTAGAAGACATTTCCGTACTGAAAGGACCGGCTGCTACAGCATTGTATGGTGCCCGTGCAAAAAATGGCGCTGTCATCATCACTACCAAGAGAGGTAAGATGAGCTCGCCCGTTTCTGTAACCGTAAACTCTTCCGTACGTTTCGATAATATCCTGAGGTTTCCTGACCTCCAAAATGAATATGCACAAGGTAGCTTAGGCCAGTACAATACCAAATCATTAAATGGATGGGGACCTAAGATGAGTGACGTAACAGATGTGAAAGTAAAAGACTTTATGGGCGATGATGTTACCTTGCAAGCTTATCCTGATAACGTAAAAGACTTCTTCCAAACAGGTGTAAGCTATATCAACAACGTAGCAGTATCTGGCGGTAGCGATAAGTCGGATTATAGACTGAGCTTAACCAGCACCAATCAAACCGGTGCGATCCCTCAAAGCAGCCTGAATAAATATGTGGTGTCTTTAAATACTGGCCACCAGATCAATAAAATCCTGAGCTCCCGTGTTGCAGTAAGTTATTCTAAAACTAAGGTAGACGGACGTCCGAGCCAAAGCTCCAATAACCCTAATATCCTTACCGGAGCTATCTTTAGCTTACCAAGGAACGCCGACATTAACAAACTGAGAAATCACTTCGAAGATCCTATTACCGGAGAACAAATTTTCCTGAGTTCCGATAAATCGGTTGGTAACAACCCATTCTGGATCATGAACTATAATAGGAACTCTAATGATATAGACCGTATTACCGGAAACGTTGTTATGGATCTTAAACCATTGCCTTGGTTAACTATCTCTGATAACGCTGGTGGTGATATCTATACAGAAAAAAGACTGGGGATTATCCGCAAAGGTAGCACCTTTACCGGAGGCTCCTTTACTACTGCCGACCTGTTCTACCGCCAGATCAACAACGACTTTATGATCTCCGCCCAGAAAACTTTCTTCCAGGACCTGGGAGTAAAATTACTGGCCGGACACAACGTTAACGACAGATTGTACAGAGGAACAAGCGTAACCGCACAAAATCTGACTATCGATAAATTATACTCTTACGATAACGCTGCTACGAAAACACCGTCTAACGCCTTTACACAACAACGTTTGGTGGGCGTTTATGGAGATCTGAGCTTAAGCTACAAAGATTACCTGTTCCTGGATGTAACCGGCCGTAACGACTGGTCTTCTACTTTACCTGTCAACAACCATTCTTACTTCTATCCTTCTGTAAGCAGCAGCTTCCTGTTCTCTGAATTTACTAAAGAATGGAGCTGGTTGACTTCCGGTAAAGTACGTGCCAGCTGGGCTAGCGTAGGTAGCGATGAAAGACCTTACCAATTGGATTTTGCCTATACTCCGGCAACCAGCATCTTCGTTCAGTTTTTCCCAAGCCAACCAACAGTATTCCCATTTGGCCCTATCAGCACTGCTTTCACAGGCCCAAGAACCCTGCCGTTGGCTAACTTAAAACCGCAGAAGATCAATACTTTTGAACTCGGTACAGACCTGAGTTTCTTGAAAAATCGTATAGGCTTAAACTTTACCTATTATAACACCGTTACCAAGCAACAGATTGTTGCCATCACTGTTCCTACCTCTACCGGATATTTTGCCAACAACACCAATATCGGAAGGGTAAGAAACAAGGGGCTGGAAGCAGCTTTGAACCTGGTACCATTAAAATCCAGAAACTTTACCTGGTCTATGAATGTAAACTTCGCCAAAAACAAACAAGTGGTGGAAGAACTGTACCCAGGACTGGATTTATATAACATGTCTTCCGGCTGGAGCAACCTGAGCGTTTCTGCTCATAAAGGAGAAACCTTCGGATTATACGGTAAAGGATGGCAACGCGACAAAGATGGCAATGTAATCATTGACCCTAAAAATGGTCTTCGTTTAGCTGGCGACGTTACCCGGTTGGGTGATATCTATCCAGACTGGACTATGGGTATCAATAATAATTTCAACTATAAAGGTTTCAGTTTAAGCTTCCTGATCGACATCCGTCAGGGTGGTGTAATGTATTCCGGTACAGTAGCCAGCCTGAGAGGTTCTGGCCTGGCAGCGGAAACTGGCGCCAACAGGGAAAACCGCTTCATAGATAAAGGTGTAAATGTAGACGGCAGCGGCAAGTCTACCCCGAACGCTACACCAGTACAAAGCATGCAGGATTTCTGGAGCAATTATGCTGCTGTTGGTAATACAGAGGGCAACGTATTCGACGCCTCCTTCGCCAAACTGCGTGAAGTACGTTTAGGCTATGCGCTGCCAGCTAAGTTGCTTGGCAACCAAAAAGTGATCAAAGGACTGGAACTGGGTCTGGAAGCACGTAATGTATGGCTGATCAAGTCTCACGTGCCTCATATCGATCCTGAATTGAACTTCTTTGGCGCCAACAGCTCAGTGGTAGGAGAAGGTGTTGAATTCAACAGTGTACCTAGTACAAGATCATGGGGTATAAATCTGCGTGCATCATTCTAATTGAAACCAAAAGAAATTTTATGAAATTATTCAAGCAAAAAATATTCACCTATAGCTTAACCGCTGCCTTACTCGTCATGGGTGTTGGCTGTAAAAAATACCTGGATATTAACACCGATCCAACAAAGGCTACTAAAGTAGAACCTAAATTATTGTTCGGATACGCTATTACCGCCTATTCCGAAACCCGCTGTAGCGGTGACGGATGGTTACCATTGGCTTTCATGTCGCAGGCCATTGCTACCGGCGGCTCTTTTGGTTGGGGGCAAATAAACGATTACGATATCAGTACCTATTCTCTGGGTAACGTGTGGAAAGGATATTATAATACCAGTGGCAATAACCTGCAACTGGCAATTAAAACTGCCCTGTCTAGCACTCCGGTAAATAATAATGCTATTGCACAATGTAAAATTGTACTGGCAGAACTGGTATATGAAGCCACTACCCTGTATGGCGATGTACCTTATTCCGAAGCCTGGAATGCAAATTTCCCTTATCCTCATTATGATAAGCAAAAGGATGTACTGGAAAATGTTATCAAATTACTTGATGAAGCAGTAGCACAGTTCGATGAGAGCCAGCCTAACCTGATCATCAAGGATTACGATCTTTTCTATAACGGCGATATTGCCAAATGGAAAAAGCTGGCTACTTCACTGAAGTTCAGGACCCTGATGCTCATGGTAGATGCAGACCCATCTAAAGCAGCCGCCATCGGCACATTGCTGGCTAAACCCGAAGCGATGATCGCCAGTGCTGCGGAAGCCTGGAAATTCCCTTACGGTAAAGATGCCGCCAGGAATAATCCTAAATACAGACTGATAAATGAATTGAACGGAGGTGAGAATAATATGTTCCTGGCAAATAAAGCGGTGATCGATTATATGTTGCCTAAGAACGATCCTCGTATTCCACAATATTTCGAACCTGGCGCTGATGGTCAGTACCGTGGCGTTGGCACCGATCAGGAAGCCGATGAAAACGACTCTTATATCAGTTCATACCTGCAGAGAGCCGATGCTCCGGATTTACTGTGCAGCTATCAGGAAATACTGTTTTTACAGGCAGAAGCTTATGCCCGCGGACTCGGCGTAACCAAAGACCTGGCAAAGGCACAAACACTGTACAAGCAAGCCCTTACCACTGCCATGACGTTTTATGAAGCTGATCCTGCAGACATCCAGACTTACATGAGTTCACAATTAGCGGATCTTACTACTATCGCTGATCCTGTAGCTGAAATCCATTTACAACAATGGATAGACCTGATGGACAGACCACTCGAAGGATTTACCCAGTGGAGAAGATCTGGCCCCGACGGCCAGGAAGTACCCGCATTAACAGTACCACCACAGGCTCCTAGCGGAGGACTGATCAGACGCTGGGGATTTGCACCGGATGAAATTTCTGCAAATATCAATATCCCTAAGCCAGCTCCTTTATACAGCGACAAAATGTGGTTCGATCTTTAATCTGTAAAAAGTAATTATGAAAAAACTATTAATAACGAAATATTCCTGCCTGGTGGCAATGGCGGCAATAGCCATCGGCTTCGCTTCCTGCAAGAAATCTTACAGCTCAGGAGATGACTATAATTTTTCAAACACCGTTTCATCTTATGTAGAACTAAGTTCAAAAAAAGATGTCAACGTTAAACAAGGCGCAAGTTTTTCAGTAGGCGTACAGGTAAGAACTGCTAAACAACAGGATATTACCATCACCTATGAATTAGGCGGCGGACTTTCCAATACCGGTAGCATTGTATTACCACGGAACCTCCTGACCACCACCACCACTGTTTCTATTCCAGCCAATTCAGTACCTGCTGGAGTAGACACCTTAAAGGCAACATTGAAATTAAGCAGTGTAGGCCCTAATAAATACAACCTGGTGATCGGGCAAATAAGCCCAGCATCAGAAGTCATTAAGGTGAATATACTTCGCTAATAAGCTGTTCACAACATAGCAGAAAAGCCGTCTCCTGTTTGGAAGACGGCTTTTCTGTTTTATTCCGTAATATCTTTCTTGTTGTTACCCTGTTAACTAAACAAATACAGGCACAAAATCCTTTTGTTTGAAGGAACGTTACAGCTTCCTTATTCACAAACAGAAAAAGAATATTGCATTTGCAGACATATTACCACCGTACTAAAAGCAAAAATGAGCTTTTTAACAAAGCGACTTCGGGCTTTTCAACAAAGGAATTGTCTGATTTTCTATTGAGCTTTGCAGCTATACCAATCAAAGGAAGTCATCTATGGAAATAAAAGTAATCATTACAGGCGCTACCGGCCTGGTAGGAGAAGGGGTACTGCTTGCATGCCTCGAGCACCCGGATGTAAAAGAAGTACTCATGATAAACCGCCGGCCATATAGTATACAACATCCTAAACTGAAAGAATGTATTGTGCCTGATTTTTTTAACCTGGATAGCATTGCCGATCAATTAACCGGCTATAATGCCTGCTTTTATTGTGCAGGAATAAGCTCTGTGGGAATGAAAGAAGCGGAATACAGTTATATTACTTACGATACCACGTTGCACTTCGCCAACGTACTAGCCAAGCTACAACCCACCATGATATTTGCCTATATATCCGGTAGCCTTACAGACAGCACTGAAAAAGGAAAAATCATGTGGGCCCGGATAAAGGGCAAAACTGAAAATGCCCTCTCCCGCCTACCATTCAAAAAAGTGTACCATTTCCGGCCCGGCTTTATGAAACCTAGCTCTGGTCAGCGTAATGTAAAAGGCTACTATAAATTTATCGGACGCTTATATCCGGTGTTGCACGCACTCTTCCCTAACCAGGTTAGCACCATGCAGGAAGTAGGGCTGGCGATGATTAACAGCGTATTAAAGGGTTATGCACAACCAATACTGGAAATAAAAGACATCAAGCTACTTGCTAAAGCGTAAGTCTACAGTTTAGTATTTTTATATACAAATCAAAGTGATGGAATCGTCTAAGCTACCTGCTTCTTGTCATATTACACCAACTATTTCTAATGAACAGTTTATTCCTGACCACATTTTTATGTACATAGTGACCGGCGCCATAACTATTTATGACGGGAACAAAGAATATCATATACAATCCGGAGACTATGGATTTGCCAAAAGAAACCATTTGGCTAAATATATTAAACAACCTTCTGTTAATGGGCCGTTTACGGCTATTTCAATTTTCTTTAACCAGGATTTCCTAAGAAGTTTCAGTAAGGAATATAACTATACTGCCAATAACGTGTTAAGCAAAGAGGCTGTCATCAAACTTCCGGCCCATCCTTTACTTAATGCTTACATACAGTCGCTTACGCCTTACCTGCCTTTAACCGGCAATGAATATGATCACTTTATCTCTTTAAAGAAAAAAGAAATAATACTCCTCTTACTAAAAATAAACCCTGATTTTAAAAATATATTATTTGACTTTGGCGATCCAGGTAAAATAGACCTGGAGTCCTTTATGAACCAGAATTACCGGTTTAATGTGAGCATGAAGCACTTTAGCTATCTAACAGGAAGAAGCCTGACGACCTTTAAAAGGGATTTCGAAAAAATTTTCAACACCTCTCCCGGGCGATGGCTGTTGGAAAAAAGACTACAGGAAGCCAGGTTCCTTATTGAGAAGAAAGGAGAAAAACCATCCGATGTGTACCTGGAAGTAGGTTTTGAAGATCTCTCACACTTTTCTTATGCATTTAAAAAAAGGTATGGCATTTCCCCCAACCAATTAAAAAGGACCTACCAATAACAGTCCTTTACTTTTTTGTTTATTTTTATTAAAATTGATATTCAATTTTAAACATTTACCACGCATGAAAACTACATTAGTTTATATAAGCATGCTTGCAACACTTGCTTTGCTGCCGTTTGCCCCCCTCCATGCCCAAAAGGCATCTTCTGCTGCAGATCCCTACCTACTATTAGGCACCTACACCAATAGCGGTAAAAGCAAAGGCATATACGTTTATCGGTTTAATACCTCTACAGGAGAAGCTACAGCTGTTAATAATATTGCAGCTTCCAACCCTTCTTTCCTTGCCATATCTCCAGATAAAAAAAGTGTATATGCAGTGAATGAGAATAACGGCCCAGGCACTGTTACCGCTCTCTCATTTGATAAAAAAAATGGATCTCTTTCCCAGGTCAATAGTCAGCCTACTGCTGGCCAATCCCCCTGCTATGTGGCAGTGAACCCAAATGGTAAATTTATTGCAGTAGCCAATTACTACACTGGCAACTACCTGGTATACCCGGTTGATAAAACCGGAAAAATCGGTAATGCAGTTGATATAAAACAAGATGAAGGAAAGGGACCGAATGCACAAAGACAAGAAAAACCGCATGCCCATGCTACTATCTTTTCACCTGATGGTAAATATCTATTTGTAAACGATCTCGGCACCGACCAAATTATGGTGTACCACTTTAATACTTCTACAGGAAACCTTACTCCTGCCCAACCATCCTTCGTAAAAGTAAAGCCAGGCAGCGGCCCTCGTCATATGACGTTTGACGCAAGCGGAAAATTTGCCTATCTCATAGCAGAATTAAGCGGGGAGGTAACTGTGTACGCTTACCATAACGGACAATTCAAAATAGTACAAACAATTTCCAGTCATCCCGCAGATTATAAAGGCACTATTGGGTCGGCAGACATCCACCTTTCTCCGGATGGCCGCTTTTTGTATGCCTCTAACCGTGGCGACGCCAACTCCATTGCTATTTTTAAAAGAGATAATACTACAGGCGAATTAACTAACATAGGATTTCAGTCTACGCTAGGTATCACACCACGCAACTTCAATTTTGACCCTTCAGGTAATTTCTTGCTGGCAGCAAATCAAAACAGCGATGATGTCGTTATTTTTCAAGTTAATAAAAACACAGGACTACTAACAGATACGGGAAAACGTATTCAGGTGGGCAGCCCGGTATGTGTACAATGGATACCATAACTATAATCATCAAACCTAACAATAGATATTACAAGTGATACCAGTTATAATCAACTTATAAAAACAAAAAAATCCCGCTTTCACAGCGGGATTTTTTTGCAATACCAGGAAATTAGGAGACTTATATTATCTGCTAATTTTTTATGATTTTACTCAAAAACTATAGTGCTTAAGCCATGGGGGTATACAGAGACAAATAAAATTCAAAAACAGGAGTAGTTTATTTTACACTCTCAAATAAAGTCGCTTAAATTATTAATCTTTTTGTCCAAACTTTTGGAGACACTACAAAACTGTGGCATTGTTGTTTTAGGTCAATTCAACAACTATATTTTCTTTGCTTGTTTGTATAGACAGTAAATTATCTTTAATGCTAAAATCCTCTATCAGGTCAAATAATTCGCTCTTTACTATTTGACCTTTGTTATCCACTACTCTCATATAGGCTTCTTCTAATAAAAGCAACTTTTCCTTGTTGATTAAATACAACCCTACTAAAGGCGTACCCATTGCCATGCTGAAGAACCCTGATGGCACACTCACTGAGAATGCAGCTATTGTATTTGGCAGCTTCATCTCCGATAATAACTATTCAAATATAAATGAACAGCTGATCCGCAATACCTCATGCTTTTACGCCACCTTCCTGAAAAACAAATTGCATGTAAACGGTGACTTCACTTTTGCCTATACCGATAGTGTTGAGAGCAGATTATATACACCTGTTCCTTATAGCAAAGCACCAGACATAATACTGCAGAGAGGCGAAAGCAAGATGAATGAAAGTAATGGTAAAACCACTTATACCGGTGCTAATTTATATGCAGATTACGAAGAACATTTAGGACAACACTATTTCAAAATATTGCTCGGTTATAATTACGAGCATCAGTTATTTAAAGCACGCTATTATCAGCGCAACGGACTAATCAATTCCAGTTTGCCCGATTTCTCGCTGCTCAATGGACTTAACTACACACTTACAGGTGGTGGTAATGAATGGAGAACACTAGGCAGTTTCTTTCGTTTGAATTATAATTATAAGGAACGTTATTCATTTGGATTCACTGGCGGCGCCAACTGGAATAATTTCTTCGTGAATTTCTTCTTCCAAGGTGTGGGAAAAAGACAATGGTGGCCTGGTACAGATGCTTCTCTTTTCTGGGGACAATATAATCGTCCTTATAGCTGGATGCCAACTGCCATATTGAATAATCGCTGGTCAGAACAGCATCCAGACGCATACTTTCCAAGATTCAGGGGATATACTGCATTGAACTCAAATGCAGAACTCACCGTACTTCAATCAAAATATGTGCAAAATGTTGCCTATATCCGTTTAAAAAATATCACTGTAGGATATAACGTTCCATCAGCCTGGGCTTCCCGTGTACACATGAAAAATGCAAGAATCTTTTTCACCGGACAAAACCTCTGGACCTGGTCTCCTATTTATCGCCTCATGCGTACCATGGATCCTGAAGTAATCGAAGGCGCAGATCCGGAATTAAGCCCTGGCGCTGGTAACGGCATGTCATATCCCATGTTAAAATCCTATACAGTAGGTATTAATGTAACATTCTAATGACTATTAAATTATTGAAAATGAAAACTATTTTCTGGAGCATTTCGGGCAGGCCAAAATCCCTACTGAAGCCAAAAAACACTATGAAGGAATAGCTCGTTTTTTCAGGGCATTTATCTACTTTGAGAAAATAAAACGCTTTGGTGATGTGCCATGGTACAACAAAACATTAAACATAGGCGATCCGGAACTATATAAACCCAGAGATAAAAGAACCCTGGTAATGGACAGTGTATTAGCTGATCTGAACTTTGCCTGTGAAAATATCCGCAATACAAAAGACAATTCCTGCTCACAGATAACACAATGGGTAGCGTTAGCCTTTAAATCAAAAGTGTGTTTATTTGAAGGCACCTTTCGTAAATATCATCCAGAATTGAACCTGGGCACCTATACTAAATGGTTGCAAGAGGCTGCAAATGCAGCAGCAGCAGTAAGAACAAGTGGGAAGTACACTTTAAATACCAGCGGGGATACAAAGTTGAACTACCGTAATTTATTCATCAGTGAAACCCCATTGAATAATGAAATAATACTGGTATATGTTTGCAACAAGAGTTTACGTGTATTCAATGATGCGAACTGGTTTTACACGAGTGCAACTTATGGCAACAGAATAAGTTTAACCAAAACCTTCGCCAATACCTATCTTAACATCGATGGCAGCAGGTTTACTGATCAGGACGAATATAATAATATTCCCTTTCAGCAAGAAGTAAAGAACAGGGATCTGCGTTTGCAACAAACAATCAGAATGGGCGATTACACCCGGGAAGGGCAACCTGCTCCTCCTGACTTCACCTATAGTTATACCGGTTATCAACCATTGAAATTCACCCTTGATAGCAAGGGAACAGATGGTGTAGCAGAGAACTATAACTCTATTCCAATAATCCGGTACGCTGAAGTATTATTAAACGAAGCTAAAGCTAAAGCAGAATTACAGACTTTTACTGCGGCTGACTGGAATCTTACCATCAAATTATTAAGACAACGGGCAGGTATTACCAACACAGCTATGCCAACAACAGCAGATCCATATTTAATGCAACAATACTTTTCTGATATCACCGATCCTGTTTTACTGGAGATCAGGAGAGAAAGAAGCATAGAACTGGTACTCGAAGGATTCCGTTTCTATGACCTGATGAGATGGAATGCAGGTACACTCCTGGAGAAATCCTACATCGGACTTTATGTACCCAAAATAGATGATCCGATAGATTTAAATGAAGATGGCAAACCAGATGTAGCATTTGTAAAGAAAACACCAGCTACCAAAGTGCCTGGCGTATATTATTTTCTCATCGACGATGATCAGTCCAAATTATCAGAAGGCACCAAAGGAAACCTGATATGGCTCGATAATATATCGAGAAAATGGGAGGCTTATAAGTACGTATATCCCATTCCGTATAATGAAATCGTATTAAATCCAGCATTGGAACAAAATGCCCACTGGTAATAAAATCTGCCAAAGGAGGAACACACGGCTATTTCCCAGATTTCAAGGAAATACAAACAGGCTTCGTTGCCTACGGCGCTGGCATTCAGGCTGGCAAATTCATTCCGGTTATGAAAATAACGGCTATCGCACCTTTGATAGCGGATTTATTATCCTTACCCTGGGATAAACAGTAAAATGTAATGGCTGGCAGCTGATACCAATTCCTCATTTACATGTTTGTTTAATGAGAAATTACCCGGTCCATAGCTTAACTTTTTGTATCACTATTTCAGGACGGGACACAGGCAATAAAAAGCCCTACAGTAAGAAACGGTAGGGCTTTTTTATAAGCCGGGGCGACTGAACACATTTCGAACAATTTTATAGCAGAGTTGTTTAAAGTCAGAAGTTTTCAGCAATATTTCTTCACCTCAAAATAGCATTTTATGCCTTATTCCCCTTTATTAGTAAAACCCTTCAGAGACGAATTAACAGAGGTTGGTATTCAGGAGCTAGTTAGTCCTGAAGATGTTGATAACATAATGAACCAGAGCGGTACTACTATGATAGTAGTTAACAGCGTTTGTGGGTGTGCCGCTGGCTCGGCCCGTCCGGGAGTCAAAATGGCACTGGAATATTCCAAAAAACCGGATAGAATTGCAAGTGTATTCGCAGGACAAGACCTAGAGGCTACTGCCCGCTTGCGTGGCTACATAGCTGATATCCCACCATCCTCTCCTTCCATTGCATTTTTTAAAGATAACGAGCTGGTCTACTTTATTCCCAAACACAGAATTGAAAACCGGGATGCTCGCGCGCTTGCTAGTGATTTAATAGCTGCTTTTGATGAACATTGTTAAATCAAGATATTTCACCTGATAGGTACTCCGAAAAATTCCATCCCTGATAAATGCTTATAGCAACTTACGAAGTAGCTATAAACCGGGGCAGTTCGTGGACTTAGAAGACAAAAAAAAGGACAAGACGGAAATAATTCCATCTTGTCCTTTTCAGTCGGGGCGGCAGGATTCGAACCTGCGACCTCCTGCTCCCAAAGCAGGCGCGATACCGGGCTACGCTACGCCCCGAAATCCCAACTTAGTCGCTATCTCAGCTTTTTAGTAACCCTTGTGGCTTCCCTTGCTTCAATTGCGGAGTGCAAATGTAGGAAATTATTTTACATAAAAACAAATTCTTTCCACAAAATTCACAAAAAAAAAATCTCAAACAGGCTACCAGCGCAGGTATTAAAATATTTCACATCCCCCCAAAATGATCATTCTGCCCGCAAACTCTTAACCGGATTAGCCTTGGCCGCCTTAATGGATTGATAACTGATCGTTATAAAGGAGATCACCAAAGCAATAATACCGGCAATACCAAAATACCACCACTCCATGCCAATGTGAAAAGCAAACCCCTGCAACCACAGTGTCATTACCCACCAGGCGATAGGAAAAGCAATCAGCAAAGCTAATAATACCAGCCTCACGAAATCTTTCGATAATAAGCCCACAATACCAGCTACGCTGGCGCCTAGTACTTTTCTCACCCCAATTTCACGGATACGCTTTTGTGTGGCAAACGTAGTAAGACCAAAGAGCCCCAAACAAGAAACGATCACTGATAAAACAGCGAAAATATTAAACAACTTCCCCATCCGCTGTTCTGCAATGTACAACCTCAACAAGTCTTCATCTATAAAACCAAAAGAAAACGGGAAGTCTGTATATATCTGCTGATAGATCTGTTTCATGATACCCAATACATGCTGCATGTGAGCTGGCGATGTGCGCAACACAACGTATCCGGTGTTCCCTCTAAAATTCCCGGAACTACCATTCCGGATAATCAACGGCTGAATCACCTGTTGTACGGGTTTAAAATTAAAGTCCTTTACCACGCCAATAATTTGCCCTTTTTTGTCGAAGTCCATGGTTATTGATTTTCCCACTGCTGTGGCTACATCCATTCCCATTACTTTTAATGCGGCTTCGTTTACCACGTAACTTATTTCGTCTGCGGGAGCGTCTTTACGGAAAAAACGCCCTGCTTTTAAATGTATCCCAAATGTTTCCACAAAATTTTCATCTACCCACATCTGTGGGAAAACCGGCTTAAAGGCAGGATCTTTACCATCCCAAGTGATACTGGTAGTACCCGTAGCCATATCTGTGGGTAAATGGCTGACAAATGTATATTTCCCGATGTCGGCATATTGGCCCATCTGAGATTTCACTGACTCCTGGTTGCGCTGTAGGTCCCCTAACCGGATAATAGGCACGTATAATAAGTTTTCCTTATTGTACCCAATATCCATATGGCGGATAAATTGCAGTTGCTGATACACCACAATGGTGCTTACCATCAACACTACCGCAATAGAAAACTGCACTACAATCAGCCCATTACGGAAAAAGGTTTTATTACCATGCAGCATTTTTACACCTTTCAATACCTTCACAGGATTAAAAGACGACAAGTAAATTGCCGGATAACTACCAGACAATAATCCCACTACTAAGGCAATACCTAAACAGCTCCACAGCATTTTAGGCGTAATGGCAGAAAGAGTGATCGTTTTAGATGATAAATCATTAAACAAGGGCAATAACAAAGCAGCTGTCACCAACCCGATGATCAGTGAAATTATTGACAATATCAACGCCTCACACAAAAACTGCAATACCAGCTGCGAGCGCATGGCGCCTACTGTTTTACGCAATCCTACTTCTTTGGCCCGCTGACCAGATAAAGCAGTAGACAGGTTCACAAAGTTAATGCCGGCGATCAGTAGTATAAAAATAGCGACCACTGAGAAAATCCGTACATGTTGAATACTTCCTGTACCTGCTACATTGAGCATCAGCCCGGGAGAATACAAGTGTATGTTTGTTAAGGGCTGTACAGTAATCACTCCTTTAGTGTCAGTAGCGTTGCGTTGCTGGTATATCTGATTTACCTGTTGCTCCAATACCGCCACATTTGCCTTAGTTCCTTTAAAGTGGTCGTCTATCTGCAGGTAAGCATATACGTCAAAGTTGCTCCAGGCTCCTGGCAAATAAATTGTTCTTTCATACAGCTGTATGGGAAGCAACGCAGTAAATTGCAGGTGCGACTGATGCGGAATATCCTTTAATACAGCGGTTACTAACAAATCATTGCCTTTGCTATCATTATCTACATGCAATGTTTTCCCCATCGCATTTTCAGGGCTGCCGAAATATTTCCTGGCACTGCTCTCCGTTATCACCACCTCATTGGGTTTACTCAGCAAATTTGTAGTGTCGCCCAGCAGTACCGGAAAGCTAAATATGCGCAGAAAATTTACATCTGCATAAAACATGTTCCGCTCATCAAACTTCTTATTACCGATGGTGACCATACTCGCCAGAGAAGAAATGCATGTGCTATTTTTTACAGCAGGAATACTCCTCATAGCCGCCGCAATAGGAACCGGCACTACGGCGGCATGGATATCAGCCACTGCACCGGTAAGCCGGTATATATGGGTGGCATCTTTATTAAACCTGTCGAAACTCAGTTCATCTTGTACCCATAAAAAGATAAGAATACTACAAGTCATGCCAGTAGCCAAACCCAGTATATTAAGCCCTGAGAATAATTTATTCCTGCTCAGGTTACGGATCGCAGTTTTAAGATAACTCCTAAACATAAACCATTGAATTTAAACTTTCGTAGCCGTCGTCTAATTAAATGCCATCAATTCAATACTTTAATAACAAATAAATACATATATAAATTCATTTCATTTGTTCGATTATGATACACTATTGTCCGGTAATGGTTACACGTTAAAGATAAACCTGCCTTTATTAAAATAAAAAAGCCTTGCTACCAGCTAAGGCAACAAGGCTCACAGTTTACGGCTCCTGTAGTAATCAATTACAGGAAAACATCTTACTTAATTTGAAAAATAAGGGCCATATTGATGGCTGACCTTAATGGCTTTACCTTCATTTTCGAGGACGTACACATAAAACTCATTTCCACCTGGTAATACCCTTATCATTATATGCCCAAAAAGACTTTTATACCCATTTATTAAAGGCGCCCCCAATACCACCTTTGTTTCTTCCTGGATATTGGTAGCAAAAATATCCTTGGGCCCTTTATACAAATTATCCGCAATAAGCCGGTACAACACCTCCTGGCCCGGATGATCGGATCGCCAGGTTTGTTCTACAATCACTTGTGGCTGCAGGGTGCGGAGAAAATTTTCATTGGTGCCATCTCTATTGCCATGATGGTTTAACGTTAACGCTTCTACTTTTCCTACTACTTTGGCTATCGGCGTTTCTGTATCTGCCCATCTAGGCCATCCATATCCTTGTAAGCCGGTATTATCTCCTCCTATAAAGTAATCGAATTTTCCATAGGAAAGTTTCATCGCCAGGCTTAAAGCATTTTCTGTAAAACTTCCTTTCGCCTGGTTCACGGAATCTGCATTAAATAACGTTTGCACCTGTGCTTCCTCACCAGTCCAGCATTCACCGTTTACTTTAATACCGCGCACCAGGAAATCAGGATATTTTTCAGGTGTATGCACCAAACGTACCTGGTTTGTAGTACCAGGTTTCAGCATCTCCACTTTCAAATGCGTATGCGCCTGATGGTATTTAATGAATGCCAGATAGTTCAGGAAACTGGTGCCTTCCTCTTTATTTTTCGTTTTAAGGTCTACCGGAAAATTATAATCGGGATAGCCTCTGTCTAATAGTAGGCCAAAAGGCATTCCATCACCTACTTCCGAAATACCTGACAAGTAATATCCATGAGCCGACTGCTTAGAATGCTTGGATACTACACCATAGTGATCGCCATGAAAGTGGGTAACTACGGCGTAATCGATGCCCGGGCCTCCATTCCGGGGCCTTACCTGCCTGATATAGTTCATTATCCACTGTCCGGTAGAAAGTGAATTGTCTGGATAGGGAGCTGTTACTTTCCAGGGCGCATTTTTGGTGAGCCCATCCGGATCCTTATCTCCTGCGTCTACCAACATCGTGGAGCCGTCCGGGAAAACCAGGAAAGAGGAATTACCACAACCAGTGTTAATAAAATGTATATCCAGATAACCCTCTTCCCATTCAGGAAAAGAGGATAATTTTTGTCCGGATGCCGGCGCCGCCATGAATACAACGGCACAGCATATACTAACGGCAAGTAATACACGATGTAATGAAAAACGCATGAGATACAGTTTAGTGTTGATTACCGCTGCCATCAGAAGGATAAGCTCCCATGTCTTTATTGGGCGCCACAATCCTGGCAGGGAAATTTTTAGATGCAACGTACATAGGCACCTTAGGGATCGTTACCAACCCTTTGCCCAGTGCAGGAGAATTAGCCTGCAAATGCAGATCTATGCCCTCATATATCGCCGGGAAAGTAGGTGTGATTAAGCTACCCTTCAGGTTCACAAATAAAGGGTCATTTGCCATAGGGGTGGCAGAATAAATATCCCCTGTTTGTGGTTTAGCAGAAAAGCCTTTCAGATCCGGGAAAAAGTTAGCGGTAATGGAAGCATCGTTACCGTAGTAAAGGTTATAACCATAACTAAAGTTAGCCTCGTCTACAGCAGAAGCGCCATCCAGGATTCTCATCCCGATTTTATTGTTGGCAATAATATTATTGAATGCCGTACCAGCTACCAGCTTTTCAAAAGAAATACCTCCGCCGGCAGTATAGGTTGGATTCAGGAAGCCACAGTTGATAACGGTATTGTTGAACACATTTACAACAGACTGGCTCGGAGCGCCGGAAAGCGACTGACTTTTAATACCGGAGTTAAAGGCATTCACCACTACATTGTAAGCAATATCTCCGCGTGCGCCATATTTTACACTCACCGCCATTCCCTTTGTGGTACCAATGCTTTCAAAAGTATTCCCTACAATATTGACCTTTGCATTGCGCACATAGCAGGCATCATCCTGCGTATACGATAACCAGGAGTCTTCCAGTATAAAATTGGTTTCACCCAAGCAAATAATACCCTGGTGTGTAGGAGAAATATCAGCCGAAGGCGTTTTATAACTTCCCCAAGGAGCGCCAGGGTATTCTATATGCGTCCATCTGATAATAATGTTCTGTGCATCATCTGCTACAATACCACCCCATATGCCACCATCAGGCATCGCCTTCTTTTTATCTTCCGGCACTGTAAACCAGTTAGGCGCCTGTTTAGTACCATCTGATATCAGTGTACCATTAATAAAGAAACTTGGGCTGTTTTGAGGAGTACCATCACCCAGGATCACCAACTTAACTCCCGAAGGAATATATAAGGTATCTCCTTTATTCACAAATACATCCGCAGGTACATAATAGGTTTTATCTGGCTCAAGTATCCCTTTTACGGTGCCTTTCAGCGTATCGTTTAATACTGCCAGCGGTAATTCAATACGCGGAGGTGATAAAACTAATTTCTCATCTTTCTTTATACATGCCTGTAATGCCAGTAATACCAGCAATAAAGGCAACAAGCTTTTTATATAGTTTTTATGGTTCATTATGCGCTGTTTTAGAGGGTATAAATTATTGATATCGTTTATGGCCGGTATCTTAAACCAAAAAGGAAAGATTGTCCGTAAATATCTTTTTGAACGATCAGGTTATGGTTCTCTTTCTGCAATGGTACGGATCCGTTTACCGGTGTGGTGTATGGAGAACGGATCTCTACGATAGATGGGTTATTGAGCAGGTTTTGTAATTTGATGTATACCCCAAATTTCTCAGACAATTTTTTCTCAGCAGAA
Source organism: Chitinophaga sp. 30R24 (assembly GCF_049056765.1). Lineage (NCBI taxonomy): Bacteria > Pseudomonadati > Bacteroidota > Chitinophagia > Chitinophagales > Chitinophagaceae > Chitinophaga > Chitinophaga sp. 30R24. The sequence goes on from NZ_JBJGXX010000001.1 coordinate 294,285, forward strand.
AAATCCAGTTGTACATTTCCTCTTTGCCAGTAATCCAGATCGGCAAACTGTGATACCTGTACAATCCTGCTACCGGTATATACAGATGCCAGTTGAAGGTCTAATCCCGCTTTCGGCTGTTTGTAAAATACTGTTAGGTTGGCAATGTGCTTAGACTGCCCTTGCAATGGCCGTTCAACCGGTACAATTAACTGGTTAGGTGTATTTAAAGTATTGGTGATCGGATTATAGTTATTTTTAACGCCTGTTGCTTTTATAGAAGAAAGCGTAAAAGTATAATTGGCTGATACACCGAATTGCCTGAAATACTTCACCCCTACCAATTCCAATCCTTTGTTGGTAGCATTCCCCAGATTCATTGGCTGGATCTGTCCTTTGTCATTCACCATAAACTCAATCGGACGGTGGATATCTTTATAGAATACACCAGCAACAAACTGGTCTATCACTTTCGGGAACCACTCATAACGGAGATCAAAATTGGTGGAAGTAGTGTGCTTGAGATTAGGGTTTCCTGCCTCATCAAAATTGTCGGTTGCAGTAACCACATAAGGGATAAGATCGAAATAGTTAGGTCTGGCTATTGCTGTATAAACAGACAGCCTTAATTGCTGATCAGCTTGCAGCTGATATTTCAGATGAATGCTTGGCAACAGGTCGGTATAGGTTAATTTTCCGGTTTTTCCCTGGAAGAGATCCGACTGCCGGGTATCAAAGGCTTGTTTAGTTTCTTCTACCCTGGCGCCACCAATCACTTGCAACCGGTCTATATCAAATTTAAGCTGGGCATAATATGCCAAAATATCTTCGGAAGAATTATAATTTAAGGCATTATCAATATTACCATTAGGATTTGCTACTTTATATTGTGCATGATAAATGTTTTCAAATACAGGGAAAGTAGCCGGATTACCGGTTTTCACAGGCTCCAGAGTATAGGTATTAAAGTAGTTTTCCCTGGTTTTATGGCGATACAGTCCCCCAACAGAAAAATCTGCGCGTTTTCCCATTACCATTGGTTTGTAATGCACATTCAAATAACCGGAAAGATCTTTATCTGTATTATGCTGCCAGATCCTGTTGAAAGGCTGCAATGTAGCCGGACTTACATAAGGTGCTCCATTTTCTATAGATGCTGCGCTAAAAGTATTTAACTCCACCCAATCCGGCAATTTCGATCCAGCTTTAGCATAGCTTCCGGTCCAGTCTATGCTCAAAGCAGGCAGTAAATTGTGCTTACCCTGCAAGCTAACATTAGCGATATACTGGGTCTGGTACCTGGATCTGGACAACGTAGTAACTTTACCGGTGCCAGGGCCTGTTCTGGTAGAAGTTAAAGAGGTATCAGAAGAAATCCTGGATTCAACATTCTGGAGATTAGTATACAAACCATATAAGCTGATCTCATTTTTACTATTCAGCTGATAATCTATTTTGGTATGTACCGCACTCCGGGTGAGATTACTAGACAAATTCCTGGCAATAATATCTTGCAAAAGCGGGGTATTTTTGATGGAAGTCATTGTTTTGAAAAAGGTATTTTCTGATCCCCTGCTGGTATGTTGGTAAGAACCACCTACCAATACGCCAAGCTTATGGTGCAAAAAACGGTCGCCTAATGTAAGCCCGAAAATACCATACGGAGCAGCGGTAGATTTCTTGAAATCCAGGTTGCCCCTGGAAAAATCGTTGCTGGTAGCGTTGTAGCCTGGCCCATTTAAATCAAGAGGTGACTTATCATTGATGGCTCCTTTATCGAATTTCATAAAGGAATGGTCAAAAAAATACTGGCTGTAACCAGATCCTGCATTGGCGGAGATCAGGAACCGGTCTGGCGCATTCTTCATCACCAGGTTGATACTACCACCAATAGCATCGGCTTCCATATTAGGAGTAAGGGTTTTATTAACCTCTATCCTTTCCATTAGTTCAGCAGGAAAAATATCCAATGGTACGTACCTGTTTTTATTATCCGGGCTGGGCACTTTGATACCATTGATTAACGTATAAGTATATCTTTTATCCATTCCACGGATAATAGCAAACCGTCCATCTCCATTATTACTGCGTTCCAGGGAAACACCAGACACCCGTTGTATCACATTGGCCACAGTGATATCTGGTGATACCTCAATCGCTTTTGCTGATACCACATTCATGATCTGGTCTGCATTCTTTTCTATTTTCCGGGCCACATGTGCAGAACCGCCATCTTGTTTGGCATTCACCACTACCTCATTTAAGCGCTGATGGCTTGTTTTCAGTAAAAAAGCCTGGTTTACGTTTTCACCCTGACCATTAATCGCAAAAGTGGTTTCCGAAACCTGATAGCCCATATACTGTACCTTGGCGGTATAACGACCAGGATGTAATTTATCTACCACAAAACTGCCATTAAAATCAGTGGTGGTCCTGTAAATCCTACCTTTCAGCTCCCCTTCTCCATGTACGGCAATGAGGGCTCCAATAACCGGCTCCATGGTACCAGCATCTTTAACGGTTCCGGTAAATTGAGCCCCCTTCACATTTGTTTGCGATAAAGCTGATTGCGCAAAACAGCATATACATATCAGCAGACATGCTATGCTTCTCTCCAGAAATTTGTAGGTAAAGCAAAAGTTCATCATTCGTCTGGCCAGTTTTTTCGTTAGCCGCTGCAAATCTTGATTAAAAAAATCCCATTCTTCCTGCTTACCCCATTACAAGATATATACAGCCCTGTTACCAGGCGTTAACTGGAAGGCAACAATTACGCGTTACATCAATATAAAATATTGAAAAACAATTAAATAGGATAGAAACAATTGACATTAAGCTTACGTTAACACCCTTTCTGTAAAAACAACTATCCTGGCAAAAGAAGCCTAAAAAAGAGATCATAAAGCCTCAGTTATACCTAACATCAGCTGCCTGCAGACCAGTATTTTTAAAATAATAGACTTAAATCTGTTGTATAAAAGCAACCAGGTTTTCACCTTCTTTCAAATTAAGCTTACGGCGTAAACGGTAACGGGATACCCTTAAACTATCCGGGGAAATCCCCAAAAAACTAGCAATATCTGCAGGGCTTAGGTTAATCTTTAATAAAGCGACCAAACGAAGATCGTAGGCCGTTAGTGTATTACAATACGTTCTTAAGCGATCAAAGAAATGCTCATGTACCTGTTCAAACACCACCTTGAAATCATCCCAGTTCTTATCTTGCTGGCTACCATCGTTGAGTATACCAACCAGTTGCTTTAATTCTTTACGCTGGTCCCTCTTATCCTCTTTCACCAGTGTGGTCAACTTATTCTTTAGTTCTTCTAATAACTGATCCTTCTTGATCAGGTGTAGCGTATGACTGGTAAGCTCTTTATTTTTTAGTTCCAGTAGATCTTTTAAGTTCCTTTCTTCCGATAATTTATGCTGCAGCTCTATTTCTATCACATTCTTTTCCATAGCATGCAGCTTTTTATTCTTATCGTTGAGCTCCTGTTCGTGCTTTATTTTAGTTCTTTGTTTGCTGAAAATGCTAAGTCCCAAGAAAGTAAGCAAAGCAATGGCCAATAAGGTGGCAATAGCCAGCAACCGGTTCAACTGCTTATCTTTCTCCAGTTTTATAATTTCATTGTCTTTCTTATCTACATTAAATTGTACTTGTAAGAGGGCCATTTGTTTGTCTTTGGCTTCTTCATATATCTCCAGGTAAATCTTCCTGTCTAGCTCACTATAATAGAAGGCACTATCGTTTTGCCCCATTAAATGATAATTTTTAGCCAGGTCATGATATGCGCTTCTGAGCTGGAACTGGTCTTTTAGTTCTGCTGCCAGCTTTTCTGCCTTTTTTGTAGCGATAAGGGCTTCTTCATAATGACCTGTTTTCCGGTAAATATCTCCGATATTGTTCAGGATCTCCGTTTCATCTACCCGGTCGTTTTGGGAATGATTTAAGGTGAGGGATAATTCGAAATACCTGAGCGCCTGTTGATAGTCTTCCGTATCTTCAAAATTGCTGCCTATATTCTCGTACACCTTTGCAATGCCGGAAGTATCGTTTAGCTGGAGATACAGCTCCAACGCCAGTTGTTGGTATTTTAATGCCTGATCATAGGCGCCTTTTTTATTATAAGCTTGCCCAATCCACGCATAGGTTTGTGCAATACCGGATTTATAATGTGCCTTCTGAAAAACGGCCAGGGCTTCATTAAAAACTGGCAGCGCTTCATTCCTCTTTTTCGAATAGTAGTAAGTTTCCCCTATTCTGATTAAGTTTTCGCCAAAGGGAAGGGGATCATTTTGTGTCCGGAGTATTTTATCGGCTTTGAAGTAATAGTCCAGGGCATGCAGGTAATCGCTTTGGGTGTAGAATACCTTGCCGATCTGTTGATAACAGATAGCTACCTTTTTTTCATCCTTATTATTCAATGCTAATGTCAGCGCATTTTTAATATAAAAGAAGGCAGAATCAGGCTTAACCTTTAATAATTTAGTTGTTTCTTCTGCAGTAATTGTCCGGACTTCTTGTGCAGCTAATACTCCGGGGAAGGCCAAGCAGAAAAAAAAGCACAGCAATCTATTCATTCATTCAATTGTATAACACCACAACTTGCAAGTGCAAAAGTAAGTGTTATCGTATGCCTCCGAATATGAACAAAATGTTAAGGAATCAAAGATGTAATGCATTTCTCAACAACTTGCATAATAGCCTATATGTGACACTTATAATTAATAAGTGTTGCCAGATTAAATGATAAGTACCACATATTACAAATTCATTTATTGAAGATGTTTTTCAATACATCGTCTAATTGTTCATGTTCCGTACCTATAAATCGTGCTACAATTTTTCCGTCCTTATCCAAAAGGATTTTAGTCGGGAATGCTGTAATGCCGTAAGCCGCAACTGCATTAAACTTGTCACTCTCTTCATTATTTAATACTTGTGGCCACACCAACTTATCTTTTTGAATGGCATTTAACCACTCGGTTCGGCATTCACTTAAAGTTGTGCTCTGCTCCTGTGCTATACCTAGTATTTCCAAACCCCTGCTATGATATTTTGCATATAACGCTGTCAAATAGGGATGGCTTTGCCTGCATGGCGCGCACCAGCTTCCCCAGAAATCCAACAATACATATTTGCCTTTTAAAGTCTGTAGATTTACTGGGTTGCCGTAACTATCTTTTTTATCAATCGCAATGGCTTGCATCCCGGTTGAAGAAGCATCCATAGCCGCAATTTTCTTTTCGATCATCTGCCCAAACAAGGTGTGCTTGCTGTCATCACCTAATTTTCCGTAAGCAGATTTCAATGCTGTTACATTCAACGTGTTTACCATGCCGGCAAGAAAATAGGCACTTACAATGGAACTCGGATTGTTTTCAATAAACTGCTGATGGAGGGTATTCAACCGTCTGTCTTGCTCAGATTTTACCTGAATCAATTTTTTCATTTCAATGGAGTCGCTTCCAGGCGTTCCATTTTCATATACGCGCTTCATCAACTGCCAAATTTCATCTTCCCATTTATTTTCTTCGGCACGAATACCCGCCCATTCTTTATTGGGCAATCCTCCTTCAACTGCAGACATATAAATTTTATCAGCAGCTCCAGTAATTTTAATATCATCGTTCAAAAGGAAAAATGTAAGGGAAGGTCCGGGAATTATTCCTTCCTTTGTTTTGATAGATAATGCATCTGCTCCCCTAATAATCAAATTGGCCAACACAGGTGCATCCACATTGCCTTTGAAAATATATGCTCCATCTCGCACAACTGCATTCGTATCAATAATCATTGTATTCGACGAGTAATAAACTAAAGCCAATGTATATTGCTGCGGGTTGCTAATCTTTGCTGTTACGCTGAAACCTCTGTTTTGAGCCTCACTTTTTATTATACCAACCAAACATAACAGTAGTAAAAAATAATTCTTCATTTTTTGAATTTATGGCTTGTTTTACATTCGTGGATACTGCTCCGTTAGCTTGCTGTATCAAACACAGCACCAAAATTTCCGGTTAAACTCACAAGACTCTCACCTGATATTAACCGATGGAACATCAGTAAAATTGGTTAATCTTATTGGTAAAACAAAATTCATTCAGCTAATCTGGTAATCAACAAGCAATACAGGCTCAAATAAAAAGGGGGCAAACCATATTGATGTGATTTGTCCCCCCATACTGATCTATTTCTATTGTAGCAATTGGATAACATTAAATTTTAATGCTATCCAGTGCTTTTTGGAAAGCTGTTTCTTTTACCCCCGGAACGCTAAGACCTTCTGCCATTATAAAAGTAACATCTGTGATACCTAACATACCGAGAATTGCCTGTAACAAAGGTCTTACAAAATCTTTGGCTTTACCTGGGCCTTCGGAGTAAATGTATCCGGCAGTTACTGCCACATACACTTTCTTGCCGGTTAAAAGTCCTACATCTCCATCGGGCGTATGCCTGAAAGTAATATCATTGCGGACGATATGGTCTATCCATGCTTTCAGCGTGGATGATATGGTCAAATTATACAACGGCGCCTCTATCACCAGCACATCGGCTTCTTTGATCTCAGCAATAGCTTCGTCGGAATGACGAACGGCTTCATCATAGCCTGGTAAACGGTATTCAACAGGCGTATAAAATCCCTTAAGATGTACTTCTTCCAAATGAGGAAATGGTGATGCGGTCAGGTCTTTATGTTTGACGCTGGCACCAGGATGGGCAGCAAGTAGCTTTTCGATAATGGCCGCACCGAGCTTAATACTTTTAGAGTATTCCTTACGGGGGCTGGATGTTATTCTTAATATTTTCATTTTAGATGTTGTTTAATAGCGTACATATACATATCATTAACCATAACAGAACACCTCTGGATGAACGTTACAGAAAATCAGGACGCGAAATACAGAGAATGGAATGATGCAATACACCTGCCCCGGAATGGGACAGGCAGTTTTTTATTCACCAGGTGGGTGAATAATCTGCAAAGAGGGACTACTCCGGAAAAAGCCGAGGAGAGATGAATTGAGCGATGTAACTTAAGTTGATCATTTTATTATTTTGCATGCAGCACTTAAAACTGCTTTGGAGGAGCAAAGTACAAATAAAATTTACATGGTACTACATTCCACAACCCTTCCGGCATAAATAAGTGAAGTAGTGGTGATTTAATCTGACAGTTGGCAATTTTTGCTTATAAAAAGAAAGGGGACAGGGGACGAAGTTCGAACCAGTTTACGGAGGGTTTATCTAAAATTCGCGCATTTATTAGTGAAATTCATTGCTATGCTTGCTGCATACCTGTCCGGGATGCGGATTCCTGCATTGCCAGAGCGGGGTGAATTTGATACGTGAATTTGCGTTTGGGAAAATGATGTCCAGGATGATAATGTGGCTAACATATTGGATATATTACAGGTAGATGGTATTCTTGGAAATACGTAAGAAATATTGTCGGCATGGGAGCTTATTTTAAGCGATATATTTAATTATTGCATATGTATTTAATTATATATTTCATATAGCGATGCATGCCTATTGTCATTTGCTTTTCTGTCAACAGGCTTGGTACAAATTGGAAAATAAGGACCACTTAGCTGTTGTGCTGACTTAGGGCGTGTAACAGGGCTTTGTCATAGATTTTATTTTATCTTTGATTTTATGAGAAAGTATCCAATAGGCTTACAGGATTTTGGAGAAATAAGGAACGGAGGGTATTTATATATCGACAAAACCCAACTAGTACATAAATTAATAGATTCAGGGAAATACTATTTTCTGAGTCGCCCCAGACGTTTTGGTAAATCCCTATTATTGTCTACCATCAAGGAGATTTTCAGCGGCAATAAGGACCTATTTGAAGGTCTTTGGATCCATGATCAATGGAATTGGGGACAAAAGCATCCGGTGATACACTTACGGCTAAGTAAGCTTGATTATCAAAAATTAGGATTGTATGAGGCGCTCAACATGGAAATGGTCGTTTTGGCAAAAGGTCTGGGCCTGGAACTGGAAGCCAGCCATTTAAAAGGAAGGTTTGAAGAACTGATCCGTAAGGCTTCTGCCAATGGAAGAGTTGTGATCCTGATTGACGAATATGATAAACCTATTACCGATTACCTGGAGGATTTAGAGAAAGTAGAGGAAAACCGATCGGTATTTAAGAGTTTTTATTCTGTATTAAAGGATGCGGATCAATATATTCGTTTGTTGCTAATTACCGGGGTAAGCAGGTTTTCCAAGGTCAGTATATTCTCTGATCTGAATAACCTGTATGATATTACGCTTAATCCCCATTATGCTACATTGATGGGTATCACCCAGCAAGAGCTTGAGTCAGATTTTAAAGAAGAAATAAATGTTCTTCAGCAAAGACAGGCTGATATTTTGCAGAAATTAAAAGAATGGTATAACGGATATTCATGGGACGGTACCAGTAAAGTATACAATCCATTTTCTGTGCTGAGTTATATGGGATCGGGTCGGATTCAAAATTTTTGGTTTCAAACGGGAACACCAACCTGGTTAGTGAATCTGATGAGACATAACCGAGAATTTGAACTAGAAAATTTACGAATTGGAGAAAATGCTTTGAGCAGTTTCAATGTTGAGCACATTGCTTCATTACCGGTTTTGTTCCAGACAGGGTATCTGACCATTAAAAATTATGATGAAGAAACAAGATTATATGAGCTTGGCTATCCCAATAAGGAGGTAGAAGAAAGTTTGACAGATGCGCTGCTGAGTGCTTATCGAAATGTATTTCCAGGCAACGACTCAATGGCGATTACATATGATTTGGGAAAGGCATTGAAAAATAATAATATGCCTCAAATGATCAAAGTAATGAATGTAATTGTCTCCACCATTCCTTATGATCATTGGAAGGCTGAAAGTGAATCAATCTTTCATATCATCGTACATCTATCCTTTAAGCGCCTAGGTCTTGATGTACGTAGCGAGGTACATAGTTCTACAGGTAGATGCGATGTACTGGTGTTTACTGAACAATATATTTTTGCTATAGAGTTAAAATTGAATGGAACCGCGCAGGCGGCTCTTGATCAGATTTTTGAGAAAGGTTATTTGCGTCCTTATCAATTAGAAGATAGAAAGAAAATAGCTATTGGTATTAATTTCTCTTCAGAGAAGCGATTTGTTGAAGAATTTTTGATTAAAGAAGTTAAATGATTTTGCACGAATGACTTGCAACCTGATTCTGGATTCTTAAATTTTTATTTTCTCCCTGAATTTAAGCTCCCCCGGATCCCTTAAATTTAGGGATGACCAAGATATACCTAAAACGCAAAAGCCTCCAAATCTTACGATTTGAAGGCTTTTAAAGCTTGCGGAGAGAGAGGGATTCGAACCCTCGGTACAGTTTAACCCGTACGACGGTTTAGCAAACCGTTCCTTTCGGCCACTCAGGCATCTCTCCGTTCCTTTCTGAATGGGTTGCAAAAATAGGAAAAGTTTTAATTTCTCCAAAAGCATTTCTATTTTTTTTTATTTTTTTTTGAAAACAGCTGCAGCATTGCGTTTGAGGATAAAAATAAAAATGCCGTACATCACTGCACGGCATTTTTAAAATAGGTTATCAGGGCTAAAGCATGGCTTTACATAGCAGCCAATTGTACTTTCTGTTGCAGTTCAATAACACTGTCGCGGAAATTGTTATCCGTATCCATCAAGTCTTTCACGGTTTGGCAACTATGGATCACTGTAGTGTGATCACGGCCCCCAAAATGTTCACCGATAGTTTTTAAAGAATTTTTGGTAAATGATTTAGCGAGATACATGGTAATTTGTCGTGCCTGCACAATTTCGCGTTTACGTGTTTTCTGCAACAGTTTATCATAAGGCACATCAAAGTATTCGCAGACCATTTTCTGAATGCTCTCGATAGTAATTTCTTTCGAAGAAGTTTTTACAAAAGACTTCAATACACGTTTCGCCAGTTCCAGGTCTATCTCTTTACGGTTCAGGGAAGACTGTGCCAGCAAAGAAATGAGCGCACCTTCCAGTTCACGCACATTGGTTTGTATATTATATGCCACATACTTCACTACTTCTTTTGGCATCTCCAGTCCATCATTCCGCATTTTCATTTCCAGGATTTCCATCCTGGTTTCAAAATCAGGGATCTGTATATCCGCACTCAACCCCCAACGGAAACGGCTCAACAATCTTTCCTGTACACCATCCAGATCTTTAGGCGCCTTATCGGATGTTAATATGAGTTGCTTACCAGATTGATGCAGATGGTTGAAGATGGCGAAGAATGCATCCTGTGTTTTTTCTGCACGGGCAAAGAATTGTATATCATCTACAATTAACACGTCTATCAACTGATAAAAGTGGATGAAATCGTTGATAATATTATTCTTAGAATGATCTATAAACTGATTGATAAATTTTTCTGCGCTTACATATAACACCGCTTTATTAGGATGTATACGTTTTACATCATTACCTACAGCTTGCGCTAGATGGGTTTTCCCCAATCCCACGCCACCGTATATTACAAGCGGATTAAACGAAGTGCCTCCTGGTTTTTCTGCTACAGTTTTCCCCGCCCGCCTTGCTACACGGTTGCTATCACCCTCCACATACGCGTCGAACGTATAGTTGGGATTGAGCTGCGAGTCGATCTGTACTCTTTTAATACCAGGAATAACAAAGGGATTTTTAACCGGATTGTGAATCGTTAGCGGAAAATCTACTTCATTATCTTTCTGAGGCTTGGTAAACTGCGTAGGCATGTTTACAGTTCTGGGATGTTGATGTGGCGTACCATTCTCTACTACAATGCGATACTCCAACCTGGCTTCTTTACCTAATTCTCTTTTAATAGTTTTTCCTAACAATCCCACATAATGCTCCTCAAGGTATTCATAAAAGAATTGGCTGGGGACCTGGATGGTTAAAACATTGTTTTCAAGTTTAATGGGTTTTATTGGTTCAAACCACGTCTTAAACGGCTGCCATTCTACGATATCCCTAATTATATTAAGACACTTTTCCCAAACTTGTTCGCAAGTTTTATTCATTGAGATAAAAAAAATTAGTTGTTTCTTAATTAAGGATGCTTAGTTCTCGAATTTAAAATTCCCCAACCAGGACGTTGAAAAATTTTCAGACAGGACGACGAATATCTGTAGAAAATGTTGAAAAAAAAAATTTATCTACCCTTGTTTATATTATCCTGATTACAGTGTAGCTAATCTCTCTTTTCCACTACTGTCGGGCCTTTGAAACCCACACGTGACAAGGTTTTCGCTACTATAAACCTCATTGATTAACAGTATATTTATCTTTTCCATTCTCCTTTTTATTATAAATATGGATATATACCTGATAAAATAATATTGTAGTCCTGCTCTCAAAAAAAATCGTTCACTTTTAAGGATGAGATATTCACACTTTTTTTAGAGAGGGTGCAAAACTATGTTAGTATCTCCATTTAAAAAAATGTCTTTATGGCTAGCAATTATGAAACTATTTTTTTATATCGCGCGCAGGGTTTTATTAAAAAATATTTGTCCGCACTAAGTCGAATACCTTATCTTTGATCCTTCTGAATTTAAAAAAATTTTTCTATGAGTTTTGAAATTACCGGAAAGCTGATTGTGAAGTACAACACGGTACAACGTAGCGAAACTTTTAAAACAAGAGAGTTCGTTATTGAGAAGTCTGATGACATCAATGGCCGTGTTATCAACAACTATATTAAGTTTCAGTCGGTACAAGACCGCACTGGTATTGTAGACCGGTTTAATGAGGGTGAAAACGTTAAAGTTTATTTCAATATCAAAGGCACCAGGTGGGAGAAAGATGGCAAAGTAAATTACATCACTAATCTCGACGCATGGCGCATGGAATCTGTAATGGCGGCTCCTGCTCCAGGTGCAGATATGCAACCTAACTACAATACACCACAGATGCCAACCAGCGGCGACGCTGGTGATGATCTGCCGTTCTAGTAGCTAATTAACCGGTTGCTACATACGCCCAAGCCTATCCGCAACTACCCGTTAATTGCTGAATAATTTTTTGCAGCGAAGATAAAGTACCCTTGTACTTCTTCTTCGCTGCATTTTTTATGCTTAGTTATGGCCTTTCAATGAACTAGGCAATGCCTATCGCATAAAATGCCCATGCAATAACGTACCTTTGCATTTACTTTTTAGGATAAACACCTAACCGTACCGTGCCATGATTCAACAAGTATCACTCAAATTATTACCGGCAGATGCCGCCTCTCATACACATATTATACAGCACGCCGCTGCTGCACTGAGTATCAAACACGATCACATCACGGGATTTAACCTGCTCAAACGCTCTATAGATGCGCGTTCCAGACAAATATACTTTATACTTACCATACAAGTATTCATCAATGAACCATTTATAGAAAGACAACATCCACCTCTGGCATACCATTCCCTGCCGCTCAACGCCCCCAGGGTATTGATTGCAGGCGCTGGACCCGCAGGCCTGTTTGCGGCACTGCGACTCATAGAAGCTGGTGTGAAACCCATTATACTGGAACGCGGAAAAGACGTCCGCGCTCGACGCCGCGATCTGGCTGCCCTCAATAAAACCGGCATTGTAAACCCTGAATCAAACTACTGCTTTGGCGAAGGCGGTGCTGGCACTTATTCAGACGGCAAACTATACACCCGGTCTAATAAACGCGGAGATATTAACCGCATACTGAACATATTTGTTCACTTCGGCGCCGAAGAAAAAATAATGATCGACGCACACCCGCATATCGGCACCAATAAATTGCCACATATCATCACCGCCATGCGCGAACAAATTATCAACAGCGGCGGTGAAGTGCATTTCGGACAAAAGATCACTTCCATCCTATTGAAAGATGGCGCCGTTACCGGCGTAAAAACAGCAACCGGCGACCGCTTCGATGCACCACGCCTCATTCTCGCTACCGGCCATTCTGCCCGGGATATTTTCAAAATGCTGCACCAGCAAAATATACTGCTGGAAGCAAAACCATTCGCCCTCGGCGTGCGGGTAGAACACCCTCAAGAACTGATCGACAGCGCCCAATACCATTGCACCACCCGCGGTGAATATTTACCGCCGGCAAGCTATAGCCTCGTAGAACAAGTAGAAGGCCGCGGCGTTTTCTCTTTCTGCATGTGCCCAGGTGGTATCATAGCACCCGCCGCCACCGATCCGGGAGAACTGGTGGTAAACGGCTGGTCGCCTTCTAAACGCAATAACCCCTTTGCCAATTCCGGCATGGTGGTTACCGTAGACGAATCCGATTTTGTCCCTTTCGCTCAACACGGACCGCTCGCCGCCATGTACTTCCAACAAGCAGTGGAACAACAGGCTTTCCATGCCGGCGGGGGCCACTTTGTAGCGCCGGCACAACGCATGACCGACTTTGTTAATAAAAAAATATCCGTATCCCTCCCCGAATGCTCTTATGTACCCGGCCTGCACAGCGCCGACCTGCGCAGCGTTTTACCCGCTACTGTACATCAACGCCTCGCCGGAGCATTCAAAGCATTTGGCCGCAAAATGAAAGGATATTATACAGAAAATGCGGTACTCGTAGCCACCGAATCCCGCACATCTTCACCGGTACGCATTCCACGCCACCCAAACACACTTGAACACCCACAGGTGACTGGCCTCTATCCCTGCGCAGAAGGCGCCGGATACGCAGGCGGCATCGTTTCCGCCGCTATGGATGGAGAACGGATTGCTGCTATCATTGCCGATCAACTACACTAAAAATTCCTTCCAGATATTATAATTATTTATTGCTGATTAATCAGTATTTTTCGGCATGAACCTACTCGAAGTTAAACAGCTGAAAAAGTATTATGATACCCACAAAGCAGTGGACAACATAAGCTTTGATATCCCGGAAGGCAGCATTTTCGGCCTGCTGGGTCCCAATGGAGCGGGTAAAACTACCCTGCTCCGTATGATCACGGGCATCTTTTATCCTGATGAAGGCCAAATTCTCTTTAACGGAAAAAAATTTGACCCCGAAAACGATGTGCAATACATCGGATATATGCCCGAAGAAAGAGGCTTATATAAAAAAATGATGGTGGGCGAACAAACCCTGTACCTCGCCCAGCTAAAAGGAATGAACAGGAAAGAAGCCACGGAGAAAATAAAATACTGGTTCGATAAATTCGATATCAACTCCTGGTTTAATAAAAAAGTAGATGAGCTCAGCAAAGGCATGCAGCAAAAAGTCCAATTCATTTCCACTATCCTCCATCAACCTAAACTACTGATACTGGATGAACCCTTTTCCGGCCTAGACCCTATCAACTCCAACCTGATCAAACAAGAAATCTTTCACCTGCGCGACCAGGGCACTACCATCATCTTTTCTACCCACCGTATGGAACAGGTAGAAGAAATATGCGACCGTATCATGTTGGTCAATAAAGGCCATAAAATACTGGATGGCAGCGTAAAACAAATACAACAAGACTTTAAACAGGGACTTTTCCGCATCGGACTGGGTCAAATGCCTAACCATGCCCAAATGAATACCTGGCACTTCTCTATCGTGGAAGTACATGATAAATCTTTCACCGTAAAAATGAATGAAGATAGCAGTACTAACGATATTCTGCTGCACTTTATCCGCCAGGATATTCCGGTCACCTATTTTGAAGAAATCCTCCCTTCTATCAATGATGTATTTATCACCCAGGTACAACAAACGGAAAATAAAGCTGCCCATGTAGCTACTATGCCGCTCACCTGATCATTTTAATCGTTTATGAAAAAAATTGGCCTGATTATAAAAAGAGAATTTTTTACCCGCGTCCGTAAAAAATCTTTCCTGATCACTACCTTACTGGTACCCCTCGCTTTTGCTGCCATTATTATTGTGCCTATTTTGTTTTCCATATCCTCCAGCGAACACAAACGCATCGCTGTAGTGGACAAAAGCGGCTTATTCAACAATAAATTCCCCGACACAAAAGAAGTATACTTTAAATACCTGCCAGACCAAAACTTCGACAGCCTGAAAACTAACTATGAAACATCCGGTTACGGAGGCGTACTGTATATCCCGGCATTTGATATTAACCGGCCCGGTGGCTTCGAATACTATAGCAGCGGACAAACCAGCATATTACTGGAGAGCAGCATCAATAAAGATATCAACGATATTATTGAGCAAAAGCGGATGGAACTGCAAGGACTGGATGCTTCCAAGTTAAGCGCCATTAAATCCAATGTAGAAGTAACTTTTAAGAGCGGAAAAGACGAGAAAAAAGGTAATTCCTGGGTGGCCTACGGTGTTGGCTATGCCAGTGGTTTTATTATCTACGTTATCCTGTTGTTATTTGGCACCTCCGTAATGAGAGGAGTGATGGAAGAAAAAGTAAACCGCATTGCTGAAGTGATGGTTTCCAGTGTAAAGCCTTTCCAGCTGATGATGGGTAAAATTGTGGGCATCGCAGCAGTAGGACTACTGCAATTTCTCATCTGGGGTATATTGGTTACCGTTATATACTCCATTATTCCTTTATTTGTTTCTCCGGAAAGCCTGCAAGCGGCCTCACAAGGCGGCGCGATGGCCCAGGGCAACGAAGCTGCCGCCGCTGAAATGGTGCAAAAAATAAAAGAAGTGGTAGGCAACATCCAATGGAACCTCCTTATCCCCTGCTTTGTGCTGTATTTTCTGGGAGGCTATCTTTTTTATTCTTCTTTATACGCAGCAGTGGGCAGTCTCGCCAATGAAGATGTGAGTGATATACAACAGCTAACCATCCCTATTACTGTACCCATCATTATAGGCATTATCATTATGATGAAGGCCGTTCAGGACCCAGGCAGCCCACTGGCGGTATGGGGCAGTATCATCCCTTTTACTTCTCCGATGGTTATGATGGCCCGCCTGCCTTATGGAGTTCCCGGTACAGTACCCTACTGGCAACTCGGACTATCCTTTATTTGCCTCATAGGCGGATTTATCATTACCACCTGGGCTGCTGGCAGAATATACCGCACCGGTATACTGATGTATGGTAAAAAAATTACGCTGAAAGAAGCGGTGAAGTGGGTAATAAGAAAACAATAAATTATTTCCGGGCTGTTTTTACCAATAGATGGTAAAACAGCCCGGCCTTTATCACTTAAGTTGATGCAAGCGTTGCACGGTGAACCGGAACTCAGTCCAGATTTCTTCCACCACAGAGGCAGCAGGTTGTATACGATGTATCAGGGCGCTTACCTGACCTATTTCCAACTCCCCCTCTTCCAGGTTTCCTTCAAACATACCAGCTTTAGCACGGGCGCGGCCCAATAAATTTTTTAACGCCGTCACATCCGCGCCGTTATCTTCTGCGGCCTGTACTGCCTGGTAGAAATTATTTTTGATCAAACGCACGGGAGCCAACTTTTTTAAACTTAGCATCGTATCTCCTTCCCTGGCATTTACCACTGCCTGTTTAAAGTTAATATGGGAAGATGCTTCGGGAGTAGCTACAAAGCGGCTGCCTACCTGTACGCCGGAAGCCCCTAAAGCAAAAGCCGCTGCCATCGCCTTACCCGAACCAATACCGCCAGCGGCGATCACGGGAATGCTCACTTGTTCACATACTGCCGGAACCAACACCATAGTGGTCGTTTCTTCCCGCCCGTTATGCCCACCGGCTTCAAAGCCCTCTGCTACTACGGCATCTACGCCGGCGGCCTCACTCTTCAACGCAAAAGCTGCACTGGATACTACGTGTACTACTTTAATGCCAGCCGCTTTCAGCACCGGTGTCCAGGTCTTCGGATTACCAGCAGAAGTAAATACGATCGGTACCTTTTCTTCCAAAATAATATTTATCAACTGGTCAATATCCGGGTACAACAAAGGCACATTTACGCCAAAAGGCTTGTTGGTCGCTTGCCGGCATTTTTGAATATGTTCCCTCAATATATCCGGATACATACTGCCGGAGCCTATCAGCCCCAGCCCGCCGGCATTGCTCACGGCGCTGGCTAAACGCCAGCCGCTTGCCCATATCATGCCCGCCTGGATAATAGGGTACTGTATATTGAATAAAGAAGATACCATGTTAGCAATTAACGGCTATTAGCCGAGGTCAATTTCGGTGTTATCACCTATGTTCAGGCTTTGGCTTAAACCGCGGATATTAGCATCACTGCCAATAAGTGAAGACTTCAACACCACTTCGTACAGGTTGCTGAAAGAACCGATAATAGAATCTTTTACAATAGAATAACTAATCACGGTATTATCTCCTACTGCTACATTAGGCCCAATAATGGAATGTTTGATATTACAACCTTCCCCAATGCTTACCGGAGGGATAATGATGGTATTATCGTAAGGTAATACCGGGTTATTAGCCAGTTTATATTTTTTAAGTAAGGTGGCATTCGTTTCCAGCAAAGTGTCTTTACGGCCGCAATCAAACCAATTAGACACTTTGAAGCCATTGAACTGTACGCCGTGCTCTATCATACATTCCAATGCATCGGTGAGTTGAAATTCATCATGCGATTTTACTTTATTGTCGACATTGCTTTGCAAACATTCATATAGCTGTTTCGTTTCTTTGATCTTGTAGAAGCCTACCAGCGCCAGGTTGGATTTGGGGATCTGCGGCTTTTCCACTACACGGGTTACCCGGCCCTGTTCGTCCAGCTCTGCTACCCCAAAATTGCGCGGATCATCTACTTTTTTGAGCCCCAGCATAGAATAGGGAGAAGCAATGACCTCTTTGAAATCGCATTCTACAATAGTATCGCCCAATACAATCAGTATTTCATCGTTGTTTACGGCCTCCCGGGTAAGCAACAGGGCGTGCCCGGTCCCTTCCCTGCTATTTTGCTGCACAAAATGACAGGTCAGCTGCGGGTATTTCTTTTCTACATAATGCTGGATCTTTTCACCCAGGTAGCCTACCACAAATACAAATTCCGTGATGCCGGCTGCTACCAATTGATCTACAATAATGCTCAGTATGGTTCTGCCTGCTAAAGGTATTAATGCTTTAGGTTGCGTGTATGTATGTGGACGTAGCTTGGTGCCCGCCCCTGCCACTGGTATAATTGCCTTCATCAGTTGTTGTAGTTAGGATTTAGTATTATAGCTAATGCTCCTCGAATGTTGCGAAAATAGGACAAATATAGGATTTAGGGATTTTCCGATCGATAGGACTGAGGGTTGGCCTATGGTATCCCTACTACCAGAACGGTGCTGTTAAAGCCGGTAAAAGGTCTTATTTCACCGGAAATAATTGAATCTCAAAACTCATTGCAATTGATCTGGCTTTAATTTATTTTTGCGTCAAATTTTAGGCAACATGCAAAGAGACCAGCAAATATTTGATTTAATCGGCCAGGAATTGGAGCGTCAGCGCCATGGCATTGAACTGATCGCATCTGAGAACTTTACCAGCTTACAGGTAATGCAGGCAATGGGGAATGTGATGACGAATAAATATGCCGAAGGCTATCCTGGCAGAAGGTATTATGCCGGTTGCGAAATTGTAGACCAGAGCGAACAATTGGCTATAGACAGGGCTAAACAAATATTTGGTGCCAATTATGTGAATGTACAGCCTCACTCCGGCGCACAAGCCAATGCCGCCGTAATGCTGGCCATCCTCCAGCCTGGCGACAAAATCCTGGGCCTGGACTTGAGCATGGGCGGTCACCTCACCCATGGCTCCTCTGTAAATTACTCCGGTAAGCTCTATCAACCTCATTTCTATGGCGTTAACAAAGAAACAGGCTTGGTAGAATACGATAAAATGGAAGAAATCGCCCTGCGCGAAAAACCCAAACTGATCGTTTGTGGGGCTTCTGCATATAGCCGCGACTGGGATTACAAACGTATCCGCGAAATTGCAGACCAGGTAGGCGCTTTCGTATTGGCAGACATTGCACATCCTGCAGGACTGATCGCCAAAGGATTGCTGAAATCTCCTTTCGCTTACTGCCATTTCGTAACTACTACTACCCACAAAACACTGCGCGGACCCCGTGGCGGTATGATCATGATGGGCGCAGACTTCGAAAACCCATTTGGCCTGAAAACGCCAAAAGGTGAAACCCGCATGATGAGCTCCCTCATCGATACAGCGGTGTTCCCAGGTATCCAAGGTGGCCCGCTCGAACACGTGATCGCTGCTAAAGCAGTATCTTTCTTCGAAATTCTGTCCGACGAATACGATGTATACGCCAAACAGATCCTGACAAATGCCCAGGCAATGGCAAAAAGCTTTGTGGGCAAAGGCTATGAAATCATCTCCGGTGGCACCGACAACCACCTGATGCTGATAGACCTCCGCAATAAAAATATCTCTGGCAAAAAAGCAGAACAAACACTCGTAAAAGCCGACATCACTGCCAATAAAAACATGGTGCCATTCGACGATAAATCTGCCTTCATCACCTCCGGTATACGTATAGGCGTTCCCGCTATCACCACACGCGGCCTGAAAGAAGGTCACATGGATCAGATCGTAGACTGGATCGATCAACTCCTGATGGACGCCGACAACGAAGCCCTGATCCTCAAAGTAAGAGGTGAAGTAAATACATTTATGCAACAGTTTCCGCTGTATCCGGAGTTGGGATAATTTCTGCCCGCACCGGCATAATATATCTTTTATAACGGTTGTGTCCAGATGGATACAACCGTTTTTTTATCTGTATAAATAACTTCAACGCATATACGTTTTTATACCCTACATAAAAAAACGTCCCGGCATTCGCCGGGACGTTACTATCTTAAAAGATGATGACATTTAAAACTGTGTTGCCAGGTAAGCCATTGTACCGATACCGATTTCAATAGCGTGTTCATCCACATCAAAAGTAGGTGTATGCACACCGGAAGTAATACCTTTGGCAGCATTACCTGTACCTAATCTAAAAAAGCAGGCGGGAACTACCTGTGAGTAATAGGCAAAGTCTTCTGCTCCCATACGTACCTCTGTTTCTCCCACATAAGCCTCTCCCAGATAATCAGTCGCAAAATCACGGGCCTTGTTGGTAATCGCCTCATTATTGTACAACGTAGGATACCCTACCAATATTTCAATATCTATTTCAGCACCCAGCGCAGCAGCAATACCTACGGCCTGCTGGCGGATCAATTCATGCGCCTTGAACCGCCAGGTTTCATCCATCGCCCGGAAAGTACCCATCAATTTTACTTCACTCGGAATCACATTGGTAGTAAAGCCTCCGTTAAAAGCGCAGATAGATAATACCGATGGGGAAAACGGATTATTGTTACGGGAAATAATTTGTTGCAGGCTTACCACCAGTTGGGAAGCTACCAAAATGGTATCTACCGTAAGATGAGGTTGTGCGGCATGTCCGCCTTTGCCTTTTACAGTAATATATATTTCATCGGCACTGGCCATATATTTTCCGGCATGAAACCCAACATGCCCTACTTCCAGCGACGGGTGCACATGTAAGCCCAGGATAGCATCTGGACGGGGATTTTCCAATGCGCCCTCTTCAATCATAATACTCGCGCCGCCAGGATGTTTCTCTTCACCCGGCTGAAACAGGATCTTGATGGTACCTTGCAGTTCGTCTTTTAACTCATGCAAGATCTTGGTGGCTCCCAATACACAAGAAGTATGTACATCATGCCCACAAGCATGCATCACTCCCGGATGAGTAGATTTATAAACTACATCGTTAGCTTCGGTGATGGGCAAGGCATCCATATCGGCCCGCAATGCAATAGTTTTAGCAGCGGGGTTCTGGCCTTCGATCAGGGCAATAATACCAGTGCCTGCAATACCAGCCTGGAAAGGAACGCCCCAGGCAGTTAATTGCTGCTGTATAAACGCTGTAGTGGCAAACTCCTGAAAAGAAAGCTCAGGATGAGCATGTAAATGCCTTCTGATGGCAGTGAATTCAGGCGCATAAGCCTTTGCCAGCTCTTTAATACGGTTCTTCATTCGATAGTTCTTTGTCCGGTGTCACGTTAATAATGGCTGGTACTACAAATACGCCGCCTGAAAACAGGTCGGATAATTTGTCCCGTAGCTCAGTAGCTTCTTCACGGGTTTTGAAATCGCCTACGCGCACTTTAAAATAGGGTGCCTGATAATCAAGATAGGTACGGTAGTCTGCAAAAAGCTGCATTACCTTAGCTTTGGCCTCATTAGCGTCTGCACGCTTGTTGGTGGAAATCACCTGTACGCGAAAACCCGATTGGTTACGGATGGCGAGGGTATTAATGTAGATCTGCTTTTTGATCAACACATCTACACGACTATCTTTCACTACATTGACCGTTCCATTGGATGCCGTTGCATTGTCTTGCGCCATGGCCCAACTGCTCCCTAACAAACAGCAAACCAGGATAAATAACTTTTGCATGAATACAGTTATAATTAAGTATGAATAATTAGGATTGCGCTCCCTTGCTTTCTTTCACAATATTCACGCTGGCACTGGCGCCTATACGGGTAGCCCCTGCCTCTATCAACTCTTTGGCAAAAGCGAAGGTACGAATACCACCGGAAGCTTTGATTTGTATATTATCCGGTAAATTGGCCCTCATCAATTTTACGGCTTCCAGAGTAGCCCCTTTTTCTGCATAACCAGTAGATGTTTTCATGAAGTCAACACCATACTTGCTGTAAAGCTGACAACACTTAACGATCTCTTCCTCCAATAATATGCCACTTTCAATAATGATCTTTACTACTTTTTTCTTTTCCCGGATGAGATACATCAAATTGGCGATCTCCTTTTCCAAGTACTCCCAATCGTTGTTTTTAATCGCGGAAATATTGATCACTACATCCAGCTCATCGGCGCCATCCACAATGGCCAACACGGTTTCGGCCACCTTTGCTTCTATGGCAGAATAGCCAAAAGGAAAGCCAATTACGGTAGCAATTTTTGTATCGGTAGCTCCCAGAAACTGTTTAGCCAGTTTTACATATAAAGGCGGCACGCAGGCAGCAGCAAAATTGTATTCCACACATTGCATACACAGTTGCTTAATGTCTTCCAATGTAGTGGTAGGCTTCAATACAGTATGATCTATATAACGGTTAATTTCCATCTTTCAATTACTGATTACGAGGCGAAATTAATGCAAAACGGATTACGTTACCGTAATCCGTTTTGATTATCATTTTTCAGGTAAAATCCCGCTTATGCGTTTTTACCATGACATTGTTTGTATTTTTTACCGCTACCACAAGGGCAGAGATCATTACGACCTATCTGCGGACCCTGATGACGAACCGGCTCTGCTTTCACTTCTTCAGCTGTTTGTAAGTTCGGTGCGCTGGCCTGATGACCGTTGTTGTCTACCAGATCTTCATGAGAAGCGCGCAGGCGGCTCATGTCTGTTTTCTCTTCGTATCCTTCACGGATTTCCGGTGTGGCTTCCAGCTCTTCCTGTGCACGGTTGCTCACTGGAATGAAGCATTTGGTGAGGAAGGAAACGATATCGCGGCTGGTTTCACCATCCATCTGTTTGAACAGGTTAAATGCTTCAAACTTATAGATCAGCAGTGGATCTTTTTGTTCGTATACGGCACTCTGTACAGATTGTTTCAGATCGTCCATAGCGCGCAGGTGCTCTTTCCAGGCTTCATCTATCAAGGCCAGGGTAATGCTGCGTTCCAGGGCGTTCATGGTTTCAGCACCTTTGGTATCAACTACCTTTTGCAGGTTAGCCAGCACATTGATCCCTTTTTTACCGTCGGTAAACGGAATAGAGATATTGTCGATCTGATGTCCTTGTTGCTGATGAATACGCTCAATTGTTGGGAAAGTTTTACCCATCAGGTCGTTCACCTTACGGATGTAATTTTGTTTTCCTTCATGGTACAGCTTGGAGGCCAGGTTAGGAATATCTCCCTTTGCCAGCTCGTCGCTGCCGATACTGGTATCGATAGAGAAGTTCATGATAGCATCCATCTTAAATGCTTCATAATCTCCACTCTCTCTGTGTGTAGTAACAATACTTTCTGCCACATCAAAGAAGGCGTTATCAATATCAATGGCGAGGCGTTCGCCAAACAGCGCATGGTTACGTTTAGAGTAGATCACGGTGCGTTGTTTGTTCATCACGTCATCATATTCCAGCAAACGTTTACGGATACCGAAGTTATTTTCTTCTACTTTCTTCTGTGCTCTTTCAATGGAACGGGTGATCATGCTATGCTGGATCACTTCTCCTTCTTTGTATCCCATACGGTCCATGAGGCCGGCGATACGTTCGGAGCCGAACATGCGCATCAGGTCATCTTCCAGGGAAACAAAGAACTGGGAAGTTCCAGGATCACCCTGACGACCGGCACGACCGCGTAACTGCCTGTCTACACGACGGCTTTCATGCCTTTCCGTACCGATAATAGCCAAACCCCCGGCTTCTTTTACGCCGGGTCCGAGTTTAATATCCGTACCACGGCCCGCCATGTTGGTAGCAATGGTTACCGCACCGGGCAAACCTGCTTCCGCAACGATTTGCGCTTCACGGGCATGTTGTTTCGCATTCAATACATTATGCGGTACTTTTTCGAAAGTAAGCATCTTACTCAGTAACTCAGATACTTCTACAGAAGTAGTACCTACCAGTACCGGGCGGCCTTTTGCCTGTAATTGCTTCACTTCTTCGATAACAGCCTTGTATTTATCACGCTTGGTTTTATATACCAGGTCTTCCGCATCTACACGGGAAATCGGGAGGTTGGTAGGGATAGTTACCACATCCAGTTTATAAATTTCCCAGAACTCACCGGCTTCGGTAGAAGCCGTACCGGTCATACCAGCCAGTTTGTGGTACATACGGAAATAGTTCTGCAAGGTGATTGTGGCAAATGTTTGTGTGGCAGCTTCCACTTTCACATTTTCTTTGGCTTCGATCGCCTGGTGCAAACCATCGGAGTAGCGGCGTCCATCGAGGATACGGCCGGTTTGCTCATCTACGATCTTCACTTTACCATCCATTACCACATATTCCACATCTTTATCAAATAAAGTGTAGGCTTTCAGTAATTGCTGTACGGAATGGATACGATCTGACTTTGCGGCAAAGTCCTGCAGCAATACATCCTTGCGCTGCAGTTTCTCTTCAGGAGAAACTGACAGTTTTTCAATTTCTGCCAATTCAGACCCTACATCCGGCAATACAAAGAAATTAGCGTCTTCACCACCTTGTGTGATCAGGTGAATACCTTTATCAGTTAGATCTACGCTGTTTTGTTTTTCTTCGATTACAAAGAACAATCCTTCATCTACTTTTGGCATTTCACGTTGCTGGTCTGCCAGGTAGTAGTTCTCTGCTTTTTGTAATAATACCCTGTTACCTGGTTCGCTGAGGTATTTGATCAGTGCACCGTTTTTCGGTAACCCTCTGTAAGCACGCATCAGTGCCAAACCACCGGTTTTAGGATCATCTTTACCTTCTGCAATCAATTTCTTGGCTTCCAGCAGGTATTGGTTAACGGATTTCTTCTGCATTTCCACCAGGTATTCGATACGTGGCTTTAATACATGGAATTCCTGTTCCTCTCCACGGGGGATAGGGCCGGAAATGATCAGGGGAGTACGGGCATCATCTACCAATACGCTATCCACCTCATCTACCATGGCATAGTGGTGCTTACGCTGTACCATTTCATCCGGGCTATGTACCATGTTATCACGGAGGTAGTCAAAGCCGAATTCGTTGTTGGTACCATAGGTAATATCTGCCAGGTAAGCATTACGGCGGGCAGCAGTATTAGATTGGTGTTTATCGATACAATCTACGGTGATACCGAGGAATTCGAACAGAGGGCCGTTCCATTCAGAGTCGCGGCGGGCCAGGTAATCGTTCACGGTTACAATGTGTACGCCTTGTCCGGCTAATGCGTTCAGATAAGCAGGCAGGGTAGATACCAGGGTTTTACCTTCACCTGTTGCCATTTCCGAAATTTTACCCTGATGCAATACAGTACCGCCGATCAGCTGTACATCATAATGCACCATATTCCAGGTTACCAGGTTGCCGGCAGCATTCCAGCTGTTTTTCCAGGTAGCTTTATCGCCATCTATGCTTACATAATCATTTTTTACTGCCAGCATACGGTCCAGGTCTGTAGCCGTAACAGTAATGGAAGGATTATTCGCTAAACGCCGGGCTGTTTCTTTTACTACCGCAAATGCTTCTGGCAACAATTCTTTGAGAACTACTTCCAGTTGCTTATCACGGTCTTTTTTCAGAATATCTATTTCCTGGTATATTGTGTCTTTTGCAGTTACATCTTCCTCTATATCAGCCACAGCCTGCTTTCCCGCTATTTCCTTATCAATAGCGGCAAGATGTTGAGCGATGCGTGCGCGGAAATCCTGCGTTTTGTGGCGCAGCTCATCGATAGGCAGGGATTGCAGTTTTTCGTACTCCTCATTAATCTGCCGCACCACAGGAGAGATGGACTTAATGTCCCTTTCTGATTTATTCCCTCCAAATAGCTTTGATAAAAAACCTAACATGTTAAATGTTTAATTACGAATTACGATTTGTTTATTTATTGTAACCCAACCCATCTAGGCTGAATTGTTCGTCAGTTGATAATTTCCTGCTTATCAGCCTATGGCGCTAAGGCTGCGGGCTTAGTCAGTTGGATAGACGGCATCCAGGTTACGCAAATATTGTGCTTGCAAGGATAAACTGTCAAGGTGTCAGTTCTTACAATTCACCGGCAAGGCCTGTAAAAGTAGGAATAAATTCGGGTTTTTAAGGGGGATCTTGGGGTGATTTTGCAATTTCTGCCAATCAAATTAACATTATGTTGATATTAAAAAAAAGCAGGGGCGCTTACTTGAGGGGTGGCTACTGCTATATTCTGTCAGCCTCTTTTTTTTTATTTTCCACCAAATTGTCATAAAAGGTGCTCACCCACGATTGCCATTGCCTGTTCCTACCATACCTCAACCGTTTATCATAAAATACAGCCGTCCAAATTAGGTGCTGAAACAGCCAGTTCACTGCTCAGGCAGCCAGCTACAGCCATAGAAGAAAATTTGCTGAAAAAATGCCCATCGCCCATACAAAAAGATAGAAATATGAAAATACTTTTTATAAATTTAAAGGCTTAATAAAAGTTTTCAACTTTTTACCAAAATCCACGTTTATGGCAAATACGATCCAGCCACAAAAATTATTTATCGCCAGTTGCATTGCATTACTGGTAACTTCTTTATCATTTGGTATCCGCGCTGGCATGATCAGCAGTTTTGGCGTTGATTTCCATTTGAATGCCAGCGAGCTTGGCATTATTACCAGCACCGCTTTCTGGGGCTTTCCGCTCGCCGTGGTAATAGGCGGTTTCATTGTAGATGCTATAGGGATGAAAAGATTGTTGCTGGTTGCCTTCCTGCTGCACCTATTGGGAATTATTCTGACCATGACCGCCACCGGCTTCTGGTCTTTATTTATTTCCACCCTATTTATCGGCATGGCCAACGGTACTGTGGAAGCAGCCTGTAACCCCTTAGTGGCTACTATCTTCCCTAATAATAAAACCACCAAGCTTAACCATTTTCACCTATGGTTTCCAGGGGGCATTGTAATAGGCACCCTATTAGTATTTGGCTTGGAGAAAATACACATCAGCAGGGAAATACAAATCAGCGCTATGTTGATCCCTACCCTTGCTTACGGATATCTTTTCACCAAACTGGACTTTCCGGTTACAGAGCGCGTAGCTGCCGGTGTTTCCACCTCCCAGATGTACCGTTCTGTATTAAGCCCGCTGTTTATCTGTATGTTCATCCTGATGTTTGGCACCGCCATCACAGAGCTGTTCACCGGGCAATGGATTGATGTATTATTAAAAAACGTTACAGAAAATTCCATCCTGATTCTCGCCCTCACCGCAGGCGTACAGGTACTAGGAAGAGGCGTAGCCGGGCCGGTGGTACACCGGATGTCTCCTACAGGAGTTTTACTTATTTCTGCGATTTTATCTGCTTTGGGATTATATTTACTTTCCCATACATCTGGCAATATGATATTTGCAGCCGCCTTTATATTTGGAATGGGCGTTACCTATTTCTGGCCAACTATGCTGGGTTTTGTATCAGAAAACATTCCTGAATCGGGCGCACTGGGTATGAATTTGATGGGGGGAGCCGGTATGTTTGCCGTTTCTGTGTACATGGTTTTTATGGGAGGTTTTTATGATAGTATTATCGTTAAACAACTGCCTGCCGGCGTTTCGCTCGATGCTTACCGCTCTGCAGCAGCTGGTACACCGGAAGCACAGGCTTATGCACAGGCAACAGCCGTAGCCGGACCGGAAATTATTAATGCCACCCTGGTAATTCCACTTATCCTGATGGTAGCATTTATAGGCCTTTTCATTTATATGCGCAGCCGTAAAAAAACAAGCGCACAAGTTCAAATAGTGTAAAATATAAAACCGATAATTGTAAAGTAAATATGACACGGAAACTAAGAATGGGAATGATCGGAGGCGGTAAAGACGCCTTCATTGGTGCAATTCACCGTATTGCCGCCAATATGGACGGGCTGATTGAACTGGTAGCAGGGGCCCTCAGCGTTCATAACGATGTAGCTGTAGAATCAGGTAAAATACTGTTCCTTGATCCGGAACGTACTTACCTCGATTACAAAACCATGCTGGAAAAAGAAGCCGCTATGCCGGCAGACAAACGGTTGGATTTTGTAACCATCGTTACACCCAACTTCGCCCACTTCGAACCAGCCATGCTGGCCCTCGACAAGGGCTTTAACGTAGTTATAGAAAAGCCAATCACCTTTTCACTGGAAGAGGCTAAACAATTAAAGGCAAAAGTAGAAGCTACCGGCTTAACATTGTTGCTTACACATACCTACACCGGCTATCCGATGGTAAAACAAGCCAGACAGATGGTAAAAGACGGCGCCTTCGGCAAGATCCGTAAAGTATGGGTAGAATATCCTCAGGGATGGCTCAGTAAACTTAGCGAGCGGGAAGGCAATGCACAAGCTGCATGGAGAACAGATCCAAAAAAATCAGGTAAAAGCGGTTGCATGGGAGATATTGGTACACACGCAGCCAACCTGGCAGAATATATTAGCGGCGCCCAGATCGAGAAACTTTGCGCCGACCTGCAAATTATGGTACCTGGCCGCGCACTGGATGACGATGGCGCGGTACTGCTCCGCTTCGACAACGGCGCTGCCGGTGTGCTGATGGCATCGCAGGTGGCCGCCGGTGAAGAAAACGCGCTCAAAATCCGTGTATATGGAGAAAAAGGCGGTATCGAATGGGCGCAACAAGAGCCTAACACCCTCCTGGTAAAATGGCAAGACAAGCCTACAGAAATTTACCGCGCAGGTAGTGGCTACACGTACGAGTCCAGCTACATGACACATAACACCCGTACCCCGGGCGGCCATCCGGAAGGCTACCTCGAAGCATTCGGCAACCTGTACCGTAACTTCGCACAAACCTTATCCGCTAAAATAAATGGCGTACAAGCCTCTCCGGAATCCCTGGATTTCCCAGGCGTAAACGAAGGCGTACGCGGTATGGCTTTTATTGATAATGTAGTGCGCTCTTCTCAGAGCGATGCTAAATGGACTAACTTCGAAATCTAGGAACAGCTTATGAAAACAATTAAAGGACCTGGTATATTCCTGGCGCAGTTCATGGGAGAAGAAGCTCCTTTCAATAATCTGAAATCTATCTGCGAATGGGCTGCCTCCATTGGTTTCAAAGGAGTGCAAATCCCTACCTGGGATACCCGCCTGATAGACCTGCAAAAGGCCGCCGAAAGCAAAACCTATGCAGATGAGTTCAAAGGCATTATCCATGAAGCCGGGCTGGAAATCACCGAACTAAGCACTCACCTGCAAGGGCAGCTGGTAGCAGTAAACCCAGCATTCTCAGAAATGTTCGACGGATTTGCCCCCGCACAATACCACAATAACATTCACGCACGCACAGAATGGGCTGTTAACCAGCTTAAATATGCTGCTAAAGCCAGCCGTAATCTGGGTCTCAACGCCCACGCCACTTTCAGCGGCGCATTATTATGGGCGCCTGCCATGTACCCATGGCCTCAACGCCCCGCCGGAATGGTAGAAACCGGTTTCGCTGAACTGGCCAAACGCTGGCTGCCGATCCTCAATGAGTTTGATGCCAATGGCGTAGACGTATGCTACGAAATCCACCCAGGAGAAGACCTCCACGATGGTATTACCTTTGAACGCTTCCTCGAAGCCACCGGCAACCATACCCGCGCTAACCTGCTCTATGATCCGAGCCATTTGCTGTTACAATGCCTCGATTATCTGGAGTACATCGATATCTACCACGAAAGGATCAAAGCGTTCCATGTGAAAGACGCAGAATTTAATCCTACCGGCCGCTCCGGCGTATACGGCGGATACCAATCCTGGATAGACCGCCCCGGACGTTTCCGCTCCCTCGGCGACGGACAGGTAGACTTCAAATCCATCTTCAGTAAAATGGCCCAATACAACTATTCCGGTTGGGCAGTAATGGAATGGGAATGCTGTATCAAACATCCGGAAGATGGTGCCAGAGAAGGCGCTCCTTTTATTAAAAATCACATCATCCGCGTAACGGAAAAAGCTTTCGACGACTTCGCCGGTGCCGGCACAGACGAAGCCTTCAATAAAAGAATCTTAGGTATTTGATGTTATTTCAATCCTCCATACACTGATCGTAAGTAAACAATAACAAATTAAATAATCAACAAAATGAGAAAGAGATATCTGGCGACGCTTGTATTAAGTGCTATATTCTTTGCTGCCTGCGGAGGAGAAAGTAAAAAAACAGAAACTGCTAACAGCGCTAGCACGCAGGAAAGCCCAGCAGCAGATAATTCCATGGTGTCTCCCAATGCCAATAAACCTGTTAGCAAAGGAGAAACATTGATTGCAGAAAGCGACTGTAAAACCTGTCATAAAGAAGAAATCAAGGTAGTAGGTCCCGCTTTTAAAGACATTGCAGGCAAATACCCCAACACACCGGAAAATGTAGATAAACTGGCCGATAAGATCATTAAAGGTGGTTCCGGTAACTGGGGAGAAGTAGCCATGCTGCCTCACCCAAATGTATCTAAAGAAGATGCGAAAGAAATGGTAAACTATATCTTATCATTAAAATAATGGCGGACGTTGACGCTTGCCAGCACTCGCCGGTAGCTCTTTACATAATTAAAGCTTAGCATTAAAAGCATAAAGCTATTGCAGTACAAAGATGATCACTGATCTCCATTGCCATGGCTTTATGCTTTTTGCTTTATCTGATTAGTTCATTTTATTAAATTCCCACGTAATCAAATGAAAGCACTAACCGCGTTTATTGCCATCTTACTCCTGACCGGTACTTTTGCCGTGCAGGCCAAACACAAACCCAAAGTAAAAAGGGTATTGGTATTCTCTAAAACAAAAGGATTCCGCCACGACTGTATACCAGCTTCTAAACTAGCCATTATACAATTGGGTAAAGAAAACGGATTTGAGGTAGATACCACCGAAGATGCCAGCGCTTTTACACCTGCTAACCTGAAAAAATACGCCGCTGTTATTTTCAGCTGCACTACCGGAGATGTACTCGACAGCGCACAACAAGTAGCTTTTGAAAACTATATCCACCACGGCGGCGCATGGATGGGCATCCACGCGGCAACGGATACAGAATACGGATGGCCATGGTACAATAAACTCGCTGGCGCATGGTTCCTCAGCCACCCTAACCAACAACAGGCTACCCTGAAAGTAGTAGACCACAATCACCCTGCTACTAAAGACTTGCCCGACGAATGGGTGCGTAAAGATGAATGGTATAATTTCAAAGACCTCAATCCAGACGTACATGTGCTGATCAAAATTGATGAAAGCAGCTACACCGGCGGCAAAAATGGGGAAAACCACCCGATGTGCTGGTATCACGATTTTGAAGGAGGACGCGCTTTTTATACCGAAATGGGCCACGTAAAAGAATCTTACCAGGATCCCGTATACCTGAAACACTTGCTGGGCGGTATTGAGTATGCCATCGGCAACTGGAAATCCAAAAATTAAAACGTAGTAATGAAACATACCATCAGAATAGTAATGCTGCTAGCCCTTATCGGTATAGTGGCCTGTAGCAAAACCCGCCCGGGGAAACCTAAAGTGCTGGTTTTTACCAAAACCGCAGGATTCCACCACGGTTCCATCCCTGCCGGCATCACTGCCGTGCAACAATTAGGTCAGGAAAACGGATTCGATGTAGACACCACCACTGATGCCGCTAAATTCAACGAAGACACCCTGCAGCAATACGCTGCTGTGATCTTCCTGAACACTACCGGCGATGTGCTTAATAACTATCAGGAAGCTGATTTCGAAAGATATATACAGGCCGGTGGCGGTTACGTAGGCGTACACGCAGCAGCCGATACAGAATATGAATGGGGCTGGTATAACCACCTCGCCGGCGCATGGTTCCAGAACCATCCTCCCGGAGTACATAAAGCTATAGTTGACGTAGTTGAAAAATCATTTTCCGCAACTGAGGGACTGCCCGAAAAATGGGAGCATACCGACGAGTGGTATAATTACAGAAATGTGGACACCACCACCACTGTGCTGCTGCAATTAGACGAAAAAACTTATGAAGGTGGTACTATGGGCAATAAACATCCTATCAGCTGGTACCACAACTATGATGGCGGCCGCGCTTTTTATACAGGATTAGGCCACACAGAAGAATCTTATTCCGACAGCCTGTTCCTGAAACACCTGGCTGGAGGTATTAAATATGCCATCGGTAAAAACCTGGTGCTAGACTATAGCCAGGCAACTACCCTGCGTGTACCGGAAGAAGACCGGTTCACCAAAAATGTACTGGTATCCGGCGAATTCTTTGAGCCAACGGAAATGACTATACTTCCTAACCTCGACATCCTGGTGGCACAACGCCGCGGAGAACTGATGCTATATAATAGTGCCGAGAAAAAACTGTCGCAGGTAGGCCTCCTGAACGTATACCATCATACCGATGTACCACATGTAAACGCAGAAGAAGGTTTCCTCGGCCTCGCCGCAGATCCCGACTTCAAAAACAACCACTACATCTACGCCATGTATTCTCCGGTAGACACCTCCGTAAACCGCTTGTCCCGTTTCAAATTTGAAAACAACAAGCTGGATATGTCTTCCGAAAAAGTGATCCTGCAATTCTACTCCCAGCGTGATATTTGCTGCCATACCGGCGGTTCTATCGCATTCGGACCCGGAGGCCTGTTGTATATCTCTACCGGTGACAACACCACGCCATTCGACGAACCCGGACAGAAATATGTTAGTAAAGGCTTCGGCCCAACAGACGACCGCCCCGGTCACCTGCAATATGATGATCGCCGCGGTTCTGCTAACACCAACGACCTGCGTGGTAAGATCCTGCGCATTAAAGTAGCAGCAAATGGCTCTTACACCATTCCTGAAGGTAACCTGTTCCCTAAAGGCACTAAGGGCGCCCGCCCTGAAATTTATGCCATGGGAACCCGTAATCCTTACAGGATGACTGTAGACCAGAAAACTGGCTATGTATACTGGGGAGAAGTAGGCCCGGACGCTAACAACGACGACTCTACCCGCGGACCAAGAGGATATGACGAAATTAACCAAGCCAGGCAACCCGGCAATTTTGGCTACCCAATGTTTATTGCCAACAATAAACCTTACCGCCAATATAATTACGAAACCGGTGAAAGCGGCCCTTATTTCGATCCGTTAAAACCCATCAATGATTCCCGCAACAATACCGGTTTGAGGGAGCTTCCTCCTGCTACGCCAGCCTTTATCTGGTACCCTTATGGTAAATCAGATGAGTTTCCTATTGTAGGTACCGGCGGCCGTAACGCAGAAGCTGGCCCTGTTTATTACAGCGAATTCTATCCGAAAGAAACACGTTTCCCTGATTACTACAATGGTAAACTGTTTATTTATGACTGGATACGCGGCTGGATCATGGCCGTTACCATGGATAAAAACGGGAACTTCTCCAAAATGGAAAAGTTCATACCTGGCACCAAGCTGAATGCCCCCATCGATATGGAAATGGGACCTGATGGCCGCCTGTATGTACTGGAATACGGTAACGGATGGTTCAGTAAAAATGTAGACGCCGGCCTGGCCCGTATCGATTACAATGGCGGCAACCGCGCACCTAAAGCGAACATACATGTAGACCGCCTTACCGGTGGCTTGCCTTTTAAAGTGAAGCTAAGCGCAGAAGGCGCCGTAGATCCTGATGGAGATAAAATCACCTATCTCTGGAACTTTGGCAATGGCACCAAAAAAGAAACTACCGAACCCACTGTAGAATACACCTACACCACTCCTGGCGAATACCAGGCATTTGTAGAAGTAGCAGACGATAAAGGCGCCAAAACCAAGAGCAAGTCGATAGAACTCTATGCAGGCAATGAAACGCCGCAGGTAAGCATTGATATTGCCGGCAATAAAATGTTCTATTTCCCTGGCAAACAGATACGCTATACTGTTAACATCAGCGACAAGGAAGATGGTAATTCTGCCGATGGCAAACTGGATATCAACAATATCTTTGTAAAAGCAGATTATATCCAGGGTCGTGATAAAGCGGCTGCACCACAGGGTCACCAGATTATTACGGGCGCTATTGCCGGTAAAAACATCATGGAAGTATCCGATTGTAAAACCTGTCATAAAGCAGACGAAAAATCCATCGGTCCATCTTTCAAACAGGTAACCGAAAAATACAAAGATGATCCTGCTGCACCTGAAAAATTAGCTAAAAAAATCATCAATGGCGGTGGTGGTGTATGGGGCGAAACAGCTATGTCTGCCCATCCAGGCCTCTCCCTTGGCGAAGCCAAACAACTGGTGGAATATATCTATTCTATTGGTGGTAATGCGCCTAAAGCGGCTTCCCTGCCTGTTAGCAGCAGTATTAACCCCACCATGGGACAAGAAGCAAAAGATAATGGCGTATTATACATGCTGGCCAGCTATACCGATAAGGGTGGCCCCGGCATCAGGCCCATTACCGGCAGCGCTACTGCAGAACTGGTCAGTCCTGTATTGCCTGGTACCGATTATAGTAAAGCAGATGGCGTATCTGTATTCACAGCAGACAACATGAAGTTCCTGATACCTGGCAACAACACCAGCTGGGTAAGCTACAATAAGCTGGATCTTACAGAAGTGAAAACGATAGCGCTCACCTACCTCGTGGTAGAACCACAGCAGCAGGGCTATGTAGTGGAAGCCTTCCTCGACAATGAAAACGGCGCTCCTTTGGGTGAAGTTATCATCGGACCAGGCGCTCCAGCTAAAACACCTACTAAAGTAAATATCAATTTCACACCGGTAGCAGACGGCAAGCAACACAACTTATACTTCCGTTTCAAACCTACCGATGCCAGTCAGAAAATACAACTGGGTATTGTATCGTTTACATTGAATTCATAACGAAAGTAAAATGGTAAAAGCGGCCGTCCCGGTAACCGGGCGGCCGCTTTTTTAATGGGTTGACAATGAAACCGGTATCCTTTTTAATGGCGTATACAATAAAGAAAGCCGTCCCCTTTATCCGGAGACGGCTTTCTTTCACATACATCAATGATCGTTACTTCTTGGGTTTGGCGCCCATAAAGAACGTGAGCGTTCCTCCATTCATAATATCTGCATGTGTAATATACAGGCGATCCAACGGAGTACCGTTTAATAATACTTTCTGTACATACACATTCTTATCACTTTGATTTTTCACATCCACCACAAATGTTTTCCCGTTTTCCAACTGCAAGGTAGCCTTATCAACAGCCGGGCTGCCCAGGGAATACTGGTCGGAACCAGGACATACCGGATAAAATCCTAAAGTGGTAAAAATATACCAGGCACTCATCTGGCCACAATCGTCATTACCACCTAAGCCATCAGGGCCGGGATGGTACATTTTCTTGAGAATCATGCGCACCCGCTCCTGGGTTTTCCACGGATAACCGGTCCAGTTATACAGGTAGGCTACATGGTGGGAAGGTTCGTTGCCATGTACATAATTGCCGATGATGCCATCACGGGTAATATCTTCTGTTTCTGCAAAGTATTTATCCGGCAGTTCCATCGTGAACAAGGAGTCCAGATGTGCGGTAAATTGCTTTTTACCTCCCATCAGGGCAATCATTTCATCCGGATTATGCGGCACATATAAGCTGTAGTTCCAGGCATTTCCTTCAATAAAGCCCTGGTCATGCGTTTGCAGTGCATCAAAGCTGGCTTTGAATGTGCCATCATCCAGCTTAGGACGCATAAATCCGATATTACTGTCGTATACATTCCTGTAGTTCTGCGAACGCTTGATGAACTCATCGTAGATCGCTGTTTTACCCAGCTTTTTCGCTACCTGTGCAATACACCAGTCGTCGTATGCATATTCCAGGGTTTTAGAAACAGAAGCGCCGTTTTTATCTTCCGGCACATATCCTTTATCTATATAATATCCCAATCCATCATAGGTACGGTGGCGAGCGGTAGTAACACAGGCGTCAAGAGCTTTATCGGCATCAAAAGGTACATTGCCTTTCATGATGGCATCTGCTATCACTGCCACACTGTGGTAACCGGTCATGCACCAATTTTCATTGGCGTAATGGGCCCAGATAGGCAGCATATGCTGCGCACTTTGCTCATAGTGGTTCAGCATAGATTGCACCATGTCTCCATTGCGTTTAGGCTGTATTACATTAAACAACGGATGCAGAGCACGATACGTGTCCCACAAGGAGAAAGTAGTATAATTCGTATATCCGTTAGCTTGATGAATGTTCATGTCCAGCCCACGGTATGAGCCATCCACATCCATGTAAGTAGTAGGATTAATGAAGGCGTGGTACATCGCGGTATAGAAGTTTTCTTTTTCTTCCTTATTGCCAGACTCAATATGTATCTTATTTAGTTCTTTAGTCCACAACGCTTGTCCGTCACGCTTCACCTGTTCAAAATCCCATCCGGGTACTTCTGCACGGAGGTTTTTGAGTGCACCCTCGGTACTTACGGGAGATAAAGCAAACTTGATTTTTATTTTTTCGCCGGGAACCGTTTTAAAGTCGAAGTAAGCGCGGATCTGTTTGCCAGCCATTTCAGGGAAATTCTTTGACTGGTCAAATTTTCTCCAAAAGCCTTTATACACATCTTTTGTGTAATTCTGATGCCCATATTGTACAAATGGTTTGGAAAACACCATAGCGAAATATTCTATTCTCGTACGTGCCCAACCGTTAGTTTGCCGGAAACCTGTTATCAAGGTATCATTCTCTACCCGGATAAACGTCCAAACATTTTTATTATCATAGTTATAAATACCGGACATCATGTCCAGGATAATATGTGCCTGATCGGTAGCGGGGAAAGTATACTGGTGAAATCCTACCCGGTTGGTAGCGGTCAGCTCAGCGAGGATGTTATCATCTTCCAGTTGTACTTTATAATAGGCGGGCTCTGCCACCTCGGTGCTATGGGAATAAGCGGAACGGTAGCCATTTTCCGGATGGTCTGCAGTACCGGGGTTTAACTGCAGCTTGCCCACTGTGGGCATAATCAGAAAATCACCCAGATCGGAGTGGCCAGTACCGCTAAAATGTGTATGGCTAAACCCTACAATGGTTTTGTCTTCATATTGGTAACCGGCGCAATACTTATATACGTCCGGATTATATTTTCCATCCATTTCATAAGGGATGGTATCAGTATCGGGGCTCAATTGCACCATTCCAAAAGGAACCGTGGCGCCGGGATAGGTGTGTCCCATTTTTTGGGTCCCGGTAATGGGTTTTACATATTGTAAAACATTTTCCTGTGCATGCACCGTTACGGCGGCACAAAAAAGTATAGGTAAAAGTAGTTGTTTGCTCATGGTGGTTGAAGATTTTGAATCAGCCATTAGCCGTGGAAGACTAATGGCTGGCAGCAGATAGCTAGTGGCTATAAGAATAGGGGTAAGCAGTAGGAGCTGTACCTCTTGATGTTTCAGGAGTTGCACCCATTTTAAATTCCAGGGTACCGCCTTGCTGCAGGTCCTGGTGGCTGATCCAGTTATTACCATATGGCTGTCCATTCAAGGCAGCACTTTGTACGTACAGGTTCTTCTCACTGTTGCCTGGTGCATTGATCACCATTTTCTTACCATCTTCCAGGGTCATGGTTAATTTGGCAAACAGGGGAGTACCCAATACATATTGTTGCGTACCAGGGCATACTGGGTAGAAGCCCATTGCTGAGAATACGTACCAGGCGCTGGTCTGACCATTATCTTCATCTCCGCAATAGCCATCAGGTGTACCTTTATACAAACGGCCCATCACCTGGCGTACCCAATATTGGGTTTTCCAAGGCTCGCCGGCATAATTGTATAAATAGATCATATGCTGGATAGGCTGATTACCATGTGCATATTGTCCCATGTTCATGATCTGCATTTCACGGATCTCATGGATGACAGAGCGATAATAGCTTTCATCGAATATTGGAGGCATGTTAAACACAGAGTCTAGCATCTGCGCAAACTGCTGCCGGCCACCCATCAGGTTAGACAAGCCCTGGATATCGTGGAAAACAGACCAGGTATAGTGCCAGCTGTTGCCTTCTGTAAAAGCATCTCCCCATTTAAACGGATTGAAAGGGGTCTGGAATTTACCATCTTTGTTTTTTCCGCGCATCAGTTTTGTTTCCGGATCAAAGAGATTGCGGTAGTTCTGTGAACGTTTCTCAAAGAGCGCAATTTCTTTTTTAGGCCGGTTCAATGCCTTTGCCAGTTGGAAGATGGTGAAATCGTCGTATGCATATTCCAGGGTACGGGCAGCATTTTCGTTGATATTAACATCGTAAGGTACATATCCCAGGGTATTGTAATATTTTACACCCAGGCGGCCTACAGAGCTCATTGGACCTTCATTCTCGGTATTTTTCAGTATCGCTTCATACAGTGTGTTGATGTCGTAACCACGGATACCTTTCAGGTAGGCATCAGCAATCAGGGAAGCAGAATTGGAACCCACCATGCAGTCGCGATGACCTGGGCTAGCCCACTCAGGCAACCAGCCACTTTCCTTGTAAGCATTGGCCAGGCCTTCCATAATATGTGAACTGAGCGTAGGATACATTAAAGTAAAGAAAGGATGTACAGCACGGAAGGTATCCCAGAAACCGTTGTCGGTAAACATATAACCTGGTAATACCTGGCCATTGTAAGGGCTATAGTGTACTACTTCATTCTTTTCATTAATCTCATAGAACTTGCGGGGGAACAGCAATACACGGTACAGGGAAGAGTAAAAGGTAGTTACCTGTTCACTGCTGCCACCTTCTACCGCCAGTCTGCCCAGCTCCTTATTCCATACTTCTTTGGCCTTTTTGCAAGTAGCGTCAAAATCATCCTGGCCAATTTCTCTTTTCAGGTTTAATTCGGCTTGTTCAAAGCTGATAAAGGAAGAAGCGGTTTTGATACTCACCTTTTCTCCTTTCTTTGTTTTAAATCCTACTACCGCGCCAGTATGATTGGCTTGTAATTCCAGCTGGCCTTTTACCAGTACGGAGTCGTGCCAGGTATCTGCCACGGTGAAAGGCTTATCGAAAGTAATAATGAAATAGTTTTTAAAATTAGCAGGTACACCACCGCTATTTTTAGTAGTATATCCGATGATCTTCTTTTCTGCTGGTATTATCTTAATATAGGAACCATGATCCATGGCATCTATTACCAGGAAAGCGCTGTCGGTAGCCGGATAGGTGAATCGTAATTGTGCTGCTCTTTCAGTAGGCGTAATTTCGGTGGTTACATCCGGGTCGGCCAGGTATACGCTATAATAGTAAGGACGGGCAACTTCTGTTTTATGGGAAAACCAGCTGGCTCTTTTATGCTGATCAAATTTAACAGTGCCGGTAACAGGCATTATAGCAAATTGACCATAATCATTGATCCAGGGAGAAGGTTGGTGTGTTTGTTTGAATCCCCTGATTTTATCAGCGGTATATTGATATGCCCAACCATTACCCATGGTATTGGTTTGCGGCATCCAGAAATTCATTCCCCAGGGAAGGGCAATGGCGGGATAGGTGTTGCCATTCGACAAACTTACTTTAGAGTCTGTACCCATTAACGTATTTACCCAATCTGCCGGTTCCGTAACGGTATTCACTGTCTGGCTATAGACGCCTTGCAAGCATAATAATGCCGCTGCTAACAGTCCAACTTTTTTCATGATAAGATTTTATAACAACTAAAAATGATGCCCTTGCAATTTAACACGCAAAGATGCGTGAAGTTAGCCTGAAATTTTAACAAAATCGATTTAGCACAGGTACAGAAAAAAAAGATTCATCGAATCCTTTCCCTGTTATATAAAAGCTAATTCTTAAAAGTAGGATTATTTTTCCATCATATGAATTATTTAACGCTTTTTTTGCAAGTGAGCGCCTCACTTTACAGATCCTCTCAGAATAAATTTACCGGGTAATTCCACCCCACTTTTCTTTATCGGGCCGCTGTTTTTGTCTAATTGCTGCATCAGCAGGTCTAT
Source organism: Chitinophaga sp. 30R24 (assembly GCF_049056765.1). Taxonomy (NCBI): domain Bacteria; kingdom Pseudomonadati; phylum Bacteroidota; class Chitinophagia; order Chitinophagales; family Chitinophagaceae; genus Chitinophaga; species Chitinophaga sp. 30R24. Next base: position 333,874 of record NZ_JBJGXX010000001.1, read on the forward strand.
GGCCGTTTTGGCAATACTTTCAACAGGCTGTTCTATTACAGATATACCCGGAGGGTATAACCGGAATATATCATGATCATCGAAGCATACTACCGCAAGATCTTCCGGCATTTTCAGTCCTATCCGGGCAATAGCCTCCAATCCCAGTATCCCGAGGTAGTTGGTAGAAAAAAAGATGGCGTCCAGTTCGGGATGAGAGGCTATAAATGCCTGCAGTTCCTGCAAGGATTCTTCCCGCTGGCGGTGGTATTGCAACTGCAGGATATATTTTTTCCTGACAGGAATCTTGTGGTCTTTTAAGGCGGTTACATAGCCCCGCAGGCGCTCTTCTATCTGTATCAGCTTTACATCTACCATTACAAAGGCAATCCGGGTAATACCCTTGCTGATCAATTGTTGCATTCCCTGATATACCCCATCGAAATTATTCACCAGCACATAAGAGGTTTTAATACCGGGAAAATAACTGTCCATCAACACCACCGGTTTATGCTGCTGCACCAATTGCTGTATTTCCTTTTCCATACCCGGCGCCGGCGTGATCAGGTATCCGTCTACCATCTGGCGGCCCAGCATCCGGATCAGCTCTCCCCCTTTCTGGGCATTATTCTCTGTACTGCAGTATACTACATTATAGCCTCGCTTCTCAGCTTCTGTTTCTATGGTTTTTGCCAGGCTGGCAAAAAAACTTCCGGAAATACTTTCTACGATCAATCCAAGCGTTTTCGACTGGCCCGTGCGAAGATTTACTGCCATGCGGTGAGGCTCGTACCCCGATTTTTTGGCTACCTGCATGATCCTGCTGGCCACTTCGTCGCGTATCCTCATTTGCTTCCCCTTTCCATTCAATACAAATGAAACAGTGGATGGGGCTACCCCGGCCAACTTTGCTACATCTTTAAGGGTTAATCTCTTCATGTATAATGATTGGTTTTGGCATCATGCTCCTGGAATTAAAGAGACATCTTCTTTTACACACTCCGATGGCATCCGGGCCCCGGGCAGTTGCACATGAACATGGAAATTACAAAAATACCCGTAATTCCATCCCATACAAGAAAAAATGACTATCTTCAATCACTAGCCCGGAATAATATATCCTTCAGACATACGTTATATAACTTTACCGGCTCCTTTGCCAACAACCTACTATTGCCAACAACACCCCGGCTGTAGCTAATTCGCATATTTTTATGAAGCATCTTTCTCAACTTACAGATCCGGTTTATAATAAACCTTCGCACGAAACTGTATTGGATCGCCTTTTTAAAAAATGGATAAAGGACGAACGGGATCTCCCATTTGTATACCTGACAATCAAGATCACCTGCACACTCTGGCCGCTGGCTATCCTGATGTATATCCCGGGTATCAATTCCTGGATATGGTGGGGAGCTGCTATCGCATATCAGTTCCTGAACAACGTTACCTTCAAAGGCCCATTCGGTCTCATGTTGCACTGCACCAGCCACCGCACCTTCTTCGAAAAAAAATACCAATTATGGAATAATTACTTGCCCTGGGCCATTGGTCCGCTTTTCGGACAAACGCCGGAATCCTACTATTCCCACCATATAGGCATGCACCACCCCGAAAACAATATGCCGGAAGATGATAGCAGCACCATGGCTTACCAACGGGACTCCTTCCGCGGGTTCCTGCATTACCTCTGGAATTTTGTGACTTTTGGCGTTTATGATACGGCCCGGTACCATATCCGTAAAAAAAGGAATAAGCTGATGATAAAACTGGTCAGGGGAGAAATGCTTTTTATCGGGGCCTGCATAGGTTTATCCTTTATTAACTTCCCGGCCACCTTCGTCGTATTTATATTACCATTTATTATTTCCCGTATTATTATGATGGTGGGCAACTGGGCGCAACATGCCTTTATTTGTCCGGAAGAACCGGATAATTCCTATAAAAACAGCATCACCTGCATCAATACAAAATATAACCATAAATGCTGGAACGACGGCTATCATATCAGCCATCACTTAAAACCCAGCATGCACTGGACCGAGCATCCCATATACTTCCGTAAAACGCTGGACGAATACATCAGCAACGACGCCATTGTTTTCGACAGTATACACTTTTTACATGTTTGGGCCTATCTGATGGGTAAACGCTATGACTTGCTGGCCAAACATTTCGTAAATATTGGGGGCCGTTTCCAAACAGATGCGGAAATAATTTCCTTTCTGAAACAACGTACCCGCCGGATCACTACTTTGTCTATGCCCGAAGCTGTAGCCGCCGCCTGATCTTCCCACCAATAAAAAACCGGGGAAATAATCTAAAAAAGTAAGAGAACTGTCAGATACCGCTTGGGGCAGGTAGAAAAACGTGTTTGTACCGGGGCGGAACATAAAATCTTACAAGTTATGCTATATTATCTTAATGAATATGCTTATTCATAACAATAAGTAACTAAATTTGCGCTCTAACTTTTTTTATTAAAGTAAAAAATATGCGTACTGTTACACTGAAAAGGGTTGTGGTTACCGGATTGGGAGCATTAACACCTATCGGGAATGATGTAAATACATTTTGGAACAATATGAAGGCGGGCGTGAGTGGCGCCGGTCCCATTACGAAATTTGACACCACAGAATTCAAAACCAAATTCGCCTGTGAAGTTAAAAATTTCGATGTAGAAAAGTATATGGAAAAGAAGGAAGCCCGTAAAATGGATGCTTTCACACAGTACGCTATGGCAGCTGCCCAGGAAGCAGTGTTGGATGCTGGTCTTAACAACGAAGGAATTGACAAGACCAAAATTGGCGTTATCTGGGCTTCCGGCAACGGCGGCATGCTGACGTTCGAAGAGCAGATCGTGGAATTCGCTGCGGCTAACTTTGTTCCTAAATTCAACCCGTTCTTTATTCCGAAACTGATATGCGACATTGCAGCAGGTCAGATAGCCATGAAATACGGTTTCATGGGCGTTAACTTCTGTACTGTTTCTGCTTGCGCTTCTTCTACCAGCGCACTTGTAGATGCGTTCAATTACATTCGCCTGGGTAAGGCCAATGTAATTGTTGCCGGCGGCTCCGAAGCTCCGGTTACCCGTGCAGGTATTGCCGGTTTCAACGCCCTTAAAGCATTATCTACCCGCAATGAAGATCCTACACATGCTTCCCGCCCATTCGACGCAGAACGCGACGGATTTGTGATGGGTGAAGGCGCCGGCGCTATCATCCTGGAAGAATATGAACATGCCATCGCCAGAGGCGCTAAAATCTATGGCGAAATGATTGGCGGCGCCATGACCTGCGATGCCTACCACCTCACGGCTACCCATCCGGAAGGACTGGGCGCCAGACTGGGGATGGAACAGGCGCTGGAAGATGCTGGCATCACTACTACCGACGTGGACTATATCAACTCCCATACCACCTCCACACCGGTAGGAGATCTAAGTGAACTAAAAGCCATTGTAACCGCTTTCGGTGATCATGCTGAGAAACTGAATATCAGCGCTACCAAATCCATGACCGGCCACCTGCTGGGCGCAGCCGGCGCTATTGAAGCGATTGCCTGTATTAAAGCTACACAGGAAGATATCATTCCGCCTACCATCAATACTGCTGAACTGGGCGAAGGTATTCCTACTAACCTGAACCTTACCCTGGGTAAAGCACAACACCGTACTGTAAATATTGCGATGAGCAATACTTTCGGCTTCGGCGGACACAATGCGATCGTAGTATTCAAAAAGTATAAATAACCTATAGCGACCAGCTACAGGTAAAAGTACAGCGGAGATAGCCTAGCTATTTCCGCTGTTTTTATTATAAATAAACACCATCTATCCTTTTTCTGCTAAAAAGCCCGGTAAATAAGCCCCCTACTACATCCCCATATTGCTAATCAGGGAAAGCTAAAGACGAATAGCTAAATTTGCAGTAGCTTAGTAGTTTAATATTATGGCAAAGAAAAAAGAGAATGTACCCGAAACCACCGTTGCGCAAGCCACAGTAGAGGAAAAGATAGCCATTTTTGGCGCACGGGAGCATAATTTGAAGAACCTGGACCTGGAGTTGCCCAAAAATAAGCTGGTTGTCATCACCGGTATCAGCGGCAGCGGTAAATCATCCCTGGCTTTTGATACGATATACGCAGAAGGACAACGCCGCTACATGGAGAGCTTTTCTGCCTATGCCCGGCAGTTCATAGGAGATATGGAAAGGCCCCAGGTGGATAAAATCACCGGTCTTTCGCCCGTTATCTCTATAGAGCAAAAAACTACCAATAAAAATCCCCGGTCTACCGTTGGTACCATCACGGAGATATACGACTTCCTGCGCCTGTTATACGCACGCGCCGGTACCGCCTACTCCTATCATACCAACAAACCCATGACCCGTTTTTCTGAAGAAGAAATCCTGGCACACCTGTTCAAACACTATAAAAATCGTAAACTGGCTATCCTTGCACCCCTCGTACGCGGACGAAAAGGCCACTACCGGGAACTGTTTGAGCAAGTACGCAAGCAAGGCTACCTGAAAGTAAGGGTAGATGGCGAAATACAGGACCTGAAAGAAAGGATGCAGGTAGACCGTTATAAGATACACGATATCGAGCTGGTAATAGATCGCATACAGGTACAGGAAGATGCCCGCACCCGCATTAGCCAGAGCGTACAAAAAGCGCTCACCATGGGAAAAGGATTACTGTTTGTAATGGACCATGAAACCAATAAGGTGAGCCAATACAGCAAACAACTGATGTGTGAAGACACCGGCCTTTCTTACGAAGAGCCCAGTCCAAATACCTTCTCCTTTAACTCTCCCTATGGCGCCTGCCCCCGCTGTAAAGGCCTTGGCACTATTTACCAGATCAATATGGACGAGGTAATCCCTGATTATAGTGTATCTATCGCCGACGGCGGCCTGAAACCACTGGGGGAAGCCCGTGATACCTTTACTTATAAGCAGGTACAACAACTCGCTAAAAAATATAAATTCTCCCTCTCTGCTCCTATTGCCGATATCCCGCAAAAAGCGCTGAACGTATTGCTGTTTGGCGATGAAAACGGTAAACTGGAAGTAGATATGGACTACGGAGAAAAAAGTGCGCCTACCGAATATGCTACCGAGTATGAAGGCGTGGTAAATATGGTGAGGAGATATTTTAATGATACCTCTTCTGATCATGTGCGCAATTGGGCGGAAGGCTTTATGCAACTAAGCACCTGTCCTGAATGTAATGGCGCCCGCCTGAAAAAAGAAAGCCTTTTCTTTAAAGTTGATGGTAAAAATATTTCCGAGCTTGGAAATATGGACCTGGATAAACTACTCAGCTGGTTTGGTAACATTGAAGACCGCCTGGAGAAAAAACAAAATGTTATTGCTAAAGACATTTTAAAAGAAATCCGGGAACGCCTGCAGTTCCTCTTGAACGTTGGGCTTAACTACCTTACCCTGAACCGGCCCACCCGGACCCTCAGCGGGGGGGAATCTCAACGTATCCGCCTTGCCACGCAAATAGGTTCCCAACTGATGGGGATCACCTATATCCTGGACGAACCCAGCATCGGCCTCCATCAACGCGATAATATGCAATTGATAGACGCGCTCCGGAACCTAAAAGACATGGGTAACACCGTGATCGTTGTGGAACACGACAAAGACATCATGCTACATGCAGACCACCTGGTAGATATAGGCCCCGGCGCAGGCATACATGGCGGCAACATCATTGCCCAAGGAACACCTAAAGAGATCCTGAAACTGAAAACGCCTACCGCTGGCTATCTAAGTGGCAAAACTGTACCAGATGTGCCGGCCCAACGCCGCAAAGGCAATGGCAACTTCCTGGAACTAAAAGGCGCCTCCGGTAACAACCTGAAAAATGTAACCCTGAAACTGCCCCTGGGCACTTTCATTTGTGTTACCGGCGTTTCCGGCAGTGGTAAATCTACCCTGATCAATGAAACATTATATCCCATCCTGTCTAAACACGCATACGACTCCAAAACTGTACCTATGCCCTATAAAAGCATCAAGGGACTGGAGTTTATAGATAAGGTGATTGAAATAGATCAGTCGCCCATTGGCAGAACACCTCGCAGCAACCCGGCCACCTATTGCGGATTTTTTACCGATATCAGGACCCTGTTCGCCTCCGTACCGGAAGCCAAGATCAGGGGATATAATGCCGGCCGTTTTTCATTTAATGTGAAAACAGGCCGCTGTGATGTGTGTGAAGGCGGCGGCATGCGCGTAATAGAAATGAACTTCCTGCCAGACGTATACGTACACTGCGAAAAGTGTAATGGCCGCCGTTATAACCGCGAAACACTGGAAATCCGGTATAAAGGCAAATCCATTTCCGATGTACTGGATATGACCGTAGATGAAGCCGTGGAATTCTTCCAACCAGTACCCTGGATCTACCGGAAAATCAAAACCTTGCAAGACGTAGGACTTGGCTATATTACTCTCGGACAATCGGCCCTCACCCTATCCGGAGGAGAAGCCCAAAGGGTAAAACTCGCCACCGAATTATCCAAAAAAGATACCGGAAAAACAATCTATATCCTCGACGAACCTACCACCGGCCTCCATTTCCAGGATATACAACTACTCCTGAATGTGCTCAACAAACTGGTAGACCGGGGCAATACAGTACTGGTGATTGAACATAACCTCGACGTGATAAAAATGGCAGATTATATTACAGACCTGGGGCCGGAAGGCGGCTCAGGAGGCGGCACTATCCTCTGCACCGGCACACCGGAGCAGGTAAGTACCTGTAAAGACAGCCATACTGCCAAGTTCCTAAAAAAGGAGCTGGGAATTTAATATCTTGCCGACTGTTTATACAAAAGATGAAAACCATTTACCAGATATTACTCACCTGTTTCATTTTCGCAGGCATCATCGCCTGCGAAAATGAAACAAAGGTTTGCGACCAAACTTTAAGCAACGACCTCCATGTGCACTTCAAACGCGACAGCGCCGGAGTAGTCAGGGATACCATTATGCCTAAAGTAACCGCATTCGCCTTAGGCAGGGATTCTATTTACAAAAGCCAGCCACTGGGCGACCTGTTCTTACAGCTGTCTCCCAAAGCTGATAGCAGCCAGTTTTACCTGAAAGTGGACTCCGCCCTGGTGGCAGACACGATCACGCTCAGGTATACACGCCAGCAACATTTTATATCGGCAGGCTGTGGATTTGGTACCTACTTTACCCTGGATACCGTAATCGCCACCAGAAACACCATTGACTCCGTTCTGATTAATAATAAGTCCGTAATTAGCAGTAATGACACGCATCTTACTTTGTTTTTCTTTAATCAGTAGTATGCTGCTCTGCATGGCTGCTTCTGCCCAAAATAAGCCAGCAGCCACGAAAACAGATACTATCCGCCAGGCCAGAAACGCCGATATCTTACGTAAAGCTGTGAATACGGATACCCTCCACCAACCTGTAACCGGCCCTGTTACCCGGGACAGCGTCTGGCATCTTCCCGGTGGTTTCCGCTTTGGCGTAGATTTAAGCCGTATCGTGTCTGCCATCTACTACCCTTATAGAAAAGAAATCACTTTCGTTGCTGATGCCCGCATCAGCAGTGACTTATATGCAGCCTTCGAAGGAGGATATGCCAATACACCGTATAGCGACAGCAGTTATACCTACCAAGGCAATGGCATGTTCGTAACGCTGGGCTTAGATTATAACTTCCTGAAAAGACAATATCCCGCTGAAAAAAATATGTTCTACGGGGGCATCCGCTATGGCTTCTCCCATTTTAATTATTCTGTACCTACTTATACTACGAAGAATAGCTACTGGGGGGAGGATTTTCATGGCAGCATTCCCAAAACAAATGCTAATGCCCACTGGGTAGAACTGGTCATAGGGTTGAAAGCAGAAGTACTGAAAAATTTTTTCATGGGCTGGAACCTACGGGAACGCATATTGGTGAATTCCGTTACTACCGATATCATGAGTCCATTAGTCATTCCCGGCTTTGGCAACGGCTCTAAGAGAGCGGTATTTGATGTACAATACACGGTCTCCTACGTTATTCCTTTCTACCGTATACGGGAACATAAACTGATTGTAGAAAATCCAAAGAAAAAGATACCCCGCAAATAAAATCAAATCATTTAATCATATCTATGTGAGGAATCCCATCTTCCAGGTACATATCGCTAACCGGCTGGAATCCCAGTGAAACATAAAAGCGTTGTAAATATTGCTGGGCGGATATTTTAATAGGCACCTTGCCGAAAAGCCGCTCCAATTGGGCGATAGAGCATTCCATCAATTCTCTTCCAACACCTTTCCCCCTTGCTTTGGGAGACGTGATCACCCTGCCTATGGAAGCTTCCGCATACTTAATACCCGGAGCAAATATACGGGTGTAGGCCAACAAATTGCCCGCTTCATCTGTGCCCATCAAATGATAAGCCTGCTGGTCTGCATAGTCTATATCCTGGTAAACACAACGTTGCTCCACTACAAAGATCTCACTGCGCAAATGCAGCAAGTGATATAATTCAGTTGTCGTTAACTCGTTGAATGTCTTTATGTTCCAGTTCATATCCTCATTTTGGTGTAAATTTAACAGATGCTTTCAATAATACTGCTAATTTTATCCCCCGACAGATGAATATTTAGACCAATCGGCTTAACCATGACAGACCAGCAAACACCCTTCCTCTCCCTGGAACATACTACTGTACGGTATCTTGATAAAACATTATTCCACGCCCTTAACTGGCAGATCAACAAAGGAGAACAATGGGCTGTTATAGGCCCAAGCGGCGCAGGAAAAACCGCACTAATGAATACTATCCTCGGCAAATTCAATGTAATCAATGGCAGCATACACTACCATTTTTACGAAGAATGGCGCCATACACATACCATTACCGATCCCTGGTTCAATTATCGTAGCCTGATGTCTTTCGTGGGGCATCACCACACTTTCCGCGACCTTTCCAATACTACCACCGACTTTTATTATCAGCAGCGTTTCAATAGCATGGATGCGGACAATTCGCCTACCGTAATGGAATACCTGGAGCTCAACGAGGTGCCGGCACTGTTACAGCCACTGCGCATCGCCCCGCTGATGGAAAAACGGCTCATCAAATTATCGAACGGGGAAACACGCCGGATAATGATTGCCCGCGCCCTGTTGCAGCACCCGCAACTCCTGATGCTAGACAATCCCTATATAGGATTGGATGTACAAGCGCGTAAAGATTTTAGCCAGATGATCAATGAAATCATCAGTGCCGGTACCACCGTGCTGCTTTCTACTTCTCCCCGTGAGATCCCCGAACATATTACCCATATACTCACCCTCGACAATGGCACTATAACAGGGAAGTATACACGCAGTGAATTTATGCAGCTACCGCTACCTGCTTTTGCTGCTCCCGGCGCCTCCTTACCTGAAATAGCTGGCAGTAAGATCGCAGACCTGGTAAAGCAAGGCGGTAACCCCACCTTCGATACCATTATACGCATGGAAGATATACAGGTGAAATACGGAGAAAATACTATCCTCAGTAACATTAACTGGACTGTAAAACCTAATGAAAAATGGGCGCTTCTTGGCCCCAATGGTGCAGGAAAATCCACCTTGCTTAGCCTCGTTAATGGAGATAACCCCCAGGCATATGCCAACAAACTATGGTTGTTCGACCGTAGACGCGGCACCGGGGAAAGTATCTGGGACATCAAGAAAAAGATCGGCTTCGTATCGCCCGAACTGCACCAATACTTTACCTCCCGCGACCATTGCCTTCAGGTAATATGTTCCGGCTTCCACGATGTAATAGGCGCTACACGCCCCGTTTCTGCCGCGCAAATGCAAATCGCCCGCAACTGGATGGAGATCCTCCATATCTCTTCCCATGAAAGCACGCCATTTAAACAAGTATCCGAAAGCACCCAACGCCTTACCCTGCTGGCCAGGGCATTGGTAAAAAATCCACCCTTGCTCATTTTTGATGAGCCTTGCCAGGGATTGGATGCCCAACAAAAACTACATTTCAAAAACGTAATAGAACAACTATGCACCCATATGCCTGTAACGCTCATTTTTGTTACGCATTACGAAGAAGAACTACCGGATTGCGTAGATAAATTCCTGCGGTTAAACCAGGGTAGAATAGGATAAGACGAAAAATTGCATTTATCACATTCCTTTTTTCCCGACATTCGCGTTCTATATATTACATATAACTACTTGTGAGTAATTGTTAGCGCCCTGTAAGTAATAAGTAGTTATGAACAGCCTAATTGCATTTATTTATCACTGATAATCAAGTTTAAAGTATCCTCATGCACCTAACGAAACGGCTATTCGCTGTAGCAACCCTCATGATGTTCTTGAGTACCCTGGTACTGGTAAGTGGTTGCCGCAGTACCCGTAAAGAAATGAATCCCGACTTTGCCCGGTATATTGAAGCATATACTGCCGGTATTATCAGCAAGCAAAGCGCCATCCGCGTGCAACTGGCCGGGCAGGTAAACGTAACACATACCCAGAACGAACCCCTGGAAAAAGAAGTATTCGAATTTTCTCCATCTATAAAAGGTAAATCCTACTGGATTGATGCTACTACCATTGAATTCAGGCCCGATGAAAACCTACAGGCCGGAAAAACCTACCAGGCCACTTTTAAACTGGGCAAGATAACGGACGTTCCTAAAGAGTTAACCTCTTTTGATTTTGAATTTAAGATCATCAAGCCCTCTTTTTCCATAGAAAATTATGGCCTCAAAGCCAGCAGTAATAATAGTCTAAATCAAATGACTACTACCGGCGCCGTATATACTGCCGATGTGGAAGATCCCCAGACTATAGAAAAATTATTACAGGTAAACTATGCTGGTCAACAGTTACCCGTTACCTGGCAGCATAACACCGCGGAACGCACGTCCAGGTTCACCGTCAGCAACATTACCAGGAGCAATATTGCCCGTAACCTGGAACTTAACTGGGATGGCGCCCCGCTGAAAGTGAGCAATAGCGGTAAAGCCACCCTGGAGGTACCCGCCATTGGTGATTTTAAAGTATTGAATGTAAAAGCCTTGTCCGATCCGGAACAACACTTGCTCGTACAGTTCTCCGACCCCATTAGCATGGCCCAAACCCTCGAAGGTCTCATCGGCATCAGCGGACAAAGCGACCTACGTTATACCATAGACGGTAGCGAAGTAAGCGTATATGCACCCACCAGATTGGAAGGCAGTTACAATGTAATTGTAAACGAAGGTGTAATAAACGTCACGGATAAACGCCTGGGGCATACCTTCAGCGCCAATGTGAATTTTGAAAACACCCTGCCCACAGTGAATATTCCCGGCAAAGGCGTGATCCTGCCAGAAAGCAACAAACTGGTAATGCCCTTTGAAGCCATCAACCTGAATGCAGTAGACGTTACCATCATCAAAATTTACGAAAACAATGTGCCGCAGTACCTGCAACGCAACGACCTGAACGGAGAACAAGAATTGCGCCGCGTAGGTAAGCCGGTAGTTGAAAAAACCATCCGGCTGGACACCGATAAATCTGTTAACCTCCATAAGAAAAACCGCTTCTTTCTCGACCTCGACAAAATGCTGCGTACAGAGCCCGGCGCTATCTACCGCATTACCATTGGCTTCCGGAAAGAATATGCCATCACTACCTGCGCTGCCGATACTACCCAAAACGGCAACCAGGTCTCCAATGAAACAGGAGAAGATGACGAAAGCGATTATGACGGCGGAGAAAAAATTGATGACGACGACGCTTTCTGGCAACGCTACGATAACTATTACCCTTACGGATATAACTGGGACCGCCGCAACGATGCCTGCTCCAATTCCTATTACAACAAAGATAAATGGGCGTCCCGTAACGTACTATCTTCCAATATTGGCCTGATCGCCAAAAGAGGTAATGATAACAGTATGCTCATTGCCGTTACCGATATACGCGACACCAAACCAATGATAGGCGTAGACCTTGAGCTGCTCGACTACCAGAACCAGGTGATCTTTAACACAAAAAGTGATGGCGAAGGCCTTGCCTCCTTCGACCTGAAACGCAAACCCTACCTGCTCATCGCCAAAAAAGGAAATGAAAGAGGATACCTCAAACTGGATGACGGCAGCTCCCTGCCACTCAGCAGGTTCGATGTAAAAGGAGAAGAGGTACAAAATGGCATCAAAGGATTCCTCTATGGAGAACGGGGCGTATGGCGCCCTGGCGACTCTATTTACCTCACTTTCATATTGGAGGATAAAGGCCAGAAACTGCCACCAGAGCATCCGGTTACGCTCGAATTATACAATCCGAAAGGGCAATTATATAAACGCATCAATGAACACGATGGCCTGAACGGATTTTATAGTTTCGCTACCACCACTACAGCAGATGATCCTACCGGCAACTGGATAGCCAAGGTAAAAGTGGGAGGAGCCACCTTCCAAAAAAATGTGCGCATAGAAACCGTAAAACCTAACCGGCTTAAAATAAAAATGGACTTTGGCACCAATACTTCGCTATCCAAAGGCAACGCCACCGGCAACCTATCTGCCATGTGGCTGTTTGGCGCTACAGCCCAACACCTGAAAGCCAAAGTGGATGTATCCCTGGTACAGCAAACCACCAGCTTCAAAGGCTTCCCAGACTATGCTTTCGATGACCCGGTTACCCACTTCGAAGCAGAAAATAAAACTATTTTTGAAGGACCACTAAACGATAATGGCAGCGCCTCCATAAATGCGGCACTGCAATTGGGGAAATTGGCCCCAGGACAACTGAAAACCAACTTCGAGGTAAAAGTATTTGAACCCGGCGGCGATTTCAGCATAGATCACTTCTCTATGCCCTACAACCCATTTACCTCCTATGCAGGGCTGCGTATCCCTGCTGGCGACCGCACCACCGGTATGTTGCTCACCGACAAACAACATACCATTGATCTGGTAAACGTAGATGACAACGGCAAACTCACCAGTGGCAGCCACCAGGTACAGGTAGAATTATATAAAATCAAGTGGAGATGGTGGTGGGACCAAGGCGACCAAGACGACTACTCGAACTTCACGCAAGACAGTTATAACCAACTGCTCAGCAAAGAAACTGTTACCCTGCAAAATGGTAAGGGCACCTGGACACTCCAGATCAACTCTCCCGACTGGGGCCGGTACCTGATCCGGGTAAAAGACCTGGAAAGCGGTCACACAGCTGGCAAAGCCGTGTACGTAGACTGGCCCGGATGGGCGGAACGCATGCAGAAAGATAACCCGGCAGAAGCTTCTATGCTGGTATTTACTTCCGATAAACAACAGTATAAAGCGGGTGACGAAATTACGCTCACGATTCCTAGCAGCGCAGGCGGCCGCGGGTTGATCAGCGTAGAATCCGGTAGTAAAGTACTGAAAACTTACTGGGTTACTACCAAACAAGGACAAACCACTTTCAAGTTCAAGGCGGAAAAAAATATGACGCCCAATATATACGTGAACGTTAGCCTGCTACAACCTCATTCGCAAACGCTCAATGATCTGCCCATCCGTATGTACGGCACTATTCCCATTGCGGTAGAAGATCCCGGCACCATCCTCAAACCCGTGATCACCATGCCGGATAAACTAAAACCGGAAACAGATGCCAGCATCACGGTAAGTGAAAGCAACGGCAAACCCATGACTTATACCATTGCCATCGTAGATGAAGGATTGTTGGACCTTACCCGCTTCAAAACACCAGATCCACATAGCTCGTTCTATGCCCGCGAGGCACTGGGCGTAAAAACCTGGGACCTCTTCGACTTCGTAATCGGCGCCTGGGGAGCAGATATGGACCGTATTCTGAGTATTGGCGGGGATGAAGGACTGAATAAAAATGCCGGCAATGCCAAAGCAAACCGTTTTAAGCCAGTAGTAAAATATATGGGACCGTTTTACCTGAAAGCCGGTCAAAAACAAACCCACAAATTTAAACTACCGCCCTACATCGGCTCAGTAAAAGCAATGGTAGTAGCAGGCCAGGATGGCGCTTATGGTTTTACCGAAAAAACGGTCGCCATCAAAAAGCCGTTGATGCTGCTCACAACAGCCCCGCGTGTACTCGGCCCATCTGAAACCATACAGCTACCAGTCACCGTTTTTGGCCTGGAACCTAATGTGCGTAGCGCCAGTGTAACACTCAGCACCAGCCCACTACTGGAAATAGTAGGAGACCGGACAAAAACCGTCACTTTCCCACAACCTGGAGAGCAACTGGTATACTTCGATGTAAAGGTAAAGCCACAAACAGGCGTCGCTAAAATAAAAGTAACTGCTACCAGCGGTGCAGAAAAAGCGGAAGACGATATAGAATTAATCGTAAGGAATCCTAACCCATATATCACCAATATTATTGAATATACCCTGGAAGGCAGTAAGAGCTGGCAAGCTGCCTATAACCCGGTAGGCATGGCAGGTACCAACACCGGCACACTGGAAGTATCCACCATTCCGGCCCTTAACCTGGGCAAACGGTTGTCGTTTCTGATCAATTATCCCTACGGATGTATTGAGCAAACTACTTCCGGCGTATTTCCTCAACTGGTGCTCAACCAACTGATGGACCTGAAAGAAAGCCAGCTGGCAGAAATAGACCATAACGTAAAAGCAGGTATCAGCCGGTTCAAAAGTTTCCAGACCTCCGATGGTGGTTTCAGCTACTGGCCGGGAGAAAACAACTCCGATGAATGGGGCACCAACTATGGCGGGCACTTCCTGTTGGCAGCCCAAACACACGGTTATACTTTGCCGCCAGGCATACTGGACCAATGGAAAAAATACCAGCGTAACAAAGCTGCTACCTGGGCGCCCAGCACACTCAATTTCAACGGCGGCGACCTTACCCAGGCTTATCGCCTGTACTTGCTGGCGCTAGCTAAAGTACCGGAGCTCGGCGCAATGAACAGGCTGAAAGAATTTAAATACTTATCTGCTCCGGCCAAATGGCGGCTGGCAGCAGCTTATAAACTCTCCGGCCAGCCGGAAATAGCCAATTCACTCGTACAGGGCTTGAGTACGGATGTAAAACCTTATAATCAGTTAGGGGGTACCTTCGGTTCCGATCTGCGCGATAAAGCTATGATCCTGGAAACCTTAACCATCCTGGGCCAACGTAACCGGGCCAACGACCTGGTAAAACAAATTGCTGCCCAGCTTTCACAAAACGACCAATGGTACAGCACGCAAACAACTGCCTATTCATTAATTGCCATTGCTGAATTCTGTGGTAATAATAAAGGCGGTAGCAAAATGTCCTTTACTTATACCTTAAACGGCGTTAAAGGCACCGTAAATGGCCAATCTTACCTATCGCAGATACCTGTTACCTTTAATGGCAACAGCGGCAATATCAGCCTGCAAAACAACGGACAAAACCTGCTGTATGTGCGCCTCATCCTGCAAGGTCAGCCTGAAGCCGGACAAGAGCCGGTTGCCAGCAATAATCCGGATGTATTAGGTATGCAGGTAAGCTATAGCACCCGCGACGGCAAGCCACTGGACCCGGTTAACCTACGCCAGGGTAGCGATTTTATGGCAACCGTTACCATTACCAATCCCGGCAAACGCGGTTATTACGAGCAAATGGCGCTTTCGCAGATCTTCCCTTCCGGCTGGGAAATACTGAATACCCGCCTGATGGAAAACGATAGTGCCTTCCATTCATCACCTGCCACGTATATGGATATACGCGACGACAGGGTATATACTTACTTCAACATAGAAGAAAACAAGAAACGCACTTATAATATATTGCTAAACGCAGCTTACCTGGGCCGTTTCTACCTGCCCGCTGTTTCCTGTGAAGCAATGTACGACAATACCATACATGCTTTCCAGCCAGGCAAGTGGGTAGAAGTCACCAAACAATAACCAGGCATTTCTTCATCATAAAAAAGGCATAAAGGGGGAATCCTCTTTATGCCTTTTTTATGATGAAGAAATTAATTTACTTATCAGCAAAGTATTTCACAGTACGCACCAGCTGTGAAACATAGCTCATTTCATTATCGTACCAGCTTACTACCCGCACCAGCTGCTGCTCACCGGCAGACAATACCTTCGTTTGCGTAGCGTCGAAAAGAGCGCCATAAGACATACCTATCACATCGCTGCTCACTATTTCATCTGTAGTATACCCAAAGCTTTCATTAGTAACAGCCAGCATAGCAGCATTTATTTCGTTGACGGTTACTTTTTCACGAAGGGTTACCGTTAACTCTGTTAATGAACCGGCTATTACAGGCACCCGCTGGGAAGTGCCATCCAGCTTACCTTTTAGGCCAGGTAGCACCAATCCGATAGCCTTGGCTGCGCCCGTAGTGGTAGGTATAATGTTTTGCGCAGCAGCCCTCGCACGGCGTAAATCGCCTTTGGCATGCGGAGCATCCTGTATGTTCTGATCATTCGTATAGGCGTGTATGGTGGTCATCAACCCGTTTACAATACCAAATTGCTCATCCAATACCTGCGCCATTGGTGCCAAACAATTGGTGGTACAGGAAGCACAGCTGATAATACTTTCTGAACCATCCAATATTTCATGGTTTACATTGTATACAATGGTTTTCAGCTCACCGGAAGCCGGCGCAGATATCACCACTTTACGGGCGCCCGCTTCCAGGTGTGCGGCGGCCTTCTCCTTATCTGCAAAGAAACCGGTACTTTCCAACACAACGTCTACCTGGTGCTGCTTCCAGGGAAGGGCTGCAGGGTTCTTCTCAGCATATATCTTAATCTCTTTGCCATCTACCACAATCGCATCGGCAGTAGCCTCCACAGTAACCTCCAACCTACCCTGGGCCGTATCATATTTCAACAGATGTGCTAGTACAACAGGGCTGGTTAAATCATTTACCGCTACCACTTCTACACCGGGTTGATTATATATTTTCCTGAAAAACAATCTACCTATCCTTCCAAATCCATTAATAGCAATTTTAATGTTGGGCATAAAAATTTTTTTAGTGATGTATTTAGAAATGCCGCCACCTTCCTGCTTAAAGAGAAAATCTCGCGGTAAACTACCCGAATGGTCATACCCCTGTCTTATTACATGAAATAACTATTGGGTACAAATAATACAAATGCAAGGGAAATAACAACTACATGAAGATACATATTTTACCAATCAGTACAAAATAAATTTACAAGCAGGATAGGGACTATAATTTCACCTGTAACGGAAACTGGGTAATTACAAATAATTAAAATCAGGCAACCGGTAGCATCAAAATAAAAGGTATATGTAGATGGCCTTAACGCTATCTTTGATCTTATGAAGCGCATTAAACAATGGTGCATAAAAAAGAAGTGGTGGCTAACAGGACTGGGTATACTATTGATAGCCTGGTACTGCTGTTTGCCCCGCCAACTTTTTACCAGTCCCACTTCCTTTGTACTGGAAGACAGTAATGGCGATTTACTGAATGCCGGCATTGCGTCCGATGGGCAATGGCGTTTCCCTTATAATCCGCATGTACCGGAAAAATTTGCAAAGTGCATTGTCGCCTATGAAGACAAACGCTTCTACTATCACTTAGGTGTAGATCCGCTGGCAGTTGCCCGCGCAGTAAATCAAAACCTGCGGGGCCGGAAAGTGGTGAGCGGAGGCAGCACCATCACCATGCAGGTGATCCGCCTGGCGCGTAACCAACCACGTAATGTATGGCAAAAAATGGCAGAAGCCATACTGGCCACCAGGCTTGAGTTGGCGGCCTCCAAAAAGAAAATCCTCGCCCTATACGCCGCCAACGCGCCATTCGGAGGTAATGTAGTAGGTTTAGAAGCTGCCGCCTGGCGCTATTACGGCCGGAAAGCAGACCTGTTGTCGTGGGGAGAAATGGCAGCGCTGGCCGTACTGCCCAATAGCCCGGCACTGGTGCATCCCGGCAGGAACAGGGTAACGTTATTGAATAAACGTAATCAACTACTCAACAAACTCTATCATCAACATACCATCGACAGTATCACCTGCCAGCTGGCCAAAATGGAGCCCTTGCCTGATCAGCCATTACCGCTGCCACAAGAAGCCCCCCATTTGTTAGACCTCTTCCGACGCAACTACAGGCAACAGCCTTCAAATACTCCCACCCGCATCCGGTCGACCGTGATAGGCGACCTGCAACGTAATGCCACAGCCATTGCAGAAAGGTACCATACCACTTATAAAGCCAATGGCATCAACAATGCAGCAGTGCTGGTACTGGATGTAGAAACCGGCAACACACTGGCCTATGTAGGCAATATTTATAATCCGGCCGAGCCCGAGCTAGAAAGCCACGTGGATATTATACAGGCCAGGAGAAGTCCGGGCAGTACCCTTAAACCCGTACTGTACGCTGCCATGCTCAACGATGGACTTATATTGCCGAATACCCTTATCCCCGACATCCCTACCCAGATCGCCGGCTATTCGCCTCAGAACTTCGATCTGGGCTACGACGGCGCAGTGCCAGCCTCACGCGCATTGGCCAGATCGTTGAACATACCGGCAGTACGCATGCTGCAACAATACCGATATGAACGCTTTCATCTATTACTGCAAAAACTGGGCATTACCACCCTTAATAAGCCAGCAGACCACTATGGCCTTTCCCTGATACTGGGTGGAGGCGAAACTACGCTATGGGAAATGTGCGGCATGTATGCCAGTATGGCCCGCACCCTGCTCCACCTAGACCAATACAACGGCAAATACGATATGGACGATATCCATGCGCCCAACTACCGGCAGGATATACAACGCCCCTCCAGGTATAAACCCAGTAAAGAAGGACTGCTGGATGCCGGCGCTATCTGGTACGCTTTTCAGGCTATGACAGAAGTAATGCGTCCTGGAGAAGAGCTGCTATGGCAACAATTCTCTTCGTCTCAACGCATCGCCTGGAAAACCGGTACCAGCTTTGGCTTCCGCGACGGATGGGCCATTGGCGTAACACCACAATATGTAGTAGGGGTATGGGTGGGCAATGCCGATGGCGAAGGGCGTCCAGGCCTGATCGGCGTAGCTACCGCAGCTCCCATTCTGTTCGACGTTTTCCGGTTGCTGCACACCAATGGCTGGTTCAATACCCCTTATACACAAATGAAAAAAGTAGAAGTATGCCGTAAAAGCGGCTTCAGAGCCAGTGACCTATGCGATGAAAAAGATACCATTTATGTACCTGCCGCCGGCACCAGGGCTGGCGTATGTCCTTATCACCAATTGGTTCATCTGGACAGGACCGGGCAATGGCGGGTAACAGAAAGTTGTGAATCGCCACAATTAATGCAACACAAATCCTGGTTCATATTGCCACCCTCCCAGGAATTCTACTACCGCAGTAAAAATTACTATCAACCCTTACCTCCCTACAAACCGGAATGCCTTGCTTCCCTTGGCCAGGATAAAGCACCGATGGAACTCATTTATCCAAGGCCCGGCGCCCATATATATGTACCCATCGAATTGGACGGGCAACCCGGCCAAACCATTTTTACGGCCACCCACAGCAACAGCAACGCCAAAATATTCTGGCACCTGGACAATAATTACGTTGGCGTTACTACGGAGTTCCATCAAATGGCCCTGCATCCGCCAGTAGGCAAACACACTATTACATTAGTAGATGAAAATGGAGAAAGGATTGAACAAACATTTGAGATATTAACAAAAGAAAAATACAATTGATGAGCGAAGAGCTTTAGCGCATAAACATCCTCCCAAAAGCTTCCCGCTCATCAGCTGGATCAGTATCCATATTTGTCGCGCCATAAATTTTTCAGGTACTTTCTCAGTTCCTCTTCCCTCGGATTTTTTCCTGGGTCATAAAACGTTGTTCCTTTGATAGCATCTGGTAAAAACTCCTGCAACACAAAGTTATTTTCATAGTCGTGTGCATAAGCATAACCTTTATGATAACCCATTTCTTTCATCATTTTCGTAGGGGCGTTTCTGATATGCATAGGCACAGGCAGATCGCCGGTTTTAGCGACCACCGACTGAGCGTTATTAATAGCCATATAAGCGGCATTGCTCTTAGCAGAAGAAGCCAGGTACGTAACGCATTGCGACAGGATAATCCTGGATTCCGGATAACCAATAAGGTTTACCGCCTGGAAACAGTTGGTAGCCAGTAGCAGGGCGTTAGGATTGGCATTGCCAATATCTTCCGAAGCAAGTATCACCAACCTGCGGGCAATAAATTTTACATCTTCACCACCTTCTATCATCCTAGCCAGCCAATACACGGCAGCATTAGGATCGCTGCCCCGTATAGATTTAATAAATGCCGAAATAATATCATAGTGCTGCTCTCCACTTTTATCGTAAATCGCTACCCGTTGCTGGGCAATATCCATTACTTTTTGATCCGTAATCACTATCGGGTCTTCCTGCAAGGTAGTTACTACCAGCTCAAACAGGTTAAGCAATTTACGGGCATCTCCACCGGAAATATTGAACAGGGCAGTGGTTTCCTGCAGGGTAATATTTTTGCTAAGCAGCCATTCATCGCGCTCCATGGCCTGTTGCAGGAGTTGCATCAGTTCCTCATTGCCAAGTGGCTTTAATACGTATACCTGGCTACGTGACAATACCGCTGCATTTACCTCAAAAGAAGGATTCTCCGTAGTGGCGCCTATAAGTGTGATAATCCCTTTTTCTACCGCTCCTAACAAGGCATCCTGTTGGGATTTATTAAAACGGTGAATTTCATCGATGAACAGTACAGCATGTTGCTGGCGCCTGGCCATCTCTATCACTTCCCTGACTTCTTTTACGCCGGCAGAAATGGCACTCAAGGTATAAAAAGGCACTTGCAAGGTATGGGCAATGATGTTGGCGATCGTAGTTTTACCTACTCCCGGCGGTCCCCACAAAATCATGGAAGGGATCATGCCCTTTTCTATGGCTTTTCTTAAAATACTGTCTTTACCGGTAAGATGCTCTTGCCCCACAAGTTCATCTAACGTTACCGGCCTTAACCGCTCTGCTAATGGTTGCATACTACACTTGTTTATGGTTTATTGCCCGGGTTAATGAGCTGGGTACCCTGTACCCAAAGGGCACTTGCCCTGCCGGCAATTTCCTTATTCTTCTTTTGATTGGTTGTCCCGTTGCTGCCACTCACGCAGAAAACGGAAAGACATCGTGATGTTGGCCGCAAATAATCCTCCCATTGCTAAGCACAAGATACCTATCGGTTTCAACAACGACAGCTGGATAGTGTTCCGGTTTTCCTCAGGGTACTGTTGCAATGCCTCCTGTAATTGCTGCGGCGTGGCCATCAAGGCTGTAAGCCCGCAAAAGATCAGGAGCAGGCCAAACACAAGCCCAAGTCCGCCAAATACACGTATAGCGCCGGGAGTGCCTTCTTTAAGAGGAATTTCAGGCGCTTGCAAGCTACGCTGAAGATATAATGAATAAACACTGTGAATGAAACAGGCGACTTGTAACAGCAGGAAAATAATTACTCCTATGTTCACGCCTAATACTAATACACTAGAGAACAATGTAAAAGAGAACAGCCCTGAAACAAATAGGGCCAAACCGGTGGTTATTCTGTACACTATAAACCTGAAATTCATCAACAACATATTTTCGTAACACAAACCTACCTAATTATTTAGAGATTCAGTGATTTTGCCTGCGGTGGGATTAACAGCCATTACCGCTTATAAAAACGTTAAAATCCTTTTACGCCGGATGAGTCCTTTTCCATAACTTTAAAGACTAAACCTGTTTTATATATGAATAAAACCAATGCGGTAAAACTTCCGTTACTGGCTGCCATGGTAACTTTTGCAGCCTGTAACTCCAACAGTTCCTCGCGACAGGCAGTGGAAACAGACACCACCAAAGTACCGGCTTTTAATCTCGCCGACATTGACTCCTCTTACAAAGCTTGTGACGATTTCGACAATTACGTCAATGGTAATTGGAAAAAGAATAATCCTATACCATCTACAGAAAGCCGCTGGGGCGCTTTCAATATTCTGGATAAGGAGAATAAGGAAGTTCGCCTCAAAGGAATCATTGCAGACATTACCAGCGAAAAAGACCTCAAAAAAGGAACGGAAGCACAACAGATCGCAGATTACTACACCTCCTACCTGGATACCGCTACCATCGAACAACGCGGCATCTCCCCACTTCAACCCTATCTGGATAAAATTAACGGTATTAAAACCCTCGCCGATTGGGCCAGCGTAAACGGAGAACTGCAAAAAATAGGAGTATCTACTTTTACCGGCTTTGGCGCCGAAGCAGATGCCAAAAACAGCAAGATGAATGTGCTGTACCAAGGTCAGGGTGGACTGAGCCTGGGTGAAAAAAGCTATTATGAAAGACAGGATTCCGCTACCAAAAACGTACGCAACGAATTTGTAAGCCATGTAGATAAAATGTTTGCACTGGCTAAATTCCCTGAAGCCAATGCAGGTAAAACCATTCTGGACTTCGAAACTAAACTCGCCAACATCCAATTAAGCAATGTTGAGTTACGCGATCCGGTTAAAACTTATAACAGATCCGCCTTTAGTGATCTGAAAAAACTGGCGCCGGATTTCGATTGGGATAACTTCGCCGCCAAACAGGATATTAAAACAGATACCATTGTACTCCAGAACAAAGAGTACCTGACCAAAGCAAACGCTCTCCTGAAAGCAACTCCGCTGGAAACGCTGAAAACATATACCAAGTGGCAACTCCTCACACAATTTGCCGGTTACCTGCCAGAGGCTATAGATACAGAAAACTTCCATTTCTATGGCACCGTTATGACCGGTAAAAAAGCCCAGAAAACACGTACCGAGCGCGCTATCCGCTCTACAGACAATAAACTGGGAATGCCGCTGGGCAAGCTGTTTGCTAAAAAATACTTCCCGGAAAGCAGCAAACAAAAGGTATCAGAAATGATCGAAAACGTGCGCAAGGTATACGGAGAAAGAATCGATAAGCTCACTTGGATGGGCGATTCTACCAAAGCCATGGCACATAAAAAGCTGGCTTCTTTTACTTATAAGATCGGTTATCCTGACAAATGGAAAGATTATTCTTCCATCAACATTGAAAAAGACAAACTGCTGGAAAACGTTATCGCAGCCAGCTTGTATGAACACAAAGAAAATGTGGATAAGATCGGTAAACCTGTAGATAAAACCGAATGGGGCATGACACCTCAAACTGTGAATGCTTATTACAATCCATTAAATAATGAAGTAGTATTCCCTGCCGGCATCTTACAGCCTCCTTTCTACAACCCTTATGCAGATGATGCCATCAACTATGGAGGCATCATTGCCGTGATAGGCCACGAATTTACCCATGGTTTCGATGACGAGGGATCCCAATTTGATGCAGAAGGCAACCTGAAAAACTGGTGGACCAAATCCGACCGTGAAAACTTCGATAAACTAACCAAACGTTACATCAATTATTTCAGTAGCCTGGAAGCATTACCTGGCTTTAAGGTAAATGGCGCTTTAACCATTGGCGAAAATGTAGCCGACCTGGGTGGTTTAACGCTGGCTTACCATGCGCTGGAGAAATCGCTTCAAGGAAAAAGCGAACCCCAACCTATCGATGGTTTCACCTGGCAGCAACGTTTCTTCCTTGGCTGGGCGCAGGTATGGCACGGCAATATCACCGACGCCGCCCTCCGCAACCAGATCCAAACCGATCCACACTCTCCGGCAAGATTCCGTATTAACGGCCCACTGCCGCATTTAGCCGAGTTCCAAGCTGCATGGGGCTGCGCACCTGGTAGCAAAATGGTGTTACCTGAGTCGGAAAGAGTAGTGATCTGGTAAAAAGCTTTTATAACTACCTTCGCAAAAAATTTGCAATGAGATATTTATTCATCACCTGTAACGCTATATTTCTTTTCGCCTGTGCCCAACAGCCAAAACCTGCTGATACATCAGCGGAAAAGGCTGCCACAGCAGCAACCACTGTAGTAAATGGTATGCTGCCTGATCCGGTATGCGAAATGCCTTACGATACCAGCTACAACGAGTGGACTGTATACAAAGGGGATACCTTGCATTTCTGTTCACCTACCTGTAAATCGGTATTCGAAAAAGCACCAGAGAAATATATGGCTAAGCTGAATAAAAATAAATAAGTTATAAACGCATCCTACCATAAGTAAACGCCCGGGTGAAAACCTGGGCGTTGCTGTAAATAGTTTATGATATCTAGATTGTAAAATACAGTTTTAAAAAGCCCTTTTCTGGATGCAGGCTCAAATAGTCCTACTCCAAAATAATCTAATGGCAGAAGTTAAAACGTAAAAAAGAAGGATGGGTAAATGCTAACAAAGTAAATATACTGGCAAGATGTTAATATCACATTAAGCTAATACTACCAGCACGTTAAGGATGGAATAGGTACAGTAACACACAAAAAGTAAAGGAATAAATGAACTTACCACAGGTTTTGGTGTGGCGACTGCCGGTTATTGTTCATCAGCATATCCAGTGAGATGTCCAACTGGTAATTACGCTCTTCTCTCCTGTCGGGCGCTACAGTTCTGGACAACTGGAATAAATGCTGACTTTTGTTCATAAAAGGCTTGTTATCTTTATTACAAAGCTCCAGCGAAAAATTAAACCGCTCTTCCACCTCTTCTTCAAATTCGCGCAGGCTCAATGTTTCATCGATTGGAAACTCCACCAGCATATCTTCCTCAAAACCGGCTTCTTTTAATGTATCAAACGTATTTGCCAGCGAATTGCGAACATATACTGCCACATTACAAAAGAGCAAACGCTGTATTTGCATTTGCAATAGGGAGATAGTCATTAAAGGATGCAACTTCAAAACTTTCATCTAGCTGTTTTTCTACTTTTACACATGCGCCAAAATCGACACAGTTGATTATTAATGTAGCAAACTTAGAAGTCTACCTTTAATTTAATATTAAGCACTTGTTATGGTTTTGTGAAAATTATATTTAAATATAATTACATGCAATTACAGCTAGATGACTTAGCACTCAGGTACCAGGAAAAGTAATAATCCGGGTAATATCCAGATCGCCAGCCGGGTCTTCATCATCTTCCGCCAATACAACTTTAGTTTTGGTGAGCGGATGTTGGTACAGCGCCCATTGCTGATTTGTATACTCCAGCGCAGTAAGGCTTTCTACCCAATCGCCGGAGTTAAGGTAAGTAACGGTTTTATCCCCTACTCCTATTTCCTTGATCAGCGGTTGATGAATATGTCCACAGCAAACAATATCAAAGCCCTTATCTATAGCAATTTCCGCTACAGTTTGTTCAAAATCAGAAATAAATTTTACCGCCTGCTTAACCCCTTGTTTCACTTTTTTGGAAAAAGACATCTTTTCCCTGCCAAATCTTTCCAGGATATGGTTTACCAGGCGATTGATGATAATCAGCAGATCGTAGCCTTTACCGCCCAGTTTGGCGAGCCATTTAGAGTTTTTCATGGTTACGTCGTACACGTCGCCATGGAAAAACCAATGTCTTTTACCATCTACTTCCAGCACCAGCTTGTTATCAATCCTGAAGTTGCTCAGCTCGAAGCCGGCGTATTTACGGAGAGCCTCGTCGTGGTTACCGGTTAGGTAATACACTTCGGTACCCTTACCAATCATCTTCAGTATTTTACGGATTACTTTGGTATGCGCCTTCGGAAAGTAGCGCTTGCTGAATTGCCAGATATCGATAATATCCCCATTCAGTATCAGGATGCGCGGATCGATGCTATCCAGGTACTGAATCAGCTCTTTGGCATGGCAACCGTAAATACCCAGATGTACATCTGAGATAACGGCTATATCTAATGATCGTTTATCTGACATCACCAATTTGTGTATGTACAGGTTGTAGGCAGCCTGTTAATGAGTGTAATTTCTTATGCAAAGGAAAAATCGCTATATTACTTTTATATTAATACAGTGTTAAGGAATTATTAATTCGAGTAATGAGCTGGCTGGATAGCTTTCTGAAAGCTATTTTTGCGGCAAATTTTTAAACTCAAACGTATGGGAGGCTTCAATTCTTTTGTTAAACTATTCATGCCGAAAGACCGGGTATTTTACTCTTTATTTGAGGATGTTGCTTCCAATCTAGTAGAGATGGCGACTGTGCTGAATGAACTGGTGGCAACTACTGATCTGTCTGTAAGAAAAGACAAAGTGCATCTTATAGAACGCCTGGAACACAAAAATGACGATTATACTCACCGCATATTCGTAGAACTCGGACAGAATTTTATCACGCCATTTGACCGGGAAGACATTCACTACCTGGCCGCTACATTGGATGATGTAGCAGATTACATCCACGGTTCCGCTAAAAGAATGGACCTCTACAAAGTCCATTATATCAACGATAGCATCCGTAAACTGGCAGAATTAATACACCTCGGCGTATTAGAACTTGCTAAAGCAATTCCGGAGCTGCGCAATATGCAGAACATGCGTGTTATTACCGACGCCTGCGTAAAAATCAACAGCCTGGAAAACCATGCAGATGATATCTACGATATGGCTATCGCTGACCTGTTCGATACAGAGCAAAATGCAGCAGAACTGATTAAAATGCGTGAGATCTATCAGGCGCTGGAAATTGCTACCGATAAATGCGAAGACTGCGCCAACGTAATAGAAACCATTATTATCAAGTACTCCTGATAAGGGGAATACAAGTACTGAACGTATATAATTCTCCCTAAGTCATGACTTTATTATTAATAATTATTATCATACTGGCCTTTATCTTTGATTATATCAATGGTTTTCACGATGCTGCCAACTCTATCGCTACCATTGTATCTACCAAGGTACTGACGCCTTTCCAGGCTGTGCTCTGGGCCGCAGTATTCAACTTTGTGGCCTTTTTTATTGCCAAATACCTCATCGGAGAGTTTAAAGTAGCTAACTCTATTGCCAACTCTGTATTTGAACAGTTTATTACACTGAAAGTAATTTTCTGCGGTCTTGTTGCAGCCATTTCCTGGAACTTGTTTACCTGGTGGCTCGGCATCCCGTCCAGCTCCTCCCATACCCTTATAGGAGGGTTTATCGGAGCAGCGGTTACTGCTGCTAATGGCAACCTGGCAGTGATCAACTTTACTAAAGTATTGCCAACTGTATACTTCATTGTATTGGCTCCACTGATCGGTATGCTGGTCGCTTTCGTGATCACCCTGATCATCGTAAATATATGCCGCAGGGCTAACCCGTACCGGGCGGAAAGTTGGTTCAAACGCCTCCAGTTGGTTTCTTCCGCTGCATTGAGCCTCGGACATGGTAGCAACGATGCCCAGAAAGTAATGGGAATCATTGCCGCCGCCATGGTATCTGCCGGTTATATCAAAAATCTGAAGGCAATGCCAGATTGGGTACCACTGGCCTGCTTTACCTGTATCGCGCTCGGTACAATGAGCGGAGGTTGGAAAATCGTTAAAACCATGGGAACCCGTATTACCAAGGTAACTCCCCTGGAAGGCGTAGCTGCAGAAACTGCCGGCGCCATTACCCTCTTCCTTACTGAACGCCTGGGTATTCCCGCCAGTACTACTCACGTTATTACCGGTGCAATTATGGGAGTAGGCGCTACTAAAAGATTATCCGCTGTACGTTGGGGCGTTACCGTTTCCCTCCTGTGGGCCTGGCTGCTAACCATCCCTATCAGTGGTATTCTGGCTGCCTGCACCTATTTCCTGGTAAATATGTTCATCTAACTACAAGCACATTCCGATATCCAAAAGCTCTCCGCGCGTAACGGAGAGCTTTTTTTATAAAAAAAAGATGCCATTTAAAAGAGAGCCGCTATTTTTGTGCGGTTTTCTTTTACTGAATAAGAAAAGATAAGTTAGTGACCATCAAAAAAAATTGATCTTGTAATGAAAGGAATTATCCTGGCCGGCGGCTCCGGCACCCGCTTACACCCCATTACTTATGCCATCAGCAAACAAATAATGCCGGTGTATGATAAACCAATGATCTATTACCCACTGTCTACCCTGATGCTGGCAGGAATTAAGGATATCCTGATCATTTCTACACCTCATGACCTTCCTGCCT
The DNA here is from genome assembly GCF_049056765.1 of Chitinophaga sp. 30R24. Classification (NCBI taxonomy): domain Bacteria; kingdom Pseudomonadati; phylum Bacteroidota; class Chitinophagia; order Chitinophagales; family Chitinophagaceae; genus Chitinophaga; species Chitinophaga sp. 30R24. Next base: position 361,949 of record NZ_JBJGXX010000001.1, read on the forward strand.
TCCAACGTTTATTTGGGAACGGTGAACAATTAGGGTTGAACCTAAGCTATGCCGAACAACCTAATCCCAATGGCCTCGCACAGGCTTTTGTAATCGGTGAAACATTTATTGGCCAGGATAGCGTGGCGCTGGTACTGGGAGATAACATCTTTTATGGCGCCGGGTTGGGCACCCAACTCTCTAACAACGCTTCTCCTGATGGCGGTATCGTATATGCTTACCAGGTATCCGACCCCGAAAGATATGGCGTAGTGGAATTCGGCGACGATATGACAGTACTGTCTATAGAAGAAAAACCAGCCCAGCCTAAATCAAACTTCGCTGTGCCAGGCCTCTATTTCTACGACAACTCCGTAGTGGAAATTGCGAAAAACCTGGCGCCTAGTGCACGCGGTGAATATGAAATTACAGATGTAAATAAGGAATATTTGAAGCGCGGCAAGCTAAAAGTTTCTATCTTACCACGCGGAACTGCCTGGCTGGATACCGGCACCTTCGATTCTCTGATGCAAGCCTCCCAGTTTGTACAGGTTATTGAAGAAAGGCAGGGGATAAAAATTGCCTGTATCGAAGAAATTGCCTACCGCAAAGGCTTTATCAATGCCGATCAACTGAAAGAGTTGGCCAAACCTCTATTGAAAAGCGGCTACGGGGCCTATCTCGAAACAATACTCAAACAAAAAATGCTCTGACATAACAAATAAACGTAAATCTGAATATCATGAAGGTTCTTGTTACGGGTGGTTGTGGCTACATCGGCGCACATACTATTGTAGATCTGATCAATAATGGATTTGATGTAGTGTCTGTTGACAGCAACATCAGAAGCAGCACGCAATTATTAGATGGTATAGAAAAAATTACCGGGAAAAGGGTGCGCAATTACAAAGTGGACCTCTGTAACCTCGAAGATACCAATGCGGTATTTCATGAAAACAGGGATATCGTTGGGGTGATTCACTTTGCTGCCCTGAAAGCAGTAGGCGAATCCGTAAACGAACCGTTGATGTATTTTCAGAATAACCTGACTTCCCTCGTTAATGTGCTAAAATGCGTAAAGGAATATAATGTGCCTAACCTGGTTTTCTCTTCTTCCTGCTCTGTATACGGTAATACCAAAGCACTGCCGGTAGTGGAAGAAACACCACTTGGTGAAGCGCAATCGCCATATGCCCGCACTAAACAGATGGGCGAACAAATTATTGAAGATTATAGCCGGGTAAACGATACCCAATCTATTCTGCTGCGTTATTTCAACCCGGTAGGCGCGCATCCTTCCGCCCTCATTGGCGAACTGCCACTGGGCAAACCAGATAACCTGGTACCCGTTATCACACAAACGGCTATAGGGAAAATTCCTAAAATGACCGTTTTTGGTACCGACTATGATACCCGCGATGGCTCCTGTGTAAGGGATTATATCCACGTAATGGATATCGCCAACGCGCATACGAAAGCGCTTCAATACCTGATAGAACAACGCAATGAAAGCAATTGCGAAGTATTTAACCTGGGTACGGGGAATGGGGTTACTGTACTGGAAGCCATTAAAGCATTCGAAAAGATCTCGGGCATTAAACTGAACTATACTACCGGCCCCCGCCGCGAAGGCGACGTGATCGCTATTTATGCCAACAACAGCAAGGCCAAAACCAAGCTCAACTGGGAACCTAAAATCAGTATAGAAGATAGCATGCGCACCGCCTGGCAGTGGGAAGTGGGTCTTCGTAATAAAGTGTTGAGCAACTAGGATCGTCGCCTTTTAATATTTACATTTACGCTTCAATTTTAAAACAACCACAATGGTAAAAGATATTCAGCCACTGAATGAAAAAGAAACCCGTGGCGGGTTTGGAGAAGGTATCCTGGAAGCAGGCCGCAGAAATCCTAACGTAGTAGCACTTACTGCCGACTTACTCGGTTCCATGAAACTGAATGCCTTTATTAAAGAATTTCCTGACCGTTTTGTACAAGTAGGTATTGCAGAAGCCAACATGATGGGCATTGCTGCAGGCCTCACCATAGGCGGAAAAATCCCATATACCACCACTTTCGCCAACTTCTCTACCGGCAGGGTATACGACCAGATCCGTCAATCGATCGTTTACTCTAATAAAAACGTAAAAATATGCGCTTCCCACGCAGGTCTTACCCTAGGTGAAGATGGCGCCACCCACCAGATCCTGGAAGATATTGGTATGATGAAAATGCTGCCAGGCATGACGGTAATTGTGCCTTGCGATTTTAACCAAACCAAAGCGGCTACCATCGCTATAGCAGATTACGAGGGCCCGGTATATCTCCGTTTCGGCCGTCCGAAATGGCCTAATTTCACAGCAGAAGACCAAAAATTTGAAGTAGGTAAGGCCCAAATCCTGCACGAAGGAACCGATATTACCTTATTCGCTTGCGGTCATATGGTATGGATCGCTATCGAAGCAGGTAAAATCTTGGAAGAAAAAGGCTATAGTGTAGAAATCATCAACATCCACACTATTAAACCGCTTGATGAAGCTGCCATTATCGCCTCCCTGAAGAAAACGGGTTGCGCAGTTACTGCCGAAGAACATAACGTACTCGGTGGCCTGGGCGACAGCGTTGCACAGGTTGCTGCACGCCACATTCCCGTGCCTATCGAATACGTAGGCACCAACGATACCTTCGGCGAAAGCGGCAAACCAGTAGAACTGCTGACCAAATACGGCCTGGATGCTGCACACATTGTAACCGCTGCAGAAAAAGCCCTGCAACGCAAGAAAGGATAAATATGCTTTTTGACGGACCGGTGAATAGCGCAGCTAATCATCTTCTGTAAAATATAAAATGGCGGTATCAATAGCGATATCGCCATTGATATTTGCCCCATCACCAGAATCATATTAACCATATTTAAACTTTGGAAGAATAAGATCGTCTCATGAACGGGTTTTTATTTATATTCATCTAATTAAAACCTGTTTAGAACCATTTAACCTATGGCCGTTTCACAGGACGATAAAACATTAATGGCATTATACCGCGCGCCTGATACAAAGGAAAAAGGGTTTACCCTTATTATCCGAAAGTACCAGGAAAGGCTCTACTGGCACATTCGCAGAATGGTAGTGGATCATGACGATGCTAATGATGTATTACAAAATGTATTTATAAAAGTCTGGAAAAACCTGGAGAACTTCCGGGAAGATGCACAATTGTATACCTGGATGTATAAAATCGCTACCAACGAAAGCCTGACCTTCCTGGAACAGCAAAAACGTAAAACAGCGGTTTCCCTCTCTGAAGTTGAAAGCGGCCTAAGCAATAAGCTCAGGGCAGACCCACAATTCGATCCTAATAAACTGGAATGGAAACTACAAAACGCCATTCTAAGTTTACCAGACAAACAGCGGCTCGTGTTTAACCTGCGTTATTATGATGAAATGCCGTACGAAGAAATGAGCAAAGTATTGGATACGTCTGAAGGAGCCTTGAAAGCGTCTTACCATCATGCAGTGAAGAAAATAGAGGAATTCATCAGAAAAGGTTAGTGCCAGATTTTACAAATATTTATTTTAAGTAATTTTTAAAGAAATTTCTTGAAACATTAAAATCACATTAAACTATTACATGCTGGCACTGTCTAAAAAACAGTTATGAACAAGCAGACCAACATAGCAAATGAATTAAAACAAATAGCGCCAGATGTTAACTGGCCTGCAAGTGTACCGTTTACGGTACCCGTAGGCTACTTCGACCAACTTCCGGCTGCTATTCTGTTGCAAATTCAATTGCAGGAACTCCGTTCCTCTCTGCCTGCTCGCGTTGCCCATAGCATTCCTTCCGGCTATTTCGATGAACTCCCTGCAACCATTATGCAACGGATCAAAAATGAAACAGCTGAAGCTACCAACAATATCATCACCAATCCTGTTGCCGCAGAACTGGCATCCCTGTCTCCCTTTCTGGCTAACATGCCCAGACAGACGCCTTTTACAGTACCCGATGGTTATTTTGAGTCCTTACCCATAGCATCACCTACCCAAGCCATACCATTGCGGGTGGCATACCGGAATAATAAGATAACTGCCTGGATAAAATGGTCCGTGGCAGCCTGCCTTATTACCTTCATTGGCGGCAGCGCATTGTTGTTTATTGTTAATGATAAAAACAACCATCGTAACAATATAGAACGGCAACTGGAAGGCCTGGAAGAACAAGATATAGTTGATTACCTGCAAACCCACACTGACCCTTTCGATAATGATGCTTTCCTGACCGCATCTTACACGATAGATGCAGCGCCAGTACAAAGCCAGCTTAACGAAGCTGTGCCGCTGGAAGCTATAGAAAAATACCTGCAACAAACCGATTTATCGAAGGAAGTGTTACCTGAAAAGAAATGATGAAACGTTTTAGCTTTATATGGATTGCGATGTTTGTACTGCTTGCTACCTCCGGTACAAGCAGCGCTCAACAGCCCCTGTCCAATGACGCAGCAGAAAAGATAAAGGCCATCAAGATACAATACCTCGCTAAAAAACTGGAACTTACTCCTGATGAAGCCCAGAAATTCTGGCCAGTATACAACAACTACACACATGAAGTAGAACAACTGATTGCAGAACGCCACGACAAAAAAGACCTGGATAAAATATCCAATGAAGATGACGACGACGCTGCCCGGAAAAATATGGACAAGGAATTGAAGTACGAAAAACAAATGCTGGACATAAAATCCCGCTATAGTATCGAATTCCAAAAAGTACTACCCGCCAGAAAAGCAGGCATGGTATTTAAAAGTGAAAGAGAATTCCGGAATATCATGATCAACCACCTCAATAGCCAACGGATGAGTAAAATGGGACAAGGTGGTGGCCCAAGAAGAAGACCATAAAACTATTAGCCTATAACTAACAGCTACAGGCTAATAGGCACTCACTAATTTATAATGCACCCACTGTAATGTTATCCATACTCCATGCGTGGCTATTTAAAACCGGATAAAAGGATCTTTGGTATCATGATAGAAAAGGAAAGTCCAGTCTTCCTTTTTACCGCGCTCCAGGAATGCTTGCCGTAGTTCCATACTACGCTTACCATCATAGTCGTATTTGGCAATAAACCGGTTTTTCATTTGGGAAAGCTGCGGCGCTACATCCCCCCCAAAAAACACCTTATCTTCTCCATCGTCTACTAAAAACACCTGATGATAAGGACAATGGCCACCGGTTAATTCGTATTGGATATACCCATCTATAGTGCCATTACCAGAGGTAAACACTACATTATCGCGCTGTTGCAGTAAAATAATATCTTCTGCCAAGTAAGATTTGCCGGAATGTTCCAGGGCATACTCCATTTCTTCATTATTCACATAGTAAGTAGCCCCCGGAAAAGTAAGGGTACGCTCCCCTGTTACCATATCTGCAGCGGAAACCCCACCGGAGTGGTCTTTATGCAAATGACTCATCATCACCTTAGTGATCTCCATTGGGTTAATGCCATGGTCTATAAGGTGTTGATGGATCTGTAATACCCCATCCTGGTTACGAAACCCCAAACCGGTATCAAATAAGATATAATCCCGGTCTGTAATGACCAGGAACGGCTGTATTTCTACAAGCAATGAGCCATGCGAACGATCCTGCATGCTGTCTGTTCCCTGTTTAAAAGGAAGGAATTTCTTGGTCCCGTCTACGGTGAATGACCCTTCTGATAATGGAATGATACGTGCCATGCCGCAAAGTTAGCCTATAACAGCGAAATTCTTGCAGCACCCCTACCCTATTACCTCAGCACCATCTGCCGGTCGGCATCCAGCCTAAGCAGGATAAATACCAACATGGTAAAGGTCATTAGGGAGGAACCACCGTAACTCACCAATGGAAGAGGAATACCGATCACAGGAGCAAGACCGATTGTCATAGAAATATTGATGGCCAGGTGGAAGAAGATAATACTGGCCACCCCATAAGCATATACCCGGGTAAAGGTCGATCGCTGTCGCTCTGCCACAAAAATGATCCGGAAGAGCAAGGCCACATAGATGGCTAAAAACAAGACACTGCCGAAGAAGCCAAAATCTTCTCCTACAGTACAGAATATAAAATCAGTACTTTGTTCAGGCACAAAATCGTAACGGGTTTGGGTACCTTTCAGATAACCTTTGCCCCAAAAACCACCGGAACCAATGGCAATCATACTTTGACGGGTATTGTAAGTGGCTTTGGGATCATTTTCCTTGCCCAGCATTACTTCAATACGGCGTACCTGGTAATCCTTTAATACTTTAGTAAAGGCAAAAGGCACAATAAACATCACAAACAAGGCACAAAAAGCATACACCCCCAAGATAATGGCAAGCCTGGATCGCTTTCGCTTGATTTCCCGCCGGCTGAAATAGATGACCAATGCGGTGACCACCGTAAATATGATAAACAGTACTGTTTTATCTACTAAAAGGGCAGAGAGCACCAACACAATTCCTGAAAAGGCAATGACCAGTAATACACCTGGCAAACCTTCCCGGTACATCACCAGGAAAAAGGAAAAATATACCAGCGCTAACCCCGTTTCGTCCTGTAATATGATAATACCCGCAGGTATCAGGGCAAGGGATGCCGCGATAAGCCGCGATCGTAATTTCGTAAAATCGGTTTCCTGCGACGACAAGTACTTGGCCAGGGCCAGATTGGTACATAACTTCGTGAGTTCGGCCGGTTGAAACTGAAATCCTCCCACTACCAGCCACGAGTGCGACCCTTTTACATCTTTTCCTATCCCCAATACCAGCAATAATAACAATAATCCACCCAGGTACATCAAGTTGGCAGTAGCCGTAAAGAATTTACTGTCTGTAAGCCAAATGATAGCTGCCAGCACCAACGATATTCCAAACCAGATCAACTGGCGGGTATAGTTCTTACTTGGATGGAGGATATCTTGCCAAATATTGTCATCTCCCCTGTATTCCGCAGCAAATATGGACATAATGCCTATAATCACCAATGCGAGGTACAGGCCTACTATTGGCCAGTCGATACCTTGTGTTAGTTTGGCTTGCGAGCGGTTCATTGGTATTAAATCGGTTTATTCGATGATTGGTTAAGGCTTTTTCTTTTTTACTATAGCATTACTGTTCAATGAATCCAGGTGAGATTTCGCCAACATAGCTGGCTCTATCGTTACTGTTTCCATTACTGATTTCAACAGCGGCTGACGTTGGGTAGAGATACTGTCTCTTAAATATTTCTCCATCATCAGACTGGCAATAGGGGCGGCGTATTTAGCTCCAAAACCCGAATTTTCTACGATAACAGCAATAGCAATACGCGGTTTTTCGGCAGGGGCAAAGGCCACAAACAAGGCATGGTTTTTTAGTTTGGTCCTTACGCCGTTGATAATACCGTAGTTTTCCGCAGTACCGGTTTTACCTCCAATGGTAATACCGTCTATCTGAGCCACCCGGCCGGTACCATTTTCCACCACATCGGTCATACCATGGATTACGGCGCTGTAGGCAGAATCGGAGATATGCGCTACGTCGTGTCTTACTTTGTATTTATCCAGCATGTGGGTATTATCGTTATCGATACTGGCCACAAAATGCGGGATATAATAGGAGCCACGGTTAGCCACAATACACATAGCATTGGCCATCTGTAGTGGAGTTAGCAACAGCTCACCCTGTCCGATACCCAGAAATACAGAAGTACAGGAATTCCAGCTCCCCTTGTATCTAGCATCATAATATTTTTTATCCGGCACCAGCCCCCGGCCTTCGCTGGGGATATCGATCCCGATTTTATGGCCGAAGCCAAAATTATTCATGTAGTCGGCCCACTTCTGCATACCTCCTACCCGGATACCCCCAAATTTCGCAGCATCCACGCTCAGCCGGTATACATGCGAAAAATACGAGTTACAGGAGTGCGATAAGGCCAGCCGCAGGTTAGCCGCATGCCCCGGATCATGGTGCTCACACTTAATAGGTCTGGAGCAACCATAATAGGCGCCGCCACAAGGATAACCAAAGCTCGGAGTAATAACGCCCTCATCCAGTCCCACTAATGCAATCATCGGCTTAAAAGTAGAGCCAGGCGGATAAGTTGCCTGGATGGCGCGGTTAAAAAGTGGCTTAGTGGTATCGGTATACAGCTTGTTGAAGTTAGCGCTACGGTAAGGGCCTGTTAGTAAGTTAGGGTCAAAGCTTGGGCTGCTCACCATAGCCAGGATACCACCGGTTTGCGGGTCTATGGCTACAATACTACCCATTTTGCCCTTCATGAGCTGCTCTCCCAGGATTTGTAATTCAACGTCAAGGTAAAGCCGCAGGTTTTTACCTGCTACCGCCGCACTGTCGAATTCCCCGTTTTCGTATGAGCCCTGTGGCCTGTTAAGGTTATCCTTGATGAGGTATTGTATGCCCCGCTGCCCCATCAGCACCGGTTCATATGTTTTCTCCAGGCCGGTAAACCCGATATAGTCCCCTGAGCTGTAAGCGCCGTAGTTGGCCGTATCTTTCAACATCGCCGGGGATATTTCCGCAATATACCCAAGTATATTAGAAGCGGCAGCATAAGGATAAGACCTGATCTGCCGGGGTACCAATTCAAAACCGGGCTGGAAAAGGTACATACTCTCCTGCAGCTGCCCGAAAACTTCCGGTGCCAGCAGGGGAGCAAAAACAGATTGCCTTACGCGGCCATTTTTTACGATAGCGTTTAAAATACGTTTCTTGAATTCTTCCTTATCTATTTGTAAGATCTTACAGAGATAGGCAGTATCAATATTCTTTGCGCTGGCGGGCGTTACTACGAGGTCATATAATACATCGTTACCGAGAATACTCCGGTTTTGCCGGTCGTAGATAATGCCCCGGCTGGGATATATTACCTTGCGTAGCACAGCGTTGGCATCCGCTAGCTTGGCATATTTCTTTTCCACTATCTGCAGAAAGAATAACCTGGTGATGATCAGTAAAACCATCCCAAGTATAATCATCTGTATAACTCTCTTCCTGGGCTGATTAAATACTGACATGCTATTAAGGACGGACTATTTTATTTTACAAACCTACGTTAAAAAGCATAAATTATTTCTTCGAGAAGAACAACAATTCATACAGTACAATCAGGAATAAGCTGGCCAGTGTAGAAAATACAATCTTCATGATGAGATACAATGGATTACCCGTTCCAAATACTTCCAATGTAAAAAATACAGCATGGTGCAGGAACACCAGGATAGCGGCATAGATAAGGAATTGAGACACCCCCATACTGGTCATGGAAGGTGTTTTCTGGGTTGTTTCAAAACCTCCCTGTGGCGATAGGACGTTGATGACAAACGGACGCAGATAAGCAATAAATACGCAGGCAGCGGCATGCATGCCGGGGGTATTCATAAACATATCCAGGGAAAGCCCCATCAGCAGCCCCAGCAACATCAGTGCAGGGCGAGGCAGATTAAAGGGCAGCGCCAGAATAAAAAGCATGTACAAATAGGGGCTGACCAACTGGTGCAGCAATATTTCATTGAGCACAAACACCTGTATCAGCAACAGGAGTACAAAGCGGATGATATTTCTTAACAGTATACTCATTTAATCAACTTATACGTTGAATCTTCCAATCGTTGTTGTTCGTCTTTCAACAGGTTTTCTATCACATATACGTATTGGAGGTTAAAGAAATTGGTGGCCAATTTCAACCGGATCGTGTATGCAGTGCTCGCTTTATCGCCCACGGCAATGTTTTCTACATAGCCGATCGGAATATTTTCAGGGAACAGCGCAGAGAAACCGCTGGTGACTATGGTATCACCTTTATGTACTTTGGCGCTTTTAGGCACGTCTTTCATGAGCGCGTAGCCTGCGTCTTCGCCATCCCAGTGTACCGACCCCATTTCCTTGCTCTGTCCGAGACGGGCGCTGATGGATACGGAGTTCGACTTAGAAAGCATAGAAAGCACCACAGCGTAGTTGTCGCTTACGCTTCTCACCACGCCCACCACGCCGCTACTGCTGATAACGCCCATATTTGGACGGATGCCCTGCAGGCTGCCACGGTGAATAGTAATATAGTTGATAGGCTTATTAATAGAATTGTTGATCACTTTGGCGGCGAAATACTCATAGCGGCGGATCTGGGTACTGATCACGCGGTGCATGGTATCATCGCTATATTGGCGGAGTGTATCCGTTTTGATACCATTAGAGGTGATCATGCTGTCGTAGCTGCTGCGTAAGGCATTGTGCAAGCGCATATTCTCATTCACCAGGCTATCATTAGTAGATTTGAGGTGAAAGTAATACTGTACATTACTATACTTGTCGTATAACTTACCGCTGATATCGTTGGCAGAGCTCAAGTAGGCTGCCCGCTGAAAGTTGTTGTGCTGGAACACGAACACCAAACAAATCACTTCCAACAGCAGAAATAAGAAGAAGTTAAAATATCGCCTTAAGAAAATGATTAGATTTCGCACAAGCGCGCAGTGATTTTGAGATTCAGGCATTTACGGACCTTTAGTTCCGTAGAGCTAAAGGTCCGTAAGGCCAAAATGAATTTATTGCATCAGGAAGGGGTATTTACCTACATGCTTGAGGGCAATACCGGTTCCTCTAACTACCGCACGTAACGGATCGTCCGCTACATGCACCGGCAGCTTGATTTTTTGAGTAAGGCGTTTGTCCAGACCACGCAGCAGAGCGCCACCGCCGGTCAAATACAATCCTCTCCGGTAAATATCTGAAGCCAGTTCCGGAGGTGTGGTTTCCAAGGCTTTCAGAATAGCTTCTTCGATCTTAAAGATAGACTTATCGAGGGCTTCCGCGATTTCCTGGTAAGATACCATGATCTGTTTGGGGATACCAGTAACCAGATCTCGTCCGTTTACAGGAATATCGTCTGGTGGGTTGTCTAGTTCTTTCAGGGCAGATCCGATATGTATCTTGATCTGTTCTGCGGTCCTTTCACCGATCAGCAGGCTATGGTACCGGCGTAATGCTTCCATGATATCGGCGGTAAACTCGTCACCAGCGATACGGATACTCTGGTCGCACACAATACCAGCCAGAGCGATCACCGAAATACCGGTGGTACCACCCCCAATATCGATGATCATGTTACCTACTGGTTCCTCTACATCGATACCAATACCTAAGGCAGCAGCCATAGGCTCATGGATCAGATATACCTCTTTGGCACCGGCCTGCTCAGCGGAGTCACGTACAGCTCTTTTTTCCACTTCCGTAATACTGGAAGGAATGCAAATCACCATGCGCCAGCTAGGAGCAAACAACGGTTTCTTTGGGTAAATCATTTTTATGAGTTCCCTGATCATGCCCTCAGCGGCATTAAAATCCGCTATCACGCCATCTTTCAGGGGACGTATGGTACGAAGATATTCGTGTGTTTTTTCGTGCATCATCATGGCCTTCTTTCCCACGGCCACAATTTTGCCACTAGCCCGTTCGATCGCTACAATGGAAGGCTCGTCCACTACCACCTGGTCATTATGAATTATCAGCGTGTTCGCTGTACCAAGATCAATCGCGATTTCCTGCGTTAATAAATTAAAAAATCCCATTGTTGATACGGTCAAAAATTAGAATGCAAAAATGAATAATTCCAACGAATATACGATGCAAAAAATGGATATTCTTGCAATAATACTCCTAATTATTAAAAAAACTTATTTGTTGTGCAAACGACAGCGTAACTGCTCTCTTTATGCGCTGACCATACAAACGGAAATGCTCCGTTTTTTTAGTGTTCCCGTGCCTAAATTATGCGCTTACAGTCTCGCTTTTCAATTGTTCTTTACCCAGACCTCCTACTGGCTATTAACTTTATCCATTAGCTGCCGGCAGCTAATGGATAACCACTACACAAATTCGTACCCGATATCACGACGGTATACCTTGCCCTCAAAATTAACCTGCTCTGCTGTTTGTACAGAATGAGCCAGTGCCATAGAGAGGTTGGCTGCCAGCGAAGTAACAGCCAATACACGGCCACCATTGGTGAGCACTTCATTTCCTTCCTGGCGGGTGCCAGCGTGAAATACCATCTGATCGCGCGTAGGCGCCGGAATACCGGTGATTACCTTATTCTTGTTATATGCTTCGGGGTATCCTTTGGATACCAGCATTACCGTAGCTGCTGCACGCTCATCGGCGTAAATCGTTTGTTCTGCCAGTTGACCTGCAATAACAGCATTGAACAGCTCCAACAGGTCGTTCTTTAAACGAGGCATCACCACTTCTGTTTCCGGATCTCCCATACGACAGTTATATTCGATCACAAAAGGTTCTCCTCCAACATTAATCAAGCCAAAAAAGACAAATCCGTTATAAATAATCCCTTCTGCCGACAATCCTGCTATGGTAGGGCGGATGATCTGCTCTTCCACCTTTTCCATAAAAGCCTGGTCTGCAAACGGAACGGGAGATACGGCGCCCATACCGCCGGTATTCAACCCCTGATCGCCCTCTCCGATGCGCTTATAGTCTTTCGCTTCGGGCAAGATCTGGTAAGTATGCCCATCAGTGATGGCAAATACAGACAGCTCTATTCCAGCCAGGAATTCTTCTATCACTACCACTTTACTAGCGTCCCCGAATTTAGCGGATTTAATCATCTGTTCAAATTCTTCTACCGCCTCTTCATAAGTGGTAGCTATTACCACTCCCTTGCCAGCCGCTAATCCATCGGCTTTTAATACAATTGGTAAGGAGTGCTGCTGAAGATAAGCCACTCCTTCATCATAACTATGTACATTAAATTCCCGGTAGGCAGCCGTAGGAATCCCATGCCGCTCCATGAAAAGCTTGGCGTATGCCTTACTACCTTCCAGCTGCGCCCCTTCCTGGGAAGGTCCCATCACCGGGATATGCTGCAGGGCGGCGTCTTTCTTAAAAAAATCATAAATCCCGTTCACCAGGGCCTCTTCAGAACCAGGTACTACAAGATCTATGGCATTATCGAGGCAAAAAGCTTTAATCTTATCAAAATCACTGACTCCCATGTTGACATTCTGGCCGCATTGGGCAGTACCGGCATTGCCCGGCGCTATAAATAATTGCCCACAGAGGGTACTTTGAGACATTTTCAGGGCCAGTGCGTGTTCCCGACCACCACTTCCAAGTAATAATATGTTCATATGAATTGCCTAATAAAATGCAGAATGCGAAAGAAAGTGCAAAGAAAGTTTAAAAAAGCGCAAAAAATGAGCATTTAACGCATTTTTTTACAGAGATAACCGATTTTATTTATCTTGCCGCATTTAGAGGTTCTCGAAATCTGAAACAACTATTGCTAAAACTAACCAATTTATGATGCAAACCGCTGTTGCACAAGAGTTGCCTGTTGCCTCGCAAAAAGGTCACCCTAAGGGACTCTCAGTATTATTTGCCACGGAAATGTGGGAACGGTTCAATTTTTATGGTATGCGGGCGTTGTTAACGCTCTTCCTGGTAAATGCATTAGCTTTCTCCGAAGCAGATGCTTCCTATATCTATGGCGGCTTTTTAGGCCTTTGCTACCTTACACCTATGCTGGGCGGATATATTTCCGACCGTTACCTCGGTAACAGAAACTGTATTTTACTAGGGGGCTTTGTGATGGGAATAGGACAGCTTCTCATGGTGATCAGCGCCACAATGTATGCTAACAATGTGGAAACTGCCAAACTCATGGTATGGTCAGCCCTGTTTGTGATCATACTGGGCAACGGCTTTTTCAAGCCTAATATCTCCTCCATGGTGGGCCAGCTCTATCCAAAAAACGACAGCCGCCTGGATTCTGCCTTCACTATCTTCTACATGGGCATCAACATGGGCGCCTTCCTGGGTATGCTCATCTGTCCTATCCTGGGTGATAAAGTAGATTTTAATGGTGTAAGAATGGTAAGCGCCTTCAAATGGGGCTTCCTGGCTGCCAGCCTGGCTATGTTCCTGGGTACAGTATTGTTTTTCTTCCTGAAAGATAAGTACGTGGTAACTCCCGAAGGTAAAGCTATCGGCGCTAAGCCTGATTTTAGCAAGCCTTCAGCTGCCAGCGCAAGCGGCGAAGCTGAGAAAGCTAAATTCACCACTGGCTCTATTTTAGGTGTACTGGTACTGATGGTGGTACTGTTCTTCGGTATCCATTTCCTCTCCCTCGATCCCAATCCGATCAAATCCTGGTTGTATCCCTTTATATATGCAGCAGGTATCAGTCTCGCGGTATTGATCCTCACTGATAAATCTATTACCCGTGTAGAAAGACAAAGGATCATTGTGATCTATTTTGTGGCCTTCTTTGTGATCTTCTTCTGGGCATGCTTTGAGCAAGCCGGTTCCTCCCTTACCTTCATAGCTGATTATCAGACAGACCGTCGCCTCCTGGGCTGGGATATGCCACCTAGTTTTGTACAGAATGCCAATTCTATTTTCATTATCATTTTTGCACTGCCTTTCAGCTTCTTATGGCTGAAATTAAGCCAACGCAAACTGGAACCTATATCACCTGTAAAACAATCTATTGGCCTGGCTTTACTGGCATTAGGCTTTTTCATTATCGCCATACAAATGAAAGCACTCGGCCCTAACGAAAAGCTGGGTGTAAGCTGGTTGATCCTAATGTACCTGTTCCATACCCTGGGAGAACTGTGCTTATCTCCGATAGGCCTTTCCCTTGTGGCAAAACTGGCACCTCACCGCTTCTCTTCCCTGCTGATGGGAGTATGGTTCCTGGCTAATGCCGCTGGTTATGCCCTCGCAGGCACCCTCGGCGCCCTGTTGCCGCCAACCCTCGATAAATATAAGATCGCTACCGACAATGGTATCGACCTGAAAGGTATCCTCGACGGCACCATTACCGCTACCGCCCAGCAACTAGATAAGCTGCACGAACTGAAACTGCCTGTACACTATCCTACTTTCGCAGGATTTACGATCCACAACCTCTATGAATTCTTCATGGTGTTTGTGATCCTCCCAGGTACTGCAGCCGTACTGCTGTTCCTCTCCTCCGGCTTCCTGAAAAAATGGATGCATGGCGTAAGATAAAATCATACTAAAAGCATACATCAATTGTAGCGAAGACATAAGCGAATACACCTCGCTTATGTCTTCGCTACAATTGCTTTAGGCTTTTTCCTTATATTGAGTACCTGTAATCCTAATTTATGTCTGACAACCACTTCAAACCCTTTATACCTGCTAGCGTACGGATGAAGGAATTTACGCTCAAATCCATTTTATTGGGCTGTATCTTCGGTATCATTTTCGGCGCGGCTACTGTATATCTCGCCCTCAAAGCCGGCCTCACAGTTTCTGCTTCTATCCCTATCGCCGTTATTGCGATTACTTTAGGGAGGAAATTTTTTGGGACTACCATCCTGGAAAACAATATTATACAAACTACCGGCTCAGCAGGCGAATCTATTGCTGCCGGCGTGGTATTTACCTTACCCGGATTCCTGTTCCTGAGCAATGGAGGAGGCGATAAATATTTTAATTATATCACCATCCTGATACTGGCCATCTTTGGCGGTATACTCGGTACGCTCATGATGATTCCACTTAGAAAATCACTGATCGTAAAAGAACACGATACCCTTCCTTACCCCGAAGGCACAGCCTGCGGAGATGTGCTGATAGCCGGAGAGAAAGGGGGCGACTTTGCCAAAACAGCGTTCTATGGACTGGGCTTTGCCTTTGCCTATGCTATCCTGCAAAAAATTCTGCATGTTATTGCAGAAACGCCGGAATATATGACCAAACAGGCCAGTAAGTTTTTTCCATCCGCTAAAATCAGCGGAGACATCACCCCCGAATACCTGGGTGTAGGATACATTATTGGTCCCCGCATTGCCGGCGTACTCGTTGCCGGGGGCGTACTATCCTGGCTGGCCCTTATTCCCCTCCTGGCTTCCCTGCTGCCAGGCGATACTATAGCCACACAACTGGTAAAGATCGGCTACCTTGCCAACCTGCAAACAGCTGGCGGACAAGGCGACTGGAACCCGGTAACACATACCTTCGCCGACTATTCTTCCGCCGTATATTATGCGTACGTAAGACAAATCGGCGCCGGCGCCGTAGCTGCCGGCGGTTTCATCACCTTGCTGAAAACCATTCCAACCATCATCTCTTCTTTCAAAGGCAGCATTGGCGCCATTAAGGGTGGTGCCGATAATGCCGGTAACAAAAGAGAGATACCCAGAACGGAAAAAGATCTTAGCCTGAAAGTAGTATTATTTGGTAGCCTGGCACTGATTCTCCTAATGGCATTTCTGCCGCAATTACCAGGCGATTCTATCGGCAAAAAATTACTGGTAGGGCTACTCGTAGTAATATTTGGCGCCTTTTTCGTAACGGTGTCCAGCCGTATCGTGGGCCTGATAGGCTCTTCCAACAACCCTATTTCCGGGATGACCATCGCCACTCTGATGGGCACCTGCCTGGTATTTATTGCTGTGGGTTGGACCGGCAAGCTGTATGAACCAATGGCGCTGGTGGTAGGCGGCATGATCTGTATCGCTGCCGCCAATGCAGGTGGCACTTCCCAAGACCTGAAGTCTGGCTACATTGTAGGCGCTACCCCCATGTACCAGCAGCTGGCACTGTTCATAGGCGCTATTGTATCTTCTGTAGTAATTGGCTTAACAGTGAAGTTCCTGGATAAACCTACAGCAGACATGGTGCTGCACGGAGTAAAAGACCATGCAATCGGCAGTGCTTACTATCCTGCACCACAAGGCACGCTAATGGCTACACTGGCTAAGGGCATCCTCTCTTTTAATCTCGACTGGCAATTTGTGCTGGTGGGGGTATTCCTGTCTATCACAATGGAACTTTGTGGGGTAAACTCCTTGTCTTTTGCAGTAGGCGCTTACCTACCACTGTCTACCACCTTACCTATTTTTGCCGGTGGTGCTATCCGCGGCATTGTAGATTATAAGCAGAAGAAAGATAACAAGCATACCTCTCCTGAAGAGGATGAACTGGGCAAAGGCAATCTCTTTGCTACCGGCTTAGTAGCCGGCGGAGCAGTGGCAGGCGTGATTATTGCTATCCTGGCCGGATTCGACGGCTCAGCAGCCATATTAGCCCGGCTAAATAATCAAGATGCATTAACAAATATCCTCGGACAAGGAGGCTACTATATAATAGGCTGCGCCTTTTTTGCGTTTATGGGCTGGTACCTGTACCGCACAGCGCGCAAAGCATAATTACCAAAATATTTAAATACCGTGATGCCGGCAACAGGATGTAACTATCCCTTGCCGGCATCCTTTTTTATATTTTAAATGTTTAATTTAGCTGCGCAATAATTAACTGATTATAATATCACCTATGCGTATATTTGTTCCCATACTACTCAGTGCCATTGTACTATTGAGCATATCCTGTGAAAAGGATAAAGACGATAGCCGCCAACGGAAATTCATCTCTATGAAGCTAGATAACTATATCTATCTCTCAGAAAATCCTAAAGGCATCATTTATGTACCCAATTTTTCTGATGAAAATCCTGATAACGACTATCCCAGGATGGAAATAACCGGCCAGAGTTATAACGGAGATGTGATCACTTTTACACTGGCAACACCGGCATTACCGTTTACCCCCGGCGTATACGCAGCTACCCAAAAGGGTAATAGCATGCAAATGGTACTAAACAGCATGCTGCCCACTTCGCTCAGCTCCAATAGTTACGGCAATTTTTATATTACTATTACACGCATCGACAATATAGCCGTAGAAGGTACTTTTTCTGGCCCTTTGTATGATCTTACAGGGATAGGTGGACCAAGAATTGTAAAAGATGGAGCTTTCAGGGCAATTATTACTCAGGTAGGTCAATAATAGCAGCCAGCCGTTAGCGGCTAGCTGCTATTAACTGGCAACTATACAAAGTTCATCAACGGATATTCACTTTTCAATACAGCTTTATCGTCTGCCCCTAGCCACTTATGCAACAGTGTGGCATATACGCTTTTAAAGTCTACCTGGAACTGTAGGTCTCCGTCTTTCAAATGCAATAAATCCGGACCGTCATTGATCAAACCAGGTTGCTTTAAACCTCCGCCGATCAGGAACATGTTATTGGCCGTACCATGATCAGTTCCACCACTGGCATTCTGGCTCACTCTCCGCCCAAATTCTGAAAACGTCATGACTACTACATCCTGGAAACGGTTATTCTTTTTCAAATCACCGGTAAATACAGTCAGTGCATCGCTCAGCTGCCCAAACAGGCGGGCCTGCTGGTCTTGTTGATTCACATGGGTATCAAAACTGCCATGCGACACATAATATACTTTGGTGTTGATATCAGACATAATCAGGTTGGCAATAGTCCGCAGGTTCTTGCCCAGGTCTGTATTGGGATATGCTTCTGTTGACTGGTAGGTTTTAAACTGCTGTTGTATATAGGCCGCAGAAGAAATGGTTTCCCCCATGGTCTTATATAGGTAATCTACATTGCTATGGTGCTCATCATCGCCGGTATGCTGCCGTAAAATGTCTTTAAAATATTGATCATTGCTGGTTCCGAAAAGCCGTTTAGGATCAGTTACTGCTAATCCTTTATTGCTATCGCCTTTCAACGCAAGACTTAAAGTATCGTCCATTTCCAGTGCTTGCGTAGGCCGGTCGCAACCTTTGCATTGAGCATCCAGGTAACGGCCTATCCAACCATCCCCCCAATATTGATCGGCGTTACTGGCAGAGTGCCAGATATCCATAGACCGGAAGTGGGAACGGTCGGGGTTGGGATACCCTACGTTATTCAAGATACCCAGGGAGCCATCATCATACAAGGCCTTCAGTCCTTTCAATGCAGGGTGTATACCTAATTCATCATTTAACGATAAAGCGGCTTCCCGTTTTATACCCAATACAGGGCGCTCCCGGTAATAAATATCATTTCGGTAAGGGATAATGGTATTTAAACCATCATTCCCGCCAGACAGTTGTATGACCACGAGCACTTTATTTCCCGGAGGGGCCAGGTGGCCTCTCTCCAGGGCTTTCAAAAACTTCGGCATCATCACGGCAGCTGAAGCCAGGGAACCTACCTGTAAAAAGCGGCGTCGGTTTAAAATTAACATAGCACAAATGTTTGGAAGCTGTTTGTAATTAGTGCAGCTAGCATAGCTGGTATTCCGGGGTGCTCATCACATCAATGGTCACCGTTTTAATATAGTTTTCACGACTGCTGGCATCAGCGTATTTCTCCAATAGCTGCTGGCTAATATTGTTAGTTTGCTGCAACAACACACCGGCAATCTCGTTAGCCAAATTTTCTCTTGTAACTCCGCTATACCCCTGTATATAAGGGTCCCAGTTGATCTGTGCATTTACTTTTTTAGCAAATTGCCTTTTTAGAAAATCGTTGATCTGCAGGGTCATTTTATAATTGTTTCCTTCTCCCATTTCCGGCGTTAGTTCCTTGGGAATGATATTAAATGCCTGCGAATACAAGATTACCTGGGGTACCCGGAGGCGGAACATCAGGCTGGAACTATCTATCCAATTGCGTCCACCGGGCCAGCCAGCCACATTAGGCGGATAAAACAACAATTGCCCCAGTACCCGTTGAAATAGCAACATCACTTCTTCCTTCTCAAAGGTCATGGGAATGGTGCGGCGGATACCTACCAACAACTCTATCGGCGATTTAATACGGTTACCAACAATACGGCTGTCGTAAAACCAGTCCGACATAAAGATTTCACGCATCAGCGACTGTATATGGTAACCCGAATGATAAAACTTATCTGCCAGTTCACTAATACGGCCTTCATCAGGCGTTTCGTCTACAAAATATTTATAAATCTTGGTGGTAATAAAGCGGGCGGTTTGCTTTTGATCCAGCAAAATTCTCAAAACATCGTCACCGTTAAAACTACCCTGCTTTCCAAGGATATTTTTTATACCATCGTCGTGTTGTTTTTTGCGGAAAGTAAATATTCCTTCCTCATTAAATCCCCAACCCGTAAAAGCCCTGGCAGCCTCCTTTACATCTTGTTCTGAGTAATTGCCCCGGCCCATGGTAAATAATTCCATTACTTCCCGGGCAAAATTTTCATTTGGATGCTGTTTACGGTTTTGCTGGTTGTTCAGGAACTGCAGCATGGCCGGCGTTTTGGATACGGCGCTGAGCAGATCCCCAAAATTGCCCAGGGCATTGTTGCGTATTTCTGCCAGCAATTGTTGGTTAAACAAAACGTTCTGTGTGCGGCAGGCGAAGTGCCCATGCCAAAAAAGACTCATTTTTTCGCGCAGTGGGTGATCGCTCTTGATCATCGAATTGATCCAGTTCAAATTCAGGTCCTTGATACCTTGGGTATTCACTTCCCGCAGATTCTTCCTTTCTTCGGCTGTCATATTCCGACGCTTTTGGTAATCGGGAAGATCTCCTGCCGATACTACATCTACAGAGGTAAGGGATGATTTGGCATGTCCTATCAATACTTTATTTACAATCTCTTTTCTCTTTTTATCTTCCCATGATGAAATAACGGGAAGCGGTTCTCCAAAGCCAGCACGCCAGGCGAGATGTTGCAACTGAATCTTATGGGCAACTACAGCCATATAATATATATTTTGGGTAAGACTATTAAATGCTTACCAGGTTTAACACAAATTATGGATCCAATATTATAATGGTGTTAACTCTGTGTATACGAGCCCGTCATTTATGATTGTTTTTTCAATATATCCGTGAAAGTAATACAGTCTGGTCAACGGAACAGCCATACCGGATAACAGCTTCCTCTCTCAAAAACTTTTTCTTCCAATGGCAATACCAGGAAAGCGTCTGCCTTCAATAAACTGGCCAGGTCGCCGGAACCCTGATAGGGTTGGGGAGTGGCTGTAAGGGTACCATCTGGCCGGGATACTAATTTTACAGGCAGGTAATATTCTAACGCTGTTTCAAAAATCACTTTTTCAGATAGCTGTGCATAGCAAGGTGGAGACGGCACTGCTCCCATGGCGGCCCGTATCCAGGGTTGCACATAGCGGTAAAAGCACATAAACCCTGATACCGGATTACCGGGCAAGGCAAATACTACCGGCCCCTGTTCGAAAGTACCAAACAGAAAAGGCCCTCCGGGGCGTTGTTGCACTTTATGGAATATCTGTTGCATACCCAACTGCTGTAATACGGCTGGCAGATAATCGAATTTCCCGGCGCTAACGGCGCCGGAACTGATCCAGACATCCGTTTCGGATAGCAATAACGCCAACTGTTCTTTCATTTCCGACTCATCATCGTTTAGATGGATGTAGCGTGCCGAAATACCCAGCTGTTGCAAAGAGGCCAGGAGGCTATAAACATTGGAAATACGTACCTGATGAGCTTCCGGTATAGCATGTACAGGTACCAGCTCATTGCCCGTAGCAATAACGGCCACCCGCGGTAATTTGCTGACAAGCACCTGGGTTTTCCCCACTGCAGCCAATATTCCTGCTTCGGCTGGCCCGATAAGCGTTCCGCTGTCGAGCAATGCGGCGCCGGCGTTTACATCCGAGCCTAACCGGTGTATATGTTGCCCCTGCTTTACTACCGTATGTACAGTAAAACGCCGGAAATCATCACTCTCTGTTAATGCCAGTTGTTCATATGGGATCACTGTGTCTGTCAGCTCTGGAAGAATAGCGCCAGTCATTACTTCGATGCAATTAGCTGTATTAGACAGCTGTAACTGCGGCATACCGGCAGCCTGTAGGTCTTCCACGCCAAAAACATGCTGCCCACGGGCATAGCTATCGTAATTAATGGCAATACCATCCATCATTACACGGTCGTATGGAGGGAAAGGCCTGTCGGCCAGCACAGGCTCCCGTAAGATGCGGCCGGTAGCAGCTTCAAATGGAATGATTTCTGTACCCAAGTCCCGGGCAGTTTGTAGTACGGCCTCAAATGCAGCAGCAACAGTCAACGTCATTTTGAATTATTTTTGTAGCAGGTGAACTTATTAAATTTATGCTTTTATGCCCAATGAATCAAGTAGCGATTTTACCCACCTGAATGAAAGTGGCCAACCTTCGATGGTAGACATCAGTGATAAACAGGACACATATCGTATAGCCGTGGCCGAAAGCCGGGTATATCTGCCGCAACCAGTACGCGACCAGTTCCAGGGCCAGGACATTCAAACCCGTAAAGGCGGCGTATTTCAAACAGCTATTATAGCCGGTATCATGGCCGCTAAAAAAACACCGGAGCTGATCCCGCTATGCCACACCTTATTCCTCGATGGTTGTGATATACAGATACAACTGGAAGGAGAAGAAGCTGTTATCCGCTGCACAGTGAAAACCAACGGCAAAACAGGCGTGGAAATGGAAGCCCTTACCGGCGCCAGCATAGCTGCCCTCACCATCTATGATATGTGTAAAGCGCTTACACAAGATATGATCATCAAAGCAACAAAACTAATTAGTAAAACAGGTGGTAAACATGACTATTCCCGCTAACATTCCTCCCTTAAAAGGATTAGTGCTCTGTGGTGGCTTCAGCACACGTATGCAGGAAGAAAAAAGCGACATTGCTTATCATGGCATGCCCCAATGGCAATACCTCGTCAATTTACTGCAATCTTTTCTACAGGAAGTGTACGTTTCATGCAGGGCAGAACAGCAATCACATTTTAACTACCCACTTCTGATACCAGATACCCTGCCTTACCGCGGACCTTCTGCCGGCCTGCTCAGCGCCCATGCCCTGCAACCAGATACGGCCTGGTTAGTTATTGCCTGCGACCTGCCCTTCCTTAGCCCCAACAGCCTGGGCCTGCTGATACAACAGCGCAATACTCTCCGGGCCGCTACCACGTTTATAAGCCCGGCAAACAAATTACCAGAACCCCTGATTACCATATGGGAACCTGCAGGACTAAAGGCGTTGCAACAAAACGTAATGGAAGGAAAAAATTGTCCACGTAAAACCCTGCTGAACACAGATATTGCCTTACTGGAAAATCCATTTTTCCCGGAGCAATTCAATGCCAATACCCCGGAAGAAAAAGCAGCAGCAATGAAACATTTTTAAGGATGAGGCCAAATCACCTCTCCATCTGCGAAAAACTCCTTTTTCCAGATGGGAACCGTTTCTTTAAGGGTGTCTATCACATACTCACAGGCATCAAAAGCAACACCTCTGTGCGTTGCCGCTACAGCAATTACCACAGCGATATCTCCAGGAAATTTTTCACCAACGGCATGCAACATTACCAGCTTCTGTACTGTCCATCTTTCCCTCACCTGCTCAGCAATTTTGTGCATTTCTGATACAGCCATGGTTTCGTAACATTCATAAACCAACTTAGTGACTTCCCGTTGTTTGGTATGATTGCGCACTGTGCCAGTAAAAATCACCTCACCACCGCATTCCGGCGATTGAATAAAATCCAGCGCTTCCTGTACCGCAATCATATCCTTGATTTTTATAAGTACTTCCATCATACGGAACTAATATCCGGAGGCGTTTAACCACCGCTTACAGGCGGAATTATAGCAATTTCATCCTGATGATCAATAACTTGTGCATCTACGGCATAAGCCTTGTTAACAGCTACCATTATAGACTTGAGCTGTAATAGTGCAGGGTATTGTTCGTACAGCCAGGCTTTTAATCCCGCCACATCAGTAACGTGCAACGGTTTTTCCAATACTGGCGCTCCGGCAATGTCTTTGGCTACTCCAAACAATAGTATCCCCATCCTGATTAAATTGTTGGTTAAATCTACAATATAGCCCGATAAAAAAGTAGTAATTTTAGTAGGTCAGTAAATCATTTTTTATGAAAATACGGATAAGAGGCAACAGCATACGTTACCGCCTGGATAAAACAGATTTGGAGCTATTGGTAAATACGGGTAAAGTAGAATCCTCCACTCATATCGGCGCGGGCATTCTCCACTTTTGCCTGAGAGGGAAGGATATCACAGATCCGGTCATAAAAATAGAACAGGACAACGGCATTCATCTGCTGTTACCCAACCCTGTGCTGGAAGCCTGGTATAAACCGGATCAAGTAGGCTTCGAACAGATCCTGCATAACAGCGATGGGTCGGAGCTAACCATATTAATAGAAAAAGATTTCAAATGCGTTGATGATGATTGATAAAAGTGAAAACAACGGCCATTCATCCGGCAAAAACCACTGATCAGGATGCTCATAGATGCACATCACCGGATTATTAACTATGTAAGGATATCGGTAACTGACCGGTGCAACCTGCGCTGCACTTATTGTATGCCTGAAAACATGCATTTTGTACCGCACCAAACACTACTTACCGACGGGGAGATATTATTTCTGCTACAAACGCTGGCAGCAGCAGGCGTTTCCAGGGTCCGGATCACAGGAGGTGAACCTTTTCTCCGCCCCGGCCTACTACCGTTACTGGAAAAAATAAAAGCGATACCCGGCATAGAGGAAATTGCCATTACTACCAATGGCCTGCTAACGCGTTCTTACATTCCCGCACTGCAGCAAATGGGCATCACACATATTAATCTGAGCCTGGATACGCTACAGGAAACGCGCTTCCTGGAGATTACCCGCCGTAACAAGTTTCATACGGTAATGGATACACTGCAAAGCCTTTTACAACACAACATGCAGGTAAAGATCAATACTGTAGTGATGGAAAATGTAAATACAGATGAACTGGTTGATTTTACCGCCTTAACTCGCCATCATACTTTGTCGGTGAGGTTTATAGAAGAAATGCCCTTTAACGGGCAAGGCCACACGTTTTCGGGCATCACCTGGAACTATCAGCATATCCTGTCGGTAATTGGCGCCACCTATCCACTGCAAAAAATTACGGATGCCCCTCATTCTACCTCACTTAACTACCATATTCCAGGCCACCAGGGCAATATCGGGGTAATACCGGCGTATAGCCGTACTTTCTGCGGCACCTGCAACCGATTACGTATATCCGCCACTGGTAGTGTAAAAACCTGCCTCTATGGCAATGATGCGCTCAACGTGAAAACAATACTCCAACAGGGGCAACCACTATTGCCCGCCATAACAGCGGCCATACAAGCCCGTTTCATCAATGGCGTAGAAGCTGCCCTGCACCGTACCGGAAAAAATATGGAAAGCATGTCGGTAATAGGAGGGTAAGTAATTTCCCTCATTCGCCGGCAACTGATGATACTGCTATTATAGCAACATACGCACACCGGCATATAATATTAACGCAGCAGTAGCTCCTGCTACCCACCTGGGCTTCAGTACACCAGCACTTAAACGGGCCCCTAGCTGGCCTCCTGCCACAACGACTATTAGTAATGGGCCAACAAATTTTACATCAAATATAACCGCATGCTTGGCAGCCTGGCCACATAAGCCCGCAATGGAGTTCACCAGAATAAAAAAGCTGCTCAATCCCGCAATATTTTTAGCCGTATCATATTTACCCAGGCGCAGCACCGGCGACAGGTAAATACCACCGCCAATACCGGTCATGCCCGACAGCAAACCTATTGCACCGCCAATAATTCTATATACCAACCCATTACCTCTATCTACCGGAATAACCGGTTCCTCTTTTTCAATAAACAGGCGATAGCACATCAACAAGGCTGCCAGGGTAAGCGCAATACCTAGCAAGAGGAAAAAAGTAGCTTGCTTTAAGGGCCAATAGCCTCCCAGGAAAGCCAGCGGCACACTGATCAGCGACAGCTGCCACGCCTTTTTCGTAGGCAGATGCCCACTTTTATAAAAATGGTATACCCCACTAACGACTACGGCTACATTACATAACAGAGCAGTAGATTTCATCAGCTGAAAATCTACCTGCCAGAGCGCCAGGATGGCCAGGTAACTGGAACCTCCACCAAAACCAGCAGCAGAATAAACCAGCGCTACCAGAAAGAAAAAAATACAGAGTGATATTATCACGGTTAGTAAGTTTGCATCTGATCATCAATTGCACGTGCCCAGGCATGAATACCACCCTCTATGTTATATACCTTATTAAAACCCAATGCAGACAAACGTTCTGCAACAGCACGGCTACGCATGCCATGATGACAAAGTACGGCTATCGGCGTATTGGCCGGCAACGCGCCCGTTTGCTGCAACACTTGCCCCATAGGAATGTGTACTGATTGCGGAATGTGACAGATATTCCATTCGTCGTGCTCCCTTACATCCAACAACATAAAGTGGGTATCATGCTGCAACCATTCTTGCAATTGTTGCACTGACAAGGATTGCACGCCTGTTATTTCACAAACGGATTGTTGGTAGTCTGCCTGCAGGGCCATTAGCTGACGGTTGGCGGCTAATGGGGTAATATTAAAAATATGGTGAGTATTATGCAATGTGTCGATGGTAAGGAGCTGGTTCCGTAACGGCGTACCAATACCGGTGATTACCTTTACCGTTTCGTTGGCCTGGTAACTGCCTATAATCCCTGGTAATACGCCCAATACGCCCATGTCGTTACAGTTCAGCATTTCCCCGCTTTCCGGCCGTTCCGGGAAAATACAACGGTAAGTAGCCCCTTCCTGGTAATTGAATACACTAACCTGCCCTTCATACTTATAAATAGCCCCGTATACCAATGGTTTACCGGTTATTACGCAGGCATCATTAACGAGATAACGGGTACCAAAATTATCGGAACAATCCACCACTACATCGTAGTTGCTGATAATATCAAGAGCATTCTCCGTGGTTAACCAAGTATCGTATAAGTTAAAAGTAACATCGGGATTCAATAGTTGCAGCCGTTGGGCGGCTACCTTTAATTTAGAGGCGCCTTGATCCGCTGTACGGTATAGCACCTGCCGTTGCAGGTTAGTAACGGAAACCGTATCATGCTCAACAATACCAATACAACCAACGCCCATAGCGGTGAGATATTGCAAAACGGGTACTCCCAATCCCCCGGCGCCTATTACCAGCACCTTTGCCTGTTGCAGCATTGCCTGCTTCTCTTTGCCAAATCCTTCTAACCGGGTCTGACGGTCATATCGATCCATGCTGATTTAATTTTAGACCTTAAAATTAATCGTATTCGGGAGATATTATAACAGCGGCTTCAATTGTTTATACATAGTTACCAGGTCTGTATAATGGCCACCATTTTGCAATATGCCCTGCGGCAGGCGGCCACACTCCATAAAGCCAAAGTTGCGGTATAATTGCATGGCTTTTTCGTTGGTAGAAAAAACTTGTAAACTGATGATATGCAGGTCTGGTTGCCCTTCTGCCCAACGCAGCATAGCGGTTATCAGCCGGCGGCCTATGCCCATATTATTCCAGGCGCTTTCTACTGCAATACCCATTTCAGCAGTATGCTTTTTTTTATGCAAGCCGCTATGGTTTACATTGAGGGAGCCAATGATGCAGTTTTTTACGATAGCCACCAGTAAGAGTTGCTGGGGGTTATCCAGGTAAGATTGTATATAATCCTCCTCCGAGTCGATATCCAGTTCTAACGATTCGGAATGGGTAAAGAGCAGGAAATCTGTTTCACGGGTCAGGCGTTGAAAGCTGGCCAGTAAAGCAGCCGCATCTTCAGGCACAGGAAGGCGGATAATAAGTTCGTCGCCATTGGGAAGAAAGTGTTTCATAAAATGCATTAAAAGTGCGCAGAACAATGTTTGATGTCTGTGGCAGCAGGGGCCAAACTGCAAAGTACCTGAGCAGATGCTACATCCGTTCAGGTACTTTGCCGCTTTTATATGTTTCTGCTACTGCTTTGCGAGCAACACCTTTATATGATATGGCTGCCGAAATAGCTCTGCAAAACGGTGGGTATCTGGATACCTTCCGCAGTCTGGTTATTTTCCAGGATGCAGGCCAATATACGGGGCAAGGCCAAAGAGCTACCATTCAGGGAATGCACCAGCTGCGGCTTGCCATTATTTTCTTTGAACCGGATCTTCATGCGGTTGGTCTGGTAAGCTTCAAAATTGCTGACAGAGCTTACTTCCAGCCACTTTTGCTGGGCAGCGCTATATACTTCAAAATCGTAGGTAAGTGCAGAAGTAAAACTCATATCACCACCGCATAAACGAAGAATGCGGTAAGGCAGTTCCAATTGGTTCAGCAACTCTTCTACGTGGGCTACCATTTCATCCAGCGCAGCGTAAGATACCTCCGGGTGCACCAGTTGCACCAGCTCCACTTTGTCGAATTGGTGTACACGGTTCAGGCCACGTACATCCTTACCGTAGGAACCTGCTTCGCGGCGGAAGCAAGGAGTATAGGCCGTCATCTTGATGGGCAGGTCGGTATCCTTTACAATTTCATCGCGGTAAATATTGGTTACCGGCACTTCCGCAGTAGGAATCAGATAAAGGTTATCTTCTGTACAATGGTACATCTGGCCTTCTTTATCCGGCAACTGGCCGGTACCATAGGCAGAGGTTTCGTTTACCAGGTAAGGAGGGGCATACTCTGTATATCCTTTGCTGATATTATAATCCAGAAAGTACTGGATCATAGCGCGTTGTAAACGGGCACCTTTATTTTTATACACCGGAAAACCACTACCTGTGATTTTATTACCCAGTTCAAAATCAATAAGATCATATTGTTTGGCCAGGTCCCAGTGAGGAACAGCGCCATCATAGAGTTCCGGAATTTTACCGCCTTTACGCACTTCCTCATTTTCTTCCGGAGAATTACCGCGGGGCACCAGGCCAGCTGGTAGGTTAGGCAACTTCACCAGGGTATCGTGCAGTATTTTTTCAGTAGCATTCAGTTCTTCGTTTACAGGACCCAATCGGTCTTTTAAAGCAGCTACAGCAGCACGTTGCGCTTCGCCCTCTTCTTTCTTTCCCTGCGCCATCAGCTTACCGATTTCTTTAGATAAACTGTTAACCTGGGCCTGTGTTTCGTCGTATTCCAGGGTTAATTTCTTACGCTTGTCGTCCAGAGCCAGTACTTCATCCACGAGGTGCGTCTCTTTAAAATTTTTTACAGCCAGACGCTCAAGAACGAATGCTTTATTTTGACGTATAAACGGTACTTGTAACATGTTGTATAATCAAATTTTAGCAAATATATTAAAATAGCGGCTTGGTGCTTGCTTTAGCGGGCACCAAGCCTACGACAAATATTTTCCTACTATCGGTACCCGGCGGCCCACGCCAAAAGCTTTGGAAGATACCCTGATAATAGGACAGAATTGATTGCGCTTATATTCATTGGTGTTCACCATCTTTAAGGCCCGCGAAACCAATGCCGAGTCAAATCCCTGAGCCACTATTTCACGCGGCCCCTGCCGGCGTTCTATATATTGATACAATATCCGGTCGAGAACAACGTAATCCGGTAGGCTGTCGCTGTCTTTCTGGTTAGGGCGCAGCTCTGCAGACGGCGCTTTTTCAATAATATTCGCCGGTATAATCTCTTTGTGCCGGTTAATATACCTTGCCAGGGAATATACCTGCATCTTATACACATCCCCTAAAACAGATAATCCGCCAGCCATGTCGCCGTAAAGAGTGCCGTAGCCGGTAGACAGCTCACTTTTATTGGAAGTGTTGAGCAGAATATAACCGAATTTATTGGATAATCCCATCAGCAGGTTGCCCCGGATACGGGATTGTGTATTTTCTTCCGCCACATTAAAAGGCAACCCTTTAAAGAAAGGTTCCAGCGTGTTCAGAAAAGTTTCATAAATATCATTGATACGGATAATATCGTAAGGGCTATCCAAGTTTTGGGATAAGGCTACGGCATCCTCTACAGAATGACTGGTAGAATATGGAGAAGGCATCAGTATCGCCCTTACATTTTCTTTTCCCAGCGCATCGCAGGCGATAGCCAGGGTAACGGCGCTGTCTATACCACCGGAAGACCCCAGAATGGCTTTGGTAAAACCCATCTTCCCGAAGTAATCACGAATACCTAATACCAGGGCATCGTAAATGCGGTCTATGTTGTGCTCAAAATCTAATGCCGTGAGCGGCGTATAGTCGGTAGGTTTAACCACCGGCAGCTCGTTGCCGGTCAGTTTTTCCAACGCTATGCCATCCATGGCCTCCTGGAAATAAGGTAACTCCTTTACAATATTTCCCTGCGCATCGTAGATCAGCGAACCTCCATCGAATACTATTTCCGTTTGTGATCCCACCGTATTGCAATAGTACAGGGGTATCTTATACTTGAGCACATTAGACAAAATGATTTCCTTACGGTCTTCGTCGTGATCATAATCAAACGGAGAAGCGGAAAGGTTAATCATTACATCCGGCTCCTGGGCTATCAGCTGGTCCATCGGGCAAATACGGTACAGGGGGTTATCTCCCAGGTTCCAGATATCTTCACAGACGGTAACGGCAAGCTTTTTACCTTTAAATGGAATAATATTCCATTCGTAAGAGGGCTCAAAATAACGGTATTCGTCGAATACATCATAAGTAGGCAAAAGTGTTTTATGCACTACCTGTTTAACCTCTCCCTCATATAAAAACCAGGCAGCATTAAAAAGGTCTTTGCCTTCCCGTTGCGGATTACGCGCCGGACTACCTACTAATACAGCAATATCCTGGGTATGTGCTTTAATCACATCTATTGCATGATAGCATTGAGCAATGAAATCTTCAAATTCCAGGAAGTCCCTGGGCGGATAACCGCATACACATAGCTCAGAAAACACTACCAGGTCGGCGCCCTGCGCTTTGGCAGCATGGATGCCCGCTATAATTTTCGCCGTATTGTGCTCAAAATTGCCTATATGATAGTTCTGTTGTGCCAGTATAATCTTCATAAAAAAATATCTTATTTAAAACCTCATACATTCAGCGCTGGCAAGCAACTGCCAGCTTCTAAAAGCTAGAAGTATATGCCCAGCCGGAGTGCAAAGCTATTCATATTTACCCTTCCATCATTCCATTTTCCATTGCGGGTAACATCTACGAAACCATTCTGGTAGGTAATGCCGGCCAAACCAGTCAGATTGCCGCCTAAAGGATATTCCAGGCCTGCACCCAGCAACATGCCCACATTAATGCGGTTTAACTGCGGCAGTATATTCACCCGGTCGTATGTTTGGTTCATAGACACGATGTCTGCGCGGCCGCTTACCGGAAAATCCACATAGGTACCAAATTGTCCCCACCAGCCAATAGCATCATGCGGCTGTGTTTTCAGCTTCAATGCCAATGGAATTTCAATATAGGTCAGCTTCATATTATATTCCGCCGGATTAGGCTTGTAATCGCTTAATCCTTTACCTGCATCATATTTCAGCTTACTGCCAGCCAGTAGCACCTGGAATCCTGATGCCAGCGCATAGGTTCCCCGTTCATTCAGGCTAAAATCGGCCATGAGGCCAAAATCCAATCCGGCTTTGGCGCTGTTCCGGGTTACCCCCAACTCCTGTGGCTTTAGTACCGACACCAATGGATTGAGGGTAAATCCCAACCTTACCTGGCTCCCGAAAGAGCCATACCGGTATTGTCCTACACCCGTTTTCGCCATTCCTACAACCGCCAACAAAAAGATGATCCTCTTCATAGATGATACTGGTTCTTAAAAAATTTATAATACAAGGTAAATAATAATTTTACCTTAGATAAGTTTTAAGAGTGATGCAAAGTTACATTATTAAAAATACCCTGCTGATAGGTGGCCTGTTGGCCCTATTGAACTTAACCGCGTGCCAATCCGGCAATAAGGCGCCGGATGTAAGTCATATACCCATGGCCGTTAGCCTGTCGCGTTTCGACTCAGTCTTGTTCACCATCGATACCAGTCACGTACAACCCGGCCTGGAAAAACTGCATGCCCAATATCCAGTTTTCCTGCCCCTGTATGTAACGGATATTATGAACCTTGGCGCCTATTCCGACAGCAGTATGGCCATACAGCAGCAATTGCACCTGTTTCTTACCACACCGGATTTCCGGCAACTGGAAAAAGCTATTGCCATTAAATACGGCGACGGCAGCAAACTGAAAGCCGATCTGGCGCAGTGCTTCCGGTATATCAAATACTACATCCCTTCTTTTCGTCCCCCTAAAGTGGTCACCTTTATTTCAGGCATCGCCAATTATGGTGCTATCACTATAGATTCTATACTGGGCATTGGACTGGATATGTATATGGGAGAAGATTTTCCCCCTTATGCCCAAATCCCGGATTACCCGGCTTATATGATACACCGGTTTGCTCCAGAATATATTACCACTAATTGTATGCAGGTAATCCAGCAGGAACTATTCCCGCCGGCAAAGAAAAACCAGAACCTGGTAACGCTCATGATAGAAGCCGGCAAACAACAATATTTCCTTGACAAAGTATTGCCCAGCACCCCGGATACTATCAAACTCGGTTATACGAAAGACCAGCTGGACTGGTGCTATGATAATGAACAAATGATCTGGCAATTTTTTGTGCAGAACAACCTGCTGTATTCAACAGACTGGCAGCAGCTCAATCACTTTATTGGCGATGGTCCTACCACGCAAGGCATGCCCGAAGGCTCCCCGGGTAAAATGGCCAATTTTGTTGGTTGGCAGATCATAAAAAAATACATGAAAGAACACAAGGAAGTTTCCTTGCAGCAATTGATGGAATCAAAGGATGTGACAGAAATTTTCAAAGCCGCAAAATATAGGCCCCGATAAGATTACAGGCTAAAACGAAGACGGATCAATTCAGTTTGAAAGGAACTACCATCTGGAATTCCGGAATTTTCACTTCCAGGAGTTTCTTATCCAGTTGATTTTCCATTTGATAAGTACCATACATTTTGCCTATCTCTGTCCGGAGATTGGAACCTGAAACGTATTGGTATGTTTCACCCGGCGCCAGCAGTGGTTGTACACCTACCACACCTTCTCCTTCTACTTCCCGGTGAGTTCCATTGGAATCAATGATATACCAATGCCGGCGGAGCAGTTTTATAGGAAAAGTGTTATTATTCTCAATGGTAATACGGTAAGCAAACATGAATTCGCTTCCAATAGGATTAGAATAATCCGGCTGGTAGAATGTTTCCACGCTGATGGTGATGCCCTCTGTTACCTTCTTAACCATAAAATCAACCTTTAACGTAAAAATAAGAAAAATAAAACCAGTGGCTGGAAAAAATCTGCGGCGTTCTCCACTTTAACGAAACGTTTTAAATAATTTCTATATCATCCAATATAGCAGGATCTTCCTCCGAGGCCCTCGCCGCCACCTCCAGCGCGTTGTTATAATACCCCTTGCGAACGTATTCAGCCAAATATTCCCGCAAAAATCCTAAAAATCCCAGGCGCTGGTATTGTTTCACATGACAAGCTTCATGCCGCATCCAGGCAACATCAGACAAAAAGCGTTCCCTGGACGCTCCATACAAATGGATGGTACGTCCTAAAACCATGGCGATAGATTGTACCCGCATAAAACGGGCAGCGATCCGGGCCAGCCATGAACCTTCCTTGATACAGCATGTTATTTTTTCCAATCTTCTTCCTGAATAACGTAAATCTACGGGAAATATTGAATCTCTGCAGAAAGGAGCACCACCCTCTTTATTTATAACCTGCACCCACCTCTAAAAGGGAGAGCAGGTTTACCTCTTTTTCATCATTTATTCTTCTTAATGGTATAAAGATCCGCCTTTACAGCAGGAGAAAAATCTGCTATATTACATTCCGAACCGCTTATTTTTGCATCAAACCATCAACTGTGAATATCGAAGCAATATATAGTATCTATGAGCAATATCGCTCCGTACAAACAGATACCCGTAACCTGAAGCCTAACGACATCTTCTTTGCATTGAAAGGGGATCACTTCAATGGTAATGAATTTGCCGCCAAAGCGTTGGAAATGGGGGCTGCCTTTGCTATAGTAGACGAAGCCGCTTACTATACCGTACCCGAAAAAATGATACTGACAGACAATGTGTTAGACACTTTGCAACAACTGGCTTTATGGCACCGGAAACAATTAAATATTCCTTTCCTGGCTATTACCGGCACTAACGGTAAAACCACTACGAAGGAATTGATCAATACCGCTTTGTCTGCCGGACTGAAAACCTACGCCACCGTAGGTAATTTAAACAACCATATAGGGGTACCGCTAACTATTTTACGTATACCAACAGATGCGCAGATCGCCGTAATAGAAATGGGGGCCAACCATCAACAAGAAATTGCCAGTTACTGCAAAATAGCCCTACCCACCCATGGGATTATTACCAACATAGGTAAAGCCCACCTGGAAGGCTTTGGCAGTGAAGAAGGTGTAAAGAAAGCTAAGGGAGAGCTATACGATTTTCTGCGCGCCAATAATGGTACCGTATTCGTTTGCAACGATTACGACTACCTGATAAATATGGCAAAGGGCATTCAGCAGATGGTTACCTATGGTAGTCAGGAAGCAGATTATGTGGGGGAAGCCATCACCGACAGCGCCTTTCTCGCAGTAGAAGTAAGAGGCAATAGCCAGGTAGGATTTATTCAAACACAATTGGTAGGGGCCTATAATTTCCCGAATGTAATGGCTGCCGTAGCTGTGGCTAGTCACTTTGGCGTACCAGAGCCAGCCATTGCACCGGCAATCGCCCACTATGCACCTTCCAATAACCGCTCACAGGTAATACAGCAAAATAGCAATACCATTATCATGGATGCTTACAATGCCAATCCTTCCAGTATGAAAGCAGCCATCGAAAATTTTGCTGGTATTCAAGCACATAAAAAAGTATTGCTCCTCGGCGCTATGATGGAACTGGGAGCAGACAGTGTTAATGAACACCAGGCGCTCGTTAGTTTACTGGAACGTACCCACTGGGATGCTGTTGTACTGGTAGGAGGAGATTTTGGCAAGGTAAGCCATCCTTACATTTTCCTGGAAGACGCCGTAACTGCCGGAAAATGGTTTAAACAACAACAGTTCCAGGATACGCATATCCTCATAAAAGGCTCCAGGAGCACGGGAATGGAGAAAGTATTAGCCTGATTTTGCTATAAAATTGATCGCTATAGAAAATGGGCCTGGTGCAAAGAGTATTGCCAAATACTGCATTATATTCGCATCAGGTCCGTCGAATCACAATATTATCTTTTATTGGAATACCCTTAGCATTTTAATCTTACCCTCATCTTCAGAAAAACCGGCATTACCCATCTCCCCTTGCAGTGTAGATTTCCCTTATTTTAATGACAAACTTTGGCTTATAGAAGAAGATATTCTTTATATATAAAGAACAATAGCGGTTAAAATAATTAAACGGGTAATAATGAATAAGATACGCCCTAATAAGATGGGTGAAATAATGATGTACTGATCAAATAAAAGTCCTGAGATGGCAGTATATCCTTTTAAGGATGGGAATGGCTTTAAAAAAAGACCTGCAAGCTAAAAAACCCGCAGGTGTTCATAACCTATGCCAACTTTAGAGTAATCGTTAAAACTTAAACTTTCAATATTTATACAGCTTAAGTTTTTTAATATTTTGAGTATTGATGTTTTTGTTTGTGTGTTTATAGAGATAACGTAATAGAAAATGAAATTGTTCAAAAATTTTCAAAAAAACTTAGTCCTTTATTTTTTTGCCTTTTTTTCGGGTGTTACATAATTACTTACGACAGCTTAATTTCTTTGGATTGCTAAATTGGAAAAAAAGTTAAAAAAAATCTTATTGTTTATATTTAACATATATAAGCAAATGCTTACTTGATCTCTTGGCAAATTTCGATTAAAACTCCTTTACTGTGCTTAGGATGCAGGAAACAAATCAGTTTATTGTCTGCCCCTTTTTTGGGGGTTTGCTGTAATAAAACGAATCCTTCCTGTTGCAATCTTTCCATTTCTTCGTAGATGTTATCCACCTCAAAAGCGATATGATGCATACCTTCTCCCTTCTTTTCCAGGAACTTAGCGATAGCGCTTTCCGGGCCGGTAGCCTCCAATAGTTCTATTTTGGTTTCTCCCTGCTTAAAAAAAGCTGTTTGCACCTGTTCGCTGCTCACCTCTTCCTGCTTATAACAAGGTGTATTTAATAGCTTTTCGAATAATGGAATGGAATCCGACAGCGCATTTACGGCAATGCCGATATGTTCTACCCTGAGCATGATCAATTTGGTTTAAGGACAGTGGAATGCTTGATCCCTGCTGCTTTCTGAAATATGCTTAACCCGGTAAAAATAGAACTTATGTTGTAAATTTGTTTGGACCGGATTTTAATATAAATAGAATGCTATGTTACAGTTGCCTGTTTACCTGGACAACAACGCCACTACACCCTGTGATCCCAGGGTGGTAACAGCGATGCTGCCCTATTTCACTGAAATATATGGGAATGCCGCCAGCCGGAGCCATCCGTTTGGATGGGCGGCAGAAGAAGCTGTAGACTATGCCCGGGAACAGGTAGCCCAACTGATAGGAGCAGACCCTAAAGAAATTGTATTTACCTCCGGCGCTACCGAGGCAGTAAACCTGGCCATTAAAGGCGTGTATGAGATGTATGCCAGCAAAGGCCGCCATATTATTACTGCCGTTACCGAACACAAAGCAGTATTGGATACCTGCAAGCACCTGGAAAAACTGGGCGCCAGCATTACCTGGCTACCGGTAAACCAGGAGGGGCTGATAAACCTAAGTACATTAGAGGCCGCCATCACTCCCCAAACAATCCTGATCAGTATCATGTATGCCAATAACGAAACTGGCGTGATACAACCCATAAAAGCCATTAGCGATATTGCCAGAAAGCATGAAGTACTTTTTATGACCGATGCTACCCAGGCAGTAGGTAAGATCCCGGTTAACGTAAATACCGACGGGATAGACCTGCTAACCCT
Organism: Chitinophaga sp. 30R24; assembly: GCF_049056765.1. Lineage (NCBI taxonomy): Bacteria > Pseudomonadati > Bacteroidota > Chitinophagia > Chitinophagales > Chitinophagaceae > Chitinophaga > Chitinophaga sp. 30R24. Next base: position 398,721 of record NZ_JBJGXX010000001.1, read on the forward strand.
CAGTGCCCATAAAATATATGGTCCCAAAGGCGTGGGCGCGCTGTATGTACGCCGGCGCGCGCCGCGGGTAAAGCTCGTTGCCCAAATCGACGGCGGCGGCCATGAAAGAGGGATGCGCTCCGGTACCCTTAATGTGCCAGGCATTGTAGGCTTGGGTAAATCCTGCGAACTATGTGCGGCAGAAACAGCAACCGACACCCAGCGTATACTGCCCATGCGCAACCGGCTCGAAAAAGCATTGCTGGCACTGGAACAATCCTATTTAAATGGTGGCGATGCACCCCGTTTACCACATACCTGTAATGTATCGTTTAAATATGTGGAAGGAGAAGCCCTTATAATGAGCTTCAATAAAATGGTGGCCCTCTCTACCGGATCTGCCTGCACCTCTGCCTCACTGGCGCCCAGCTACGTGCTGAAAGCAATGGGTATCAGCGATGACCAGGCGCATGCATCCTTACGGTTTGGCCTGGGGCGATTTACCACCAACGAGCAAATTGATTATGCCATCCACATCATCACCGAAGCGGTTAATAACCTGCGAAGTACAAGCCCCATCTGGGAAATGTATAAAGATGGCGTAGACCTCGACACTATCGCCTAAAGCTGATAGTGAAATAGTTATATTTGTGTTTTTACAATCCTAATCCTTACTAACTGTTCATGCTAGCCATCTTTAAGAAAGAGATAAACCAGTTTTTCAGCAGTGTTACAGGCTATGTGGCCATCATTCTTTTTTTGCTGGCAAATGGGTTATTACTCTTCGTTTTTCCGGAAACCAGTCTGCTAGATACCGGCTATGCCAACCTGGACCCACTGTTCAACCTGGCGCCGCTTATTTATCTGCTGCTCATTCCTGCCATTACTATGCGCAGCTTTGCCGATGAATTCAAAACCGGTACCATGGAGCTCTTAAGTACCAAACCACTTACCGGCTGGCAGATCGTTCTGGGTAAGTTCTGGGCGAGCATGCTCATTGTAGCTATCTCCCTGTTGCCTACCCTGGTTTATTATTTTGCGGTCCGGTATTTAAGCGTAGATGCCCAACAAATAGACAACGGCAGCATTATTGGGTCTTACATCGGCTTGCTGATGCTGGGAGCTACATTCACCGCTACCGGCATCTGGTCGTCGTCGCTCACCAACAACGCCATGATTTCCCTACTGATCTCACTTTTTACCTGCTTTATATTGTACAATGGGTTTGATGCCCTCAGCAAAATACCTGCTTTTACCGGTAGTGCAGATTACTACCTGCAAATGGCCGGCATCAAATTCCATTATACCTCTATCAGCCGGGGTGTGATAGATAGTCGTGATATGATCTATTTTATCAGCATTATAGGTCTGATGCTCTATCTTACTAAATTATCCCTCCATAGAAAACTCTGGCAAAACGGGTAACATTACCTGATCTAAATGTTATGGCTACACGAAAAAAATACCTGCAGCGTGCAATAGCAGTTATCCTGGTACTCACCTGCATGAATATAGCAGCGGCTCATTTGCATGGCAGATGGGATCTTACAGCAGAAAAAAGATACACCCTCACCAGCAATACCAAGCAGTTGTTGCGCCAGCTCAACAGCCCGGTAGAAATAGATGTTTTTCTGAAAGGCGATTATCCTGCCAGCTTCCGGCAATTGGCACAATCCACCACCGAACTGCTGGAAGAATTCCGGGAATATGGCCAGCAAAATATCCGTTTCAATTTTATCAATCCCGGTCAGGGAATGAGCGATTCTGCCCGGATGAAATTCCTGGGAGAATTAACGGCGCAAGGCATTATGCCCTTTAATATGAAAGTACAGCAAGATGCCAACGACGGTTATGCGGAAAAGCTCATTTTTCCAGGCGCCCTACTGCATTACAAAGGCAAAACCATCGGCGTAAACCTGTTGAAAAACCAGGGTGGGCAAGATCCCATGCAAACGATGAACAGCTCGGAAGCCTTGCTGGAATACCAGTTTGCAGACGCGATCAACAAACTCACGGAAAAACAAAAACCATTGGTGGGTTACATGATGGGGCATGGAGAATCGCTGGGCGCCGAAGTATACGACGCCCTCAATACCTTGCAAAGCAACTACGAGCTGGATACCCTCACCCTGCAAACCACCCCGTGGATACCACGCGACTTTGACGTAATCCTGTTCACTAAACCATCGCAGGCCTTCAGCGATGCCGATAAATTTAAAATAGATCAATATGTCATGAACGGAGGCAAAATATTATGGTTTATCGATGAGTCTACCGCCAGTATGGATAGCTTGCACGACAGACCTGCCTTCTTTGCATTTGACCGGGGCCTGAACCTAGAAGACCTGTTGTTCCGGTACGGCGTGCGTATTAACCAAGACCTGATCATGGATATGCAAAGCGATGCAGTACCGCTCGTAGTAGGCAACGTAGGCAACCGGCCACAGATACAGCCCGTTCCTTTCCCTTATTTTCCGCTGCTTATGCCAACGAAAGCGCATCCTATTGTAAAAAATCTGGATATGGTATTAAGCCGTTTTGTAAGTGCGATAGATACGATTAAAAACGATGCCATCCGGAAAACCGTTTTACTGACCTCTTCCGGAAATAGCCGCACCAACCGTATTCCGGCAGAAATAAGCTGGGATGTAGTAAAAGCACAGCCCAATCCACGTGAATACCGGCAGCAACACCTGCCCGCCGCTGTTTTGCTGGAAGGAAAATTCACTTCATTATTCCACAACCGGCAAGACCCAGCAGCAGTAAATGAACTGCAACGCGCCTCTGGCAAACCTTTCCGTGAAGCCACCGATACCGTAAACAAAATGATTGTTGTGAGCGATGGCGACCTTATTGCCAATGCAGTATCGCGCAAAGAAGGCCCATTGCAGATGGGCATTAACGAATTTAACCCAGGCTTCGCCTTTGCCAATAAAGAATTTTTCCTAAACTGCTTGGAATACCTGAGCGGTAATGGAGGGATTATGGAAGCACGCAATAAAGAAATTACCCTGCGCCTCCTGGACACCGAAAAAATAAAACAGGAAAAAACCAAATGGCAAGCTATCTGCTTTCTGCTACCAATCGGACTGGTGCTATTATTTGCCATGGTATTCCAGTTTGTGCGTCAAAGAAAATATGGACTTTAATTTAGCAGCCGGGGGCATTCAATAGATTAGCCGCTAGCTGCTAAAAACGAAAAGCTTATCTTTGCTGCTCATAAAAACCAGTTTCATGGACAACACCCAGTTGACCTATCTCATTTTTTTTATGGTGATAGGGGGAGCTTTGGTTTTTGATCTTGGTTTATTCAGCAAAAAAAACAAGAAAACCTCCATTAAAATTGCCTTGTGGCAAAACATTTTCTGGGTAGGCTTGTCTTTGCTGTTTTTTGGATTCATATGGTTCGAAGATGGGGCTCAGCCGGCCATCGACTTTATGAGTGCTTACCTGATGGAGAAGTCGCTTTCGATGGATAACATCTTTGTATTTATTCTCATCTTTGGTTTTTTTAAAATAAAAGAAGAATCTTATTCACGGGTATTGCTAGTAGGCATATTAATGGCACTCGTATTAAGAGCTATTTTTATTAGCGTGGGCATGGCGCTTATCCACAGATTTGAATGGATTTTATATATATTCGGGGCATTCCTTGTTTATACAGGTTTTCAAATGTTTCATACCAAAGCGGAAAATGAATTTAAACCTGACGCAAACCCCGTATATCGTTTTATGAACAAATACTTGCGGATAACAACAGCAGCACCTAACGGTCGTTTTTTTATCCGTAAAAACAATAAAACGTATCTTACCACTTTATCGCTGGTAGTGGTCATGCTGGCCGTAACGGACATTATATTTGCATTAGATTCCATTCCGGCTGTATTTGCCATATCGCGTGATCCCATGGTGGTATATACATCTAACATATTTGCGGTACTGGGACTGAGGTCTCTATTCTTTTTACTGAGGGGAGCGGTAGATAAATTTGAATATCTTCCCAAAGGCATAGCCATTGTACTTATTTTTATCGGCCTGAAGATGCTGGCAGAATTTTTCCTGGAAAAGTACAATATTCACTTACCGGTATACGTCTCACTGTTAGTGATTTTGCTATGTCTTGGAAGTTCCATCCTCTATTCTCTTTATCATCAAAAAAGGATTACCGGATAAACAGTGAAGTAAAGAGCAGGGAGCAAATAACATCTTGCTACTGCTAAGTGATTATTCAAACCTGATAAACGTGTATAACGCAGCAAGCATCAACAAGACTTTGAAAGGAGAATTGTTGCAAGAGACCGGATTTTCTGAGATTGACCATCTTTTATTGGATAGCCGGAAGTTAAGCTTCCCGGAAACGTCGTTGTTTATTCCGCTGGTAAGCCCTCGCCGGAATGCCCACCAATATATAGAAGAGCTGTACCGTAAAGGGGTGAGTAATTTTATTGTGAGTGAGCCTGTACCACTGGAAAAATATCCTAAAGCCAATTTTATCCTGGTAAAAGACACCTTGCAGGCATTACATGCGCTGGTGGCTTTTCACCGTCAACAGTTCCATATCCCTGTTATTGGTATTACTGGCAGTAATGGCAAAACCATTGTAAAAGAATGGTTGTACCAACTGCTGGAAAAAGATTATAACATTGTTCGTAGTCCTAAAAGCTACAATTCCCAGATTGGAGTGCCATTATCTGTATGGCAGATGAAGCCGGAACACCAACTGGCTATCTTTGAAGCGGGGATCTCCCAGCCAGGGGAAATGGTGAACCTGGAAAAGATCATGCGCCCTACTATTGGCATCTTCAGTAATATTGGCGAGGCCCATAGCGAAGGTTTTTTAAATATCCGTCAGAAGATCAACGAAAAACTGGTACTATTTGCCAAAAGCGATATCCTCATTTACTGCAAAGATTACCTGGCCCTGAATGAATGCGTATTAGCGTTCCATAACCAGGTAGGTAAAAAGGAAAACCAGGAAGGCGGGCCGGAATTGTTTTCCTGGTCACGCAAAACCGATGCAGACCTGCGTATCACCCACGTAGACAAACAGGATAACCATACCCGGATAGATGCGCTCTACAAACAAGAACCGCTGCACTTCAGCATTCCATTTGTAGACGAAGGCTCTATCGAAAATGCCATCCACTGTGTAGCCCTAATGCTATATCTGGGCAAAGAACAGGAAGTGATCCAACAGCGGATGGATCAGCTGAGCAATATTGCCATGCGGCTGGAATTAAAACAGGGCATTAATAACTGTTCTGTTATCAACGACAGTTACAACCTGGATTTAGGCTCTCTAACCATTGCGTTGGACTTTTTACACCAGCAACAACAACATGCTACCCGCACCGTAATATTGAGCGATATCCTGCAAAGCGGTAAAAGCGACGCTACCTTGTATGAAGAAGTAGCTGAGCTGCTGCAGAAAAAAGGGATCAATAAATTGATTGCTATTGGTAAAAACATTGGACGCGAGAAAAAAAGCTTTCAGCAGATAGAAGGGCTAAAAACACAGTTTTTTACCACTACCGATGAATATATCCAGCAATTCAATGCTGATGATTTCCAGAACGAAACCGTTTTAGTAAAGGGAGCCCGTATATTTCAGTTCGAACGCATCGGGAAAGTACTGGAACAAAAAGCACATCAAACCATTCTGGAAATCAACCTGACCGCCGTCTCCCATAATGTAAAGCTGTATCAGTCGATGTTAAAGCCTGATACCAAACTGATGGCAATGGTGAAAGCATTTTCTTATGGAAGCGGCAGCTTCGAAATTGCGAACCTGTTGCAATTCCATGGCGTGGATTACCTCGCCGTAGCCTATGCAGATGAAGGTGTGGAACTGAGAAGAGCCGGCATTACCATGCCGATTATGGTCATGAACCCAGAACCGGCCAGTTTTGATAGCATTTTGCATTGGCACCTGGAACCTGAAATTTATTCCATGCAGATATTGCTGCAGTTTATGGAAGAAGTAACCGCTACCGGCAAAGCAGCATTCCCCATCCATATTAAGTTGGATACCGGCATGCACCGGCTGGGCTTTGTAAAAAGCGAAATCCCGGCATTGGCCCAGGTACTCACAGACAGCCCATTGTTGAAGGTACAGTCCATTTTCAGCCACCTCGCAGCCAGCGAAGATCCGGAAAAGGACGCACTTACCCAGCAACAAGGACGGCTGTTCTATGAAATGAGCCACGAATTGCAAAAATCACTCGGATATACCGTAATCCGGCATATCGCCAACAGCGCTGCTATCAGCCGCCATCCAGACTTACAGTTGGATATGGTGCGACTGGGCATTGGCATGTATGGTATAGATAGCAGTCGTGATATCCAGGATCAATTACGCAACGTAAGTACCCTAAAAACCACCGTAGCGCAATTAAAGCACTTACAAGCCGGCGATACCGTGGGGTATGGCGCCAAATGGGAGGCCAAAGGGCCGTCCGTTACCGCTACCGTGCGCATCGGTTATGCCGATGGTTACCCCCGCAGGCTTAGCATGGGCGTGGGTAAAATGCTGATCCGCAACAAATTGGCGCCTGTAGTAGGCGTTGTTGCCATGGATATGCTGATGCTGGATGTAACCCATATTCCCGATATTATGGAGGGAGATGAAGTGATTGTTTTCGGGGAAGATTTATCCGTACAAGAACTGTCTGCCTGGGCTAACACCATTCCCTATGAAATATTAACAGGAATTTCACAGCGGGTAAAAAGGGTATATTTCCAGGAATAATGATATTGCAGGCATTGAAATAAACTATTATTTTTGATAAAACTTTAATATCAGTTGAAATATCGTCACGTAGTATTCATCGTTATCCTGATCCTCCTCATTGACCAGACACTTAAATTCTGGATCAAAACGCACCTATTTATGCAAGAGGAATTTGTGATCATCCCCAATTGGTTCCGTATCCACTTTATAGAAAATGAAGGCATGGCATACGGGCTGAAATTTGGAGGCGACTTTGGTAAGATCTTACTTACCCTGTTCCGTTTGATAGCCGTAGTAGTAGGATTTGTGTACATGAAAAAACTGGTAAAAGAAAAGTATAGCATCGGCCTGTTGATCTGCGGATCGCTGATCCTGGCGGGAGCTGCTGGTAACCTGATCGACAGCATGTTCTATGGCCTGATCTTCAACGATAGCGTTGGCTATGAAGTGGCTAAGTTTATGCCTGCCGGTGGCGGATATGGCGGCTTCCTGCACGGCAGGGTGGTAGACATGCTGTATTTCCCCATCTATGAAGGTTATTTGCCTAAATGGGTACCATTTAAAGGCGGCGATTATTTCGTGTTTTTCCGTCCGGTATTTAACGTAGCAGATGCTGCTATCTCTACCGGCGTTATTGCCATACTGTTGTTCCAAAAACGTTTTTTCGGAAAACATACGCACGCTAATGTGATAGAGCATAGTTTATAATAACAAATTTCTTTAAACATAAAGGCAGTGCCATAACAGTTGGCACTGCCTTATTTATGCCGTTATCGGATTAACCCTTACCTATACACGCCATGGGCTATCATCTTCCCGAAAAAATTTACAGCAAAAACAGGCCATTATAATAAATTAATTATCAACTAGTTAAATTACCCACTGCAAGCTACTTTACAGTCGCCCACTGCCATTTCCATCACAAATACGCCCGTTTGTTTTGAAATCAAAAATACCCGGATTATATTTGTCTACTAATTCTATAGGCTATATGATTATATTTTTTACACCCCGATGTTGAGGCACGGCATAGTTCCACTTCCCCTTATCATTTTATCATTCCAGAATCTATAATGTTAATATCACTATGCAAAAGTTCTTACCTATACTGGCGAAATACCTTTTCGTAATATTGGTATTCAGTCCCGTGCTTGTACAAGCACAGCTCAATGGTGCTTATGTAATACAAGGCAAGATTACCGACGACCATGGCGCCCCTCTTAAAGGCGCCTCTGTACAGATCAAGGGTACTTCCTTCGGTACACAAACAGATACCACCGGCCGTTTTGAAGTAGCCACCAATGCCAAATTCCCATTAAAACTGGTTATCCGCCTCATTGGTTATCAACCCCAGGAATTTGAAGTGAAAAACAGCAGCAGTAAACTGGCGATCCAGTTGTATACACAATCCCTGCTGGTAAATGAAGTGGTAGTATCGGCTTCCCGCCAGCAGGAGAAATTGCTCCGCTCCCCGGTAGCCATCGAAAAGCTCGACATCCGGGCGCTAAAGGAAACCCCTTCCTCTACCTTTTACGATGCCATTGGTAACCTGAAAGGCGTACAAATGACCACAGCCGGCCTTACTTTTAAAGTATTCAACACCCGTGGTTTCAACGTGCCTAATAACTTCCGCTTTATGCAGTTGGTAGATGGCGTAGATAACCAGGCCGCTACCCTTGGCGTACCGTTAGGTAACGCCATCGGCCCTACGGAGCTGGATATCTCCAGCGTGGAAGTAACGCCAGGCGCCTCTTCCGCCCTATATGGAATGAATGCGATCAATGGCATGTCGAATCTTCTCACCAAAAACCCCTTCCAGTACCAAGGCGTGAGCTTCTATCAAAAAGTAGCGGTAAACCACATTGGAGACGATGGCGGCGCTAAATTATTAACGGAAACGGCAGTACGCTATGCACAATCCTATTCTTCCTGGTTTGCCTGGAAAGTAAACCTGAGCTATATGCAGGGTACCGACTGGTATGCCGATAATCATACCGACTTTAACCCACAGCCTAAAGCCAATCCAGATTTTCCACAGCTGAGCGGTCCTAACAACATCGCCAACGATGCCTGGAATAAATATGGGGATAACTCCAACCTCCAGATCATCGATAAAGATGGCCGTGCCTATAACGTACACCGTACCGGCTACTGGGAAAAAGACCTGGTGGGCGATTTCACTGTTAAAAATAAGAAAGCAGATTTCTCTTTTAACTTCCGCTTACCACACAAAATAGAACTGTCTGCCGCCTACCGTTATGGTGAAATGGATGGTTTCTTTCAACGCGGTAACCGTATCGGCCTCAGAGGCGTTACCGTACAAAATGCCAAATTAGAATTGGTACACCCCGATTTTACCGTTAGGTCTTATATCTCTATCGAAAATACCGGAGACTCTTATAACATGAACCCTTTGGCGGATAATCTTGAAAAATCCTTCAAGCCAGATAAACAATGGCAAACAGATTATACCAAAGGCCTCAACGACGCCCTCACTGCCGGTAAAGACCTGGTAGCTGCCCACCAGGCTGCACGCGCCTATGCCGACAATGGTAGATGGACACCCGGCACACCTGCTTTCGATGCACAGGTAGCAAAAATAAAAAGCATCAACGACTGGGATATATACCCTACTTCAAAAAATCCTGACAACACCAGTGGTGGCGCCGCTTTGCTCCAGAAAAGCCGTTTCTATCATACCGAAGGCACCTGGAACCTGCGTAAATACATCCACTTTGCAGACGTGTTGGTAGGTGCTGATTATCGCACTTACGAAATTATTCCCGACGGCAACAACTTCGTTGACTTCTCCCTCCCAGCAGATAAACGCAACCAACCCGGTGGAAAACCCATTTGGTACGGTAAAGCAGGCGGTTTCGCACAGATCAGTAAAACATTCTTCAATGATGCCCTAAAACTAACCGGCTCCCTGCGTTACGATAAGAATGAACAATTCAGCGGTAAAGCGAATCCACGTATAGCCGCTGTGTATAGTATCAAAGACAAACATAACTTCCGGGTTTCCTGGCAAAATGGCTTCCGCTTCCCATCCCTGTTTGAAGCTTACTCCTTTGTAAACAACGGACAGGTAAGACGCGTAGGCGGTTTGGCCTTCATAGAACAAGGTCTTGGATACTTTAAGAACTCCTTCCTGACCAGTACTGTAGATGCGTTTGGCACGGCTGTAAACAAAACCATCAATGCGGAACACGTTAGTAAAGATGTAGCGGCAGCTAAGAATGCCGGTATCCTCAAAGTAGCCAACCTCGATCCTATTGTACCAGAACAGATCAATGCACTTGAGGCAGGCTATAAAGCAATACTACTGGATAATAAACTCTTTATTGACCTGGATGGCTACTATAGCTCTTACAAACACTTCATCGGTCAGATCGAAACCGTGGTGCCTAAAACCGGTAATGTTAATGCTCCCGACCAAAACGTATTAAACCAAATGCTGGATAAGTCGCTGCAAGACCGGTACCGTGTATGGACCAACAGTAAATCTACCGTAAGCAACTACGGCCTGGCACTGGCAGTTACCTACGACCTGTATAAAGGCTACACGGTAAGCGGTAATGCCAATTATAACAAGCTGGTACAAGATAAAACCAAAGACGATGCGCTGGTACCAGGCTTCAATACGCCTGACTGGTTTACCAATGTAAGTGTAGGTAACCGCAACGTATATAAAAATATTGGTTTCAACGTAGTTTGGCACTGGCAGAACACCTTCTACTGGCAGAACCTCTTCGGTAATGGTGATGTACCTTCATATAGCACAGTAGATGCGCAGGTTACTTACCGGGTGCCTAAGATCAATACTTCCTTTAAGCTGGGCGCTTCTAATATCCTGAATACCCCTTATTTCCAATATGTAGGAGGTCCAACTATCCGCGGATTGTATTACCTCTCTGTAACATATGATAACGTATTTCACCGGGGCAGTAAATAACCCGGCTAAAAAGAGGAATATAACGCTGATAGATTTTAGCGGCCAGTTATAAAAAAGCAGCGGAGAATGGAAGGTATCACCCTTCTGTTCTCCGCTGCTTCTATTAAAAAATAACAGCTAAATGTTATTGATTGATCTGAGAGCTATCACCGTTAGATCTTGATCTCTCCAACCATTTGTGCAGGTACTACCCACTCATCGAATTCAGCAGGCGTTACATAACCCAGCTTCACTGCCATTTCTTTAAGGGTGGTACCTTCTTTATGTGCTTTCTGTGCAATCTCTGCAGCCTTGTAGTAACCAATTTTGGTATTCAGGGCAGTAACCAGCATCAGGGAATTTTCCACATGTTTGTTGATATTAGCTTCAATTGGTTCAATACCTTCTGCACATTTATCATTAAAGCTTACACAACCATCACCGATCAGGCGGGCAGAATGGAGGAAATTGAAGATCATTACGGGTTTGAACACATTTAATTCAAAATGCCCGTTAGATCCGCCAATGCTTATCGCCACATCATTACCCATTACCTGGGCTGCAATCATGGTGAGCGCTTCACACTGAGTAGGGTTTACCTTACCTGGCATAATAGAAGAACCCGGCTCGTTGTCTGGAATATGGATCTCACCGATACCTGCGCGTGGGCCAGAGCTCAGCATACGCACATCGTTAGCAATCTTCATCAGGCTTACAGCTACTGTTTTCAGTGCGCCATGGGCTTCTACAATTGCGTCGTGGGCTGCCAGTGCTTCAAATTTATTTTCAGCGGTAATAAACGGCAGTCCGGTTAACAGGGCTATATTCTTTGCCACATTTTCCGAATACCCTTTAGGTGTATTAATACCTGTACCTACAGCAGTACCGCCCAGAGCCAGTTCACTCAGGTGCGCCAGCGAATTGTCAATGGCTTTTAAACCGTGGTTCAGCTGTGCTACGTAGCCGCTGATTTCCTGGCCAAGGGTGAGCGGGGTAGCATCCATAAAATGGGTGCGGCCAATTTTTACCACATTTTTATAGGCTTCCGCCTTCTGTTGCAATGTATCGCGCAGCTTTTTAATACCGGGAATGGTTACTTCCTGGAGCATCTTATAGGCTGCAATATGCATGGCTGTAGGGAAAGTATCGTTAGAAGACTGTGATTTGTTCACATCATCGTTCGGATGAACGAACTTTTCTTTGTCGGTCAACTGTCCACCATGAATAACATGCGCACGGTAAGCTACTACTTCATTTACATTCATATTAGACTGGGTGCCGGAACCTGTTTGCCATACTACCAGTGGAAACTGATCATCCAGTTTACCTGCCAGGATTTCGTCGCATACCTGACCAATCAGATCACTTTTTTCCTTGGGCAATACCCCTGCTTCCAGGTTAGTGATCGCAGCGGCTTTCTTCAGGTAAGCGAATGCCTTAATAATTTCCTTCGGCATTTTATTGATATCCTGGGCAATCTTGAAATTTTCAATGGAGCGCTGTGTTTGAGCGCCATAATAGGCATTTACAGGCACTTTCACCTCTCCCATTGTGTCTTTCTCTATTCTGAATTCCATGATTTGAACTTTTAAGGCTACAAAAGTACAGTTTTACGGATAGGGCAACAAGCTATTCTCCCGTAAAATTCGGTGGTCTTTTTTGTAGAAAAGCAGTTGCGCCTTCCTGCAAGTCTTTGGTTTCGAAGCAGGCCCCGAATTCCTGCGTTTCCAGTTCAAAGCCATCCTGGTCTTTATCCAGTGCTGCATTTGCACATTTAATAATACGGGTTACCGCCAGGGGAGCTTTTGTTTGTATTTTTTGTAGAATAGCGATTGCTTTAGGCAGCAATTCTTCGGGTTGTACTACATGGTTCACTAATCCCCAGGCCAGGGCTTCGTCGGCACTAATCATGTCGCCGGTAAGCATCAGTTCCAGCGCTCTGCCCTTGCCTACTAATTGTGTAAGCCGTTGGGTGCCGCCATATCCGGGAATAAGCCCCAAACCCACTTCCGGCTGACCAAAACGGGCCTTATTGCTCGCCAACCGGAAATGGCAAGCCATCGCCAACTCACATCCACCACCCAGGGCAAAACCATTCACAGCAGCAATAATCGGCTTATGGCTGGTTTCTATACGCTGAAAAATCACATGTCCTTTTTTAGCCAGCTCCTCTCCCTGCTTAGGAGATAAAGTGAGAAACTCACTGATATCCGCTCCTGCCACAAATGCCTTTTCACCAGCGCCCGTAATGATGGCGGCTTTAATGTTATTGCGACCATGCACATCATCTATCGCTAATGCCAACTCTGCCAATACCTGGTGATTGAGCGCATTCATTTTATCCGGACGATTAATGGTAATGATCAGGATATTATTCTCAAGTTGCGTGTTAATCGTTTGAAACATGAGCTGAAGTTTAGTTACCAATATTAAGCAATATTCAATAACCTAACTAATCAGCCTGGTGAAGCCGCTACTAGTCAGATTGGTAAACAAACAAGTTATTAGGCTGCTCATAGCGGGCAGCTAATAACTAATAATTCACCTCTAACTCCGCCTTTCCGTTCTTCATTTTCATGTAATGTCTTTTCTTCTTTACTTTAAAGTAGTTTACTCCATTAAAGTTATATCCCAACGTAACGAATATCAGGTTAGCTTCCGTTGTTTTGTAAGGATATACCGTGTTGCCTTTATCTGTTGTTTTAAACTCCTTGTTGAAAAAGTTTTGCGGATAATATTGCACTTTCAGCCCGAAACCAGGATTTACACGGAACCCGGCAAATATTGACGGCATCAGCAGGGGAGTGCGGTCACTGAACCATTCATTGAATTTATGCACCTTGTCACCGTTTACAAATACTTTCTCCTTGTAGTTGATCGCCATATCAATTTCACCCCCGGCAAAGAAAAAATAGCTGCCATTAGTAACATCCCCCAGTTTGAAACCCAGCGGGATACCAATTGTGTATACACGTTGTTTCAGTTTCAGGGAATCGTATGGTTTGGAAATTAAACCGATATTTTTAAGATTGATACCAGTAAAGAATCCCAGATTCTTGCTTACATCCTTATTAAAGTTGGTACCGAGATTAAAAAAGAGCGTAAAACGCGGGATATTCCGCAGGTGCTCTCCATTTTCTTTCATAGAAGCGAAAGACAATAGCGCCACTTCTCCACCTTCAGTAACGTATACTTCTTCCCGGTGCTTGGGGTATTTACCAAAAATGATAGAAAAATTATAAGAAGTAGTATCAGCAGAGGGTGCAGGGGCGGTGTCTCTTTTCTCCTGGGCAAATACACTACAGCAACACAGCAACAGTAACAGGGAAAGCAGGCATAACTTATTTTTAATCATACGGGTGTGTGGTTTTTAGATTTGGTGGATTATTTTCACCTAAAGACGACCCGGAGAAAAAAATGTTACGGCGATCCTGATAACTTTTTTAAAAATTCCTGTGGGTGGCTACCCAGCCGGTGATATATTCAGCAATATCTTTAGTATTGGTGCCAGGGGGAAAGAGTTTCCCTACCCCCATTTCCTGCAGTGTTTCCATATCGGCGTCGGGAATGATGCCCCCGCCAGTAAGCAACACATCATTCATCCCCTTTTCTTTCATCTGGGCTATAACCTTAGGAAAAACCGTCATATGGGCGCCAGAGAGGATGCTGATCCCGATGGCATCCACGTCTTCCTGCAGGGCAGCATTCACCACCATTTCGGGAGTTTGCCGCAAACCGGTGTAAATCACCTCCATACCGGCATCTCTTAGGGCGGCCGCAATAACTTTGGCGCCACGGTCGTGGCCATCCAGACCTACTTTAGCCACTAATACACGAACAGGGCGGTTTAACGGGTTTACCATACCTTTCAAATAATTGTGAAACGTAAATATAACGATTAGCCGCTAGCTTTCTGCTTTTGGGGCGCGAAAGCTAAAAGCTGGCCGCTAATAGAAAAGCTAAGCGCTATTTTATTACATTTGCAGACCAAGATAAAAATCAATATGAGCGAAGAAAGGTCTCTCAATTTTATAGAACAAATTGTAGAAGCAGATATAGCTGATGGCGTAAATGACGGCCGGGTACTAACCCGTTTCCCGCCAGAACCTAATGGCTATTTACATATAGGTCACGCTAAATCCATTGTCCTGAACTTTGGATTGGCTAAAAAATACAATGGCAAAACCAATCTCCGCTTTGATGATACCAACCCGGTAACAGAAGACACAGAATATGTGGACTCCATTAAAGAAGATATCCGCTGGCTGGGATTTGAGTGGGAAAAAGAGTTATATGCTTCCGACTATTTTGAACAGATGTATGCATTTGCTGTACAACTGATCAACAAAGGATTGGCCTATGTAGAAGATGCTACTGCGGAAGAAATAGCTGCCAGTAAAGGTACGCCAACCACTCCCGGCACTCCTACACCTGCCCGGAGCCGTTCTGTTGCCGAAAACCTCGACCTTTTTGAGCGCATGCGCAAAGGAGAATTCAAAGATGGAGAAAAAACCCTCCGCGCCAAAATAGACCTGGCATCTCCCAATATGCATATGCGTGACCCGCTGATGTACCGCATTAAACA
Source organism: Chitinophaga sp. 30R24 (assembly GCF_049056765.1). Taxonomy (NCBI): domain Bacteria; kingdom Pseudomonadati; phylum Bacteroidota; class Chitinophagia; order Chitinophagales; family Chitinophagaceae; genus Chitinophaga; species Chitinophaga sp. 30R24. The sequence goes on from NZ_JBJGXX010000001.1 coordinate 413,949, forward strand.
TGCCCATCATCACCGTACCGGCAACAAATGGTGCATATACCCTATGTACGATTTTGCCCATGGCCAGAGTGATAGCATCGAAGCCATCACCCATTCCATCTGTACGCTCGAGTTCATTCCTCACCGCCCACTGTACGACTGGTTTATCAAAGAACTGGAAATATTCCCTAGTCATCAGTACGAATTTGCCCGTTTAAACATTACCTATACGGTCATGAGCAAGCGCAAATTAAAGCTCCTGGTAGAGGAAGGTTTTGTAAGCGGGTGGGACGATCCCCGCATGCCTACTATCAGTGGCCTGCGCCGCAGAGGCTATACACCGGCCAGTATCCGCATGCTGTGTGAAAGAGTTGGCGTTCAGAAACGCGATCATATCATTGAACTGGGCCTGCTGGAATTCTGTATCCGCGAAGAACTGAACAGAACCGCTAACCGTGTAATGGCCGTTCTGGACCCTGTTAAACTCGTGATCACCAACTATCCGGAAGGACAGGTCGAAGAAATGACTGCCGACAATAACCCGGAAGATCCAAACGCGGGCTCCCGTACCTTGCATTTCAGCAATACCCTGTATATAGAGCGGGAAGACTTCATGGAAAATCCGCCAAAAAAATTCTTCCGCCTGGGCCCCGGACTTCTGGTACGTTTGAAGAATGCCTATATCATTAAAGGAGAACATGTGGAAAAAGATGCAGATGGCAATATCACCACCATCTACGCCACTTACCTTCCGGAAAGTAAGAGTGGCGGCGACCAAAGCGGCCTAACCGTTAAGGGTACCATTCACTGGGTAAGCGCTGCCCATGCCGCTACCGCCGAAGTACGCATCTACGACCGCTTATTCACTTCAGAGAATCCCAATGCAGAAGAAGGCGATTTTAAATCCTTCATCAACCCAGACTCTTTACAGGTAATTAAAGAAGCCTATGTAGAACCAGGCTTACTGCAAGCTAAACCCGGAGAGCGTTTCCAATTCCTGCGCAAAGGATATTTTACAGTAGATCCAGACAGCACACCAGAAAAAGTAGTGTTTAACAGGACCGTTACCCTGAAGGATACCTGGGCCAAAGAAAGCGCCAAAGGCAAATAACGTCTATCAACATATATTAAAAAGCCGGACCATCAAGTTGTCCGGCTTTTTTAATATAGTTATACAAGCTAAAAATGAAAGAAACCGTCTCCCGAGTAGGAAGACGGTTTCCATATGTTATTGAACTTGTAACAATACTATTTAAATGCAGCCAATCCTTTTGCAATTCTGGCTTGTGTTTCGGCGATGCCGAGGGTAGCTACGATATCAAATACCGGAGGGCCAAATTTACCACCGGTAAGCATGATACGGAAAGGCAACTGTACATCTCCCATTTTCAGGTTCCGCTCTGTGGCAAGGGCTTTAAAAGCAGTTTCCAGTTCAGCGGCGTTAGCAGTGCTGAGCGTTCCCAGCTGAGCAGACCAGGCTTCAAAGAAAGCCTCTTTGTCGGCATTCCATTTGGGTTTTACCGCAGCCTCATCATAGCCTTCCGGTTGCTGGAAAAAGAAGAAGCCATGATCCCATATTTCGTTCACAAAGTAGCAACGTTCTTTTACGAGGCCTGCTACCATAGCTACATAAGCAGGGTAAGCGTCGATCCCTTTTTCCTGTAATACGGGTTGGAAAAGAACCGCCAGGCTTTCGTTGTCTTTATGATGGATATACTGATGATTAAACCATTTCGCTTTTTCAAAATCGAATTTAGCACCGGCTTTATGAACCCTGTCCATCGAGAATTTCTCAATGAGCTGCTCCATAGAAAATATTTCCTGCTCACTACCATCGTTCCAACCTAACATAGCCAGCATGTTGACGAATGCCTCCGGCAGGAAACCTCTTTCACGGAAACCTTTGGTAAGGTCGCCGGTGTTAGGATCTGCCCAGTTCATAGCATATACCGGGAAGCCTAAACGATCGCCATCACGTTTGCTGAGCTTACCGTTACCATCTGGCTTGAGGATGAGTGGCAGGTGGGCCCATTGCGGCATATGTGCTTCCCAGCCCAGGTATTTCCAGAGCAGGAGATGAACAGGCGCAGAGGGCAGCCATTCTTCACCCCTGAAAGCATGGGTAATCTTCATCAGGTAATCGTCTACTACCACCGCTAAGTGATAAGTAGGCATACCGTCGGCCTTCAGCAAAACTTTATCATCTACCAAAGAAGTCTGAAAAGTAACTTCTCCTCTTACCATATCTACAAAAGAAAGGTCTTCATTGGCAGGCATATTAATACGGATCACATGTGGCGTATTTTTCACCAGCAGTTCCTGTACTTCTTCATCGGAGAGGGTAAAGGAATTGCGCATTTGCTTCCTCAACTCATGATTGTATTGCGGAGAGGGATTTTCCGGGCTTCTCAGCCGCTGACGCATATTATCCAGTTCTTCTGTGGTGTCAAACGCATAATAAGCATGACCGGATTTTACCAGTTGCTCTGCATACTGCCGGTACAAAGCTTTACGCTCGCTCTGCCGGTAAGGTGCGAATGGGCCTCCCAGCTCAGGACTTTCATCCGGATTTAAACCGCACCAACGCAAACATTCATTAATATATTCTTCTGCCCCTGGCACATAGCGGGTTTGATCTGTATCTTCAATACGCAGTACAAATTCACCTTTATGCTGTTTCGCAAACAAATAGTTGAACAATACAGTGCGCACACCTCCCAGGTGTAGGCCGCCCGTTGGACTGGGCGCAAAGCGCACTCTTACTTTTTTGTGTTCCATAGGCAGCAAAGATAAGGATTTAGCCTTTAGTTAACGGAGCTACCCGGGCAGATTAATTTTCTTTAATGTCGTAGCACGCATAGTCACATTAAGTATATTGCGGGTGAAAGCATCTGCACCATATGTTCTATCTTACCAAAACACCCGGCATCCTAAAAGCCCTGTATAAGAGTTGCATCTGGAATTTATCGCCTGTGGGCAATAAAGTGTATCTCACTTTCGACGACGGCCCCCATCCACAGGCTACTCCGTTTGTGCTGGAGCAATTGGCTAAATACAATGCCAAGGCTACTTTCTTTTGTATCGGTAAAAATGTAGTAGCATATCCTGCCATCTACCAGCAGATACTGGAAGCAGGACATAGCATTGGTAATCATACCCACAACCATCTCAATGGCTGGAAAACCGGTACAGAAAAATATATTGAAAATGTGCTGGAAGCGGCTAAATATATTTCATCTCCTTTATTCCGGCCTCCCTATGGCAGGATTACACCTTTCCAGATCCGTCAGATCAAGAAAAAGATACCTGGCGCGAAAATTATTATGTGGGATATCCTGAGCGGAGATTTTGATACGCTGATTAACGGGGAAGCCTGTGTGCAGAATGTTGTTTTTAAATTACAACCTGGCGCTATTGTCGTTTTTCACGATAGCACAAAAGCCTGGGAGCGGCTGGAATATGCTTTACCGCGGGTATTGGAGTTTTGCAAAAAACAAAAGTTTGAAGTAACTGCTATCGTATAAACATCCGGAAATTTTACCCCTGGGTAAAATTTCCGGATCACTGTTATCAGGGATTTAATTGTTTTGCTTTACCACCTATGGTAATCGTAATAGGATCATCACACTTGCCGTTTCCATAATCGATTACACCAGTTATCCTGTTCACTGTTACCTTCAGCTTTCCCTGGCTGGGACGTGGGCAGATCCACTGTTTAACAATAGGAGTCTGTGTTTCAAAGCTGGCAGTAACGTCGGGGATTAAACCACCTTTTTCATAAGACAGTGTTTCAGTACCGGTTACACTATACACATCATCTGCTGCATTGGCGGGCGTTTCGCCACCAGCCGTTTGTTTAACGGTTCTTTTGCTGATATAATTTACCACGAGGGTATCAGCCAGCTTTACTTTACCATTCACAACCTCAGCAGTATAAGCTACGCCAGCAGTAGCAGACCAGGTAGCGTTTGTGATGATATATTTTCCTTCTACAGGAATACCATTGCGTTTAAAATTGCTGGGCTCTACGGTAACTGTAGAAGCAGCATTGAACAACGGACCGCTGAATGTTACATTCAACACACCGCTTCTGTACACCCCAAACCTGTCGAGGCAAGATGTGCCAAAATCTATTACCACCCTTTTAGGCCATTTGTTATCTGTAGCATCCAAAAGCTCCGTAGAAGGACAGGATACAGGGTCTTTTGCAAGGTCGTTAGGCACGTTTCCTACCCGGGCAGCTTTATCGAGCCCCTGTGAAACGGCTTCTGTAGATACTGTTTCGTACAAGTCGGCATACATGCTGCTTACAACCGTTTGATGCTGCGCTGCTGCGAAAGCACTGTTATCAGGCAGATTGTTAACAACATCATCTTTCGTGACATCTTTTTTGCAGGCGAAGAAAACAGAGACAACGGCCACACTTGCAATGGTCCAAGCCAACACGCGGTTTGTACTGAAATAGCTTTTCATAGTTAAGGTTTTTTAGCAATTAGGTTTTTCGGTCTTTACCTTTGTATAACGTCCAAAATATTAAAATAATTACAAATTTAAAAAAATAAAATTAACATGCGCTGGATAGACACCCACACCCATTTATATTCAGAAGAATTTGAAGCCGACCGGGACGAGATGGTAACAAGAGCCATCGCAGCGGGCGTGGATCAACTGTTGCTGCCCAACATAGATGAAAACACCATCGAAAACATGCTGGCGCTGGAAGCCAAATACCCCGAAAACATGTTTGCCATGATGGGCATACACCCTTGTTATGTAACCGCTCAGGTAAGCACCCAACTGGACCTGGTAAAAAAATGGTTACAACAGCGCCCGTTTAAAGCCATCGGAGAAATAGGACTGGATTTTTACTGGGATAAATCCTTACTCACCCAACAATACCAAGCATTCCGGGAACAGTTGCAGTTGGCGAGAGAATACGGGCTGCCTGTATCCATCCACAGCAGGGAGGCCACACGGGAAAGTATCGACGAAGTAAAAGCATTACAGGATGGACGTTTAAGTGGTGTATTTCACTGCTTTTCCGGCACATTGGAGGAAGCCAGAGAAATCATAGACCTCGGCTTTTATCTGGGCATAGGCGGTGTAGTAACCTTCAAGAAATCCGGACTGGACAAACTACTGGAAGAAATAGACCTGGCGCATATTGTATTGGAAACAGATGCACCCTACCTGGCACCGGTACCATACAGGGGCAAACGTAATGAAAGTGCCTACCTTCCGCTGGCAGGAGAAAAGGTAGCAGATATAAAAAATCTAAAAATTGAAGAAGTAGCAGCCATTACAAGCAGCAATGCCCGGAAATTATTTAAAATGCTCTAACTGTTTAGTGAATACCTTTGTAGGCAATGGCTACGAGCACAATGAGTAAAATACTGATAATTTACACGGGCGGAACAGTGGGTATGATCTATGACGATAAAACCAAAGCACTACGTCCAATAGGATTCAATGAGATAAGGAACAATTTACCGGAGCTTTACCGGATGGGCATTGATTTTTATGTATATGCATTTAATCCGCCTATAGATTCATCAGATATGCAGCCGGAGATATGGGTGGAACTGGCCAGTATCATTGAAGACAGGTATGACCGCTACGATGGTTTTGTGATCCTGCACGGCTCCGATACCATGGCTTTCACAGCTTCCGCCCTGAGCTTTATGCTCGAAAACCTGTCGAAACCGGTTATCCTTACCGGCTCCCAACTTCCCATCGGAAAAATACGTACAGATGCCAAGGAAAACATCATTACGGCCATGGAAATTGCCTGCAGCCGACACACCGGCACCACCGTATCCATGGTACCAGAGGTATGCATCTACTTCGACTTTTCCCTGTTCAGGGGCAACCGCTCCAAAAAGTACAATGCAGAGAAGTTTGAAGCCTTCTATACAATGAACTATCCGCAATTGGCAGAAGCTGGCATCGATATTAAGTTCAAACATCAGTTCATACTACCTGCACCTGCACAACCGTTGAAAGTGCATAAAGAACTGGAAACAAATATCACTGTACTTAAATTATTCCCCGGCATTACCCGTAGAGCTGTAGAAGCTACGCTGAGCGTGCCTGGCCTGAAAGGAGTGATCATGGAAACCTTTGGTAGCGGTAATACAAACACCCAGCCCTGGTTTATAGAAAGCATCAAAAAGGTGATCGATAAAGGCGCTATTGTGGTAGACATCACCCAATGCGACGGCGGCTCCGTAGAATTAGGAAAATATGAAACTAGCCAACACCTGGTGGAAATAGGCGTAGTAAGCGGGCATGATATGACCTTTGAAGCAGCCGTCACGAAACTCATGTTTGTATTGGGTCAAGGAGTATCTATAGCAGCAGCGAAAAAACTCATAGAAACCCCACTAAGAGGGGAGCTTACACCTATTGAAATATACTAACCTCTATACATAAGCGAAAAAAACGGGAAGTATGAAAATACCTCCCGTTTTTTTTATCTTGAATATTTGCGGTAAATTTAGAGAACACCAAAAATCACCCCCCTGATTCTCATCACCACAAAATTCATCTCGCTATGACAGTTGCTTTATCGCAGAAATTTATTGCAGAATGCTTTGGGACTTTTGTATTGGTATTTATGGGCACTGGCGCAGCAGTAATAGCCGGAGCGCATGTTGGATTCCTGGGTATTGCTTTTGCATTTGGATTGTCAGTAGTCGCCATGGCCTATGCAGTAGGCCATATTTCCGGTTGTCATCTGAACCCTGCTATTACGATCTCCTTATGGTCTACCGGTAAAATATCCGCCAAAGACACCGGTGCCTATATTGTAGCCCAGATATTAGGAGCTATCATAGCTTCTGCCTTGCTTTACTTTATTGCACAAGGGAACCCCGATTATAGCCTGGCCGCCAATGGGCTGGGAGCCGATGGTGTAGAAGATGGCTCGCCGGACCATTACTCACTGATCAGCGGCCTGGTAGCAGAAATTGTGTTCACTGCCCTTTTTCTGGTAGTAGTACATGGCAGTACCAGCAAAAACAACGCTAACGGCAAATTCGCGGGCCTGGCCATTGGCCTCAGCCTCACCCTCATCCACATTGTAGGTATCCCCATTACCGGTGTATCCGTAAACCCCGCCCGCAGCATTGGCCCGGCTATTTTCGTAGGCGGAGAGGCGCTGTCCCATCTTTGGGTGTTTATTGTAGGTCCCATTGTAGGTGGTCTTTTAGGCGGGGGCATCTGGAAATTATACGATAAAAATTAAGTTTTTCTTTGAAATACAAACTAAAGGATTATCTTTGCAACCCTGAATTGGAAAATCAACCCTTCCGCTAAATTCAGCAAAAGATAATCATGGAGAAGTGCAGGAGTGGTTGAACTGGCACGCCTGGAAAGTGTGTATAGGTGAAAGCCTATCAAGGGTTCGAATCCCTTCTTCTCCGCAAGCTTTAAAGCTCTGGTAACGAAAGTTATCAGGGCTTTTTTGTTTTAAAGAGATTAATATTCTTTTATCTGCTATAGGTAAGGATTTTAACAGCCCCAGCTCTGGCCAGCTAATAGAGAAATGCCGGATCAACATAGATCCTTCATTTTAAAAACAATCATCAAAGAAAAGCGGGCTGGCAAAGACAAAACTGTACCAGCCCGTTTTCCGGCTATGCAGGCCATGGATTCTGATAAGTGGAATTATTTAGCTTCACTTCCCGGGAAGACAAAGTAAGTTGAATTTGCAGCGGTTGTTCATTAGAAGCGTTGAACGATTCTTTGTATGCTACACAATAGGCATCTGTAAATTTTAATTCTTTCAACCTGGACATAGCATCCCGCCGGAAAAAAGTAATGCTGCCATTTTTAGTTTGTGTATTGGAGATCATCCAGTCGAACAAACTGGTTTCCCCCGCAGATTCGATCAGCAGGTGAATAGTGCCCCCTTGAGGACGGGCCGCGGGCTTACCATTATGATCTGTGTTTTGGGTAAATGAAAAACTGCATTCGAGGATATTCATTTCTTCTCCATCGATGTTGAGAACGGCTTTAAAAGACATGGTTAATTGGTTAACAAAGCCCATTGCAAGGCGCAAGAGACGTCAAAAATATGGTTACAGCATGAAAATACACCTTTCTGCCTATATGCAGAAAATTTGCAGCCATTTTTCTGTACGGCTATGCCATACGGTTAAGATTTTGAAGCTATCTATAATAGATACTTAAATAAGATCAAATGCCTGGGCAAAACTGGTGAGATCATAACTGGATTGGGCGCCTATTTTTGCCTTAATATTCCGGCGATGGGTAACGGCCGTTTTTTCTGAGATGCTGGTTTGTTGGGCAATTTCCGCCGCGCTGCATCCCAGGGCCATGAGACGGAGGATTTCCTTTTCCCGTTTCGTAAGGGAGGTGAAGATATGCTGGTTCCTCCGCAGAAAGTTATTTTCTTCCAGCAGGCGATTTACTTTACTGGTAACATGACATAACGGATCGATAGGGGTAGCACAGGTAATAATATGAGTAGGGCGACCGGCGCCATCGCGCACAAATACACGGGAGGTACCCAGATGCCATAGCCAATTGCGGGAAGTAGCGGTTTTTACCTGTTGAAAAAAGGTAACCACCATATTAGCCTCCGGCGGAGCATCCAACATGGCAATAACCTTGGGCAGATAATCTACTACGTCGTGTGGATTAAAGAAAGTTTCATAATAACGGGAGCCCAGCTCACGGAGTGCTTCCGGCGTAACTCCCAGGTAGCTACATCCCCGCGGCGACATATACTCCACATAATTCTTCAACACATTCATCACTATAACAACTACCGGAAGCTCTTCTTCCAACGCCCTTAAAGCGTTCAGCTTTTCGTCGAGGCCGGACCCTGTATTATTAAATTCAGTGTGCTCAATCATGTACCTGAAATAAATCTTGTATAGGAATGCTCTTCTGTGTGATGGTTGATACTATTAGATGCTCTGGAAAACAAAGGTAGGTAAAAATAAGGAAGGGTCCCATTTCCGGAGAAGAGACCCTTTTTTGGGGATAGAAAATACAGTGACTGATAAAATCAGGCGGATGACTTTTTATATAGAAAAAAATTTAGACGTCAATCGTTACTGCAAATATAGGTGAAAGCACAAGGTAATCAAATACCTAAATGTGGGTATTTTTTTGCTTCCTATTTTACTTTCTAAAAATATTCAACAACTTCGTGTACCTCTTACACAACGCGGCTCTCACGCCATTCATGCAATCGAAATCCAGGTGTAAATCATCCTAAAATAGTCAAGCAATTTGACGAAGTAAATCCGCATAAAATACTATAACTTTAACGAATAAACGAACACAATTGTTGGCAATTTTATTCATATGATTATCTGACCCAACTAGCGGTATTCCCTACCGGTACCCTGAGCAGATACCCGGTACCAGTACTTCCTACAACTATCGTTTTATAGCCGATCCAGACTTTTCTGTAGCAAGGCTTACGGTAAATACGTACCTTTGCAGCTCCATGCAAAATTCAACTTACTTAAAGCCCAATTGCTACGTAAATGATGCCGCTTTCGACTGGTTGTATCCGGAAAAGATACAGCAACTTTCAAGACGGCACTGGACACCGCTGAGCATCGCCAAAACAGCTGCCCGTTTTCTTGCCCATCAACCAGGGAAAAAGGTCCTGGACATTGGCAGCGGTGTAGGTAAATTTTGCCTGGTGGGCGCCCGCTTCTTCCCGGAATCCACATTTTATGGAATAGAACAACGTCTGGAGCTGCACAAATATGCCCTGGAAGCTAAAGCAGCTACCCAGGCACATAACGCCTGCTTTATGCATGGAAACTTTACCCAGATAGATCTGTCCGGGTTTGATGGGTTTTATTTCTATAATGCTTTCTTTGAAAACCTCACAGACGAAGATCACATAGACAACCAGGTGGAATTTGCTACTTCTATATACAATTACTACTGCCGGTACTTATTCCGGGAGCTGGAAAAAACCGCAAGCGGCACCCGGCTGGTTACCTTCCACAGCCTGGAAGATGAAGTGCCTCCGTGTTTTCAGATAGTGGATGCTTCAGCCGACCTGATGCTGAAAATGTGGATCAGAAGATAGGCTATCCCTTGCCTTCAGGCGCTGATAGCCAACTTCTTACCAATAAGCTCCAGCAAACCGGCTGCAGAGAAAGTTTCTTGCAAATACAAGTCGATAAACGCATAGCTTACTTCCCGCGAAGGTGTTACCAGGTATATAGCCGCCACCGGCACATCTGCATCCACTCCGGATACACGGCCCCAGATCGGATCAGATTCTCTATAAATGCCCACCTTCCGGGCAATGCGGTGCTGCGCATCATATACTACATCAAAGGGCAATGCTTCCGGATGAACGCGGGCAAAATGCTGCTTATCTTCACTAGACAATACCAACAAACGCGCTCCAGCCCCTTCTATGGCCGCATAACTGTTCTTTAGCTGCTCCAGCAAGCGATCGCCATAGGCATTCCAATGCCAAGAATAAAAAGCGATCACCAACGGCCGCTCCGTTAAAGTGTTTAAAGAAGCACCCTGCTTGAGCTGCGGAAATAATGGCCCACCAGTGATCACCTGCGATTCCTCGATAAAAAACTCAGGAAAGAAACTATCCGCCACTATTGGATTGATCTTCTCTCTATTAGTAACCGGACTAGGAAAATTTTCTGGTATAGGACTGGTCAGGAAGTCGGCATATCTGTATAATGTTGACATAATTAAACTTTTTTAATGGTTGCAAAAAAGCCAATGTTATAGGTTGGTAAATACTTTGTTGTCTGATAAAGCAAATATAGAGAGATTTTATCAATTACCCTACTAAATTTATAGACTAATAGAATCTGGTATAAATCGCATTCATACTAAAACCCCAAGGGCAGCTCTCTGGTTAAACAATAAATCCGTATCCCCGTTATTGTTGATATGCAATGCAGTATCATTTCATATAATTAAAATAACTAGTATATCTTATGCTACTGAAACACTCATTACCAATCAGTCAGATCTTTTTCTACACCTGGAAGGTAGACCTTATGCTGCTGGGATGCTGTACAGTAGTATATTTCCTCGACACTTACTGGTTAAAGGCGCAGGTAGCCGTTCCCCTGGCCCTAACCAGTGTATTGGGTACTTCCCTCGCTTTTTTTATCGGCTTTACCAACAGCCAGGCCTATGACCGCTGGTGGGAAGCCCGTAAAATATGGGGCTCACTGGTAAATGATTCCCGGTCGTGGGCCCGCAGTATGCTTTATTATAATACCACTACCGATCCGGTGCTGATAGCATTGGTCCGCCATATGATATACCGCCACCTGGCATTTATCTACGCCCTTAAAACTTCCCTACGCAAACGGCCCGACGATTATTATACCCGCTACCTTACCCAGGAGGAAATCATAGACGCGCAAAAAGAAAGCAATATCCCTAACGCCATCCTCACCATGCAAACCCGCGACCTGCAATTGCTCCGCGATGCCGGCACTATAGACGGATTCCGTTTCCTCGAGCTAAACCAGCTCATAGTAAAGCATTGCGACAGCATGGGCCAGTCGGAGCGAATCAAGAACACCGTATTTCCTACCAGTTATGTATTTTTTACCCAGATGTTCATCTGGATTTATGTAATTATGAACACGCTTACGTCGGTAGAATCCATTGGCGCCTGGTCCATTCCCTTCGGCTGGATGTTTGGATTTATATTCCATACCTCCCACTTGAATGGCATCACCCTCATGAACCCCTTTCATTTTCAGCCCATGGCCATCCCGCTGGATCACATCTCCCGTAACATAGAAATCAATGTTATTGAAATGCTGGGCGACGAACCCGTGCCCACACCGGTACAACCCCGGATGGATGGATTATATATCATGTAACAGCAACGCCGTAAGTACGCACTACTATTCATTATTTCCTTATTTTTACACTATGACGTATGACCAATTATGTAATCTATATGCCCAGTCTGTAACACTCAAAATACTCCGGGCACGTAGCGCGCCAATGATGCTGTCATTTTTTCATTACACCTTCAAGGAAAAAAACCATACTACCATTCCCAATGTGGAACTGGTAACCCGCTTGTCTGACTACCTGGGCGTTACCGGTTACCGGGCAACAGACGACGAAATTGATGCAGGCAGCCTCCTGGACAACGACGATGAAAAAGCCCGGAAATATATCGAGCAATGGAGCAATAAAGGTTTCCTACGTAAATACCCCGACGACGATGGCGTAGATATACATGAGCTAAGCAGCGATATGGAAAAAGTGATGCACTGGGTATCCACGCTCCAAAAACGTGAGTTTGTGGGCACAGAAAGCCGTTTCAAAGATATCTTCTCTAAGCTCAAAGAGCTGATAGACCAAAGCAATAAAGATCCCAAACAAAGGATACAGGAACTGGAAAGAAAGAAATTTGAAATTGAACAGGAAATAAAAGCGATCACGCTCACGGGAAAAGTACAGGTATTTGATGATACCCAGATCAAAGAACGCTTTTACGATGTAAACCGGATGTCGCGCGAGCTGCTAAGCGATTTCAAGGAAGTAGAACAGAATTTTGAACAGATTACCCAGGAAATATACCGTAAGCAAAGTGAAAGGGATATCGCCAAAGGCGCCCTGCTAGCCTATACCCTGGATGCCTTCGAAGCCCTGCGGCAAAAAGACCAGGGAAAAAGTTTCTATTCCTTCTGGCAGTTCCTGATGGATGAAAATAAACAGGATGAAATGCGGGAGCTCATAGAAAAACTCTACGAGCTACTGGAAGAACGGAACATTGAACACAAAAACGACCGCTTCCTGAAAAAGCTCAAACAATTCCTCCATGCTTCCGGAAAAAAAGTAATTGACGCCAATAAAAAACTAAGCGATAAATTAAGCCGCGTACTCAGTGAAACTAATCTCACCGACCGCCGCAAAGCCATGGAGCTCATCAACGAAATCAGGCAAATGGCCTTCCAAACTCTCGATGCCCCGCCTGGTGAAGAATTTTTTATCACCCTTGAAAGCGATCCGGAACTGGATCTGCTGGACCGCTGGGACATGGCCGACGAGAAAAAACCGAACGTACAGGTGGAATTCCCTGAAGGCATCGGCGGTTCCGACTTCTCCGATACCGATCTCAACGCATTATTTAACCACTTCAATATAGACCGCGCATTGCTCGAAAACCGCATTACTGCCCAACTGGAAAATAAAAAACAGGTAAGCCTGAAAGAGCTGGTGGAAGTATATGGCGCCGAAAAAGGCCTCACAGAACTGATCACCTATTTCTCTATCGCCAGCCAGTCTTCCCACCACATTATCCTGGAAACCCCAGACCCGGTAATGCTGGGCAACCGCACTATCAATATGCCCATGGTGCTGTTCACTAATGCTCAAAACTAAATTATGGCCGAGAAAAATATATCCCCCTTTGCACACGTGTTCCTGAAACTGATGCAGGGACCCATATACGAAGAAGACAAATCTTATTGGAAAGACCTGCTGGGATGGCAAACAGAGCTCAGCAAATACCTACAGCAAACAGGATTGCAACTGGTCATCAGCGAGTCCGACGGATTTGCCCGCATCGTACAACCAGAAACAGACGACAGTAGCAGCGACAAACCACTACCCCGGCTGATGCGCAAAACAAGGCTTACCTACGAAGCCACCCTGCTTTGCATTGTACTACGGGAAGCACTAGACGAATTTGACCTGAAAGGCAATGGTACCCGCCTTTTCCTAACCCAAAAAGAGATCAAGGAAAGGCTCGCCCTCTTCTTCAAAGAACGGCACAATAAATCCAAATTGCTCAAAGATCTCAATAAACCTATCAATAGCCTGCTCAACGTAGGCATACTGAAAACTACCCGGGAAGACGCTACCAACAAGGAACTGCATCAATACGAGGTAAAAAGGATCATCAAAGCATTGGTGAATAACGAAAAACTGGAAGAAATAAAATCAAAATTAAAACTGCATGTCCACCCTGTTCAATAGCGACTCAAAAGAAAGTGGATTCCGGTTGCAATATTTTGAAATATACAACTGGGGTACCTTTCACAACAAAATATATCGCATCAATACCAACGGTAATACTTCTTTGCTCACCGGCGCCAACGGAAGCGGAAAAACTACCCTGATAGATGCCCTCCTTACCCTGCTGGTACCAGCCGGCAAAAGGTTCTACAACCAATCGTCCGGTACAGAACAACGCCGCGACAGGGGAGAAGAATCCTATTTCTGGGGATACTACGGTAAAACATTCTCTGAAGAGTCCCAACAATCCAAAACAGACCAGCTCCGGCACAAGGAAACCAATCCTTACTCCGTATTACTGGCGTACTTCTACAACGCTGCTACTATGCACCAGATCACTTTGGTGCAAGTAAGATGGTATGCCGGCGAAATGAAACGCCAATACATTGTATCACCCCATAAACTCAATATCAACGACCACTTCGGCAATGGTAAGTTTGATTTGAAAGGTGACTGGAAAAAGAAGCTACGCGTAGAATTTCCAAAAACAGAAATTACCGATAGCTTCAAGGAGTACGCAGCCTTATTCAGTAACATCTTCGGCCTGAGAAGTGAAAAAGCCTTGTCGCTCTTTAACCAAACCGTGGGCATCAAAGTATTGGGCGATCTCAATACCTTTATCCGCGGTCAAATGCTGGAAGAAACAGACAGCGAAAACGAATTTCTGAAATTGCGTGAAAACTACGATAGCCTGCTCACCAGCCATCGCGCCATACAGAAAGATGAAACCCAGCTGAAAATGCTGGAACCTATCATCGAAAATCGCAGCTCCTGGCTGGCGATACAGGAAAAAAACCGGGAACTGCAGTCCCTACAAGATACCCTGCCAACCTGGTTCAACAAACAGGAAAAAGATATCCTGGAAAAAGAACTGCATGCCCTGCAACAAGAACAGGAAGTTACTGCCAGCACCCTGATTGCTGTTAACGAGCAATTAAAATCGCTGCAGCTCCGCAAAGATGAGCTGATTGCGCAAAAAGCCAACAACAGCGTAGATGAACAACTCCGCTCCATCGAAAAAACCATTCACTACGAACAAAAATCGCTGGAAGCAAAACGCAATAAAATGGACGAGTATAACAAACTCGCCGAACGCCTGCAACTCACGGGTACACCCGATGAACAACAGTTCCATGAAAACATTGCCCAGGCAGAAAAACAACTGGGCAACCTCGATAAACAACTGGATTCCTTACAGGAAGAAATCTTCCATCACAAAAGTAGCCTGACTGCCGAAAGAACCCAGGCCACCAAACTGGAAGAAGAAATAGATTCCTTCCTCAACCGGAAAAATAATATTCCCTACGAACTGATACGCATCCGGCAACAATTAACTGATATGCTGGATATTGCAGAAGATGACCTTCCTTTTGCCGGAGAGCTGATCAAGGTAAAAGATAAAGAAGGCCACTGGGAAAATGCCATCGAAAAAGTGCTCCACAACTTTGCACTACGCCTGCTGGTACCCGAAGGGTATATCACGGATATCAACCGTTATATCAACGAAAACAACCTACAAACGCGGCTGGTATACCATAAGGTCGAAAACCGCTCCTATACCATGCTCCGCATGCCTACCGAACAGGAAAGCCTGTTGCAGAAGATAGACCTCAAGCCAGGTACGGAGTTTAAGGAATGGCTGATGGAACAACTGCTGGACCAGTTCGATTATACCTGTACCGACGACATGAAGGTATTTAACCAGGCCAGGAAAGCAGTTACTTCTAATGGACTAACGCGGCAGGCTACACGTCACGAAAAAGACGACCGTCCCAACCGCTCCCAAAAGAACAACTACGTACTGGGCTGGAATAATAAGAATAAACTCCGCCTGTTGAAAGAAGAACAGGACGAATGCAATGCCAACATTGCACTGCTGCAACATAGCATTGCCCAGTTGGAAACTGCCCGCAAAGGCATTGCCGGTAATCATTCCTTCCTCAGCGCTTTCCTGTCTTTGCGCAACTATGCAGAGATCAGCTGGCAATTACATGCCGAAGTCATTGAATCCTTCTCCAGGGAAAAGACCCTGTTACTGCAAACCAGCGATAAGTACCAGGTGATCTGCGAACAGCTCGATGACGCCGCTGCCCTGATTGCAGCCAAAGAGCAGGAGAAAGAAAGAATCTTGCAGGAGAAAGGCCGTTTAGACGATAAAGCCGGCGAAAAGCTACGCTATGTTAAACAACTACGGGTGAATATACTGGACGACAACGCGCAGCAACGCGCTATAGAATACCTATCGGACCTGGCCATCACCGAAACAGCCGAAACAGCGGTACAACTGGCTGCCCATCGTAAAAAAGCAGATGAAAGCCTGAAAACCTCCCTCAATGAAGCCATCCGGCAATCCGCCGATAAGGAAGCAGAAATTACCCGCCAACTGGCTGCTTTTGTAATGCCTCCAAAAGCTATTCACGATACGTTCCCAGATTGGTTAGGCGACGTTACAGACCTCCAGCCACACGTAAAATACCTGGATGAATTCACCTCCCTGTACGAACGAATCAAATACCAGCGACTGATTGAACATAAGGAACGCTTCCGTAAATATATGGACACCAGTATGCTCAATGCGATCACTAACTATCGTGCATGGATATACGGACAGGAAGACCTTATCCGTGAAGTGATGGAAGACCTGAACGAACCTTTACGCAACATCACCTTCAATAAAAACCCAGATACCTACCTGCAATTGGAATGCCGCCACGTACGCGACATAGAAATCCGGAACTTCAAAGAAAAACTCAGCAACGCAGTACCGGACTCCTATAAATACCATATGGAGAAAGATAATGCCTATGGCGATCAACTGTTCGAAAACATCAAATTACTGATCGATGAATTACAACAGAATGAAGCTTGGCGGCGCAAGGTAACAGATGTACGCAATTGGTTGGACTTCGGCGCGAAAGAATTCTACCTTGCAGACAACCGCGCCTTCAAATATTACGAAGATACCGCCAGCCTCTCCGGCGGAGAGAAAGCCCAGTTCACCTACACCATTCTGGGAGCAGCCATTGCCTACCAGTTCGGCATCAACGAGGCTAACCGGCAACACCGCAGCCTGCGCTTTATTACAGTAGATGAAGCATTCAGTAAACTGGACCCTGAAAAAAGCCATTACCTCATGGAATATTGCGGCCAGCTAAACCTGCAGTTACTGGTAGTAACGCCACTGGATAAACTGAATATCGCTGAACCATATATCCATGCCTGCCACTTTGTAGCCAATAAAAATAAACGCGATTCTGTAGTATATAACTTTACAATGGAAGAATACCGCGACAGAAAGAAGGAATTTGAGTCGATGGCAGTGATGTCTTAAGGAAGGAAGTTGATCTGGTAAAAATATAAACGTCCTGCACAATGTGGCAGGACGTTATACCAAGTAAACCATTACACTAAATTATTGTTTCAAGATAGTGAAAACTAGTTGATAAATGGGTTATTAACTTGTTAAGGCGATGAATGCATTATATTTTTATCAATACATGACAAACATCAGTTTCATGGATACCATCACCTGCTACCTTTGCATCAATAATTCATCATTATGCCTTCTGTAGAAATACTATCCAGGATACAATTTGCATTCACAATTGCATTCCATTACATCTACCCTCCTCTGAGCATAGGGTTAGGGCTCTGTTTGGTCATTATGGAAGGGCTGTACCTTAAAACCGGCCTGGCCCTTTATAAGGATATTACCCGCTACTGGATCAAGATTTTTGCCCTGATATTTGGCATTGGCGTAGCCACAGGAATTATCATGGAATTTGAATTCGGGACCAACTGGGCCACCTATTCCCACTATGTAGGGGATATCTTTGGCAGTGCGCTGGCAGCAGAAGGCATCTTTGCCTTTGCGATGGAATCCGCTTTCCTGGGTGTATTGTTGTTTGGCTGGAACCGCGTTAATAAAGGCGTACATTTCTTTTCTACCTGTATGGTAGCCTTAGGCTCCATTTTTTCCGCCTTATGGATTGTAATTGCCAATTCCTGGCAGCAAACGCCAACAGGCTTCCGCATTGAAGGGCACGACCTGCAGGCCCGTGCTGTAGTAACAGACTTTTGGGCCATGATCCTGAATCCTTCTTCTGTAGACCGTTTCTCCCATGTAATTATCGGCGCCTTTCTGGCAGGTTCTTTCCTGGTGATGAGTGTGGCCGCCTGGTATGTGCTAAAAAAACGTTTTGTAATCCATGCACAAACCATGTTCAAAGTAGGGTTAAGCGTAGCCGTGATCGCTGCGCTATTGCAGCTCTTTACCGGTCACCGGTCTGCACATTATGTCAGTAAATACCAACCTACCAAGCTGGCCGCCATGGAGGGCCATTATGATAGTTCAGCAGTAGCACCTATGTACCTGGTAGGTTGGGTAGATAATAAACAAGAAAAAACCTCGGGCATCAAGATCCCTGGAGGCCTTTCTTTCCTTACCCATGGCAGCTTTTCTGCACCGGTAGAAGGCCTGAACGCTACGCCTCCCGCCGACAGGCCCCAGGCGGTGAACTTTGTTTTCCAGATGTACCACCTGATGATCTCTATCGGCATGATACTGATCGCCCTTACCCTTCTGGCCCTGGTACTTTTATGGAGAAAAAAACTCTTCAACCAACGCTGGCTGATGATGATTTTCACGTGGGCAGTATTACTGCCGCAAATTGCCAACCAGGTAGGTTGGTATACTGCGGAAGTAGGCCGGCAACCCTGGGTCGTATACAAACTGCTCCGCACTTCCGATGCCCTGTCCCACAAGGTAACAGCAGACGAGGTGGTGTTTTCACTCGTATTATTTACACTGGTGTATATGTTGCTGTTTGCCCTGTTCATATATCTGCTGACACGGAAAATACAGCATGGACCGGATATATCAGACGACGCAGACACAGAATACGAAGGATATTACAAGGATAATCTTACTTATCACCCCACAAAATTATAACAGCATGGAAACAATTCTCGGACTGGATCTTCCTACCTGGTGGTTTTTAGTTATTGGCGGATTAATTACCGGTTATGGCGTACTCGATGGCTTCGACCTGGGAGCAGGGGCATTACATCTTTTTTTTAATAAGGAAGAAAGCAGGCGCCTGGTGCTCAATGCCATAGGTCCTGTATGGGATGGCAATGAAGTATGGCTGGTAATTGCCGGTGGTGCACTATTTGCAGGCTTTCCGTTAGTATATGGCGAGATATTGTCTACCTTCTATATACCTTTTATGCTATTCCTCGTAGCACTTATTTTTCGTGCCATCTCCATAGAATTCAGAAGTAAGGAACCCTGGAAATGGTGGCGCAAAATGTGGGATATTAGTTACACCATTTCCAGTACCGGTATTACACTATTGCTCGGTTTGATACTGGGAAACCTCATCCATGGTTTACCTATTAATAAAACGCATGACTTTACAGGTAACCTGCTTACCTTCTTTAATCCGTATGCTATATTAATTGCTATTACCACCCTGTCGTTG
The DNA here is from genome assembly GCF_049056765.1 of Chitinophaga sp. 30R24. Taxonomy (NCBI): domain Bacteria; kingdom Pseudomonadati; phylum Bacteroidota; class Chitinophagia; order Chitinophagales; family Chitinophagaceae; genus Chitinophaga; species Chitinophaga sp. 30R24. The sequence continues at coordinate 433,439 of NZ_JBJGXX010000001.1, forward strand.
TTTATGCTGCACGGCTCCATTTACCTGGTCATGAAAACAGAGAACCGGCTATATGCAAAGCTTACTGTTATCGTAAACAATTGCAGCAGATTTTTTATTCTCTGCTTCATATTAACGTCTATGGCTACACTTATTTATGTACCCCATATGACACATCAATTTAAATCCCATCCGGAATTATTTTTACTACCCATGCTGGCAGTACTCATCGTACTGAATATAAAGAGAAATATTGACGCCCGCCGGTATTATACCGCCTTCCTCTATTCTTGCATTATTACAGCCTGTTTACTGATCCTATTTGCCCTTGGATTATACCCAAATATTGTTATTTCTAATATAGATCCAGCTTATAGTATCAGTATCTACGAGGCAGCTTCTTCTGCAAAATCATTAAAGATTATGTTGGTGATTGCTGCCATTGGCACTCCTATGGTAATTGGGTATACTACTTTTCTTTTTTGGACATTCCGTGGTAAAGTGAAGCTGAACGAAATGAGCTATTAGCAGTAAATAACTAAACACTTTCTTTGCATTAACGATGCGGGGCTCTTTACTACCACCAGCTAAAAAAACAGGTCCCCGCAAAAAATTGCAGGGACTTACCATTTAACCTATATTCTGTACTGTAGCATTGTCTTTAAGATCTCCCGAAAATCACCGTTTATCAATTTTCATCATATTCTCTATGTTATCAGGAGATGTACATATTTAAGACCATGCACTTTGATTAAAGTTTAAACGAAATAAAAAAAAATCTGAAAATAATTTTCAGCAGCCGAAATTAGCATCCAGAATCCAACTTTTTCATGAACCGTATTGACCGTTTAACCGCCATCCTTATACAATTACAAGGCAAAAAGGTAGTAAAGGCCGCCGAAATTGCGGACCGCTTCAATATCAGTTTGAGAACGGTATACCGTGATGTAAAAGCCCTTCAGGAAGCTGGCGTACCTATTGGCGCAGAAGCTGGCACGGGTTATTATATCGTGGAAGGTTATCATCTGCCTCCCGTCATGTTTTCCCGGGAAGAGGCTGCTGCCTTATTAACAGGAGAGAAACTGATGGAGCAATTCAGCGATCTCAGCAACAGAAGACAATTCAGCCTCGCAATGGAAAAAATACGTTCCGTGCTCCGGGGCGCTGAAAAAGATTACCTGGAATCACTGGAAGAGCATATCGCCGTTTTACGCTATCACCCCCATACCACTAACGACCAGTTCCCTAACCGCTTTCTCACGGATATCCAGCAAGCGCTGGGTATGACGCAAGTGATTAGTATGGAATATTTTTCCCTGCAAGATGAAGTAGCCACCCGCCGGGAAGTGGAGCCGATCGGCATTTTCCACCTGGGGCACCATTGGCATCTGATCGCCTTCTGCCGGCTTCGGCAAGGCTACCGTGATTTCCGGATAGACCGGATACGTAAACTCAGCTTACTATCAGACACTTATCGGAAAAACAAACATATCTCCCTTCAGGAATACCTGGAACAACAGCGGAATAATACCAAAGAAAAAACCTTTCTCGTAAAAATAACCTTGGACAATGAAGTAGTACGCTATGCCCGAGAACAGAAATACTATTTTGGCCTTATGGAAGAGAAAGTAAACGGCGATAAAACAGAATTAACCTTTCTTCAGTCCTCCCTCGACTATTTTGCCCGCTGGCTAACCATGTTCGGTAATCGTGCAGAAGTGATTCAGCCTCAAGAACTTAAAACCATGATGGTAGATTTGGCAACAACATTATATCAGCACTATACCTGATTTTTTATTTCGTTTATACGTGCCTGAGGTAAGGGCTGAAATTTTAAAGGAGAAGTCAAGCGTCCTCTTATCAGCCATCGCTGAGGCCCAGTTGTATAATAGCTTGTTGTGCAGCGATCTGGCTGGCATCTTTTTTATTAAAGGCTTTACCGCTGCAGATGAGCTCCCCGTCTACCACCGCGCCAACGGTAAAAATACGCCGGCCGTTGTCCATCTGTTCTTCGAGCAGTTCAAATTCGAGGGTTTTGCCATTTTTGTTGGCCCAGCCGTAAAGTTTGTTTTTATGATTCATTTCCACGGTTTCCAGCAGTTCCATATCAATGTAAGGCATAATGATACGTTTGTGTACAAACTGTTGGGTTTTGTTGTACCCGCGATCCAGATAAACGGCGCCTACAAGGGCTTCCAGGGTATTACCGAATATCTGGCTTATTTTGAGAAAGCTGTTGTATTTATCGTAGATGGTGAGTTTACGCAAGCCCATTTTGATAGCGATATCATTTAGCTGCTGGCGGTTTACGATCTTTGATCGCATCTCGGTTAAATACCCTTCTGTTTTGTAAGGGTATTTTTTAAAGAGATAATCCCCCACAATGGCGCCGAGAATGGCGTCACCGAGGTATTCCAGCCTTTCGTTGCTTTCCAGGAATTTTTCTTTACTGGAACGATGGCTCAAGGCCACTTCATAAAGGGCAAAGTTACCGGGAGGAAATCCTAGCAAGTTATGCAGCTCTTTATATAAGTGCCGTTTTTTGGAAACAAGTCGATATAAAAAACCTGGCAGTAAATTCACACAATCAAGATCAAGGAACAAATTTTTTGAAAATAACGGAGGCATTATGCCCTCCAAACCCAAAGGTATTGGATAATGCAGCGCGTACTTCTCTTTTCTGTGCGATATTGAAAGTAAAATTCAGTTTCGGGTCTAACTGCGGGTCGTCAGTAAAGTGGTTGATCGTAGGAGGAACTATGCCATCGATGATAGACATAATTACGGCTATGGATTCAACGGCGCCGGCAGCCCCGAGTAAGTGACCTGTCATAGATTTTGTAGAGCTGATATTTAATTGATATGCATGCTCTTCAAAAACGTGCTGAATGGCTTTTACTTCGGCAATATCTCCCAACGGAGTGGAAGTACCGTGAACGTTGATGTAATCAATTTCGCTGGCCTGCATTTCGGCATCTGCCAAAGCATTACGCATTACATTTAAAGCACCTAAGCCTTCCGGGTGTGGTGCTGTAATGTGATATGCATCTGCGGTAGCGCCGCCGCCGGCTAGCTCTGCATATATCTTGGCCCCTCTCTCCAGTGCATGTTCTAAAGATTCTAGCACCAGCGCACCTGCTCCTTCCCCCATCACAAAACCATCACGGTCAAGGTCAAAAGGCCGGGAAGCAGTTTTAGGGTCATCATTCCTTTCTGATAAAGCCTTCATGGCGTTAAATCCACCTACACAAGGCTCGTTGATCACATTTTCTGATCCTCCGGTGATCACCATATCTGTTTTACCGTAACGGATACTGTACATGGCCTCTATTATCGCATTGGTAGCAGAAGCACAAGCCGATACAACAGAAAAGTTAGGCCCCCTGAAACCATGACGGATAGAAATATATCCGGCAGCAATATCAAGAATAAGCCTGGGAATCAAAAAAGGACTAAAACGGGGAGTACCATCCCCAGTATGAAATTCTTTCAGCTCACGACTAAAATTGATCATACCTCCAACACCAGTACCCCATATTACTCCAACTCGGTCGGCATTGACCTTATCTTTATTAATATTGGCATCTAGTATTGCCTGATCTGCGGCAATTACAGCCGTTTGGGTAAAGGGGTCCATCTTACGGGCCTCCTTTTTGTCCAGGTAGTTAGCAGGATCAAAATTTTTCAGTTCACAAGCAAAACGGGTTTTGAACTTGGAAGCGTCAAATTGCTTGATATAATCCGCGCCGGATACACCGTTCGTCAAACCTTGCCAGAAATCGGCAACGGTATTGCCGAGCGGTGTAAGAGCGCCTAAACCTGTAACGACAACTCGTCTTGGTTGCATTAAAACAATTCTGATTAGTAGGATTATTTTACATGTTCTTCCAGGTAAGCAACTGCCTGGCCAACAGTAGTAATAGTTTCAGCTTGTTCGTCAGGAATGGAGATGTTGAATTCTTTTTCGAATTCCATAATCAGTTCTACCGTATCCAAAGAGTCAGCGCCTAAGTCGTTGGTGAAGCTGGCTTCAGGAGTTACCTCGGCTTCGTCAACGCCCAATTTGTCAATGATGATCTTTTTAACTCTTGATGCAATGTCTGACATAATTTTAAGTGTTTTTGGTTTAAAACTTGACTGCAAAAATATAATTTTTATTGAATTGCCAACAGATAGACCAAATTTTAAAGGTATGTCGAGGGGGACAATCCCACCAAACCCAATACAGTAAACATATTCACAGCTTTGTTAATAAAAGAATTTATATAATTTTGATATTGGTCGGTTTACAGATTTGCATATTTTAGCACAAAAGTCGGGTTTTTAAGGTCAAGAAAGCCATTCCCTCCCAGTAAAATATATAAATCGATAAATATCTCCATTCAACCGCCATTTTCACCACTTATCTAAACTATTAACGCTAATTAACAGTCATTCGGAGCAACCAGCCCCGTCAATGCTTAAATTTGTTCGGCTTATGGGATAGGGTACTTTTTACATTACCTTATTTCTACGCCGCAGATATACCTATACACAAAACACTCAGAAAAATATATACAAAGAATATGGCCATCACCAAAAAGACCATTCGCTCAATAGTATTATTGGCCGCAGCCGGTACTGTAATATTTCTCATTTACAAGAAAATTGCCGTCAATAAAGCGGAAGGAGAACCTGCCGCTCCCGGCCGAAAAGGCGGAAGCAAAACCCTGCTTACAGATGCCTGGGTGGTAAAAACTTCCCAGCTCGACCAAACCATTGAAGCAAGCGGTACACTCCAAAGCAATGAGGAAGTGGAAGTTAAACCGGAAATCAATGGCCGCATCACGCACCTTTATTTTAAGGAAGGTACCAGCGTCCGTAAAGGCGATCTCCTCGTAAAATTATACGATGAAGACCTGAAAGCGCAATTACAAAAGCTGAAATTGCAGCAACAACTGGCCAAAACTACACTCGAACGCCAGGAAAACCTGCTCAAAATAAATGGTATCAGCCAACAGGATGTAGATGTTACCCGTAACCAGGTAAGCGCTTACCAGGCAGATATGGAATATACCCAAACCCAACTCCAGAAAACAGAGCTCCGCGCTCCCTTCAGTGGGAAACTGGGTCTCCGGAACGTAAGCGAAGGCGCTATCATGTCTTCTGCCTCCGTGATCACTACGCTCCAACAAATAGATCCCCTGAAAATGGATTTCGCGGTAGCAGAAAAATATCGCAATGCCATTAAAAACGGCGATCAGGTAAATTTCTATGTAGCCGGCGACAATAAAGAATATAAAGGTAGCATCTATGCCATCGATCCAAAAATAGACCTTACCACCCGTACAGTGAAATTGCGCGCCATTGTTCCCAATAGCAGCAGCGTACTGTTCCCGGGATCTTTTGCCAAAGTAAAAATTATACTTAAAGACCTCCCGGATGCCATGATGATCCCTTCCCAGGCCGTTATTCCAGGCACCCGGAACAAAAATGTGATCGTTGCCAGCGAGGGTAAAGCAAAGTTTGTAGTAGTAGAAACAGGCCTCCGCACAGAAAGTACAGTGCAAATCACCAATGGATTACAACCTGGCGATACCGTTATTACCACCGGTATCCTCCAGTTGAAACCAGGTATGCCATTGAAGTATAATAAAATACAATAACAATTTGGGTATGCATCCCTGCATATTCAAATCCGAAAATATTTACCATGAGTTTACCTTCATTATCTCTCAAACGCCCTGTATTTGCTATCGTAATGAATATCATTATCGTGATATTCGGTCTGGTAGGCTTTACATTTCTGGGGGTAAGGGATTTCCCGGCGATTGACCCGCCTATTGTAAATGTGCGCACGTCCTATGCCGGCGCCAACTCAGATATCATTGAAACACAGATCACCGAACCATTGGAAAAACAGATCAATGGTATTGCAGGGATCAAAAACATCTCTTCCAGCAGTAGCCAGGGAAGCAGTAACATTACCGTAGAATTTGAACTGGGACAAGACCTGGAAGGCGCTACCAACGATGTACGCGACAAAGTATCCCAGGCCCTGCGCAGCTTGCCGCCTGATATTGATGCACCGCCGGTAGTGTCTAAACAAGATGCCAACTCAGACGCCATTATCTCCATGACGGTGCAAAGCCATACCCGCAATCAGCTGGAAGTAACGGAATATGGCACCAATGTGCTCCTGGAAAAATTACAAACCATTCCCGGCGTAAGCGCCATCCAGATATGGGGGGAAAAACGCTACGCGATGCGCATCTGGATGGACCCCGCTAAATTATCTTCCTACAGCCTTACACCAGGCGACGTACAGGCAGCCCTTGCACGGGAAAACGTGGAACTGCCTTCCGGTAAAATTGCCGGTAATGCTACCGACTTTACAGTACGTACTTTTGGCAGGCTGGAGTCGGAAGATGATTTCAATAACCTGATCATCAAAAATATCAACGGCAGCGAAATACGTATCCGCGATATAGGCCAGGCGGTATTGGGACCCGAAAACGAAGAAACCATACTGAAAGAATCCGGCAGTCCTATGATTGCGCTGGCACTCATTCCGCAACCCGGCTCCAATTATGTAGCCATTGCCGATGAATTCTATAAAAGGTTCAATCAACTGAAAAAAGACATCCCGGAAGACTATACGGTAAATATCGCGATGGATAACACCCGCTTTATCAAGAAATCAATTGATGAAGTGGAAGAAACCCTGATCGTAGCATTAGTACTTGTAATTATTATTGTGTACCTGTTCTTCCGCGACTGGTTAATGGCACTACGGCCCCTCATCGATATCCCCGTTTCACTGATCGGCGCCTTCTTTATTATGTATGCCTGTGGCTTTACCATTAATATCCTTACCCTGCTGGCAATTGTACTCGCTACCGGGCTAGTGGTAGATGATGGTATTGTGGTAACAGAAAATATTTATAAAAAGATCGAAGCCGGCATGCCCCGCATGAGAGCAGCGCGGGAGGGATCAGAAGAAATATTCTTTGCGGTAATTGCCACCTCTATTACGCTGGCATTCGTATTCCTGCCAATTATCTTCCTGCAAGGCTTCGTAGGACAGCTATTCCGGGAATTCGGTATTGTAGTAGCTGGTGCGGTACTCATCTCTGCCTTCGTATCACTCACGCTAACGCCTGTACTAAACGTAAAACTGGGACGCAAAACCCATACCCACTCCTGGTTTTACCTTAAAACTGAATCTTTCTTCCGCTGGATGGAAGACGGATATAAAAATTCCCTGGAAGCATTTATGCGTTTCCGTTGGGTAGCCGGATTCATTATCATGGGCTGTCTGGTGATGATCTATTTCCTGTTCAAAACATTACAGTCCGAGTTGGCGCCATTGGAAGACCGTAGCGCCTTCCGCCTGTCGGTAACTGCTCCCGAAGGTACTTCCTTTGATTATATGGACAGCTATGTAGACCGGCTCACCAAATTTATGCTGGACTCTATTCCGGAAAAAGAAATCGTTCTCTCTGTAACTGCTTCTTCCAATAGCGGCTCCGGCGCCGTAAATACAGCTTTCGCCAACGTAACGCTCACTGAGCCAAACAACCGCAAGCGTTCACAGAAAGATATTGTGAACATGGTGAACCGTAACATGAACAAATTCCCCGAAGGAAAAGTGTTTGCCATTGAACAACAAACCATACAAGTAGGACGTAAAAGCGGCTTGCCTGTATCCTTCGTACTGGAACATATCAACTTCGACTCCCTCTCTGCTGTATTGCCTAAATTTATGGAGGAAGTCAGCAACAGTGCTGTTTTCCAGGGTACAGACGTAGACCTGAAATTTAACAAACCAGAACTGCGTATACATATTAATCGCGACAAAGCCACCCAGTTAGGCGTTTCCGTACAGGATATCTCACAAACATTACAGCTGGCATTAAGTAACCTTCGTTATGGCTATTTTATCCGGAATGGTAAGCAATACCAGGTAATGGGGCAGGTATTCCGCGCAGACCGCGATGATCCGATGGACCTCCAGAACCTATATGTGCGCAACTCCCGTGGAGAAGCCATACAGCTCGACAACGTGGTAAGTATTGAAGAAGAAACCAGTCCACCGATTATCTATCACTTTAATCGCTATAAATCCGCTACCGTTTCTGCCGGCCTGGCGCCTGGCCGTACTATCGGCGATGGTATCAATGAAATGTACCGGATCTACAATAAGCTGCAGAAAGAAAATGTACTGAACGACTCTTTCAATACTGCTTTATCCGGCGCTTCCCGTGATTATGCCGAAAGTGGCTCCAATACAATGTTTGCGCTGGGCCTGGCCCTCGTGCTGATCTACCTGGTATTGGCCGCGCAATTCGAAAGCTGGATAGATCCGCTGATCATTATGCTTACTGTGCCGCTGGCCTTTGCTGGCGCCCTCTTATCCCTGTGGGTGTTTAATCAAACCTGGAATATCTTCTCCCAGATCGGTGTAATTATGCTGATAGGTTTGGTAACAAAAAATGGTATCCTCATCGTAGAATTTGCCAATCACCAACGCGACACGGGTATGGAAAAAGCAGATGCAGTAATCAACGCGTCCTCATTGCGCCTCCGGCCGATTTTGATGACCAGTCTTGCCATGGCACTCGGCGCATTACCGATTGCCTTGTCGCTCGGCGCTGCCGCCACCAGCCGCATCCCGCTGGGTATCGTAATTGTGGGCGGAATTATATTCTCCCTGGTATTAACCTTATACGTAATTCCGGCCATGTATACCTTCCTTTCACGCAGAGGTAAACAAGGAAATAGTGAGGACGAGGAAGAAGGTAACGATCAGGAAGCCATTATTGCCACCGCACATGCCTGATCGCTGTTTATCATGACCAAGATTAAGATATTTATGAAAAGATATATCACGAAATGTTTTTCTTTCCTGCTAACACTGCTGGCAGGTGCCTTTGCTGCCAATGCGCAACAACAGGTGCTTACCCTGGAACAGGCAATAGACGTAGCGCTTAAAAATAACTACGACATCCGCCTTGCCAGGAATGCCGCAGAGCTGTCTGCTAACGACTACGCCTATGCTAATTTCGCATTTGTACCTACGCTCAATGGTGCGGCTGGCACCACCTGGAACCGTACTTCCACTAAACAGGAATTTGTGAACGGCACCTCCCGGGATACCAGTGGTATCAAAGGCAATAACGTTACCGGTAACGTAACGCTAGGCTGGACGTTATTTGATGGTCTGAAGATGTTTGCTACCCGGAATAAGCTGGCCTCTATCCGCGACCTTGGCGAGCTGGCCATTAAAGACCAGATCCAAAATTCCATTGCTGGTATTATTGGTGGCTATTATAATATTGTACAACAAAAACAACAATTGAAAGCCCTCTCTGAACAGATGTCTATTTCTGAAGAAAGGGTTAAATTATCGGATGCCAAATTCAGCACCGGCCTGGCGCCTAAAACAGACCTACTTCAATCTAAAGTAGACCTCAACGCGCAAAAAGCATTGTACATCCGCCAGCAAACGCTGATTGAGGAAAGCAAATCGCTGCTCAACCAATTAATGGCGGTGCCGGCCGGCGCCATCGGTTATGATGTGGCAGATTCTATTCCGTTAAATAATGAGTTGTCTTTTGCAACCCTGCAACAGAATATTGCCAATAATAATACTACCATAAAAGTACAGCAACAAAATATAAATATATCTGCCCTTACTATCAAAGAACGTAAAGCAGATTATTTCCCGGTAGTCTCTTTTAATTCTGCATATAACTATAACCGCAATACTTCCAATGCTGCTTCTAACGCCTTTAGCCCACGTTTTAGTCGCAATGGCGTGTTCAATTATGGCTTCACCGCTGCAATCCCGATCTTCAACGGATTTAATGTGAAACGGCAGGTACAAAATGCGAAAATAGATTTCGACTATCAGAATATTACATTGGATAATCTGAAATCACAGGTAGATCTCTCTTTAAACAATGCCTTCAAAGATTACGAGTACTACAAAAAACAAGTGGCATTGGAAGAAGAAACCAACGACCTCGCAAGGGAAAATGCAATGGTAGCATTAGAACGTTTTAAACAAGGCGTTTCTACCATCCTGGAAGTAAAAATAGCGCAACAAAGCCTGGAAGATTCTTTCTACCGCCTTATACAAGCACGTTATAATACTAAGCTGGCAGAAACAGAACTCGGACGCCTGAACGGAGCGCTGTTGAAATAGTTTATTAACTAATCGCTAATAGTTTACCGAAGCGAATAAGTAAGACAAACTTAAAATTGCGTCTAACTTATTCGCTTCAATTATGTTACACCCATCTCTCACTCCCACTAACAGTCTGCGGCCAACTGCGCTCTGCTTTCTTAACATTCCTGTAACATTCACTCCCTATATTTATATGGCCACAACCTGCGAACTATGTCTGATAGCCCTCAAACTGTACTTTTTAAAAAAATATTCGAGGCAAACAATGCAAAAGTATACCGGTTTGCATTCAGGCTCACGGAAGATGCTGCAAGGGCACAGGAAATTACCCAGCAATGCTTTATACGCCTCTGGGAAAATATGCACCAGGTAAGGGAAGGACAAGATGTTTTTCCGTTACTGTTTGTGTATGTAAAAAACCTTGTTATCGATGAAACCCGTAAACTGTACCGGGAACGGAAAGCGCTTTCCCAATCTGGCGCCGCACAGCAAATGGATATTGATACCAGCAGTGAAAAACACTTTAACCATAAAGAGTTTAATACACAGCTACATAAAGTAGTGGCACAAATGCCAGAACAACGGCGCAATGTATATTTGTTAAGCCGCGAACACGGATTCAGCCACAAAGAAATAGGCCAACAATTATCTATATCGCCAGCTACTGTAAAAAATCACCTGACTGCCGCCCTTCAATATATCCGTAAGGAACTACTTACTCATTTCGAATAATCCTGTTTTTCTTATGCGTTACTACCACCTTGGCTTTGCCCTGCTTTTATTTTCCTGTAGCAAAAAAGACCAACCAGCTCCCAATCCGATACCTACCGGTCCTGTTACCCAAACAGAAATTAATAAATGGATACTGGACAGTATGCGCTATTACTATCTATGGAGCGAGGAGTTGCCCACCCAATCCAATACTGACCTGGAAACCAGGGCGTACTTCCAAAGCATTAAAAATGCAGCCGACCCTTTCTCTCTGGTATATAATCCCGGTAACTTCTCTACCATGCCCAGGTATATGCTGTATAACTATGGTTTCAACTATAGCGTAGTAGAATGGCCATCGGCGCCTGGAGGAACTATAGGCGTGGTAACCCTCGTTATTCCTGGCTCCAATGCCGCTAAAGCCGGATTTGTAAGGGGCAGTTACTTCACACGCATTAATGGTATGCCATTAACAGCCGCCAATGCTGCCAGTCTGGCCGATCAAGTACTGAAAGATGGACAAGGGATTTTTACGCCGGCCACTATCAACAATAGTGCAGTAATAGAAGCAACGCCAGTAACCGTATTATTGGGAGTGACTTCCGAAAACCCCATCTATGCACAGCAAATCATCAACAGTAACAATAAAAAAATCGCTTACTTATTTTATAATGCTTTCAAGGATGATTTCAACAGCGCCTTAATCAGCGCTTTTCAAACATTCAAAGCACAAGGCACTACAGAATTAATACTCGACATGCGCTATAATACTGGTGGTAGTGTGGCGGCCGCCGCAGTGCTAACAGCCCTGATAGCGCCTGGCGTTACCAGTAACCAGCTATTTATACAATATAAAGGCAATAAAACACAAGGAACACAACAATTGAGCTTCAATACAGCAATGGCCTATCCGGAAAGCGGAGCGCCCATCCCCTTCAACAGCGTACAACCTGCTATGTTAGGACTTTCCCGTGTATTTATTCTTACCAGTCATGAAACCATTTCAGCTGCAGAGTTAACCATCAATAACCTAAAACCATATACGAAAGTGGTACAGATAGGCGCTACCACCTACGGAAAAGACAAAGGCGCTATTAACATACAAGATGGCCGGGGGCGGATCTCCTGGATACTGCATCCGATTAGCTGGCGGTTATACAATGCGAAAGGAGAGGGTGGTTATGAACAAGGTATTGCGCCCCAATATACTGCCGATGAAATAGATACACTCCCCATTGCTGCCATAGGCGATACACAAGACCCATTGATTGCCAAAGCCTTATCGCTCATTAACGGTAACAGCCGTACCATTATGGCAGCAAACCATATGCCCTTGAAAAAGTATTATGTAACAGAGGGCAAAAGTGATGCTGTTATTTTACCTCATTAGTGGGACGAATGAATTATATATCCTATTAATAAAAAAGCACATTGTGAAAACAATGTGCCTGGAGTTTGGTTAGTTAACAAATAGGGTTCCATGTCGAAAAATACGCTAAGGGAGATGGGGGCAGTTCATTTTAATTTTATTCGGCAGTTGCAGCACATCTTCCAAAAAGGTTTTACTGCCAGTACCTAACAGCATTAGTCCCTTATTACCGGAATAAATAACCACATGCTGCATTACTCCCGAACTATCTTCACTATTATCACCACCATAGGCCAAGCTGTTTAATACCGGCAATTCAGTATTATCCAGCAAGTGGTATGGTTTACCAACAGGCGCTTTACCAAGTAAGATAATATTGCCTGCCCCTCTTATATTAAATGTTACCGGCATCTGATCTGTTCCGGCAGCATAGATAAAAGCGCCACGGGTTACAACCAAGCCACCACTCTCATATTGTTCCCCGGGCGAAATATTTATAATCGCTCCTGGCTCTATACGCAACGACGCTTCATTATTTACATATGTCCAACCTTTTATGTACCAGGGATGATTGCCTGTAAGCAAGGTGTTCATGGCAATAATATGAGGCAACGTATCAGACAGGGGAATTGTTTCCAGTTTTATGGAAGCCTGCGGCAATAAAGGAGTATCCTTTCTGCAAGCAGAAAAGAGTAACAAACTTACTAAACAGCAAAGTATCTCTTTTATTACAGGCTTCATCGGAATAATCTTATAAAACTATTTGCAATGCTTCTATGTAGTTATCATCTGCTGTGTCACCTTCAGCATCGTTGATGTTGATCACGCTGTACGCTCCGTATGTCTCTGTATCGTTAGTATTTATAAGAAGATATGCGCCCATTTGGAAATTGGTAGGAAGCACAATAAATTCGCCCGTCTTCACATCTTTCAACTTAAAATAATAAGCGAATCCTGCACCATTTTCATCCAAACAAGGCAACATGATACTTCTGCTATCCAACACGCCTCTTTTTAATCCCTTCACCACTGTTACTTCCGTTAGGGTAAGCGGACGCCCCTTACCGGTGTATATGTAGAGGTCTACTTCCGGGTAAGGATTAAATGATTTATTCACATTATAAAGGAACTGTAGCTTAGTTGAATCTGGCGCTACTGTAGTGGTAGTTAAAAAGCCTTTTAATCCAAGGGATTCGGAATAAATAAGGCGAAAGTTTTTATTACTGTTTTTATCCACAGTGATCATTGAATCTGCTACAAGGGTAGTAGTATTGGCGATGTATGCGCTTAATTTGGCGGGAGTATTGCTGGCAGGCACAGTGATATTTAAAAAAGGCTCACTCGCCTTAGAAGTATTCAGCGTACCAATTTTTTTTCCGGAAAAAAATATATCCAGGTCTGGAGAATCTTGAAACCCTTTACCACTTACCTGTACTTTTCCGAAATAATATTCTTCCGGTAAATCTCCTTTTTTACAGGCTGAAAAAAATAAAACAACAGTGTACAGGAAAAGTAAAATTCTTTTTTGCATGTTTAATATTTATATTGAATACACTTGATGGCAACAACGTGTAAGGAAATCCTTACACGTTGTTGTTCTTCTTTAAAGATTATTTATACCTTGTCCAGCTATAGCTACCATTTACGATAGTCCAGTCAATTCCACCAGGGAAAGCACCTGCATTTGCATTATCTGCAGCAGAACCAACGTTAGTAATAAAGTTAGCAGCACCAACACTGGTACGGTTAAACGGAGCTAACAGACTGATCTGGGCAACGTTTGGATTAGTCAGTGTACCAGTGTAACCAAAGTTACCAGCAGGAGCAGTAATACCAGTAAATACGCCGCTTAATTCGGTAGCATATGGATAGGTATAAGCCTGTACATAGTTACCGCTAGCGTTAGAGATACCGCCGATAAATTTATCGTAAGTAGAACCAGCAGTGATATCGAAGCTCAAACCATAATTGAAACCAATGAAGATAGATTTCTTGATTTCGAATTCAGTATTTCTTCTCAGGTGAGCAGCACGGCCATAAGTACCGATCAGACCACCAGGTACAGAATAAGTCTGAGCAGCTTTGTTGTAATTAGGTAAACCTACGATGGTGATGTTGTTGTACTTAGCGTGTGTGTTAGGAGTTGCTGTAGTACCAGAAGCGTTGTTATCGCTTTCAAAACCATTAGACTGGCTTTGGTCAGCACGGGTAGTATCAGACAAACCTAAAGCGTAAGAAATAGTACCGCTATAACCATTATCGGTATCGAACATATCATCATAAGCATCGATAGCCAACAGGTGGGAAGCATTTACAGTTCCACCGAACCATTCGAAAGCATCATCATTAGCTTTGAATACTTCTACGTAATCAATGATGGTACCGTTACCAACACCAGCCAATGTCAAACCATTCAATTCGTTATTGAGGGAAAGAGCGAAACCAGCATATTCAATACGTACGAAACGCAGAATACCAGAGTTATCAGCAGGATTATTACCACCAAAAGTAGCATCAGCAGGTGATACGCTAGTTACACCTTCTACACGGGTAGTAGTAGGAACGTTGGTAGGAGCATTACCCAATAATACTACACCAGACCAGTCGCCAGGAGTTTTAACGGCAGCTGCAGATGTAAATACAATTGGATTGGCGGGTGTACCGTCAGCCAGAATTTTTGCATTTTTAGTGATGATCAATCCACCACCAGCAACTGATGGATCTGCGCTCAGATCACCCACGATAGTAGTACCTGGTTCAATAATTAATACGTCAGCAGAATCTACATACACCAGTCCGTTCAGGTGCCAGGTAATACCGTTGGTCAGCAGGATAGTATCTGCAGTACCATGGTTTGTACCTAATACACCTACCAGGGTAGAAGAAAAAGGCACTGCACCGCTGGCTGAAACCGGACGGCTAATATCTTTCTTCTGATTGTCCTTTTTGCAGGAAGTCATCATAGACGCACCTGCAACGGTAGCTAATAAAAGGGCTAATCCAAAGGGTTTTCTTTTCATTTTTTGTTTTGTTTTGTGGTTTAAAAACGGGATTTCCTGATCAGGATTTATAACAATAGTGCACTTGTTTAAAACTTATAACTGGCAGTGATGCTGTAGGTACGGCCAGGTACGGCCTTATAGTCGATAGCATCTGTAGCCGGCTGGTAAAGTAACTGCTTGGTAGTAGGCTTCTTTTTTCCAGTGTATACTTCCGGATCGTTGTCAAACCGGTTGATGTACGTTACAGCATAACTATTCAACAAATTGGCAACGTTGAAACGCAGTTCTCCTTTACCTTTCAGCAAGTGTATGGCCAACTGCGCATCCAGTGATTCCAAGGGGCGTTCAAAGGTAGAATTGGCATAGATCTCATTGGCCAGATACATTCTGTTAGTAACATAGTTATAGGCCAGGTTGAAGGAAAACGGTTTGGTATCATAGAACAATCCGGCATTCACGATATAATTGCTGGCGCCTACCTGAGGTCTTTTTTCTTCCGGCAATAAATTCTCCGTGATAACTATTTTTTTGGGGTTATTGGGATCAACACCATTAAAACCAGTGATCATAGGTATCACGCGGGAATCCAGATAAGTGAAGTTACCCGATAAAGTAATGTTCTTTAATACCGGCAGATTAGTGAACCGCAGCGATTTACGCAATTCTAATTCTACACCATAGTTCTTTGCCAGTTTATTATTCTTTAATGTAAATTCATTGTTTGCTTCTTTATAGATTTCCATGGGATTTGCCAAACGCTTGTAAAAAGCTGAAGCCGATATCATCTCACCGGGAGCAGGATACCACTCATACCGCAAATCATAATGCTTAATGGTAGTAGAAGTTACATAACTGCTGTAATAGGTACCACCCAACTCAAAATCATACTCTCTTTGCGCACTCAGCTCACGCAGGTCTGGGCGGATAATACTTTCTGCATAAGCTAAACGCAGATTCATGGTATTATTGATGCTATACGTCAGGTTAGCAGAAGGAAAAAGACGGAGATTAGGTTCCCGGTTCCTCAGTGCAGAGAAATCCAGCTGGTTATTTCCTGCCCTGCCTTTATTAATGGTGGAAGCCAGCGAATCCAATGCAGCATTAACATTGTTCAAATTATAATACTCTCCGCGTACGCCCCATACCAATCTGAATTTCTGTCCGATCTTGTCGTCCAACATTCCATAGAAGGCATGCAGAGCAGCTTGTTTATGGTAATTATCTCCAAATATTTCACGGTTGGTAGTTACATCATATGTTGGGGTAAAAGCGGTGGCAATGGGGAGGTAATTACCATTAGAAGTAAATCCATTGCTGGTATTGAACACGTAGAAGAGACGGTCTTTACTCCAACCGGCATAACCCAGTTTGAAAGTATTATTAAACTGTACACTGCCTGCATTAAAATTAAATGGCTGTGATAAAGCAAGGTCCCAGGTATAGTTATCTTCCTTTGCACGGTTCCAGGTACGCAATGAGCCTCCTGTAACATTAATGGCCAATCCTCTTATAATGTTGTAGTTATTCAGTTCATCCGGATTACCCTGCATGTAGTTACCAGCCAGGATATGATTATCCGGACGTTGCCTGTCGAGCTGTATATAGCTTCCCAGCCATTTCAGTTTTAATCCCTTTTTGCTCAGTGAATGCTCTCCCTTTAATTGATTCTGCCATAAAGTGGTAGCAGACACCAGATCAAAATAGGCGTAAGCGTCTCCATAGCTGGTGTATTGACCTATACCAGATATCAGGTTTTGGTCCAGCGTACGTTGATAAATGCTTTGAAAGCTTACACTGTTACGATCATCTCTATATCCTACGCCCACAATGCCTCCCAGGTTAGTGGTAAACGTGTAGCGCTGACCATGATAAGAAGCATATCCTTTAGTACTATCGCCTTCAAAACCAGCCCTGCTCATCACTATGTCTTGTGTAGCCAATGTATTACGGTAGTTACCTGCCAATACAAAACCAAACTGTCCTTTTCCTCGCTGAGGCAATACCCTGCCTACAGAGAGCTGGTAGTTCTGTGAAGGTTGAGCTTTAAAGCTGGTAACGCCCCAGTTGTTGCTGAAATTCTTTCCGCTGTTCTTATAAGTATCAAAAGCAGTTACAATATCAGCCTTATCTTTCCAGTTCAGGCTTCCCAACAGTTTACGATGATCAGATACCTGCCCGAAGTATTCTTTTCCTTCCAAGGGAAGCGACAAAAAAGTTTTACCGGTAGTTTTATCGTTATAGCTTCCGCCTACACTGATGTTAAAAAAATTGTCAGTAGGAATATCCAGGGTGTTTACTTCTACCAAACCACCACCAAATTCGGCGCTGTGATCTGGTGTAAGGGTTTTTATTACGGTGATATTTTCAATAATGTTGGACGGAATGATATCAAAGCTGAAATTTTTTCTGTTCAACTCTGTGCTGGGCATAACCTGGCCATTCAATACCGCCTGGTTGTACCTTTCGCTTAAGCCACGCACAACCACATACTTGTTGTCTAATGTAGCTAAACCTGTTACGCGTTTTAATACTTCTCCCACATTTTTATCCGGCGTACGTGCAATCAGATCTGCGCTGATACCATCGGAGATGGCTGCACTATTCTTTTGCAGGGCATACAAACCTTCTATAGAAGTCTTTTTATAAGTGCCCGTTACTGTTACTTCTTTCAATTGTGAATGATTGCTTTTCATCACAACGCTGAGTGGTGTAACACCGGAATTACTTACCACTACATCAGTTACCTTGCGGCTTTCAAAAGTAACGTAAGAAAAGATAAGTGTATATTTTCCCGGAGAGAGCAACAGCTCGTAAGTACCATCTACATTGGAAATAGTACCTTGTCCGCCTTCTACCTGAATACTAACGCCAGGTAATGGCTCGTTTTTAGCATCTACCACTTTTCCGGTAACGCGTCCGTTATTGCGGCTGGCAGGCTTCTCCGCATTGCCTTTGCGTACGGCAATGGTGCTGTTATTCGTTAATTCTATATCTACAGGTGTGTTATTATCCAGGTATTGCAATACGGTACTTAATGGTGCATTCTCAAATTTCACCGCAGTAAAAGCACAGCGCTTCAGGTATTCCGGATCGTAGATAAAGGTATAAGATGTTTGTTGTTGTAATGACTTCACCACAGTAGCTGCATCGGTTTTTCCGGCAGATAGCTGCACTTTGTCTGTAAGTGATTTATAAGACTGTGCAGATAAAACAAACGGCAGGCATCCTGCTATTAATATCAACAGGGATACCATTTTATAAGGCATACGACTCCCTGTACAAAATCTGTGTATAGATTTTTGCATATTGATTATTGAACTTTTATGGATTTAAATTATTTCCGGACGCCAGTGATCTGGTATGTGCTATCGTTTATACGTTTATAGCTCAGGTTATGCACATAGGCCAGGGCAGATAATATTTTTTCAGGTGACAATTCCATTTTAAATACGCCGGATATCTTTTTATACCTCATCTCCTGATCTATCAATATCATTTTACATCCGTAGCGTTGCTGCAGTTTGGTTAATGCATCGGCCAATGTGGCATTATCAAAATATATTTTCCCATTCTTCCAATCTAACACTTCCTGCGCAGGGAAAGGGGATATCAAAGGTGCACTGCCACTAGCATATGATAGCATTTCTCCGGGCAATAATACTTTGGTAAACTGGTCTTTTTGGGTGACTGATATTTTACCCTGTACCAGACTTATCTGTATGCTACCGTCTGCTTTATTTGCTGTAGCAATGTTAAAAGCAGTGCCCAGTACAGTAGTAGTTAGTTCCCCGGTATGCACTTTAAAAGGTTTTAGTTTATCCGGTACTACATTAAAGTAACCCTCTCCTTTTAACCACAGTTCCCGGGTTTGTTTATTATAACTATCCTGAAAAATAACCACGGTATGCGGGCTTAACCATACTTCCGTACCATCCGGCATAGTATATAAACGGGTGTTGTTACCATTATTCGATAAAGTATCCCATTGTATAGCTAATTGCCTGCCCATAGGCTGATGTTGCCATAGCAAAGAAACTGTAGCGATGATTCCTAATATAGCGGCGGCGGCTACACTGTACCAAATACGATAAGTAGCTGGCTTTTTGTTGGCTGCATCCCAGTTCTCCATCATCCATTCATCCAACAGGGTGGTATCAGCCTGAGAAAGCCAGGCCTCTGCATGAGCAGCTTCCTGCTCCGTGCATTGCCCTTTAAAATATTTTTCTAGTAACTGTTTGTCCATATCCCTGATTACACAAAGAGTACGTTTCAAATAAACCGTCTTCCTATTCCAAAAACGGAGTTAACAATTTGGTAATAAATACAGGTGGCAACAAATGGCCTTCAATAAAGATGCATAATAGCTTTAAAATCATAAAATATATTGATAATCAATTCATACAACCATTTATCATGCTTATTTTCAACCAACAATTTTATATGTTACACTTACGGCCCAACGATAAAATCCTTTAACAACACTATGGCATTCTTATATAAGCGACAGTGGATATTACAATAGCGCTTTTAGGAATTGCCTTTTATCGCATCAATATATAATGTCTCCTTTTTAATTTCCAGGCAGATTCAACTTCATTAACAATGCCAGTGGTAATCGGATACCTGGCAACTACAAAATTTTGTTGATTGTTAAATTAGCATTTTGGCATTAGGAAACTACGTTTCCTAATGCCAAAATTTTTGTTAGTATAACTAATTATTTTTTTATCATTCAAAATTAAATACATAAATTAGATCATTGTTTGTTACCAACACGGGTTAATTACTCAATCTAATATTCTACAACCATATCAATCATTAACCATGTCTTTATATACGAGAACAACTATCTCCATTGGAGAACAACAGCTCGAACAATTTCATTCCCTGCAACTAAAACAATCCGTCAAAATGCATCATGAATTTGAATTGTGCATTGGGTACGACTGGCTATCACACTATGGCCCCAATCCGGTGGCTGCCGGCAAATCTTTATTGGGCAAGGAAATCAGCATTTATATCCGGCCGGCGGAAACAAACAACCATTACAAACCATTGTTATTTAATGGCCTTATCACCGGTACTAGCGCCGGTAAAGAAAAAAATGGGTATAACGGAAGTTGTATACTCCGTGGCAATAGTCCTACTATTTTGCTGGCCGGCCAACCGCATATGCAGTCGTTTGAGCAATTACCTTTATCGGCCATTGTATCAGAAGTGATCAAAAATGGTTACCCGTTTGCCAATCCCCCTCAAATAAATCCTATATTAACATCCCCGCTAAAATATATTGTACAATACAAAGAAACTGGCTTCGATTTCTTACACCGTCTATCGCAACGTTATGGAGAACATTTCTTCTACAATGGCCAACAGCTTATATTTGGCAGGTACACTCCCAGAAAAACAGCACTCAGGCATCAGGAAGACCTGGTAGATTATCAGGTTTGTTGTAATCTGCTGCCGGCAAAGCAACAACTATTTGTTACCGAATACCGGCAACAACAGAGCTTGTCGGAAGATTGCAGCCAACAACAGGTTCCTTCCAGGAATGCCTATACGCCGTATGTACAAGCCATTAGCAATAAATATTTTCCACAGGCAGCCACCTACAAAGTTCCTTACGTATTCAATAGTGATGCCCCGGCAACATTAACAATACTGGCCCGGCGTTGCCAGCAAAGCCATATAGCCGGGATGGCAGCTATAAAAGGCAATAGCCGTAATACAGGCTTACAAATAGGCGATCTGGTAAGCATACAAGATACAGCGCCTTTTAGCACCGACTATGGCGAATTTATGCTGACCTCCCTGATACACCATTGCAATAGTAATGGCGACTATTACAATACCTTTGAAGGCATCCCCGCAGATGTAGCCATTCCCGTTATCAACCTATCGTCAATACCGGTATGTGAAGCACAATCCGCCATTGTAACAGACAACCATGACCCCAAGGGGCTGGGTCGTATACGGGTACGGTTTCACTGGCAAAAGGGCCGTACCCCCTGGATAAGATTACATCAGCCCCACGCTGGCCAGGAGAAAGGATTTTACTTTATTCCTGAGATAGGAGAAGAAGTATGGGTCCATTTTGAAAATGGGCATCCCGAAGCTCCCTATGCAACTGGCTGTACCTATAATGGTCAGGCTACCAGTTCCTTCGGCGATGATATGAATAATATAAAAGCCATCAAAACCCGCAGCGGGCATATTATCCGGCTAGACGATACTACCGGCCAGGAGAACATTATTATTGCCGACAAAGGAGGGAATAACATTATCATCGATACCCAGCAGCATAACATCACCCTCTCGGCGCCCGAAACCATAAAGCTAACCGCCCGTAACATCAACCTGCAGGCAACAGAAAACATTCATCTCCAGGCAGGTCTGCATATGCACCATACGGCAGGAATGGACCTATACCATAGCGCCGGCGACAGCCTACATCAGTACGCCCTGAACGATTACCAGCTTACGGCTACCAATATCACCAAAATAGCCACAGAAAATATACACCTACAAGCAAAAGAAATAGATAAACAGGCAGAAGATATCCATATCTACAGCAGCCAGGAAGACCTACACCTCAGTGCCAATGAATCAGTTTGTATCCAAAGCGGAGAAAAATCAAAAATATGTTAGCAGGGCAAATACAGATCATCTGTAAAAAATATACCGCTATAGGCAAATGTGTTCATTGCTACAGCACAAACAAACTCCTGCTGCATTCAAGAAAATCAGTGGTCATTAATGGTAAGCAAACGGGCGTGATATTCCGGAATAGCAACATCCAACAACACTATTAAAAAAATCAAAAATGGCAGATCAGCATTTTGTAGTACATGGCGCGCTATGCAAATGCAATTTCGGTAATATCAACAATCGTCTGCAGGTAGCTAACCCACACGAATATATGAATGATCATATCGGTAGCAGGAAGCAGGTCGCTGGCACCAATGAAATAGGCAATCCATTTTTACCAGGCGGTTTTGGGTATTGCACCCTCTTACACAGCGCCTGTACCCCAACAGTGGTGCAATGGCAAACTTATTTGCCTAATATCACGCTTTCCAGCGGCAGCAAGATATTAACAGAAGACAGTACGGCGATATGCGCCATAGCTGGCAGTCCTTGTATCCAGATTCTCCAACATGGTCAACAACCGGCCTATTCCGGAAACATAACAAGCCATGATCCGGAAGAAGTTGCCAATCCTGCCATCTATAATAATGAAGGAGATACCAGCAAGGATACAGCAAATGATGCATGCTCAGATCAACAGAAAGAAGATATGCCTATGCCCAGCATTCATCCTATAGCGATCACAAATAATGAAATACTCGCTATATTAGCGCCTACCCGATGGATCACTGGAAAACAATATACCTTATCCATAAAAACATCCAGGCCTTACAACGAAGCATTAGACGGCCCCATTACCTGGATACCCTTTGGACCAGGCCTTGATCAGTGGGAGAATGCCAGCTTTACAAAGGAAGGCACTTACACCATCAGCGCACAAATGGGACAATCCAAGCAATCATTAACCATTCAGGTAACGGCAGCTATTATTTTACGTTGGTGCTTCACTACCAGGGAAGAAACTTTTAAACCCCGGGCAGGCTGGCAAGAGCAGGCCACCATGCTAATATTCAGCCCAGACGCCGCCAATGAAACGGTACATTTGCACCTCCTGCTAAGAAACGTAGCCAATCGTTTTTTTCACGTGAAAGACATAGGAATAGCCAGTTTTAATCGTGAGGGGAAATTAAAAATAACCATTTCCACCAACAGCCTGAAACCTTTATTAACGGCCACTGCTTTCGAATGGAGCACCTTTCATATACTATTCGTTATAGCCTCCAATAGCAGCAGTATTGATTTTGCTGACGTAAAAACAATAACGATTGGCAATAATGCTTACTTGTTTCCACGAAAAACCAGCGCACAACGGGCTGCAGAAACCGGACAACTATTACGTATAAACGCACAACAGTCGGTAGTACGCCTGTTATGCCTCGATCAGCAGCAACATCCAGCCATTAAAGTATATCAATATGGCGAACAGATTAAAGTATGCATCTATACCTGTAACCTAAGTGGTGAAACATTGCAGCTGGAAATATGGGAAAACAAACTAAGAGAAAAAGACCATCTCTGCATGAGCAAAAAATTAATGATTGATGAGCAGGAAAGCGCAACCACCCTTATAGATACCCAACAACTGAAATCGGGCCACCTATTGAATGATAGCCTGCTGCGTTGTTTTTACCTATTGATAAAAACTTCTGCTGGAAAATTTCTTTTCCCCGCAGATATATCGGACAACAATAGCTGGAACCCACATCAATTAAGCTACTACCGGCATATTAAATTATCGGGCAAGATAAATGGCTTACTGAATAAATTAATGCCCACCAATGCTCCGGTAGTAGTAGGTGAACCATGGAGAAAGGATATACCACCGGCAGCCTGTCCGGCCTGTAGTAAAGCTATTACTGCCGCTCAGCTAGCCAATATTTTTACGGATGCTTCATATACCAACCTGCAAACAGTAGCCGCTACCTACAACCAATATATGGCGCTCACCGGCATGAACACCTGCTGGAATAAGGCACATTTTTTTGCGCAGGCAGCAGTAGAAACTGGAACGGCGATGCGTATACGAAATGGAGAAAGCTTTAACTGGTACTGGGAAGACCTTGCTAAATATTTCCCTCCTTTCAGAACTGCTGAGGGCAACATAAAAGCTAGGGAATGGGGGAGAGCGCACAAACAGCCTCTTCTTCCAGGCGTGAGTATACTCCACCAGCAATATATTGCCAATTATGTATATGGTCCTAATACAGCAAAAGGAAAAGTGCTGGGCAATATACTTCCTGAAGATGGATGGAATTTCCGGGGAAGAGGACTGATACAACTTACCGGAAGGGAAGCATACACCCACGCCAATAAATATACGCTCAAAGAAAATGCAAACATCCTGCAAACACCAGACCTTGTTGGTACCAATATAAAGATAGCTGTACTTTCCTCGATGACCTTCTGGCAATATAAAGGACTACAACTTGCCGCCAATGGCAACACTGAAGTAACAATGAAAATCAGCAAAAAGATCGGCGCCGAAACTAAAGCGGCAGACAAAAGCAATTATGAACAAAAAAAACACCTGTTTACAACCAATACAGCCCTTGTTTTCCGGGTAAAGGAATGCCGGTTGGGAAAAGTACCGGCTGGCAGCATCAACAAATATGTGATCCATACAGATACCTTTAACTACCGCTTTGTACAAATCAATAGGGATAGCAATCAATACCGGTACGATGTATATACCTCAGGGAAGCTCGCCCAGTCCTTCCTGTTACTTAAAAATGATCATCATTTACTGCCATTCCCTGAAACAGGCCCCAACTGGGGCAGATATGGAAAACGCGAAGGAATTCAGGATAACTACATCGATCCTGGCGTAGCAGCACCGCTGTTTGGATTCTTCTACTCCTTACCAGCCAATGGATTCAATAACACGCTATACTTCAACGATATATCTGCCAGTGATAAAAGTAACCTGGGGCATAAAGGACATATCAATGGCAACGATATTGATATCAGGTATCCGGGTAGCACCAATAAAGCAGGGCCAGTGTATTGGAAAGAAGCTCAAAGCGCCTACGCTTCAGAACAGGAATTTATTATCGTATTGGAGAATTTATTGCGAATAGCCGGCAAATGGGGATTCACCAAAAATTATGCTTATAAAATCAATATTAAAAATACAACAGGTGTAGCCACCGCACTACATACAGACCATTTTCATATTGGAATACGATAAATCATGAAGATACCTACCGTCATCATCGTTACCAGCACGCTGATCTGTTGTCAGCCATCAAATAAATATCAATCTGCAATAAATATGGACATCGCAGCCATTAAAACACACCTGGCATTACAGGCAAATATGGAACCCGGTGATAATAATCATCCGGCATACCAATACACGGTAAAAGACCTGGAATTAGCACTGCCTGTTATTGCCCAGGGCTTAAAGGATAATCATTTCATCGCCTTGGACGATACCGCTTTCAACAAAAAAATACGCAACATCTTCGGGGATATTTTCTATGATCAATGCCCATTCGTAAAACTGCGCAATAAATGTTACACCATTTTTGCAAATGATAGTGATAAACAAGATGAATTCGACTACACAAAAGAGAATCTTTTCATTGCCCAGTCATACAAGTTCATAACCTATCTGCCACTGCTGGGAGATTACCTTCAATTCACCGATAGTAACCAATATAAAATAACCATTCATCCGGCGTTGGTGGCGAGAAATAAATTTTTGTTCAACAACAGTCAATCCGACCTGGCCTGGCTGCTACATGAAGATACAGCCTTCCTTAAAACATTGGTAGTTACTTTCGGTTACACGCAAGTACCCCAAATAAACGACCTCGTTATGTACGATTACGAATATATGGACGAAGCCAACTTATCTACGGTAGGAGAAATCATTTTTAAAAAGGAAGCAACAGGCAACCTGGATATAAAAGAAGCGTTGTTACAATGGGTAGCAGCCCATACACAAGTAAACAATAACCGGCTATTACTGGGCTTGGAAGACTACGCCTATGCCTTATTTAATCCGGAAGCGCCTGGACACTACCGTAACCATCCTTTTCACCTATTTCAGATGAATGAAAAAAGAAAAATACTGGCTTATATCTCCAATACCTATTTATCGCTTTACACCAAATGGGCCCCGGCCAATCCTGGTATATGGCCAGCCGCTACCGTATTAAACAACCAATTAAATGCCGATACAGGACTGGCTACCTTTCTCCAACAACAGCATTACTTCTCATTACCTGCCTTGAAACAAGAACTGGAGCCAGGTAACTAAGATGAATACAAAGCAGAAAAATGGAATAGCGCAACATTAAAACTAGCTATCTATTAGCTAAATAGATAAACGGGAGCCATAAAAAAGATTGCAGAAGAACAAGAAAAGATCATCGGGTAACAACATCAAAGCATATCGGACTAATAGCGAACTGCTATCAATCACTTATTGGCCTGCCGGTACAACAGCGGTCACCGGCTTTTTGTCCACTTTCTGCTTTTGATACTCCTCAAATGATTGCTTAATATATAACAGCAGATCATAATCAGAAGCAGTATTGAGAAATTGATATCCAGGTCTGTATTTATACATAAAAGAATCCAGTTCAGGACTTTGTAACTTGGTCATTTTACCTACTAATTCAGGAGAGTAGCGGTAGTCGATAAATTTTTCCTTCTCCCAATAAAGTAATTGTTCATGGAATTGCTCTTTCCGCTTACGTGTTTTGCTGGGAACAAGATAAGATAAAGCAGTAACAGGGTTAGCAGGCAGCGTTTTCAACACATCCATTGCCTTTGGCTTATGGTAGTCAAAATACCTCCCGTATTCGTCGCGCATAGCCATAGAATCATTATGATAGTTCTTCCCTTTTATATTCACTCCTTGTAGTTCAAATAAGCGCTTTTGCAGATATACTTCCTGGGAGGTAGACATAGCAGGCATGATCAGCAATTTGGTAGTATAGCTGAGCATAGAGAACTCCAGGGTATCTCCTGGTAATGCCTCCATGTAGAAACGGCCACTTTCATTACTCATTGTGCCCGTCATTGTCCTTTTATTGATAATAGAAACAAAAGGTAAACCCGTTTTGGTTTCCTCATCCGCCACCATACCGGACATGCGCACTTGTGCGAAAGCTTCCTGCATGCTAATGAAAAAGAATAAAAACAGTGCTCCGATATATGCTGTAAAACGAATCATGAATATACTAATCCTTCAAATTTAATGTTCCACCCGCAAATGAAAAGTTAAAAAACGGGAAAGGTGACAGAGCTCAAACACAAAATTATTAATTATCAACGTTATAAATATCCATTCAATCGCTTATTTTTACGATATTCATTGGCTCATCCTATCAAAGTTATGCCACAAAAGATCATTTTCGCTACTCAGCACTACCAATACCTTAAAAACAGGATACTTTCTTTTCCGGGCACAGCCTGGGAAAATGGAGAATTAGACATTCGTGATTTCCCCGATGGGGAGCATTACCACCGGATATTGAGTAATGTAAGCAACAAAGAGGTGATACTACTTGGTGGTACTATAGACGATAAGGAAACCCTTGAATTATATGACTTGGCCAGTGGATGCATACAATTAGGCGCCTATTCCCTCACCATTGTTATTCCCTTCTTTGGCTATTCTACCATGGAGAGAGCGGTGAAATATGGGGAAATTGTAAAGGCAAAAACCCGCGCTGTACTGTTTTCCTCCCTACCCAATACTTCCCGAGGCAATCGCATTGTGATGATAGATCTTCACGTAGATGGGATCACCTGGTATTTCGAAAATGATGTTCGCCCTGTACACTTGTACGCAAAAGATTTTGTAAAGGATGCTGCTATGGAATTGGCTGGGGGAAAGCCGTTTGTACTCGCCAGCACTGATGCTGGCAGGGCCAAATGGGTGGAATCGCTCGCCAATGATCTCCATGTACCAGCCGCCTTCGTATTTAAACGCCGTATCTCCGGTGAAGAAACAGCGATTACCGCTATCAGTGCCGATGTAAAAGATAAAACCGTTATTATTTACGATGACATGATCCGTACTGGCGGCTCTCTGATCCATGCCGCCGCAGCTTATCATGATGCTGGCGCCCATGAAATCTGTGTCATTACCACCCACGGCATCTTTGCCGGGAATGGTTTCGAAAAAATAAAAAACAGCGGCCTAATTAAAAAAGTGATCTGCACAGATACCCATCCCAATGCACTTACTATACACGATGACATGTTACAGGTAAAATCTGTAGATCAACTCATTGTACATTACCTTCAAAGTCAGCATTCCTGATCTCCTGTTGGCAAGCCATTTGTCATCCAAACACTCAGCGTATCCTGCCTTCCAGGCAATTTATTTAACTTGCAAAACACAAATTCAAAAAAGCAATGTTGGAATTTCGTATACTCGAATACGGTAGTTGCGATTACCATGCAATGGTAGACCTACGTAGTGAAGTGCTTCGCAAGCCGCTGGGATTAAGCTTTACCGAAGAACAGCTTCAACAGGAAATGAATGACGTATTGATCGGCGCCTTCATAACAACAGCGCATACAGCAATTGCCGGCTGTTGCATACTTACACCCGTCAACGAAAACATTGTACAGCTAAGACAAATGGCAGTATCTCCCGATATGCAGGGAAAAGGTATTGGAAGAGATATTGTATCATTTGCAGAACAATATGCACACGAAAATGGATTTAACGTATTAACCCTACATGCCCGCAAAGTGGCTACTGGCTTCTATCAGAAGCTGGGATACGAAACCTGTGGAGAGGAGTTTATAGAAGTGGGCATCCCTCACTACGAAATGAGGAAAAACCTGAAATAAATATTTTTTTCTTCTGCATCCCATTGTAGAAGCGCTTTTGATTGTATTGTTATATTGATGGAAAAGCAATATAACAATAGACAGCATAGTAAGCCTGTCCAAAAATTTTGTAACCAAATCTTTCACTATACAATGAGAAGCCATGTACTAGCCTGGTCGGGGCTGTGCTATGCCTTTTTCGGCTCTATTGCCAGCAGCGCATACGCAACACCCAAAGGGTTTCCTTCTGCCAACTTATTGCAGGCTGATACTACTGTGCCAGTAGTGATTAAACCTACCACCCGGCCTAAAGAGGATACTGCCCTGATCCTCCCGGCTATCGCCCAAAATGAAGTCAACAGGTTTCCGCTCACTGGTACCATAAAAGATGATAAAGGCACACCTATTCCCGGCGCCGTCATCCGTAATAAAACGGCTAAAATCAATGCACAAGCAGATCCTAACGGCACTTATACTATCAAAGCGGCTGTAAAAGATACCATATTAGTGACCGCGCCCACCTTTGGCGAACAAACGATTCCTATCGAAAAAAGAGGTCCACTGAATATCACGATGGTACCTTCTGACGCTACTAAAAAAATTTTGGGAGAAGTGGTCGTTACTGCCCTCGGCATTAAAAAGAATCCCCGCTCCATAGGTTATGCCATACAGGAAGTAAGCGGCAGCACCGTACAGGAAGCGAAGGAAGTAAACTTTGTAAATGCGCTTTCCGGTAAAGTACCGGGGCTGCAGGTAAATACCAACACGGGCTCCATGGGTGGTTCTTCTAAGATCACCATCCGCGGGGTGAAATCTATCCTGGGCGACAACAATGCCTTCTTCGTAATAGACGGCGTACCTATGATGAACAGCGTAACCAACCAAGGCGGCCAACAGAATGGCGGTGGCGGCTACGATTATGGTAGCCCGTTACAAGATATTAATCCGGAAGACATTGAAAATATTTCTGTGCTGAAAGGCGCAGCAGCAACCGCGCTCTATGGAAGCCGGGGCGCTAATGGCGTACTGCTCATCACTACTAAAAAACGCCCTAACACTGAAAAAGGTATCGGGGTTACTTACAGCCTCAATGCACAAATAGACCAGGTAGCCGTATTACCTAAATACCAGAACGAATATGGTGGCGGTAGCGGCGGAAGGTTTGATACACTCTACTATAACCAACACCCGGAAGGATTCCTGAATGAACAAAGCGCTACTTACAACGATAATAACGGTAAAGGAAGATACGACCTCCTGCCCATATATGCAGCAGATGAGTCCTGGGGCCCTAAACTGCTAGGTCAAACCATACGCCCCTACTGGTCATGGGATAAAAATAAAAATAATCCTTACTTTGGGCAAACAGATGCCTGGATTGCACATCCTAACAATGTAAAAGATTTTTACCGAACAGGCTTTACCCTCACCAATAACATCGCCCTGGCTGGCAGCAATGATAAAGGAAGCTTCCGCTTGTCTTATGGCAACATGGACCAAACCTTCGTATTACCCAATGCTACTAATAAACGGAATAACCTCTCTGTAAATGGCAACTACGAAGTTACTAAAGGCGTGAGGGCCCTGGCAGCTGTTAACTATACCTCCCTGCAGGTAAAAGGCCGGCCCGGTACCGGTTTTACCGGCCCTAACCCAACCTTGCAATTTACCATGTATGGTCAACGCCAACTTGACATCGACATGGAAAAAAGATATAAATATGACGACGGTTCCCAAATTACCTGGAACCGCCGCGCATGGAACGACCCCAGTATCTCCTCCAGCAATGGCCCCTACTGGAACCGATACATGGACTATGAAACAGACTCCCGTAATAGGCTATACGGCTATGCTGGCGTAGATATCGACGCTACCCAATGGCTCACTTTTACCGGCCGTGTATTCATGGACGATTATAATACGCTGGAACAGGAAAGAACCGCACAAGATTACTTGCCAGGTACCTACACCAAACGTATACGTACCTCCCGGGAAATGAACTACCAGGTAACTGCAGATATCAAAAAGCGTTTTGGTCCCAACTTCCTGTTCAATGCCTCCGTAGGCGGTAATGTTATGCATCGCCTCTGGACGGTTACCGGTGGCAGTACACAGGGCGGATTTATCATGAAGGATGTTTATAACCTGAATAACTCCATGCAAACAGCCCTGCCTACCGACGAATACTACGAAAAGCAGATCAACTCCGCTTTTGCTACTGCTAACCTGGGCTATAAAAACCTCCTGTTCCTCGACCTCACCGGCCGTAGCGACTGGACCTCCACCCTGCAAAAAGGCAATAACCAGTATTTTTATCCCTCAGCTTCCCTTTCCTTTATATTTTCAGACCTGCTGAAAGAATGGAAGTGGCTCACCTTTGGTAAAATAAGAGGTAGTATTGCTGCAGTAGGAAATGATGCAGATCCTTATTATACTTTCAATACCCTGGATTATATTCCTCCTTTCGGTACCAACCCGGTTTCCCAATACAATGCTACCTATAAAAACCAGCACCTGAAACCAGAACGGACTACCGAAGTGGAAACAGGTATAGAACTAAAGTTCCTGGATAACCACTTAGGACTGGATCTTACTTACTACAAACGTATTACCAAAGACCAGATTATTACCCTGCCCATTTCAGCGCCCAGCGGTTATACCGGTGCTTATGTAAATGGTGGCAGCGTGGAAAACAAAGGTGTTGAAATAGGACTCAACCTGAACCCTATACGCCTGAGAAATGGTTTCCGCTGGGATATCAATGCCAACATTGCGTTCAACCGCAATAAGCTGCTCAACCTACATGTAGATCAATACAATGTTGATTTACCGATCCTGACCATCGGCACCGATCGCCGCACACAAAAAGTATCTGTGATTGCCGAAGTAGGAGAGCCACTGGGAACA
Organism: Chitinophaga sp. 30R24; assembly: GCF_049056765.1. Lineage (NCBI taxonomy): Bacteria > Pseudomonadati > Bacteroidota > Chitinophagia > Chitinophagales > Chitinophagaceae > Chitinophaga > Chitinophaga sp. 30R24. The sequence goes on from NZ_JBJGXX010000001.1 coordinate 465,024, forward strand.
ATACGCGGCACCGACTACACTTATGTAAACGGACAGAAACTGGTTGATTCCCTCGGTCGTTACGTGCCAACAGGTATTAAAAATATCGGTAACGCCTATCCCGATTACGTAGGTGGTATTACCAATACTTTCTCCTATAAAGGCTTCTACCTGTCGGCCCTGGTAGATTTCCAACATGGCGGCAACTTCTTTTCCTATACTAACTTATATGGAGAAAAATCCGGCTTGCTTGAAAGTACAGTGGCTAACAACATCCGGGAAACAGGTATTGTAGTACCAGGCATAACAGCAGACGGCAAACCAAACACTACCCGGATCTCTGCACAAGACCACTTCAACTACAACGGTGGTAATGTGATCAGCGCCGCTAACCTGTACGATGCCAGTTATATTTACCTGAGGGAAGCAAAAATAGGTTACAACCTGCCAGAGTATTGGTACAAGAAGATAGGCGCGCAGAACGTACGCGTATCACTCTATGGCCGTAACCTTTGGCTGATGAAATCCAATGCACCCAATGTAGACCCATCCAACATTCTCAACTCTGCCTCTAATATCCAGGGTATTGAAGGGGGGGCATTGCCATCGCTTCGCTCTTACGGTATTAACCTGAATGTATCATTCTAAATTTTATGAAGATGACTAAAATGACTCTGAAATATAGTGCTGTTCTGCTGTTGATCGTCTCCTTAGGTTTTATGGGTTGTAAAAAGCTGGATGATATGAGCCGTGATCCAACTAAACCAACCACCACAGAACCACAATTTTTGCTCACAGGTGCACAAAAATCCGCGATGGATGTGTTGTACAGCAACTTGCAAAACGGCTTTATAGGCATGCACTACGCCCAATATTGGTCTGCCAATTCCCGTGTAGCCGACAGTCAATACCAGCTGGATGAAGGAAACAATACCACTTTCTGGAACAATCTGTACAGGATATCTTTACATAACCTGAACGAAATTATACTGATGAACCAGGCAAAACAAGGCCAGCCTGGTGTAGCCAATCAGAATGCCATTGCACAGATCATGACAGCCTGGATCTTCGAGATGCTGGCGGATACTTATGGCAACGTGCCTTATTCACAAGCCTTCCAGAATACAAGCAACATCACCCCTAAATATGATGATGCACAGGCGATCTACAATTCCCTGCTCGACATATTACAGGCGCAAATTACTATTCTTGATGCTTCTCAAACCAGCTATAACACCGGCGATATTATTTACAATGGAGATGTGGAAAGCTGGAGAAGACTGGCCCACTCGCTGATGCTACGCATCGCGATCCGTATGGCAGATGCCCATCCGGATAAAGCCAAAGAAATCATTGAAGCCCATTATCAGTATGCTATCAGCAGCAACAAGGAGTCTGCCCAGTTCCAGTACTTATCTACCGTGCCTAATAGATTTCCTTACAATGATGCAGATCGTGCGTTGATAGATTACGCTGTAAGCACTACCCTGGTAGACTATATGCAAAGCATCAACGACCCACGCCTGCCTATATACGCCCGGCCTGCCGCAGAAGATGGCGTTATCAGAGGGTTAATCTACGGATTGAGCACTTCAGACCCACTTCACCTGTCTGAAAGCCACTATTCTCAACCCGGCAAGCAGGTATACAGCGCTACCATGCCAGGCATCCTCATGGGCTATCCAGAAGTGGAATTTATTCTCGCAGAAGCAGCTGCCCGCGGGATGAACGTAGGAAATGCCGCAACCCATTATAATAATGGCGTAAGAGCTTCTATTACCTATTGGCGCGATCTGTCTGGTGCTACTAATATTAATGAAAACACGATACAGGCATATTTAGACCAGGTGCCTTATGAGGCCGCTGACTGGAAAAACGTGATCGGCACACAGAAGTGGCTGGCGCTTTACCTACAAGGTTTTCAAGCATGGTTTGAAAGAACCCGGCTGCAATTCAAAAAGCCAGGCGGGGAGCCGCTGTTCATTTTGCCTAAATCCGGCAGCCTGGACCGCAGTGTGGCCGAAGTACCTTATCGCCTCACTTACCCGGTTATCGAGCAAACCCAGAACAAAGTAAGCTACGATGAAGCTGCGACTGCAGTAGGAGGCGACCTGAAAGGCACCAAATTATGGTACAATAAGTTTTGATACAACAATCAACTATAGCTAAACAACAATCTATCGGCGCCTGCGTCTGCAGGCGCCTTCTTTTTTTCTCCTGATTTATTTACCTTTAGCCCTACCTATATTCAACAATTATGAGGAAAGTACTGTTGGCACTTGCTTTTTTGGCAAGTACCCATATGGCATTGGCACAGGATATTACACACGCTTATCAAAATTGGTATACCTACTTCGGCACCGCAAAACTGAATAGCAAATGGGCTATCCCTTTCGATATACAAGGACGTATCAGGGATGGCATCAGCAATAAAGGGCAGTTACTCTTAAGGGGTGGACTACAATACTCCCTTACCAAACAGGATCACATCTTGCTAGGCTATGCTTTTGTACCTACCTATAACAATACCAGCAACACCTGGCTGCCAGAACAGCGCCTCTTTGAACAATATATACATAAAGAGAAAAAAATAGATATGACCCATCGCGTAAGGCTGGAACAAAGATGGGTGGCCCAGCCATCGAAAGCTGGAGACGTACATGCCATCGGCGATTGGAAATATGGTAACCGCCTGCGGTATTTTAACCGTACCCAGATAGGTATCAAACATAAAAAACAAACTACCCCCTTTTATGTAGCACTGCAAGACGAGATTTTGCTGAATCTGTGGGGAAATAATATCAATAACCTGTTTTTTGATCAAAACCGCTTCCTGACAGCATTTGGCTACCAGTTCAACACTAACCTGAAAGCAGATATAGGCTATATGAACCAATTGGTGCAAGCTCCATCCGGCGCCAAAACGATGAACCATATCCTACATTTCAGCGTATTTCAAACTATTATTCTATAGGCTGGTAAATGAAGGGTTACCGGTAATTGCTGAACTTTACTTTCAACATCGCGATAAAATCCTGATAAGCTTCTTTTGATTCAAAAGCATTGGTAGGAATAAGGAAGAAAGTTTTCTTGTCGCGGTAAAGGAAGAAGAATTTTTTCGTTTCTACCACCCGGGAGAATTGCTGCCAGCTAATACTCCGCTGACGATGGCTATAACGGGTAGAAATTAATAGGCCTTCTTCTGAGTAAGACAGGTGTATATCGTCTTTAAAAGTAGCCGCTTTATTGTAAATAGCCAGCGGGAGCAAATACCAGAATACCCAGGTCAGCACTAATATCATGATAACAATACCGGTTAAGGCACCTGTGGTAACAACACGATAAAAATAACCGGTTAAGGTGGCCAGTAATAGAATAATAAGCGTATTGCGGAAGACCTTTATCTCTCCCCTTTGCATAAAATGATAACGCAACGCATGCAACACATCTCCCTTATGGTAACTGAACTCTAAATGCATTATCGCCTGGCAAAACGATTTTTATCTGTTAACTGAAATTGACATGGGGTTATCCATTTCATCACGCACAGTAACAGGTGCTTCTTTTTTCCGGCTGCGTTTTAAATTCGACAGATCGTCTTCCCCAAAGCCTGGAAAATTTTTCCTGATGAACAGAAAATATTGTTGTAAAGTTTTTGGATCTACCTTAAAAGGGAAAGCCAACTCTTTACCACTTCCTTTCAGAAAGTCGTTTGTATTTAATTTGGTCTCGTTTTGTAAATACCATTTGTACAGATCCACAATAGCTTTCTCCAACTCTGCTTCATCCACTTTTTCCATTGTTTCTACCCGTGGAAACATTAACACAAACTCCTCTACCCGGACAGGTTTGGCGTTGTTCGTGTTTTTGGAATTATTACGGTTATCGTTATTATCTCCGTTTTTATCCCCATTATTATCCCCGTTCTTGAAACCAGTGCTGGCATTTGCTGATGCGGCTGCGGCCAAAACTACCAACAGCATTAACAACAGCTTTTTCATAAGGTATCAAAATTTTCGAGTTTAAAAATACAATTATATTTCGAGATTTCTAGTAGCTGAAAAAATATATAAAAACAAAAGCAATGGACGAACCATTGCTTTCGAGAGTCATTTACAGTGCATGAAGAGTCATGCGGTGTAGGAATATTTGGTTTTTCATAGGACAGTAACCATAATAAAAATTAATACAATAACAAATATAATAAAATTATATCGTGAGGTGGACGAAAGTATAAATATTTGAAATATTTCAAATTTGATATATCAAATTTTCAAAAGATCAAATAAAATCGATTTTTATAAAAAAATATCAAACGGAAAAAATAGCAGCGAAGAAAAATGCCAACTATTTACAAGAAGAATAAAAGGGGTATTAAGCGAGTTTTTTAAAAAAAGTAAGGGCGCCTAGAAAAGCGCCCTCAATTTGTTACTATCCTATGAAAACCCTATTTGAATACAAAGGTAAGGGCATGTTATTTTTCTTTGAAATTTTAGAGGCACAATAACATATCATTAACAAGAAGTTGCAACATTGATCAGCTACAACCCATGCTGGTGCCGCAATTCAGACATTTATAACAAGTCCCTGAACGCACAGTTATATGCCCGCAAGTAGTACAGGTAGGGGCATCGCTTTGCATACTTTTCATGTAATCCTGGGTATTACTTTCTTGCTGAAATACGCTAGCCGCCTGAACTCTACGAGGCGCCGGTTGGGCTGCCTGACTTGACGTTGCAGACCAACCAGGTATCTGTGTATTATCTTCCACATCTTCCTCTCCTGTATTCCCTGGCTTATCCAATACATGTACTAAGTCTGTACGTCCTAAATATTCATAGCCCAACACCCGGAAAATATAATCTATCAAAGAAGTAGCAGATTTAATGTTCGGATGGTCTACTACACCTGCCGGCTCAAACCGGGTGAATATAAACTTATCTACAAACTCTTCCAGCGGCACACCGTATTGTAAACCCACAGACACTGCAATGGCAAAACAGTTCATCAGGCTGCGAAGGGTAGAGCCCTCTTTAGCTAAATCTATAAATATCTCACCCAATGTGCCATCTTTATACTCACCGGTGCGCACAAATATCACCTGTCCTCCTACGTTGGCTTTTTGAGTAAAGCCACCCCGTTTGGAAGGTAATGATTGCCTTTCTACAATCCTGGATAATTGCCGCTTTAAAGTGGTATCACTGCTAGCCTGCATCCGTTTATTAACTTCTCCCAACAGTTCGTCAACGCTCAATTGGTTAAGATCGGTAGCTGCCGGCGCTGTACCAGTTCCTTCTTTCTTCTTTTTATCGCTTTTATTACTCAAAGGCTGACTCAGCTTACTACCGTCACGATATAAAGCACATGCTTTTAAGCCCAATTGCCAGCTCAATTTATAGGCATCTGCAATTGCTTCCACAGCTGCCTCATGCGGCAAATTGATGGTTTTGGAAATTGCCCCTGAAATAAAGGGTTGTACTGCTGCCATCATCTTTATATGACCATGTGGATGTATGTAACGCTCTCCATGCTTTCCACATTTATTGGCGCAATCAAATACAGCCAGATCAGCCTCCTTCAAATAAGGCGCTCCTTCTACTGTCATAGTGCCGCACACATAATCATTGGCAGCATCAATTTGATCATCAGTAAAATTCAGGGCATGCAACAGGCTGAATTCGAGATTAAAATATTCTTCCGCTTTAAATCCTAACCGTTGCAGGCACTCTTCACCTAAGGTATATACATTGAAAACAAAAGAAATATCGAAAGAGGAAATAACAGCTGCATCCAGCTTTTTAAGCTCTTCCCCGATAAACCCCTTTTCACTCAGCGACTGATGATTAATATACGGGGCGCCGGCAAAGCTGCCGGTACCTCTGGCATAATCTACTATTGCATTTATTTCGTGGGGAGTATATCCTAAATTATGTAACGCAGTAGGTATAGATTGATTGATGATCTTAAAATATCCGCCACCAGATAATTTTTTAAATTTCACCAAAGCAAAATCCGGCTCTACGCCTGTAGTATCACAGTCCATTACCAGGCCAATTGTACCGGTAGGAGCGATCACAGTAGCCTGGGCATTACGGTAACCATATTCCTCTCCCAATTGCACTGCCTCATCCCAGGCTTTTGTCGCTGCTTTTAACAAATAGTCGGCGCAATATCGCGCATCTATGCCCTTAGGCCTTATTTCCAATCCGTCGTATGCTTCTACTGCATCATAAGCCGCGGCACGGTGGTTTCTCATCACCCGGAGCATATCTTCCCGGTTGTCGGCATACCTGGAAAATGGCCCCAGATGGGCTGCCATTTCTGCGGATGTGCTATAAGCAACACCAGTCATGATAGCCGAAATTGCCCCGGCCACCCCTCTTGCTTCTTCACTATCGTAAGCAATGCCGCTTACCATCAACATAGAGCCCAGATTGGCATACCCCAACCCCAGGGTACGGTAATCATAACTAAGCTGCGCTACTTCCCTGGAAGGAAATTGCGCCATTAGCACAGAAATTTCCAATACCACAGTCCATAGCCTCACGGTATATTCAAATCCTGTTACATCAAATAAATTCTTTTCATCATCAAAAAAGCGGCGCAGATTCACTGATGCCAGGTTACAGGCGGTATTATCCAGGAACATGTATTCTGAACAGGGATTGGAAGCGTTAATATGTCCTCCTTGCGGACAGGTATGCCATTCATTGATAGTAGTATCGTATTGCGTACCTGGGTCGGCACAACGCCAGGCGGCGTAAGTAATCTGGTCCCATAATTCCTTCGCCTTTACTGTTTTAATGGCTTTACCGGTAGTACGCGCTTTCAGCTCCCAATCGCCATTACTTTCCAGGGCATGAAAAAAAGAATTAGGAATACGAACTGAATTATTGGAATTCTGACCGGATACCGTCCGGTAAGCTTCGCCTTCATAATCTGAAGAGTAACCGGCCGCTATAAGGGCTGCTACTTTTTTCTCTTCTTCTACCTTCCAATTCACAAATTCCATAATTTCCGGATGATCCAGGTCTAAACACACCATTTTAGCTGCCCGCCTGGTAGTACCGCCGGATTTGATAGCGCCGGCGGCCCGGTCGCCTATCTTCAGAAAACTCATTAAGCCGCTGGAAGTTCCGCCTCCACTTAATTGCTCTCCTTCCCCACGGATAGCAGAGTAGTTGGTGCCTACTCCCGAACCATATTTAAAGATGCGTGCTTCCCGCATCCAAAGATCCATGATGCCTCCCTCATTTACCAGATCGTCTTTTACGCTCAGGATAAAACAGGCATGGGGTTGCGGGCGCTCATAGGCGGAAGTAGATTCCTCCAGTTTTCCGGTACGTTGTTCTACATAATAATGCCCTTGGGGTTTTCCCTGTATACCATAACTTTCGTATAGTCCAGTGTTGAACCATTGTGGTGAATTTGGTACACACGATTGGTTGAGCATACAAAAAACCAGTTCTTCATAAAAAATTTTTGCATCGGATGCTGTAGCAAAATATCCATATTTTTCACCCCAGGCCCGCCAGCAATTGGCCATGCGATGTACTACCTGCTTTACGGATGTTTCCCGCCCCAGGCTACCATCTTGCTGTGGCACCCCGGCTTTACGGAAATATTTCTGGGCCAGGATATCTGTTGCAATTTGCGACCATCCTGATGGCACTTCTACATTATTTGTTTCAAATACTACGTCGCCACCCGGATTCCGGATAATGGAGGAACGCAGCTCATATGTAAACTGATCGTAAGGATTCACACCTTCCTTGGTAAAATGACGGGAGAACGCAAGCCCATTCACGTTGACTGAATTTTTCATGCCCATAACTTTTCTTAGGTGATACAAATGAGTTAGTAATGCGGAGTATTCTAAAGTTAATTCTTAAATAGCGCTTAACCTGCTTTTATTTTGCACAGGTTGTGGAAAATTGAGCAAACAGTTTGCCGGCCTAATTGTTATACCCCATAAGAAATCCGGCTCAAAATTTGACGTTAACAAATTCTTTGCATTTGTAGCAGGCCTGGTAAGATAAGTATCACAAAGTTCATTCATAGAAAATGAATTGAATTCATATTTATTTATCAATGTGTGTTATTAACAAAAAAATTATACATTTGCGACAACCGGAACAATGCGCTATTGATGTACAATAATATATACACTTCGTTCATCGAAAGAAAGGCTAAAAAGGAAAAAGCATTCGCGGTTTTAATTGATCCGGATAAGGTAACTCCTGCCGGCATCATTGAGCTAGCAGAAAAATGCACTGCTGCCAAAGTTGATTACATCTTCCTTGGAGGTAGTTTGGTAATTTCCGACCATCTTGATGAATGCGTACAACAGCTAAAAGCTAGCTGTAATATTCCTGTTGTGTTATTTCCCGGTAGTCCTTCCCAGGTATCTAAATATGCAGATGCGTTGCTATACCTGTCTGTTATCTCCGGAAGAAACCCGGAATTACTGATAGGCCAGCACGTAGTTTCAGCAGTAGCTGTTAAAAAAAGCGGATTAGAAGTAATTTCAACAGGGTATATGGTAATTGATGGTGGTGCGCCCACTACCGTATCATATATCAGCAATACTACTCCCATTCCGGCAGACAAAGCAGATATAGCAATGTGTACTGCTATAGCCGGTGAAATGCTGGGGATGAAAGTAATTTATATGGACGCCGGCAGCGGTGCCCGGGTGCCAATCACAGAAAGTATGATCAGCCGGGTGGCCAGCCAGGTACAAGTCCCTATCATTGTAGGCGGCGGTATCCGGGATGCCGAAAAAGCTTACCTCAACTGCAAGGCTGGCGCCGATATCCTGGTGGTGGGTAATGCCATAGAAAAAGATCTCTCTCTTATCAAAGAACTGGCAGATGCTGTACACTCTGTTGCTGCAGTAAGCATATAGCGCCAGCTTTCAACTAATAATACTATAATATAAAAAGCAATAGCTGTTAATTAGGTGTCTGAAAAGACGAATAATTAACAGCTATTGCTTTTTAGCTGACAGCGAATAGCTGCTAACAACTATCCGCACAGCCCTCACAAGGTCAACCGCTTTTAATGGCAAGCTCAATCATATCAGCGATGATGTGCTGATCACTTACAAGCTCATCATTTCCTTAAATTTCACAGCCTGCCGGCGGCTCACTTCAATTTTTTCCCCGCCCCGCATTTCTAGCAACAACCCTCCATTAAAATAGGTATCAATCTTCTCAATCATCCGGAGATTCACAATATGCTTACGGTTAGCCCGGAAAAATGTCCGCTCGTCGAGCCGTTCTTCAAGTGCATTTAACGATTTTAAGATCAATGGCTTATTCGTTTCAAAATACACACGGGCATAGTTGCCTACGCTTTCAAAAAGACGGATCTCCTGCAATTTTACAAACCAGCAACGGTCTCCGTCTTTTACAAAAACCTGGTCGTTCTCAGACAACAAGGAACGTATGCCACCTGTGGCTGCGATACGGTCTTTCTCATCTTGCTGATGCAACTTATGGATAGCATCTGCCAGGCGCTTAGGCTCTATGGGCTTCAACAAATAATCCAGCGCATTATATTCAAACGCCTTTAACGCATACTCGTCGTATGCAGTGGTAAAAATCACCTGTGGCGACTTCTCCAGCTCTGCCAACAGGTCGAAACCCGTTTTATCCGGCATTTGGATATCCAGGAAGAGTAAGTCAGGATGCAGTGATTCTATTTTTTCTATACCATCCTTCGCGTTCACAGCTTCTCCTACCACCACTATTTCCGGGTGATCCGCCAGTAATTTTTTCAGCTCACTTCTGGCCAGGCGTTCATCATCTATTATCAATGCTTTTTTCATTGGCAATATGAAGTTTGGTTGATGATTTGAATTTGATTTAAACAATTACTATAGCCCATCATCTTCAGGATATAGCCGTTTCTATAACAAGTGTGATCAGAGTAAAGGCATAATAACGGTAGCCTCCACTGTTTGTTCATCTTTATTCCTGATTTCAAAGGATGCCCGGTTGCCAAACAACAAGCTCAGCCTTTGTCTGGTGCTTTGTAGTCCGAAACCATTGCCTTTGGTACCATTTTCTATTAATTGTCCGGTATTTTCGATGGTAATAACGTGCTGCATGCCTTTCAGAGAGGAATTAATATACACCGATCCTCCCATAATAATGCGGGAAATACCGTGTTTAATAGCATTTTCCACTAATGTTTGCAACATCATCGGAGGCACCTGCAACTCTAGTGTATCCGGGTCAATTTCATATTTTACATTCAAACGTTCCTCAAAACGGATATGTTCTAATGCAAGGTAATCCTTTACTATATTTAATTCATTTTCCAGGCTCACTGTTTCCGCTTTCTCTGTTTGCATAGAGCTCCGCAAAATATTAGACAGCTCGGTGATAGCCGTTCTTGCCCGCTGCGGGTTTTCATCTATCAATGCCCGGATACTATTCAGCGCATTAAAAATAAAATGAGGGTTCAATTGGGCTTTGATCGTTTTCAGTTCCAGCTCCTTTACAGTGGTTTCCAACTTTAGCTGATCTACCTGGGCGCTCCTGTTACGCTCAATATAATGCCAGATATAATAGATCATCCACCATACAAAGGAAAGTACAAAATCTGATACCAGATCTTTGATAACACCGGTGATAAGATCCCGCCGGGTATAGTCGAAGATGAAGTACATCAATGAATAATAGCTAATATACAAGGTGAGCGCCGTACCGGCTACCATGGCAAAAAACAGTAATATTTGCCTTTCCATCGTATATACTACCCAATTCCGTTTATTGATCAAAGTACGGAATAAGTGTGTAGATAATATACCTAAAACAATGAATATTAAAAGGTTAACAGCATCCGACAGTTTAAACCCCGATCTGTCCATCGTGTTGTAGTAGAAGCAGTTCAACACAAAATATACCAACCAACCCAAAATCTGGCACCACCAATATTTGTTTATCCTTTTAAACATTCAATCAAATTAGTAAACTTCACCTATATTCCAAAAATACCCTTCCACACTGCGCGTTTAAACCTAAATGTTATAAATGGTGAATCAAAACCGTAAATGGCAGATCACTGCGGCCGAATGGCACTCATTTTCCTGTTGCCAGATCCGGATTTACCACTTATTTTTATGTAATTTTGTTACTTCATATAAACCCTGAGCTATTATGAATATAAAGGCAGGTCAACTGTTAAGCCAGATAGAATATCCCGCTGATTTGCGCAAGCTGAATAAAGAACAGCTTCACCAGGTGTGTGAAGAGCTACGTCAATACATTATTGATGTAGTGAGTGTTCATGGTGGCCATTTTGCGGCCAGCCTGGGAGTGGTGGAACTAACAGTCGCTTTGCATTATGTTTTCAATACCCCTTACGACCAACTGGTATGGGACGTAGGCCACCAGGCTTATGGCCACAAAATACTGACCGGTCGCCGGGAAGCATTTCCTACCAACAGGAAATACAAAGGGATCAGCGGATTCCCTAAAAGGGATGAAAGCCGTTACGATACTTTCGGGGTTGGGCACTCGTCTACTTCTATTTCCGCCGCATTGGGTATGGCCATGGCTTCCCATTACAAAGGAGAATTCGACCGTCAGCATATCGCCGTTATCGGCGATGGTGCCATGACAGCCGGTATGGCCTTCGAAGCGCTGAACCACGCCGGTGTTGCCGGAGCCAATGTGCTGATCATCCTCAACGATAACTGCATGTCCATAGATCCAAATGTGGGTGCACTCAAAGAATACCTGACAGACATCACCACTTCCCCCACCTATAACAAGGTGCGCGACGATGTGTGGAACCTGCTGGGTAAACTACCGGTAGGCAAAAAATTTACCCGGGACATGGCCTCTAAACTGGAAGCCAGTCTCAAAGGAGTGGTTTCTAAATCCAGTAACCTCTTCGAAGCACTGCAAATGCGCTATTTTGGCCCTATCGATGGCCATAATATCGTAAAGCTCGCCGATACCCTGCAAGACCTGAAGGATATCCCCGGCCCTAAGCTGCTGCATATCGTTACCACTAAAGGTAAAGGCTATGCCCTCGCAGAAAAGGACCAAACCACCTGGCACGCACCAGGATTATTCGATAAAATTACCGGCGAAATATTCAAAAAACCGGTCACCAGCCCGCAACCACCTAAATACCAGGACGTTTTCGGGCATACTATTATTGAGCTCGCTGAACAAAACGATAAAATCATCGGTATCACTCCCGCCATGCCCTCCGGCTCCTCCCTCAAATTCATGATGGAAAAGATGCCACAAAGGGCATTCGATGTAGGTATCTGTGAGCAACATGCCGTTACCCTGTCTGCCGGTATGGCCACCCAGGGCATGCGCGTGTTCTGTACTATCTATTCTTCCTTCTTCCAACGCGCTTTTGATCAGGCAGTACATGATGTGGCCATCCAAAAACTGCCGGTAATATTCTGCCTCGATAGAGCCGGACTGGTGGGAGAAGACGGACCTACCCACCATGGCGCCTACGATATTGCCTATATGCGCAGTATCCCCAATGTGATCATCAGCTCCCCCATGAACGAAGAAGAATTGCGGAACCTGATGTATAGCGCACAACTGCCGGAAAATGATACGCCTTATGTCATCCGCTACCCACGTGGCCAGGGCGTTATGCCCGAATGGCGCATGCCATTTAAAGCCATTAAAGTAGGTACCGGCCGTAAAATCCGCGACGGTAAAGACATTGCGATCCTCTCCCTCGGACATGCCGGTAACTTCGTAACAGAAGCCTGCAAAGAACTGCTCGGAGATGGCCTGCAACCTGCCCACTATGATATGCGCTTTGTAAAACCTCTCGATGAAGCCCTGTTACACGAAATCTTCCAGTCGTTCGACAAAGTGATCACGGTAGAAGATGGTACCATTGTAGGCGGCTTCGGCAGCGCAGTGATAGAGTTCATGGCATCCAATAATTACAGGGCTACCGTAAAACGGTTAGGCATCCCCGACAGAATCGTGGAACATGGCAAACCGGAAGAACTATACCGTGAATGCGGCTTCGATGCTGCCGGCATCGCCCAGGCTACCCGGGATATGCTGCGCGAAAAAATTACTGTTACTATTTAATTACATCTAGATATTAGTGGCTGACTAAACCACTGCTAACTTTTGGTCAGCCACTTTACTTTTCTGTCATGTACTTTCAGTTCAGGATCACCGATATCATACGCGAAACCAGCGGTACATATACCTATCAACTGGAAAACACTACCCATACGCCACTTGCATATCTTCCCGGGCAGTTCCTGACCTTCCTCATCACTCTCCATAACAAAGAATACCGGCGCTCTTATTCCTTTAGCTCTACTCCTGGTGTAGATCCATTTATGTCGGTTACCATCCGCGAAAAAGAAAATGGCGAAATATCCCGGCATATCATCCGTACCTGGAAAAAAGGAGAACTGGTTACCGCACTGGAACCTTCTGGTCGCTTTACCTATGAAGACCGGCAAGGTGGTAAAAAAGATCTATTTCTGCTGGCGGCAGGAAGCGGTATTACGCCCATTTTTTCCTTGCTGAAACAGCTCCTCACACAAGACCCGGAAGCGCACGTAAAGCTTATCTACAGCAACAGCACACCGGAAAATGCTATCTTTTACCAACAACTACAACAATGGCAGGAGCAATATCCACTACAATTGCAATGCATCTTCCTGTTTAGTAATGACCCCGATAACCACCACACCTACAGAAGGCTCAATAACCTACTGCTGGAACAACTGGTAAAAACGCACTTGCACTACCAGCCACAGGATGCACAGTTTTTCCTTTGCGGCCCGCCGGATTATATGCGTACCATCCTGCTCACTCTCACCTTTATGGGTTTCAGGGAAACGCAGCTCCACAAAGAAAATTTTGTGGTAAATACCGATATCCGGATCGCAAAAACTCCCCTTCCCACAGACCATCATCTCAAAAAAGTATTCATACGCCTCAAAAACGAGGAATATCAACTACAGGTGCCTGGCGATGAAACCATTCTGAACAACGCCCTCCAAAATAATGTACTGCTGCCTTATAGTTGCAAGGGTGGCGTATGCGGCTCCTGTACTGCGCTATGTGTAAGCGGAAAAGTATGGATGCCCGTAAATGAAGTGCTCACCGATAAAGAACTTGCCGAAGGCCTGGTACTCACCTGTGTTGGATACCCAGTAAGTGAGGAGGTAATACTAGAATTTTAACTAATAGTAATATACAATTATTTGCCTATCAATTCAATTTGAATAGAATTTTTGCATTGCTGAAAAATTCGTTAAATTTTCACTAAATCCCATGTGATGCAGAATGCCCCGCTAAAAATGATGAGTATAATACTGTTGTTTGTAGTGATCTCAATTAACAGTTATTTACTGATTAAACTTCCTGCTGAGTACGCCCTATGGATCACCGGCACGCTATTATTGTTGGTGGTTGCATGCTTGTTGGTACTCATTTCCAGTTCTTGGTTCCGTAAACGTTCTTTACAGTTCGAACAACTGTTTAATGAATATCCGATTCCCATGTGGATCTATGAAAAAGATACCATGCGCTTTTTATCCGTTAATAATGCCGCTATCAGGAAATATGGCTACAGCAGAAAAGAATTCCTGAACATGACCATAAAAGATATCCATAACCAGGAAGATATTTCATTGCTCATAGAAAACACTACTGAACATTATACAATGGATGCCGAATACAGCGGTATCTGGCAACACCATAAAAAAGATGGCCATAATTTCTTTGTGGAAATATATTCGTTGCCAGCTGTTTATTATGGTAAAACAGCACGGTTTATTATGTCGAAGGATGTAGACGCACAGGTAAAGGCTGCCCGGCAAGCACAAGAACTCGGCAAGCGGTATGAATTACTGGCCCAGGCCACCAACGACGCCGTATACGATAAAGATTTGCTCACCAACAGCGTTACCTGGAATCACGGCCTGTCAGACCTGTTCCGGCACAATAACAGCCCCGATACCGACCTGGTACAGTGGTGGCAAGAAAACATACATGCGGCAGATTACAGAAGAATAATGGGCTCCCTGGAAAAAAGTATAGCTGCCCGTTCTAATTTCTGGTCGGAAGAATACCGTTTCCGGTGTGCAGATGGTTGCTATAAATATGTGATAGACCGCGCCTTCATTATGTACGAAAACAATGTACCCCTAAGAATGATAGGCATCATACATGATATCGACAAACATGTGAAACAAGCCCGGCTACTGGAAGAACAAAATAAAACCCTGAAAGAAATTGCCTGGATCAATTCGCATGAAATCCGCCGGCCGGTAGTGTCTATACTCAGTATTACTGACCTGTTCGACAAAAGCAACCAGGACAGCCATCTTAACTCACAACTTATGGAATGGTTATATGAATCCACACAACAGCTGGATAACATCATCCATAAAATAGAGCATAAAGTGAAACAGTTACAATGAGATTATACATTGGCTGGCATAAAGTGGTTGAAGTCATCTTTCAACGCAACAAATAATTCCTGGAAGGTTTCCATACGGCGCTGTATGGCATGAAAATTATCTACCGGCCTATCGTTGTGGACTATCATTGCCGATGCCGGTGATATGCTTTTTGCACACTGCTTAATATCGTGATGCATTTCATCTGCAACTTCCTGCTGGCGCAACAAACGGTTCTCAAAACGCTCTACCTGGGTCATAATATCTTTGGAAGCCTTACTAAGTTCTATTTGCTCCAATCGCTCACGCATTAATTTTACTTCATCTCTTACTTCATTCACTTCTTCTTTCCAGGAGTTCAGTTGCTGCAATTCTTCGGAGGGAGAGGTCGTTTCCATGGTGTATAGATTTACAATGACGATGAAAAAAATTACTCATCAAACCCAACGTTACTGTCAATATCCCTTTGCTAACCTAAGTTACAATTTTTGCAGGTAGCCAGCAAACTCCGGAAAAAAGGCCATTGCTTCCAATATACCACCGGCACCAGATCGCTTTGCCTGTAGTACATGTGGCATACCGGTAGTAAGCCTGCTTAATTCGGGCTCCGAATTACCCACTACCACGCCTTTAAACCCACTGGTATACAAAGTGTAATCGTTCATGGAATCGCCGGCTACCAATACCTGCCGGTGCGGCAAAGACAATACCTGTAATAATTGCTGCAACGTAAACCCTTTATTAACGCCCCTTGGCAATATATCCAGGTATTTACCTGCCGACAAAAGCAAGTCGCACTGCAGCGAATCAGCTATCTGCCTGGCGCCCGTAATATCTGTGCCTTCGTCATAAAAATAGGAACAACGGTATTGTTGCTCAGCCTCTTGATGCAACAAACCTTTTACGGCTTTCAACTTTTCACGGATAGTATCCCCTGCCCAACGGGCAGCAATCAGAGATTGCACTGGTTCTACTGCCGTCATAGAAGCCAGGTGCGTTACGGTAGCGCCTACATCACAGATAATATAAGCTGGCCGGGGTAAAGCAGTATCTTCCAACAGCGTGAGCACGCTACGTACGCCCCTACCGGTTACAAATACCAGCTGTATATTCTTTTGCTGATGCAATAAGGTATAAAGTTGTGCTTTATCTTCGGCAGTACCTCCTAAAAAAGTGCCATCCAGATCGGTAGCCAATAACATAGGTTGTTCCATAATGTTTTTAAAAGTAAGCAAAAAAGATCAGCCTTACAGCCGATCTTTTTTGCTTAACGGGTTAGTATATATCGCGTATAATTATTGTAACATTGGTACATCTATCAACAAAAACTCTGCCGGTTTAATGACTTCAATAGTAGCACTATCATAATCCGATAATCCAATTGCATCACGGGTATGCAGCACTTCACCGGCAACATTCAATTCTCCGCTGAGCACAAACAGGTAACTGCCGGCGCCTTGAAATTTAGGGGTGATATCCAGCGTTTTTCCGGCGTCGAATTTACCCAGCGAAAACCAGGCATCCTGGTGCAGCCAGAGGGCCGACTTGTCTGGCGAAATCAACACCTGTAGCCTATTTTCCCGACCGGCAGGGTCAAATGTCTGCTGATCGTAGCGGGGTGTTACGTTTCTTTCATTAGGTATCACCCATATCTGCAGAAAGCTAACATCGTCAGTTTTCGAAGCATTGAATTCTGAATGCACAACACCTGTACCTGCACTCATTACCTGTATATCGTTCTTACGGATTACTTCTTGCTTACCTGTATTATCACGGTGCTCCAGCGAGCCATCCAACACAATAGACACAATTTCCATATTATCGTGGGGGTGGGCGCCAAAACCCATTCCGCCTTTTACTTGGTCATCATTCAGTACGCGGAGCGCGCCAAAATGAATCCTTTCCGGATCGTAGTAACTGGCAAAACTAAATGTATGATGACTCTTTAACCAACCATGATTGGCATATCCCCTGGTATTTGCACAATGAATGATTTTTTTCATAACAACTCCTTTATTTTAATGATACAAATATCGCCATAAAGGCAGGGGCCGGGAATGGATGATCCGTTGAAAAACATGGACAAAAAAATACGGACCAGCCTTATGCCGATCCGTATTTTCAAAAATGTATATCAGCTGATTTACACCAGGGTTGCTGCCGATGTGATCGCAGCATTCAGTACTTTACTTACCGGACAATTTGCTTCTGCATCTTTTACAAATTCAGCAAACTTATCGGCATCCAGTCCTGGTACGCTAGCTTTTACTTCCAGGTGGCTGGAGGTAATTGCACCGTTTTCAAGCGTAATAGTGCATTTGGTATCAATGCTGCCTGGAGTAAAACCAGCGCCAGTGATCACAAAACTCAGCTTCATAGTAAAGCAACCAGCATGTGCAGCGGCAATCAGTTCTTCAGGGTTAGTGCCAATACCGTCTTCAAAACGGCTGCTGAAAGAGTACTGGGTTTCATTTAATACGGTAGACTGGGTAGTTAAAGTCCCTTTACCTTCTTTACCGGTACCTTGCCAATTGGCAGTTGCAAATCTTTTCATGTTAATTTTTTATTTTTTCTAGTTAGAAAAATCAGTGCAGAGGCCTCAAATTACAAATTAATCGGGAAATTAAAGCAGCGAAGCCTCTGAGAGGCAAATACAAAAAGGGCTGCCTCATATAATGAGGCAGCCCCGAACATGGTCCTGGCCATTGATCCCTAAATCATTTCTATTAATTCGTCCATTGGCTTGCGTACTTTCTTTGCATGTTGAAACACATCTTCTTCTGCTCTGAAACCTATTGCAGCAATCACTACTGCAGCCAACCCTTTTTCTTTGAGTCCTAAAATTTCGTCATATGCAGCAGCGTCGAAGCCTTCCATAGGACAGGCATCAATGCCTTCCACTGCAGCGGCAGTGAGCAAGGTACCCAGTGCAAGATAAGCCTGCTTAGAGGTCCATACTGCTGCGCCTTCTTCACTTAACTGGTTCACAGTGCCTTTCATCACACCTGCAAAACCGTCTAATTCTGAATGAGCTATATTACGCGTTGCCGCTATATTATTCGTATAATCATCTACGTGAGATTCGCTCAGATGAGCATACCTGGCAAAAACTACTAACTGGGAAGCATCTGTAATCTGTGGTTGATTATAGGAAGCCGCTCTCAGTTGTTCACGTACAGCCGGGTTTTCGATAACCAGTATTTTATATGGCTGTAAGCCATAAGCTGATGCCGACAGTCTGGTTGCGGCAATCAGTTTATCCAGCTGCGCTTCACTTAATTTCTTAGCTGGATTAAATTTCTTAACGGCATAACGCCATTCCAGTTTATTGAGAATATCCATTATCCTATTTTACGGAGCAGGCCCCTTATACCTCCATGTCATGTGTAATGCCTGGCCTGCTCCATTAATGTTTTTTGTTATTGTTTGATCATCTGCACGCTAGCCAGCAATTTCACTTCGTCGCTCAGCAGCAAACCACCGGTTTCTGTTGTAGCGTGGAAAGTTAAACCGAAATCTTTACGGTTGATCTTACCAGTTAACTCAAATCCTGCTTTAGTTTGGCCATATGGATCTACTACTTCACCACCGTACTCTACATTCAGTTCTACCGGACGGGTATTGTCGCGGATCGTTAAATCACCGATCAGTTTGTAGTTTTCTGCGTCAATTTTCTTTACTTCTTTAGAAACAAAAACCAGTTTAGGGTATTTTTCTACTTCAAAGAAATCAGCAGCCAGCAGGTGTTGGTCGCGTTGTGCATTCTGAGTAGAAATACTGTTGATATCTGCTTCAAAAGTTACTTTAGCATCAGCGAAATCGCCATTAGCGCTTTCCATAGTACCATCAAATTTTGCAAACTGACCTGTTACGGTTGTAATCATCAGATGCTTTACTTTAAATTGTACATCACTGTGTGCGGGATCAATTTTCCAGGTTGTCATATAATTTATTGTTTTTAGTATTATTTATTAATGAAGAATATTAACTCAATTTAAATAGCCCATTTTTCCGCTGTTGTAATCATCGATAGCGGTTCTGATTTCTTCTTCTGTATTCATTACAAAAGGACCATAAGCGAAAATAGGCTCATTGATTGGCTCTCCGCTCAGCAGCAGGAGGGAAGTATCCTCCAGGGCAGTTATCACGATCGTTGTGCCTTCCTGCTCGAATAGGGCGGTTTGTACGCCTTTTACGGGTTGGCCATTGATGCTGGCCTCTCCCTGAAACACAACTACTACTGTGTTAAAGTGCTCAGGCACTTCCAAAGTAACGCTGTCCTCTTTTTTTAAACGGACGTCCAGCACGTTTACCGGTGAAAAAGTGCTGGCTGCGCCTTTAACGCCATTATGCTCACCTGCAATTACCCT
This sequence comes from Chitinophaga sp. 30R24, assembly GCF_049056765.1. Taxonomy (NCBI): domain Bacteria; kingdom Pseudomonadati; phylum Bacteroidota; class Chitinophagia; order Chitinophagales; family Chitinophagaceae; genus Chitinophaga; species Chitinophaga sp. 30R24. The sequence continues at coordinate 484,803 of NZ_JBJGXX010000001.1, forward strand.
TATGTAGCTCTCATCGCTTACCTTCACTACCGGGATAGCTGCTTTGGTAAGGTTCTGATAAGCAGGCGGGTTGTTTTTGAAAGCTTTTGGAAGATTTACCCACAACTGGGCAAATTCTGCCTTTCCACCTGTTTTTGTAAATGCTTCACTATATTTTTCTTCATGTAAAATACCTCCAGCGGCGGTCATCCATTGCACATCGCCCGGATACAGTTGCCCCTGGCTTCCAGTAGAATCACGGTGTTCCAGCTCTCCCTGGTATACAATAGTTACAGTTTCAAAGCCTTTATGCGGATGCTCTCCAACACCACGCGGCCTTACGCTAGGTGGAATATAGTTGGGAGCGGCATAATCCATCATAATAAACGGGCTGATCCGGTTGTTTTCAGAACGGGTGCCACCGGGTAAGGTACTTTGTACCCGGAAACCGTCGCCTACCATGTGGGGAGCGGCAGCGATCACTATCTGGCTTACATGTTTTTGCTTATTCATATATTTTGCCTCCTAAGACAGTGCAAAAATAAATGTTACAACACCATTTAAAATGGATAAAACACTGCTAGTGATGGACTTTTTTTTCTGGAGTGAGAAAACCCCGGTATGTGCACTTATTAAAATCAAGCTGAAGGCCCAATGGAAGTACGGGCAGCTTCTTTAAACTCAGAAGGGCTCTGGTTGGTATACTTCTTGAAAAAGCGGCTGAAATAATGCGGATCATCGAAACCCAGCTTATAGGCAATTTCTTTGGCCGTAAGGTCTGTATTGTACAGATAACGTTGCGCTTCCAGGATCACCCGGTTACGGATATGCTCTCCGGCAGTAATACCAGACAATTGCTTACTGATTTCATTCAGTAATACCGGTTTTATATGGAGGAGCCTGGCATAATCGGATACTGTTTTGAGTTCCTGGTACTTTTCTTCTATCAGGTTCTTAAATTTCAGGAAAATGGAGCTGTTATGCATAGCGTGCTGTTCCGGGCTAATAGCCAGGGTTTCTCCCTTAATCCGGGATGCCAGCACCAAAAAATAACGCAGCAGGCCATGTAAGGCCATTTCATATTCCGGCTCACGAAACGTCAGCTCTTTCATCATCAAATGCACAATGGCCTCTATATCGCTTTCCTGGTTATTGTTAAGGTGTATAACGCTGCTAAATTGATTATTGAAGAACAGGCCTGAGTTAATACCCGATATCTGCGACTGGTCTTTAAGACACATAAAAGCGTCACGGAAGGCGATCATATAGCCTTCAATTCTTTCTGTTGCCTGCAGATTATGTACCTGTCCGGGGGCAATAAAAAAAAGCGTATTATTTTCTACTTCATGGGTTACAGCATCAATGGTATGCAGCAGCTTTCCACTTTTAATCCAGTAAATGGTGTAAAAGTCGTGCCGGTGCGGTACTCCGATCTGGTCAAAAAAACTATCGCCCAGCTCACAAAGGCCAGACACCACAAAGTCGGGATCTACATGTGTATATTCCGGTAAAGAAACTATGCCTATATTTTCACGTTTATCAGCCATCTATTAAAACTCCTGCGGGTTCTTCCTCCCTGTTGGAAGGATCAATGTATTCAATAATAAAATTATTTCTGCCTTCTCCTACCATAATGCCCATGTGCTTCATTTGTACCAGTTCCAACATGCTGAGGAACAGGAAAATAGCATGCACCCTGTCTTTACAATGATCAAATATCTTTTCGAAAGATAACGTTCTTTCTGCCCTCGCCAGCTCTTCCATATACATGCGGGAACCTTCCATAGTGTAGTCGTATTTGTACACTACGTGCTGGGGTTTATTGTCGCGCTCCTTGATGCGCTGCAATACCTTCTCAAATGTTTTGGCGAGCTTAAACAGGGTAAGGGTCTGTACTTCGGTACCTTCACTGGTGATTTCACCGATTTCAGCCAATTCTTTGGCGATATTTCCCCTTTTAACCTGCAGCATGCGATCTGCTTCCATTTCAGCCAGCTCTGCTGCTGCCAATTTATAGCGTTTATATTCTAAAATCTTGTCTATCAATTCCATCCGCGGGTCAATTTCATTGCCCTGTTCATCCAATTCCTTGCGAGGCAAGAGCATTTTTGCCTTAATGCGCATCAAAGTAGATACAAAAAGAATGAATTCGCTTGCCAACTCAATATTCAATGATTCTATTTCATGGATATAATCCAGGAAATCCTGTGTTAGCCTATTGATAGGAATATTGTAAATATCCAGCTCATCACGTTCAATGAAGAACAGCAACAGGTCAAAGGGACCTTCAAATTGCGGTAATTTGATCTTATAAACCGGTGCTTGCTCGCTCACGTAATACGTTTAATGATGTTTTAAAAAAAATATCGCACAAGGCCATCCATTGTCTTACCCTGTGCGATACCAAAATTAACAAAAATCCGGCGAATCAGAACTTAGCGGCAAAACCTACCCCTATTACCTGCTTTACTTGCAATCGGGGCCCCATTATACCTGTTTTTTCATTTTCAAATACTTTTACATCGTCATCATAAATCATATCTACGGTCAACAAGGCGGATATCCACCGGTTCACTTTCAGTTCCAATGCGTTAGTAAAAAACACGTCTACATTCTGCGGATTATGCCTGTAATCAGAAAACAGATCCAGCCGGCCTTTATAGGCCATATTCTTAGCGAAAGTTTTTATGTAGTTGGCAGACAGGTAAGCGCCGATTTCATATCTAAAATGTGCGCCGGTATCCACACCATAGGCTCCTTGTTTAGACAAATAATCATCTGTCACAAACACCAAACGGGATGTGGCAGGAGAAAGGAATAGTGAAAACGAATTATTGGGTTTATAATCGAAACCAGGCGATACCAACACATATGCCGGGGAGAAAAATTTAGATGACAATTGTTTGGGAGCATCGGAAGAATACAGGAAACCATTGGCGAATTGTGTGCGCAGGTTTATCAGTCCGCTGAGATACCAGTGCCTGCCGATATCGTAACCATATTTAGTGGTAAGGTCTATCCGGTCGTCGCTTTTGCGGCTGCCCAAGCTGGTAGAACTGATAAAGCCATATGCCAGATCAGCCACATTGTCCCAGGAACGTCTTCCTTTGTTATAAAATGCCCAGGCATAGAGGTTAGAGCCAATGGCGAATGAAAACCTATCTCCACCTGCCGCCCAATTGGTCAAGGAACCCTGGTTGATATTCACATTAATCGTCATTCCCTTTCTCCATAGTTTAGGTATGGTGTCGGCAGGATCTTTTTTAATCTTAGCATCCGCTTCTTCTCTTGAAGTCTTCATCCAGTCGTTTTGCGCATGCAATGCCGTAACCATTAACAAACAGCATGCAATGGACAAAGTAAATTTTTTCATCAAATTGTTGTTTAAGGTGAGTATACATATAGCAAGGGCCGGCTAAAAGACTATCGGATACAGGCAGATCCACTTTAGCTTTTGGCCAGCCCCATAAGGGATACACGAAGCTGTAATTATTTTTTCTTTAATTCGTCACGGATTTGTGTCAGCAATTGCTCTGTAGTAAGCGCAGGGCCTTCATCTTTCCTTCTGGTTAGTTTATTCATGAATTTCACCAGGAGGAAAATACAAAAGGCAATAATCAGAAAATCAATCACGCTCTGAATAAAAGCGCCATAAGCAAATACCGCGATGCCTTTTGCTTTAGCATCTGCCAGTGTTTGCGCGTCTCCCTTACTCTTATCTAGCTCTATAAAATAGTCATTAAAGTTTTTTCCTTGTGTAAACAGCCCTATAAGAGGCATCAGAATATTGTCTACCAGAGATGTAACAATCTTTCCAAAAGCACCGCCAATGATAACACCCACAGCAAGATCCATTACATTGCCTTTCATGGCAAACTCTTTAAACTCTTTGATGAACGACATAATGCAAGGTTTTTTTATTGGTTAAATAAGTAAACGAAAATAAAATATAATCCCGGAACAGGTTAATTATTAATGAATTATTTCTCTAAACGGGGATATTTCATTTTGAGTGATTTTAGTGTATCCCTTAACGTTAGTGCAACTAAATATTCTTTGTACCAGTTTTGATCGGCCGGCACAATCAACCAGGGAACATCGTTACAATGATTGATAGCGTCTTCGTATGCCTCCATATATGCATCCCACAGCTTTGCTTCGGCCAGGTCTTTTTTGTTGTACTTCCACATTTTCCGGGGGTCTTCCGTGCGTTCTACCAAGCGTTGTTGCTGGGCCTCGCGGGATACATGCAGATAACATTTAATGATATGGGTATTGTTATGAACGGTCAGCAATTTTTCGAAATCATTGATCGCTTCCATCCGTTTGTATACCATTTTTTCATCGATCCATTTATGCACCCGTTGAATAAGTATATCTTCATAGTGCGAGCGGTTAAACACCTGTATCATCCCTTTGGGTGGGGCATGTAAATGTATGCGCCATAGAAAATCGTGATCCGACTCCACCTCGCTGGGTGTTTTAAAAGAATGAACCGTGCAGCCCTGCGGATTTAAAGTACCGGTAACATTTTTAATAAGGCCATCTTTACCGCTGGCATCCATTCCCTGCACTACCAGTAATATGCTGTGTTTATGCGCTGCATATAACAGATTTTGCAGTTCATTTAGTTCATCGAGGATCTCCAGGGTTTCATGCTTTACTTTATCCTTATCCAGCTTTTTGGGGGCTGAAGTGCTGATATCCGACAATTTGATCTTACCCATATCATGCATTCTTATGAATAAATTTAACGAAATCAATTCAGAAGTGTTGCAATAACATCATTTATATTTTGCTGAATAACATTGATACCTGCACCTTTGCAGCAGAAAAATAAGACTATGCACCAACGTTTCGCCCACTGGGGAGTTTTTTTGTTGTTATCTCTCACCTGGGGCAGCTCTTTTATACTGATGAAAATAGGATTGGAGTCCTTTTCTTCTTACCAGGTTGCTAGCTTAAGACTGGTAGCGGCAGGTATTGCGTTATTACCTTTCTTACCAAAAGCTTTACGGGAAACCCCTAAAAACAAACTTCCGCTGATTGCCCTTTCAGGGATATTAGGCAATGGCATTCCCGCTTTTCTTTTCTGTTTGGCAGAAACAGCATTAGACAGTTCTCTTGCTGGCATCCTTAATGCGCTTACACCGCTGATGGCACTATTATCTGGTATTATCCTTTTTCAAAGTCCCTTTAAAAAGGAACAATTAACGGGCATCTTTATAGGACTCACAGGGGTTATTTTCTTATTTACATCGAAGGGTATCAGTAACAATGGTCACTGGTCTTATGCCTTACTGGTCATCCTGGCTACGGTTAGTTATGGCATCAACATCAGCCTGGTGCATCACCAGCTCAAAGGATTCCCTTCTATTCAATTGGGGGCCATTGCGATGTTCTTCTGTGCCGTGGTTACCTTTCCCATTCTGTTGTGCAGTAATTTCTTTCCCCAATTTACCCAATCCAATGCACCATGGCGTTCTTTAGGAGCGGGCCTGGTGTTGGGGGTAATGGGTACTGGTATAGCGGCCGTATTGTTTTTTCTGTTGATCAAAAGGGCGGGGTCTGTACTGGCATCCATGGTAGCTTATGCCATTCCGTTAGTAGCGGTAGGCTGGGGATTATTAGCCCAAGAACCAATTACCTGGGTACAAGTATTGAGTATGGGGGTTATTTTGGTTGGAGTATACCTGGTGAACCAATCGAACAAGCGTTAACCAGGTAACTTTATCCAGTGTTATATACTAAAAAAGCGGAGATATCTACGATATCTCCGCTTTTTGTTTGCTGGATGGCAATTTATATCGCCATAATTTCTTTTTCTTTCGTCTCGCAATGTTTATCTACCAGCACAATATATTTGTCGGTGAGTTGTTGGATCTCTGCTTCTGCATCTTTGGCAGAATCTTCACTCAATCCGTCTTTCTGTAATTTTTTTACTCCTTCAATCGCATCCCGGCGGATATTCCGCACAGCTACTTTCGCCTGTTCCCCTTCATTGTTAACTCTTTTCACAAATTCGCGCCTGCGTTCTTCAGTGAGAGGAGGGAGGAATAACCGGATAATTACCCCGTCGTTCTGTGGATTAAGACCAATATTAGAGGCGATGATGGCCCTTTCGATGGGCTGCAGCATATTTTTCTCCCAAGGCTGTATAGTCAGGGTACGGGCATCAGCAACACTTACATTCGCTACCTGGTTAAGGGCGGTAGGCGCACCGTAATAGTCTACGTAAATGCCGTCCAGTATTTGCGGATTAGCTTTTCCTGCTCTGATTTTTGTAAGTTCCAGTTCCAGGTGCCCGATTGCTTTTTTCATCGAGTCCGCTGCCTCATCAATGATAAGCGTTAGATCATCTTGCATAACATAAATAGTTAAGTGCGTGCAAACCTACAGGTTTTCTTTTAATCATCAAAGTACGCCCTGGAATATCGCCACATAAAAGCGGCTGAGCCAGCTTTTACCAACTATATTTCTTGTAAAATTACTTATCCTGTAGCACACCCTTCGTAGTAACACGCAGGATTTTAGCGGTTTCTTTGTCTGAAGTAGCCGGAGCGGGTTGCATAACAGGTTCTGGAATTGCATTCAACGCCAGTTTCTTCCTTCTGGCCAAGTATAACATTCCGGTAAAAAAGGTAGCTGAGCCTATTACTACCAATAATAACCAGGTAACTCCCAAGCCTTGCAATATAAAGGCGCCCAGGATATAAGTAGAATTGATGGCTACAGACACTAGTGTAGTTTGCCGATGGTTCAATTTAAGATCAAGCAGATAGTGATGGATATGATTTCTGTCGGCAGAAAAAGGAGATCTTCCTTGTAACATACGGACAGCGAACACACGTAACGTATCGAATAAAGGAACAATGAGAATAGCAAATGCTACTGCTGGTGTTGCAGACACCGGCATTTTTCCTGCAGGGTTACCAGCTACATCGATGAACTTAAGAATAAGCACTGCATTTACCAAACCTATCAGTAAAGAACCTGTGTCGCCCATAAAGATACGGGCAGGAGAAATATTATAGATAAGGAAGCTTGCCAAACCACCTGCCAAAGCGAAACCAATTACAGCATAGGTAATTTCACCCACGTGCAGAAAATACGCTCCCAATACCGCACTCACGAGTAAGCCTATACTACCCGCGTGTCCATCTACACCATCGATCAGATTAAAAGCATTGATCACAACAATAAATGTAAAATAGGTGATCATCAAACTTACATTGGAAGGAAGCGCATAAATACCCATGAAACCATACATACTGGTAATTTGCAAATTACCTAGATAGATGATTGCAAAAGATGCAGCAAGCTGTCCAATCAACTTCTTTAACGGCGACAGCCCTACGATATCATCTTTCATGCCTACCATGAAAATAATAAAGAATGCTGCCATCATATATTGGAATGGTGAATTGGCCATCGCGGGGACACAGATCGCCGTTGCAATAATGAAACCAGAGAAAAAGCCGATTCCTCCAAGCGTAGGTATACGCTGTTTATGTGTTTTTCGTTCGTCCGGCTCGTCGTATAAATGTTTTAATTCCGCCACCCTGATCAGTATTGGAATAGAAAAATAGGTAACAACAAAACTTAGGACGGTAGCAATTAATACATTCTCCATTAGTGGGGCTTGATTATACAAAGATATTAATTTCAATGAAATATGAAAAGAAAGATGAAAAAAATCAAGTTTTTTAATACTTTGAAGCCGCAAAAAAAAACGTTCAACCGCCACAAATTCTACTAAATTCTGTTAGCTTTGCGGCACAAAATCAACAACTATCATGCCACAGCTCAAAGATATTGCTACCCAAATCAGACGAGATATTGTACGGATGGTACACGGGGTACAAAGCGGACATCCCGGGGGCTCTTTAGGTTGCGCGGACTTCTTGACTGCATTATACTTCAAGGTAATGGATCATCAGCCTACGCCATTTGATATGGATGGTAAAAACCAGGATCTGTTTTTCCTTTCTAACGGTCATATCTCTCCGGTATTCTATAGCGCATTAGCCCGTTCTGGTTACTTTCCCGTTCAGGAACTAAGCACTTTCCGTAAGCTAAACTCCCGCCTGCAAGGTCATCCAACTACTCATGAGCATTTACCTGGTGTGCGCATTGCTTCCGGCTCATTAGGTCAGGGTATGAGTGTGGCTATCGGCGCTGCACTTGCTAAAAAACTGAACAACGATAAAAATTTGGTATTCTCTTTACATGGTGATGGCGAACTCGAGGAAGGACAAATCTGGGAATCAGTGATGTTTGCCCCACACCATAAAGTAGATAACCTCATCATTACTGTAGACCTCAATGGCCAACAGATAGACGGTACTACCGACGATGTAGCAGGGCTCGGTGATGTAGGCGCTAAATTCGAGGTATTCGGCTGGCTGGTACTACATATGAATGGTAACGATATGGACGATGTTGTAGCTACGCTCGAAAAAGCTAAAGGACTTACTGGCCAGGGCAAACCGATCGCCATTATGATGAAAACAGTAATGGGACAAGGCGTTGACTTCATGGAAGGACACCACGAATGGCACGGTATCGCACCAAGCGACGAACAGCTGGCTAAAGCATTAGCACAACTGCCGGAAACACTCGGAGACTACTAGCAACTAGTTTACATAAGCTTAAAAAGAGGCTATTTCCTGTTTTTGCAAACATAGGAGATAGCCTCTTTTTAGCGATTAGTTATCTAGCAGCCAGATCAAGTGGCATTTAGCGAAACACCCTCTATAGCTGCCCTTCTGGCTGGATACCAGCTGGCAGCCAACCCAATAATCAGGATAGTGATAAACACCAGTAAAAAATCTACCCAATGCATACTTACCGGATAAGCATCCACGAGAAAGGAGGTGCCCTCTAATTTTATTAATCCAAAGCGCTGTTGTAACAAACAGAAAATAATTGCTAAAGCAAAGCCAAGCGCGGCACCTATACCGGCAATAATAAGCCCCTCCGCCAAAAAGATCCGCATGATCAACGATTGGCGTGCCCCCATTGCTTTTAGAATCGTAATATCCTTCTCCTTTTCAATGACCAGCATATACAACGAACCTATCATGTTGAAAGCGGCAATGATCATGATAAAACTGAGTATGATATATACCGCCCATTTTTCTGTTTGCATAATAGCATACAGCGATTGATTCTGTTCATACCGGGTTTGCACTTTATACCCTTGCCCCAACAACTGTTCCAGTTTTCCCTTTAACTCATTTTCGTTTGTCCCATACCGTGTGCTCACCTCCAACGCAGACATTTCATCTGGCTTCAATTCCAGCAGCTTCCGCAGGAACTCAATGTTAGTGATCACATATTTACTGTTGAACTCCTGTTGAATGGCAAAAGTACCCGCCGGATATAATACCCCACTGTTCAGGGCGTCTTCCGGCGTTACAAAAGCATTTACATTTCTGCGGGGAAGGTATACGGTAACGGGAGCGATGCTATGTACCACATCTACACCCAGGGCGCCTTCAAGCTCTACGCCCAGTACAGCCCGGTAAGCCACACTATCGCCAGTATCGAAACGCCCTCTTACAATATTGCTTTTTACGCCTGCTACATTGTTGTAACTGCTGTCTACTCCTTTCAATACTGCAATCGTTGGCTCATCGCCATAGCGCAATACTGCTTTTTCTTCTACAACCGCCGAATAGTGCGCCACACCAGGCACAGCAGCTATCTCCTCTAACCGGGCAGGGGAGAGTAACATCGTTTTGCCGCTGGAAGGCGCTATCTTTATTGAAGGGTAAAAAGAGGAATAAAGGGATTTCACCAATCCCTCAAAGCCATTAAACACACTCAATATCACAATGAGGGCGCCAGCTCCTACTGCAATAGCCACCACGCTTACCCAGGCGATAATATTGATAGCATTGGTTGATTTTTTAGCCCGGAAGTAACGGGAAGCAAATTGCCAAACCATGTTGTATAAATTAAGGACTATTTTTTGCCGTCCTTTATATTTGCATCATCTTCCTTGATCTTTTTGAACAACTCTTCCATTTTGAACACGTAATCTAAGGTATCATCCAGGAAGAAGCTCAGCTCAGGAATGCGGCGCAGCTGTTTGCCCAACCCAATTCCTAGCGCCTTTTTTATTTCTCCCATTCTTTCCTTGATGCGTTCCAGCATTTCAGTAGGAGCGCTTATTTTAAACATGCTCAGATACACCTTGGCTTCCAGCAGATCGGGCGTCATTTTTACAGCGGCTACAGATATCATTCCTCCGTCTACCACGTTAAACCCCATGCGCTGAAAAATACCACTGAGTTCTTCCTGCACCAGTTGTCCTATTTGTTTCTGCCTTTTAGTTTCCTGCATCTCATTCAATTTTAAACATTAGTAAAATGGCTGGTGTACAATTAAGCCTTTTTACAGCACAGCAACCTATCTCTGGCTGGCTGTGGTCAGCCTATCAAATGCGAAAATAACCATTTCCCCCGAAAGAAACCCGGCATTTGCGCCCCCGCATATGGTAATTATCCTATTTTTGCCCCTGGTTTATCAGATTGTTAAAAGTACCAGGAATGAAGACGTTCAACCGCTTACTTAAATTTGCCACTCCTTTACATCATTATATTCCGGAATATATAATATACACTTTCATTGGCATTCTCTTTGGCATGGTTAATTTTGCCATGCTCATTCCATTGCTATCCGTCATCTTTAACCAGGTAGGCGAAATGCCGCCAGTGCTACCACACCCTCCCTTTTCCCTGTCTGTCAACTATTTCATAGACCTGTTCAATTACTATTTCTACCATTTTATCCGGAGCAGCGGTTCCAAACAAAGCGCCTTGTATTTCGTTTGCGCTGTTATCGGGGTTTGTATCACTATTGCCAATTTTGGCCGCTACATGAGTGCCCGCGTAATGGTTCGCCTTAAAATGACCATGCTCTCACGGCTACGGACCCGGCTGTATGAACAGTTTACCTTGCAATCCCTCAGTTTCTACAACCAGCAGAAAAAAGGAGACCTTCTTTCCACCATGACCAACGATGTGCAGGAAATTGAAAGCAACGTGGTAAACGCCATGCAGATATTAATGCGGGATCCTTTTATCATCCTGGGATACTTTAGCGCCCTATTTTACCTGTCTGTAAAACTCACCTTGTTCACCATTATTTTCTTTCCTGTATCAGGCCTACTGATCTCTTACGTTTCCAAAAAATTAAAACAGAAAAGCTGGTCCAGCCAGGAATTACTAGGCAAAATCCTGAATGTAACAGAAGAAACCCTCAGTGGCATAAGGATCATACAATCATTCACTGCCGAACGGTTTATGCGTAAAAAGTTTGGTGAAGTAGACCATCACTTTCTAAAAGTAACCCGTTCTATTTACAACCAGCGCGAACTGGCATCTCCCATTTCAGAGATACTCGGTGTAATCGTTATCGTTATACTGGTTATATACGGAGGCTCCTTAGTACTTAATGGCAGCGAACTGCTAACAGGCGCTACTTTCATGACCTACCTGGTGTTCTACTCACAGATCATGCAACCGGCCAAAAACATCTCTACCGCTATTACCACTATGCAAAAAGGTATTGTGGCCAGTGAAAGAATCTTTAACGTATTGGATGCAGCCGTGAACATCCAGGAAAAAACAGATGCCCAAAGCATCAAGAAGTTCAATCACCAGATTGAATACGATAATGTGTCTTTTAAATACGAACAGCAATATGTACTGAAAGATATCCAACTGACCGTAAAAAAAGGCCAGATGATTGCTCTCGTAGGCCGCAGCGGCGCCGGAAAATCTACTATGGCCGATATACTGCCCCGCTTCTATGACGTAGACAAAGGTACTGTTCGTATAGACGGTAACGATATACGCCATCTCCAATTGCACGACCTCCGCAGCTTGATTGGCATGGTATCACAGGAAGCCATCCTCTTTAATGATACCGTATTCAATAACATCGCCTTTGGGCAACCTAACGCCGACAGAATAGCCATTATAGCAGCAGCTAAAATGTCCAATGCGCATGAGTTTATCGAAAAACTGGAAAATGGTTACGACACTTATATTGGCGACCGTGGGCTGAAACTCAGTGGCGGACAGCGTCAACGCCTTACCATTGCCAGAGCGATCTTTAAAAATCCTCCTATCCTAATATTGGACGAAGCCACTTCTGCATTGGATACAGCATCTGAAAAACTGGTACAGGATGCGCTGGATAAATTAATGAAGAACCGTACCACTATTGTAATTGCACATCGCCTAAGCACGATACAATATGCCCATGAAATTATTGTGATGGACCAGGGAACTATTAAAGAACGCGGTACACATGAACAATTGCTACAACAAAATGGCATCTACCAAAAACTGGTAGAAATGCAGGAATTTAAATAATGGAATCCTAACTAAAAAAAGCACACGATTTTTTCAAAAAGTACGTAGTAGCATATAACGGCCTTCTACTGCAGTGTTTCCGCTATGTTAAGTAACGTTAAAATAACAGGAATGGGTATATTTTTTGTTATACTTGTTCTCTGATAATGCCAACGCCAGCTCTTTGCAGCACTTATTTCTTAACATTTTAACATAGCGAACGTCTATGATTTCTATCGTAATTCCTGTATTAAATGAAGGTGCTACCATACGCCAGGTTATCAAAACCATTAAAAAAACTTCCCGGAAAATTGAGATCATCGTAGTGGATGATAACTCCACTGACAATACAGTGGAAGAAGCCATGAAAGAACAAGTGAGGGTGATTACCAGCAGCCAGCGCGGAAAAGGTATTTCTATGCGGGAAGGCATGATGGCTGCTAAATATGATATTATTGCTTATGTAGATGGAGACATACTCACTTATCCCGACAATATTGTTGAGCTACTTACACTTCCTATCGAAAAAGACGAAGCAGACTTCGTCAAGTCCTATTTCCAAAGGCAAGCGGGCAGGGTCACCCAATTGGTGGCCAAACCGCTGCTGAGCATTCTTTATCCGGATCTGGCCCACTATCAGCAGCCACTTAGCGGCATGATTGCCGCACGCAAGTCATTTTTGGCCAAGGTACATTTCGAAAATGATTACGGAGTAGATATAGGCTTACTGATAGATATGCACCTGTTAGGCGCCCGCATCACGGAAGCTAATATCGGCAAGGTAGAAAATGCCATGCAAACCTGGGAACAGTTGAGTAAAATGTCGAGGGAAGTATCACGCACCATTTTACGCAAAGCGGAAAACATTCCGCAAGAAAACCTGGAAACACTTGGCAACATCAACCTGATAAGAGAACAGATGGAATATGCCATCCTGGAATCTATTGATAAATTACAGAAGATGGTCATCTTCAACCTGGACCATGCGGTATTTACTCAGCCCTACCTGCAATGGGCAGCTATGGCCTTTAACCGGGAAGAGGCACTGCAAAAAATACGGGACGCGAACCACGATGAAATGACCACCATGCAACTAAGTGCTACGCTCTTTGAAGGCCGCAATATCGCAGAATTACTGGAAGTAGCAGATGCTATTCCGTTAGTACCTGGTATCCGTGAAATAGTGCGTGAGCTCAGGAAGAGGGGCTATGCCTGCGGACTTATTACAGATGGCTATAGTACAGTGGCACAGCATATTAAAAACAAGCTGGGAATGGATTTCGCTTTTGCCAACAAACTACAGCTCGTTCATAGCGTGTCAACAGGCGATTTCTCTATAGCCGACTACTTTATGAGCAGCAACAAGTATGGTAAATACAGTAAAAGCCATGTATTCCCCTATATTGCGCAGCAATACCAGATTAATACACAAAATATTATTTATGTAGGCGACGGGCAACACGATCAGCGATTACTAATAGAAGCTGGTGTAGGGGTTGCTTTTTGCCCGTTGTACCGGGGAGAGGCTATAGAAAAGATCGCAGACAAAATCATCAGCGGACTTTCACTGGCGCCTTTGTTGGATATTGCCCAGGCCAGTCCTAAAAAGTTTAAACTACCCCCTATCAGTAAAAAGCAGGCCCGTAATATTGGAGTAGGAAGTTTGGTAGGGCTTGCAGGTGCGGGGCTACTCTATTTCGCCATGCGCCAGTTGCGCAATAAGAACAAAACAACCACTAGTTAGCTATCAAAAGAAAGGCACAGCGGAAATACCGCTGTGCCTTTTCTTTGGCTTCTTGCCTACCCGGATAGTTACTTCCAGGCCTGTATACATTTACGCCTGCTGCGCTTATTTACTTTTTGCCAATTTGGCTTCAATGCTTAAGGTAGCATGAGGAACAGCTCTGAGGCGTGCCTTATCTATGAGTTTACCGGTTACACGGCAAATACCATAGGTTTTGTTTTCGATACGCACCATTGCTTTTTCCAGGTGATCAATGAACTGGATCTGACGACTAGCCATCTGGTTGAGTTGTTCTCTTTCCTGAGAGCCGCTGCCATCTTCCATGCTCATGTATTTATTTTCAGTGTCATCCGTACCGGCTTCGTCTTTACGGGTGATTAAACCTTGCAGATAGATGAGTTCTTTCTTAGCTGATTCCAGTTTTTTCTGGATCAGTTCTCTGAATTCCTGCAGGTCAGTATCACTATACCTATAAACAGGTCCGGTGGGCTGGGCGGGTTGGTCCAGCACAGACTTGGTGAATTCGGGCTGATAAGTTACCAAAGTAGCTTTTCCGCCTTTCTTCTCGGTTTTTTCGGGTTTTTCAGATTTTTCTGATTTTTCCGCCTTAACTGATTTTTCAGCCTTAACAACAGGCTTTTCAGCTGCTACTTTTTTGGATTCTTTCTCCTTAGCAGCTTCTACCTTAGTATCTGCTTTCTTTACTGCCATCGTTTTAAGTTCTTTTTCTTCTGACTTAGAAATAAATGGTTTCTCTTTTTCAGCGGAAACACTTTTCGTAACCACTTGCTGCTTTACAGCAGGCTCTTTTTTAACGGTCGATTTTGCAGGTACAGCAACGTTCTTGACGGATAATGTTTTACTGTTTTTTATAACTGACTCCTTTTTTACTGCTGTTGGCGCGGGAGCGACTTTAGCAGTAGTTTTAGCTACCACGGCTTTTCCGGCTGCTGGTTTAAGGGCTGCTTTGGGAGCTGCTTTTGCGGGGGCTACCTTGGGGGCTGCCTTTTTAGGAGCAGGCGCAGCTTTTTTAACCGGAACAGTCTGGGCAGCTTTCTGTGCTATAAGTGTCTTTGATAAAGTCTTTTTAGCCGGAGCTGCCTTTTGAATTGTTTTACTAGCAACCTTCTTTTTTGTTGCCATGGGGGATTAGCTTTTTTTGTTAACTAATACATTAAATGTAAGGTCGTTTACCTCTATTTCTGTACCATCATGTAATTGCTCCACTAATTCCAGGCTATCTGCCAAAATTTCCGTGCAAATATAATCATTATAGTTAATAATGGCAGACTTGAGGGCTTCCACACTTTCTATCTTCACGTTAATTCTATCTGTTAAAGCAAAGTCGCTATCTTTCCGGATTTTTTGGATACGGTTCACCAGCTCCCTGGCGTTTCCTTCATCTTGCAATTGTGGTGTAATAGTAATATCAAGCGCTACCGTCAAAGCGCCTTTATTAGCCACTGTCCATCCTGGAATATCTTCAGAAATAACCTCAACATCAGAGAGTTGTATTTGCAACTGCTCTTCGTCCACAACCAGATTAAAGTGTCCGTCTTGTTCTATGGTGGCAATATCTGCTTCTGTAAACCCGCCGATAGCGGCAGCTACAGCTTTCATCTTTGCTCCCATTTTGCCACCCAGCGACTTGAAGTTTGGCTTAATCTTTTTCTTGATAAAACCAGCCGTTTCCGTAAGATAATCAATCCCTTTGACATTTACTTCACTTTTTATCAAATCGGCCACCTTTTCAATCTGCTCTTTCATCCGGTTGTTAGTTACCGGAATCAGGATCTTTTGCAACGGTTGACGTACTTTAATGTTCACCTTTTTACGCAAGGATAATACCAAGGAGGAAATATCCTGGGCCAGTTGCATTCTTTCTTCCAGATCAGCATCTATAGCAGCCTCATTCACCACTGGAAAATCAGTATGGTGGATAGACTCAGCCTTATTGCGTCCACTTACCCGGTTGAGGTTGTTAAATAACCAATCGGTGAAAAATGGGGAAACCGGGGCCATCAATTGTGTAATTTTTTCCAAACATTCATATAAAGTCTGGTAAGCACTAATCTTATCATGCTCGTACTCTCCTTTCCAGAACCGGCGACGGCATAAACGAACGTACCAGTTGCTCAACTGCTCATCCACAAAACGCTCCACAGCCCTACCTGCCTGGGTAGGCTCATAATCATCGAAACTGCTGGTAACATCTTTAACCAGCGTGTTCAGCACAGAAATGATCCAACGGTCAATTTCAGGGCGTTCTTCCAATGGAATATAGGCCTCCTGGAAAGTGAAATTGTCCAGGTTGGCATACATCGCAAAGAAATTATAGGTGTTGTACAAGGTGCCAAACAGCTTACGTTGCGCTTCGCCTATACCTTTTACATCAAATTTTAAGCTGTCCCATGGAGAAGCATTGGTAATGAGATACCATCTGGTGGCGTCTGCTCCGTAAGCAGCAATTGTTTCGAACGGATTTACCACATTACCCAGGCGCTTACTCATTTTATTACCGTTGCTATCCAATACTAATCCATTGGAAACCACGTTCTTATAAGCCACTTTATCGAAAAGCATTACTCCCAGCACATGCAGGGTATAAAACCAGCCACGGGTTTGATCTACACCTTCTGCAATAAAATCAGCCGGGAAAGCCTCTCCTTTGTCTATCAGGTCCTTGTTCTCAAACGGATAGTGCCATTGTGCATAAGGCATGGCGCCACTATCAAACCATACGTCTACCAGATCCGGCTCACGGCGCATAGGCTTGCCAGACTCACTTACCAGAATAATATCATCTACATAAGGTTTATGCAGGTCCAGGATACCTTCATGCAGGTAAGATTTATTCACATCACCACCCAGCACCTCGCTCGCCTTACGGATTTCTGCATTCAGCTCTTCAATACCGCCGATACATTTTTCTTCCGCACCGTCTTCCGTCCGCCAAATTGGCAAAGGCGTACCCCAGTAACGACTACGGCTGAGGTTCCAATCCACCATATTTTCCAACCAGTTGCCAAAACGGCCTGTGCCGGTAAATGCAGGTTTCCAGTTGATGGTTTTATTGAGCTCCACCATCCTGTCTTTCATCGCAGTAGTTTTGATGAACCAGGCATCCAGCGGATAATATAATACCGGTTTATCGGTACGCCAGCAATGTGGATAGGTATGTTCGTATTTTTCTACCTTAAAGGCCCTGTTCTCTTTCTTCAGTTTCACGGCAATATCCACGTCTACATCCTTATATTCAGGATCATCTTTGTAGTTCTTTACGAATCTGCCGGAAAACTCGCCTACATTATCGGTAAATTTACCTTCCCGGTCTACCAGGGTTAAGATACCGATACCATTCTTTTTACCTACCCGGTTATCATCTGCACCAAAGGCCGGCGCCGTATGTACGATACCGGTACCATCTTCAGTAGTAACAAAATCGCCCAGGATAACGCGGAACGGATCACCTTCTTCTGGCTGTGCATAAGGTAATAACTGCTCGTAGCGGATGTTTTCCAACTGGCTGCCTTTAAAACTGGCAAGTATTTTCCAGGGGATCACCTTATCTCCTTCTTTATACGCATCAAAATCAGCGTTTTCCCCTTCTGCCTTGAAATATTTACCCAGCAACACTTTTGCCATTACTACATTCACCGGCAAATGGGTATATTGATTAAATGTTTTCACCAATACATATTCAATATTGGCGCCTACAGTAAGCCCCAGATTGGAAGGCAATGTCCATGGAGTAGTGGTCCAGGCCAGGAAAAATACGTCTGTTGAACCAGCAGCGTCAAACAGGAACTGTGAAAGGTCTGTTTGTACCGCCTTAAACATGGCTACAATCGTAGTGTCTTTTACGTTCTTATAAGTACCTGGCTGGTTTAATTCTGCAGAACTAAGGCCGGTACCCGCAGCCGGTGAATAGGGCTGTATACTAACGCTTTTATATAATAAACCTTTCTTGTAGAGCGTTTGTAACGCCCACCATAAGGTTTCGATATAATTATTTTCAAATGTGATATAAGGATTCTTCAAGTCTACCCAGTAACCCATTTGACGGGTAAGGTCGTCCCACTTATCCTTATATTTCAGTACTTCTGTTCGGCAGGTTTCATTGTAATCAGCAATGGAGATCTTGGTACCAATGTCTTTTTTGGTGATGCCCAATGTTTTTTCTACGCCCAGTTCTACCGGCAGGCCGTGTGTATCCCATCCACCTTTACGTTTTACCTGGAACCCGCGCATGGTTTTATAACGGCATACCAGATCTTTCAGGGTACGTGAAATGACGTGGTGAATGCCCGGCAAACCGTTGGCACTCGGGGGACCTTCGTAAAACACGAAAGGGGTGGCGCCATCGCGTACGGCTACACTTTTTTCAAAAGCCTGATGCTCCTCCCAGTGTTGGAGTATATCTTTCTCTATCTGAGGTAAATTCAACTGGTTATATTCCTGATATTTGCTGGACATAAAACAATTCCCCGCCCTTTGATGTTATTTAGACAATAATTGATTAAAATTGTGCGAAGTTACGAAAATACGCTGGCTCCTAAAGGGACAAGTTTGGTAAAAACAGCGCTTTTTTCATATTTCTTATTGTTTTTTTCTTACTTTACAATAAAGAAATATAAATTTGTGTTTTTGGCACTGTTTTAGCTTTTAGCCAGGAAGAATTAGAAAAACCTAGTATTTAATTTAACCCAACGGAAAAACCATATCGAATATGAAAAAGTTGACGTTAATTTTTTGCGCGGTTCTATTCACTTCCGGCATAACTTTTGCACAGCAAAAAAAATCAATTAAAAAAACACAACCTACAGTAACAAAACAGGTGCAAGCACCTGAAGCTGTCAGAAGTTCTTTTGATCAGAATTTTGCAGGAACAACAGCTGCTAAGTGGACCAAGACAAGTGCAGGATATTGGACAGCAAGCTTCCAGAAAGATAATATCAATACAATCGCTGAGTATGATGCAGCTGGCAAATGGATTGCCACAAGAAGTGAGTATAGCGCTCAAACATTACCGGAATCAGTAGCTGGAACACTGAAAACAAAATATCCGGAAGCCACTATAAAAGATGGATGGAAAATTGAGCGGTCTGATGTAGCTGCATACTACAAAGTAACTATTCAGGATAACGGTACGGAAAAATCAGTGCTAGTGAATGAAGCTGGTACCATCACTGAATAACATAACACACGTATTTCATAGGTATAGGGATAAATAGGACAGACCCTGCTCTTTTGGGCGGGGTTTTTTAATGCCTTAAACATGATAGATGTGTTGCATTTAATTTACATCATATATACAAATTGTGGAATTTTAATACTTTTATTTGTTATAACACATTTTTATATATTAGTTTGATGATTCATTTACCGCCAAAAGCCATAATCATCAACAACCGGTTACGAAACCTTATTCCAATAACTTCACCCTAAAACTAAAAAGTCGTCCGCAGATGCGAACGACTTAATAAAATTTGGTTAGAAACTTTTCTGACAATGCATTTCATTCAATGGTGTTTGATATCCATGCAAGTGTTATAATGGCTTTACTTACTTTTTGCCAGTTGAGCTTCTTCCCATGGTCAAATCTGATAAGGAAGCTTATTGGAAACGCAAATAGATATTTGCCTATCGTGATACAAAGAAACACCCTTTATTTATTTTCCACTTTTCAATTCGGGAAAACTATTGATCGAAAAAGGAAAATAACCGGTCACCTTCACAAGTAGTTGCTTTGTAATTTGATACATATTATTATATGAAAATATACTCACAAACGCACCGGTAAACCTAAAAATTACCTTAACAGTAACTCACAGGGTTTCAGGCCAGTATGTTTTTTGAAAGCGGTAGAGAAGTGGGAAATGCAGGAATACCCCATTAGTATAGCCACTTCGGAAACAGACATTCCTTTTTCATAGAGCAGCCCCTTAGCCTTTTCCATCCTTTCTTTCTGGAAATAATCATAGATAGTAGTACCATACATGGCTTTGAAACCCTTTTTCAGGTAACATTCGTTCATCGCCACTCTGCGGGCCAGATCGCGGATGGTAATAGGAGAATCCAGCTGTTCTAGAAGAATGCTCCGGGCATTTTCTATCTTTTCACGGTCTTCCAGATGGGTAAGGAAACGGCAGCCATAACGCTCGTCGGTGTCGTTTTGCATGAACTGATCAGAACTGTATAACAGCAGGTCCAGCGCACGGCTTTGCAGGAATATGTTTTTAAGGATGCCTTCATAATCGTGATGCACCATGGTTTCCAACACAGACTTGGATTTAGTACAAGGTTGGATGGTTTTCACGAAAGGCTTACGGGATTGATTTTCGAACAGGGAAAAAGTGGTTGTACCTTTCTGCAGCGACTGGATAAATGCAGGCTGGAACCTAACCGTGATCAGGTCTACAGAAGGCACCTTATCTTTACAGGCCTCCTTATTGCCTTCAGCGCAAAGCTGATCTGTACAGGAAGGGCTCTTACAGTACTTACTGCCCGCTACGCAGTAGCGAAGCTCTATGGCTGCCGACTGGCCTCTTTTGGCCGGTTGGTAAATTACCATTGCTACATCTTCTACCGGCAACGGTTTTTCGTATACAAAACGCTGCAAAGAAAAATCAAGACAATCGGGTACTGATACAGTATCCTGCTCCGCCAACCGAAGCTGGTCGCTCATCGCGGGTTGCGGAATGGCTAACGACAATATTTCCTGTATTTCTTTCACTTTACCTGTTTTTAAAAGCCTCTCTGTTATAGAATTCACAAATTTAGCGATTCATTTTTTATACAAACAGGTTTTGACAATATAGTTACAAAGCATTCCTAACATATAGCTTTTTTTTGCCTACGGGGAAATAGGCCTAAAACATCCTGGTACAAATTTCGTTTATGCTATAGAGATGGTAAAAAAAGGGTTCAATATTCGGCAATTTTTTAAGATCGTATCAGTCACTTTGGGGATACTAATCCTACTCATAGTGGGTACTGGCCTGTATCTTAACCACCATTGGAATAAACTATTGAAAAGGGAACTGCAGGGATACGTTTGCGACCTGTCCGACAGTCTTTATACAGTAAAATTCCAGGATCTCCGGCTAAACGTACTTGCTGGCAGCGTTACCCTGGAAAAGGCGAGTATGGTGGTAGATACTGCCGTATACCACCGGTTACTGGCGCAGCAAAAAGCCCCTTCTAACCTCTATACCATTGCGTTAGACCGCTTAGAGATTAAATATTTTAAACCCTGGCAGCTGTTCAGAGGGAAAAACCTGCAGATGGGTTTCCTAAAGGTAAGCGGCTCAAATATCATTATGGAGCAAAATGCTACCGTAATTGATACCAGTTTGCCACAAACAGCCTATCAACACATTTCTTCCAAACTGAAATCAATTTTTATCGGGCACCTGCTGCTGGACAGCACCAATTTTAAATATATTTTTACCCACAAAGACTCCTCACGGGTTATACACCAATTCCATCGCCTCAACATAAGGGTAAATAATTTTCTAATCGACTCCCTGTCGATAAATGACCCTAGTCGTTTTTTGTATGCCCGCAATTATGAATTGAGCATGAAAGATTACGTAATCCGGACCCGGGACAGCCTATATTGGGTCAATATAAAAGACATCCGGTACGATGCCGCCCTGCACACCTTTCATATTGGACAATTTCAAGTACAACCCCGGTACAGCAGGCCTGATTTTCAGCAGAAAACGGGGATACAAAAAGACTTATATGAAGTGCAATTTAACAACATCAGTATCCGTGACCTGAACCCACGGTTACTGCTGCAGCAACAACAAATATGGGCACAACGGGTAGATATCCGGAGCGGAAAAATACAAATATATCGTAACCGCATGCTGCCAATGCCACCAGGCAATAAGTTAGGGCAGTATCCCCATCAGCTGTTACAACAACTGAATATCCCCATTAATATAGATACCCTTGCCGGCAGTAATGTGGATCTAGCCTATACTGAACTGAACCCGGAAACAGAACAAACCGGCACAGTCAGGTTCAGTCATATACACGGCCTTTTCAATAATATTACGAACATAGACAGTATGATAGCCCAAAAGGGGCATACGACGGTTAACTGTGATGCCATTTTTATGCAAAGCGGAAAACTCACTGCCCATTTCGACTTTAGCCTGAACGACAAATCCGGCAAATTTGCCGTTTCCGGACAATTAAAGAATATGAACGGCAAGGATCTGAACGTAGTTACCCAGCCGCTGGGAAAAATAGAAATCCGCTCCTGCAACATCCAGGACCTCACCTTTAATATAAAGGGCGACGAATGGAAGGCCAGTGGAAAAGTAAAAATGTTGTATCAAAACCTCCGGATTGCCATACTCAAACAAGATAGCAAGCACAAAGAATTTACCCGCAAGGGATTCATCAGCTTGGTAGCTAATACAATGATAATCAATAGTTCTAATCCTCTAAAAGGTGAAAAAGCACGTATTGCCAACGTCACCTACGAACGCGACATCCAAAAATCGTTTTTCAACCTGGTATGGAAAACTTTATTTGAAGGAGTAAAAGACATTGCCGGCGCAAGGGCATTATAGCCCCTTGGAAATACCCTATCCATACCTCTTAAAAACCAGCTTTCTTTTGTGGAAATAAGGCTTATTTTTCGTATTTTTGCGTGATTGTCTACCGATTTTATTTCTAATAGATTTTACACCAACATATGAGCGAAGAATTAGTGCAAGCACCCAGCCCCAGCAGCAATGGATATGATGCGGGGAGTATTCAGATATTGGAAGGTCTGGAAGCTGTTCGTAAGCGTCCGGCCATGTATATCGGCGATATTGGCGTCAAAGGGCTACACCATCTGGTATATGAGGTGGTAGATAACTCTATCGATGAGGCACTGGCCGGGTACTGCAAAAATATTGAAGTAACCATCCTGGAAGACAACTCCATCCGTGTAAAGGATGATGGCCGTGGTATTCCTACCGGCATCATTCCTAAGGAAGGACGTTCTGCACTGGAGGTAGTCATGACAGTACTTCACGCAGGTGGTAAATTTGACAAAAATACCTATAAGGTATCCGGCGGTTTGCACGGGGTGGGCGTAAGTTGCGTAAACGCACTGAGCGACCGGTTGTATGTAACTGTAGAACGGGAAGGAAAACTGTTTGAACAGGAGTACCATCGTGGTGTTCCACAGTATGCCGTAAGAGAAATCGGAAACAGTGCAGTTACAGGTACCACGGTTCACTTTAAACCTGATGGTGAAATTTTCAAGGAAACTACCTATAACCGGGAGATCCTGGCTGGCCGTTTACGTGAACTGGCCTACTTGAACCGCAAAATCAAGATCACGTTATCAGATGAACGTGAAAAAGATGAAGCAGGCAACATCTTCATGGAAACTTTTTACAGTGAAGGCGGTATCCGGGAATTTATCCAGATGCTGGACAAAAACGGGCGCCGTAATCCGCTGTTACCCAACCCAATTTATGTAGAAACACATGATCCCGCTTCCAATGTAGCTGTGGAAGTGGCTTTGGTTTACAACGACGCATTCAGCGAGAACATTTTCTCCTATGTAAATAATATCAACACCATTGAAGGAGGTACACACGTAGCTGGTTTCCGCCGTGCTATTACCCGTGTATTTAAATCTTATGGTGATAAGAATAAACTGTTTGAAAAATCAAAGGTAGAAGTTACCGGAGATGACTTCCGCGAAGGATTGAGCGCTATTATCAGCGTAAAAGTACCAGAGCCCCAGTTTGAAGGGCAAACTAAAACCAAACTCGGTAACTCAGATGTTATGGGCGTGGTAGACAGTTCTGTAGCCGCCGTACTGGATGCTTACCTGGAAGAAAATCCCCGCGAAGCTAAAACAGTGATCAATAAGGTAGTACTGGCAGCACAGGCCCGCGAAGCGGCCCGTAAAGCCCGTCAACTGGTACAACGCAAGAGCGTAATGACCGGCAGCGGCTTACCTGGTAAACTGGCCGACTGCTCTGATAATGATCCTACAAAATGTGAACTGTACCTGGTAGAAGGAGACTCCGCAGGTGGTACCGCCAAACAAGGCCGTAACCGTAACTTTCAGGCGATCCTTCCGTTGCGCGGTAAGATCCTGAACGTGGAAAAAGCCATGGAGCATAAGATCTATGAAGATAACGAGATCAAAAATATCTTCACCGCACTGGGGGTAACTATCGGTACAGAAGAAGATGACAAAGCACTCAACCTCTCCAAACTACGCTACCATAAGCTGATTATTATGACGGATGCGGACGTGGATGGTAGCCATATCGCCACCCTGATCCTCACCTTCATTTTCCGTTACATGAAAGCGATGGTAGAACAAGGTTATGTATACATTGCACAACCACCATTATACCTGGTGAAAAAAGGTAAAGAACAGATCTATGCCTGGACTGAAGAACAACGCAAAGAAGCTACCACCAAACTGGCAGCCGGCGGAAAGGAAGACAGCGTAACCATCCAGCGTTATAAAGGTTTGGGAGAAATGAACGCAGAACAACTGTGGGATACTACCATGAACCCTGAATTCCGTACACTGAAACAGGTAACCATAGAAAGCGCCGCAGAAGCAGACCGCGTATTCAGCATGCTAATGGGCGATGAAGTACCTCCACGCAGGGCCTTCATTGAATCGCATGCGAAGTATGCCAAAATTGATGCTTAATTACGTATATACGTTGAAGTTATATTCAAAAAAGGAGGTACCAGATCTGGTACCTCCTTTTTTGTTAGTGCTTATGATCAATATACTTTTTAGTCTTCTTTAGAAAGCATATAGTTCGCCAATATCTGAAAGAGAAAAACACCGATCAGCATAATGGTGAGGAATATATTAAAAGGATCACCATACATAAAGGCCCAAATCACGCCTAGTAAGCCGATAGCTGCCAAACTGCCTACATACCATCTCACTATTCTCCGGCTCTTCCGCCCCCTGGCCACATACAATGCGGAAGAGGGCAGGAGCATAACGGCTGCCGCTATACACAAAGCCAGCAAACCCGCTATACCGGTGATCCACCAGGTAATGCCTGCCAATAAAGCGACGCTTAACAATATACCCACAGCGTTGGATACCTGTACCTGTTCTGCGCTGAGGGCATATCTGCCATAGGGGTTTAAGCGCAGGAACAAGTTACTGACTGGCACTATTAACCAGGTAGATACAGCCAGTAGTGCCAAAAGCACATACACCGGAAAATATACCCTGCTGGCAATCTGCGTTAACACAAAAACGGCAATAATGATGATCCATTGGGTCATTGCCTTTTGCCGGCCCATAAAAAAAGCATAGTTGAGGAACTGACGATACAACCAATATTTTGCTTTCATTGCCTGTACCATACCGTTCCTGGCCCAGTCGTTATTGGGATCTAATTTCAGCGCTTCCCGGAAATGTTCCAGGGCTTTGCGGTGCTCGCCCGTTTCCAGCCATTTCCACCCTAAATTAGCGTGGGTATAGGCATTTTCCGGATTATGTTCCAGAGCTTCATGCAAGTGGGAAAAAGCGGCTTCCTTTTTACCCAGGTTAAACAGGGCATTAGAACGCAGATTCAAACAAAATTCATCTTCCGGATTAATAGCCAGTCCTTCTTCCGTTTTTTGCAGTGCGCCCGCATAATCTTTTTTAAACAGCAGTATCTGTGCCCAGGTGCCAAAATAGTCTGATTGCTGCGGATTAATGGCCACCGCACCGGCAATGGCGTTGATGGCGTCATTATACTGCTTGCGCAGGAAGAAGATCTTTGACTGCAGGTACAGAAAACGGTCGTCGTAAGGGGCCAAGCCAATGGTATTGGCTACCACCTCCGATGCTTCTTCTATACTGTTGGTTTCCAGATAACAGATAGCCAGCAGAAAAAGGGCATCTGTATCATGTGCGTATTGGCTTAAATGCTGACGAAGTGCAGTAAAGGCATCCTCATAACGGCCTTGGTGGATAAGTATCCGGGCACGCTGAAGTAATACAGCCATAGTTTATTTCTTAATTTCCAGGTATTTCAAAACATCATCATAAAGCCCCGTTTCATTGGAGTACAGCGCATAGTTACGGGCTGTATTAAACCATTCTTTGGTAGTTGGTTTATGTGTTTTTGCGGCTTTCAATAATTCTTTTTGTGTAATAGGTTGCGGTGTTCCTTTTTGCAGCGCTTCCAGCAATTTTTCTTCTGTAGCCATATCTATCACCGCTTTAAGATCGGCGCCGGAAAAACCGGCTGTGGCTTTGGCCAGGGCATTATAATTAACATCTGCCACAGGCTTGTTGCGTAGCTGTAGTTGCAATATTTCTTCCCTGCCAGTTGCATCTGGTGGCGCCACAAAAATAATCCGGTCGAAACGGCCGGGGCGGCGGAACGCAGGGTCCAGGCTCCAGGGAGCATTAGTGGCGCCCATAATAAGGATATTCTCATTATTGGTGGCAATACCATCCATTTCTGCCAGGAACTGATTAATAATATGTGCGGCACCGGAATTACGGAGCGAATTACGGTTAGCGCCCAGGGCATCTACTTCATCGAAGAAGAGCACGCAAGGCCTGCTCTGGCGGGCCATCTCGAAGAGGCTATGCAGGTTTTTCTCACTGGCGCCTACCCACATATCCAACACATCCTGGATGCCTACATTGATGAATTCTGCTTGTATTTGTCCGGCTGTAGCTTTGGCGAGGTAAGTTTTGCCGCAACCCGGAGGGCCATATAACAAAATACCGCCACCTGCTTTTTTATCATAAGCTTTATACAGATCCGGAAATTGTAAGGGCTTGATGATCTTCAGGTCAATTTCCTGTTTTTCTCTTTCCATACCACCCACATCCGAAAAATTAATATCCGGCTTTTCCAACAGAAACAAGTTTTCCGTTTCGGCTTCCTCTTCATCCATATTGTAAGAAGGGGTTGGCTGCTGTTGGGCAACACGAAAAAGGCTATCGAGCGCCTCATCGCGGAAGCCTGAATTCAATTGTAATAAGTGCTGATATATTTCTTTCGCAAGGGAAAGGGATTGTTCCTTTACCAGAATGCGGCAATGCAGTAATAAAGCATCAAAATGATCTGGCTCCCGGTGTTCCAACTGTTCCAATACTACAATGGCAGCCGAATATTTTTGCTGATAATAAAAGGTACGGGCCAATCCTAGTTGGGCAGCAGTGTGATTGGCTGATAGTTCCAATACTTTCCGGTATTGCTCTTCTGCTGCTATATATTCATAATCCTGCAACAGTACTTGTGCCAGGTGCATACGTAAAGGCACATTCTCTGGTGAAAACTGCACCGCTTCCTGTAACTGCTTTATTACTTCCGATGACATAATGTGCTTTTAATTTGTTCAGTAACCCCGTAATAATACGTAATTCAGGTACAAAAGAATTGTTAATTATAGTATTTCAATCCTCCGGGTTGTTGAATAGTCCAATAGGCAGGCAGTAATGCACTGGCCCAAGTAATCTTGTTTTGCTAAAAGCAATAAATTAGTAATTTATCAATGTACATTATATTTAATTTGTAATTAAATATATATATTGCATTCATATTATCCCTATGCCAAGAGACCTAACCAGTATCCTATGTTAAACTAGAATTATTGCTGGCCGCCACCATAGCGGCCGGCACTGGTTATTCTTCAACAAAAATGGCATACTACAAAAATACTTTACTATGCGTATCAAATTATTATTGGTAGCCATTATCGCTGCAATGGGCCTGGGCGCCTGTAATGCCACAAAAAATGACGTTAAAACTATCAGCACCTTTTCTTTTAAACTAGACACGGTGACGTATCATGCTAATGCCACAGAAGCATATATTACAGATACTGTTTATACCGGACAGAAAACCCTGGTATTGGATGGGGTAACCAACAACTTCAATTATCATATGGAGTTAATGATCACTTTTCCAGACTCCATTCGTACCGGCACCTTTGAAGATGCGGAAATGTCGCTCATGAGCATTCAGCAAAAAGAACCTGGCTATGTGGGCAAGCATCTCAAAGTAAATATCACAGGCATCAATAGTAAATATGCAGAGGGAACATTCTCTGGTATAGTAACAAATGGTGAGATTGAAAAACCTTTAACGGACGGAACTTTCAAAGTTGAAATTTATTAAAAGCACCATTCAGATGCTATTCAAAGCACCCTGCCTTTAAAGGCAGGGTTTTTTACGTATATACGTTAAGGTTACATTATATTATTTATTGTTTACATTAAAGTAATACAAATATTGTAAGCCATTTTTTTATTATTATTAACATTAAAGTAAAATAACTCCCCTAAAAACGATACTATTTTAACCCTAAAAACGTCGAAATACACTTTTTAAGCTTACTTTATGCCCTCCTTAACAATTCCGTAATGATCTGTTAACATTCTGGTTGCTTTAGACCACTTCCTTTGCACCCGTAAATACTTACACACAGTTTATGAAATCATTCTTTTCGCTATTAATTAGCTTTCTCGTAATCATTTTTTACAACAACGCGCAGGCGCAAGTAACCACCGCTGTTGTATCGGGTAAAGTATCCGATAAAACCGGCCAGGCTGTTCCTGGTGTAACGGTAGTAGTAGTAAATAATGGCACCGGAGCAAAATCTGGTACGCAAACCAACACCGACGGACGTTATATTATCCCCAACCTCAACCCCGGCGGCAACTACACCATCACCGTATCTTTTGTAGGGTATAAAAAAGAAACCAAATCCGATGTAAATCTCGGTCTGGGTACTACTAACTTTAACTTTAAACTGGAAGAAGAATCCACTGCATTGAGTGAAGTGGTAATCACCGGTAACCAGGGTGGCGGTAAAGCCGGCGGTACCAGGGTAGGTCAGGAACAAATCAAAACTATTCCGTCCCTGAGCCGTAGCCTGCAAGATTTAACCAAGATTACTCCGCAAAGCAACAATAACTCCTTCCTGGGTACTAACTACCGTTACAACAACGTAACCGTAGATGGTGCAATCAACAACGATGCGATCGGCTTCAGCCCTTCCCTCGGTGGTCAAAGCAACTCCAGCGGTCAGCCTGGTAGCAGCACCCGTACCAATCCGATCTCTGTTGATGCGATCCAGGACATCCAGGTATTACTCGCTCCATATGATGTAAAAGTGGGTAACTTCCTCGGCGGTAGTATCAACGCAGTAACTCGCAGCGGTAGCAACGAAGTACACGGTTCTATCTATGGTTTTGGCCGTAATGCTTCTCTCGTTGGTAAAAACAATGCTGGTGACGGTTCTAAACTGCCTAGCGATTTCCATGAATACCAAACCGGCGTTCGCTTAGGTTTCCCTATCATCAAAAACAAATTATTCTTCTTCACAAATGAAGAAATCACCCGTCGTGTAGACCCGGTAATCCTTGCCGCTGGTTCTGCTGATAATGGTGGTATCTTATCAGAAAAAGATGCAGCCGACATTACTGCTGTAATGAAAAGCTATGGCGTAGATCCCGGTACTGCCGGCAACACCAGCATCTATTCTAATTCCAACAAATTCTTTAACCGTTTAGACTGGCATATCAACGATAAGCACCAACTGTCTGTACGTAACAACACTATTACCTCCGAAGCTACCAACCTGGAACGCGACCAACAGAACTTCCGTTTCAAAGGCATCGACTTCAAACAGGTAAATAACCAGACTTCTACTGTTGCTGAATTGAAAAGCAACTTTAACAGGTCTTTATCTAACAGCTTAATCCTGGGTTACTCTGATATCCACGATTACAGAGACCCACTGTCTGATCCAGCTGCACCACAGATCCAGATCGCTGGTAGAGCTCCGGGTTCCACTATCTTCCTGGGTACCGACCGTGAAGCCAGTATCTTCAACATGAAACAAAAAACCTTTGAAGTAACTGATAACGTTACCCTGTTCAAAGGCAACCATACCATCACTTTAGGTACACATAACGAGTTCTATAACATTACCTACGGTTTTGTGAACTCTTGGAATGGCCGTTTAGACTATAACAGCATCGAAGATTTCCTCAACAACAACCCTGCACGTGTACGCGGTAACTATAACTACACCAACAACTCCCGCGACTACATCATGGCTAATCCGCCTGCGCAGTTTAAAGTAAACCTGCTCAGCCTGTACGGACAAGATGAAATCCAACTCAGCGATCGCTTCAGGATTACACCTGGTATTCGTTTAGACTACGCTGGTATTCCTAACAAACAACCTTTGAGCGATAAAACCAGTAAAGCACCTGTAGATCCTAACTACGGTACTACTTACACTTATACCAAACCTAAGGATATCAAAAACGACTTCCTGAATAATATGCAGATCTCTCCGCGTATTGGTTTCAACTACGACATCAAAGGCGATAACAGCCTGGTACTGCGTGGTGGAACAGGTTTATTCACCAGCCGTATTCCTTTCGCATGGTTAGGTTATGCTTATTATAATAATGGTGTTACTTACGGTGCTTACGATCAGAAATCAAGCACTCCGTTTGTAAACGCACCACTGCCTGCTGCTAAACCTTCACCTAATGGTATCGCAGACTTTGCAGGCCAGAATGGTGTGAATGTAAAAAATTCTGCCGGTGCTACCCAGGTAGATATGATCGACAACAACTTCAAAATGCCACAAGCATGGAGAAGCAGCCTGGCGCTGGATTATATCACCAAAAACCAATGGAAATTCACTATCGAAGGTATCTATACCAAAGTGATCAAAGATCTGAAATTCCAACAGGTGAACCTGGTAGACAATCCTACTTACTATGCTTACGATGTGAATCACCAACAGCCGATCTACAGCGGTGCTAAGATCAACTCGCTGTT
Organism: Chitinophaga sp. 30R24; assembly: GCF_049056765.1. Taxonomy (NCBI): domain Bacteria; kingdom Pseudomonadati; phylum Bacteroidota; class Chitinophagia; order Chitinophagales; family Chitinophagaceae; genus Chitinophaga; species Chitinophaga sp. 30R24. The sequence continues at coordinate 515,720 of NZ_JBJGXX010000001.1, forward strand.
CACCAACGCGTACCTCTTATCTAATACCGATCAAGGTTACCGCTACAGCATCACCGGTCAGATCTCCAAAGTATTCCCATTTGGCCTGAATGCAATGGCTGCGTATACCTACGGACAGTCTAAAGATGTTACCAATGGTATCCGCAACTCTATGGAATCTAACTGGCAGCTGAACCAGGCCCTGAACCCTAACAATCCAGGACTGGCTTACTCTAACTTCGATATCCGTCATCGTATAGTAGCTACCGTTAACTACAAACAAGACTGGGGTTCTAAAGGCAAATGGGTTTCTAACTTCTCTGTGTTCTTTAATACCTCTTCCGGTGTACCATTCACCTATGGTTTCGTAAACGCTACCATCCAAGGTACTCCTCAACAGTTGAGCCTTGTTTACATTCCAAAAGATGTGGCTGAAGCGACTAACTTCTTCACTGATGTTGCTGGTGGACAAACCGCTGCTCAACAGGCTACTGCTTTCATGAACTATGTAAACAGTGATAAATACCTGAGCAGCCGTAAAGGCGACTTCACTCAACGTAATGGTGGCCGTACTCCTTGGAATACACAAGCCGACTTCCGTTTCAGCGAAGACTTCAATTTCAAAGCAGGTAAAAAATTACACACTATCACACTTACTTATGATATCGTGAACCTGACTAACCTGCTGGACAAGAACTGGGGTATCCAGTACTTCTCACCTAACACTTTCAACTCTACAGCGAGTGTTGGTCTGAAACCTACCGGTAAAGTAGTTAACAACTATCCTACTTATACCTTTGCTCAACCAAGCATTCCATATTCAAAAGACTTCTTTGCATCCCGTCATCAAATGCAACTGGGTCTGAGATATAGCTTCTAATCAGACTTGCCAATAAAAAAAGAGGTTGTTCATTGTGAACAACCTCTTTTTATGCCTTAAACTTTATGGTCATTTAATCCCAAATACTGCCCTCACTTCTGCACGGATCTTAATCGTTTTGAAATCAATATCCTCCGTACCATCACCGTTGCCAACAGATCTGGCCGCCATATTAAACATCATTGCCGGACGTACCGCATCACTATAATTATCTGTATTAATTTCCTGGATCTCAATAACACCATCCAACTGGTTGCCAATGGCTCCTAACAGGTATTCTGCTTTTGCTTTTGCTGCCTGCAATGCTTTTATCTTTACTTCTTTGCGGTAAGTTTCCATTTTACTGGAGGTATAAGAAGATATACGGGTATTCTCTATCCCTTCCGCATCCACTGCACCCAGTATATCATTTACTTTATCCAACCGGTTCAATTTGAGGCGGTATTGTTTACGCGCCATAAATTCCTGTGGTTCTTTTTTCTTACGTATGATCTCGAAGTTATTAGCGTATACATTTTCAACAGTAAGATCGCTCTTCGGAATGCCAGCTTCCGCTACTGCTTTCTGCAATTGCCTTTCCAATGTACCAATGTCTACCTTTGTTTTACCTTTCAGATATTCACGTAAAGAAATATCCAGATAAATTTCATCGGGAGTAATTTCCATTTCTGCCGAACCATTCACCTCAATTTTTCTCACAGGTTTCTTATCCTCCTGTTGTGCAAAAGTGCCTAATGCAAATAATAATCCTGCGGCCAATAATATTACCTTTTTCATGTGTGATAGCGTTTTACTATTGTTGAATAATGATGTTTATCTATTTATGTATGCTTTCAGGATGCCTGGATGAAAGATGATTCCATACCGGGATGTTTTAAAATTTTGTTAATGCCGTCAAACACAGCAGACAGGCCCCTTCACGTTACGCGTGAAACGAATGTAATCGATTTAGTTTATGTTACAAGGTGAATTACTTGCGGCTATCGGTCATTGCCTTAAGGAAGTCGTACAGGTCATTCATGTTGCGGATACGGGAAGCCACCAACATAAAGTTTTTGCCAACCTGTTTCAGTTTGGCGTTATTGGTACGGGTTTGTATATACGTTAATATGTGATTAAACGTAGGGGATTCAAAATAGGGGGAATCGGGATTATTAATGAAATAGCAACGCAGGGTTTCTTCTTTCAGCATCATTTTTTCGAAGCCCAGCTGGATGGCCATCCAACGGCAACGGATAGTGGTTAGCAGGTCTTTCACGGGTTCCGGCAATGGACCGAAGCGATCTGCCAGTTCATCAGCAAAGGCTTGCAGCCTGCCTTCTTCCGTGATATTGTCCAATTCCTGATAAAGGTTTAAACGTTCCTGTATACTTTCTACATAGGTATCCGGGATCAATATTTCCAGGTCGGTATCGATTGTACAGTCGCTTACGAAATCTTTTTTCTGCTCTAACTGGTCTTTAAACAACTCGCGGAATTCGTTTTGTTTCAGTTCGCGGATGGCTTCGTCCAATATCTTCTGGTACATATCGAAGCCTATTTCCGCCATGAAACCGCTTTGTTCACCACCCAGCAGGTTACCGGCGCCACGAATATCCAGGTCGCGCATAGCGATCTGGAAACCGCTACCCAATTCACTATGTTGCTCCAGCGTTTGCAAGCGTTTACGGCTGTCGGCAGGGAGGGTGCTCATTGGCGGCGCCAACAGATAACAGAAAGCTTTTTTATTGCTGCGGCCTACGCGCCCGCGCAACTGGTGCAGATCGCTTAATCCGAAATGGTGGGCATTATTGATGATGATGGTATTGGCATTAGGGATATCCACACCACTTTCCACGATATTGGTACATACCAGTACATCGTACTTGCGGTCAATGAAATCCATAATCACTTCCTCCAGCTGATGGCCTTCCATTTGGCCATGAGCAGTAGCAATAGACAGGTCGGGGCAGAGACCCTGTATCAGGCCGGCCATTTCCTGTAATCCTTTTACCCGGTTATGCACAAAATATACCTGCCCGCCTCTTTCAGCCTCAAAGTAGATAGCGTCGCGGATTATGTCCTGGTTAAATACCTGCACTTCTGTTTCAATCGGCTGACGGTTAGGCGGCGGCGTATTGATCACAGAGAGATCACGGGCGCCCATCAGGGAGAACTGTAACGTTCTTGGAATAGGCGTTGCCGTTAGCGTAAGGGTATCTACGTTATGTTTTAAGGATTTGAGCTTTTCTTTGGCAGAAACACCAAATTTCTGTTCTTCATCTACCACGAGCACGCCCAGGTCTTTAAACTTCACCTCTTTACCCAACAAAGCATGCGTACCAATAATAATATCGATTTTTCCTTCCTCAAGGCGTTTCAGCGTGTCTTTTTTATCCTTGGAAGATTTAAACCTGTTGAGATAATCTACTGTACAGGGAAAATCTTTCAGACGATCTGCAAACGTTTTATAGTGCTGGAAAGCGAGAATAGTAGTAGGTACTAATACGGCAGCCTGTTTGCCATCCACTACAGATTTGAAGGCAGCCCGGATAGCTACTTCCGTTTTCCCGAAGCCTACGTCGCCACATACCAGCCTATCCATCGGTGCAGGCGACTCCATATCTCGTTTTACATCTGCAGTAGCCTTGCTCTGATCGGGGGTATCTTCATACAGGAAAGAAGCTTCCAGCTCTGTTTGCAGATAAGTATCGGGGGTATGCGCAAAACCTTGCTGTGCCTTACGGATGGCGTACAGCTGTATCAGGTCTTTGGCAATATCCTTTACCTGCGTTTTGGCTTTTTCCTTGAGCTTATCCCAGGCATCACTGCCCAGTTTATTCACCCTGGGCTCTATCCCTTCTTTACCGGTATATTTGCTGATCTTGTGCAGGGAGTTGATATTTACATACAACAGATCGTTGTTTTTGTAAATAATGCGGATTGCTTCCTGCATTTTACCACCCACTTCAATTTTCTGCAAACCACTGTACATCCCTACGCCATGATCGATATGTGTTACATAATCGCCCGCTTGCAACTCCCGCAAGGTTTTCATGGTAATTGCCTTATTCTTGTTATAGGCTTGTTTTACCTTGTACTTGTGGAAACGCTGGAAGATCTGGTGATCAGTATAACATGCTAATTTCAACGAATGGTCTATAAAACCATTGCTGATGGCCACAGGAATAGGATAGAAGACGAAATCGGCTTTGAGATCTTCGAATATACTCCGCAAACGCTCCAGTTGACGTGGGTTGTCTGAGAAGATAAACAAAGCATATTTACTGCTGTTATGTTTGCCCAGATCTTTGATCAACAGATCAAACTGCCGGTTAAATACCGGTTGCTCCTGGGTATCGAAAGCGATTAATTGTGGCTGGCGGCCATTTTCCGCTAGCCAGTCTTTATTGCCAAAAACGATGGTAGACCTTTGTAGCAACTGTTCCATGAGTGGTGCTGCTTTCACAAAGTCATCCTCTTTCAGCACCATTTCTTCATCTTCATCTACCCGTACTTTTTGCCCGCTTTGCAGGAAATCATCCAGGCGTTGTTCTAGCTGCGCTATTACGCCCGCTACATAGGATGGATCTTTGATCCATACCACGGTATTAGCAGGCAGGAATTCGGCAAGCGGCGTTTTATTACTACGGTCGGCTCCATGGGTATCCATGTTGGCGATCAGCGCTACCTGGGTAAGCTTACGTTCACTCAACTGCGACTCCGGATCAAACAAGCGGATGGAATCTATATCTTCTCCAAATAATTCGATACGGTATGGTTTTTCGTTGCCGAAGGAATAAATGTCGAGAATCCCCCCCCTTACAGCGTACTGTCCGGGCTCATATACAAAATCTGTAGCATGAAATCCCCACTCTACCAATTGTTCCAGGAGGGAATCCACTTTGAGCACATCCCCCACTTTCAATTGCACCATGTTAGCATTGAAAGCCTGGTTACCGGCTACTTTTTCCCACAGGGCTTCCGGGTAGGTAACCAATATCTTTTTCCGGATACTGTCTCCGGAAAATTTCATGAGCGCTTCTGTGCGCAGCATGCTATGGCTGCTGTTGATCTCATGGAACTGACCTATCTTCTTAAAAGAGTCGGGGAAATAGAAAATATCGAGCGCCTGGCTAAGTTGCTCCAGATCATTATGAAAATAGGCTGCCTCCTCTTTATCGTTGAGGATAAAGAGATGATTCGCATCTGCATGTGCCCAGGTGCTTACTGCCACAAAATTTATTGCGCTCCCACTAATGGAAGAAAGCTGAAAGTATTGTGGAGTGGGTGATTGTACCCCCTTCACCAGCAACTGCAAGCGAGCATCACGTTGAAATAATTGTAATACAGCCTGTAAATTCATGAAGAATGCAAAGGTACGAAGATTTTACTTAATGGCTATCGCTTAAAAGGGCTAATTGAAAAAGCATCCTATCAAATATTAAAATAGTAAAATGCCGGATTTTCTTTATATTCAATAAGACCAAACTCAAATTTCCATGCTGGACCTATGGCATACTGGCATAGTTACAAAGCTGGTAAACGAAACCTACAATACGCGCCGTTTCTGGATTCAGGTCCCTGAAATGGAGAGGTTCGATTTTAAGCCAGGGCAATTTGTGACCCTGGACCTCCCTATCCACGAGAAAAAAAACAAACGCTGGCGTAGTTACTCTATTGCTTCCCATCCGGATGGCAGCAATGTATTTGAACTGGTGATCGTATTATTGGAGGGTGGAGCCGGCAGCACTTACCTGTTCAACGAAATAAAGGAAGGCAGCGAATTGTTGTTAAGAGGACCGCAGGGAATTTTCGTATTACCAGAACCGTTAGATAAGGAACTATTCTTCATTTGCACCGGTACCGGTATTGCACCATTCCGCTCTATGGCGCATTATATCCACGAGCACCATCTGCCGCACCCACCTATTCATCTTATTTTTGGATGCCGCTACCAGCAAGACCTCCTATATGCTCAGGAAATGCAGCAATTGGCCAACACAATGCCTGGCTTCCATTACATTCCCACCCTATCACGGGAAGAAAACTGGAACGGGCAAAAAGGATATGTACACAAAGTATATGAAGAGCTCCTGCAGGGAGAACAACGCCCTGCCTACTTTTTTCTGTGCGGCTGGAAAGCCATGATCGACGAAGCCAAACAACGCATACAAGCGCTGGGCTACAACCGGCATGATATACACCAAGAGCTCTATGGTTAACTTACCCCCATATACTCCATTCCGGCAAACCGCGCTATCATTTGCGCAAAAGAAACCCGGGGAAAAACAAAAAGGGCTGCTACTGCTATAAGTACGCGTAAAGCCTAAGCGATAAATTGTACTTATTAAACGGTAGCAGCCGCTTATGAGCTACTAGATAATTTTATTTAATACGAGTTGTTTTACTGTAGACAGTGGGATGCGTTCCTGCTCCATGCTGTCGCGGTAGCGGATGGTTACCGTGCCATCTTCCTTGGTCTGGTGATCGATGGTAACGCAGAAAGGCGTACCGATGGCATCCTGGCGGCGGTAACGTTTTCCGATGGCGTCCTTTTCTTCGTAGAAGCAATAGAAAGCCTGTTTGCAGTCATCCATCAGCTCACGGGCCAGTTCTGGCAAACCGTCTTTCTTAGTGAGTGGAAAAACAGCCAGTTTGATCGGCGCCAGCTTAGCCGGTAAGCGCAATACCACACGGCTGTCCTGTTTTTCAGGCGTACTCAGGTCTTCTTCTGCATAAGCATTACAGATAGTAAGCAGGAACATACGGTCCAAACCAATAGAGGTTTCTATTACATAAGGCACATAGTTCTGGTTAATTTCCGTATCGAAGTACTGAATCTTCTTTTTGCTGTATTCCTGGTGTTGCTTCAGGTCGAAATCAGTACGGGAATGAATACCCTCCACTTCTTTGAAGCCGAATGGGAATTCGTACTCAATATCCACTGCAGCATCTGCGTAGTGCGCCAGTTTGATGTGGTCTTTGAAGTGGTATTTAGCTGGATCAACGCCCAGGCTCAGGTGCCACTGCATCCGCTCTTCCTTCCATTTCTCGTACCATTCCTTTTGTGTGCCAGGGCGTACAAAGAACTGCATTTCCATCTGCTCAAATTCGCGCATACGGAAAATGAACTGACGGGCTACAATTTCATTCCGGAAAGCCTTACCTATCTGAGCAATACCGAAAGGCACTTTCATCCTGCCGGTTTTCTGCACGTTAAGGAAATTCACAAAAATACCCTGTGCAGTTTCCGGACGCAGGTATATTTCGCTGGCTTCGTCAGTTACGCTGCCCAGTTGGGTAGAGAACATCAGGTTAAACTGACGTACTTCTGTCCAGTTGGAGGTGCCGCTAACGCTGCATTTTATATTATTACTTTCTATTAATGTTTTAAGTCCGGCGAAGTCATTTTCTTTCAGCAATTCATCCATCTGAGCCAGGAGGGGTTCGCTGGCTTCAGGGGATAAGGTATCTGCATATCCTTCAATGAGATGATCTACACGGTAGCGTTTGTTGCTATCCTTGTTGTCGATCATCGGATCGCTGAAATTATCTACGTGCCCGGAGGCTTTCCAGGTAGTAGGATGCATAAAAATGGCAGCATCAATCCCCACGATATTTTCGTGCAGCTGGGTCATGCTCTTCCACCAATAGTCCTTAATGTTTTTCTTCAACTCTGCACCGTACTGACCGTAATCATATACCGCACTGAGCCCATCGTATATTTCGCTGGACGGAAAAACAAAACCGTATTCTTTACAATGCGATATAATCGCCTGGAATTTATTCTGATCTGTAGACATAGGGCGCAAAGATAAAGGCCAATTTTGAAAATATGTATGCAATTATTAATTACTATATAAGCGATTATTTATCCCTCTTCTATAATTTCCGGCTCATGGGGAATTTCTACCTGCTTCACCCATACGGCATAGTCGTTAGGATATATTTTTGCCCCGGAATATTGCAGGTAGACGCGGGTAAATACGGCCCCGAAGTACAAAATAGCGGCGGAATAGTATACCCAGAGTAATATAATTACAATAGAACCGGCAGCCCCATAAGTAGAGCTCACCTTACTGGTCCCCAGGTAGTAGCCGATAGCGAATTTCCCCGCCATAAAAAGTATAGCAGTGGTAATAGCGCCCACCCGTACATCTTTCCAGCTGATACGGGCATCTGGCAGCACCTTAAAGATAATGGCAAACAAGGTGGTGATTACCAGAAAAGGCACTACGAAATCGGCCAGGGAAAACAGGATGCCAGAAGTGATCTTGCTGGGAAGCATACTGGTAATAATATGGGAGAACAACTCCATCAAACCATTTACCGCCAGCGACACCAACAGGATAAATCCCATACTTACCACTAAGGAAAAGGAAAGGAGCCGGTTCAGTAGCATCCGCAGCAACCCATTTTTCTGGGGTTTGGATTTTAATCCCCAGATAAAATTAATAGAATCCTGTACTTCTGCGAATACACCAGTAGCACCAATGATCAGGGTGATAAAACCTGCAATGGTAGCCCAATTCATGTCGCCAGAGAGGGAGGCATTCTTGATCATAGACTGGATCTGCAAAGCGGCCTCACTGCCTACCAATCCGCGTATTTGACCATAGATATTCCCTTCAATTGCATCTTTTCCCAGGAAAAGATCACAGAAAAAGATGATGATAATAAGCATGGGGGCAACAGAAAAAATAGTATAGTAGGCCAGCGCAGCGCTGAGCTTAAGCACTTTACCGTCTATAAATGCGCTACCAGACTGCTTTAACACTTGCCAAACCTTGTACAGTTCACCCTGTTTATTCATAGCAATGGGGTTTTAAATACAGTATGCAAAAAACATGCGTACCGTATCAGGATTTTAACTTGGGGTTATTATGATGCCGCTGTGCGTCGCGGATATTTTTCTTTTCAAAGTTCTTTTCTAACGCCACAGTCATATCGATACCTGTTTGATTAGCAATACAGAGCAGTACCCACATCACATCAGCCAGCTCATCTGCCAACAGCATTTTGTTATCGCTCTCCTTAGCCGACTGATCACCATACTTGCGGGCCATAATACGGGCCACTTCTCCTACTTCTTCTGTAAGTATAGCCATATTGGTAAGTTCACTGAAATAGCGCACTCCTGTAGTGTTGATCCAACTATCAATTTTTTCCTGGGCTTCCTGAATGGTCATGAATTAGTTTTTAATAATAAAAATGAAAAATAAAGGCTCCAATCTTGTCACTATTCCCGGTTATGGGAGTCGATAATAATGGTAACAGGACCGTCGTTCACTAGGCTCACCTTCATATCGGCGCCAAAAATGCCTCTTTGAATGGTAGTGCCCATATCCTGTTCCAGTTGGGTGATCATTTTTTCATACAAAGGAATAGCTATCTCTGGCTTACTGGCACGTATGTACGAAGGACGATTCCCTTTTTTCGTAGATGCGTGCAATGTAAACTGGCTCACTAACAGTATGTCGCCATGTATATCTTTAACAGATACATTCATCACACCATTGTCGTCATTGAAAATACGAAGATTCACTATCTTGGCACTCAACCATTGAATATCTTCTATTGTATCTATATCTTCTATTCCCAGCAACATCAGCAATCCTTGTTGGATCTCTCCCGTTATAGCGCCGTCTACAGCAACAGATGCAGCGCTAACCCGTTGAATAACTACCTTCATGCAAATTCTTTTAACGACGGTAAATTAAATAAATCGGTTGAATCTAGGCATGGATAATATCTGCCCATACATTGGTAAGCATCCGGAGAAAAAGCCATATTCCTCTAGTTTTAATAACTTGCCTACCCTAAATCACTTATTATATTATAAATAAACATATATATGAATATTGATATAACCCCTGAAATTACTTTCCGTACGGCCCGCAGCGGCGGTAGTGGCGGGCAAAATGTGAATAAGGTAGAAACCATGGTAGAAGGCTATTTCCATATCATGACATCCTCCCTGCTCACCCCCGAACAAAAAATGGTGCTCACCGAAAAGCTGGCCAACCGCATCAATGCGGATGGAATGTTGCTGGTGAAATCGCAAACGGAGCGCACTCAATTAGGGAACAAACAAATGGTGGTAGCCCGCATGAATGAATTGATTACCAAATCTTTAATCCCCCGTAAAAAGAGAGTGCCCACCAGGCCATCTAAAGCTGTCCGGGAAAGAAGGATGGAGTCTAAAAAACGTTTGTCGGACAAAAAGCAACAGCGCAGAAGGGGAGATTATGAATAATTGGTAACCTGTAATTCGTATTTTGCAGTAAAATTTTTTAGGAATTGAGTAGTATCAAAAAACTGGCAGGACAAACGGTGTATTATGGTTTGAGTAATATAATGAGCAAACTGCTCAATTATTTCCTTACCCCTTTCTATCTGACGATATTAACCCGGGCCTCTTTCGGGGAAATGTCCAACGTATACGCCTATATTCCGTTTGCCAATATTGTGCTCACCTATGGGATGGAAACAGCGTTTTTTCGCTTTGCCAAAAAGGAAAATGAATCGCATATACTGGGCACCTCTACTATTTCCCTGTTACTATCTACCCTTATTATCACGGTATTACTGCTGTTTTTGCGGACGCCCGTTATTAATTCCTATGCTGGAGACCTGGCCGGATTAACGGGACACCCATCATATTATACTTATATTATTCTATTGATGGCCTTCGATGCCCTCTCCGCCATTCCCTTTGCCCAATTGCGGATGGAAGGCCGGCCGGTAAAGTATGCCGCTATTCGTATAGCAGGTATCGTTACCACTATCTTTTTTAATATATTTTTCCTGGTGATCTGTCCAAAGTTATACGCCTCCGGTCACCACTGGCTGCCCAATGCGCAAGCCGGTAGCGGACAAACCGGGTATATTTACCTGAGCAACATGCTGGGCAGCGCCATCACATTGGTCTTATTCCTGCCGCAAATCCGTAAAATAGAATGGAAGTTCGACGCCCTTCTCTGGAAGCAGATGATGCATTACGCACTGCCCCTCATTATCGTAGGCATGGCCGGTATGGTAAATGAAACGTTTGACCGGGCCTGGTTTCTACCGCAGTTCCTGCCTGGCAATAACATGGAAGCCAAAAAAGAAATCATTGCCCTCTATAGCGCCAATTACAAACTGGCCATCCTGATCACCATGTTCATACAGGCATTCCGGTTAGGAGCAGAGCCCTTTTTCTTCAAACAGGCCGAAAGTGCCGACCCTGGGAAAATATACGCCCGTATCATGAAATTATTTGTGATCCTGCTCTGCTTCATGTTCCTGTTTGTAAGCCTGTACCTCAACATCTGGAAAGCTTTTCTGCGGGTGCCTTTCTATTACCAGGGCATGCGTATCGTACCCGTGCTATTGCTGGCCAACATGTTCCTGGGCATCTATTACAACCTAACGATCTGGTTTAAGCTTACCGACCGCACCAAAACCGGTGCCATTATCACCATTATTACCGCACTGCTGGCCTTCCTGCTCAATTACTGGTGGATACCTGTAATGGGATACTATGGAGCCGCGCTGGCTACTATGGTATGCTATTTCATACAAATGGCCATCTGCTATATCCTGGGACAGAAGTACTACCCTATCCCGTACCATCTGCCTAAACTGGTAACCTATATAGGCCTGGCTGTTATTACCTATTATTTGTTCAACTGGCTCAATGTCAGATTTCTATCACCTAAAGACATCTACGCGTTCAAACCACTTCCACTCGCAGTAGCTACTGCGTTATTTGTAGCCTATGCCTGGTTTATCTTCCAGATGGAAAAAAAGGAATTTGCCCGACTGCCATTCATCGGACGGTTTATCCGGTCGTAAGAGAAGGCTTATTGCAGAAAAGGATTGGTCCTTTTTTCGAAGCCAATGCTGGTAGCCGGCCCATGTCCGGGTAATACCCTTACCTCGTCTGGCAGTACAAACAGCTTTTCCCGGATGCTCTGCAATAGGGTAGCGTGGTTACCACCGGGCAGGTCTGTACGGCCAATGCTCTGGTAAAACAAGGTATCGCCGCCAATCACGAACTGTTGCCCGGCACAATAAAAAGCCACACTTCCTGGAGAATGTCCTGGGGTAAGCAACACCGTTAGTTCATCTGTGCCAAATAAAATTTTTTCTCCATCCATCAGATAGCGGCCTGCATTGGGAGAGGGTTCAAAAGGAATGTTATACATCGCTGCCGCCTGTTGAGAACGATCCAGTACCGGTTGTTCCAGCTCATGAAACTCCGGGCGTACGTGGTAAGTATCCAATACCAGCTTATTACCGAAGATATGATCAAAGTGACAGTGCGTATTCAATAATCTTATAACATTTAACTCATGCGTTTGTATATATTGTAATAATTCTTTTCTTTCGTCCTGAAAATAACATCCTGGGTCTATAATTATACATTCCTTTTTTCCGTTAATAAGCAGGAAGGTGTTTTCTTGTAGTGGACCAAAAGTGAATTGTTTTATTTCAATCATTGTAACCCGATTTTTTTAATCTAATTTTAAAAGATCACAATATTATCAATACTTTCTGTATGAACAGATTTATTACCAGGTTATTCTTCTACGGTGCCCTATTACTTGGAACGATAGAATCGCAAGCTCAGACTAATACAGTGGAATTCGGCCAAAATCGTGTACAGTATAAGAATTTTAAGTGGAGATATTATCAAAGCCGCCACTTCAACACCTACTTCAGCCAGAATGGCCTGGAACTTGGAAAGTATGTAGCCCAGATCGCTGAAAAGGAGCTACCTCAGTTGGAGCAATTCATGGAAACCAACCCCCGTCAGCGTATTAATATTGTGGTATATAACTCTTTCGGGGAAATGAAGCAATCCAATATTGGTATCGGCGTGGATTGGCAAAATACGGGAGGCGTCACCAAACTGGTAGGCAACAAAATGATCGTTTATTTTGATGGCAACCATGAAAACCTTCGCCGCCTGATACGCCAGGGTATTGCCCGTATCATGCTGGAAACCCTGCTTTTCGGTGAAGACATCGGCGAATTTGCCGGTAATGCCGCCCTGATCGACTTCCCCAAATGGTTTACAGACGGCTTTATCGCCTATGCAGCCGAAAACTGGACCGCTACACAAGATGAGGAACTGAAACTGATCCTCATGTCTGGCAAGTACAAAAACTTCAACCAACTGGCTTACGATCATAGCCTCCTGGCTGGCAATGCCTTCTGGTATTACGTGGAAAGCAAATACGGTAAAGACGCAGTGCCTTACCTGATGTATATTACCCGTATTAACCGCGGCCTGAAAAAGGGATTTGAACAAGTGCTGAACCAAACCCCGAAAAAAGCGACCCAGGACTTCTTCGTGTTTTACCAGAAAAGGTTCCAGGAAGATAACCGCCGCAGAAAAACATCTGCCAAAGGCCGCACTATTGTAGCCCAGGAAGTAAACCAGAAATCAGATTTCTACCGTTTTAACGCCAATCCTAAAAACAATTCTTACGCAGTAGTAGAATTTAAAAAAGGCGTATACCGGGTACAAATACAACTGGGATGGAACAAGCCTAAAGTGTTGTTGCACAGTGGTGTAATGCAACTGGCTAACTCCGTAGATCCTAACTACCCGCAAATGGCATGGAATACCAAGGGTAACCGCCTGGCGCTTATTTATGAACATGAAGGCAAAACAAAACTGATGATCTACGACCTGGTTACCCGGACGACTATACGCCAGGAACTGCCGCAGTTCGACCGGGTAATCGACTTCAAATACATGCCGGTACAGGAAAATACACTGTTACTGTCTGCTGTTAAAAATGGGCATACTGATATTTTTACTTACAACATCAGCAACTCCAAAACAGACCAGATCACCAACGACGTATATGACGACCTCGACCCTTCATTTGCTGCCTTTCCTGGCAAAAGTGGTATCATTTACGCCTCCAACAGGCCTTCGCCTAAAGGAAGAGGAAGCGATACCTCACTGCTGAAAACGCCGTACAACATCTTCATGGTCGATAACTGGAACAAGAGCTCCGAAAAACAGATCACTCAACTAACTGACCTGTCGTACGGTAACGCCAGACTGCCCATGCAGTATAATACCACACATTTTACCTTCGTTTCTGACGCTAACGGTATCCGTAACCGTTATGCCGGCTTCTTCAAATCACAGGCCGACGGCATAGACTCGCTATACTACATTGGCTCAGAGATCCTCCATAATCCTGATCCGGAAGAACTGGATTCTGCTTTGGCAGCTTACGGTACTAATGCCCCGGATTCTGTGGAAGCAGTAATGCTCACGAAAGATTCTACCTATTCCTTCCCTATTTCCAATTACCCTTACGGTATACAGGAAACAAGGATTTCCGGAGAAAAAGGAGAAGTATCAGAGGTAGTACAATATGCTGATATAAAACGTCTTATGAAATTAAAAGTAGATACAGTAGCGTTAAAGAAAAGGAATATTAACGCCCGCCCTACTAATTTCAGAAGAGCCCAGATGCATGCAGACAGCCTGCGTTTAGGTTTACCTACTTACCTGGCGCCGGTGGTAAAAGATACTACCACGCATACTAATTTCTTCCAGAACGAATTTGGCAATGAGCCGGCCGATACCAGCAGCAGAGCGGTAACTGCCAGCGCCACCAAAGAACCTGCGCTATTTGAGAAGCGGAAAGAAGATGAACAGATCCTGAAAAAATCGAGGCTGATACCTTATAGATTTAAATTTGCCTCCGACTACTTGATCCTGCAATTAGACAACTCCGTGTTGATTAACAAGTATCAACCATTCACAGGTCCGCCAAGCGGCCCTATCCGCCTTACTGACCCGGTAAACGGCTTAATACGTATAGGCGTGAGCGATCTATTTGAAGACTTGAAATTTAACGGAGGCTTCCGTATCCCGTCTTCCTTGCAAGGATCTGAATACTTCTTCACAGCTAACTACCTGAAGAAACGGTTCGACTATAAATTCACTTATTACCGCAAGGTAGATAAGAGCAGTGGCTTCCCGATTCCAGACAGAAATGGTTATGACTCTGCCTTTGTACCTACCAAATTGATCACCAACATTTACCAGGGAGAAATCAAGTATCCATTTGACCAGGTAAGGAGCATCCGCTTATCTGCCGGTATCCGGACAGACAGGTTGGTAATCCAGGCCGTAAATAAAGAAGTGCTGGCCATGTCTGATTTCAAGGAAACATACGCTCTCGGCCGCCTGGAATATGTATACGACAATACCATTAATCCAGCTATCAATATCTGGAATGGCACCCGTTATAAGATCTATGGAGAACTCAATTCCCAGCTCACCAATGGTGGCCTGAATGAGTTGTTTAATCCGCAATCCAGTGCTGCGGCCAGCGGCCGGTTTACTTACAACATGGGGGTAGACATCCGCCACTACGAGAAAATATACCGCAACTTTATCTGGGCCACCCGTTTCGCCATGGATATGTCGTGGGGCACCCGTAAACTGCTATATTACCTGGGTGGAGTAGATAACTGGTTAAATCCGCAGATTAATCTCAATAACCCGATTAACCTGAAAGAAAACTATGCTTTCCAGACCTTAACCGAAAACCTGCGTGGCTATAAACAAAATGCCCGCAATGGTAACAATGCCATGGTGCTGAATACAGAACTTCGCTTACCGGTGTTCGCCACCTTCATTGATAAACCGATCAACTCTGCGTTCCTGCGCAACTTCCAGGTAACCTCCTTTATAGATATAGGTACCGCCTGGAACAAGAGCCTGAACTTTAAGGATGCCAATTACACCACCTATACAGATGTAAGCGGTGTAAGCACCCGTATAAAAGAAGGTTTCCTTGGGCCGTTTGTAGGCGGTTATGGCTTCGGCGCCCGCACTACAATTGCCGGTTACTTCCTCCGCGTAGATGCAGGATGGCCTGCTATCGCCTTCTTCAGAGGAAACCCGATCTGGTATTTCGGTATGGGAGTAGATTTCTAATCATCCTCTTATTGATAAACAACATGGCCTGGTTAGTTACTAACCAGGCCATGTTGTTATAAGGAAAAAACTATCTTACTAATTCTCTGAAAGCTTCTTGTAGGTCTTTACCATCGGATACATCAAGCTAAGAAACACACCCATGCATATGGTAAACGCCCAGGCATGGCGGTTGTCCCACGGATGCAAGAAAATATTCTTTACATCCACCAACAGCGTTAACGGATCTTTTATAATGTCCCAGCTGTTATACCGCAAATACCGGCCAATATACACCCCCATGCCGCACAGCAGCATACAAGCTATACAAATGCCGGGAACGGCTAACCCGGTGCCGCAATAACCAAAGCGATCTTTTCAAGTGCATATGATGATGATTAAAATATATAGGGAATAAATACAACAGCCCCAACAATAGCGGCTGCTATAGCGGCTATCAACACGGCTCCCGCCGCCACATCTTTAATAAACTTTACTTTAGGATGCAGCCCAGGCGAGAGATGATCCATTATTTTCTCAATAACGGTATTCAGCATTTCTGTGATCCATACCAGTGCTATGGCAAATATCACCCATATCCATTCCGGCGTTGCCAACTTATACCAGCAACCGGCAGCTATTACTACCACAGTAGCAACGGCATGTACCCTTGCATGGGGTTCGCTGCGCAGAAAAGCGGCAATTCCATTAAAAGCATATCCAAAGCTGGCCAACCGGTTGCGGATATAAACGTTTCGCATAATTTTTATGATTGATGAATAGTTTTGTTTTTAGACGTATGCTCCCATTTAATAATTGTGCTGAGATACATGACCACCGCCAGGATAATAAAGAGCCCCAGGCTTCCCATCAACAAGGCCTGATCTTCCGCACTGATGATCACATAAATAAATCCGTAGAGCAAGGTAAGGGCTCCTCCTATGCCTGCAGCAATACGGGCGCTTTTAAAAGCCGTTGCGGTATAAACTGTAATAAGCCCGATGGTAAGAATACTAGCAATGATATAAGCCATCATAAAGTTAATTTGTTCTGAAACAGAGATAAGCAGAATATAAAAGATACAAAGGGCTAAACCGATCAGCATATACTGCAATGGATGAAAGGCACGGCGTTGGGATAACTCGATAAAATAAAAAATAAAAAAGGTAAGCCCGATGATCAGTAAAGCATATTTCACAGCACGCAGGGTCATCTGGTAACTTTCCATAGGTATTAACAATTTGATGCCAAAGTCTGCTGTATGGATATTAAATTTTTTACCGATCCAACTTTGGGGGAAACTTCTGTTCAGGTGCTGCACCTGCCAGCCTGCAGTAAAGCCTTTGCTATCTACCTTGCGATTTTGGGGAGGAAAGGCCTCATCGAAAGCCGGATCTTTCCAACTGGAATGAATGCTCACCTGGGTGGTTTTACCAATGGGGGAGAAGCTGATCCGGCCCGATCCTCTGACATTAAGTTCCAAAGAAAAATTCCCCCGTAAAGCGCCTGTATCTCCCGGGTAAAGGACTACAGGAACCTGGACACCATTATTAAACAGGTCGGTGCTCACTACCCCCGGGTTGAACAGGTAATTTTTGCCGTTCCAGGTCATTTGTACCTGGTTGTTGATGCCGTGCAAATCGCTGAGGCCTATCAGCAGCGACGCATGTTCCCAATCTAAGGCGGAAGGAGGGAGATTCAGCAACGCAATGGCATCACCATTAAAAGTGCCGCTCAGCTGCAGCCTGGCGTTATACACAGCCACATTAAAAATACCCTGGTGCAGTTTTTCCGGCAACAATTCACCGTTCACCTTCAACTGCTCCGGCAAAAGATAAGCATAGGTTAGTTCTCCTGTAGGAGCTTTGCAAGGAATGGCCAGCACCGGACCTGTAATATTTTGTTCATTTCCCCAACGGTTACCAATGTCTTTGATAGCCCCTTCCTGCCTGTCGCGACGTTCCCATATCAGGTTTTGTATCAGGTTGGTGGGGATCAGCAAAACTAAAGTCAGTATAATAATCAGCGCTCCTTTAATCGCGTACGCGTATCGATCAAAGAAAGAACGGGGCTCATGTGTAATAGGTTCCATATTTTTTTATTTTAAAAAGCACTTTGCAATACAAAGTTAAAAGACAAAAAAAATTACTTCGTAAACTTGATCATGTGTTCCAGGGCGGCGAGATGCCCTTTAAATGCCTTTTCCCCGGCGGCTGTGATCGCATAGGTAGTATTGGTTTTACGGCCAATAAAACCTTTATGCACTTTGAGATAGCCGTTTTCCTCCAGGGTACTGAGATGTGAGGCCAGGTTACCATCTGTTACTTCCAGCATCTGTTTCAGGTCATTGAAGTTCACTTCCTCATTAACCATCAATACACTCATCACACCGAGGCGTATCCGGCTTTCAAATATCTTATTTAAGTTACCTATCGGGTTCATGTTATTGATTAAATAGCGCTTTTCCTTTCATACTTCCACCACATCAGCACACCATAAACGATATGTAGCACGCCAAATCCTATGCCCCAAAAATAAAGGCCTTTACGCAAATAGAAAAGATTAACTATTCCCAGAACGGTTTCACAAATGCCCAGGTACCGCACGTCATTGAGCGTATATTTACTGGCATTGATCAGCGACAAACCATAAAATACTAGGCAGGTGGGGGCCACCAGTGATTCCAGATGGTTGTACAGCAACCCCGCGATGAAGGCGCCTCCTGCTCCTAATGGAATAGCAATGTTAATTAACACCTTGCGGGCTGTCAGGCCCCAGATAGGCAAGTTGTTTTTCCGTGCCTTCCTCCAGGTGAAAAAAGAACCGCCTATTAGCGCCGCTGTCATTACACAACACCCCAACAAAATCAGGCGGTATTTTAATGTGATGAAATCCGTATGGCTATATACCCCGCTAACATTCCATCTGTCATAATATTCCGTGAGCCAGTTATGCGCTATCAATGCACCTCCCAACCCACTCATGCCGGCAAATATGCCACTTAACCCACTTAGGGAAATAAAACGACTACTCCGCTCCATGAGCCGCTTAATGTCTGTTAGTGCTTGCAAATGTTGCTGGTCTATCATAAAAAAGTACTTTGCAGTACAAAGTTATCAGAAAAATTTAAATATCAAAATATAATTTCTTCTTATAACTACCTTACCTTGAGGATATCATCTTCCCAGAATAGCGATAAATAATATAATATTGTTCTCAGATTATGATTGGCTGGAAAAGAATATTAGCAATAATCATCGGCGTAAGTGTATGGTGTTCGGGATTGATGGCACAACAGCAATATAAAGTCGGTGGGGTGGTCAGAGATGCCCACTCACAGGAAATCATCCCTTTCGCCACTCTTCAGTTTGTACATACCCAAACAGGTATGGTCAGCAATGCAGATGGTAAGTACCTGTTCGAACTAAACGTCATCCCATCAGATTCCCTCCTGGTGCGGGTAATGGGGTATAATATCCTGAAAATGCCTGTTAATAGGATGTTAAAGGAACAAACGATCAATTTTGAAGTAACCCGGTCGGATGTTTCCCTTAAAATATATGAGATAAAAGCCAATGTAAACTTCGCACTCATTCTCCTCAAACAAATCATTAAACATAAGCCAGAGAACAATTATAACCGTCTGGACAATTATAAATACGAGGTATATAATAAGCTGGAACTGGATATGATGAATCTCAATAAAGAGAAACTGGGCAAAAACCGGTTCACCAAACCTTTTGCCTTTATCCTGGACAATATAGACAGTACCTCTGAAGACAAACCCTTTCTGCCCATCTTCCTCACAGAATCCTTGTCGGATTATTATTTTCAGTCGAGCCCCCGTAAAACCAAAGAAATTATTAAGGCGGCCCGTACTTCTGGCATCGACAATGAAAGCGTAACAAAATTCCTGGGCGGCATGTATCAAAATGTGAATATCTACGATAACTTCATCCCGGTATTCGACAAACAATTTGTAAGCCCCATCCATCATAACGGGGCTTTTTATTACGACTATTCCATTGCAGACACACAGTATATCAATGGACAAAGGTTTATAAAACTAAACTTTACGCCTAAACGTAAAGGAGAAAACACCTTTGTGGGCGACCTCTGGGTACACGATACCACCTATGCCGTTCAAAAAACCACCCTGTCTGTACCTAAAGACGCCAATATCAATTTTGTACGCAAAATAAGCCTGATACAGGAATTCCGCCAATTACCAGACAGCACCTGGTTCATCTATAAGGATAAATTTATAGCTGATTTCTGGGCACCCAGTCCCAAGCCGGGCAAAACCCTGGATTTCATTGGCAGGAAAACTACTACTTACAACGATGTAATCATCAACGATACTGCCGCTACCAACATCTTCGGCGACAAAAGATACCCCGAAAATATAGTGGTGCTCGACAGCGCCCGCAGGCGGAAAGAAGCTTTCTGGACCGATAACCGCCCAGAAGATCTCAGCAAAAATGAAGAAGGCATCTACAAAATGGTGGATACCCTCCAAAAAATGCCGCTCTTCAAAACCTATTCCAATACCATCCGCTTTCTGGCCACTGGCTATAAACCTATTGGTCCCATCGAATGGGGACCTTACTACTACCTGTTTTCCCAAAACAGGCTGGAGGGCTTCCGGCTACGGTTAGACCTAGGCACTACGCCGCAATTCAATAAAAACCTGTACCTGTATGGCTACCTGGCATATGGTTTTGGCGATCATGTGTACAAGGGGAAGATGTCTGCTTTATGGCTCCTGAAACGACATCCCCGCATGTACCTTTATGGCTCTTTTACAAAGGACCTCGACAATGGCACCCATTACTACGATGAAGTAGGAACCGATAACATTTTTACCCTTGCTATCCGTAAAAAAGGCGTACCGCAAAAGTTTCTCATGGTAGATGAAAAGCGATTGGAATTTTTCAAAGAATATTATAGCGGATTCTCCCATCAGCTATCTATTGCATATAAAGAGGATAGGCCCTATGCACCTTTACCTACGGTAGCATATTATCCAAAAGATGTGGACAACCGCGACCCGCTTACCAGCATGGAAGTGGAGCTGAAACTACGCTATGCATTTCAAGAACAATTTCTGGAAGGCAATTACTACCGCGTTAGCCTGGGTAGTAAATACCCAATCACAGAACTGAAAATGGCAATAGGTATTCCAGGCATCATCAACAGCGGGCAGCAATATAAAAAGGTATCCCTCAGCGTATCCGACTACGTTAAGGTACCTCCTTTCGGTTCCTTCTACTATAACGTTTTTGGTGGCAAAATTTTTGGCACCCTACCTTATACTTCACTGGAAGTACATCCCGGCAACGAGATCTATTATTATAACAAATATGCGTTTAACATGATGAACCGTTTCGAGTTCATCAGCGACCAATACATAGGCTTCAACGTAGAACATACCATTGGTAATGGTATATTCGGTTATATCCCCCTGATCAAAAAGCTGAAATGGCGCCAGTTCTGGACAGCCAAAGGAGTAATAGGTTCTTTGTCTGAAAGCAATAAAGCGCTCAACCTGAATAACGGTTATCCCTTCAAAACCTTGCAAGGTAATCCCTACCTGGAGCTGGGTACTGGTATCGAAAATATCTTCAAGTTCCTGCGCGTAGATTTTATCTGGCGGGTAACTCCCGACGTTACTCCCGGAGAGCCGGCAAATAAGCGTTTTGGCATATTCGGCAGCTTCAAGCTACAATTTTAAAGCACTAGTAGCTAGATGCTACTATCACCTCACAAGCCCATTTAATTTCCTCCGGTGTAATCACCAATGGAGGTGCAATCCGCATGCATTCGGCAGCAAAAAGGAACCAGTCGGTGAGCACACCACGTTCAATACAACGGTCGATCACCTTTTTATTGATGGCAAAATTCTCAAACTCTACGGCGATCATCAGCCCAAGGGAACGAACCGATTTAATGGCCGGATGTTGCAGTTGCTGCAGGAAAAGCTGCTCTTTTGCTTTCACATCTTTTACCAGATCCTGATCCAACAAAACCTTAAAAGCCGCAAGTCCTGCCGCACAACTTACCGGATGGCCGCCAAAAGTAGTGATATGCCCTAATACAGGGTTATTCGTGAGCGTCCACATTACTTCACGTGAAGCAATAAACGCTCCAAGGGGCATCCCTCCTCCCAGAGCCTTGCCCAATAGCAATATATCCGGTGTAATCCCAAATTGCTCAAACGCCCACAGCGAACCATTCCGGCCAAAGCCGCACTGAATTTCATCAAGTATGAGCAAGGTACCGGTAGCAGTGCATTTTTCACGTAAAGCGTGTAACCATTCCCGTTGTGGCACTATCACCCCACCTTCTCCCTGTACGCTTTCGGCTATTACGGCTGCCGTTTTACGGGTAATCAGCTCCAGCGAATCAAAATTATTGTACTCCAGGTGTTGTATGCCTGGCAGTAAAGGCCGGTAAGCATTGCGCCAATATTCATCTCCCAGGATGCTCAATGCGCCTTGCGTAGATCCATGATAGCTGCGGTTAAATGCGGCGATCTCTGTTCTACCAGTATATCGCTTGGCGAGCTTCATAGCGCCTTCTACCGCTTCTGCACCGGAGTTGGTAAAGTATACGCTATTTAATTGTTCAGGAAGGTGTTGGGTAAGCAATGTAGCAAATGCTACCTGTGGCGACTGCACAAATTCGCCATATACCAGCAAGTGCATATATTGCTGCGACTGTTCCTGTATTGCCTTCACCACTGCCGGATGACAATGTCCTATATTACATACGCTAATCCCCGCGATCAGATCGAGATAACGTTTATCATTTACATCCCACATGTACATGCCAGATGCTTTCACGATTTCCAATGCCAATGGGGCGTCTGAAGTTTGCGCCACATGCTGCAAAAAAAGTTGCCTGTTGTTCATATCTCTTCTGCTCTGTTGTTTGCGAAGTTAGAAAACAACTGCTAATTAGTAATTGTTATATTTGCCATATAAGCACTAAAACAGATAAATATGGCCCACATCATTCCACTCAAAGGAAAAACCCCTCAGATTCCTGATGATTGCTTTGTAGCTCCTAACGCCACTATTGTAGGAGACGTAGTAATCGGTAAAGGATGTACAGTATGGTTCAACGCAGTAGTGCGTGGTGATGTAAACAGTATCCACATCGGCGATAACGTAAATATCCAGGATGGCGCCGTTATTCATTGCACTTACCAAAAAACCAAAACCATTGTAGGTAACAATGTGTCCATTGGACACAATGCCATTTTACATGGTTGCAAGGTAGACGATAATGTACTGATAGGCATGGGTTCTATCGTAATGGACAATGCCCACATCAGCAGCAACAGTATTATTGCCGCCGGCGCTGTGGTGCTAAGTGGCACACATGTAGAACCAGGCACTATCTACGCCGGTGTTCCTGCAAAAAAAATAAAGGATATTGATATGGCCCTGATCAAAGGAGAGATCAACCGCATTTCTAAAAACTATGGCATGTACGCTTCCTGGTACCAGGAAGCAGAAGAGGTAAAAGAACCATAATATGTTATAAAAATTTATTATTATATTGCAGGCAAACTCCCTCCCTATGAAAATAGTTTTATGCCTGCTCATATTGGGCTGCATCCTGTTTACAAGCTGTTCATCGCAGAAAACAGGATGTCCGTCCACTAATTATTATACGAAAGAGGTTAAGCAGCATAACCGTAAGGCGGGTAAACAAATGCGTTTATTTTAAAATATTACTTATGCGCCGCACTGCTGCTATCACCTTTTTACTCATTAGCCTGTTATGTACTGCCTGCCGTACCCAAAAGAAAGGCTGCCCGCAACCCAGACGTAACTGGGGTGCAGAAAAAGTAATCGACGAATTAAATAAGCCAGGAAAAGGCTAATCCGGAAACCGCAATATACGCGGCCCGATACGCCCCCATTAAAGCCGGCAGGGCTCTAAATAGATGGAATTGGCCTAAACTGCCAAAAGCCAGTATTAATATTGCTCTTCCTCAATCGTTTCCAGTATAGTAGCGTAGCTCACATATCTGTCAGGATCAATTGCCCCTTCTTCCACAGCTGCTTTTACCGCACAACCTGGCTCATTGATATGCAAACAGTTATTAAACTGGCACTGAGGGATATAGGGTAGCATTTCCAGGAAATAGTGCGATAATTCTGCTTTGGGAATATCTACGATACCAAATTCCCTTACACCGGGAGTATCTATCAGGCAACCGCCAAAAGGCAGGTCGAACATCTCTGCAAAAGTAGTGGTATGCAAGCCCTTTCCACTCCAACCGCTCACCGCTTTGGTTTTCAGGTCCAAACCAGGCATCAGCAAGTTAATAAGCGTAGACTTACCCACACCGGAATGCCCAGACATCAACGTGGTTTTATGCTGCAACAAAGCCCTCACTTCGTCGATCCCTTCATTACGGGCTGCAGATATCAATAGCACATCGTACCCGATATTACTATACAGGGCTTCCAGCTCCTCAAACCGCTCCAATTCTTTCTCCTTATAGATATCCACCTTGTTGAACAACAATACTACCGGAATATGATACGCTGCTGCGGTTACCAGAAACCTATCTATAAACCCCTGCGAGGTGCGAGGCTCCTTTACGGTACAAACCAATACCGCCTGGTCCAGGTTAGCGGCAACAATATGTTTTTTGTTCTTTCCGTGTGGAGAGCTGCGTACGATATAATTCTTGCGGGCGCCGATTTCCGTTATCATGGCATTTTTTGCATTGGCGTCGCTATCATCAGCCACAATTTCCACAACATCACCTACGGCAATAGGGTTCGTAGAAGTAATATCTTCATCTTTCTTGAAAATACCTTTTATCCTTGCCTGGAATGTTTCACCTGTGGCCGTTTTCACCACATACCAGCTTCCCGTTGATTTATATACTGTTGCTTGCAATACTTTTTGATATTTTGAAGAATACCAAAGGTAGGAGGAATTTCGGATTTTGTCTTGCTCTACATTGGGTTGATTTTGCAGAGCAAGACGAAACCAGGCGCCTAAGGCAGGCTTTTGAAAAGGCTGTAACGCAATACCACTTCGAGCAATATGCACGCCAGCGCTATCATAGCCAGGGGAAAGAAATGCTCTGCAAATCGCTTATAGGAGGTAATTTCCACCTTGGTCTTTTCCAGTTGGTCAATTTCGTTATAGATACTTTTCAGGTCGTTTGTATTAGTAGCGCGGAAGTACTTTCCGCCAGTTTCCTTGGATATTTTCTTCATCAGCGGCTCATCTATCTGCACGTCCTGCATCACCATCTGCACACTTCCGTCGGCCATTGGCATGGGAAAAGGAGCTTTGCCAATAGTGCCCACCCCAATAGTATATACGCGTATCTTGAATGCTTTGGTAATTTCAAGCGCAGTGAGAGGATCTATCAGCCCCACGTTATTAACCCCGTCTGTAAGCAGGATAATCACCTTGCTTTTGGCATGGCTGTCGCGCAAACGGTCTACCGAAGTAGCCAACCCCATACCAATAGCGGTGCCATCCTGCAACATACCGCTTCTAATAGACATGATCTGGTTTTTCAATACTGCATGATCGGTGGTGATGGGGCATAGTGTAAAGCTTTCGCCAGAAAACACCACAAGACCCATACGGTCGCTGATACGTTTATCCACAAAATCCATGGCCACTCTTTTAGCTGCCTCCAAACGGTTAGGCTGCAGGTCTTCGGCCAGCATACTACCAGATATATCGATCGCCATCACAATATCAATACCCTCACTGTCTATGCTCTCAGAAGTATTAGACGTTTGAGGGCGCGCCAATGCTACGATGAGTGCCACCACCGCTAAAATCCGCAGTGCCGGCAGAAGGGGCCGGAAACGGACCTTCCAGGATACCGGCAGGCCTTTGAGCCCTTCCAGTGAAGAAATCATCATTACGCTCTTCCGCTTATTGCGGCGGAAAGCGTACCAGTATATCAATACAGGCACCAGTAGCAATAGCCACAGAAAGGCCGGGTAGGCAAATTCAATATTTTTCCATGTTGAGAAATCCATCAATTTTCTAATTAAAATCCAGCTGACTTTTATGCTTTTTATTGCGCTGATGCAGATGCGGTCCCTTCTGCCGGCTCAGTTTTAGGCCTGGTCCATTCCAGAATTTCTTCCGCTTTCTGCATACAACCCTCATGCTCATCTGGCGTAGGCTGTAATTTGGCAAATTTTGCCAGGTCGGCAATCGCCAGCAGGCTACGGAGCTTATCCCTTTGCTGATTCAGCTTAGTGACCGGTTTAATATTTTGCAGCAGCTCTTCACTGGTTTGCTCCAGAGCGGCAATACCAAACTGATGCTCAAAATAGGTACGCAAAATATCGGTAAGCCGGGTATAATACTGTTTAATATCTCCCTGCTGCCATAGCTTTTCTTCTTTCAACACTTTTAACTCTTGCAACGCTATTTCGTAAGGCGTAACAGTAGGTGTTTTTATAACAGGTACTTTCTTGGGCCTGGAACGGAAATACCACCACAGTCCCAATGCCGCTAAAACGATTACAGCGCCAATGACCATATACAGCCAATAGTCCCAGATGCTCCAGGTTACCCCCTGTACAGATTTAATGGGCTTAAATGCTTTGGTTGTATCTACCGTCACTGTGTTTACATCTATCCCAATAGGTAATGTAAACGCCGAATCCGGTATCTGGCGGGCAGCGCCGAACACTTCAAATTTCATGGGGGGAATTTCCCAATGGCCGGAATCAAAGCTGGTAAGGATATAAGTTTGATGCAGCACATGGGCATTCTGGTTAATCACCGTATCAAGGGAAGTACGGGATACTACCTCAAAATGGTCCAGGGAATCCGGTAATACCGGGAATAATATTTTAAAGTTGGCGTCTTTGAACTGTTCCGCTGTAAGGGTAGCAGTTAGCTGGAATTTTATTTGCTCACCGATGCGGATACTGGCTGTATCAGCTTTTGCGGTTACATTAACCGCCTGTTGTGCCAGCAGGCTGAAAGGATATAATAACCCCAGTAAGCAACCTAAAAATATACGCCTTATCACTTGTGGTTTATACATGATTAACTTGCTCTTCTTTATAACTTATGCCCTGTTCAGGAAGAATGTTTGCAGCACTTTCACATAGTCTTCGTCTGTGCGCACACTCACCAGTTCGGCCCCGCTTTTCAAGAACGCATTTTTGCAATATTGCGCATGTTGCAGGAATTGTTGTTCATAATACTGTCTTACCCGGCGATCGTTCGTATCTATCCATTGGGTGGCGCCTGTTTCAGCATCTGCTACCTGTATTAATCCTACCGGCGGCAAATCTTTATCGCGCTGATCGTATACCTGTACGCCTACCACATCATGACGTTTGGCCGCAATGTTCAACGCATCCTGATAATTACTGGATAAGAAATCGCTCATCAGGAAAACAATACTGCGTTTTTTAGTAGCATTGTTAAAGAAACGCAGGGTTTCTTTAATATTAGTTCCTTTTCGTTTAGGCGTAAAAGAGAGTAGCTCACGGATAATGAACAGGATATGCGATTTTCCTTTTTTAGGCGGAATATACTTTTCCATACCGTCGCTGAAAAAGATCACCCCTACCTTATCATTGTTTTTAATAGCGGAAAAGGCAAGCACGGCGCAAAGTTCCGTGATTAGCTCCCGTTTATCCTGTTTTTTGGTACCGAAAGAGGAGCTTTCGCTCATATCTACCAGCAGCATTACCGTTAGTTCCCTTTCCTCTTCAAATACCTTTATAAAAGGGTGATTGAACCGTGCTGTTACATTCCAGTCGATAGACCTCACATCATCCCCAAAATGATAGTCCCTTACTTCGCTAAACGACATACCCCTTCCTTTGAAAGCGCTATGGTATTCGCCCGCAAAAATATGGTTGGTAAGCCCTTTCGTCTTGATCTCTATTTGTCTTACCTTTTTTAATATTTCAGCCGTATCCATAAGAGGTGTATTAAAATTGAGGCAGCTAGCTGCTAGTGGCTCACGGTACTTCTACCGCATTCAGGATTTCACTCAGTATATTTTCGCTGGTTACATTTTCTGCTTCTGCCTCGTAAGTGATGCCTACGCGGTGGCGCATTACATCGAAGCATATATTGCGCACATCTTCCGGAATAACGTAACCGCGGCGTTTCATGAAAGCATAAGCTTTAGCGGCCCAGGCCAGGTTGATACTAGCTCTGGGAGAGCCTCCATATGCGATCAGCGGTTTCAGTTTATTGAGTTTATATTCTTCCGGAGTACGGGTAGCAAAAACAATATCCAGGATATATTTTTCGATTTTTTCATCCATATACACTTCACGTACCAGCTTACGGGCTTCCAGTATATCTGAAGGCTGAATGATGGGGCGTATTGGTGTAGTCGCTTCCGGGTTCAGGTTCTGGCGGATGATCATTTTTTCTTCTTCTTTGGTAGGGTAGCCTATTACTACTTTCAGCATAAAACGGTCTACCTGCGCTTCAGGCAAGGTATAAGTACCTTCCTGCTCTATTGGATTTTGGGTAGCCAGTACCAGGAATGGCTCATCCAATTTAAAAGTACTATCGCCAATAGTGATCTGTCTTTCCTGCATGGCTTCCAGCAAGGCGCTTTGTACTTTCGCCGGGGCACGGTTGATCTCATCTGCCAGGATAAAGTTGGCGAAGATAGGTCCTCTACGCACCACAAATTCATTCTTTTGCTGGTTATAGATCATGGTACCTATTACATCCGCAGGCAAGAGATCAGGTGTAAACTGTATGCGACTAAACTTTGCGTTGATCGCAGACGACAGGGATTTAATAGACAGGGTTTTTGCCAAACCGGGTACGCCTTCCAGCAGTACGTGGCCTTGTGCCAGCAAACCGATGAGCAATCTTTCCACCATATAACGCTGACCCACAATTACTTTACCTAACTCCATTGTGAGCAGGTCCACGAAGGCACTAGCCTGGTGAATCTTCTCATTCAGTTGCCGGATGTCGGACGATGTATTTTCCATGCTAATAATTTTTCAGGTGTGCTAAAATAAACATTCTCTTGTCAAATAAAACTTATCACTATGTGAACAGCCCGTTAAAATGCTGTTAAACTTGCCACTGCGGCCAATCTTGGTTAAATATTCATTTTACAGCGCTGCCTAAATTAATAAAGCTCCATCTAATTATATAATATTTTTCACTATAACGTACCTTTGCAAGACTTGAAAACGGAAAAGCATTTTACATTCACCAGGAAATAAATATTATGGAAGATCTTGAGCAGCGTTGGAAACCGGTAGAGGATATGCTTACCGGCAGATTTGGCAAAACACCTAATATGGAAGCCATTCTGCTCCTCATCGGCATCAATGAATTAAACAATCTTACAAAGAAAAAATATACTAAAGAACAGAAACAAGACCTGATGCACATCGCCGTATGCACTTTGTTAAGCCAAAGCGGCTATTACGAAGCAGCAGGTTATGATCAAGACGGATGGCCTCATTTTAAAGAACTGCAGCCGGTACCTAAAATGGAGATGCAAGAACAGGAACAATTCCTGAAAGAACACATTATTGCCTACTTTGAAGACCGCGCCGATATTTAAAAAATAAGTATGAAGCAACTGTTACTCCTCTGTGTACTATTACTGTGCTGTGCCACATTTACCCAAGCCCAAAACCGGAAAGTAAAAGTGATAACACCTTACGGCACAATGGTAGTGAAGCTGTACGACCAAACGCCTAAGCATCGCGATAACTTCCTGAAACTGGCCAGGCGCCACTTCTATGATAGTACACTCTTCCACCGGGTTATCAGGAACTTCATGATACAAGGAGGCGATCCTGATTCCAAACATGCCCATCCCGGAGATACACTGGGCAATGGCGATGTAGGCTATACAATTCCGGCAGAATTCCAGTTAGACCTGTTTCATCGCAAAGGCGCATTGGCAGCAGCCAGGGAAGACCGGCCCGACAAAGCATCTTCCGGCTGCCAGTTCTATATCGTACAAGGAAAGGTATTTACAGACGAGCAACTGGACGCACTGGAAAAAACAAGGCTAAAAGGCCGTAAAATACCGGTAGATCAACGTAACATATACAAAACCCTAGGCGGCAGTCCACATCTCGACCAAAGCTATACCGTATTTGGCCAGGTGATCAAAGGCATGGAAGTGATTGATAAGATTGCGGCTGTACGCACAGATAAACAGGACCGGCCACTGGAAGACATTCCCATGAAGATCAGCATTATTAGAAAATGGCTATTCTTTTAAAACAGTAATATGGTAGCAATTTGCCCATTTCATAATTAGTTTCTGTATTTTTACGGCTCAAAATCAAACTTGATATGAATTTTCCGTCCAATCTGCGTTACACAAAGGATCACGAATGGATTTTATTAGAAGGTAACGTGGCCACCATTGGTATCACTGAATTTGCACAGCGTGAATTAGGCGATATCGTTTTTGTGGATATCACTTCCCTGAGCAAAACCATCGAAGCAGAAGAAGTATTTGGTACTGTAGAAGCAGTAAAAACAGTATCGGACCTGTTTATGCCCGTTGCTGGCACTGTAAGTGAAATAAATCCTGAACTGGAAGGCTCTCCTGAACTGGTAAACCAAGACCCATATGGAGAAGGCTGGATGGTGAAGGTAACCGTTAACAATCCTGCCGATGTAGAAGCGCTGTTGGATGCTGCTGCTTACCAGGCACTCGTTGGTGAATAATTTCGCTCATATACCTCTTTTATAACATAAAGGACAATAGGCTACGCATGAAAATGGCAGGCCTGTTGTCCTTTATTACTGATAATAAGTACAATTAGGAAGATGAAAGCTATTAGATATTATATTCCTGCGATACTTTGGATCATCCTGATTCTTGTGCTATGCACTATGCCAGGAAAAGATATTCCTTCCAACTCTTTTCTGGAACAGGTGCATTTCGACAAAGTTGTTCACTTCGGATTATTTGGCGGTATCGTATTGTTGCTCAGCCTGGGCATCTTCTGGCAAAAAAAATACATTTCACCGCTTACCCTCACACTATTGATCATAGTGGCAGCCAGCTACGGACTAGCCATTGAGTTCATCCAAAAATACTGGGCAGTAGACCGTAGCTTTGATCTGTACGACGCCCTGGCAGACACCCTTGGCGCCATTGCCGGCGTATGGGCATTTAAACTGATCCGCTATTATTTTTTTAGCAAAAAATAAAATTCCCCCCTGTAACCAGAGGGGAACATATCTGCTAAGAATATAAGTATCTTTTATTGCTGACCTGCTTCTTTCTTCGCGTCTGCTTTCATCTTATCATTCGCAAAAATCGAGAATTCACAACGGCGGTTCAATGCGCGGTTAGCATCTGAAGTATTAGGCACTTTAGGCTGTGATTTACCAAACCAAAAACCTT
The DNA here is from genome assembly GCF_049056765.1 of Chitinophaga sp. 30R24. Lineage (NCBI taxonomy): Bacteria > Pseudomonadati > Bacteroidota > Chitinophagia > Chitinophagales > Chitinophagaceae > Chitinophaga > Chitinophaga sp. 30R24. The sequence continues at coordinate 546,899 of NZ_JBJGXX010000001.1, forward strand.
GTATACGGTCTGCTGCAATACCTTGTTTTTGCAGAAAAGCAACCACGGTCTTTGTTCTTCTTTCAGATAATGCCATATTATACTCATCGGTTCCTTTATCATCGGTATGGCCTTCTACACGCACATAGGTATCAGGATACTTGTTCAGGATAATAGACAGTTGCCGAATGTTTTGCTGTGCTTCCGGAGACAGGTCTGATTTATCGAAACCAAATAATACACCTGCGTCAAAAGTTACGTTGATACCTTCACCTACACGTTCTACGGTAGCATTAGGCACTTCTGTTTTAATTTCCTGCGCCTGTTTATCCATCTTCTTACCAATCAAAGCACCACCAGCGCCACCTAATGCAGCACCCAGGATTGCTCCCAAAGCAGTATTGCCCGCTACTTTACCTATTACAGCACCGGCAGCAGCACCACCACCAACACCAATGGCGGCTCCCTTTTTGGTATTGTCCATACTCTGCCAGGTTTTACAACTGAACAACATGGTTACAGACAAGACCATTGCTACCAGAACATTGAGTTTTTTCATCATAATAATTTTAGACTTGAAAGGTTTTAAGCATTAATTCCGTTGGCAAAATTAATTGAAAATTTTGTTATCAAATATATTGCCAATTCTACTTTTAGAGTATAATCAATTGATTATAACATGATAAAATTTATCAAAAAATCATAATCAATATTACATACACTACAAAATACATATATAAATGCTATAACCAGATAAAGATCATCCTAATAAATTCTTCAGGAATCCGCCGATACTATCGTTGTTGTTTTGTTGTTGCTGCTGTTGTTGAGCTCCATTAGATAATAAACTTTTCAGGTCTTCCAGGTCCACATGCCCATCGCCATTTTTATCGAGGCCGCCAGACAGCTTGCCCAGGATACCCTGTAGATTGATGCCCTGAGCCGATCCGCCAGTAAGGGAATTGATGATGCCATCGAGGCTAAAATTATTATTGGAAGCATCGTTGGTTTTATGCACCAACGCGCCCATCACCGTTGGAATCAACGAAGTAGCCAATTGCTGCGCAGCGCCTTTATCCAGGTTAAATTTCTCCAGCAAGGTGCCAATAAAATTATTGGAAATATTATTCACGATGCTATTACCGGTTTCACCAGCCGTATTACCGCCAGCACCCAGCAAAGAAAGTACCCCAGCAGCATTACCACTGGCCAGCTCCTGCTGCAACCCTGTAGTAATAGAGGTGGCAGCCGCACCCATCACCGCTTCATTTTGATCATTGGGGATAGCAGGATTATTCACCACAGCTCCCTGTGCATGTTCTCGGACGAGGTCCATTAATTGTTCTAACATTTTGGAGATGATTTAGGGGAAGAAAGGATTCAGTTTATGACAACGCCACCATCCTCCTGGATATGGCTTATTAAAAATAGAACAATTTGAAGAATAAAAAATGCGCTGTGAACACATCCGGCCAGGAAAAACCAGCACCGGATGTGTCTGTAAATATAATAGTGGTAATTAACTGCCTTGTTTCAGTTTCTCTGCGTTCTCTGCAAACTGCAGGGCATCGATCATTTCTTTGATGTCTCCGTTCATAAAAGCATCCATATTGTAAACGGTCATACCAATACGGTGATCCGTTACACGTCCTTGCGGGTAGTTATAAGTACGGATCTTAGCGGAACGGTCGCCGGTAGACACGAGACTCTTACGCTGGGAAGCGATGGCGTCTTCATGTTTGCGCACTGCCGCTTCGTAAATGCGGGTACGCAGCATCTTCATGGCAATTTCACGGTTGGAGTGCTGACTGCGGCCTTCCTGACATTCTACTACCACACCGGTAGGAATGTGCGTAAGCCTTACCGCCGATTCGGTTTTGTTTACGTGCTGGCCACCCGCACCGGAAGAGCGGAATGTATCCATTTTAATGTCTGCTTCCCTTACATCTACGTCTACTTCTTCTGCTTCCGGCAATACTGCTACGGTAGCCGCCGAAGTATGTACACGGCCAGACGCCTCTGTAGCAGGTACCCGTTGTACACGGTGCACACCGGATTCAAATTTGAGCGTACCATATACATCGTCGCCGTTTACTTCCAGCACAATTTCTTTATAACCACCGGCGGAACCTGCGTTTTCACTTAATAAAGATGTAGACCAGCCTCTCAGCTCGCAGAAGCGGAGATACATACGGAAAAGGTCGCCGGCAAAAAGGCTGGCTTCGTCTCCGCCAGTACCCGCCCGGATCTCCAGGATCGCATTCTTTTCGTCTTGCGGGTCTTTAGGTATCAGCAAGTTGCGGATCTCTTCTTCTAACCTTAATTTTTCTTCCTGCAGTTCTTCCGTCTCAGCTTTGGCCAGCTCGCGCATTTCTTCATCGCCACTGTCCAGCACCTCTTTATTAAATGCAATATTGTCCAGTAATTTACGGTAGGCGTCGTACGCCTTTACGATCTTCTCTAACTGACGGTATTCTTTGCTGAGCTGACCAAACTTCTTGTTGTCACTAACAACTTCCGGATTGGTTAACGCCATTGATACCTGTTCGAAACGACCTTTAATAGCTTCCAGTTTGTCTATCATAATTATATTTGACTTTTGAGTACCCTTTCCCAACCGGAAAGAAATACTGCCAATCGGGTTGCAAAATTAAACCATTAACTTAATTAAACAGCAGGTAATTGAAACAGATCAAATTAAAGGGAAAAGATATATTTGATGGTACCAGGCTATTAGGACCGGATAAAGTATTGATATTAAGCCCAGACGGCACTGTGGCAGACATTGTAACCACTGCTGCGGCAAACGGAGACATACAGGAACTAGACGGCATCTTATGCCCTGGTTTTGTTAATACCCATTGCCATCTGGAACTGTCTCATATGAAAGGGGTGATTGCGGAAAATACCGGGTTACCAGCCTTCCTTACCCAGGTGATGCAGCTAAGGAACCAGCCAGTTGATGATTACGACGCCCTCATAAACCAGGCAGAGCAAGCAATGTGGGAAGCCGGCGTATCTGCCGTAGGCGATATCTGCAATAATACCACCACCCTGGAAAAAAAACAACAGGGAAAAATGTATTACCACTCTTTTGTGGAATGCATGGGCGTTGCCGACGCTGGGGCGGCCAGCCGGTATCAATACAGCATGGAGGTATTAAAGGCTTTCCGGGATATCAACAACTCGCATCACCAATGCTCTATAGTGCCGCATGCACCCTATTCTGTAAGCCCAACCCTGTTTCGCTTACTGGCAGCCACTCCGCACAATACCCCACTGAGCATCCACAATCAGGAAACCGCAGCGGAAAACGAGCTATACCAGCAAAAAACCGGTGACTTCCTGCAGTTTTACGCCCATTTCGGCATGGACAGCAGTGGGATACAACCTACCCATACCAATAGCCTGGAAGCCTATCTGCCCTATTTCTCCCATAACCGCATGCTATTGGTACATAATACCTTTACCAGCATTGCAGATATACAGTTTGCACAGCAACAACCACTGGAAACATGGTGGTGCCTATGCCCTAACGCCAATATGTACATAGAAAACCGGTTACCCAACATTCCACTGCTCCGCGCGCAGCAATGCCTGATCACACTGGGTACCGACAGCCTGGCTTCTAATCATCACTTATCCATCTGGGAAGAAATAAAAACCATCCAGCAACATTTTCCTGAAATTCCGTTGGAAGAAATCCTGCAATGGGCTACTTTTAATGGCGCAAAATTCCTGGGAATTCAAGATACCTATGGCAGCTTTCACACCGGTGCTAAACCAGGTGTAATATTGATTAACCAGGATAGCAAAAGAATTATTTAGTCCATATATATGTACAACTTTCTGAATCAAATCATTTTAGACAACCCTGTGCAAGACTACCTGATATTGATCAGTGTTTTGCTATTTGTAACCTTTATCAAACGATATGTGTCTAAGGGGTTGGCCGCCATCTTGTTCCGGCTGGTAAAAAGCTGGTCACCCCAAATAGAAGAGAAAAATTTTGTAACCCTGTTGCTTCGTCCACTGGAATTTTTCTTCCTGTTGATCACTTTCATGCTGACGATAGACCGGTTTACCTTTCCTCATATATTGAATGTACATGTATACAATAAAGCAACCCTGCAGGATGTTACCAAAACGTTACTGAGCTTATCGCTGAGTATGAGCATTATATGGATCATGCTGCGCCTGATAGACTTTATAGCATTGGTGTTGGAAAAGAAAGCCGATCTCACAGAAGATAAAACAGATAACCAGTTTGTGATCTTCTTCCGCGATTTTTTCAAGGCTATTGTGCTGATCATGGGGGGCATTGCTTTTATCCGTATCCTGTTTGGCGTGGGGTTGGTGGAAAAAATCATTGCGGGCCTTGGTATTGGTGCGGCAGCCCTGGCGTTGGCCGCTAAAGAGAGCATTGAGAACCTGATCGGTTCTTTCATTATCTTTTTCGACAAGCCATTCCGGGTAGGGGATACCGTTAAGGTAGACTCCTGGCAAGGCGCTGTAGAAAAAATAGGATTGCGCAGTACCCGTATACGTACCCTGGAAAAAACCTATGTAACGGTACCTAATAAAAAAATGGTAGACAGCATATTGGATAACCTGACCTTGCGCACCCAACAACGGATATCCCTGAAACTAGAGCTAGATACCGAAACCCCGGCAGAAACCCTCTTGCTGTTTTTACAGGATGTACGGCAGTTGCTGAAAAACAATGCCAATATCCTGGATAACTTCACCGTTAACCTGCACGATTTCACCAAGGATACTTACGTTATACAAATCATTTTCAATACCTATATCATAGACGGCGCACCATATGCAGCGTTACGCGAAAGCGTAAACCTCTCGTTGATAAGGTTGCTCGAAGCCAGAAACCTGAAGTTACCCACTACTTCTACCAACGTTACTGTAAAAATGGAAGAAGGCAGCGCCATATAAAACCAGCGAGCGTTGTATGATTAACTGGTGATAGCCAGTTAATCATACAACGCTCATCTATTTATTTTAATCAGGAATCCTGTCCCCCTTTACTCTTTATTCCCTTTCTTGCTACTATTCAGCAAAATGCGGGAAAGATCAGCTTCTACAGACTCCTTAGGAGTACCAACAATGCGACCTTCTTCTTTACCTTCTCTGAAAACGATGATAGTAGGTAATTTCTTTACTTTATAATCTACTGGCGCATCTGTTTGTAAATGTTGATCGGCTGCAAACATAACGATCTGTTCATCGGGGCTGCCACCGGTGATCATTATTTTATAGAGGGCAGGCACTACTTCACGGCTGGCTTCATCCCAGGTGCCCATTACCACCACCATATTGAAGTTAGAGCGGTTGGTTTTAATATAATTGAGCATGTTATCATTCGGCTGATAGTTGTTCACCCCTTTATAAAACCACGTTGTAGCAGTATCGTTCATCAGGGTTTTCATATCTATCTTACCTTTTAATACCTTGCTATTCTGCGCCCAGGCCAGGGAAGAGAATAACAGGCCACCACCTAATAGTAATGTTTTCAATCGCATAATGATGTTTTTATAATTGATCTTTCAATTCTGTTAAGAAACCCCGCACTTTAAGCAAAGCCTGTACCATTTCAAAATTGCGGGCGGCCAATTTATGGTCTTCTTTCAATTTCTGTTTGGCGCCTTCAATCGTATACTTTCTTTCGCGGAGTAAATGATATATCAATTTGAGGTGATGGATGTCTTCCTGCCGGAAAAGGCGGTCTCCCTTACGATTCTTTTTGGGTTGCAGTATATCAAATTCATTTTCCCAATAGCGGATCAGGGAAGTGTTTACCTTAAACATGGCCGCCACTTCACTAATGGAATAGTACTGCTTATCCAATGCCAATTTATCCAGTTCCATAATCAGATCCGGGTCCTCCGATAACTCTTTCAATGATTTACGTCCCCGTTTTCTCCCAGACACAGTGGGCGCTATGGCGGCTTTCTTGCTGTGGTCCTTTACTTTCTTTACTTTAGCTGGTGCTGTTGCCGCAACTTCAACCGGATGCGGCATTCCAGATGTGGAAAAAAGGTCTAGCTGATGCATCGTAGTAAAAAACGAGGGTGACAAATATCTTTTACGAGATGAAGTTAAGCTTTTAGCATATAGCTTTCAGCTTTTAACAACTAGTTTTTTGGCAACGATTCTGCAAAAACCCCAAGCCAATGGCCAGGAGATGCAAAAGCACCGGATAACTATTAGTCAAACGACTGGTTGCCAGATCTGGCCAATTTTACCATACGGTCAAACTGTTCGGCAGTAAGGTCTGTAAAGAAATAGTATACCGGATCCACCTTTTCCCCGTTTTTGATCACTTCATAGTGACAGTGGGGACCTGTAGACTTACCGGTACTACCTACCCAGCCTACCACATCGCCGCGCTTCACCGACTGACCGGCTTTCACTTTCATACGGATCATGTGGCCATATAAAGTTTTATAACCATATCCATGTCGTACTACCACATGGTTACCGTACCCTACGTCGCTCATGCTGGCTTCTTCTACCGTACCATCGCCGGTAGCATAGATAGGCGTACCGCTGGGGGCAGCAAAGTCGAGCCCCGCATGATATTTCATGGTTTTATAGATCGGGTCTATACGATAGCCAAACCCGGAAGCAATATGTTTAAGGTCTTTATTCGAAACAGGTTGTATAGCGGGAATAGAAGCCAGCATCTGCTGTTTATTCTTCACCATTTTATCGATTTCTATGTAAGAGGTTTCCTGGGCTTTTACCCTGTTGGTGAGCTCTTTCAGCAAAATAGCGGTAGACGCAATGATTTCGCTGCTGGCGAAAGATTGCAGCTGGGCTGCTTCCTCGTCGCGGTTAATTTTACCCAAGCGGGTGCTGTCCGGAATAGGGGAGGCTTCGAAGATAACCCGGTAAATTTCATTATCGCGGTCTTCCAGCTCCGCCAGTTTACCTTTTACTTCTTTCATACGTCCTTGCAGCGCATCGTATTTTTCCTTCATGCCTTCCAAGTCGCGGCGAAGCGACTTTTCCTTGGGGGAGTCCACCAGGCGGTAGGCAATAGACAGGAAAATAGCCCCGGTAACAATGGCTGCCGACACAAATCCCAATATCCGCAGGACTTTTACTCGCAGGGATACTACGAGCTTCTCGTATTTTAATGTTTGGGTGTTGTAAAAATATTTAACCTTCTTCATGCACCGGGTGTACTTTATGCGCCATAGTGCACAGTAACGCTATGACAACTGATTTATTTTCTCAGGACTTCAAACTTATGGATGGCTTCGTTGGCATTTCTTTTCCCACATCACTTATTTTTGCCGGTAACACAACCTGTTTTGCATAATCATACAGGTTTCGATATTTTTGCACTCCCTTAAATACGGCGGGAAAATAAGGCGCACAAACCTACTGTAATTAGATTAAAACATCAACCTTTTGAATGTCAATTTTCTAACTACTTTATAAGGGCTTGAAACACAACAATAAGCCCAAAGCTGGCTGAAACGCCGTTATAAGTTAAAAAATACATACTAATTTGTCTAAATATTTATGACAGCATCCGAAATAAGACAGCAATTCCTGGACTTTTTTGCGTCGAAAGGCCACCAGATCGTCCCTTCTGCTCCCATCGTTATTAAGAACGACCCCACCCTGATGTTCACCAATGCGGGCATGAACCAATTCAAGGACTATTTCCTGGGCAACCGGGTGCCCCCTTATAAAAGGGCTGCAGATACGCAAAAATGCCTGCGGGTAAGCGGTAAACACAACGACCTGGAAGAGGTGGGTATTGATACTTACCACCATACCATGTTTGAAATGCTCGGTAACTGGAGCTTTGGCGACTATTTTAAGAAAGAAGCCATCGCCTGGAGCTGGGAATTGCTCACAGAAGTATACAAACTGCCTAAAGATAAATTATATGTAACTGTCTTTCAAGGAGATACAAAAGAAAATCTCCCTAAGGACGAAGAAGCCTATAACTTCTGGAAAGAACATATTGCGGAAGACCGTATCCTGCTGGGCAATAAAAAAGATAATTTCTGGGAAATGGGCGACACCGGCCCTTGTGGCCCCTGCTCCGAAATTCATGTCGACTGCCGGCCGGAAGAAGAAAGGAAACTGGTAGACGGCAAAACTTTGGTAAACGCCGATCATCCCCAGGTAATCGAAATCTGGAACAACGTATTCATGCAGTTTAACCGCATGAAGGATAAATCACTGGAGCCATTGCCTGCCCAACACGTAGATACCGGCATGGGCCTCGAACGTCTGGTAAGGGTATTACAGAACAAAACCTCCAACTACGATACAGACCTCTTCATGGGTACCATCCATGTTACAGAAGAACTTAGCGGTAAAAAATATACCGGCACAGACGATAAGAAAGATGTATCCTTCCGCGTAATTGCCGACCATATCCGCGCTATTTCCTTTACTATAGCAGATGGCCAGCTGCCTTCCAATACCGGCGCCGGCTATGTGATCCGTCGCATCCTGCGCAGGGCTGTTCGTTACTACTTCTCTTTCCTGGATATAAAGAAACCTTTATTACACGACCTGGTTCCTGTACTCGCAGCGCAGTTTTCCCATGTATTCCCCGAACTGCAGCAGCAAGTAGACTTTGTGAAGAAAGTAGTTTTTGAAGAAGAAAATAACTTCCTCCGCACCCTGGAAAGCGGCATCCGCCGGATAGAAGATTTCATCCAACAAGCTACTGCTAAAACTATAGATGGCAGAACTGCCTTCGAATTATATGACACCTACGGTTTTCCATACGACCTTACCAGCCTGATTGCTGCAGAAAATAACTTTACTGTAGATGAACCAGGCTTTAAAACAGCTATGCAGGAACAAAAAGACCGCTCCCGCGCTGCTACAGAACTGGATACCGGCGACTGGATAATACTGGACGAAACACCCAACTCCGTATTTGTAGGCTACGAACAACTGGAAAGCACCACCAAACTGCTGAAATACCGTACCGTAAAGGCTAAAGGAAAAGAACAGTTCCAGTTGGTACTGGGCCAAACGCCTTTCTACGCGGAAAGCGGCGGACAAGTGGGCGATACCGGCACCCTCCATTTCGGCGAAGAAGTAATCCATGTAACGGATACCAAAAAAGAAAATAACCTGACCATCCACTTCGCGGATAAACTGCCTGCTGTACCAACAACAGTGGTAAAAGCCGCCGTAGCAAAAGATAAACGCCATAATACCGCACGGCATCACTCTGCTACCCACTTGCTGCATGCCGCCCTCCGGCAGGTGCTGGGCACTCATGTGGCACAGAAAGGCTCCCTGGTAAATGCTGATGCGCTACGCTTCGACTTCTCCCACTTTGCTAAAGTTACCGATGAGGAACTCGCACAGATAGAAGCCATCGTAAACGACAAGATCCGGGAAAACACCCCGGTGGTAATTCGCGAACTGCCTAAGGAAGAAGCCCTAAAACTAGGCGCTATGGCCCTTTTTGGCGAAAAATATGGCGACGTGGTACGCGTGGTAATTATAGACCCTACTTACAGCGTGGAATTATGCGGTGGTACCCACGTAGGCGCTACCGGTGAACTGGGCCAATTTAAATTTGTTTCGGAAGGAGCCGTAGCGGCAGGCGTTCGCCGCGTGGAAGCGGTAACCGGCACCAAGGCTGAAGCTTTCGTGAATGAGCAACTCCAACAACTGAAAGAAATAAAGATAGCCCTAAAAAATCCCAAGGAACTGGTTAAATCCATAGAAACCCTTCTACAGGACAAAACCACCCTCGAAAAACAACTGGAAGCACTAGAACTGGAGAAAGTGCGCGCTCTGGCTGCCAGCTTACGTAACCAGGTAGAAAACGTCAACGGTGTTCAGTTCCTCGGACAGGTAGTTAGCGTAAGTAATGCAGAAGGTTTAAAACAACTCGCCTTCCAATTAAAAGATATTCCGGAACATGTACTGCTATTTGTAGCCAACATCGGAGGCAAAGCCAGCGTAGCCCTGAGTATCGACGAAAAACTGGTGACAGCCCAAGGCTGGGAAGCGCCCAAAATCATTAAAGAACATGTGGCGCCCCTGATCAAAGGCGGCGGCGGCGGCCAGAAGAACTTCGCAACTGCCGGCGGCCAGGAAACGGATAAGCTAGACCAGGTAGTAACTGCCGTCAGAAAACTGATAGCCGGATAAAATAAACTACTAGATAACAACATAGAATAGCGGGTGTACCAAACTTTGGCGCACCCGCTATTCGTATATACACCAACGGAAGCTACACACTACGTTAACAAAAAGGTAAAATGCAAAGAGCCCACCCCTACCATACAGGTTTAACTTTTTCTTTGCGGCCTACCCCTTTAATTTTGCCGCATTAGTTTAAATTTATTCAATAAACAGCTTAGCAATATGACCAGGTTACTGCAAATCTTCACATTAGCGGGCTTTTCATGCTTCGCCACTGGCGCAGTGTTGGCGCAAACACCCAACAACAATCCTAAAAGCCAATTAGGGGAGTTTGATGAAATTGTCATCAAACATAAAAGCGACAAAGACGGTAAAGTAACTGTAGAAATCAAAGATGGGGACATCCTTGTAAATGGTAAGAAACTAGACCAGTACAATGACCCCGATCTTTCAGTTGTCCGCAGAAAAATTACGCCCCGGGATGGTAACACTTTCAGCTTTAATAACAATGCTCCCCACGACAACTTCAATGTATTCAATAACGATGAAGCGGGTAACGACGCTGCTCCCAACCTTAATAAAGCCGTGTTAGGAGTAATCACCGAAAAGAAAGCCGCTACCGGCGTTACTGTGAAAACAGTCGCCAAAGGCACGCCGGCCGATAAAGCAGGCATTAAACCCGGGGATGTTATTACTGCTATTGATAACGATAAAGTAAATGAACCGGCAGAACTGTTTGAAGTGATTGGTAAGCACCAACCTAACGATAAAGTAACAGTAAGTTATATACGCAATTCAAAAACCAATAAAGTATTGGTTACCCTCGACGAAAGGAAACAGTTAAATTTAAATAATGAAGGAGAAGAAGGCTGGGGGATATATCCACCACTTTCCACCTTGCCTAACGGACCACACAGCTTCGCTTTCCCATCACCGTACCCACGTGGCCGCCAGGGATTCGGCAATAACTGGTTTAACCAGGAAAGCAATAGCGTGAAACTTGGCCTGCAGGTGCAGGATACCGAAAACGAAGAAGGAGCTGTTGTAATTGATATTACCTCCGGTTCTCCTGCAGAAAAGGCAGGATTCCAAAAAGAGGATATTGTTACCGACCTCGGCGGCGCCACCATTAAATCTGCAACAGACCTGGCCCGGACATATCGCCAGCAACATAGTAAAAGTGATATCACTGCTATGGTTAAACGCAATGGCACTGCGCAGACGCTAACCATAAAAATCCCGAAACAGCTGAATAAAGCCAGCCTGTAAAACAATTCATCTTCATTATAGTTACAATTGAGAGAAAACCCTGCTGACACTGAGTCTGTTAGCGGGGTTTCATTTGCTATGCTACTGATCCCTTATTTCATTACCTTTTTCATTAACCTCAACTTGTTGTTATACGGCGGGTATTTAATAGGTACATCCAACCAGGTAGCTGTTTTTAGCATACCTTTCAAGTGTGTGAAAGTATCGAAACTGTATTTTCCATGATACCTTCCTATGCCACTATTTCCTACTCCTCCAAAGGGCAGCTCCGGATTGGTAAAATGCACCAACGTATTGTTTACGCACCCACCACCAAAACGCACCTGTTCGGTCAATAACCGCTCTGTTTTTTTATCGCTTGTAAAGATGTATAAAGACAAAGGAGAGGGTTGCTCCCGAATAGTAGCCACCGCTTGTGACAGGTCCGCAAAAGTAAGTATAGGCAGCACCGGGCCAAAGATCTCTTCCTGCATCACAGGGTCCTGCCATTCCACCTCATCCATCAAAGTAGGAGCGATGTACAATTGCTCCCGGTTGGTTTGGCCACCATGCAGGATATGGCCTTCTTTCAGATAAGCCGCTATGGTATCGAATCTTTTGGTATTAATGATACGGGCATAATCTTCACTCTGGGCAGGATTGTTACCGTAAAACGCTATGATCGCGGCTTTCAGCGCGGCTACCAGTTCTTCTTTTACACGTTGGTGTACCAGTATATAATCGGGTGCTACACAGGTTTGGCCCGCATTCCAGAACTTGCCCCATACAATTCGTTTAGCCGCCACTGTTATATCTGTTTTTTCATCTACCACACAGGGTGATTTACCTCCCAGCTCCAGTGTAACAGGAGTGAGATGTGGTATCGCCATCTCCATGATCTTTTTACCCACTGGTATACTACCAGTAAAAAATACATGATCGAACCGGAAATCCATCAAGGTAGGGATAATGGTAGTCCCATCTCCTTCTACTACGGTAACATAAGCAGGATCGAAGGTATCTTTTATGAGAGCGGCCGTAACGGCAGCAGTATGTGGCGCCAATTCCGAAGGCTTTACAATGGCGCAGTTTCCACCTGCAATCGCTCCCAGTAAAGGGCTTATCACTAGCATAAACGGATAGTTCCAGGGCCCGATAATAAGGGTGAGACCCAAAGGCTGCTTATGTACCCGGCTGCTACTTGGATAGGTAACAAAAGGAGAACTTACCACCTCCGGCTCCATCCATTTTTTCAGTTCCTCCAGTATGTAATTGATTTCTTCATAGAGAAAGCCTATTTCGCTGCCATAAGCCTCCATAGGGTGTTTGTGCAGATCGGCATACAATGCCGCTATAATCTGGTCTTCAAATTTCTTTATTCCTTTCAACAACCGTTTCAACTGTTTCTTCCGGAAAGTATAAGAAAGTGTGACGCCGGAATGGAAATACTCCTGTTGCGCCCGATAAAGCTGACTTGCCAGGGCTTTGCTGATCATATGGAATAATTTTTCAAATACTATATATCCCAATTTAGGGATTTCTTGGCGGTTCACTATAAGCTTTAACTTTTTAAAAGCAATTGGTGAACGCCAATTAGCCAAAAATCACGGCATTATTTGAATATATTTGTGGGAATCAGTATGGAATATGAGCGATATATATAGCAAATATGAAACAGTGATCGGGCTGGAAGTTCACGCCCAGCTACTTACCGAGAGTAAACTATTCTGCAGCGACAGCGCAGCCTTCGGCGGCGCTCCCAATACGCATATCAGCCCTATTACGCTGGCGCACCCAGGCACACTGCCACGCATGAACCGTAAAGCCGCCGAATATGCCATTAAACTAGGCCTAGCCTGCCATTGTGAAATAGAAAAGAATAATTATTTCGCGAGAAAAAATTATTTCTATCCCGACCTTCCAAAGGGATACCAGGTTTCGCAACATACAGCGCCCATTTGCAAGGGTGGTTATGTTACTATTACCACTGATGCAGGCGCCCGCGCCATAAAGCTGAACCGCATCCACCTGGAAGAAGATGCCGGTAAGCTCCTGCACGATCAGGACCCGGCCAACAGCTATATAGACTATAACCGCGCCGGCGTTCCACTAGTGGAAATTGTAACGGAGCCGGATATACACAACAGCGAGGAAGCTTATGCTTACCTCACCGAATTGCGACGCTTGGTACGCTACCTGGAAGTATGCGATGGTAATATGGAAGAAGGCAGCATGCGCTGCGACGCCAATATTTCTGTACGCCTTAAAGGCATCACCACCCTGGGCACCAAGGTAGAAGTAAAAAACATGAACTCTATCCGCAACGTAAAGCGGGCCATAGATAATGAAGTAAAAAGACAAATAGACCTGATTGAAGCCGGCGGCTCCTTAGTACAGGAAACCCGTAGTTTCGACGCCACCAATGGCAGCTCCTTTTCGCTACGCTCTAAAGAAGAAGCTAACGACTACCGCTATTTCCCAGAACCAGACCTAGCTCCCTTCAAGCTGTCCGACGCTTTCATTGAAGACATCCGGGCCACATTACCCGCCCTGCCGGAAGCACTCATCCAAAAATATACTACAGAATTGGGCTTACCAGAATACGACGCGCGCGTGATCTGCGACGATAAAGCTACCGCCGATTATTATGAAAGCCTGATTGCCGTTACTTCACAATACAAAGCAGCTGCCAACTGGTTACTCGGCCCTGTGAAATCCTGGCTAAATGAAAATACTGCAACAATCACACAATTCCCGGTTACACCAACGGCACTCGCCAGCCTGATCGCATTAACGGATGCCGGTAAAGTAAGCTTCTCTATAGCTTCCTCCCGGATATTGCCGGAAATGGCCGCTAACCCCGGCGATCCACTGGAAATAGCCACCAAACTGAATCTGATACAAGACAACAATGCAGATAACCTTTCACTAATCATCGATGAAGTACTGGCCAAATATCCCGATAAGGTAGCCGCTTTCAAAGGTGGCAAAAAAGGATTGATGTCGCTGTTCGTAGGAGAAGTAATGAAACTATCCAAAGGCAAGGCTGATCCACGCCTGACCAACGAACTACTGGCAGAAAAACTGAAAGGATAAAGGCGTTGCAGATAATTATGCTATATTGAGTAGCATAGGTAAGACGAATGTCCAAAAAATAACAGCATGAAAAAATACTTATTATGGATTTGCGCCGGAATTTTCCTGGCAGGATGCACCGGGCAAACTGAAAAAGGCGAATTTAAAATAGATGGCCACCTGATCAATCTTCCTTTAGGCACTGTAGTACTGGAAGAACTCACCCTGGATAATATAAAAGTGGTAGATTCTACCAACGTAAAAGACGCCAGCGGCAAATTTACCTTGAAAGGCATGGTAGCAGAACAAGGACTCTACCGCATACGCTTTGATAATGGCAAATTTATATTACTGGCACTGGATGCCGGCGATATGAAAATAGACGGCGATCTGGACAAGCTGGACGACCTGAAAATCTCTGGTTCTGAAGCCACTTCAGAACTGCAGGATTTTATGAAAGAGGTCAGCAAACAATCTATTGAGCTGACCAACGACATGCGCAGGCTCGATAGCCTGCACGGCTCCCTGCCAGACAGCGCATTCCAGCCACAACTGGTAGCCCTGCAAAAGAAAGAAAAAGATTTTGAAAACAACTTCTTCATCCTGGCAGACAAAACTAAAAATCCGGCCAATGCCGTATTTGCCATCAGCCAGGTTACAGATGCACAAGAAATACTTAATCACAAACAAGTACTCGCTAACCTTACCAACCGCTTTCCTAAAAATACACTGGTGAAAAGCATGACCAATAAGGTGGCAGAACTGGAAAAAAGACAACAACAGGGCGCAGCCGATGCTGCCGGTGGGGAAGAACCTTCCGCTGTGAAAGTAGGACAAATAGCACCAGACTTTACTTTACCTGACCCTTCCGGTAAAATGATCAGTCTTAGCTCTTTCCGTGGTAAATATGTACTGGTAGACTTCTGGGCTAGCTGGTGCAGACCTTGCCGGCAGGAAAATCCTAACGTAGTAAAAGCTTACCAACAATTCAAGGATAAAAACTTCACTATTCTGGGCGTATCCCTGGATAAAACCAAAGACCAATGGCAGGAAGCTATAAAAGCAGACGGCCTTACCTGGAATCACGTAAGTGATCTTAAATTTTGGGATTCTGCAGTAGTGCCTTTATTTGGCATCAATGCCATTCCTACTAACTTCTTACTGGACCCTCAGGGTAAAATAATTGCTACTAACCTGAGAGGGGAAGCCCTGGAAGCAAAACTGCAAGAAATACTGAAATAAGCGACTTGTTACAATAAAAATAGGGTGTATCATACTTTGATACACCCTATTTTTATTCGGCAACCTAACAAAAAAACGCTATCTCAAAAGCCGCCTGAACTAAAGAAATAGCACCCGATACAATAACAACCATGAGCTAGTTATAGTAATTAGCGTAAAAACAAAAACGGTTGCTCCAATTGGAACAACCGTTTTTTATACTTTAACTTTTAACACTATTGTAATGTATCCCACCAAACACGGCCTGTTAAGCTGCCTGGTTGCTCAGGCTGAGGGTTTGTTTGGTTTTCAGACGCTGGATAAACCCATCTGCGAGGAATAGAGGTAAGTCCTAAGTAAGGATTCTCTACTACAGTAAGCGTTGGGAAATTAGTTCTGCGCCAGTCGTTATAAGATTCCAGTGAGAGGAAATTAGCCAGATATTTTTGAGTCATAATTACCTCATAGGCATTGGAAGCGGTGAGTGTACAATTAGCAGCCAGATAAGCTGCTACATCCGCACCATTGGGATCGATGCCTACACGTTGCATGGCCGCCTTTACCGCCTGGGTAAGGATAGGCTGTGCAGCTGCAAAGCCGCTGGTCAGGTAAGTGGCTTCTGCCTGAATAAACAGCACCTCATCATAGGTACCGTAGAAGACGGTTTGCGCCGGGTTATCTCCCCAGAAATCGCCCAAACCGGAAATACTGTCGGTTTGGTCTGGATCTGCACCTATCACACGGCCCACATAGTTACCCACAGCATTAGGATCTGCATATACTGTTAAACGTGGGTCGTTGGTAGATACCAGCCTATTGATCATGGTAGATGACACCATAATACTTCCCCAGTTGTTAACGAATTGGTACCAGGGGGCTTCGCTGCCGGCGGTAGCGGCAAATTGAACACCAGCATTATCAGCAGCGCTGGTAAAACTTTTTGCTGCTGCTGCCAGGGCTGCCTGTGCCTGGGTAACTGCCTGGTGGTTAGGTGCATATGTTAAACGGAGAGCAAAACGTGCTTGCAAGAGGTAAGCAAACTTTGTCCATTTGCTGATATCACCACCATAAACAAGGTCTTTAGCATCTGGTTGTACAATACTATTATCCGGACCAGTTAATAAAGTGATTGCATCGCTCAGCAATGTATTAATGCTATTGTAAATACTTTCCTGGGTATCGTACTTCGGCGTGAGATTTTCGGAACCTTGAAAGGCCTGTGAATAAGGCACATCGTTCCAGAGATCAGTAGCTACAGCAATGTCAAAAGCAATCAATACTTTAGCGACTCCCGCAAAATGGGTATGGCCTTGTGCAGTTGCCTGGGCTTCCAGTTTCTTCAGGTTTTCCAGGCAAGCAGGATAAAGATCAAAAGACCAGGTATTATCAACATCGGGGGCTGTTACCCTATAAGTATCCCATTCAGGAGGCGCCTGGTTATAAGCCAATTGCTGTGTCCAGAAGGCTGCCGTTCTGGCGGGGTATCCCCCGGCAATATTAAAGGCATTAACAATTTCAATACCGGAAAGCAAGAGAGGATCGTTTACCGCTACTGCACCGGAAGGATCTGTATTAACGTCCAAGAACTTTTTACAACCGGTACCACTCAGGAATATGCTTCCGGTTAGTATAGCTATTATTATCTTTTTACTCATCGTTACTCAGTTTAGAAAATTAACTTCGCAGTTACGTTATAAGATCTGGTGCTTGGAGAAACATAGTTGTAGAAGCCACCTGCGTTACTACCTGAGCCATAAGTACTCAGTTCAGGATCTGACCCGGTAAAGTGTGGTGCATGTATCCACAGGTTACGTCCTGCCACAGAAAGTGTTGCTCCTTTAATCCAGGTACGTTTTAACCACGGTTTTGGGAAATTATAAGCCAATGTAACGTTTCTCAGTTTTACGAAAGTTGCATCCTGGATCAGGTTCTCATAAGTGTTGCCCCATGCCTGCCAGTAGGTTTGATCTGTTTTGATAGGTGTAGTATTCTGCTTCCCATCACTTGCCCGAATACCATTAATGATCGTAGAGCCATCCCTGTTTTTAGTAAGGCTGCTGGTACCATAATAAGTCATATAGTATTCATCGAAGTTGATCACCTGACCCCCTATACGGCAATCGAAAGTAAACGACAGATCAATACCTTTATAAGACAGGGTATTAGTAATACCACCTATCCAACTGGGTTGGATGTTACCAATCGGGAAAGAGCTACCGTCATCCTGGATAGGATATCCATCATCATCAATCAGCAGCTTACCCTGTGCATTTCTTTGATAACGGGAGCCTTCTATCGTACCGTAAGACTGTCCGGCCAGCAGATATATACCTGGTGTGGTGAAACCTCCAATCTGTATAGCGGTTACGCCTGGAGAAAGATAATTAATCAAACCCTTGTTACGGGAATAGTTAGCAGATAAATTCCAACTGAAATTCTTGCTTTGCACCGGAGTAGCATTAACGGTTACTTCCACACCTTTGTTAGTGAATTTACCCGCATTGATAATCGCCGTATTAAATCCAGATCCGGCAGAAACAGTTGTATTATAGATCAGGTTTGTACTTACTTTATGATAGTAGCTGGCTTCTACTCCCAAACGGTTATTGAACCATTTGGTTTCTGCACCTACTTCAAATTCTTTGATTCTCTCTGGCTTCAGATCTGGGTTTCCAAGTACATTGTCCAAAGAAAAAGCATTTACGCCACTGAGGGGAAGTATCAGCGTACCACGTACACCGTCTCCTACTAGGGTTTTATGGTATAGCGTATTGGTGCTGTAAGGAGGGGCATCATTTCCGATAGAAGTATATGCCACTCTCACTTTACCGAAAGAAAGGATCTTGCTTTCTTGGAACGGTTTCAATTGGGAGAATACCCAGGCGCCGGTTATAGAAGGATAGAAGTAGGAATTGTTTCCAGGAGGCAAAGAAGAAGACCAGTCATTTCTTCCGGTTAAAGTTAATGACAACATCCTGTTATATTCCAGAATAGCCTGGCCATAAACACTCACCCTCCTTCTGTCGTAATAAAGTTTTGAGGAACTGATAGACTCCCCATTGGTTATATCATAGAAACCTGGTACAGAAAGACCAATACCAGTTGTGATCAGGTTAGTGTGGTGTTCAGAAATAATATTATTACCAACCATTACAGTGAGGTCAAACTTATCCCAGGTCTTTCTGCCGGTAGCATAAAAGTCGTGGTTAATCTGTTTGCTATTGATCACCTGATCAAAAACACGGCCGTTGGAATATGCACCAAATGAACCTACTGCCTCAAAAAATTTACGGTTATCACTATATACGTCTGCCCCTATACGTTCCGTTAATGTTAACCAGGTAAGCGGATTATATACCAGGCTTACATTGGGAATGAAGCGGGCCACATCCAACCGTAATCCTGTATTCACTGCAGTCCAAAAAGGGTTATTGGTATTTACACGGAACATGCGCTGATTACCTACATCATCCAGATAAGGCAGGAGATCATAACTGACCGGCGTATTATATAATACAGATAGGTAAGAGGTACCACCATCTCCGTTACCTTCCAATAAACGGTCGTTACGGGAGTCGATATAGTTGATACCCGTTGTTACAGTAAACTGTTCTGTAAGATGACTGGTAAAATTAGCATAGAAAGAGTTCCGGTAAAAGTCTGTACTTCTAGTAACCCCTTCCTGCCTTAGAGAAGAGTACGATACCAGATAGTTGGACTTCTCAGTAGTACCGGTCAGGCTAAGTCCATTATCCAGGGTAGTACCGGTTTTAAAGAACTGTCTGCGGGGATTATACCTTGGCGCCGGTGCACCATTGATCTTGAGGGTATCCATTTTAGGGCCCCATGATTGAGAGGTTTTCCTGGTAACGCCATCATAAAATACACCACGAGTTCCTTGTGCCCATTCCCCCTGGAACTCAGGAAGAATTACCTTATCAATATTCACGCTGGAAGCCACCGTAATATTTATTCCTTTAGCTTTTGCTCCGGAGCCGTTTTTAGTTGTAATGATTATGGCGCCGCCAGCTGCTCTAGAACCATACAGGGCCGTAGCAGAAGCGCCGCGCAGGATATTCACAGACTCAATAATATTAGGGTCAATATCAATACCTCTGTTGGGAGTAGTACCACCCGCCAGTATGGGGTCATCATCTGATGTACCGGCGCCGATCTGGTCATTGCTGATGGGCACCCCATCTACTACAAATAAAGGCTGGTTGTTACCTGTTAAAGAAGCGCCGCCACGGATCACGATACGTGTACTAGCACCAGGTGTACCACTCGTATTATTGATCTGCACACCGGCTACTTTACCTTGCAACCCATTCAGGAAGTTTACTTCCTTGCTTTGCACAATATCGTCTCCCTTCACTTCCTGGGTCGTATAGCCGAGGGTCCGTTTTTCACGTTTAATACCTAAAGCTGTTACTACTACTTCGCTGAGGTCTTTATTATCAGCGCCCAAACTTACATTGATCGTGCCTTCCGGTCCCACTTGTATTTCTTTGGAAGCATAGCCGATAAAGGAAAAAACAAGCGTGGAACCCGCAGGCACTTCCAATTTATAGGTGCCATCACTAGTCGTCAGGGTGCCTTTCCCGGTTCCTTTAACGCCAACAGAGACACCGGGAATGCCAGAGCCGTCTTTAGCATCTGTTACCTTACCACTGACAGTTTTGTTTTGCGCAAATACCTGCACAACACTGATGGCTATGAATAACCATAAGAGTAAGCCTCTTTTCATAAGCATTCAGATTTGATTGAGTTTGATAGTTAACGTTATAATTAATTTTTGGGGGGACAATGCAACCTGGCACGGGTTTCCAAACATCTACATAGCATCACGCAGGTGCGTTCCCTTCTCTTCTCTCTTTACAATAGTTCCTTCTTAAAACAATAGCTCCTTTAGTTAGAAATCCTTAGCTAACATCGATTCCAGGCTTAAGCATGATCTTAGAAATAAATATTTTATTTATTTATCCTAGCAAAGCGCTATAATGTATTTATCATATTTAAGTCAGCTATAATATGGCTGTTCATTGGACTGTAGAATTAAGCAATGGTTTATTCTACTATAAACATTTTGGTGTCTCCGAAAAAATAATGGTTTGTACTTGAGTGTTAAATATACCTTAAATATAACCACAATATAGGAAATTTAAGATATAAAACAGATAACGATAATCTTTTTTAATTATCCACACTACAGGTATCAATTTAATGTGCTTGGTTGTTCTTATATAGGATTATAACAAAAAAGGTGTCTCAAAAGTTGAGACACCTTTTTAATATTATACAAAATAAATATTACTTAGAATAACCAGGATTCTGGACCATCTTGCTGTTCGCATCAATTTCGCTTTGAGGGATTGGGTACGCCACACGGAAATCGTTAGGCTGAGTTACCCGGGTGCTCAAGGCATTAGCATCAGTAATATTACGTACGCCGTTTTTACGGAACAGGTCAGACATACTAAAACCTTCACCTACCAATTCCAGTCTTCTCTGTTTAATGATTTCCGCTTTGATGTTAGCGACATCAGTAAATGGATCAAGCCCACGTTTTGCTCTCAGCGCGTTTACATCATCTGTTGCTTTCTGGAAATTATTCAGTTCTGCATAGGCTTCTGCACGGCTAAGCAGCACTTCACTGATTCTCAGCACTTTTACGTTTACCAGCCCAACTTGACCAGTAGCTTTGTTACCAGAGAATTTCACCAAGTAGTTGCTACCATCCAGGGTTGACACATGGCCTTTACGTACATCTTTATCATCGAGTAAGTCCATGAAAGCAGCCGTTAAACGGATATCTCCATAACCACCCGAAGCAGCTGGTACATACATATAACCGAAGTTACTGGCACCACCGCCATCAGTATTCACAAAACGCACAGAGAAGATTTCTTCAGACCCTGGCGCATCCAGGTTAAAAGCCCCTGCTACAGCCGAAGCTTCATATAATGGATATTTGTTGCCGTCCAACAGTTTAGACGCTTCGTCGATTACCTGCTGCCACTGGCCTTTGTACAGGTAAACACGAGTCAGTAAAGCGGTAGCCGCATCTTTAGAAGCAGTGAAAATAGCAGACGAACCAGATTGAGCATCCGGAGCGGTTTGTTGCGCTACTTTCAGATCGCTAATCACTGCGTTGTAAGATTCTTCCAATGTATTACGGGTAGCTTTGTAAGTAGCTGGATTATCTATTACAGTACTGATCACCGGAATACCGGAATTAGGATCATTAGGCTTCGCGTCTACATTAGTATATGGCCTGGTGTACCTTCTCATCAGGTCAAAATCAGCCAGTGCGCGCATAAAGTAAGCCTCACCGATAATAGTAGCGGTGTTACCGGTTTGCGGCAGCTTATTGATCAGAACGTTTGCCTGGGTAATTACCCTGAAAACATTCAACCACGTATTTGTTTGTGGTGCGAGCAACGGCGTGTAGTTCATCTGGAATTCTGTGATGAACCGGTTGGAGTTCTGGGAAGTGATCTTCATATCATTACCACCCAGGTCTGATACGATCATAAAATCACGTCCGTAATATTCCAACGCTTTCATACGCTGATACACACCATTGGCCAGTATGCGTGCATTACCTTCTGTTACCGCGTCTGAGTCATTTAATGATGACTGCGGGTTCTGATCCAGCTTAGTGCAGGCAGAAAACAGACCAACCGTAGCCAATGCTAATATGGAGAGTTTTGAATATTTCATAATTAAACTAAGATTTTTTGTTTTCACTTCATTTACAGTCCCACACTCACACCAAACGTAATAATCCGAGAAGTAGGATAACGGTAAAAATCAATACCCGCATTAGTTGTAGCAGGAGAAGCTGTGCTGGTAGGAGCAATTGGGTTAGTGCTCATATCCGGATCATAGCCTTTGTATTTAGTCAGGGTGAATAAGTTTTCAGCCTGTGCAAATACTCTTAAACCCTGCAGCTTAAGTCTTTCCAGTGTGCTCTTTGGCAGGTTATAACCCAGTGCCAGGTTTCTGAGCCTGAAGTAGGAGATATCTTCCAAATAACGGGTGGAAGTAGCGTTGGAGTTAGAACCGTTACCCCAAATAACCTTAGGTCTGTCAGAAATATCGCCTGGTTTTTGCCAGTGGTCTGCAGCGTCTTTAGCCTGGTTACCGGTAGTGTTGTTACCATCGCTTTCCAGGAAGGAACGGTTATAGTTGTAAGCTTTGTTACCCCAGCTGAAAGTGAAGAATGCAGTCAGGTCGAAAGATTTGTACTGGAATTTGTTGGTGAAACCGCCAGTAATCTTAGGCAACGCCTGGCCTACATATTTTCTCGCAGCTAAATTATAGTCGGTAGTTGTTTTACCATCAGCTGTTTCCCACATAGCGGAACCTGTCTGAGGATCTACACCTGCCCATACTGGCATATACCAAGAACCAAATGGCATACCCACTTCAATTTTCTGACGGGAACCAGCAGGAATAGATTCATCACCACCGAGAGACAATACTTTATTACGCAGGGTAGCAAAGTTCAGGTCGGAAGTCCAGGTGAAGTTTTTAGTGCTGATCGGAATACCGCCCAACGTTACTTCATAGCCCTGGTTCATCATCTTACCAACGTTCATGTTCATTACGTCGAAACCAGTGGTCATAGACAATGGTTTTTTCAGCAACAAAGCAGAAGAACGTTTGTCATAGAACCCTACGCTACCGTATACACGCTTGTTCAGTACGCTGAAGTCCAGGCCAATGTCGTACAGGTTTTGTTTTTCCCAGCTCAGAAGCGGGTTACCAGGTTGGTTCAGGTAAGCAACAGAGTTACCATTGTAAGAACCATTCAGGCTGTATAAAGGCTGATAAGGATAATCTCCCAGACCTTCTGCATTACCCATGATACCATAGCTGGAACGCAGTTTCAGATCGTTCAACCAACCCCAACTTTTAGCAAAGTTCTCTTCTGTAATGCGCCATGCAGCACCTACAGAATAGAAGTTACCATAACGGTTGTCTTTAGGGAAACGGGAAGAACCATCTCTTCTGTAGCTACCGCTCAGGAAATATTTTGATTTATAATCGTAGTCAACTTTACTCAACAAACCTTGGAAAGCGTAAGAAGATTCGTCGCCGGCCATGTCGAACATGTTAGCACCTGCATCAGGCACTTGTGACTGTTGGCTTGGGAAACCACTTTTTGCACTATAATTCCACACACGATTCTGGAAAGAATACTCGTTACCAGCCAGTAAGCGGAAATTATGGTCTTTGTGGATAGAAAAATTATAAGTCA
Source organism: Chitinophaga sp. 30R24 (assembly GCF_049056765.1). NCBI lineage: Bacteria > Pseudomonadati > Bacteroidota > Chitinophagia > Chitinophagales > Chitinophagaceae > Chitinophaga > Chitinophaga sp. 30R24. Next base: position 570,849 of record NZ_JBJGXX010000001.1, read on the forward strand.
GTAACTGTTGGGTAGTGTACAGACCCATGTTAGTGTTTACGTTGTACAGGTAACCATTGTAGTTACGGCCATCATAAGAGAATGGAGAAGTCCATTGTTTCTCACGGATGTTGGTGAGCTCAGCGTTACCTTTAATTACAAAGCGCAGCCCATCAATAATGTTATAACCTAAAGCCGCGTTGAACACTGTTTGGGTATTGTTGCTTCTGCTGTAGTTGTTCTCTACAGTAGACAGGAAGTTACCACCACGCAGCACCGGACGGTAGCTGGAAGGAATATCGGCGAAACCTGCCCAGGTAGTGGTACCAGGCTGTCCGGCTGTATAACCATTGTATGGATTACCATTCTCATCACGGGAAGGGATAAACGGCACGTTAGCCAGGGCACCCATCAGCGGAGAAGAGTAATTATTACCTGCACTGGCGCTTCTTTGGTCGGTATAGGAGCCGCTCATTTTTACGCTCAGGTCAAATTTATCATTGAATTTATGGTCTACGTTCAAACGGCCATTGTAACGGCTGAAGTCAGAACCAATCAGGGTACCCTGTTGTTTGAAGTAATCGCCGGAAGCATAGAACTGAGTTTTATCAGAACCACCGCTGGCATTGATACCATAAGCTTGTGTAGTACCGGTACGGAAAGCTTCGTCCATCCAGTTGGTGTTGATGTTAGCCAGTTTATCAGGACGGTTAGCCAGAATCTCCTCTGGTTTAAAAAGAGGCGTACCATCTTTGTTCACTGCATTCTTCATGGCTTCGCGCTGATAGGCGAGCAATTCTGTAGAGTTCATCATTGGGATCTCATGCGCCAGGTTCTGGAAACCATACTTAGCGTTGAAGTTAATCCTGCTTTGTCCTCTTTTACCAGTTTTAGTAGTGATAACGATCACGCCATTGGAACCACGGGAACCATACAAGGCAGTAGCTGCCGCATCTTTCAGGACAGTTACGTTTTCAATGTCGGCCGGATCGATGTTAGCAATAACATCTTGTGTAGGTGTGTTTTGGGTGAAATCACCAGAAGAAACGATCACACCATCTACTACATACAGTGGAGAAGTACTGGCAGAAATGGAACCGATACCACGGATTCTTACTTCTGTTTTAGCACCTGGTTGTCCGGAGTTGGTAGATACCGCTACACCCGGAGCATTACCTTGCAGCATCTGATTTACATCAGGCAATGCTACGTTGTTGATTTTGGCACCGCTGATAGAAGAAGCTGCGATGGTTGAACCCACCTTCTTTTCTACCGTGTAACCTGTTACTACTACTTCTTCCAAACCTTTGGCATCAGTTTTCAATTTGATGTTAACAGTAGCCGTGTTGCCAACAGGGATCTCCTTTGTCTCAAACCCAATGAAAGATACAATCAATGTGGCCTTGTCATCGACCTGCAATGTGAAAGAGCCTTCGGGAGTGGTTACGGTTCCCCTGGAAGTACCTTTAATTTGTACGTTGGCACCAGGAATTGCTGAGCCATCTCTGGCATCAGTCACTCTCCCCGTTACAGTGCGGCTTTGCGCATAGACCTGCCCGCCCAGGAATAGCACGGACAAGAGGAGAAATAAAACTTTCCTCATAAGCATGATTTTGTTCCTTAACCTTAAAAAATAATAATCAACTATCAAGGCTAATAAGCCTTAATTCATTTGGTTCCGTTTAAATTTTTGGTTGCCGAAAATGTAAAATGGATACTTTTAGATGTTGGCAAGTTGGCAATGATACATGTACAAAAACATTGACAATTGTAAATATTAACTACAACTATTGCGATTTATTCAATAAAACGCAATTAGAAGTAATTAACTTCTTTCTCATAAGCAGTTTCCTTAGCAAATTTTCAACCTGGCTTCAAATATAAACTTTATTAACAAAACATTAAACTTTAAAAATTGCCAATAACAGTTGGATAACATTTTTTTAACTTATTGTTAACTTATAAACAATAAACACAATTCATAATGGCATGAAAATAAAACAAGCGGCAAGAATGCCACCTGTACTCATCAACCAAAATCTAAATTAAGATTTATACAGCCCCACCGAAATGGGGCTAATATCTTGTCAGGAAAGGGTGAGTGGATAGTTTTTTAACAATTCCAACAACACCGAAAAAAGATCATCGTTGCGATGATTGAACCGGTATTCACATTCTTTCAAATGCAAATAAGCAGTGTTGCGGTTCAACCCTTTAAATTTGGCCAAACGATGCTTGGTTAACCCCCAGAAAGCATCTACATCATCTATCTGATGCGTATCGGAGGCCTGGTTAAGCCGGTACAAACGGTACTGCCCTAGGTCTACCAATCCGTTAAAGCGACGCAAACGATCTGCTCCTGCCTGCGATTCCAATACGGAACGCCCTCTCGTGGCAGCATGGATCATGGAACGGCTTACATCTGGAAGGATTTCTGTATGCAACCTGTCTGAGGTTCTGCAGATACCAAAAATAACTGGTTTTACAATCCGGTCTATTTCTGGTTTTACGGCCACCAGCGTGTCGCTGTCGTGGTCGGGAGTGGGGGCGGCCGGCCGGCTGTCGTAGTTTAAAACCGGTACCGGCACTGGATGCTGGGTTTCACAAAAGCGGGCAATCTGATGTCTGAGCTTTTTCAGGTAGCTATTAATAGTTACCCTGCTGACACCGCTGATTTGTGCAATCTGCGTCGCAGTGAGATCATCGGCAAATAGCCGCAAGATCTCCTTAAATTTACGCTCAGATAAATGAGCGCCCTTTAAGTACTTATTTTTCATGAACTATGTGGTTAGAATGGCATTATAAACCTCATACTTTTTCATTATAATATCCCCCCTTTTTTTACAAGCGGTGAAAAGGATATTTGAGTGCCTCCCACTAGATTATTTCAATACATTTTTTTGTCCAATTTAGCTTAGCTATATACCCGAAAAACAAGCAGGGGACTATACTGCAGTGCAATTCCCAATTCTCCAAAAACTGTTTTTATTTTTTTCAGCAACAGGCAACTTTGCCAATACATACGGCTGCGGGGAAAAACAAGGGTCAAACAAAAGAAAATGGCTGCATCGGATACCCATGCAGCCATTTCAATATTCAATATTTAAGCATCTCTAATCGCGGATACCTAATTCCGCTATATCAATGTCTTCCTCTTCATCTAACGCTTTCCACAACTCTTTCTTTTTCGCTTTCTGCAACAAAGCCTTTTCCATCCACAACAACAACGCGGGTAATATCGTCAGGTTAGTCACCATCGCCACTACCAAGGTAAGAGAGGTTAACCAGCCTAACGCTTTCGTACCTCCGAATTCGGAAAAACTAAAGATCATAAAACCGGCAAACAAAATAGCCGAGGTATAAATAATACTCAACCCGGTTTCATGTATGGTTTGCTTTACGGTTGCGCTGATATCAAGGTCATGACGGGGCAGCTCCTGCTTAAAGTTCACCAGAAAACGGATAGTAACGTCAATGGCTATACCTAATGCCACGCTAAACACCAAAACGGTAGAAGGCTTCAATGGCACGCCCACCCAACCCATTACACCCGCTGTTACTGCCAACGGAATTACATTGGGTATCAACGATATAATCAACATCCTCCAGGAACGGAACAGGTATAGCATACAAACAAGGATCAATACAAACGCCAGGATAATACTTTCCATCAACCCATTAATGATAAAGCGGGTACCTTCCTGGAAAATCACACTGGTTCCGGTAAAGGTTACCTTATAATGAGCAGTATCAAAAATAGCAGTCACCTTTGGTTGCAGCGCATCTAACAATAACGGCAGCTTCTGGGAACCTACATCCTTCATGTTTACACTCAGTCTGGCCACCTGCTTTGTACTATCCATAAAGGAAGATACCAGCTTGGCAAACGTAGAGGCGCTGCTGGACGCTTTGTTGTCACCTTTCATACGCAGATAAGGCGCCAAAAAGCCCAGGTCAAATTGGTTAGGTATCGCATAGTTAGCACTGTCGCCGTTATAATAAGCCTGTTTGGCAAACTTAATCCCTTCCACAACCGATAATGGACGGCCAAAATCTGGCTGAGCTGCAATAAGCTGCGTCAGCTCATCCAGCTTATTCAACGTTTGCAGACTAATTACCCCGTTCTTCCGTTTGGTATCTACTGCTATTTCCAACGGCATTACTCCCTTGAAATTGGTTTCCAGGAATTTCAGGTCTGTATACAGCTTATCGGTATGCGGAATATCATCCAGCATATAACCTACAGACTGTAACCGGCCCATACCTATCACAGCCAACAACAATAACCCCCCACTTATACCGTATACCCATGGCCGGTACTTAAATACCAATGTGATTAAGAAGTTGAGGATCGCGCCAAAAAATCTATTATCCAGATAAGTGGTATGCTTGCTTTTAGGCGCCGGTAAGTAACTCAGTACAGCAGGCAGAAAAATAAAGGAGATCAGGAAAATAAACATGATATTCAATCCGGCTACTACGCCAAACTCCTTCAAAATAGCGCTGTTGGTAAAGCAGAATACCCCAAAGCCAATAGCAGCAGTGAGGTTGGTAAACAAGGTTACAATCCCCATCCGCTGTATCATGTGCACCAACGCACGCACTTTATCACCATCCTTGGCATATTCTGTATGGTATTTACCCAGGAAGTAAACACAGTTGGGAATACCTATCACTACAATCAGCGAAGGAATCAACCCTGTAAGCAAGGTTATTTTATAACCCATTAGCACAATAGTGGCAACAGACCATATTACCCCAATCGCTACTACGATCATGGACATCAATACTGCTCCAAACGAACGGAAAAACAGGAATAATATCAATCCAGTCAACAAAAAGGATATTTTCAGGAAGAGCTTCAGCTCGTCGGCCACTTTAACGGCCATGGCTGTACGAATAAGAGGTAACCCGCTCAGGTATACCTCTGTATGCTGCTTCGCTTCAAATGCTTTTGCCAACTTGGTAATCTCTGCCACTACCACAGTACGTTTGGGAGAATTAAATACATCCTTGTTCACATAAATCGCCATCAGGTAAGCATGCGTGTCTGGATTGTACAAAAGCCCCTTGTAAAACAACAGCGTATTAAACACTTTCGATAAACTGTCGATTACCGTTTGATTGGTAAGATCGCCCTGGAAAAGTAAATTCGCTTCCAGTTTCTGGGTACTGTCATTTTTTACCAGATTTACCGCAAGCGGCACACTCATGATATTTTCTACCGCAAAAACATTTTTCAGGTCTTTATTCAATTGAACATAGTCCTTGAAAAAATCTACCTGGAAAAATTTATCCGTCTGTACGGCCAGCATCAGTACATTCCCATCTGCCCCAAATTTCTCCTTAAACTTCTGGTATTCAAGAAATTTAGGATTATCGTGCGGAATGGTAGCCACGTAATCATAAGACATTTGTACCTTACTGGCAAAATACCCCATCACGCCTGTACCGGCGAGCAGCAAAAAAAGAAGCAATAATCGATATTTTAGCACAAAGCCTGCTAAACGTTGCCACATAAGGATTCCCTTTTTAGTAATGGGCGTAAAGGTAATTAAAATAGCTATTAGCTGGTAGCAGATAGCGATGAGCTGGCCCCTTTTAACGATCAGCCATCCGCTATACACTTTTAACCATTAGCCGTGCTGCTTAATTCACTAACTTTGACCTTTATCTATTAGCCTCTGGCAGCTAGCCATTAGGGAGAGCTAATAGCTGAAAACCAAATGTCAATTTAAACTAAACATACCATCTTGCTTCATAAATCCCGCGGCATCGTATTACGCGCCGTTAAATATGGAGACACCAGCCTGATTGTGAGTATTTTTACAGAACTTTTTGGTCTGCAATCCTATATTGTAAACGGCGCCCGTTCTTCAAAGCCCAAAGCGGCCAAAGGAAACCTATTGCAACCGGGCAATATTCTGGAGCTGGTCGTTTATCATAACGAGATCAAAAACCTGCAACGTATCTCGGAGTTTAAACTGGGGCATATTTACCATACCGTTCAATTAAATGTAGTAAAAAATACGGTAGCCCTGTACATTATTGAACTGTTGCAGAAGTGCCTGAAGCAACCTGAGCAACACCTAGATCTCTATTACTTCACAGAAAGCACCTTGCAACTGCTGGATATTTCAGAGATAGCGGTCGTCGCTAACCTGCCGTTATATTTTACCTTAAAAGTAGGGGAATTCCTGGGGTTCCGGCTCAATGGGCACTTCTCCGAATATACACCTTACCTCGATCTGCAGGAAGGTACCTATACCGATTTGCCACCGCATCACATCAATCACCTAGACCCGGTATATAGCGAGTTGACCGACCAATTGTTCCGATGCACAGCAGTACAACACCTGGCGGCCATATCTATGAATAAAGAAAAAAGAAGGAAACTGTTATACGCCTACCTGGATTTCTTCCAGCTCCACTTACCTGATTTTACGGAGATGCACTCACCGCCTATCCTGCACGAGATCCTGGATGCCTGACCTGGCAGCATTTTCACCCGCCTCAGTAAAAAATTTCAATGCTACGGTAGTCCCATCAAATACCGCATAGGAAAAATAATTCAGCCAATCACCCAGGTTAATGTAACGGCTCCGGTCATTCAAGCGGATATCCAAAGGCAGATGCCGGTGTCCATAAATGAAATAATCGAAATGCTCCTGCTGCAATACTTCTTTGCTGTAGATAGCCAGCCATTCATTTTCCACTCCCAGAAAATGTTCTAGTTCCTGGCCGGTAGCAGAACGGCTTTTTTGACTGAAATAATTAGCCAAAGAGATCCCCCAGGCCGGGTGGATAATGGAAAAAAGCCAACGGCAAAAAGGATTACGGAATACTTTCTTCAGCATCTTGTAACCATGATCGCCAGGCCCTAAACCATCACCATGACCGATATAAAATCTTTTATTACCGATGGTATAGGTTTGAGGCTCATAGTAAACAGGGATATTCAGCTCTTCTTCAAAATAGCCGTCCATCCACATATCATGATTACCGATAAATACAGAAATCCCGATTCCTTTATCGCTTAAATTAGCCAGCTTACCTAATATACGGGTATATCCTTTGGGGATAACATGTTTGTATTCAAACCAGAAATCAAAAATATCACCTACCAGAAAAATGTGTTGCGCATCCTGCTCTACCTGGTCGAGCCATTGCAGAATCAGCTTCTCACGCTCCCTGCTGGCGGCGGCATTAGGAGCGCCCAAATGGAAATCAGAGGCAAAATATACTTTCTTATTGGCGGGTAAGTGAATATTCATTGTATTGTAGAAAGCTGTTGGCCTTTAGTCGCTAAAAGCCAACAGCTATTTTCATTCATCAACTAAAAATACGTATACTTCTTTAGGGCCATGAATGCCCACTACCAGTGTTTTTTCAATGTCGGCTGTACGGCTGGGACCTGTTGCGAAAGATATCGCAGACGGAAGATCGTTACCATATTTGTCTTTCAGCTTGTTGAGCGCATCTTTCAAGTCAAACACCAATTGGTGGGTATAAGCCACCATAATGTGTACAGGTGCATATACCGGTACTGTTCTGCCGCTGGGCTGAGCTGCACTAAGCACTACTGTGCCAGTGCGGGCCACCAGATATTCGCAGTCGGTGATCGCGGCATCTGCTTCATGTATGCTTCCCTGGTTGAGGGCCGGTAACTCCTCCTGATGGATAGTTTTGAGCAATGCGGGTGTCTGACAGAATACATTATGCCAGTCCTTATTTTCGCAAAGCGTCCGTAAGCTATCCATCAGCTCTACCTTCCCGGTACAGAAAACAAATTTTCCCTGTAATTTGGTAAATTCTTCTGCAAATTTTAATTCGAGGCTCTCATTCTCCGTTCTGAAAACAGAAGAGTTGCCCTCCGAATTGGGGAAGGGCAACTGTACCGGTTGACTTAATGCATTCCGTACTCTCTTCAGAATATTTTCCTTAGCAGGAGAAATCTTCATATTGCTATTACGCATTTGCTGGTGAAGGAGAAGGATTGATGATGTCTGACGGATGTACACCATCAGTACTCATACCTTCTTTATTCACTAAGTGGTCTTTATGTAAATCGAAAGGGCGCTTACCGATCAGTCTTTCCAGATCTGCTTGGTACAACACTTCTTTCTTCAACAGTTCCTGTGCCAGCACTTTCACCTGTTCCATTTTTTCGGTGAGCAGGTTTTTAGTTCTTATATAGGCTGTTTCAATCAGTTTTCTTACTTCTTCATCAATCATCTTGGATGTTTCTTCAGAGTAAGGTTTGGTGAAAGCCTGATCGCTGTTTGGATCGTAAAAAGATACATTACCTACTTTTTCGTTCATACCGTAAACGGTTACCATTGCATAGGCCATGCGGGTAATTACCTGCAAGTCGTTTTGTGCGCCGGTAGAGATCTTGCCGAATACGAGCTCTTCTACTGCGCGACCACCCAGGGTCATGCAGATATCGTCGAGCAACTGCTCGGTATTATACAAGTATTGTTCTTTAGGAAGATATTGTGCATATCCCAGTGCAGCCACGCCGCGGGGAACGATCGTTACTTTCACCAGCGGGTTAGCATGTTCCAGGAACCAGCCGCAGATAGCGTGACCGGCTTCGTGGTAGGCAATCACTTCTTTTTCTTCCGGAGAGATGATCTTGTTCTTCTTTTCCAATCCACCTATTACACGGTCGATGGCATCATTGAAGTCTTCCATTTCCACCTGTGTTTTGCCTTTACGGGCGGCGATAAGGGCTGCTTCGTTACATACGTTGGCAATATCGGCGCCGGCAAATCCCGGAGTCATGGACGCAAGTTTCTTCACATCCAGGTTAGGAGATGTTTTGATGGGCTTCAGGTGCACTTCAAAAATGGTTTCTCTTCCGGCCAGGTCTGGTTTATCGATAGAGATCTGACGGTCGAAGCGGCCCGGGCGGAGTAGTGCGCTATCCAGTACATCAGGGCGGTTAGTGGCTGCCAGGATAATGATACCGCTGTCTGTTCCAAAACCATCCATTTCTACCAGGAGCTGGTTGAGGGTATTTTCACGCTCATCGTTGCTCATCATTACATTCTTACCTCTTGCACGGCCGATAGCGTCGATTTCATCTATAAATATGATGCAGGGTGCTTTTTCCCTGGCCTGTTTAAACAGGTCGCGTACACGGCTCGCGCCCACCCCAACGAACAGTTCCACAAAATCGGAACCCGACATGGAGAAGAAAGGTACCTGCGCTTCACCTGCCATCGCTTTGGCCAGTAAGGTTTTACCGGTTCCCGGAGGACCTACCAGTAAAGCTCCTTTAGGGATTTTACCTCCCAGGGCGGTGTATTTTTTAGGATTTTTTAGGAAATCCACAATTTCCATTACTTCTACCTTTGCTTCGTCCAAACCGGCTACATCGTTGAAAGTAATATTTACACGGGTGCCTTTATCGAACAGGGTAGCTTTGGATTTACCAATATTGAAGATGCCGCCCGGGCCACCGCTGCCACCAGCAGGCCCACCCATTTTGCGCATCAGCAGTATCCATAAACCGATGATGAGGATGATCGGCAACAGCAATTGGAAGATGGGCTCAAACCAGCTCTGACGCTCATCGTAAGAAATCTTTACCTGATTTTCAACAGGTACGCCTTCCTGTGCCTTATCAATGTCTTTTTTGAAGCTTTCTTCACTACCTATTGTAAAACGGTAATGAGGACCGGGATTTTCTCCACCTAACTTCCCTTTACTAACTGCATTAAATTTCGCCTCTTTCAGAGAATCCTGTTTAATGTAGACCTCTACATACTTCTTATTTACAACTACCAACCTGTCTACATCACCGGGTTTCAGATAATTCACCTGAAATTCCTGGAAACTGATCTCTTTGGTAGAAGATCTGAAATCAAAAAAGTTCATAGCGAGCAAGGCCACACCAATAAAGGCGTAAACCCAGTATATATTGAACTTCGGTCCTTTCTTAGGTGATTTCTCTGAACCCTTGTTGAAGTTATTGCCTCCTTTTTCCATAATCTTACGCTCCTTTACGGATATTTATTGCAATCAGAATAATATGAATAATTAAATTCTAAAACAACTGTTATAGTCAGTCTTCGTGGTGATCCATCCTATCGGCGTCACTCCACATTTCTTCCAGATTATAGAACTTTCGGTTTTCCGGCTGAAAAATGTGCACAACAACGTTCACATAATCCACCAGTACCCATTGCTGTGAACTAAATCCTTCGTGCTTATATGGTTCCTCCGATGTAAGTTTCTCTACTTCCTCTGCCACATAATCAGCAATGGCTTTCACCTGGGTGCCGGAATTGGCTTCACATAATATAAAGAAATCGGCCACGGCTTCAGGAATCTGGCGTAGATCCAGGGATACGATATTTTCCCCCTTCTTATCCTGTATGGCCTTAATGATGGTGGTAAAAATTTCACTTTCTCTGGTCAGGCGTTGCTGCGCCTTCTTTCTTGTGCTCAGAACGGTTAAGGGTGCCAATAAATCTCGTTTTTGTTAAAAATAATCTTTAATTGTCAAAGTTACTAAACAAGCAGTAATATAACATGTTTAATATCGCCCGCGGGGTCCCAGATATTGTTAATAAAATAATAAAATGAATTACTTTTCGGGCCAGATATACAGACTAAAAAAGATTCATATGATAGGACGTCCGTTTTATATATTGAACGAAGTAGACAGCACCAATAACTATGCCATGGAGCAGGTAAATTCCGGTCAGGTAACATCCGGCACAGCCTGGTTTACCAGCAACCAAACTGCAGGAAAAGGTACCCGGGGAAAACAATGGCTGGCGCAACCCGGCGATATCAGCGCCCTCACCGTTGCCCTGCAACCAGCCACATTACCGCTTTCCAGACAATTTATGCTCAGCATGACGGTTGCCCTTGCCGCCAACGACTGCTTTACTTCGTATGCCGGCGACGAAACCGTAATAAAGTGGCCAAACGATATTTACTGGCGTGACAGAAAGGCAGGCGGCATCCTCATAGAAAACGTACTGCGCGGTAATATCTGGCAATATGCCATTATAGGTATCGGACTCAACATTAATCAGGCTGCCTTTCCGCCAGCATTGCCAAACGCCGTTTCCCTGAAACAGATCACCGGCAAACACCGCGAAGCCGTTCAAATAGCCCAGGAACTCTGCCACTGCCTGGATCAAAGAATGCAGCAGTTACAAGCAGCCAATTATGAGGCTATTAAGGAGGAATATACCACCCGCCTCTTTCGCTGGCAACAACCCGGCCTCTACCGCAAAGACGGCGACATTTTTCAAGGGACCATCCGGGATGTGCTACCCGATGGACGCCTCTGCTTGGAAAAAGACGGTACAATCCTTCAACTCAATTTCGGAGAAGTGGAATTTATTATCCCCCGACCTTAAATACATCAACTGTTGCCAAGCCCGCTAACAAACAGCTATCACTTTTCAAGGAACCTGCAACAACTCGCATTTTTCCAGCGGCTCATCCTGTAGCCGATAAAACAAGGCCACACCATTACCCTTTGTTGATCATCAAAAAACAAGACCGGTTGTCTCAACAATAACAAAATAGTGCCCATAATAGCTAAGCGTGTAAATGCAATAAAAAACGGAAACACCCAACTGGTATTTCCGTTCTGAAAATTATTATCTCTTGTTCTTCCCGGGCATGTGGCAGGAGGCTCTACATAGCCATCATCAAAGGCTTGACGATAACAAGATTTTGGTTGATAAAGTCGTTAACAAATTGTGAATTTTTTTCTACTTAATCAAAAAACTAATTGCAACAATGTTTCATTAAATTTTATCACCCTGATGCAGCAAGGGTTTCAGCGGTACATCTTCGCTTAAAACTTAACATTGTACACAGCGTCTGGCGGTGTTTATCATTTTGAATTGTTTAAATTTGGATATGTCTACACAAAAAAATGCTTCCATTGGGCAGAAAAAATCGAATGACTTCAACGACGAACTCCTACTGTATACGCGCATAGCAATGGTCCCCAAAGTACCATTGCGTGGCAGCTTCGCTGTACATGAGAGATCGGACCATCCTTGCCAGGATGAAGTAAGGGCTACCAGACGGGATTATTACAAAATCAGCTTCTTTACGAAAGGCACTGGCATCTTTACAATGGGAGATGATCAGTATGAAATTAATGGTCCTACTTTAATGTTCATCAATCCTTTTGAATTAAAAACCTGGAGAGCTACTTCAAAAGAGCAGGAAGGTTACTATTGTTTGTTTACCGACCTGCTGTTCGACACAATGCCCGATCACCAGGAAAACCTGCTACAACACCCACTTTGGCAGCTAGGATCAAAAGCTGTATTTACACTTACTAACGAGCAATGCAATTACCTCCAATCTATTTTCAGGCAACTGATGCGGGAGTATCACGACGATGCAGCCTTTAAACAGGAAGCTTTATTGATCTATCTGAAACTGATTATGCTGGAAGGTAAGCGGCTATCTGCACCAACTCAGGCGCCCAGAGCACTTAATGCTGCACAGATGCTGGCCAACCGATTTATCGACAAACTGGAAAAACAGTTTCCTATAGAGCAGCCGCACCATCAGATGAAACTAAAAACAGCGAAAGAGTTTGCACAAGTGCTCAATACGCATCCTAATCATCTGAATGCTTGTATAAAACAGTCTACCGGCCGCACAGTGAGCGAACATATACGTCAGCGTATGTTGCTGGAAGCACGACTGCTACTGATCCATACCGATTGGCAGATCGCTGAAATAGCGTGGTGCCTTGGCTTTGAAGACCCAGGCAACTTTACCCACTTTTTCAAAAATCATAGTGGCATTGCCCCTCACATGTACCGCGTGCAATAAACTTTGATTTTAACAATTAATACTTTGTTCGCTACAATCTGCCGTCCTTACCTATACATATTTTTGTATCTCTAAAAAATCTCCATATGCAGTACAGAAAACTTGGAAAAACCAATGAGTCAGTTTCAGCAATAGGATTGGGTTGTATGGGCATGTCGTTTGCATACGGCAGTGGTAAAGATTTTGACGACCAGGAATCTATTGCTACACTGGAGCTCGCACTCGAATTAGGCATTAATTTCTGGGATACTGCCGATATGTATGGCCAGGGCGCCAACGAAAAACTGCTCTCGGAAACATTGGCTGCCCATAGAAACAAAGTATTTCTGGCTACCAAATTCGGATTCAGATTTTATCCTGATGGCACCACCGGTATCGACGGCTCTCCGGAATATGTAAAAGAAGCCTGTGAGGCCAGCTTAAAAAGACTGAAGGTAGATGTGATAGACCTTTATTATGCACATCGTATAGACGATAAAGTACCGGTAGAAGACACTGTTGGCGCAATGGCCGAACTGGTAAAAGAAGGAAAAGTGCGCTATCTTGGCCTCTCCGAAGCCAGCGTTGCTTCTATCTGGAAAGCGCACGCAGAACATCCTATTACCGCCCTGCAAACAGAATACTCCCTGTTTACCCGCGATGTAGAGCACGACATCCTCTCTACAACCCGCGAACTAGGCATTAGCCTGGTAGCTTACAGCCCGTTGGGGAGAGGCCTTTCTACTGGCGCTATTCACGATACCAACAGCCTGAGCGAGGGCGATTTCCGTAGAACCCTGCCACGTTTCCAGGGAGAAAACTTTGAGCAGAACCTGCAAACCGTTACTGCTCTCGAAGCTTTTGCAAAGGGGAAAGGAATCACACCCGCACAGTTATCACTGGCATGGCTACTCGCACAAGGATTAGATATCCTGCCTATTCCAGGCACCAAACGCAGAAAATATTTACAGGAAAATGCTGCCGCCGTAGACATCAGGTTATCTGCAGCAGATATTACTGCAATAGATGAAATTTTACGTAAACATACAGTGGCCGGCGAACGGTATACCCCCTACAGTATGCAGCTAATCAATAGGTAAGCATAAAATAATATTGCCCAGCAAAGCAACAAACAGCCCGGTATGCATACCGGGCTGTTTTAATTATTTCGTTTTTTTATAGCCCCAATCCAGTAACCATTTCACCACTTTTTCTTTATAATCACCCTGGATCAATATCTCACCATCTTTCGCACTGCCGCCGGTACCGCATTTGGTTTTGAGGTCTTTACCCAGTTTTTCCAGGTCTTCTGCTTTACCCACAAAACCGGTTACCAAGGTGACCACTTTACCCGCCCTTTGCTTTTTGTCTAATACTACTCTCAACACCTGCTCAGCAGGAGCTAATGTTGCAATAGCCTCTTCTGGCTCCTGTTCAAAGGAAAAGTTGGGATCTGTAGAATATACAATCCCATTGCCCGGTGTATTTTTCTTTTTCGACATTTCTCTAATAAGTTTAAAGGTTAATCTTTTACCACTACTTTAATAGCCTGTGGTTGTACACGTATATGAACTACGCCCTTTTCCTGCAATGGCACAGCATCTCCGTCTACCTGCAAGTATTTCAGCTCCTGACTGCGGATCGTGATATTTTTTCCGTCATAATGTTTCATATAACGGGTTTTATCAATATTCCCCACAAGTGAAAAAATACTAACCGGCAGTAGGCCCAGGATGCCTACCGGTGGCATCACACAAATATCAAGCAACCCGTCGAATACGTTGGCATTGGACGCCAGCTTAAATTCGTACCCAAACTGATTGCCGTTGGCCACAGTTAGCAGAAAAGCCTGCGTTTCCAATAACTTCCCATCTATATCTATCCGGTAGTTGGCAGGCGTGTAACTATTAAAGCTCTTAAGCACCAGTTTAGCATATCCCATCAGGCCACGTTTTGTTTTATGCCTGAACTGTTCTGCAATCAAGGCATCGAAACCTACGCCGGCATTGCTCAGGAACAGATGTTCATTTGCATAGCCTACATCAATGGCGCGTTGGTGGTTGTTTACAATCAACCGCAAGGCTTTCCTGATATTTAATGGGATTTTCAATGCGCGGGCCAAGCCATTACCGCTACCCAACGGTAAAATGGCCATTGCGGTATCACTACCTACCAGTCCTTTAGCAATTTCGTTGATCGAGCCATCACCGCCTACTGCTACTACAGTATGTACCCCGTTTTTAACGGCTTCCTTTGCCAGGTCTGTTCCATGGCCCAGGTAAGACAGGTACACGGAGCTCACCTCATACTCACTTGCCGGCAGATACCTGCTGATCGCTGCTTCCAGGTGTTTTTCACGGTCTGTGCCCGCTTTGCGGTTGATGATAAATAATATCTTCTTCAAAAAAAATTGTTTTATAGTATAACTGCCTTCAGGCTCAGATCCAGGCTCACCGCGTGGTGTATAATAGCGCCTACAGAAATATAATCCACCCCTGTTTTCGCATATGCTTCCAGGTTAGCCAGTGTAATGCCACCGGAAGCTTCTGTTTCTATACGACCATTGATCAACGCCATTGCAGTAACAATATCGGCAGGAGCAAAGTTGTCTAACATGATCCTGTTTACATGCCCTACTGCGAGTACTTCTCTTACATCGTTCAGGTTGCGCGTTTCCACTTCTATTTTCAGTGGCAACTGCTGCGCTTCCAGATAGGCCACTGTTTCAGTGACTGCATTGGTGATCCCTCCGGCAAAATCAATATGATTGTCTTTCAACATCACCATATCATATAACCCCATACGGTGATTCACGCCACCGCCTATACGAACAGCTTCCTTTTCCAGCATTCTGAAATTAGGAGTGGTTTTGCGGGTATCAAGTATCCGGGTATGATACCCTTTTATTTTTTCTACGTACTGGTGGGTGAGGGTAGCAATACCGCTCATACGCTGCATACAGTTAAGTACCAGTCTTTCTCCCATCAGCAAGGTATGTACGGTTGCTTCCACTTCAAAAGCTACCTCACCTGCCTTCATCACATCACCATCCTTTTTATAGGGGGTAAACACCGTAAACTGATCGAGCCATTGAAAAATGGCAGCAGCCACTTCCATACCTGCCAGGATACCATCTTCCTTTATTTTAAGCACGGCCTTCCCTTTTGCCGTAGGAGGAATGCAAGCCATAGTGGAATGATCTCCGCTACCGATATCTTCTGCCAATGCGCTACTGATAAACGCGTTCAACGCTGCTGTTGCTAACATAACTAAAGGGTATTTTTAATTGCTTCACGGTCTTTATCCGGTTTGCTGCTTCGGGTGCGGCCGCTAAATTTTATCAAAAATAAAAAGTGCCCCGCAATAAATTGCGGGGCACCTACGGGTTTTCCAATTATTTTATGTTGAGATCGTTTATTTATTCTCGAACCGGAGCTCATTTAACACCATAGACCCCCCTTTCTTCTGGAGAAAGAATGATACCCTGTACGGGCCATTAGCAGTACCCATATTGCCAATACCAAAGCGGGAATTATCACCACCCTGGTGTATCAGTTCAAATGATTTAACGGGGTTTTTGGAAAAAAAATCCTTTAAAATAATTTCCGCCTGGGCTTTACTGTAGGAATTAGATTTTCCTGAAATATTAATTTCTACATTATTGTCGAAGTAACGGGATAAACCGTTTACGTCACCCTGTTTAATAGCACTCACCACATCTTCAAAAGGCCCGGCAACTAATATAATGGTGGTTTTCGCCGATAGCGCAAATGCTGTATAAGTACCTCCCAACAACATAATCCCCAGCACCATCAAAAGCTTCTTCATTGTCAGTTATTTTATTAAAAATGTGATTCTTAGAACTCAAATTAAAAGCCAAAACTATGCCAAAGCTACTGCAAATCAATAAAATCACATTATCGTGGTAGCTATGAATTTCTAATTTATTAACTTTATTTAATATTTATTTTTTAAAGTATAAATTAATATAGACCCATGCCCTTGTCTGCCAGCATCCGTTATTAATTTTACGTTTCGCTTTATTTTTGTAAAATATTTAAACCCTTTATAAGTACTTTCACCCTTTCGAGTGAATTTATATTAAACTATTATAACCAGATAGGATATGGAAAAGAAAAGAGCCATTCTCGTAATTATGGACGGATGGGGCGAAGGTAAAGTTCCTACAGCCGATGCCATTGCACACGCAAAAACACCTTTTGTAAGCAGTTTATATAAGCAATACCCTAACAGCCGCCTAGTTACCTGCGGGGAAGCAGTGGGATTGCCAGACGGGCAAATGGGCAACTCTGAAGTAGGCCACCTTAATATTGGCGCTGGTAGAATCGTATACCAGGAGCTGCAAAGAATCAATGTAGCCATCCGGGAAGGCGAATTAGCCCAAAACCCGGTATTACTGGATACCCTGGCTCATGCTAAAAATAATAATAAAGCGTTGCATCTGATTGGCCTGGTGAGCGATGGCGGCGTACACTCACATATTGAACACCTGAAAGCATTAACCACTATTGCCCAGGCACATGGCCTGGAAAAAGTATTTATCCATGCCTTCACAGATGGCAGGGATACAGATCCTAAAAGCGGCCTGGGATTCCTGGAAAACCTTTCCGCCCACCTGAAAAAAACTACCGGTAAAATTGCTACCATCACCGGCCGTTACTACGCCATGGACCGCGACAAACGCTGGGAACGCGTGAAATTGGCCTATGATGCCCTGGTTAATGGCAAAGGCACGCCTACCCAAGACTTCCTCACCGCCATAAAAGCATCTTACGCCGAAGGAGTTACCGACGAATTTATTAAACCCATCATTGTAACAGATGCACAGCAACAGCCACTGACAACCATCCAGGACGATGACGCCATACTCTGCTTTAACTTCCGTACAGACAGATGCCGCGAAATTACCCAGGTACTTACCCAGGAAGCATTCCCGGATTTTGAGATGAAACCGCTGCCCCTGTACTATACCACCATGACCGAATATGACCGTACCTATAAAAACGTACATGTCATCTTCGAAAATGATAATCTCAATATGACATTGGGAGAGGTATTGGAAAAAGACGGTTATTCCCAGATCAGGATCGCGGAAACAGAGAAATACCCACACGTTTCTTTCTTCTTTTCCGGCGGACGTGAAAAAGAATTTAACGGAGAACGCAGACTCATGGCGGCTTCCCCTAAAGTAGCCACTTACGACCTGCAACCGGAAATGAGCGCCAACGAGTTAGCTGATATTATTGTACCTGAATTGGAAAACAAGGCAGCCGACTTTATTGCCCTCAATTTTGCCAACGCCGACATGGTGGGCCATACCGGTGTGTTTGAAGCAGTTGTAAAAGCCGTGGAAACAGTAGACCATTGCGTAGAACGCGTGGTAACTGCCGCACTAGCCAGCGATTATACCGTATTCCTGACAGCAGACCATGGCAATGCCGATTACATGGTAAATCCCGACGGCACACCTAACACCGCTCACTCCCTAAACCTGGTACCTTTCTTTATCATCAATAAAGATTTCAGTGGCCCGGTAAAAGATGGTAAACTCGGCGATATTGCCCCAACCATCCTGCACTTTATGGGATTAGACATTCCAAAAGAAATGACCGGTAACGTACTGGTTAACTGAATAAATACCCGCCAATAGCCATTGGCTAACAAATATTAATGAGCGAAGAGGATGACAATTGTATTTGTCATTCTCTTCGCTCTCCTTTTTGCTGGCAATACCCCAAAAATCTTTCCGGCACCTGTAACATTTAGTTATTGGCTGCCGTTTTACTTATCAATCCCATAAAACACATCAGTCCAATAAACTGATTTACATATTTTTAGTGCTCTCGACAGATTTGCTCATGCATCGATGCGCCGTTTTTACGGCGCATTTTTTATGACCCACATTTAAGTATTAATTTTACAACATGAAAAAGTACAGGCAAGTAACTGTGTTGTTTACCATAATTGGCTTAATGGCCTGTAACCTGGCAAATAAACCATCAATACCATTGGGGCAAGACAAATTTATACGGCTGCCCGATTATTTCGGCCAGGAGGGTACACGTATCCGCCAGAGTAACGTCACTTTGTTTAAATCGGTGACCCTGAACGGGCAACAGGATACCAGCACCATTACAGGCGCAGACAGCACCGCTATAAACAATCTGCTTAAACCCTTTGCAGACGTGGATCTTAACAACCCATCCCTAAGGGAAGAATACGATACCTCCAGTTTGTATGATCCGTTTTCCGGTAAAAAATCTATTATCTATCAGTCGAAAGGTAAACAAACCAATCCTTCGGCCATTACTATGGAACTGGATCAACAGGGCCAGATCCAACAAATAAACATACACTCATATACCAGCAACCTGATATATGAATTCCGTCAGGACCTGTTCTATCAACGAAACAAACAGGTTCGGATCACTACCTATCAAAAAATAGCTTTCCTAACGCCGAAAGAGCTGGAAGTGAACGCAACGATAGCGCCCAAAACAGGAATGTAAAACATGACAGCAGCAGCATTTCAAAAGATATCACATACCATACCGTCTGATGCCGGTATTTATAAATACTACGACGAAGCTGGCACATTGCTTTACGTAGGTAAGGCTAAAAGTTTGCGGAAAAGGGTTAGCTCCTATTTTGTAAAAAATCATGACAACTACAAAACCCGCAAACTGGTAGAACATATACACCATATAGAGTTCACCATTGTAGATTCCGAACAGGATGCTTTCCTGCTCGAAAACTCACTGATCAAACAGTTCAGGCCCAAGTACAACATTAGCCTGAAAGATGATAAAACCTATCCTTATATCGTTATCAAACACGAATCTTTTCCCCGTGTATTCTTCACCCGCAATGTCATTAAAGACGGGTCAGACTACCTGGGGCCATTCACTTCTGTAGGCCGGGTCCGCGAAATCTTGGATGTAATCAAGTATAATATACCATTACGTACCTGCAACCTAAACCTAACAGAAGAAAATATACGCAAAGGCAAATTCAAAGTATGCCTGGAATACCACTTAGGCAACTGCAAAGGCCCCTGTGAAGGCCTGCAAACACAGGAAGATTACCGGGAAGGATTACAACAGGTAAAAAATGTGTTGAAAGGTAACCTAACGCCAGTGGTAAACCTATTTAAAGAGCAGATGCAGGAACATGTTGCAAAAATGGAATTTGAAAAGGCTGAGATCATGCGTAAGAAAATTGAAAGCCTGGAAACCTATTCCGCAAAATCTACGATTGTAAATACCCGTATGGGCAATGTAGATGTATTTTCCATTATCAGCGAGGGCAATCATGCCTACGTAAACTATCTGCGGATACTAAATGGTACTATAGCAGATACCAAAACGGTAACGCTGGAAAAACAATTGGAAGAAAGTGATGAAGAAGTACTGGCATACGCCATTGCTTACCTGCGCGAGGCATTTAAAAGCATTACCAATGAAATAGTGGTTCCCCTTCCGTTGGAATACCCGGAAAGTAATGTCACAGTTACCGTTCCCAAAGGGGGAGATAAAAAGAAGCTGCTCGATTTATCAGAAAAGAACGTTAACTACTTCAAGGAAGAGTTATACCGCAAGAAGATACTGCACCTGGAAGGCAAATCAGACATGGAAAAGAAACAGGTACTGTACCAACTGCAGGCCGATCTGGAACTACCGGTATTGCCAGAACACATCGAATGCTTCGATAACTCCAACTTCCAGGGTAGTTACCCCGTAGCAGCCTGCGTGGTATTTAAAGATGGTACAGCTTCCAAGAAAGATTACCGTCATTTCAACATTAAAACAGTAGAAGGCATCAACGATTTCGCTTCCATGAAAGAAATCGTATACCGGCGATACAGCCGTTTACTAGCAGAACAACAGCCTTTGCCGCAACTAGTGATTATAGATGGGGGCAAAGGGCAGCTGGGCGCCGCTATGGAAAGCATCCGCGCGCTAGACCTCATCGGTAGCATGACCGTAGTTGGCCTAGCCAAAAACGAAGAGGAAATATTCTTCCCAGGCGATTCCGAAAGTATTAAACTGCCTTACCACAGCGAAAGCCTGAAACTGATACGCCGGGTCCGCGATGAAGTACACCGCTTCGGTATCACTTTCCACCGCCAGAAACGCAGTAAAGGCACTTTTAAAAACGAGTTGGAAAGCATCAAAGGTATTGGGCAGAATACTGCCACCCAACTACTTAAAACATTCCGTTCGGTAGCTAAAATAAAACTGCTGTCACAGGAAGATCTTACCAAAGAAGTAGGCGCAGCCAAGGCCAAACTGATCTGGGCACATTTTCATAACGATACCGCCACCCAATAAATGAGGCTACCAAACCATAAGGGTACTGCTCATTCCGTGTGCCGGCAATTCGTTACCAGCCAGCGCCTTTTCCACCTGTAGCAGATGACGTTGTATATGTGCTACCAGAAAACCAAATGTATCTCCTACAGATAAGCGGACTAGGCTAAACAAGGAAGTAGGCACTTTGTAATCCTGGATATTAGCGGCATATGCACGGCGTAGCAATTTTTCCATCCTTTCCTGTTGCAATAGGAATTCAGCTAATACATCTGCTACCGCTGGCTGTGTAGAGGGCAGGTGCTTCCAGGGCGATTTCATCCGGAAACGGAGCTGCCCTTGATTACCGGGTAACATTAACCGGGTAAAATAGGCGCCCAGAAAACTGCTGCTAAACTCAGCGTAGGGGCGGCTGCCGGCATTTTCTGCCGCAGAAATGGTTTTCTCCAATGCCGGCAAATAATACCTCCCATAGGTATTCAGATGCTCCAGACACTGTATGGCGCTCCAGGTTCCGGTACCAGGCGACCATTGCCACTCGGAGGTTGTTTTTTCATTTATATATTTTGTTGTTTGATCCCGGACAACAGACATCTGTTCCAACAAATGACGTAATAATTTATTAGTGCTCACGAAAGGTAGGGGCATTGCTATCAGTATTAATTAATATTTAGAACAAAGCTAGTAGAAGTGCGAACAGAAAATCTTCGTACAGATCAATAGTTTATCGTTTTATCATACTCAGTAGTTTACTGAAAGTAGCTGGGCGATGCCCAGGTAGAGATTGGAGACAATAATAACGGTAGCATGCAGAAGTTAGAGCAACATATCCATAGTATAAAAAGAAAGCAGCGGATGACCGGTGGGTCATCCGCTGCTTTCTTTTTATACTATGGTATTTTATGCTTAAATACTAGTACTCCCAGAGATCCTGCTCTTTATTAAAGATGCGGTCTTTGATTGCCTGGCCTTCGAGGAGGCGCATCACACCGTCTTTAATATAATCCTTGATCTCACGGTTGTAGGTATTGTTTTCCTTCACAATATAGCTGCCGAAAAAGCGCATTTCAAACAGATCTTCCCAACTGATTGTAGACGCATCGTTATTTTGGTTATACACATCGTGTTTAGCCAGGATAGCGCGGCAATCAGGATAATATACCCAGAACAAAGGAATAGAAGCACGGATGCTACCATCTTCGTTAATACGGGATACCATTGGAGCGATACCGAGTATGCGTACTTTCAGGGCGGAAGCTTCTTTATCGATCACCCATACTTCTTTAATCTTGTACTGTTTAATGGTACGTGGATCAAAGTCGTCGCGGGTGGTCACCATTTTCTCTTCGCCGGTTACAGGATCTATACTGCGTACTGTTCTTTCCTCACCGCTGAGTTTATTCTGGATTTCGGCAAAGGGCATTACAGTAGTGAAACGATCATCGATAGGGCTAAACGCTTCTACCTCTTTATTCTTGATTGCATCCAGCAGAATATTAATAAACAGCTGATTGGTACCATTCTCATCTTCCACGTTATATTGGAAGGGGAGGTTCATTTTTTCCCTGATATCGATTACCTGCCATACGCGTTTTTCCCAAAACCTATCATCTTCGCGGATGTAGTCGTAGTCGATCGGCGTACGATCTCTTGCGAGGTTCCTTTCCACCACACCGTCTACACGCAAAGATTTGCGTGGGGTATCTACCAAAGGGGCAGTGGCTTGAGGAGCAGGGGGAGGCGTAACAGCGTTCCCGGTAGCCGGGTTTACTACCGATGCATCATCTGCAGGGGGAGTAGCTGTAGTGCCTGTTCTGCGGCGCGTAGTGCCTCCGCGGCGTTGCGCCTCGGCAGCCGTTGCCAGCATTACCAGCAATAAAGTGCACCAACCAATTCTGTTAAATATTACTGCTCGCATAATTCAGTAATTAATGACCGTTAGTTTAATTTAAATATAGTACTCGGCATAGAACGAACCACGTTATCCGGACCTTTCACTTTCACGTTTTCGAAGTATACTTCATCACCTGGACGCAGAGAACGGATAGAAGCAGCTACGCTGCCTGGGAAATAAGCGGAGGTTGCATCACCTTCCTGGTATTCTTTACCTTTGGAAGAGATACCAACACGGTAACCGATCACTTCATATTTTACGCCTTCAAATTCGAAATCTTCCAGATCTGCACGTAAACCACCCTGTACTTTAAAGTCGGCTGCTTTCATGCTACCGCCTTTGTTAACACCTACTTTCAGCACTGGATCAGGAACACGTTTTACGCGGAATTCCTTCTGGCCAAGTGATTTGGTTTTACCATCGATGTTAGCTACTACATTGATAACAGCTTTACCTGGCTGGCTTACAGTAACGATATATTCACCTGAACCATGTTTGGTGATATTTCCACCAGTAATGGAAGCAGACACTTGTTCAGCAGGTACGCCGGCAGCAGAGATAGAGATAGGGTTCTGCAGGCCGATATACAGCACGTTCATTTTATCTGCGGAGATGGAGGTGGTTGAAGCACCTACATTATAACTTTCTGTAAAGGGATAAGATTCAGGAGCGCCACCAGTTGGGCTAGGTAAAGTAATAGTACCGGAAATGGTTTTTTCACCGATGCCAGAAGCAGGAATATTGATTGTACCCAGACCGTCATGCGCTTCTATTGTTTGACCATTTACCACGATAGTAGGATTCACAGAAGTGCTGTAAGCACCTACTGCGATATTAGCCGTTAAGGTCTGTCCTTCCATCAGGTTCTTGGAATTCAGGGAAACGAATGGTCTTATTTTATCGAATTTGAATTTAGTCGCTTCAATACGGCCAAACAGGTAATCGATAACTGCAGCTTCTGAGTTTTTGATATCGTTTTGGAATTTACCCAAGATGGTTACCGCCGCAATAGTAGGCACCATGTTGAAATGATAAGTAGTCCAGGTTTTTTGTGCCCCGCTACCGTGAGCGTCTCCGCCCTTACCGATTTCAATTTTCAGTGGTAAAGTTTTCTCAATCTGTACTTTTGTTTTAGGATCATCCACGAAAGAGAGCAACTGGGTACGCAGCTCCTGGAGCTTGGCTTCCAGTTCAGGACCCTTTTTGTTATTCTCCATCACGCGAGAAGGTGCGTCGAGATCGGATTTAGATTTGATTTCGCCATTTTCGTCTGTACCACCACTTTCTGTGATGATAGTAGACTTTAACGATTCAATATAATCGTACATACTGGCAGACAACTTCTTCACCTGGTCTGCCTTTGCCTTAAAAGGAGCTACTTCGGCAGCCTTTTCCTTCATTTGTTCATCAAACTGACCGTAGATAAAGTTATTTTTCTCTGTCAGTGATTTGTTGGAATTGGAGATAGAGTTGTTTACGATATTAAATGCGTTCAATATTTCAGCAGAGACGTTCAACGCCAGCATGGCCGTCAAGACCAGGTACATGATGTTGATCATCTTCTGCCTAGGATCTTTAGGTAGTGCCATAGTTTGTTTTCAGATTTAATTAATATGTGTTAATTCCAGCAACTATTAGCAGTATCCTATTTTCCACCATGCATAGCGCTCAGCATGTTACCATAAATAGCATTCAGGTTGCTGAGGTTTTTAGCGAGCAAAGTGATTTGTTCTTGTGTTTTCTTAGCGTCTTCAATGCTACCACTCATAGCAGTAGAAGCATTCTGCAGATTGCTGTAGAATTTATTCATTGCTTTCAGGTGGTTATTAGTATCCTGGAGTTCCAGTTCGTAGATAGCATTGAGAGAAGCCAAGTTCTTGGTCATACCCTGCATCTGTACGTGAAAATCCTTAGTTGATTCTGATGCGCTGTTGAAGGAAGAAACGGCAGCAGCGGCAGTAGTGTAAGCACTAGCTACATTACCGATAGCGCTGGCAGCTTCTCTTGTTTTTTGTGTATAATCTCCGGTGGCTGCTACTACATCGCTGATATCTCTCATTTTATCAACAGTGGTACCCAGTTTCTGGAAGTTTTCGCTCAAACGTTGCAAATTAGCAGGAGTAATGTCTGCTTCCTGGAGCATTTTATCCAGACCAGCTACTGCAGGACTGCTTGCTACTACTACTGGTGCTCCACCTTCTGCATGAGATGCACCAGAATCCGGAACGAAAGCATATACAAAGAAGATGAGCGCTTCTGTGCTCAGACCTAAAATCAAAGCGATATCCGCTCCATGCCAGTGTTGCAGTTTAAATAATGCACCGATAATTACCACGGAAGCAGCAACACATACGAAAAAGTTCAGCCATTTAGCTTTGTTAGGATTCATAGCCATAGGTTAAAATTTACTGGTTAAAGTGTTAGTTAAAGTCTGTATGGAATAGTTAATTCTCACTGATTTGCCAATAATAGTGTACATAATACAAAGGTTTTCTTTGATAGTTATAAATACAGGCTATTACTCATTTTGTTTTACTATTTGTGTTTTGCTCTTCTGCTCAGGGCAATGGTACATCTGAAACCTACGTAAGATTTTGCACTGTCCTGATATTCATATGTTCTGGTTCCTGTTTGCAGGAAATGTCCTATATCTTTCCATGATCCGCCTCTGATAGCCTTACGTTTCATTTTCAACGGGGCATCATCTGGTACATCCATTCTTAAATATGGGTTCATGTCGGAAGTGAAGGAATAAGCATTTTCATAGTAGATATCCGCAGTCCATTCGGCTACGTTACCAGCCATGCAATACAGGCCGTAATCGTTTGGCCAGTAAGCATCTGCACGCACGGTATAGAAACCACCGTCTTCCGGATAGTTACCACGGCCGGGCTTGAAGTTAGCCAGCAAACATCCTTTCTTGTTACGGATATAGTAACCTCCCCAAGGATAAGGAGTTTGTTCCCTACCACCGCGCGCAGCATATTCCCATTGTGCTTCGGAAGGCAGCTGGAATTTATCTTCCGTAAACAGCTTCTTGCTGGCACGGTAGTCTTCCCAGAACTTACTTCTCCATTCGCAGAAAGCAGTAGCCTGGTGCCAGTTTACTCCTACTACCGGATAATTATCAAACGCCGGATGCCAGAAGTACATACGTGTCATCGGCTCGTTATAGGCGTATGAGAAATCCCTGATCCAACAGAGTGTATCAGGATAAATAGGAACGTCTTTCTTCACAATGAAGGTAGAGCGAGGCTTGCCGTAATTCTCACGCAGCTTAGCCTTGTCCCAGTTAAAAGTTTCCTGATGGTACACCAGTTTGCCCACGTCAATATCCTTACGGCCATATAACCGGTCTGCTTCAGAATATACCAGGGCGTCGAGCTTCTCTACAGTCGCTTTATCCTTATAGTTAATCTTCTGCTTCCAGTCAATGATATCATGCCCGTCGTCGGATTTAACATGTCCCAGTAAAATGTGCGCAATAGAGTCTTGCACCCACTGTACAAACTGACGATACTCATTGTTCGTAATTTCCGTAGCATCCATGTAGAAGCCGGAAATGGAAATGGATTTGTTACGCGCCGTGAATGCATAGTTTACATCCTCGTCGCTCGGACCCATGTGAAAAGTTCCAGGTGGTACGTATACCATCCCATAAGGTACAGGGGGAGTGTACTTCGGTCTAGGGCTTACGCCAATTAATTGCCCTTGTGCATTTTTAGGGGTTTTACTACCGCCACAGCTGGCCAGCAGGGAAACCAGCAAAATTGCCAACAGACCTTTTACATAGTTAAGCTTCATAAGGGTAGCTTTCATCAGAATATGTTTTTCTATTAACCAGCCTGGTGTGATTTGCCTGTATACAAGGGAACACAATTATCATAATTCACCCGCTTTGTTTATATGAAAGATAGCAAATGTAATAATTAATTTTAATCCGTAGTGACTTTTTATCCAACTTTTTCAATTCGCCCTATCGTCGCTCTGTATCTAGTTTAAACGCACTTTTTAACGTTTTATTATATAAACGCAATAACATTTATTAAATGTTAGGCCCCCCTTATCAGGGGCAAGTTACATAATTATTATATTAAATTAATTATTTCTTGTATATAAAAGACAGGCTTAATACAATGATAATCTTTGCATAAGTACACCAAAGTCTCATTTTCTTTAGCTCTATCTGTTAACAGAGGAATGCCAGGAATATTTTTTTCTGAGCCGGTTAAAATCCTGAAAGGAATAAACCAATTACCCGCTTCATTCATTCTGGCTTTAAAATTTTCACCTACTATCGCTAATTCCGGGGTACCTTTTACAAACTGTAACAACTGGCTGGCCCACACGCCAAATGAAGTAGGGTAGCGTACCGCTGTTTGTGCAATACTGGAAACGGCATTCACACACCTGTTTGCCCAATCTTTACGATCAAAAACAACAGAGAGATACCAAAGGTTCTGCATCATCACCGCATTTCCGCTAGGTATAGCCCCGTCATAAATTTCCTTTTTCCGTACAATCACATCTTCCTGTCCCTCAATCGTATAGTAAAAGAACAACTGGTGCTCATCACTGAAATAACCCGTCACAAACGTAGCTATATCGCGCGCTTTGTACAACCAGCCGATATCTCCGGTAATTTCCTGTAAGGCAATCATTGCCCGGATCAAGTACGCATAATCATCCAAGAAAGCCGGGTACTTCGACTGACCGTTCTTCCAGGTATGATAAAATGCTCCTTCTTCCCCCTGAGGGAAATGCGACAAGCAAAACTCCATGTTTTGTATCGCTAACTGCCGGTACCCTTCATCTCCCAAGGCAGCATAGGCCCGGCAACAGGCATGCACCATCAAAGCATTCCATCCCAACAAAATCTTATCATCGAGTGCAGGCCGCACCCGGTTGGCTCTCACAGCCAGTAATTTTTCACGGCAACCTTTCAGCATAGCGCCCAATATAGCAGGATCATATCCCTTTTCTGCCGCAAATTGCTGCAAAGGTTGTTGCACCCAAAGTATATTTTGTTCTTCCCAGTTTCCTTCTTCGCTTACATCGTAATATTCACAGAAAATTTTGGCCTGTTCTCCTAAGATATGATGAATCTCCGCTTTGCTCCAGGTATAGAATTTACCTTCCACACCTTCGGAATCAGCATCCAGCGCGGCATAGAAACCTCCTCCAGGGGCAGTCATTTCACGGGTAATAAAAGATAAGGTGTCCCTGATTGTTTGCACGTATATATCGTTGCGGGTGAGTTGGTAGGCATCACAAAGCACATCTATCAACAAAGCATTGTCGTACAGCATCTTCTCAAAATGAGGAGCCAGCCATCTCTCATCGGTGGAATACCTGGCAAAACCGCCACCTAACTGATCATACAACCCTCCCTGTAACATTTTGTCGAGCGACAATAAGGCCTGCTGCAAAGCTTCCGGATGCCGGTAGGCATGATGGTAACGCAGCAGCCAGCCAATAGTAAAGGTTTGAGGAAATTTAGGCGCTCTGCCAAAGCCTCCCCAAAGGGTGTCCGCCTGTTTAAGAATATTTTCACAGATAGTGTCGCACTGCACTTTGGTAAACAGTTCTTCGAAAGGAACATCTACCTTCAGCCCCGACTGTAACCCAAATTGCCCTGACTGGTGGATATGTTGCACCAGGTTGTCTGCCTGGGTTTCGATATCCTCCCGCTTTTGCTTAAACGCATCTGCCAACGACAACAGCACATCTGTCCATGAAGGACGGTTGTGCGCCTTCACCGGAGGAAAATAGGTACCGCCATAAAACGGTTTCTTATCCGGGGTGAGAAACATATTGAGCGGCCATCCGCCAGCGCCGGTCATAGCCTGCAGGGCATCCATATAAATATGGTCCAGGTCTGGTCTTTCTTCCCGGTCTATTTTAATATTAATGAAATGCTCATTCATGATGGCTGCCGTAGCCTCATTTTCAAAACTCTCCCTTTCCATTACATGACACCAATGGCAAGCCGCATAACCAATGCTCACTAATATAGGCTTGTCTTCCTGTAAAGCGCGCTGCAAGGCCTCATCTCCCCATGGATACCAATTCACAGGATTATGCGCATGCTGCAACAAATACGGACTCGTTTCACTGATAAGCTTGTTCATGGGTTTCCATTAGGCAATAAATAATGATGGATATAATTCCGTTACAAAGAAATTTTATTTTTTCAGGATTATGAAGAAATTTTTTGTGGGATAAAAGTGTGAGAAAGCGTTTAGCAACCGGTTGCTAATCATTGCCAGGAGTATGTAGCATGAAAGCGTGAAGGTTATCCACCAACTGCCAGCACTTCCTTACGGCCATAAAAAAGCAGGGCCACCTTAGGTGAACCCTGCTCAATACTATTTTGCAGTGTGTGCTGCTTACTTCTTTGTTAATGTAGTAAGGTACTGTTCCAGTGCCGCCACCATAGAAGGCGCCTGTGGAAGTGGAGCTTTTACATCCAGCCTCAATCCTGCTTCTTCTACCGCTGCAGAGGTGGTAGGTCCGAATGCACCAATATGCGTACCGTTCTGTTCAAATTCAGGCATGTTCTCAAACAACGATTTCACACCAGAAGGGCTAAAAAACACGATCATATCGTAGTTAGTAGCCGCCAATACTTCCTTCACATCAGTAGATACTGTTTTGTAAAGCGTAGCAGTGGCGTATTCGCACTTGTTTGCTTTCAACCATTCCTCAATATCCTTTTTCTGGCTATCGGAACTGGGGAACAAAAATTTCTCATTGTCCCGGTGCTTGTTCATTACTTCCAGTAAGCCTTTTGTAGAACCGTCGGCCCCATAAAATACTTTCCGCTTACGATAAAGAATGAACTTTTGCAGATATAATGCAACTGCTTCTGTAATACAAAAGTATTTGCAATCCTGCGACACCTTAATCTTCATTTCTTCACAAATCCGGAAAAAGTGATCCACGGCATTGCGGCTGGTAAAGATCACCGCCGTAAAACTGAGGATGTCGATCTTCTGCTTCCTGAACTCCTTCGCTGGCAAACCTTCCACCCGAATGAATGGGAAAAAATCCAATTTTACATTGAACTTTTTGGCCAGATCAAAGTAGGGTGACTTTTCTGTTTCAGGCTTAGGTTGAGAAATTAGGATTGACTGAATTTGTTTACCTTGCAAATCTTTTTTTGGCCCGCCTTTTATCATACGTTTTTTGCTCTTGTGTTAACAATAGGCGATAATCAGGGATTACCAGTTAACCAGATATTCTGCAGCACCTTGGTTAATATTAAAACGGGTGCTACTTCGAATGCGCAAAGGTAAAGAAAAAAATGCAATTTACTGAAAGATAGGTATTGTTTAACCAGTGAATAAGATCTAATGTACCTGTATATAACGAGTAACGCAATAAAAAACAGCGATATATATAGGAAAGTACGGGCAATTTCAGGCTTACAGAAGGCAATAATTACTACAAAAGGCACCAGCAACACCCCCAATACCTTATTGATCAGGTACAAAATGAAAACATAAGCATCCGCCAGCTCTGAATTGCCAAACAGCCATCCGCAAAACCGTAACATCGTATATTTAAAGCTATATGCTACCGCCACCAATACCACCAGGCCGGGAATCAACAACCAGGGCTCTGCCTGCGGAAATACCTGCTGCCGGTACAACACCAGATAAAGGTACACCCCCAGCGCTATCGCAAAGAAAACGTTCAGCAACATATTAGGGAAAGGCGATTGAGATAACTGGTCCTTCAGCTGTCGCTGGCTAAGGGTGGGATTAAAGAAAGCCCTGAACAAGTCTGAAAAATATTTACGGTAAGATAAACGGATAATACTCAGCAACAATACTACCCCCGCCACCAGGTATATCAGCCAATCCATGTTCCGGAAGGGCCTGGCAGGATTAATGTCTACAAAGCGGGGCCGGCCCGGCTTCAAAAACATATTCTCCTGCAACAACTTTTTCATGTAAAGGTCGTAGTCTGTTACTGGTTTTATTTTAGGCATTGCTGCCACAGCCAGGCTGTCTGCCTTATGCCGGGAAGTATCTGCTGCCAGGTTGCCTGAATCTTTTCTGGCAGGTATGGCAGGTTGGATAAAGCCCACGCGGGTACTGTCGCGTTTGAAAGCAGCATGGGCAGTATCGCGTTTTACCCAAGCTCCCCGGGTACTATCCCTCCTTACAAAAGCGGTATGATTGGAATCCCTTTTCACAGGCGCAGTATGCATCTTTGGCCGGGTAGTATCGCCAGCAGTATGCACCACAGCCGGCTTGTGTATAGCAGGCACTTTCACCGCGGAGGAATCTGTTGTTTGAGCCAGGATAGGCAGATAACCTAAAGTAAATAACAGCAATAACCAGTTTCGCACCAGGAAAATATTTTTGCAATGACTTTTAAAATCGGTTCTTCAAATAATAACGTTTACTTCCCACAATAGAGGAATTAGCAGCAATTAACACCGTCCTGTTCACAAAACAAAACTGCAACGTAATTTTGATGTTGCAAAGATATTAAAATAGTCCATAGTTGACCGGTAAAACGGGCAATGGCAAACGACTCAGAAAAACGCGATGTCCGGAATTTACTTACATATTCCTTTTTGTAAACAGGCTTGCTATTACTGCAATTTCCACTTTTCTACTTCCCGCTCCCAACAGGGCGCCATGGTAGCAAGTATTTTGCAGGAGATCAGCCTTCAAAAAGATTATCTGGCCCAACAGCCCATACACACCATTTATTTTGGCGGTGGCACACCCAGCTTGCTGGAAGACACAGAACTACAATCCCTGCTGGCACACCTGCGAGCCACTTTTCAGGTGGCCGCCGATGCAGAAATCACGCTGGAAGCTAATCCGGATGACCTTAACCCGGAAAAACTGGCAATGTTGCAGGCAGCCGGCGTTAACCGTTTAAGCATCGGCGTACAGTCTTTCTTTGAAGCAGACCTTATCTGGATGAACCGGGCGCATAATAGTGCACAAGCACTGGCCTGCATACAACAGGCACAGGCAGCTGGATTCCGGAACATTACCATTGATCTTATTTATGGCGGCCCCACCCTCACAAACGAAGGCTGGGAACATAATGTAAAACAGGCGATAGCGCTGGGCATTCCTCATTTATCCTGCTACGCCCTCACTGTGGAACCAGGCACTGCCCTGGACCACTTCATCCGGAAAAAGCAAATGGCACCTACCGATCCTGATAAGGCTGCCCGGCATTTCGAGCTGCTGGTAAGCTGGGCGGAAGCAGCTGGCTATGAGCATTACGAGATTTCTAACTTCGCGCTTCCCGGATGGCATTCCAAACACAACAGCAGCTATTGGCAAGGCAAATCCTACCTGGGCCTGGGACCTTCGGCCCACTCCTTCAATGGCCTGTCGCGGCAATGGAACGTAGCCAATAACGCCCAGTATATCAAAAGTATCGCTGCCGGTAAAGTGCCATTTGAGATAGAATCACTTACCGTTGATATGCAGTTCAATGAATATGTGATGACGTCTTTGCGTACAGCTGCCGGCACTAACCTGGAATGGGTGGCAGAAAGGTTTGGCACCTCCTTCGCCATACACCTCATTGCGCACAGCCAGCCCTTTATCGCAATTGGAAGGATGGAACGGCTAGGGGAAACATTAAGGCTTACCAAAGCAGGGAAGCTATTTGCAGACGGGATTGCCGGCGACCTGTTTATTTAAAACCGAAAGCGGGCAGCGCAACATAAAGTGAAGGGGCTTGGAATGATGCGAATAACATTTTGCGCCATCAGGGAACCGAATGAAAAAGGCCGCATCAAATTTTTGATACGGCCTTTTCTCAATGATTATATCTTACCTTACCAACCAAGGATATACGCAAACATCAACGGCGCTACGATGGTAGCATCTGATTCTACGATAAACTTAGGCGTATGGATATCTAATTTACCCCAGGTGATCTTTTCGTTAGGAACGGCGCCAGAGTAGGAACCATAGGAAGTAGTAGAGTCTGAAATCTGGCAGAAATAGCCCCAGAAAGGCACATCTGTCCATTCCAGATCCTGGTACATCATAGGCACTACGCAAATCGGGAAATCGCCGGCAATACCGCCACCAATCTGGAAGAATCCTACTCCTTTACCAGCAGAATTGTTCCGGTACCAGTCAGACAGGAAGATCATGTATTCGATACCGCTCTTCATGGTAGACGTTTTCAGGTCGCCTTTGATGCAGTAAGAAGCGAAGATATTACCCATAGTGCTATCTTCCCAACCTGGAACAATGATAGGAATATTTTTCTCCGCAGCGGCCAACATCCAGCTATTTTTGGGATCAATTTCGTAATGTTCCTGCATTACGCCGCTCAGGAGCAGTTTATACATATATTCATGTGGGAAATAGCGCTCACCGCTTTCTTCCGCATCTTTCCATATTTTATAAATATGTTTCTGGATACGGCGGAAAGCTTCTTCTTCCGGAATACAGGTATCGGTAACGCGGTTAAAACCTTGTTCCAACAGATCCCACTCTTCCTGAGGACTCAGATCACGATAGTTAGGCACTCTCTTATAGTGTGTATGTGCTACCAGGTTCATGATATCTTCTTCCAGGTTGGCGCCGGTACAGGAGATGATATCCACTTTACCCTGACGGATCATTTCCGCGAAAGAAATGCCCAATTCAGCCGTACTCATCGCACCGGCCAATGTCACCATCATTTTACCGCCTTCCAGCAAGTGTGTTTCATATCCTTTGGCAGCATCCACCAATGCAGCAGCATTAAAGTGGCGGTAATGGTGCAGGATAAATTGAGAAACGGGTCCCTTGTTCATGTCGTTTAATCATTTATACATTAACAGTCTGGCTTATAAAGCCTTAACAGGTGGCAAAGTTAAGATAATTTTCTGTGGGGGCACGTAGCGGTGGATAAAACAAAAGGCCCATAGCAGATGCTATGAGCCTTGTATTTTTAACACTACTAAAACTATGCTTTTTTGAGACAGCTATAAGTTTGCATGCTGCCACTCTCATCACTTTTAACAACGGTCCATATGTTGGTGCCTTCCAGGGTAATAAAATAGAGGATATTATCGGAAGAAGCATATTCCACAATGCAGTATACACGTTGACCGGGGTATTTTTTATTGAGCTTAGCCGCCACCTTCAGCGGTAGCTGTTCAGGTTGCAGGTAACGGGAAGTGGCTAACAAGGTGCCGTCTTCCTTAAAGAAAGCAGTTACCTTGGCATTACTCATAGTAAACTTAGCGGTGAACGTATGGTTATCTTCCGTATACCACTTCACATCAGTAGCGCCTGTAAATGTTTCTGTAAACGAATTATAAAGTTTTTTACTTACAGCTGTTTCATAGTTCCTTGCGAAGAGGGTATTAACACTCAGCACTAATATAGCACCTAATAATAAAATAAGTTTTTTCATGGCGGAAAAAATTATATTGAATGAATGATTGGATAGTTTTCTGCTCGAACAATTCAAAACTACTGTGATAATAAGGGGAGAACAAGGGTTACTTTACTAGTGGAAGCACATGAATAGTTGGGGTATCCGCCATTGAACATTCGCCTGGCCAGTAGAGGGCAAATCCATTTTCAGAGTAGCCATAGCCTGACTGTTGGTGCCACTTTGCCAACGTTGCACCGGCGAAAGTTAAGAAAAAGTTAAACTGGATGAGTATCAGTCACTGATATATAGTTGGGGAGATTCCGGGAAGATGAATAATACGTACCTTAATGGCATGAATCACCTGGCCCATGCTTATTTATCTTTCCGGCAACCGGAGCTGGTAACTGGCAACCTCATTGCAGATTTTGTAAAGGGGCGTAAAAACCTGGCTCTTTACAGTCAAGGTATACAGGAAGGAATCCGGATACACCGGGCCATCGACACATTCACCGACCAGCACCCTGTTACCAACAGGGCCAAGCAGTTTTTCCGTTTGTCCTGCGGCCTTTACAGCGGCGTATTTACCGATCTCATATACGATCATTTCCTGGCCACCGACCCAACGCGTTTTACCAACGATTCCTTATATTCATTTGCCCATTACGTTTACCAGGAGATCAACGAGCGCGCCGTATTATTGCCTCCGGCGTTTATGCAAATGTTCCGTTACATGGAGGAGTACGACTGGTTATATAACTATCATACCACCGACGGCACCTTCAAGGCTATCCGGGGCGTAGCACGCAGAGCTCAATACCTTAAAAGCGACAGCCCGCTTATTTTTGCCGTGTTTATGGAGCATTACGATGATTTGCGTACTTGCTACCAAGAATTCTTCCCCCAACTACAAGCACATGTAGAAAGCTTATTGCATCCGGAAAACCGCTAACAGCTTGTTAAAAGCAACCATGCTTCTTTTCTGGTTCCATAAAAAAAAGTAGGTTTGCCGCCAATTGATTTAAAAGAAATAAAGCTTTTCCGGATGATGAAAAAAGTGCTCCTATTTGCCTTTGCAGCAGGCCTACTATCTTTACACGCTATTGCACAGGATAAGAAATTACCACCGCTCGATGCCAGCCCTATGGATATGGCCTATTACCCTGTCATGTATCCCTACGCCGTAAAAGTAAAAGGAGAACCAGGTACGCTAATAGCCAGGGTGATTTACAGCCGGCCACAAACCAAAGGCAGACAAATCTTTGGTAACCTGGAGGAATATGGAAAAATATGGCGGCTGGGCGCCAACGAAGCTACTGAGATTGAATTTTTCAGACCGGTTATCATCGCCGGAAAAAATATCCCGAAAGGCCGTTATACGCTCTATGCTATTCCAACAGAAAAAACATGGACCATCATCCTGAACAAAGACACAGACGTATGGGGCGCCTTTAAATATGATCAGCAAAAAGATGTAGTAAGAACCGCGCTCCCTGTTTTATCGCTCGATACACCAGTAGATGCGTTTACCATGATATTTGAAAAAGGAGACCCAGGAGCTAACCTTATCATCGCCTGGGATAAAGTAAGTGTAAGCTTGCCGATCAAATGGACCGATGCGGTAAGCAACAGTACGGCAAAAAAGAAATAAAAGATCATAACATATTGAGAATAAACGAAAGAGGCGGAAAGCATGTTTTCGCCTCTTTCGTTTTATAGTAAAGTGTGATTATAAAAAGAAAAAGCGGTAAGAATACCGCCTTAAGAATTTTAACCATATCCTATGAAAAACCTAAAACGAATGTAATCTGATTACTTTTAATTGTAGGATGTAAATTGGTGAACGATATAAAAATGTTCGTGAGCGTTATGATTTATACGATCATATTTTAATATTATAATAAAAACGTAAGTATTCCTCCCTGTTCCGGGTACCCTGCCCAATCACAAAAACTAAAGTATATTTGGTAACCGCAGAAATTATTCATTTTAAAAATATTTAAGACATGAAGCTGGGTACCAAACTCATACACGCAGGTGTAGCGCCCGATCCATCCACAGGCGCCATTATGACGCCTATTTTCCAGACCTCTACCTATGTACAGAGCGCCCCGGGGGTACATCAAGGGTATGAATACGCCCGTACCCAGAACCCAACCCGCGACGCCCTGCAAAACGCATTGGCAGCCATAGAGAACGGTACGCATGGCATTTCTTTTGGCAGTGGGATGGCAGCCACCGATAGCGTCATGAAATTATTGAGCCCCGGCGACGAGGTGATCGCCACTAACGATCTGTATGGGGGTACTTACCGCATTTTCACAAAAGTATTTGAGCGCTACGGCATCCGGTTCAAATTTGCAGACATGTCTGATCCCCGCAACATTGAACCCCATATTACCCCACAAACCAAGATGATATGGCTGGAAACCCCTACCAATCCGCTGCTGAAGATCATAGATATCGCCGCCTGCGCACAAATAGCCCGCGCCAGTGAAGTGATACTCTGCGTAGATAATACCTTCGCTTCCCCTTACCTGCAAAATCCGCTGGATCTGGGAGCCGATATTGTACTGCATTCCGCCACCAAGTACCTGGGCGGCCACAGCGATGTAGTACATGGAGCCCTTATCGTGAAAAATGAAGAACTGGCCAAACAGCTATACTTCATCCAGAACAGTTGCGGGGCTGTACCCGGCCCTCAGGATTGCTTCCTGGTACTGCGCGGCATTAAAACTTTACATGTAAGGATGCAACGCCATTGTGAAAACGGGGAAATCATCGCTCATTTCCTGCGCAACCATCCAAAAGTAGATAAGGTATACTGGCCCGGATTTACCGACCATCCTAATCATACCGTAGCCCAACAACAAATGCGGGGCTTCGGCGGCATGATCTCCTTCACACTAAAAGACGATAGTATCGAAGCAGCCAACCGTACCCTCTGCAATACACACCTTTTTTCCCTGGCTGAGTCGCTGGGCGGCGTAGAGTCATTGATTGGCCATCCTGCCAGCATGACCCATGCCTCGATTCCCCGTGAAGAAAGGATCAAAAACGGCCTTGCCGATTCCCTGATCCGGCTAAGCGTTGGCATCGAAGATGCCGGCGATTTAACCGATGATCTAGCAAAAGCGCTTAGTTAAGTAATAGATTTTAATTCTTATCTGTTAAAAATTATCTTTACCAGCGCGTATTGTATTTATTTCCCTGACCATATCCGGTTGGAAATAGCCAATAGCTTCCAGTCGCCTGAAGCTATTGGCTAGCCGGCCATTTGTGACTTAATTTATGAAGATCCAGAAACTAAGGGAATTTTTAGATGCTAAGGCAGCATACTATAATCACCCCGATTTTATTGCAAATGATCCTATTTGCATACCGCACCGGTTCAGCGTATTGCAGGATATTGAGATCTCCGGTCTCTTTGCAGCCATATTGGCCTGGGGAAACCGTACCAGCATTATCAACAAGTGCACCGCACTATTGAAAATGATGGACGATGCTCCGTATGATTTCATCCGTAATCACCAGCCTAAGGACCGTATGAAATTACTTTCTTTCTGCCACCGGACCTTTAACGGACTGGATCTGTTATACTTCGTAGAATTCCTCCAGCATTACTACACCAATGTAACCTCGCTGGAATTTGCCTTTAGTGCGCATATTAAACCCAAAGATGAAAATGTAGAGAAAGCGCTGATTGGATTCAGGAAAGTGTTTTTCGCACTGGAGCATCCCGAAAGAACCGGCAAACACATTGCTACACCTGCAAAAAATTCCGCCTGCAAAAGACTGAATATGTATTTACGCTGGATGGTACGGCACGACGAAAATGGCGTGGATTTTGGTCTTTGGCAACATATATCGCCCGCTCAGCTGGTTTGCCCAATGGATGTACATGTAAGCAGAGTGGCCGCCAGACTGGAGCTAATACCGGAAGCCAAAGCTGATTGGAAAACGGCAACGGCCCTCACCCATCAGCTCAAAAAACTTGACCCCGATGATCCGGCCAAATACGATTTCGCATTGTTCGGACTAGGCGTGATTGAAAAATATGTTTGATCAAATAAAAATAGTAATGAAAAGATTTCTGGGACTGACAACAATGCTGCTCGCTGGCGCTTTTTCTGCTGAAGCACAGGAATATGTAGACCTCAACTATCACTTCAATAAAGGAGAACTCTACGAACTGGAACAAAAAAGCAAAAGTGAAACCTACATGACGGTAAATGAAGTAGTACAACGCACCACCCGCGACTACAACAACCTCATTGCCATAGAAGTTACCGCTGTAGAACCAGGGAAAGCTATTCTCACTTTTCGTTACAAAGACCTGAAATTCAACTTCAACGCTAAAAACCAGAATATCTACGTTGATGCTAAAGTGAGCAATGATAAGGAACCCTTCCAGGCAGGCCTCAAAAAACTGCTGGACCAGCCTTTCTCTGTAGAGCTGCAGTCTTCCGGCATCATCAACAAAGTAGATGGACTTGATAACTTGCTAGACAATGCTGCCAACGCTTTCAGCTCGCTAAAACAAGACGAACAGGAGGCATATAAAAAATTAATGAAAGACCAGTTCGGCACCGCTGCTTTCCAGGGATGGCTGGAACAACTGCTGATCATGTATCCTGCCCACGGCATTAAAACAGGTACCCAGTGGGAAGAAAGCGTGCCTTTACGCGGCGGCTTAGTGGGTAACGTAGACCTATATTGGAACCTGCAAACCTGGGACGCACAAACAGCTAAAATCGGTGGCACTGCCAAAATAAAAACAGACAAAGTGCAAATGCTCACCCTCGACGACGATATTAAAGCGACTGCAGAAATTGGCGGTAATACTACCTCCAACTACCTGATTAACCGCAGCAGTGGATTGCCCAGTATCTGCGTACAAAATACAGACATGTCTGGCGTTTATACCTATAAGGCCAATAAAGCCAAACATATCAAACAAGACCTGAAAGTTCCTGTGAAAGTGGTGACCAACGCTTCCTATAAAATAAAACAAATGAAATAATGACCTCTCTTCCAGCACAATACCTGCAAGAAACAGCCACCTGGACACAGGAACACTTCGACATTAGTGTACCGGCTAATATCAGTTATGAATTACTGGAAGAAATATTGGCTAAAAAACTGGAAATACTGATCAGTGAAAATTTTCAGCAATTTATATTTCTGCTGTACCGCACCGATGTAGCGGAACATAAAGTAAAAGGGATACTTGAAAATGCAGTTACCAGCAAAGAAGATCCCTACCGCTCTATCGCGGCCCTGATCATAGAAAGACAACTGCAGAAGATCATCTCCCGGGCCAACTATAAACAAGATAATTTGCCAGATGATGAAGAAAGATGGTGAATTTTTCCGCTATCGGCTACCCATGTAATAGGTAAACAGATAGCGGAAAAATAAACTACTTAAACATTAATTCCTTCACTTTCTCCTTGTCTTCTTTCTCTTTCTCAAGATTAAAGAACGTACCGAAAATATGGTCCCACAAAGAGGAACTTACACCGAAACCTTTGTCGTCGCTCTTGTAGTGATGCAAATGATGGTTGCGCCATAAAGCCTTCATAAATTTAAATGGCGGGTTCCATGCATGAATAGCATAATGCATGCTACCATAGATCAAATACCCCAACAGAAAACCAGGAAAAAACATGAATGTGATCTGACGCAGGAATATATATTGGGCACCAAAAATAACCGAAGCAAGTATCAAACTTGGTACCGGTGGCATAAACAAACGCTGTTTATCGCGTGGATATTCATGATGGTTGCCATGCATTACATAAACAATCCGTTGTACTTTAGGATTATCGCTGGCTAGATGAAAGATAAAACGATGCATGATGTATTCAAAAAGCGACCAAAAAAGCATGGCTCCAATGAATATAACTGCTACTGTGCCGATGGTAAAACCTAAATAATTGTGGCTATAATAAAGCATATAACCAATGATCGGTAAATACATTCCCCAGATCACTAATGGATGCGTTTTGGTAAGCATCTCTAAATACTGGCTCTCAAATAATCTTGCCTGTCCTTTGTTCTTAATCTTTTCAAACTTCATAACTCCGAAATTTTAGAGTGTAGCTACGGGATATGAATAAAACCTTCCTTATAAACTAAACCTTGGCAGCCCTACCAAAAAATGATACGAAGAATTAACTAGATATGGCCACCTTTGGAAACGCAAAAATACAATGTTCAGATATTATTTTGTTCAGATTATAAGGCTATAAATTATATCTATGTATCACTCATATTACCTATCGTTGTAAACAATCCTGAAATCCCTGCAGACCGGGCTTATACTCCTTCGTTCGCTGCACTTTATATTTGTAAATAATTCCATCTAACTCCTTGAAAAAAGGATAGCTGGCATGTTCATATTCATCATTATTTTGATTCAAAATACCATCGCTGTTAACATAGATATTCGTTGTTAGCATAAATTCGATTTTATATTCAAAGTCAACAATATACGCGGCGCCGGTGAGGACGCCATAAAACCGTCCTATCTTACTAAATACGTATATCCCCGGAAGAATGTTCTGCCAATTTGTTAAAAAAAGAATTTGATAAAGCTATCCGGATACCCCGCCGCGCCATACCTACCCAGTTGGTTTTATAAAGGATACTGCGGCATATACCCGTATAAAAAACGATGAGCAGATTTAGTGATATTAAAATACTGAAAGTCAATACCGTAGCGGGAAACAGCACAGGCTGCAACCTAGCCGGCGGCAGGTGATGCTGCCTGGCAAAGTTTATCAGCAAGAACATCAGCTTATTATCTTTTCATCTTTATCGAGGTAACCGCTACCAATATAAACCTTATGACTGTGATCAAACTGCAGCATACCATAACCTACCAGTTAATTAGCCTGCCGGCAACCTTTAAATTCCTACCCTATAATTTAAATGCCCATGCTTATATTTGACCTCCATACAACCAGAACAACCATTAAAACATGAAACTAGTAAGCTATTTACACGAAGAAGCAGACCAACTGGCCATATTGGTAAACGGATTGCTTTACAATACACAGGAACTGCACCCAGACCTGCCTAACAATATGAGCATGTTCCTGATGATGTGGGAAGACGTGATAGACATTGCCAAACAAGCAGACGCCTTGTTGAAATCAGGCAAACATCCCGGCTCAGCTTCCGGCATTCCGGTATCAAGCGTACAACTGATGGCGCCTGTGCCATCGCCCACTTCCTGCCGCGATGGATATGCTTTCCGTCAGCATGTAGCCGCTGCCCGCCGCAACCGCAAAGTGCCTATGATCCCGGAATTTGATCAATACCCCATCTTCTATTTCACCAACCATAACGCCATACAAGGCCCTGGCAATATCCAATGCATGCCCGACCATTTCCATAAACTGGATTTTGAACTGGAAGTGGCCATCGTGATCTGTAAATTTGGCCGCAATATCTCCGCAGCGGAAGCAGACGACTATATCGGCGGCTTCATGATCATGAACGACATGAGCGCCCGTACCCTGCAAATGGAAGAAATGCTGCTTAACCTCGGACCCGCCAAAGGCAAAGATTTCAGTACTGTAATAGGCCCTATACTGGTAACGCCAGACGAATTAGAGGACCATCTTACCCCCACCCAACCAGGCCATACCGGTAAAAACTACAACCTGAAAATGACCTGTAAAGTAAATGGCATCCAGGTAAGCGAAGGCAATATGAGTGATATGGACTGGACCTTTGCTGAAATCGTAGAACGCTGTGCCTATGGCGCTAATATATTACCCGGCGATGTAATAGGCAGCGGCACAGTAGGCACCGGCTGCTTCCTCGAACTGAACGGTACCGGCAAACTGAATGATCCTGAATATACCGAACAATGGCTGCAGCCAAACGATGTGGTAGAAATGGAAGTAACCGGCCTGGGCACGCTGACTAATACCATTGTTCACGAAGACAGTGATTTCTCTATCCTTGCGCTCAAGAAAAAAGCATAATATGCAGATAGATCCTACGCAGATAAAGACCAGTGAGCTGCATGCTTACCTGCTGGGTGCTGTATCACCCCGCCCAATATGCTTTGCCAGCACCATCGATAAAGATGGACAGCCCAATTTATCACCTTTCAGCTTTTTTAACGTATTCGGCTCCAATCCGCCCACACTGATATTTTCTCCCTCCCGGCGGGTAAGGGATAATACGGTGAAGCATACACTGGAGAATGTATATGCCACTAAGGAAGTGGTGATCAACGTAGTTACCTACAATATGGTGCAACAAGCCTCCTTGGCCAGTTGTGAGTATCCCGCCGGAGTCAGTGAATTTGAAAAGGCCGGATTTACACCAGTAAAATCTGAAAAGGTACAGCCCTTCCGGGTCAAAGAAAGCCCTGTACAGCTGGAATGTGTAGTAAAACAGATCATTGAAACAGGACAGGGTGGGGGCGCCGGCAACCTGGTGATCTGTGAGCCGGTAATGCTGCATATCCAGGAAAACATACTGGATGCCCATGGTAAAATAGACCCGCATAAAATAGACCTCGTAGCCCGCATGGGAGGCGACTATTACTGCCGGGCTTCCGGCAGCGCCGTATTTGAAGTGGCCAAACCTAATACCCAACTCGGCATCGGCGTAGATGCCTTACCGGTAGCCATCCGCCACAGTCGTATTCTTACCGGCAACAACCTGGGACAATTAGGCAACGTACACGAAATGCCCTTTATTGACGCCTCCTTTGAAGATAATCATCTCAAAAATATTATTCAATATTACAGTGTAACACCGGAAGAAATGGAAAATGAACTGCACCGTTACGCCAAACTGCTGCTGGATACCGGTAATGTACACGCCGCCTGGCAAGTATTGCTGGCAGCCAGTTATTAATTAGCAGCAACTAAAAAAATGCAGCGGCGCCTTAGTAAGGCACCGCTGCATTTTTTATTTAGCACCGAATAACTAATCGCTTATTTAGCACCGAATACTTTCTTTAACAGATCAGTAGTTCTGGCAGCCGGATCAGCGCGAATAGCTGTTTCTTCTTTACCGATCTGGTCGAACAAAGCGTTTACTGCTGCTGTAGTTACATAATCCTGCAAATCTGGATTCACCTTACTAGCG
Organism: Chitinophaga sp. 30R24; assembly: GCF_049056765.1. Classification (NCBI taxonomy): domain Bacteria; kingdom Pseudomonadati; phylum Bacteroidota; class Chitinophagia; order Chitinophagales; family Chitinophagaceae; genus Chitinophaga; species Chitinophaga sp. 30R24. The sequence continues at coordinate 614,346 of NZ_JBJGXX010000001.1, forward strand.
GTGGTAGGCAGTTTATTGTAGGAATTTACAATATCTGCATAATAATGGGTAGCGCTGGTGCTATCCAATGTTTTTTTCACTACCGGAGAAAACGCCGCTTTCAGCTGGGTAGTAGTTTTATCTTTAAAATAATCCGTAGCAGAGGTACTGCCACCTTTTACCAGGTTCACCGCATCTGTTAACGTCATTTGCTTGATTGCATCCACAAAAATAGGCGCCGCGGCGCCTACCGCCTGTTCTGCAGAGCGGTTGATTTGCAGGATAGCTTTATCCACCTGACTGCCTAAGCCTATAGCACGCAGCGTATTGCTAATTTTAACAGCATCCGCAGGTAATAACAGCTTATATACATCACTTCCAAAAAAACCATCGGTTTTATTCAATTTCGCAATACCTGCTGATACACCTTTAGACAGCGCTTCCTTGATAGCAGAGCCGGCGTCGGACTGAGTAAGACTGGCAAGAGCAGTAGTGCTGCTACTCTTGGTAGTATCTTTTTTGGCAGTAGATTCCAGTTTCTGGGTAAGCTTCTTCAGTAACTGGGCCTGGGTAACCTGCAGGGAAAAACAGCCCAGCAGTACTAATAATGATCGTTTAAGCATAGTATTTTTTGAACGTTGATATATGGTAAAAATAAAAATTATTCGTGTAATGTCAACAGTGGTATATGGGTTTGGTAAGCCAACCTGGAAGTCCGGCTACGCTTAAAAAGTCCCTCAAACAACCCATGTTTTTTGGGAATAGTAAGAATAAGATCCGCCTGGCTTTCATCTGCAAAATTCATAATTCCTTCCACTACATCGGTGTTATCAATAAAGTGGTATACCGGATTAAATTTTTCCAGCATCGCATCCAGCATCAATGTTTCAAAAGTGGTGTTGGGTGCAAAATTCTTATTTTTATGATCAATATTGATCACCTGTACTTCTGCATTGAAAAGTGTTAACAGCTGTTGTAAATGGTCGATAGGCGTAGTTTCCACCACTTCTTTCAGATCGGTGGCAAAAACGATATTACGTACCGGCTTAAACTTTGCCTGTGGTGGCACAATCAATACGGGGGTAGTAGACACCTTGGCTACATCCACAGTATGGGAGCCTACCAATATTTCTTCCAGCTTGCTGCCACCGGTAATGCCCATTACAATCAGGTCTGCTTCTTCGTTCTTGCTTACGTCTTGTATCGTAGCCGACAGCAAAGTATTATCCGCACGGGTTACCAACGTAACATCCGATGGTACCAGGTCGCTTAGCTCGCTCTTCATCTTCTCCAATCCTTCCAGGCTGGCATCTCTCAGATCGTCGGGGTTCACCATGGGGATCATGGAAGGCATATCCGGAATAGGAACAATCAGCTCATACGCATGATACAATACAATACGGGAAACGCCTATTGTTTTTGCCAGGGAGATAGCGTAAATCGCCGCATTGTAAGCAGTATCGGAAAAATCAGTGGGTACTAAAATCGTTTTCATATGGCTAATTTTTAGATACAATGATTAAATACCGGTATATGATTGCTTATGAAAAATTGATGCCACTTTCTGGCCAACCAACATAATTTCTTTTTCCGGACGTACTGATTACGTTGATCTCCCTGATTTTGTTTGGATATAAAGATGATTTTAAAAAAATAGCGAAAACAGCTACGTTTATCCGCATCCGTTTTCGCTACAATACTTATTAAAATTAAGGAAAAACTATTTATACCTATACTTTCTGTTCTGGCTTCATCTGTGGGAAGAACAGTACGTCCTGTATAGATGGTTGATTGGTCATGAGCATGGTTAAGCGATCTATTCCAATACCGATACCGGAAGTAGGCGGCATGCCATATTCCAGTGCGCGTAAGAAATCGTAATCAATATACATTGCCTCATCATCGCCACGTTCCATCAGTTTCACTTGTTCTTCGAACCTTTCACGCTGATCGATAGGATCATTTAATTCGCTATAGGCGTTGGCAATTTCCTTACCATTGGCCATCAGCTCAAAACGTTCTACCAGGCCAGCTTTACTACGGTGTTTTTTAGTAAGCGGGCTCATTTCTACCGGATAGTCGGTGATGAAAGTAGGCTGGATATAATGACCTTCGCATTTCTCTCCAAATATCTCATCAATCAGTTTAGCCTTACCAAATTTCGCATCTACGTGTATGCCCAACTGTTCGCACACTTCGCGGAGCGCTGCTTCTTCCATATTGGCAATATCGAAACCGGTGTGCTCCTTGATGGCATCGTACATACTTACCCGGCGGAATGGTGCTTTAAAGTCGATGCTCTGATCACCCACCTGTACCACTGTTGTGCCATGCAGGGTAATCGCCACTTTTTCCAACAGGGCTTCCGTGGTACGCATCATCCATTCGTAGTCTTTATAAGCCGCGTACATTTCCATCACCGTAAATTCGGGGTTATGGGTACGGTCCATACCTTCGTTACGGAAGTCTTTCGCAAACTCGTATACTCCTTCAAAACCGCCTACAATCAGGCGTTTCAGGTATAACTCGTTAGCAATACGCAAGTACAGTGGAATATCCAGCGCATTGTGGTGCGTAGTAAACGGACGGGCGGTAGCACCACCGGGAATAGGCTGTAGAATGGGGGTTTCTACCTCCAGATAGCCCAGGTTGTTATAAAAATCCCGGATGGTTTGCATGATTTTGGTGCGCTTAATGAACACCTCTTTCACTTCCGGATTAATCACCAGGTCCACATAACGCTGACGGTATTTAAATTCCGGATCGGTAACTTCATCAAATACTTCTCCTTCCTTGGCCTTTACTACAGGCAAGGGACGGAGGGATTTAGACAAAATGGTGATTTCTTTCGCATGAACAGAAGTTTCACCGGTTTTGGTAATGAAAGCATACCCTTTCACACCAATTATATCGCTGATATCCAATAGTTTCTTGAATACAACGTCGTACAGTGTTTTGTCTTCGCCAGGGCAGATATCATCCCTGCGGATATATACCTGTATACGGCCTACGCTGTCCTGTATCACGGCAAATGCCGCTTTACCCATATCACGAACACTCATGATACGACCAGCCAGGCATACTTCCTGGAATTGTTCTTTTGTTGCTTCCGAATAATTGGTTTTTATGTTCACGGAAGTATCATTCACCGGGTATTCTGCTGCAGGGTAGGGGTCTATACCTAATTTATGCAGCTCTTCTAATTTTTCCCGGCGTATAATCTCTTGCTCAGATAATTGTGTCATGAAGTAAGTTGTAAATACACTAAATGGAGTGCAAAAATAGTAAAAAGGGCTGTAAGACTACAGCCCTCTTATTTTTTGACCATATCCTATGAAAACCAGCTTAAAGGTAACTGCTTCCACTGCTATTTACAGGCTAGTTTAGCAGACGCAGGGAAATCTTCCGTAAATGGCGGCAGGTAGCATACAGGCGGCAGAAAAAGCTAAACGCTAGCAGCTTTGCAGACTTATGCTTATTTTCGCCCGCTAGGGTTACAAGCCCTGCACAGCAAACAAATCACCTGACAGATATTCATTATGAGAAGCGAACAATGGTTTAAGCCAACCACCATCAGCGTAGTAGCATTGCTATTGCTGACAGCTCCCTGCCTCCAGGCGCAACAAAAACAGGACTTTACCTTTGAACAAGCATTTAAAGGCAAAACGCCCCACATCACCCAACCACTTCCCCAGATCCGGGAATGGGCCGATGAAGAACATTACCTGGAAATGCGCACTGGGAATGATGGCCATCTCCAGGCCTGGAAAGTAGATGCCCGCACCGGCAAAGCCACTATTTATACTGCTCCGGTAGATGGCCCCAGCGTGGAAATAAAGGAGAAAGACGTATTCTATAAAGCAGCCGATGGCAGCAGCATCCGCTTAACTAACGATGCCGCCGAAGAAAAAAATCCTACTCTCTCGCCCGACGGGAAGTATGTAGCCTTTACTCGCAATAACGATCTCTACAGTGTAGAGGTAGCCACCAAAAGGGAGACCCGTTATACCAACGACGGATCAGACGTGGTTTACAATGGTTGGGCCAGCTGGGTGTACTATGAAGAGATACTGGGTCGCCCTACGCACTACCGGGCCTTCTGGTGGAGCCCCGACAGCCGCAGGATCGCCTATATGCACTTCAACGACAGCAAAGTGCCTGTATTCCCTATCTATAGCGAAAAAGGCCAACACGGCTACCTGGAAAACACCCGCTATCCCAAAGCCGGCGACCCTAATCCCGCTGTTAAGCTCGGCGTGGTACCTGTTACTGGCGGCGCCACTGTTTGGGCAGATTTCAATGAAAACGACGACCAATACTTTGGCACCCCTTTCTGGACAGATGATAGCCAGCAACTGTGGATACAGTGGATGAACCGCGGACAGGACAACCTGAAAATATACAGCATCCAACCACAAAGCGGCGCCAAAAAAGAGATCTACGACGAGAAACAAAAAACCTGGATCGATTGGTTTGATGCCGTGCCTTTCCTGAAAAACAATCAGGGCTTCCTGCTACAGAGCGATAAAACCGGCTGGTCACATTTATACCTGTACAACATGGATGGCTCCCTGAAAAAACAACTGACCTCCGGCAACTGGACCGTAAAAGAAGTACAGTATATCGATGATAAAAACCAGGAAGTGTACTTCACTGCCAGAAAAGAGGCCTCTACCCGATTCGACCTATATAAAGTAAGCATGAAAAACGGCGCCATTACCCGGCTTACCCACGGAGATTATAACAATGTTATCAAGCTTGCTCCAGGCGGTAAATACTTCATTACCACCTACTCCAATCTGCAAACACCCGCTAAAATGGCGCTGGCAGATAATAACGGAAAGGTGATCCGCGAGTTGGGCGATAGCCGTGGAAGTGAATTTGACCAGTATAATGTAGCACAAACAGCACTAAAAACATATACCACCCGCGACGGGCTGGTATTACCGCTTACCATCACCATGCCACTGCATATGGAAGCCGGCAAAAAATACCCTATCCTTATCAGCATCTACGGCGGGCCTAACGCTGGTACAGTATACGATACCTGGAAATTTACCAATGTACAACAATGGTGGGCACAGGAAGGCGTAATACAGGTAGCTATCGATAACCGCAGCAGCGGCCAGTTAGGTAAGATGGGAATGAACTACATCCACCGCCAGTTGGGCATCCATGAAATAGAAGATTATATAGATGCAGCCAAATGGCTCCGGTCGCAGCCTTGGGCCGACAGCAGTAAGATCTGCATGACCGGCGGCAGCTTCGGCGGCTATATGACCTGCATGGCCCTTACCTATGGCGCAGATGTATTTAACTTCGGAATGGCCAATTTTGCCGTAACCGACTGGCAGCTGTACGACAGCCATTACACCGAACGCTATATGGATACGCCGGCCGAAAACCCAGAAGGATATAAAGCTACTACTGTAATGACATATGCCGACAAGTACAAGGGGCTGATCCGCATTACACATGGCACCATGGACGATAATGTACACCTGCAAAACTGTATTCAGCTGGTAGACAAATTGGAAAATCTGAATAAGCACTTCGAACTAATGCTCTATCCTGGCGAACGCCACGGATGGGGTGGTTTAAAGAACGTTCATTCTACCGGGGAATCTTACCGGTTCATTTATCATAATTTACTGGGCCAACCCTATCCTCAGCAATTCCAGCAATAAATTTCAAAGGCAATAGCCAATACGGCTTGATAAACAGCTTACGCTTGGTAACTGTTTGTCAAGCCGTAAATTTTTTATGTAAGAAATGGAAAATAAAAAGAAAAGGGAGGAAATATGGCTAGTCTAGAAAAAGAAACAGGGCTGCAAGACTACAGCCCCGAAAAATTTTAACCATATCTTTATTGAAAAACCTACATCAAAGGTGAAAGATTTTTATGAATCCTGCCAACCCATTCTAGTGAATGATGTAATTTATCCGGTAAACGTATTAAAAGAGAAGGTGAACGTATTAGGCCTTCAAACACTTCATGATAAGATAAAATATGATTTTATTTATACAATTAGTTGATTATCAATAAAAACAATGTTTAAACATCTATTTTAGCCGGATGGCGCTGCTTTAATGGGGATATTAAATAAAAAAAGGGTGGTAAGAATACCGCCCTTGTAATAATTTTAACCATATCCTATGAAAAACCTATAACAAAGATATACCGGGGAATTTAGCCTGAGGCTTCATTTCCGTGAACGATATATTATTGTTCGTAAACAGATGATAATGGTTAATGTCTTGTTATATTATTATTATAATAATATTATTAAATATTAGTATTTATTATATTTATTATTTATAATTAGATGATATATAACATATTATGTATTTATCACGCAATACGCTGCCCATTTATAACGGTCTTATCTGGTTGCAACAGCGTAACTTCTTTATGATCGCCTACTACACCCAGCACAAGGCATTCAGACATGAAATTAGCAATCTGTTTAGGTGGGAAATTTACCACTGCTACGATCTGCTTTCCTATTAACTCCTCTTTCTGATATAGTTTAGTGATTTGTGCAGATGATTTTTTAATACCCAGTTCCGGACCAAAATCGATAACCAGCTGATAAGAAGGATTACGCGCCTGAGGAAAATCGTTTGCTTCCAGAATAGTACCTGCTCTTATTTCTACTTTTTCAAAATCCGGCCAATTGATAATTTCCATACTTGCTTTGCTTTCATTTCATCTAATATAACAAACGCCGGCCTGAAATGCAAGCTTTTTAAAAGGGATCTTGTTCTGGAGCAGTTCCCATAATCAGGTCTATCTCTTCCATTACATCTAATGTGAGAGCAGGATAGCAGCCAATGGCCTTCAAGTTTTCCATCAACTGCGCCTCTTTGGTAGCGCCCAGAATGGCGGTAGTTACATTTGGATTGCGAATGCACCAGGCGATGGAGAGGGTAGCCAGGGAGGTATTCAATTGCTGGGCTACTTTCTCTAACCGCTTTACTTTTTCAATTTTTTCCTGGGCCAGGGTTTTGTCTTTTAACCATTCAAAACCTTCCAATCCCAAACGGGAGCCTTCCGGTATGCCACTATTGTATTTACCAGTAAGCAATCCTGAAGCCAGCGGGCTCCAGATGGTAGTACCTAATCCAATGTCCCTGAATATGTTGAGATATTCTTTCTCAATTTTATCCCGATTAAAAAGATTATACTCCGGTTGTTCCATTGCAGGACCTATTAAATGATTTTCCCTGGCTACCATATGCGCTTCCATAATTGCCTGTGCACTCCATTCTGAAGTGCCCCAGTACAATATCTTGCCCTGTTGCAGCAGGATATTCATGGTCCAAACCACTTCTTCTACAGGCGTATCCTTATCTGGCCGGTGACAGAAATAAAGATCCAGGTAATCCAACTGGAAACGTTGCAATGCTTCGTGGCAGGCTTCTGTAATATGCTTACGGCTTAGTCCCATCTGATTGGGCTTTTTATCTTTATATGCGCCAAAAAACACCTTGCTGGAAACCACATAGGAACTGCGCTGCCAATTTTTCTTTTTCAATATCCTCCCCATCATTTTCTCTGATTCACCCAACGCATAGGCTTCTGCGTTATCAAAGAAATTAATGCCATCATCGTAAGCAATGCCCATCAACCGATCTACTAAAGTATCATCGATCTGCTTGAAGAAAGTTACCCAACTACCAAAAGCAAGCACGCTAAGTTGCAGGCCTGTCCGCCCTAATCTTCTATACTCCATTATTTCGAGGTTTATGTAGTGATAAGATGAAATAACAACAGGATAGAAATGATAACAATGATCTTATCTAAATGTTATAAAAGAACACAGATAGTAGATAATAATTATAAACTGGCATAATTATTGGTCCTTGTCATCCTAAATTTTAGGTTAAAAAATAGGTTAAAGCGAAAGAACCCCACCTCTGCAGGTGGGGTTCTTTCGTATATAAATTTACGTTAGGTAGATTAATTGATAGCAGTGCTGTCTTGCATGGTAATAGGGCCGCTTACCTTTAATATCTTTTTCTCAGAGAAATCTTCATTGGCTTCCAGTCCCCAACCGTGTAAAGAGTCGGTAGGTGTTTTTATAAATACCTCTTTCGTAGAATAAAAGATCCTTTTCTTCGGGTCCCAATTCAATTCATTAGTGGTTAACTGTTCTCCTTTCTTGTTCATTACCACCACACTGTCGGACAGATATACATAATTTTCGTTCGGCTGTTCTTCGATGTACTTACCCTTTTTAGCCACGAGCGTGCTTTCCAGGCCCAGGGTATCATTGTACATGAACACTTTAACACCGTTATTGAATAGGGTAGTTGGCGGCTTATCCAACGTACGCTCCATGGTAGGGGCCATCATTTTGGCATTTACCCGGCCACCCTGACTGTAAATCACTACAATATCTTCGCCGTGTTCTGTGGCAGCTTTATTAGAATTCAGATCCATTACAGTTTGTATATCGTTTTCGCAACCACAAACGGCAATAGCCATTATAAAAAATAAGATGGTACTTCTGATCATCGGCATAATGCTGTGAAGATACGGAAAGCTTTCAGGCTATTCGTATTTACGTTTAATAAACCATTTATCGCTCAGCGTAAAGCCTAAAGACACACGGTATACATTTTCTTTGAGCACTGTTTCATTGTTACCACGGTGAGCCACTTCAAATGCCACGTTGATCAGGCTATATTGGTTGGAATACGGCATACGGCGTACGGGTAACCCCGCACCCACTGTAAATCCCAAGATAGGCATATCTTTTCCGTTCAATTTCAGGTAATCGAGCCCGTAGTAAGCACCAAAACGGTATGCCACCCGGTTCCAATAACCGTTCAAGGCCATAGCATTGGGTACAAACTGTCCGCCTACAGATAATTTCCAGGAATTCTGCAGCGAGTCTTTACTGCCGAAGTTCCGGTAGTTTTCCCACTGGGTAGTGTTAAAATCTATCCCTACCGACCATTTATCGTATTTACGGAGCATAATACCACCGCCAAAATCGGCAGGATATACTACTGTTCCCCTTGCGCTTTTAGTATAAGAAACGGTATCCTGGTTAGTATAGGTATTGGAAGCCGCATCGTACAACAAGGTTTCATACAATGTTTCCTGTCTTGCCTTCATATCCTGCTGGAAACTTCCGGTAGCACCAAAGGTAAGGTCCATATCAGTATTTATCTTGGCCCTGTACTGCACCCCCAGCTTGTAGAAAAAGCTGTTATAGGTGGTCTGGAACATCCGGTGGGAAGGATAAATATTGGGATCAGGGAAAATTAAACGGGTATTGTTTTCCACATTACCAAAGAGGTATCCGAGATTAGCACCTATGCTAAAATTGCCGAAACGCACACCCGTTCCTACATATAACTGGTAAAGTCCGCCACTACCTTCATAGCGGTTGATCAGCGGATATTTGGTAGTATCGAAGAAGGTACCATTAGTACCGGTTTGCACATTATAAGAAACCCTGGTTACCGGGCGTAATCCAAGATTGAGCCCCCACTTATTTTTGATAATTGGCACACCCAGTTGCAAGTAAGAAAGCGTACCGAATGCTGAACTGAATTTGGCCCCGTTTTCTGTAATGCTCCTAGCCCCACCTTCTACGCCTACGTCGAAAGTAGTAAGCAACAAGCTGGAATAACTGGCAGGGTTGATAAAGTTAACGGATTGCGGATCGCTATAAGCCTGGGAAACACCTCCCATACCACGGTTTACCGTGTTTTGGTTGTTGTTCAGATCTCCTAATCCGTAGCGGGAATATGGTGAATTGTCCTGAGCGATTGCTTTATTTGCCAGCAGGAAACAGGCTCCCAAAAGGCAAAGCATACTAACTTTTGTCCAATGCATTTAAATACAGAATTGAGTTTAAACCCTTATTACAGTGGGAATATGGGTTTGCAAATATCTATTTTTTAAAGCGGGAAGCAAAAAAAACCAAAAAACCACCTGTTAAATGCACGTTAAAGTTCCGGCACTAATATCTGAAGATATGCTACTATAAAGGATTTACCTTACAAATTATCTGTAGAAAGATTCCTGAAATGACCGTTTAACATCACCCGTTCCTTGAGCCGCTCCATTTCCGCCATCATAGGAATAACCTTATTCAGGTGCCGCTTCAAATATTCCAGCCGTTGCGATTCATAAAACAACTGCAACAGTTCATATTCCTCTTCCAGCGATAAACCGGCATGATGCGCCAGATCGTAGGAAACAAGTTTGCTGTCTTCTTTCCTGAAAGATTTATGGATCTGCAAAAAAGTATGCAGCTCTCTTATACCATGCAACACTTCCTTCAATAGCTTGGCAGGTGGTTTACCATTATTATCCGGATAATTAACAATAGCGCCGCTATACATTTTCCCTGGGATCTCTTCTACCTGTTCTAATATCCTGAATACACTGTCTCCTACCGTGATAATATCCATCTCTCCATTATCGTATACCTTTTCTACATGTTTTATCTGCATCAATATTCCATATTCCATTATTTTGTTATTTATTACTACAGGAATACCGAATGGCTTATTTTCGGATAAACAATTAGCAATCAGCTGTTTATAACGAGGTTCGAAAACATGCAAATTCAATTGTTCTCCTGGGTATACAACAATGCCGAGCGGAAATATGGAAATAAAATTTGTCATCAGTAATAATACTAAAAATTAGGCTGGTAAACAATATACGAATGGGGTAGGAAATTCCCAAAAGCGTACTTCGTACATTTATCCGATTTTCGTAAAAACTTATAATATCTTCGCTTAGACATTTAGCTATATTTGGATATATCCTATAAATCTTTTTAGTTATGCCAAGATTCGTGCTGGACTGTGAAAGAATGAAATATCCCAACACAGGTCTGTATACCTATTGCAAGGAACTTGGCAAGGCAATGACTAATCATCTTGCTCCTTCGGAAGAGCTTTATTTTTATCTGCCTGCCCAAAGGGATGCTTCTTTTGAACAACATCCACATTATGATCAAAAACAATGGCATAAACTGTGGGTGCCTTTTAAAAAGAATATACACATATGGCATACCACCCACCAGTTTTCAGGTTATTTTCCCGGGTCTGATAAATTTAAGCGGGTACTCACTATACATGACCTGAATTTCTTATATGCCAATACGAACCGTTTCTGGAGGCAGCGGCTTTTATCTGGCATGCAGCGGCTGATCAATAAAGCCGACCACCTGGTCACAATATCCCATTACGTAAAAAATGACGTGCTGCGTCACCTCAATACCGGCAACAAGCCCATTAGTGTTATTTATAACGGCTGTGATGTAACAGAGTTCCCTTCGTTCTCCAGCCCTATTTACCACCCGGAACGGCCTTTTCTATTTTCTATTGGCACTATATTACCTAAAAAGAATTTTCACGTTATCCCTGCCTTGTTAAAGGGCACGGATTATGAATTGGTGCTGGCCGGTAATGTAAATACTTCTTACCAAAGGCAAATATTACAGGAAGCTGCGCAACAAGGGGTATATAACCAAGTGAAGATACTGGGGCCTATTAATGATGAGCATAAATACTGGTACCTTAAAAACTGTGCGGCCTTTGTATTTCCATCTATCGCAGAAGGCTTTGGTATACCGGTAATAGAAGCTATGCATTATGGTAAACCCGTATTCTTGTCTAACAAAACCAGTTTACCGGAAATTGGGGGCTCTTACGCCTATTACTTCAACAACTTTGAACCAGCGCACATGCGAACGGTATTTACCGAGGGAATGGCCGCCTATGCTACCACCCAGCCAGCCGATGCAATCCGGCAACATGCCAGGAGCTTTTGTTGGTCGGATATTGCCCGGCAATACCTTGAAATTTACCGCTCTCTGATCGCTTAAAGCAGGATACACTTATTTTTGTTCCTAAAACAACCGTAGCAGATGTACCAGCAGTATTTATCGGAATTGTTAAATGGAAGTATCCGGTCGCTGGCCCGTTGCATTTCTATTGTTGAAAATGAAGCAACTGGCTACGAACAACTGCTGGAGCAATTACCATCTGGCTCTCCCACCAAAGTAGTGGGTATTACGGGGCCGCCGGGCGCCGGCAAAAGCACCCTGGTAAATGCCTTAATCGGACAACTGCTGCTACAACAGAAAAGTATTGCCATCATTGCCGTTGACCCTTCTTCCCCGTTTAATTTTGGCGCCTTGTTGGGCGATAGGATACGGATGAGCGAACATTTTAACCATCCCAAAGTATTTATCCGCTCTATGGCCAGCAGGGGGGCACTGGGCGGTTTAAGCCCTAAAATCATGGAAGTGAGCGACCTCATGCGTGCTGCCCACTTCGACTACCTCTTCATAGAAACAGTAGGGGTAGGGCAAAGTGAAGTGGAAATTGCCGGCATAGCAGACACTACTGTAGTAGTAGTAGTACCGGAAGCAGGCGATGAGATACAAACAATGAAAGCAGGCCTGATGGAAATTGCCGACATTTTTATTGTAAATAAAGCCGACCGCGAAAGTGCCGACAGCTTCGTGAAGAACCTACGGCTATTAGCACATAGCAAACAACAAAATGATTGGGAAATCCCAGTGATCAAATCGGTAGCTACCCAACAGGAGGGAATACACGAAATTATAGACGCAATATCCCGGCACGATAAAATAGCCTCCCATCAACCGCAAAAACAGGTATTCCTATTGGCAGAAAAAGCCTGGCAACTGATCCAGCACCGGCGTATGAAAGATATTACCAAACTACAATTACAACAGGAAATACAACAACTAACAACACAACGTACGTTTAATCTTTACCGTTATATCAGTACAAAAAGCTAATTCCCTGTTACCGGATCAAAAACTATAGCATCTGCAGCGCACACACATTAGCAAGCAAATATAGCCCTCAAAAACCGGTTAATTTTTTTGTTACCTTCGTGGCATGCGTTTTCATTCATTTGGCATATCAATCACCTACGCAGTCTTTAACTACGGTCTCTGATACCACAGGGATTGGGTATTTCCAGCCCATTTTTAGCCTTACTTATTTTTACATTTTAAATTCAATTTTATGCCTTGGTTATTCCTTGTCATTGGCGGATTATTTGAAATAGGTTTTACTATTTCATTAAAGTATTCTGAAAACTTCTCGAAACTCTGGCCTTCTATCAGTTTTTTTGCTTGTATCAGCTTAAGCTTTCTTTTTCTTAATAAAGCCATCAATAGCGGGCTACCTATAGGCACTTCGTATGCGGTATGGACCGGTATCGGCGCTGCAGGCACCGCTATTGCAGGGATGATTTTCTTTAAGGAACCAGCTGCTTTCTGGCGGATTTTTTTCCTTATTCTGCTGATTGGCTCAATTGCGGGGCTCAAATTTGTATCCAGCCACAATTAATAACGGAATGAGCTACACGAAAGGCCAGCCTTTCACATTCATTTAATAGTTATTACCGCCTTGCGGTGTAATTGCTGCCGTTTTATCAGGAGCAAAGAAATACCGTAAGCTGTTATACCTGCTGTGCACAAGGGCATCCATGCGCTTACCCCATGCGTTATCTCTATTGCCAAACAAATGGCCGCCAGTAAGGCCCGGGAAGTGCCCGCCAACATTGCTACCATTCCCGCCAGCACGATCATACTAGCATTAATTATAACATGAGGAAACAACAATTGTATAGTAACTCCCACTAATAAACTCATCGCACCGCCCGTGATTAGTAAAGGCGTAATACCCGTGCCGGTTTTATAAGCACTGGAAAAACATAACCATACCAGAAATTTTATAATGCCGAGCGTAAACAGTAAATATAAAGTAACCTGTGCATGTAAGAGGTCATCGACATACGCCGCTCCTGCACTATTTATCTGCGGAAACCTATTGCCAGCCAAACCCACCATCAGTGGCACCAGCAATAAATACCATCTGTTTTTAATAGGTAGCTTTCCAAACCACTTTTCCATTATGGAAGATAATTTTATGGCCAATGCTCCCATCAGGCCAATCAGCAAACCAATACTAAGATATATAGGCATGTCTGTTAGCCCTACAGCAGTGCCTTCCGGTATGTTATAAAGTGAAGCTGGCCCCCAAACAATATAATACCCAACAAAAGCAGTAGCCACAGCTGTTGCCACGGGCAGTATACCCGCCAGGGTCCATTCGGGTAGCAGTAGTTCCAATGCGATAAATACTGCTGCTACCGGTGCACCAAATAAAAAAGTCAGGGTAGCACAAATACCAGCCACATATAGGGTATATATCTCTCCTTCGTTGCAACGTAAACGTTGGCCTATCCAAACTCCCAATGCACTATTCCACCACATAGCCGGGCTTTCTGCACCCAACGGTGCGCCGGTAGTGATAGCCAACGTAAGGCCCAGGGCATTAAAAAAAGGGGAGGCGTACCGGAGCAAAGCGGTGAGCAACAGGGCACCAACCACCGGTAATAAGATATACCCTCCATCTGTAGCACGGTTTATTGCTGTGCTGAAAACCGCTATAACCCAGGCAATTCCACTGCTGGCTGCTATGCTAATAACAGCTATCACAATGGCTATCACAGAAAGATAGCCAATACGAGATAAACTAAAGGTTTCTGGTATTGCCGGCGCGCTGAAAGACGCCGTTACCGGGGTAAGTCCGTTTTTATTTATATCATAACACCTATTTCTCATAAAAAAGGGGTAGTTAGCATGCAGATAATCAAAGCTATATAGTTCCACGCACAATCACAAATGTATTTTTAATAATATATTAAATACTAACGTTTATGAATATACGTTACATATTAATTTTTTCAGGTTAGGAAGCCTTACTATATTTGCTGAATTATGCACCCCACAGGAAACCTAAATTAATATGTATGAAAGAGGCTATGCAGGAAGGCACAGCAAGCACGGAGTATCCCGGAATCACACCAGATGTACACACTTTAGTCAGATTAAAAAGAATGCTATTGTTTACTCATGAAGACGAACAATACCTGGCGATGGCGGGCAATATCTTGGCAGTGCATACGGAGACCATACTGGATAGTTGGTACAATCATATGCTACAGAACAATTATCTCTCCCATTATTTCAGCAAGGATGGGAGTGGTGCGCACGATCTTACCTACTTGCAATCATTACAGCCTCATTTCCGGAAATGGATATACGACCTGTGTACAAGGCAAGAAGGGCATACCTGGCGACAATTTGAAGAACGTGTTACTCCACAATTACAGCAACCGGATAATCCTCAAGAGATAGCGCCGTTACCTGCTGTTTATCTTCGTTATTTATCCATCTTTATTTATCCGGTAACAGAGGCCGGCAGGTCTTATCTAGCTGCCTCCGGGCATTCAGATAACGACATAGCACGGATGCAGCAGGCATGGTTTAAGGCCGTTAGCTTCAGTACATTACTCTGGTCATATCCCGGTACATCGCAGCAAGATAAAAATCCAGTATAACCATTTACGTTAGTTACCCAAAATATATACTATGGAAGTAGCTGTTTTTGATACATACGTAAAAAAAAAGGAAGGGGGGTATTTGCATTTTGATATTATTGTTAACAAAGCAACCAGTTTTGAACATGTATTAAAGTATGGAAATACCTATCTTCAGTCAAAGAAGACCGAGGGGCTGTCTCTATCTCATAAAAATTGCCGGTTTTGCCATATTACTGAAACCATACCCAGGTGGGAGGTCCAAATCAAGCAGCAAGGATATTATATACATGAACTGGAAGGTTGTTAAAAAACGTCTCAGGCGCTCCGGAATGTCACTAATATGCTATTTCATGCCATATATTTATATTGTACCTTGCCGCCGTAATTAACTATTAAGGACAGCAAGAAAATATGGGGAAAGTTTCCACATTCAGCCCCGCACAGCAGGCAGAAAACACATCTAGTAAAGTAGTGGCCTCCCTGGAGCGATTATCAGAAGCCTTTCGCGTACTACTATGGCAGGAGGCAACACAGTATGGACTTAGTCCCATACAAATTCAGGTACTTACCTTTTTATTACACTACCCGGAGGAAAAACGTACCGTCACTACTTTAGCTTCGTACTTTAACATGACGAAAGCGACTATCAGCGATGCAGTTAAATCTTTAGAGCAAAAGAATTACCTGACCCGTAAAGCGAGTCCTACAGACACGCGCAGTCATACTTTACATCTGGTAAAAGAGGGCAGGGCCATTGCAAAAAAAGTAGAAAAATTTGCAGATCCATTACAGGAGACAGTAGAACAATTTCCGGCAAAAGATCAGACAGGGTTACTAGAGCAGTTGATGCAGCTTATCTACCAGCTCAATCAACAAGAAATTATTTCCACCCAGCCGATGTGTTTTAATTGCCAATTTTACACAGAGAAAAAAGGACATTATTGCAACCTGCTAAAAACATCGCTCAACAACGGCGGGTTAAGGGTAGATTGTCCGGTATTTGAACTTCGGGAAGAAGAGTAAAAACAAGGAATTATTGTATGCGCGGTAGCTGGCAGGTCATTTCATTATCACCCGCCACAAAACCTAATTGCTCATACAACAGGCGGCCTTCATTACTGGTATGTAAGCTTACCTTACCGGTATTTCGTTGTTTCGCCTCCTCCAGAATCTTGTGCAACAATATTTTGGCGATGCCTTTCCTACGGAACAACGGAAGCGTATATACATTAAGGATATAGGCCACCTTACCTTCAAGATTGTGGTACAGTGGCGGCTGGTTATAAAAAACTATGCCTGCACTGGCCACTACCTTGTTATCGGATTCAGCAAACCAGTTTACAAAATCTTTATTGGGAAGATGTTCTGCCAGGTACCCACTGAGTTGTTCGGTCAACACGGTATCATGGGAAATATCAGCCTTAGTGGGGTAAATTTCTTTCAGAAACTGCAGCCGTAAATGTACTAACTGCGGGATATCCGTTATATCCGCCTTTCTGTAGGTTATCATAATCTTTTTGGGTTGTGCGCAATGATCAGGCTTCCTTATTGCTCCTCCACCAGCGGAAAGCCAGGAAGCCAATAATTCCCAACGGAGTTAAAGCCAACATCAGGATACCGTTATTCAGCCCTTTTGCAGGGCCTTCACCCAGCTGTTGTGCTGTTTTGGTACACAGGGAACATTGAGCCATTACTGGCCCGCTCATCAGCAAAATTCCTGTCAGCAAAAACAAAGCTGCCTTTTTCATAATCACATCGTTTGATCACACAAAATTAGGCTATCTCCCCTAAAAAATTCGATTATTTATAATACGGAGAGATCATAATGTACACGATCACACCTGTTACAGCCACATAAAACCAGAGCGGCCAGGTGATACGGGCAATTTTACGGTGACGGGGGATATCGTTCTGAAAACCACGCAACAGGGTAAAGAGCACCAGTGGTACTATCACACCAGCCAGTACAATATGTGTTAACAATAAGAAATAATAAAGATAGCGTACGTTACCCAATATAACCCGCTCTCCGGCATCCAGTACGTCATTATGGTCCAGGTCACCAAAACGGGTTTCCGGGGCCAGCGCATGATAAGTTACATAAGAAACCAGGAATACGGCAGAAAGGGCCACTGCAACCAGGTTGATATTCTTATGAGCCTGCACATATCCATTTTT
Organism: Chitinophaga sp. 30R24; assembly: GCF_049056765.1. NCBI lineage: Bacteria > Pseudomonadati > Bacteroidota > Chitinophagia > Chitinophagales > Chitinophagaceae > Chitinophaga > Chitinophaga sp. 30R24. The sequence continues at coordinate 631,909 of NZ_JBJGXX010000001.1, forward strand.
AACGAGATATAAACTGGCCAATAACAGTACCGCCGTGGCAGAATTCAGGATAGCATGAAACAGCGGGAGAATCCGTACGTCAAAGCCCGGATGCATATCCGGCTTCGGAAGAAAGAACAACAATGTTACTATTGCCGGAATAGCCACAGAAACGATGGTAATTGTTGTATTGAGATTTCTATTTTTAAATTCCATACCACTATAAATGTAAAGGTGAATAAAGAAAGGTGAACACCTTTTCCTTATTCACCTTTACTATACGATCAAAAATCACTTATTATCTACTGAAAACAGCTTCTTGAGGAAATCCAGGAATCCGGGCCGATGTCTGTCTTTTGCCAGGTGCAAGGTAGCGATATCGCTGGCGCACTGCTTAATGGCATTGGAATCTAGTCCGTTGTAATACCCTCTGATATTTCTGTTTTTATCTATCAACACCAGCTTTTCGGTGTGTATGAAATCGTCTGGCCCACCATCTCCCTTTGTTACTGAAACAAAGAAATCATTTCTGGCGAGATCATAGATTTCCTTTTTACTACCGGTCAGCAACCACCAATTATCAGGATTTATCTGGTAATCGTATGCGTATTTACGTAGCTTGTCTACCGTATCCCTTTCCGGATCTACTGAAAAAGAGAGAATCTGTAATAAAGAATCATTCTTTATGTAAGCGCTCTGAATCAATCTCAGGTTCTTGGTCAACGTAGGACAGATACTAGGGCAGGAGGTAAAAAAGAAGTCGACCAGCAATACTTTTCCTTCCATGTCCTTCAGGCTAACTTCTTGTCCTAACTGGTTGGTAAGGTGGAAGTCTCTGATCTGATGGAAAACGGTATCGTAGGTAACTTTACCGTTTTCGCTGATCGTATCAATTTTTTCAGGGATATAGTATCCGGGTACTGGTATCACATTTTTCCCATAGTGATCTACAATGAGATAACCCAAAAGTGGCACCAATATAGCCAACGAAACTCCTAATAACGCCCTGCGAGAGATAACCTGATGATTTAAATGATAATATTAATAATGTCCTGGCTTTTCTGCAGGCGCTACTTTCGGTGTTTCCACGGGAGTGCCTGGTTTCAGGTCTTTACGCATGTTCTTCCAGGAATTACCTTCATAGAGGAAAGCGATGATAAACCATACGAACAAGAGTAAAGGAATCAAGACAGTCATAACCAGGTTCTTGATTTCATGGCCCAAGTGCATAAATTCAGCCACGATAAAGAAAGCCTTTAAGAAGGTGGCAAGAACAAAGAATGCATTGAGGGCTACCCTTGGAAGAAATGCGTATTCCAGGTGTAAAAATGCAAAACCTACTTCTACAATTGTAATACACAGCAAGATCCAGAACGTTTTCCAGATAGCTTTGGTAGTTGAATCGGCATGAGCAGTTTCAGGTTCCGCCGCGGTATGTGTATGTTCCATTACTATTAAATTAAATAAATTCGAAAATCAGATTCCAAATAATCAATAACCAACCTTGTATAAGTTGCTTGCTTTTGCTTAGAGCAGGTAGAAGCAAGTGAATACGAATACCCAAACCAGGTCTACAAAGTGCCAATACAGGCCTACTTTTTCTACCATTTCATAGTGTCCTCTCTGCTCGTAGGTACCTTTCAGTACGTTAGCGAGGATAACGATGTTCAGTATTACACCGGAAGTTACGTGTAATCCGTGGAAGCCGGTGATGGTAAAGAAGAAGTTAGTAAAATTGGTAGAAGCCAGTGTGCCGTCTACATTTGGGAAAGGGTTACGACCCCACCAAGCGCCTTCGCTGTGGAGGTGTGTCCATTCCCATGCCTGACAGCTTAAGAAGGCGATACCGCCAATGATAGTCCAGGTAAGCCATTTGGCTACTGCTTTTCTATCTCTCATGTGACCAGCATGTACCGCCAGTACCATGGTTACAGAACTCATGATGAGGATGAAGGTCATTAAGCTCACAAACATCAACGGCAAATTGGCATGGCCCATGCCAGGGAAGGAGCGGAACACTTCATTCGGATCAGGCCAGGATGGGCTGGAAAACCGGATGGTACCATATGCTATCAATAATGCGCCAAAAGTGAACGCATCTGACATCAGGAAGTACCACATCATCAACTTGCCATAGCTCACATTAAAGGGAGAATATCCTCCGGCCCACCATTTTTTCTTCGCTGTAACTGCTGTATCCATTGTTAGTTTTATAAAATTTTACAAAGTTTATCTGGCGATACTTAAAAAAATTAACAGGTAAATCCACAATACGTCCACGAAATGCCAGTAAGTAGCGGCTACTTCGATGGGTACTGCGCTGTAGGTACGTACACGGGTTCTGTAGGCCCTGCCAAACATGATCAGTAGCGCTACTACTCCACCCAGTACGTGCAGCATGTGCACCCCTACAATAACATAAATAAAAGAAGCGGAAACAGGCCCATTAAGGGGCAGTCCCACAGATTTAAGCTGTGTAAAACCGATCCATTGGCAAGCAGCAAACACTACGCCCAAGATAGCGGTGAGGGTGATCAGCTGTTTGTAGCGTTGCATATTCCTCTCTTTAAATTGCTTTAAAGCCAGATGAATAGTAAAGCTACTGGTTAAAATAACAGCTGTGGATAACCAGAAAATATGCGGCAATTCAAAAGCCAGCCAGTTTGCCTGTGATCTCTTAACAATGTAAGCGCTGGTAAATCCGATAAACATCATAGTGATACTCCCCATAGCAATCCATAGGGAATATTTATGCGGATGTATTTTCTTACGCTGTTCTAATGTCATAGTATCCATCACTCCTCCAATTTCTATTTTAAGCCTTGTCCAGCAATTGTGCCAGCTGAACAATGGTCAGATAAATATAAGATCCGAACATCAGCTTTCTGGCTGCGGGTACATCGTTCTTTCTGTATAGGTTAATAGCTCTGTACAGGAAAAATATACCTGCCAGAATAGCTACTATTGCAGAAATGCTACCGGTTATTTTCAACAGATAGGGCGCTACGCCTGCGGGGATAAGCAACAAGGTGTACATAGCAGCCTGAAGGGCTGTGTACTTGTTAGGCTCACCGCTGCCGGGTAACATTTTAAAACCAGCCCTCAGATAGTCTTTGTAGGCAATCCAGGCAATAGCCCAAAAATGCGGAAACTGCCACAGGAACTGGATAGCGAATAAAGACCAGCCGCCTTCGCTGAGATGATCGGCGCCTGCCGCCCAACCGATTAATGGAGGCATAGCACCAGGAATAGCACCTACTAATACAGACAGTGAATTCCATTTCTTCCAGGGTGTGTATACAAAACCGTATAACACCAGGGATATCAGGCTCAGTACAGCACTTAACCAATTAAAGCAGAGCCCCATGATCAGGAAACCTGCAATTCCGGTTACCACTGCCAGCATCACCGCCTCGCCATCATTCATCCGCCCTGCGGGCAGTGGACGTACGGCAGTACGGGCCATCAGTTTGTCTGTATTCTTCTCCCATATCTGGTTGATGGTATTGGCAGATCCGGAGATCAGCAACCCACCGGCAAATAATAAAAGAACTTTTACCAAATGAAACTCCACTTCCGGCACCAACAGGTAACCCACCACAGATGAAAACACCACCATAAAGGTGAGGTTAAACTTCATCAGTTGAGAATAATCCTTCACCTTGCTAGCTACTGCATATGATGACGACAATTTTATGGAGTTTTCTTGCAACATTTTTTTCTTAGCCACATTCCGGTTTTAAAATCCGGAACAAATTTACAAACATCACAGTGAACAAAATCCCGGAAGGAAGATTTTTACCCTTGAAAAAGAATCTTCCTGCCGGAATACTGTAAAATATATTAATGAGCTGCCTCGTCAGGACCAATAGGTTCTGTTTGCGGGATGAAATCTCTTCCATCTTTACTGTAGTCGTAAGCCCAACGGTGTACTTCAGGAATTTCACCAGGCCAGTTACCGTGTCCGGGGTGGATAGGTGTAGTCCATTCCAGGGAAGTGGCATGCCATGGGTTCAGAGAAGTCATCTTTCTACCCTTGAACATGCTGTAGAAGAAGTTGAATACGAACAGCAATTGTACTGCAAATACGAGGATTACTACGATAGTAATAAACTCATTCAAACCACCAAATTGTTTGAAGGAAGCCCAGTTAGATACATCATAGTATCTTCTTGGCATACCAGCCAACCCTTCATAGTGCATTGGCCAGAAGATGAAGTAAGCACCTACCATAGTTACCCAGAAGTGGATATAACCGATAGTGTTATTCATGAAACGGCCAAACATTTTAGGGAACCAGTGATAAATACCGGCGAACATACCAAAGAAAGCAGACACACCCATTACAATATGGAAGTGAGCGATTACAAACATGGTATCATGCAAGTGAATATCAATAGAAGAGTTACCCAACCAGATACCTGTTAAACCACCGGAGATGAAAGTGCTCACAAAACCGATAGCGAACAGGGAAGCAGGTGTAAAGTGAATATTACCCTTCCAGATAGTTGTAATCCAGTTAAACACCTTGATAGCAGACGGTACCGCGATCAATAAGGTTAAGAGTACGAAGAATGCACCCAGGAAAGGATTCAGACCAGTTACGAACATATGGTGCGCCCAAACCAAGAAAGCCAGGATCACAATCGCAAACATGGAACCCACCATCGCGAGATAACCGAAGATCGGTTTGCGGGAGTTAACCGCCAACACTTCAGATACCATACCCATGGCTGGGAGGATGATGATATATACCTCAGGGTGACCTAAGAACCAGAATAAATGTTGATAGAGGATAGCGCTACCACCTTCATTAGCCAGGGCTTTACCAGCGATAAAGATATCGGACAGGTAGAAGCTGGTACCAGCGTGGCGATCCATCAGCAGCAGGATGAAACCTGACAACAATACAGGGAAAGACAATACACCCAATATAGCAGTAAAGAAGAACGACCAGATGGTTAAAGGCATTTTGGTCATTGCCATACCTTTGGTACGCATGTTCAAAATGGTAGAGATATAGTTCAAACCACCCAGCAGCTGAGAAACAACGAACAGGGCCATACTGGTTAACCATAAATCCACCCCTACTTTAGAACCGATAGAAGCGTCGCCCAGTGCACTCAATGGAGGGTACATAGTCCAACCACCAGATGCAGGGCCAGTTTGTACAAACAGAGAAGCTACCATTACCATGCTGGCTAGGAAGAAGAACCAATAGCTCAAACAGTTCATGAAAGGAGAGGCCATATCACGGGCACCTACCTGCAAAGGAATAAGCAGGTTAGAGAAAGTACCGCTCAGGCCGGCTGTTAATACAAAGAATACGAGGATTGTACCGTGCATGGTTACCAGTGCATAGTAAGCTTCTGGTGTAATACGGCCACCTTTAGCCCAATGTCCCAGGATACTTTCCAACCAAGGAAAGGTAGCATCCGGGAAACCAAGTTGCAAACGGAACAGAACAGAGAAGAAGGCACCAATGATAGCCCAAATAATACCTGTAACCAGGAATTGTTTGGCGATCATTTTGTGATCCATGCTGAAGATATATTTCGAGATGAAACTATCTTCATGATGGTGCTCATGATCATGATGATCATGCGCTCCGTGCATTACCTCCTGTTGACTGTGCAATGTTGCTTCGTTACTCATAATCGGTTCGGTTTATTATAAACTAACGCCCGGGAAGTATCGTCGTTTGTCAGTTTGTCTTTATTGTTTTTAATTGTACTCCGTCAATAATTCTTCTACACAAAATTACAGTTTAGCTTAATTAGCCGCCACTGTTTTTTGTGTGCTATCTGCTTTGGCACCACCTTCAGCTGGAGCAGGCGCTACAGCATCGGTATGTGTCAGGCTATACGTTGATTTTTGGCTGGCCGCCCAGGCATCATATTCTTCCTGAGTTTCCACAACTATCACGCCTCTCATGGAGTAGTGACCGCTACCACACATCTGATCACATGAAATCTCATATGTGAAATCCGGGTTACCGGTTTTTGTTTTCATTTCCGCAGTGGTATACTTAGGAGTAAACCACAGGGTGGTAGGGATACCTGGAACCGCATCCATTTTCATACGGAAGTGGGGTAAACCCACATCATGGATAACATCGCGGGAACCGATAATTAATTTAACTGGCTTACCTACTACCAAATGCAGTTCAGTAGGCATAAAGTCGTCTTTGTTCAGTGGGTCGTTCCAGTCCAAACCCAGTTCATTACCTGCAGCAGGATCGATCTTGTTGAAATCGCGACGGCCCAGTTGACCATCCTTACCAGGATAGCGGAATATCCAGTTGAACTGTTTACCGGTTATTTCTACCACAGCTGCATCAGCAGGAGCATCTGAAGTGAGTTGGAACCAGTGTTTCAGACCGAAGGCTACCAGCACAGTTAAGGCGATGGCAGGGATAACGGTCCAGATCACTTCCAGCTTATTATTATGCGGGAAATAAAATGCTGTTCTACCTTCTTTTTCCTGGTATTTGAATGCAAACCAGAATAAAAGTACCTGAGTGATGACAAACACCACACCAGTGATGCCCAATGTTACATAAATGAGCGTATCTACGCCTCTTCCTTGCTCTGAAGCGGATTCACCCAGGATTTTGCCTTTCAGCAAATCGTTACACCAGTACACTCCTACAAGCCCCAGCACCAGGAATGCAATCAGCAGGAAACCATTAATACGGTTATTTTGCTCGCGCGCTTTCTTTTCTCCCTTCAATATGGACACATATTCGCTCGCCTTCGCAATCTGGAAGATGACTATGAATATGAGAACAACAACTAAGACTGCTAAAAATCCTGACATTGCTATATGAAATAATTAAGTTATCTAATGCTTTTCTTTTGCCTAATCTCCATGATCACCTGATCAGGTGTGGTGAATGATACTTTCTTTCAGGTAAGGATGGTTCTTTGGAACCAGCGGCGCTTTAGTGAGCGCATTGGCAACCAGGAAGATGATCAGTCCAACAAAACCGAGTCCGAGTCCGAATTCATACCAAGGGAATACCAGGTCTTTAACTGTTCCTGGATATACCATCTGCCAGAAATCCAGCCAGTGACCGAAGATGATCACGATAGCGATGAATACTACAGCAGTATAGTTACGTTTAGTGTCCCTTTTCATCAGGAACAACAGCGGCGTAATAAAGTTGATCAGGAGGTTCAGGAAGAAAATTGGTCTCCACTGGCCCCAAACACGTGGCTGGAAGTATTCTGTTTCTTCCGGCATGTTGGCGTACCAGATCAGCATATACTGGGAGAACCAGAGGTAAGTCCAGAAGATACTGAATGCAAACATGAATTTACCCAAGTCGTGCAGGTGTTCTTCTGTTACATAAGTCAGATAACCTTGTTTTTTCATGTATACTACGAACAGCGCGATCAGGGACAGACCAGAAACCCAGGTGCTGGCGAAGGTATACCAGGAGTACATGGTAGAGAACCAATGAGCGTCGATGCTCATCAACCAGATCCATGGGGTAGTAGAACCTACGCTGAGGGTAAATACTACGAGGAAGCCACCAGCTACCACGGTATTTCTCCAGAGTATTTTACGGCCGGTTTCAGGACGCAGGTCCCAACCGTCTTCTTCGATAGACATTCTACGGAGCTTCAGGGTAAAAAATATCCAGAGGCCCAGTGTTAAGATAGTAGCGATAGTAAAAAATCCTTTGTTGAGGAAAGCAGATTTCCAGGACAATATTTTATCCTCTGCTACGTGGTGTGCATTTACCCAATGGTAAATATCCTCACGGCCACCAAATACCAAGATCATTACTATTACAAACAGGATGGCGGCCAGATAAGGCACTGCCATTGAAATAGCTTCAGGTACACGGCGGAAAGCGATCTGCCAGCCACCATGTGCCAGGGTAGTAGCAGCGATAAAGAAGGTGCTCGCCAATGTAATCAGCAAAAAGAAGCTGCTGTTTTGCAACAGACCGGCCCAAAACCGTGTCTCACCATGGAACGCAATTAATCCGATCAATAACGTCAGCAAGCCCACGCCCATTAACACGAAGCTGGTCTTTTTTAATCTTGCCGGTACTACAAATTGGTCTTTCATTACTGTATATTAAAATACTTGATTGAAATTCAGTTTACTCATTTATTTAACTGCAGTGCTATCATTCGCAGGAGCGGCAGCTACTGCAGCTGCACCTGGCTGTTTACTCTTGATATAAGCCGCAATTATCCAACGTTGTTCTCTGTTGAGTTGGCTAGCGTAGCTACCCATCAGGTTATAACCATAAGTCATTACATGGAACAAGCGGCCTTCTGAATAACCAGCTTTTGCACCGGCTACCAGGTCGGCAGGCTTTGCAGAGAACGGACCATTACCATCCCTATACAAAGGGCCATTACCATCTAAGGCAGTACCATGGCAGATACCGCAGTAGATATTAAATAAACGTCCGCCTTCTTTGATATCAGCAGGCGTAATAGTTAATGGATTCTTCACCAGATTAGCCAGCGCCGTATCTGATTCTTTCAGATGGTATGGCAAAAGTTCACCTCTTTTTACTGTTCCTTCCACTGGCTTCAGGCCTGACAAACGAGCACTATAAAATTCGTACGCACGGGATTCATACATGTCTGGCATATAAATCCTGCCGGGCTTTCTGTTATGCTCCCCTCTATTACAGGCTGCCAGGAAAGCTCCAGTTGCCAATGCGGCTACAATCAATATGTTGGAAGTCCTTTTCATCAGAAATTATTTATCTAGCTTTCATTAGTTCTTGCTTGCTCAAATCCTAATGTCGCAACTGTATATTTTAGCTGTTATTATAATTAAGCGTTTGCGGTCTGAATCTTACGGAGATAAGGCTCATCGTCCTTATCAAACCTTCCGAACCACCATCCTGCTTCAGCCTTTTGCTCATTGATATCCTGTGCACCTGCAGCAGCGAGGAAGCTTTTCACTTCTTCTGCGTTAGCCTTTTCTGTTACCTCAATTACCATTACAAACTTATCGTCTGTTTGTCTTGGATGGAAAATATGCTTCTTTACCCCAGGCATGATCTGGCAGAGCCAGCAAAAGGTCATTACCATGCCCACTGCCGCAAATAATACGGTCAGCTCAAAAGTGATAGGAATGAAAGCAGGTAACGGGAAATGTGGTTTACCACCTATGTTCAGCGGCCAGTCTACGTTAAATACCCAACTCATGAAGGATAAAGCTGTAGTAGTACCAGTGATACCATATATGAAACCGGCTGTGTGCAGACTGGTTTCTCTTAAACCCATTGCATGATCGAGGCCGTGAACAGGAAAAGGAGTGTATACATCGTGCAATTTGTACCCTGCAGTGCGTACTTTCTTTACTGCCGGAAACAATACTGCCTCATCGTCAAACAAGCCTACAACAAATTTTTTAACAGCCATATATTTAAAAATTCAAATTCCAGGTAATTAGTTCTTAATTCGTCTTTTAGTGTGCGTGTGCAACTTCATGTGCAAATGTTTCTGCACTTTGCTCTTCGTAAACTTCCATTTGCTCCTTGAAGCTTTCACCAGAGGTTTTCAGGATAGACTTGATCTCAGCTACCGCGATTACCGGGAAATATTTAGCGAACAGGAAGAAGCAGGTAAAGAACAAACCGAATGTACCCATGTAGAAACCTACTTCAGGCCAAGCCGGACGGTAGTATGACCAGCTGGAAGGCAGGTAATCGCGGTACAGTGAAGTACAGATGATTACGAAACGTTCGAACCACATACCGATGTTTACAATGATAGACATTACGAAAGTCACCATCACGTTTCTTCTCATTTTGCGGAACCAAAACACCTGCGGAGTGATTACGTTACAGGTCATCATGATCCAGTAAGACCAACCCAGCGGACCAGCAGCACGGTATTTGAAGAAAGTAGCGAATTCGTATGGGTTAGCGCCGTACCATGCCATAAATAACTCGGTAAGATATGCGCAACCTACTACAGAACCGGTTAATACAATTACCTTGTTCATGGCTTCCATGTGGCCCAGGGTAATGTATTCTTCCAGGTGTAATACTTTACGTGTAATGATCAGCAGTGTTTGTACCATCGCAAATCCGGAGAAGATCGCACCCGCTACGAAGTAGGGAGGGAAGATGGTAGTATGCCAACCTGGAATTACAGAAGTAGCAAAGTCGAAAGATACGATGGTGTGTACAGAGAGTACCAACGGGGTAGATAAACCTGCCAGTACCAGGGAGAGCGCTTCATGACGTTGCCAGTGCTTTGTAGAACCGGTCCAACCGAAGGAAGCCACACCATATAATAACTTACGTAATTTAGTTTTAGCCCTGTCGCGGATGGTAGCAAAATCTGGGATCAGACCAGAGTACCAGAACAACAGTGATACAGTGAAGTACGTAGAGATCGCAAATACGTCCCAGAGGAGCGGAGAGTTAAAGTTAACCCATACCGGACCGCGGGTGTTAGGATAAGGCAAGATAAAGAAAGCCATCCATACACGACCCATGTGGATGATCGGGAACTGGCCGGCGCACATTACCGCGAAGATGGTCATCGCTTCTGCCGCTCGGTTCACCCCTGTACGCCAACCCTGGCGGAACAAGAGGAGGATGGCGGAGATCAGCGTACCGGCGTGACCGATACCTACCCACCATACGAAGTTGGTAATATCCCAACCCCAACCAATGGTCTTATTCAGATTCCATACTCCGACACCGAAATAGATCTGCCAAAACACTGAAAAAGCGCCAAAGCCCAACAGTGCCAGGGATATAAAAAAGCCTACATACCACAGTTTACCAGGCTTCCCTTCAATGGGACTAATGATATCTTCCGTTATCTGGTGATAATCCTTAACCCCGTCTACTAAAGGTTCTCTCAGTGTGGATTCGTATTTTAAATGCATATTCTATAAGCTTTTAGCTGCTAGCTTCTAGCTACTAGCTCTTGTCTTTTGTTATGATCTCAGATTCTGTAACTTCTTTCTGTCTTTTTGTTCTTAACGATTACCTGTTAAGATCATTACGCATGATGCGCTTCCTCGTGATGGGCAGCTTCTTTTTCTGCACCTGGAGCGGCATCTTTGTTTCTGATCTTAGCGAGATAGTTGATAGAAGGCAGTACGTGTGTTTCTTCCAACACATAGTATAACCTGTCTGCTTGTTGCTCGTTACGAACCTTATAAATTTCGCTGTTCTTATCGTTAATGTTACCAAATACGATAGCGTCAGCGCCACAAGCTTGCTGGCAAGCGGTTTTAGCAGCACCGTCCTTCATTGGGTGGCCAGCTTTCTTCGCATCCAGTTTAGCTTCCTGCAAACGTTGTACGCAGAAAGAACATTTTTCCATCACACCACGGCTACGAACCACTACATCTGGGTTCAGCACCATACGGGTGAGGCTATCGTTCATGTCGGCTACATCATAGAGGTTGTTTTCGAAGCTATCAGCACCATTCCAGTCTCTCCAGTTGAGGCGACGTACTTTATAAGGACAGTTGTTAGCGCAGTAACGGGTACCGATGCAACGGTTGTAAGCCATCTGGTTAATACCTTCAGAGCTATGGTTGGTAGCACCTACCGGACAAACGTTTTCGCAAGGAGCGTTATCGCAGTGCTGGCACAGCATTGGTTGGAACACTACTTCCGGATTGTTTTCATCTCCGCTAAAGTAACGGTCGATACGAATCCAGTGCATTTCGTGTGCTTTCGCTACTTCCTCTTTACCTACAACAGAAACGTTGTTTTCTGCCTGGCAGGCAATGGTACAAGCACCACAACCGAAGCAAGTGTTCAGATCGATGGACATGCCCCATTTAATACCAGGGTAGCTGTAGTTAGGATACAGGGTAGCGTCTTTACGATAGTCTGGACCAAATTTCTTCAGTTCCAGTCTGTCTTCGTTTACTTCCTTAGGGTTCTTGATGAACTCTTCCAGGGTAGTTTCTTTAACGATCGGACGACCTTCGTAGCTATTATGTGTTTGTGTTAAAGCCACTGGATAGTTAGTACCGGTAGCTTCCACAGTTGCATCTACAGAGAAGTAATCAAAAGTTTGACCATTGTAGCTTACCAGTGGATAAGCATTCTGGCCGATACCGCCGGCTGCTTTACCCACTTTTTCGCTGCGGCCGTAACCTACAGCGATAGCAATCACTTCTGGGTGTATACCCGGAACGATCAGGAGTGGTAAAGTGATTTCCTTACCATTGGTTTTTATTTTCAGTACTTTCTTCTCAACGTTGATTTCATAATCGTCACCTAATTGAGTAGAGAAAGATTTAGCCAGTGTATTGGATACGCAAGCGTAGTTATCCCAGGTAGCGCGGGTAATTGGGTCGGGCATTTCCTGTAACCAAGGGTTGTTGGATAATCTGCCGCTACCGATAGCCACTTTTTCGTAAAGTACTACTTCGTATTTACCACCTTTCTTAGCGCTATTGATTTTAGCAGCAGCGCCGGCTACGTCGCCGGAGAAGGTTGCACCACCTAATGCAGGAGCAGTAGCAGGTTCTACAACACCATCTTGCAGTGCTTTATCCCATGCTTCCTGTCCGCCTAATTTGCTAACCCACTCATTTTTCAGGTAGTCTGCCCAAGCGGTAGTATTACCGGTCCAGGTGAGCAAAGTATCCTGAACTGCACGTGTTTTAAACAGCGGCAGGATGGTAGGCTGGCCAAAGCTGAAGTAACCTGTTCTACCTTCTGCATCGTTCCATGTTTCCAGGAAGTGATGGTCAGGCGCTACATATTTACACAGTTCGGTAGTTTCGTCATTTCTGTCGTTGAAGGAAACCGCGAGTTTCACTTTTTTCAGACCTTCTACGAATTGCTGAGATGCAAAGTAGTCGTAGGCAGGGTTAGCGCCATAAACCAGTACAGCACCGATGCTGCCTGCGTTCATATCGCTTACCAGTTTGGTCATATCGCTATCGATACCCTGACGGTAGTTAGAAGGAGAAGCGAAGTCGATGGTAGTACCGTTAGCGCCAATGATATTGTTGATGGCGTTTACAATGATCTGTACGTTTACATCATTAGAACCGCTTACTACCAGTGCTTTACCGGTGTTAGCTTTCAGTTCTTTTGCCGCTTTCTGGATACCGTCAGCGAGGCGTTTGTCTGCGATGGCAGGAGCAGATACGCTACCGCCTACAGCCGCCAGGAGGGCCAGCGCTACAGCGCCGGTTTCTGAAGGTTTGTGTGTATATCTTTCATCCGCGTTTGCACCGGTAAGGCTCATTGTGCTTTCGAAAGCGAAGGATTTTGACATCTCCGGTTTCTGAGCATTGATCTTACGGGTTTGTGCATACTGGCGGGAGTATTCAACCGGGTTTAACCAGGTACCGATAAAGTCGGCGCCCAGGCTCACGATCGCTTTAGCGTTTTCGAAGTGATAAGCAGGGATCACTCTTTTACCGTAAGAAGCTTCATTAGCCTGCAGCATACCAGCGTAAGAAACAGCATCGTATACTACATGGCGTGAGTTAGGATATTTAGCCAGAAACTCGCCGATTACTTTTTTAGTAGAAGGGCTGAGTAAAGTAGGGCTTACTAACACCACAGGAGCACCGCCCAAACCGGCCAATGCTGTAGTTACCTGTTTGTCTAGTTCCGCCCAGGTGGTTTCGTTACCGCCAATAGTAGGGAAACGGAGACGGGCAGTATCATACAGGCTCAATACAGCGCCTTGTACTTTGGCCGAAGTAGCACCCTGTGTAATAGATGATAACGTATTTCCTTCCATTTTGATGGGGCGGCCTTCGCGGGTTTTCACCACTACAGGCACATATTCGCCATCAATAGCGTAAGAAGAAGCATAGTAGTTAGACACGCCCGGGGTGATTTCTTCCGGTTTGTTTACATACGGAATAGCTTTCTTCACTGGTGTTTCACAGCTGGCAGCAATAGCGGCAGCTGCGGTGGTGAACCCCAGATATTTCAGAAAATCCCTGCGGGGGGTAGTAGCATTCAACAGGCCTTCACTTTCGAAGGGCAATTCTTCACTGAATTCGTTCTTCACAATTTCCTGATGCGCATCGGTATTGTGCAACTCCTCCAAGCCTTTCCAATACTTTTTTTGCTCCATGTTATATTAACGAGTTACGTTTATAAAATTTGTATCTTCTGATCAAGAGAAAATCTCTCTAAATCCATCCTAGTAGTGACATTTTTGACATTCTGTACCACCTACCATTTCAACCGTTACGCTATCGATCTTCTTATCTTTAATATCCTGATGAAGCTTTTCGAAGATGCTGTAATAGTTGTTATCGGCAAACTGCACTTTCGTAGTACGGTGACAGTTAATGCACCAACCCATAGACAGGTCAGCAAACTGATGTACCTCATCCATTTCGGTGATTGCACCGTGGCAAGTTTGACACTGTTGTTGACCAGCCACTACGTGTTGAGAGTGGTTAAAGTAAACATGGTCTGGCAGGTTGTGGATCTTGGTCCATTCGATAGGTTTGCCAGGCTTGGTGTATTTACCTGCCTTAGCATCCCAACCCACGTAATCGTATAATTTCGCGATTTCAGCAGTACCATCGATTCTTTTTCCTTCTGCAGTTACCAGTTCAGGGCCAGAGTAAGAGTTAATGGCCTTGTGACAGTTCATACAGATATTTTCGGAAGGAATCATAGCATACTTGCTCTTCTCAGCACCAGCGTGGCAATACAAACAGTTGATCTGGTTGATGCCAGCGTGCACTTTGTGGCTGTAGAAGATCGGTTGCACTGGCATATAGTCTTTTTGACGACCCAAGCCAACAGCACCATTAATAGTAAAATAACCACCTACCATGAAGAGCACCAGGATAACCAGGGCCAGGTAAGCTTTGTTTTTGTAGAAAGGAACCGGATCAGGAGTAGGAACGCCCTCTTTATCGCCAGCCAGCTTATTCAGGTTGCTGTTGATCTGCATGAGGATCAGTGCTACTACCGCAAGAACCAGGGTAATGATACCGAACAGTAAACTGTTGTCGCTGCCTTTTTCGCCTTCCGCTGCTGGAGCAGCAGGATTCGTTGAGGCAGTAGAAGCTCCGGTATTTTTTGCTTCAACACTCACATAAGCCAGGATGTCTTCAATATCCCCATCACTTAACTGAGGGAAAGTAGTCATCTGGGTTTTGTTGTACTCATTGAAGAGATCATTGGCATATTTGTCGCCAGACGCCAACACTGCAGGGGAGTTATGAATCCACTGGTGCAATAATTTCTTATCGGGCCAGCGATCTTCTACTCCTGCCAATGCAGGACCTGTCAGCCTCTTATGGACATTATGACATGAAGCGCAATTGGTCTGAAATAATGCTTTACCCTTCGCTGGATCCGCAGCAGCCTTAACGGAAGAAAACGGAATTACTATACTAGCGCATAGAATAAGCACACTCACAAAATGCTTGCGCAAAAGAATGGAAACACGACGATACACAGCCTATATAGTTTAGATTTGACCTAAAGTTTCTTAAAAGTGCCAGCAAAAATAAGACAGAATGTTGACAATTTACCAACAATTAAAAAAATTTATTGTCTTATAAAATGGCTTTTTTTATCCTGTTTTTAAACAAAAAATGATCTGTAACTCTTGATACTGGCTCATCTATACGAATCGCTTACAGAATCTTTCAAAACTTATTATTTTGACTGAAAGTTTAATTCCACTGTGGATACTTGTCTACATCATAAGGTGGAGGAAGGTTTCGGGGGATATAATTAAAATATATGTTGATAAAAAACGGATAGTAGTCCCCTATATCCTGGCGCACATTACATAATATAATACAGTCAGCGTAATTAATTTCTGGGAGAGTTGTTATTTTTACCAATAAATAACCTGCCAGCGGACCAGAATGTTCAATCTGCTTATTAAAAACTTAATTCCCATGAAAAAAAGTACCCTCCTCCCTCTTCTAATGATCGCCATGGCAGCTTGCAATCATCGCTCCAATAGTCTGGCAAACGACAACTCAAATAATACCGGCCATTCTGCCACCCAGCTTACTGGCACCTACCAGGGCACCTTGCCTTGCGCCGATTGCCCAGGAATGGATTATCAGGTAAGCCTCTACGACGACCACACATTCAGCGAGCTGGTGGCTTACCAGGGTAGGGGACAGGATATCGCCACCGTGGCATCCGGCACCTGGCAACAAACCAGCGATTCTACCGTAATGTTGAAAAAGAAAACAGACAGCAGCTCCTTCCTGGCCTCCGAAGGTAAACTCCTCCTCTTAGACCCCAATGGCAAACGTATAGAAGGCGTACTGGCCAGCAACTTTGAACTAAAAGCCATAGCAGTAGGCGACCGCCGGCCAATGCTGGCAGAAAAAGCCAAAGCCGGCATCCGGTTTACCGCCAATGGCAACCAGCCTGGTTGGCGACTAGACCTAGACCATAAAATGATCTACTTCCATGCTACTAACGGCGATAGCCTGCAGGTAGCCCTGCCTGCACCCCAACCTAATACCGATACCCTTAAGGTATACACCACTCCAGATATTACTATCAGCATCCGGAACATTATGTGCTCCGATGATATAAGTGGCCTGATGCGTCCTAATACGGTACAAGTACAGGTAAAAGATAAAAACTACCAGGGATGTGGGGAATATATAGGACAATAGCTCACCGCTAAAAGATACTCCCGGGCGCCCATTTCTCTGCATCTGCTAAATTGTCTATTTTTGCATCCTTAAACACAGACAGAGATTTTGAAAAATATCGCCATATTCGCATCAGGAGCAGGTAGCAACGCGCAGAAAATTATAGATCATTTCAGAGGATCGGATAAAGCCCGGGTAGCACTCATTGTTTGCAACAAACCCGGTGCAGGGGTATTAGCTATTGCAGCACACGAAGGAATCCCCAGTATTCTCATAGAGCGGGAAGGATTTTTTCACTCAGATAAATATGTACAATTATTAAAAGAGCAACAGACAGACCTCGTGGTATTGGCTGGCTTTTTATGGAAAATACCGGCCAATCTTGTGCAGGCATTCCCTAACCGTATTATTAACATTCACCCGGCACTGTTGCCTAAATATGGCGGAAAAGGCATGTACGGGCATTTTATACATGAAGCAGTAGTAGCCGCCGGGGAAAAGGAAAGTGGTATTACCATCCATTATGTAAATGAAAAATATGATGACGGCGAAATGATCCTCCAGGAACGGTGTATCATTACTCCAGACGATACCCCGGAAACAGTAGCCCAAAAAGTACAGGCATTGGAACACCAATGGTTTCCTGTAATTGTGGAACGATTATTGTCCGGTTTATAGCTACTGTTGTTGCCTGGAATAAGCGCTTAAAAGCCAGTCTAACCCTTACAACCGTATGAAAAAGACATTGCTATTATTATCGCTCCTTTGCTCCATCACTGTCTTATCCTTTGCACAGGAAGCCACGAAAATTGGCAGAAACGCCTATCTCAAGGTAAACCCTGTTACATTGATCAATGAACTGGATATTTATCTGGAACAGGAAATATCCGATAAAATGAGCCTTGAAGTAGGTGTTAGCGGCATTTATACAGATTATCCGGATTATATCCTCGCTAAAAAAATAGATATCAGACAAAAGAAACCCGACATCAGCACAGCACAATTTGTAGACGGCAGGGGCCTGGGATTTCGCGCCGGCATGCGCTGGTACCTTTTTTCCAGGGAGCCGGTGCCTGCCAGCAGAGCAGCAGGCACCTACTTTGAGCCCATTGTTTTTTTTAAGAAAGTATTTTACCCCAACGAAAAAAATACCTTTAATAATGCTACCTATACCGATTCGGGCGACAAAAGCGTAATAGGCTTGCAACTTTTAATAGGCAGACAGTTCAAAAAGGATAAATTCATCCTCGATCCTTATATGGGCCTTGGCATCCGCAGTAAGATCTACCAATACAATACCTTCCATTTCGATAATAGTGACGTAACCCTCAACAAAGGGAAAATGGTAAGCGTTTTGCCCAGCTTGCAGATCGGCATTAAAATGGGCCTGAAGCTGTGGTAAACCCTAAAAGGGCACTACCATCTTGGCACTAAAGTTCCTTCCCATATTATAAATACCTAGGCGGCCATTGGGAGACGCTGCATAGTATTCAAAGTATTTCAACCGGTTCATATTCGCCTGCCAGGCCACATTGGCTATATTATCCAGTTGCAGGAAAACTTCACATACCGTTCTACCTTTTTTATTAGTGATCACGGAACCAGCTCCAACGTTGAAAAGCGTATATCCTGCGGTAAAAGTTTCTGTATCATCCACACCATAGAAATGGGCTTGGGCACCAGCAACATCAGCTTCCAGGCGAACATATACTTTAGAGAACACGCCAAAATTACGCTGTGCCGTTGCCTTTAGCCCACTACGTATATGCGCCGGCGGGATAAATGGTAAATAACGGGCCTCATCCCCATACTTTGCTATCAGTTCCTGATTGCGATTACGACCTTGCGTATAGGCCAGGCTACTATTCATCGTTAACCAAGCAATATTACGGGGATGCAAGTTTACACTTACTTCGCCACCATATAGTCTGGCAGCCGATTGTTGGTACCGGTAAGTTGTATTGCCAGGAACAATTATCACTGGGTTACCAGCATCATCAAACAGTTTTGCCTGGTAAATATAGTTTTCGATATTGTTGTTAAACAGTTCCAGGCTAATGTCGGCATCCGGCAGCCAGGCCTGCAGACCAATGTCTTCCTGCAAAGAGAATTCCGGTTTAAAACTGCGGTTGCCCAGGTATACGATGTGGGCGCCGGGATCTAACCCATTGGAACCCATTTCGGTGATATTGGGGGCGCGGTAACCACGGGCTATATTAGCCTTTACCAATACCCGCTCACTAATATTCCAGGTAGCACCCAAACTACCAGAAATACCCGTGTAGTGATGACTGAACGCCGGGAATTGCAGCTCCGCACCGGCTGTATCGGCTCCTTTTATATGCTGTTCAAAACCATTATGGGGATTGGGAGCTACATAGAAATCATTCCAGCGGATAAAACGGCTATCATAACGGATACCGCCAGATACGTCTACTTTTCCGAAAGTTCTCTTTGCAAACAGAAATCCGCCTATATCAAACAAATAGTAATCAGGGATGGGAAAATCTGTAGCATTTTTACTTTTGTTAGATTGATACATACCATTTATACCAGCTGTGGTTTCCCAGCCATTTATAACAGGGAAATTGTAGCGCATATCGTAGTTCAGCGTATTGAGCACCACATATAAACCAGGCTGGGATGGCACTTCCGGGTGGTTATATTCCCGACGTATACTTTGTTGTAAGCCGATCATCGCATTCAGGTCTCCATTTCCCAGGTTCCATTTAGTGTGATTATACACACGGTAGTGCTGTATATGCTGATGCAAAGGATTAAGAGAATAGCTACGCAACGCTTTGTTAGATACAATAGGCCGGTCTTTGATATCGTCTACCTCTCGCACCTGCCTGGTAAATCTACGGGTAAGGGAATCGCGGCTACCATCTGGTATTTCCTG
This sequence comes from Chitinophaga sp. 30R24, assembly GCF_049056765.1. Classification (NCBI taxonomy): domain Bacteria; kingdom Pseudomonadati; phylum Bacteroidota; class Chitinophagia; order Chitinophagales; family Chitinophagaceae; genus Chitinophaga; species Chitinophaga sp. 30R24. The sequence goes on from NZ_JBJGXX010000001.1 coordinate 651,374, forward strand.
GATATTATCGTACCATGTGACGCCAATTTGCGAGTGCCCCCAAGATTGATCTGTTCTTGCCAACCCAGAAAAGTTATACTCACGGAAAGCGGTACCATATACTAGTCCATCAATTTTATTCCGGTAATTATGCGCTAACCTGGAAGTGCCACGCAACACAAACTTCCAGTTGTTTTGCCGGTAAGCCAATCCTAGTGAATTACCAATCATACCGTTATTGCCATGATAATCACTGGTAAAGCTACCTTGCCATTTTCCGGACGGCAACTGAGGAATATCCGGGATCATATTGATTACGCCAGCCAGCGCATCTGAACCGTAAGTAAGGCTGGCTGGCCCTTTCACTACTTCCGCCCGGGAAATACCATATTGATCTATTTCAATACCATGTTCATCTCCCCATTGTTGCCCTTCCTGCCTTACACCATCGAAGAGGGTAAGCACCCTGTTATAGCCCAATCCCCGGATAAAAGGTTTGGAAATGTTAGGACCTGTGGTTACGGCACTCACGCCGGGTATTCCCTGTACAATGGCATCAATCAGGTTGTTATTCACGTTCATATTCATTTCCCTTTTGCCTATAACGGCAATGGGTATAGGATTTTTACGCATCTCTGTTGCCCGGGATACGCCTGTTACCACTACCTCATTAAGTTTAGAAAGATCTTCTTCCAACATGATATTCAATACAGTAGCCTCCCCAGCCACAATGGTCTTTTTCATTTTTAGCGACTGATAACCCAACATGTAAACCTTTATTTCATACATACCAGGGGTAATATGATTCATTGCGAAAGCTCCTTGTTGATCGGCCGTAGCGCCCACCTGTAGTTGTGGAATAGCTATATTGGCAAATTGTACCGGTTTGCCGTCCTGATTCACGACAATACCCTTTATAGCTCCTTGCTGCGCAAAAACTGACGAGACAAATATGATTTTCAATAATAGTAATACAGATAATTGTTTCATGCGTTTAAAAATGTAGGATTTAAACACAGCACGAGGGTTCCCGGGATAGTAATAAATTTTACACCTCCGAGCTGTTAATTTTCAGTAAAATTATGTTTCATTTAAATACTCATCTAAATTATTTTTTAGTCTTGTCTAAATATATGGAAATGGATTTTTAAAATTTCCGCCAGCCGCTCTTCTGTTTTATGCAAACTGTTTTCATTCCTTACCAATTGCGCATCGATATTCACCCTACTCATGTTGCGGAGCACATGAGTAAGTAAAGTAGTTTTCCCTGCACCGGGGAATCCAGGTAATTTTTCCTATCAACGAGTTGTTAGGGCAATCTAACAGCGTCTTGTTTTATCAGGCAGTGATCTGTTGGGGTTTCAGGCTTACCACTCCGTATATTCCATATATGCGCCCCAGTTACACTGATAGCGCCTATCAGAATAGTAGTAAACAGTTCCCAATCCTTACCTGCAAGCAAAAAATGCCCGGTGAGCAATAGCGTAAAACCAAGGATAAAAAGTAACAATGGTCCTACGCGCCGATGGAGCCGGAAATAACCACGGCCCAGAGAAATAGTTCCAACCAGAAAAGAGAAGACCAACAGACCATATTCCAGCAAAGGCATTTCCGTTAGGTGCCACCCCAATAATGGCAAAATGGTTAATAACAACGGTAAGGCTGCGCAATGCAGGGCGCATACTAAGGAAGCACCTATGCCCAGCGCATCCAGGTTCATCTTCCTGATAAATTTCTCTCCCATATTTTAAAAAGACTGATCCGGGCGAAATTACATTTTTGCAACAATGTTGCAAATTAAAATTACTATAACAAACAGATAAATAATTTCACTACCTGTAAACTGTTGTAAATGTGTTAAAAAATAGTCTATATAACTGCACGATTCGGCATCTGTTAACTATATGCTACCTTTGTATACTGAATAAAATAGGATCTTACCTATGTCGAAGAAAAATATACTATTGATTGTGTTCTTTGTGTTGCTTAGCGCGGGTTTCCTGGGATATGCCGGCTATGTTATTAAAGGAGAAACCGGTTCTTTCGTAGGGAAAGAGCGGTTGCCTATTCTGGGAACGCCCGGACATACGGTGCCTGGTTTTTCTTTCACCGATCAGGACGGCCATACGAAAACGAAAGCGGATGTAAACGGAAAGGTCTACGTAGCAGAGTACTTTTTTACCACCTGCACAGGTATTTGTCCGAAGATGAATGCCAACATGGATAAAGTATATGCCAGGTATAAAGACAAGCCTAATTTTCTGATCCTTTCCCATACAGTAGACCCTGAGCACGACAGTGTACCTGTTTTAAAAGCATATGCGGCCAAACATGGAGCAGATGCCAAAAACTGGTGGTTCCTTACCGGCGATAAAAGGCAACTTTACCGGCTTGCCCGCCAGGGTTACCTGGTAGACGATGGCACTTATACCGGTGAAGATGACTTTGTACATACTCAATGGTTTGCACTGGTAGATAAAGAAGGGCAAATCCGCGGACTATATGAAGGCACTAAAAAACAGGATATAGACAAACTAATAAACGACATAGACCGATTAATGGAAGAATAAACGTTTTTTCATCATGGGCACCAAACAACAAATAACAGAGAGAATCGGCAGTATCTTGCGTGATAGCAAGCTAAGCGTAACAGAAACCAGGACTAAAATTCTGGAACTGTTTATGAAGAGTAACGGTGCATTGGAGCATAGCGATTTTGAGAAACTGGCGGGCCAGTCGTTTGACCGGGTTACCGTATACCGTACTTTACAAACATTCCTCGACAAGGGCATCATACATAAAATACCTACTACAGATACTTCTGTGAGATATGCATTATGCAAATCGGAGTGTTCAGAACATCATCATCACGATCATCATATTCACTTCAAGTGTGAAGAATGTGGTAATACCATTTGTTTGGATGATACAGATGTGCCACAGATACAATTACCCAAAGGATATGCCGCGCACAATGTAGAAGTAGTAGTAAGCGGGGTCTGTAAGTCTTGTAAATAATATACTATACAATTGCCTGGTTATCCCAGATTGGATAACCAGGCAGATTTGCTGTTTATAGCTTCTCTATTTCTGTCTTCACAAAATCGGCGAGCTCCTTCACATAAGCCGGAGAAAAATCAAATTTAATTCCTGCCGCTTTATACAGTTCTGGTAATGTTTTAGTATTACCCAGGCTCAAAGCTTGTACATAGTTGTTTAAGGCCTGCTGTTTATTTTCTTTATATTGTTTCCACATGGCAATGGCCCCCAGTTGCGCTATACCATACTCAATGTAATAGAAAGGCACTTCAAACAAGTGCAATTGTTTCTGCCAGGTGATTTCACGGTAATCTTCCTGTCCTGCCCAATCTACCACTGCCGGAGAAAATTCTGTCAGGATTTCCAGCCATTTGGCAGTACGTTCTGCTACAGTATGTTGCGGATACTCATATACCCAATGCTGGAACTTATCGATGGTCGCAATCCAAGGGAATATAGTGATCGCACGTTCCAATTGCAGGAGCTGTGCACGGCGCAGCTGTTCAGCATCGTCAAAGAAAATATTCCAATGGTCCATGGTAAACAATTCCATACTCATACTGGCCACTTCGGCAATCTCCATAGGGTATTCTTTAAATGCGCTAAGTGGGAGATGATGACTCAGGAACGAATGTACAGCATGGCCACCTTCATGTACCATCGTGGTGAGGTCTTTCATTTGGCCGGCAGCATTCATAAAAATGAAAGGTACACCGGTTTCTGCCAATGGGCAGTTATAGCCTCCGGGTGCTTTACCTTTACGACTTTCCAGGTCTAACCGGTTCATTTGTTTCATTACCCGCAGGCAATCGCCAAAAAAGGGGCCCAGTTCATCAAACGTAGCAATAGCCTTATTCACCAGTTCTTCCCCGGTATGAAAAGGCTCCAATGGTTTTACGCCTGCTGGTTCTGCTTCTGTGTCCCATGGTTTCAGGGTATCCAATTGCAGCTTGGCCTTTTGTTTTTCGAGTATTTGCTGGGTCAGCGGTACAATATGCGCTTTGATAGCCTCATGGAATTGAAATACGTCTTCTTTATTATAATCGAAGCGGCCCAATTCATCAAATTTATAATCGCGATAATTACTGAAGCCGGCATTTTTGGCTACCTGGTCACGCTTTTGTACCAAGGCTGTATACAGGTTATCTAGGGCTTCACGATCTTCCAGCCGACGGGTAGCCGTTTTCGTAAACACTTCTTCGCGAAGAGCCCGGTCGCTGTTTTCCAGGAACTTAGCGGCCTGTTGCAGGGTATATTCCTGGCCTTTTATCGCGATGGTCATTTTACCGGCTATAGTTCCGTATTGCTGGGCCATTACGCTCAATTCTGCCTGGATAGGCACATTTTCCTCGCGGAATAATTTCACTTGTTTTTTTACGCTACGGAGGTATGTTTTATAAAGCTCCTGGTCTAAATCTTTCAGGTAGGGGCTGTCTAACAATTTTTTGTTCAGCGCATCAGCATAAGGTTGCAGCTGAGGCTGTATTTCCATACAAAAATAAGTGAATGCTTCTTCCAATTCCTTATTGGTTATATCACATGTCATACGGATCTGGCGCCAGCAGGCATCTTCACTGATAACAGCTTCCAACTCACTGATATCTCTCAACCATTGTTCCAGATCAGTTACATTATTAATCTCTCTTTGTTGCAGCGTTTCGAAGTAAGGCTGCAGGGTTTCCCAATTGGTCACTTTAAATTTTTCTGGAAGAAAATGACGGGGAAGTTTTTTTATATCTGCACTTAAATTGTTCATCCTGTCTGTTATATTTTAATTTTTTCTATTCTGATGAAATATCTGGCAATTTAGGAATTTAGGCATTTTTAAGATAATACAGGATAAAAATAAAAGTAACAATAATTAGGACGGCCCTTAAACGCCAACAGGCCTCTACCTGGCAATATTGCCAGGTAGAGGCCTGTATTAACTATCCTGCGAGGGTAGTACCGGAGTATCCCTTATTCTTCTGTTTTCTTCTTACGTGGCTTAGCAGCTTTTTTAGGTTCTTCACCTTCTGCGGCCGGCGCTTCTTCTTTCTTAGCTCTAGTTTTCTTAGGTGCTTTTTCTTCTGCACCTTCTTCGCCATCTTCTTTTTCTACAGCCTTTTTAGCACGTGGCTTTTTAGGCTTTTCTTCTGCTGCGGCCTCTGTTTCAGCCGGTGCAGCTTTTTTCTTTTTCTCAGGAGCAGGGGCTTCTTCTACTACTTCCACCACTTCTTCCACTTCACCTTCATCCTCAGCCAGGATTTCCTCAAATTTCAACAAATCGTTTGCTTTGAGGATACCAAACCATTTTACCATCTTCTTCATATCACTCACATACACTCTGTCTTCATCGAATTCAGGGAATACGTTCTTGAAATAAGCTTTGATAGCATTGTTATCTGCTTTACCTGCTACAGGGGGAAATGCCGCTGCTTTTTCATCCATGGCTTTGAATACTTCTGCCAGGTTTACGTTTTCGCCCGTAGTGAATACTTCAATACTTTCCAGTGGAGTAAAATTATGCACGCGGGAAGATACAAACCTTGTGCTTTTATCTTCCAGTGACCTTACGATGGCGCCATCTTGTTTACTGGCTACTAACTGAAACAAACCGCCCAATCCGGTTACTGCAACAATTTCTCTGTACTGCATGTTCAAATTTTTAGGAAGCGCAAATATAAATAATTATAATAGATTGCCCACGGCTATTTTTAGCCTGGAAAAAGGCTGCCAATGGGTTGACCGTCATTCCAACTTCCGTGCCATGACCACTGAATGTTTCCAATGTTTCACTTCTCCAGCAGCATTAAATATTTCAACAAAAAATATATAAATACCTGATGCTAAAACTACTGCATTTTCTCCAATTCCATCCCAGGATAAAAAACCGGTATTTCCTATCAACATGTTACGGGCAAGGTAGCGGACTGCCCCACCCTGTATATCAAAAATAGTAACATTTGCCATATAGCCGGGAGCTGGCAGTTGCCAGGAAAGGCGCACCTTATCATCTACCCCATCTCCATTGGGAGAAAATACCGCCGGAGAAAGTACAATATTCAGGGAATCCCCTGCTGCAGGCCAGCGCTGGGAATTTTTCCATCCTGGAGTGGCATACCCTACTGTGGCAGCGGCAGAATGCCAGTTATGCCCATCTGAGGTAGGAAGTTGATACTGCAGCCTTTCCAGTGAGATACCCCGTAATTCGCTGAACAGTGGAAAATGCATTTGGGCTGTATAGTGCAATTCATCCAATTGCATACTATCGTCCCGCATCAACAATAACCTACCTTCCTCCATGGGCATGGAAGGTAGGCCACTCACCTCCAGTATGCTTTCCGGCGCCAGGCAATTATAACAATTACATAACATCGCTGCATCAGTGGTAAGGGCTAGCCATTGCCCTGGCATCAGCAGGCGGCTTATGGTAGCCAGTTGCTTAACCGGCCCCCAGCTACCATTTGTTTTTACAGCGCAAACACGCAGGCTTTTCAAGTCAATCACTTTAAAGCTGTTATTGTACAATTCTATGAATTCTGGCACTCCCGGAGGAGGATAAAACAAAATCTCACTGAACAGCACGTCCCCAGGCTCCGGCTTGGCAGGCCATCCAAAGGTAGCAGCGTTGTACAGGCCACTCACAGCACCATAACAATCCGCCACTCCTGTTGCATTGAGTGTATAAGCTTGCTGCGGCATTATTGCAGCAGACAGTTGCAATTGCACATTGTTAAACAAGGGAGGAGGCACCACCACTCGCCTTATCTGCAAACCTCCAGAGAGCTGATAATGCCCCGGATCTGCCGCCAGGGCGCTGTCTAACGTTTTGCTGAATTGTAGCATCAGGTGCAGGCTGTCTATGATGGCAACATACAACAAGTCTGGCAGCGTAGGATCGGTAATAACTGCCGACGCGGCATTGGGCTTTCCGGGCGTACCGCCGGCAGAAGCGGTACTACTGGTCCAGTTACTTTTACCACTGCAGGGCAACAACGCATTAATCATTTCCAAACTAACACCCCCTTTATGGCTACCATACCAATGCTGGTTGTAGGCCAGGGCGTGTATTACCTGATGCAACGGGCTATACAGTACTATCATAGCACTGTCGTCTGCCAAAGGCGGAAAATGATCTACCCCTAATACATTAGCAATAGGATAGCTATCTGCAACTGCAGCAGCGCATAACAACAGCAAACTATCTGGCTGCAATAAATAGGCAGGCAATGTAACCTCCCGCTTGTTAACCATTAAATGCCAGTTCTTTAGCTGTACAGGAACCGCACTTATATTTTTTAATTCAATATATTCATTAGGAGGCAGGCCGAGTACAGGAGTAGGCTTAGGCATCACCTCATGAATAATCACATCATATATCGCCGGCATTTGGGAAAACCCGGCCAGGGCCTGCAGCAGCAGGCAAAAACAAACAATGGGTAAGCGCATAGCTAACAGGATTAAAATATCCGAATATAGGAAGTATGCAATTGCATACTGTTAACGCCTTGTAAACAATAAAAAAATGCTCAGTGCTATGAAAAGAGTGAGCGTTATATTAATTTTGAGTTTCCAAATTAAAAATGTAAGCAAAATGAAAGTTGCCGTAGTTGGAGCTACCGGACTGGTAGGCTCAAAAATGTTACAGGTGTTAACGGAAAGGAATTTTCCCGTTACTGAATTGATTCCAGTGGCTTCTGAGAAGTCTGTAGGTAAGGAAGTAACATTTAAGGGCAAAACCTGGAAGGTGGTAAGTGCAGATACGGCTATTTCCATGCAGCCTAATGTAGCGATCTTTTCTGCCGGTGGTAACACTTCCCTGGAGTGGGCGCCTAAATTTGCGGCGGCAGGTATTACTGTTATTGATAATTCCAGCGCCTGGAGAATGGACCCTACCAAAAAACTGGTAGTACCGGAAGTAAATGGCGATGCTATTACCCAGGAAGACAAGATCATTGCCAATCCTAACTGTTCTACCATACAGATGGTATTGGTGCTGAAACCCTTGCACGAACAATATAAAATTAAAAGGGTAGTGGTATCTACCTATCAGTCTGTAACCGGTACTGGCGTAAAAGCTGTTACACAGCTAATGAATGAAAGGCAAGGTATTAACGGAGAAATGGCTTATGCTTACCCAATTGACCTGAACGTGATCCCACAGATAGACACATTTCTTGACAACGGCTATACGAAAGAAGAAATGAAGATGGTGAATGAGACTAAAAAGATCATGGGAGATGATAACATCCTGGTAACGGCAACTACTGTACGTATTCCAGTGATGGGCGGCCATAGCGAATCTGTGAACATTGAGTTCGAAAACGAATACGAAGTAGCAGCACTGCGCACCCTACTGGAAAACACTCCAGGTGTAATAGTAGTGGATGATCCTTCCAAAGCACAATACCCAATGCCGAAAGATGCACACGATAAAGACGAAGTATTTGTTGGCCGCATCCGTCGTGATGAAACACAGCCCAAAACTGTGAATATGTGGATTGTAGCAGATAATCTGCGTAAGGGTGCAGCTACCAATGCCATCCAAATTGCAGAATACCTCAGCGCTAAAAACTGGCTGTAATCATACTGTTGTGTTATGTAATTGTGTGATGAATCGCTCAATAAGCGTAGCACCGGACATGACTATACGAAAATATATTTATAACTAATTAAGAGCAAGCACATTATCGCTTGCTCTTTTTTACTTAATTCATAAAAGCATAACACAAAAAGCATAAAAATTACACGGAAGTAGTATTGATTTGTGCGGGATAAAATCCAATTTTGGAAGTAGTAATCCTATGCCAACTAAAACTCTTTGGAACAAAAGAGTCGTCCAATTTTAGAGAGATGCCGGTATTTTTCGTTATTTTCTAATCAGAAAACACCCTTTAAGTCCTATGAAAACCAACACCAATCGCGAACTTTTGTTAATGCACAAGTTCACCGAAGAGTGGAGCTCTAATTTCTCTTCACAGGTATCCAGGATCATGAATATCGTTGATCAGCAGGATACACTGGATGGAATTATACCGATTATTGAGGTAGCAAACGTTTACAATCAGCGTTTCGCACATGCGCGTACGGACAAAGAAAATTTGTTAAAAAATCGTAAGGCTCGTCCCTTCGAATTTCTGATTCACAAAAATTAATCCTGGTATGTCAGGGAATGGTTTATTAGTTATCGGATCATTATTTTAGATGGATGGCAGAACAGGAACAAACTGATAACAGCCACATTATTTATAAAGCATCCTATAACAAAACAATTTTCCGTTCAACTAATAAACCATTTTATGATTAGTCCATTGCCCGGTTAATAAATTGGATCAATGGCTGCATCAGACTAAATGTTTTCAGGATCTCCTTTACAATGGAAGATTGCATACAAGCTTCATCTGTAAATGGATGCGATACGATCAAACTTTTCAGCTTCAGGTAAGCAATGGCCGGATGATCTGGCTGATATCCCTGTGGAGCGTTTTTGAGTGCCTCTCCTTCCACTTTCCCAAAGTGTTTAATAAATTCCTTACCAGAAATCAACTGTTCAAACGCTTCGAAATTATAATCAATTTCTTGCCTTAGTTTCTTTAACTCCGGCGCAGCAGGCATCCAGATACCACCGCCAGCCATACTATGGCCTCCGGGTTCAAGATGGAAATAGTAGCCCGCCAGGTTCGACTTTTTCCCTCCAGCCTGAAAGAAAGCCCCCAGGTGAGTTTTGTATGGCGTTTTATCTTTGGCAAACCGAACATCTTTGTAAATCCGAAAAACACAATCCTTTACCTGTAACCCCTGCAGAGAAATATCTTGCTTCGACAAGCCATCAATCAGCTGCTGAACCATACCTTCAAAATCGGCTTTTGCGGCCAGATATTCGGCTTTATGTTCATCGAACCATACTTTATTATTATTCGACCTGAGTGACTTTAGAAACTTCAACGTGGACGGCTGCAACATTCTTTTTTTTTGATACCAAGATAATACAAATCCTGTTAGCGCTTAGCGGCTAGTAGCCTCCCTAACCAACCTCTTGCAAGCTGATCAATATAGAGCAGCCACCTAACCTTTAGCATCAGGTAATCACCTGCTGGTAGCCAACTGCCAATAAGCAGATGCTTAGAAATGATAGGTGGCAGCTAACAGCACATTTGAAGTAGTTGTAGTGGGCTGGCCGGAAGATTTATTAAAAAGGCTTACAGCAGCCTTGTCCAGCCGGAACTCCGGCATAATAGTAAGATGTCCTGCCTTGTAGCCGAAGGTAAGGGTAGCCGCTACTACGTTGCCTCCTCCAGGGAAAGCACTGAATACTTTCACGCCATCTTTGTCACTGAAATATTCACCGCGAACAGTGAGCCCAAAGCGATCTGTAAAATCGAGGTTCACATAAAGTGCATTTCCCCACCAATCGGCATTTTCACGGGTGCTTTTAGGCGCCCGGGTATCAATATAAGCGCTATAGGTAGCATTATAGCCCAAACCCAATACTTTGTTGATTTGATAAGTGGCTACAAAATCCACCTGGTGATTTTGTATGCCGAAAGTATCTTTTCCTTCGAGGTAGTTCAGGTATAGTTTAAGTGGCATTTCGATGGGAGTGAAGCCCAATTGTGCACCGATGTACTTATGGCTGTTGAGGGAAACAGATTTTAAATCGGTAGGATTAAATACCCCTATCATGGCGCTTAAGTAAGGAGTGAAAGCAATATCTGCTTTTACGCCGGTATTGAAGAAAGGACCGTAACTGAACATATAGCTCATGCTGTAGTTCCTGTTCTGATAGGCATCTACCAGTTCATAGCCAATATGTGTAGCAAAACTACCTAGGCTTACTTTTATTTTTTCGGCGAGCTGATAGGCTACATATAATTGTTTGATCGCCATAGATAATCCGTTGGTAGAGCCAGGCTGATCGTTGTAAGAAAATTCGCCGGCCCTTTTACCAAAGCCCAAGTCGGCCACGATACTTCCTCTTTTAAAGCCATGTTCTACTCTCAACGATATCATGCCTAATTCGAAGGAGTTATGAGCGTTAGTAAAACTGGTTTTATTATCAGTATTGTTACCGTTAAGATTGTATTTATAGTATACGTCCGCAGATCCTGATAATTTGAAGGCTGGCGCAGATATAGTATCTGTTGTGGATTGAGAGAAAGCAACAAGGGTGCTACCCATAGCAAATAAGGTCGTTAACATGCTTTTCATACTTATAAATTTGGTTGATAAAATAGTAAGTATTAATACGGCCTTTCCTGTGGATCGATTGTTTTGGGGGGATGTATGCGTGCTATGTGGTGCTACATTTCGGCATTTAATAGGCAGGAATGGGGTAACTGGTAACCCACGATTGGTACGGGTTTCACTTATTTACAGCAAGTTTGGTTACCAATTACCCATTCCAGGTTCTTACAACATAAAGGATATGCTTAATAAAGTTGATAAAGATAAAGGTTGATAAAATGGTATTCAAAGAACGTTTACTTGTAGAACAGGCCTATGAAAGGCAGCTGTTTCAGGAATGCACCAGTTGATCTTCTTCCTCCTTCAGGATACCATTGCCTGATACGCTGATAAGGGAAGGATGATATTCTTCGTTGTGCTGGGAAGCATCCAGACCCAGTGCTTCTTCTTCTTCAGATACACGCAGCGGGTGAATAAAGTTGATGAGTTTAAAGATACCGTAGGATACTACAAAGCTATAGCTCACTACCAGTAACAAGCCCAGTACCTGGTTTTTGAAAAGCTCAAAATTACCGTAGAACCAACCGTTAGCTCCACCTTCATTTACAGCTTTGGTAGCGAAGATACCAGTGAGCAACATACCCACCATACCGCCTAAGCCATGGCAAGGGAATACATCCAGGGTATCATCTATGCTGGTTTTTGATTTCCAATGTACAGCCACATTAGAGATGATGGCCGCAATAAATCCGATGAAAATACTTTGTGGAATGGCCACAAAACCCGCGGCTGGCGTGATAGCTACCAGACCAACTACTGCACCGATGCAGAATCCAAGAACGGAAGGCTTCCTGCCGCGGATCACATCAAAAAATACCCATGATAAACCGGCAGCAGCAGTAGCGGTATTAGTAGTAGCAAAAGCAGAAACAGCGAGTGCGCTTGCGCTCAAGGCAGAACCGGCATTAAAACCGAACCAGCCGAACCAGAGCAAACCGGTGCCCAATAATACAAAGGGGATATTGGCAGGCTGCAGTTCTTTCTTTTCAATATGATCTTTTCTTCTTTTCAATACCAATGCACCAGCCAAGGCAGCACAACCTGCTGAAATATGCACTACTGTTCCACCTGCGAAATCAAGAACGCCTAACTTAAACAAAATACCATCGGGATGCCAGGTCCAGTGTGCAATAGGCGCATATACCAATACGCTGAATAACAACATGAAGAGTACATAAGAAGTAAAGCGAATCCTTTCTGCAACTGCACCTACTACCAGCGCCGGTGTGATGATTGCAAACTTCATCTGGAAGAGTGCAAACAACAAGAGCGGGATAGTGGGTGCAAGACCCCACGGACCACTTGAGCTTACATTTTGGAACATAAAGAAGGTACTGGGATCACCTATTATACCATAGTAAGATTTACCAAACGCCAGGCTGAATCCAACAGCCAACCATACTATACTAATTACCCCGGTAGCGATGAAACTTTGCATCATGGTAGAAATGATATTCTTTTTGTTTACCATACCTCCATAAAAGAAAGATAAACCGGGAGTCATCAGAAACACGAGAGAAGAGGCAACCAGTATCCAGGCAATATCAGCGGAATTATATTTACTGGTATCAGCAAAACTCGGAAGAGAAGGGATAAAAATTCCAATAATTGCAACTATCGTAAGAAAAATAAAAGGTAGATAGTCCTGAAATGATATTTTCTTCATAGCGTTCAGTTTTAAATTTCTTAAATAAAAGTAGTTCTGAAATTTAAAACATCAAATAGAACCCAATAAAAATAGAAATATTTGAATAAGTAGGCCAATATTTAGGATTAAACCAATTATATTAAATTAATTATTAATATTAATTATGTTTTTCCTGGATATATGAAGGAGAAGAGCTTGTAAATTTAAATACAAAAAGCTGATTATCAACTATTTATACAATAATTAAGGAATGGTTAACAATTTTAAAATTTAACAGATACTTGTGTTACTGTAAAGAGAGAGCATATTACACAAATACGTGTTAAACAATAATAATATACATTACATAAACAATAACTATAAATAGAAAAAGAAATTATTACATTATAAATAAATACATATAATGTTCTAAAAATTACTCCAATTTTATTGCTTCATTTCTAACAATTCGCGCTCTAAAGCAAACATTTGGTCTCTTAAACGGGCTGCCTCCATAAAATCCAGGTCGCGGGCTGCCTTTTCCATATCCTTTTTCACCTTTGCTATGGATTTTTCCATCTGAGGAATAGTTTTCACTGTAGCTGCAGAAGACCTAGCATAAGCCATGGCATCTTCCGCAACCAATTGCACGTCATCCCGGATAGCCATCGGTGAATTTTCATCGAAGTGCTTGATTTCCAATACAGACGTTTGTCCCATAATCTGCTCTTTGCTCTTACGGACCGTTTTAGGCGTAATATGATGTGCAATATTAAAAGCCACCTGTTTCTCGCGGCGGCGGTTGGTTTCGTCGATAGTACGCTGCATACTATCGGTGATCTTATCGGCGTAAAAGATCACCAACCCGTCTACGTTACGTGCAGCACGTCCGGCTGTTTGCGTTAAGGAGCGCTCATCCCGCAGGAAACCTTCCTTATCGGCATCCAGGATAGCCACCAATGATACCTCGGGTAAATCCAATCCTTCCCTTAGCAGGTTTACTCCTACCAATACATCTATATTACCCAAACGCAGGTCACGCAATATTTCAATACGTTCCAGTGTATCTACTTCCGAATGGATATAACGCGATTTAATATTAATCCTACCCAGGTATTTGTCCATTTCTTCGGCCATCCGCTTGGTAAGGGTTGTTACCAATACACGGTCACCTTTCAATACCCGCTTATCTATTTCATCCAATAAATCGTCTACCTGATTAACACTAGGGCGTATTTCGATCGGTGGCTCCAAAAGACCTGTAGGTCGTACCACCTGTTCTACCACCACCCCTTCTGTTTTCTTTAGCTCATAATCGCCCGGTGTGGCGCTCACAAAAATGGTTTGGTTCAACATATTCTCAAACTCATAGAAATTGAGCGGGCGGTTATCCAAGGCAGAAGGCAGGCGGAAACCATATTCCACCAGGTTCAGCTTACGGGAACGGTCGCCCCCATACATAGCACCTATCTGTGGAATGGTTACATGGCTTTCATCTATCACCAACAGAAAATCTTTCGGGAAATAATCCAACAAACAGAAGGGCCTTGCACCAGGCTTACGGCGGTCCAGGAAACGGGAATAATTTTCTATCCCATTGCAATATCCCAGTTCACGGATCATTTCCAAATCATAATTTACCCTTTCAGATAAACGTTGCGCTTCTATCAGCTTACCATTGGCTTTAAAATATTCTACCTGGGCTTTCAGCTCGTCTTGTATTTCATATATGATCTGCTGCATCATGTCTTTTGGCGCCAGGTACATATTAGCAGGAAATATCGCAGCATTTTCTACTACAGTAATGCGCTTACTGTTCTGTACATCTATGGTTTCTATCTCTTCTATCTCATCGCCAAAGAAAGTAATGCGATAACCATAATCCACATAAGGCAAATTAATATCCAATGTATCTCCCTTTACCCGGAAATTACCACGGTTAAAATCGCCAGTGGTACGGCTATAAAGTGAATTTACCAACCCATGCAATAGTAAGTTGCGGCTGATTGTTTGTCCCCGCTGTATCCGGATAATCCCATTTTCGTACTCAGTAGGGTTACCGATACCATAAATGCAGGAAACGCTCGCTACTACAATAATATCCCTTCTGCCTGAGAGCAGGTTGGAAGTAGCTTTTAGCCGTAGTTTATCCAACTCTTCGTTGATCGCCAGGTCTTTTTCTATATAAGTATCACTAACCGGCATATATGCCTCAGGTTGGTAATAATCATAGTAAGACACATAATACTCTACCGCATTATCAGGGAAAAATTGCCGGAGTTCGCCATAAAGCTGTGCTACCAGCGTCTTATTGTGTGTAAGCACCAGCGTAGGACGTTGTACCTGCTGTATCACATTGGCTACAGTAAAGGTTTTTCCAGAACCAGTTACCCCTAGCAGGGTTTGAAAGGGTTCGCCATCATTGATGCCTTCGGTTAATTGTTTTATCGCTTCCGGCTGGTCACCAGCGGGAGCGTACGGAGCTTGTATATTAAAAGACATAGAAAACTTTGTTTGAGCAGTAACTGTAAAAATACTAAAGAATGAGAAAGTAAAAGTGTTAAAAAAGATGCTTTACTTTTGTTATTTATACAACGATCCTTATGAGAAAAAAAATTTTAATAGGCCTGCTCGTGGCCTTCCTGCTACCTGTCAGCGTTTTTGCATGGGGACCTAATGGTCACCGTATCGTCGCAGAAATAGCCTGGCTGCACCTCACACCACAAGCACGCAAAGCTGTGGCCAACATCCTGGGACGCGAATCGATGGCTATGGTTGCCAACTGGCCCGACTTCATCAAATCCGATACTACCCACCAGTACGATCATACCAGCTCCTGGCACTATCTCGACTTTCCTGCCAACGTCGATAAAGCCAAATTTGATGAGCTGCTGGCAGTAGCCCACGGCCAGAACCTCTACACCGAAACACAAGCGATGATCAAGGATCTGAGAACTCCTTCCCTGGCCAAAGACAAACAGGTATTTGCACTTTCTTTTCTGATCCATTTAATGGGAGATATGCATCAACCATTGCACGTAGGCCGGGATGAAGACATGGGAGGCAATAAGTTCAGTGTAATGTGGTTCGACAAACCGTCTAACCTGCACCGGGTATGGGACGAACAACTCATCGACTACCAACAGCTAAGCTATACAGAATATACCAAATGGCTGGATGTGGCTACTCCAGCCGAAATCAAAACCATCCAGAGCGGTTCTATTGCCGATTGGATGTATGATTCCCACCTGGTTTCCGACCGGATCTATGCTTATACCCAACCTGATTCGAAACTCAGCTATCGCTATAATTATATATTCGTAAAAGATCTCAACCAGCAATTGCTGAAAGGAGGATTAAGACTGGCTGCCATATTGAATGGCATTTACCAGTAGTGGTTAGCACTCTATCTCCATCAGACCTAAATAAAAAGGTTGCCTCATCAATGATGGGACAACCTTTTTATTTAGAAATTAGCAACTAGTAATGATTAGCTATACCAAGTCAATATCGAAATTTACCAGTTGCACAAATTGGTCAATACGTGCAGTGATATCATCATGCGTTACTTCTCTAATACGTTCTGTTCCAAATCTTTCCACGCAGAAAGAAGCCATGGCAGAACCTACAATAATCGCTGTTTTCATATTTTCGAAAGAGATATCTTTCGTTTTAGCCAGGTAACCAATAAAACCACCTGCAAAAGTATCTCCGGCGCCTGTTGGATCGTATACATCATCCAATGGCATAGCCGGTGCAAAAAATACATGGTTATCGTGGAATAACAGCGCGCCATGCTCTCCTTTCTTGATGATCAGGTAACGCGGTCCCATACCCAGAATCTTACGGGCTGCCTTTACTAACGAATACTCACCACTCAACTGACGGGCTTCTCCATCGTTTACCATCAGCACATCTACTTTCGTCAACACTTTCAGCAGGTCATCCATCGCTACTTCCATCCAGAAGTTCATAGTATCCATCACGATCAGCTTAGGACGCACTTTCATCTGCTCCAGTACACTCATTTGTACCAGGGGAGTAAGGTTACCCAGGATGAGAAATTCACTACCTTGATAATTTTCAGGAATAACTGGTTGAAAATCAGCTAACACATTCAACTCTGTAACTAGTGAGTCGCGGGTATTCATATCCATATGGTACTTACCGGACCAATAGAATGTTTTCCCATCCTGTTTTATCTGCACACCATCCAGCGCTACTCCTTTAGCTTTCAATGCATCCAGTTCGGATTGCGGAAAATCTGCCCCCACAATAGACACCTGGTTAATAGGCTGCACAAAATTTGAAGCGGCCCATGCTATATATGTGGCCGAGCCACCAATAATTCTACCTGATTTGCCAAAGGGTGTCTCGAGTTCATCGAAAGCCATTGTACCTACGACCGTGAGTGACATGCTATTTTTACTAATTTTATTATGTTAAAGTTTAATACAAAACCTCGCAAAGGTAACTACTTATGCATAAAGCCGGAAGTGAAATCTTTACCCCCTTATAATTACCCTGGCGAAATAACAGGAGAGCCACAATAACCGCAGCAGATGCCGAAATACCTTCCCAAAACAACTCCTACTAGCCCCAATTTAAGTTTAAGTCCAATAGCCAACACCCAGCTGAAAATACCACGTGGCAAAACAGTTAATCAGCAAGGGTATACGGATGCCAACTCCATTAAAAAACGGGGCCACCACCAACCTTACAGCACCCAATAACCGGATACACTACACAATAGTGGTATGGAAGATCCCAAAAAACGGCTCTAAACTTTCAACATCTGCATATCCATATGCTATCCTAACTAAACTAACGATGATAAATAATGCGATAAAAAATATAGTCCTGAAGTATATTTAATATCGATAAAAAAACGCTGGCCAATGGGCCAGCGTTAGAATGGTTATTGCAGGATATGGAAGTACCCGGCCAAAGCCGGGCCAAAGAGACATTATTGCGTGCTGCTATCCTCATATTCCGGTTTTACCTCTACTTGTCTTCTCAACACTTTGAATTCTGTTCTACGGTTAAGCTGACGGCCTGCCGGATTATCTTTATGATTAGGCAACGAATTAGGTGCGATAGGTCTGGATTTACCATAACCTTTAGCAATCAACCTACTTGGTGAGATTCCTCTACTGATCAGGTAATTTACACAAGACTGGGCACGGGCCTGAGACAATTTTTCGTTGTACTTCACGGAACCGATACTATCCGTATGTGCACTCATTTCGATCGTGAGCCTTGGATTATCTTTCAGGATATCTACCACTGTATCCAATACGATCTTAGACTCATTCCGCAAAGTAGCCTTGTTAAAATCGTAGTAGATATTATTTAGTATGATTGGTTTTTCTATCTCATAGTGTCTCAGGCAAAGGGTGGGATTATCCAAAGAGTCAACCCTTTCCAGGTCATTTGTATTAAAAGAGAATGTTTTGGTGAAATAATTTTCCTTTTCAATGATGATCTTATAGTAGTGTTTAGGATCTACTTCGAAACTATACCTACCGGAAGGGCCCAATGTTTGTTTTCTGACTGTTTTCCTTCTTATAGTATCAACCAAGCTAACAGTAGCACCTTGCAGGGGTTGCCGCGTATCGCAATCCAAGATAAGCCCACTGGCTATTTTACTAATACGGGTAATACCAAAAACTTCTAAACAACAAACAGATTCCCTGTCGGAGCTGATAAATCCGGCAGCAAATGGATGAGCGTTATCCAAGGCGGTATAATAAATATCGTCTTTAGGAGAATTAAGTGGCTTACCCATGTTAACCGGTGTAGACCAGCTACCAAAATCGCCTTCACTGGAGAAAAAGTCGAGTCCACCAAGACCTACACGGCCGTCTGTGCTAAACACCAGCAGATTCCTTTCTGCATCATAGAAAGGAGCTTGTTCTTCATCCTTTGTATTAATAGCCGTTCCCATATTCCGGGCGCCACCAGGCACCCCATCAGTCATGATACAATACCACAGGTCATTTTTACCCATACCACCAGGCCTATTGGAAGCAAACAAGAGGTACTTTCCATCAGCAGTAATATAAGGTTGCATAGAATTATACCCAGGCGCGTTTACATTATCGCCCAATACTTTAGGTTCCGACCATACACCATTCAGTTTAGTACTTAAACAGATAGCAGATTGTTTCACACCATCTTTCATCATCCAACGGGTAAGGTACAGCGAATTGCCATCAGGGCTAACAGCCGCCACGCCCTGATCGTACCCTTTGGCAGTCGGGATCTGCACTTTCTGGCTGTTGTCAAAAGAATTATCTCTTCCGGTTGCGGTATAGAGTGCATTTACGAAAGGAGTACCACTTTTGGAAGGCTTCTTTTTGTCAGGTTGTTTTGTCGTGGTAGTAGTAGTTGTTGTTGTCGGCGGCAACGGGGGATTTTCGGAACGGGAAGAAGTATACATTAAGGTACTCGCGTCCAATATAACAGGAGCATAGTTAGCACCACCTTCGTTCACATTGCCACCTGTTTTTACAATGGTGAACCTTGGTTGTTTATTATCTTCTTCTAATGCGAATTCGCAGTTGGCTATTTCCAATGGCGTTCTTACAGACAGATCGTCGGCAGCGGTATAGCTTTGTTTGAATTTTTGGAATTCCTCTAATGCCTGCTGGTATTTTCCATTGTACCGCAAACAAACAGCATACCAGTAGCGGGCTTGTGGATAAAGAGGATTATTAAATCCTACAAGTTGCGCGTACCAGGTTTCTGCATTGGTATAGTCATAATAAAGTCGGTAAGATTCGGCCAGGCGGGCAACCACCTGCTGATAATCCTTCATTTTACCACTTGGGGGAGCGGCGCCGGCAATAGTGTAAGGTAATACCTGTTCTGGTTTAATTTTAAACGTTCCCAATGCTTTATTGTAATACTGTGCAGCAGAATAATAATCCTTGGCATTGTAATAGATGTCGGCAGTATGTTTATAATCATAAACATACTGGGCATTGATGGAGTTTATAATTCCTGTAAAAATTACCAGCCAACAGAGTGTAATTTTCTTCATGAGGGTTCCATTTCTTTTTTCTGTATAAGTTTTTTCCTCCATTCTGATTGCTTTCCCTGATTATAATCTTGGACAAATAAAATATTCTTCATTCAACACTCTCCTTTTGCGGCTGATAAAAGAAAGTGATACTTCAAAAGCCTGGCTACCAGTTACTAAACGGTGCATGCTAGAGGTATTGGCATCATAGCTAAGACCCAGTACAAAATTGTTAAAATGAAAGCCGGCAAAAGGTATGGCTGCGTCGTTAAAGCGATAGTTACCGCCAATCAGGAAATCAAATTCCGGATTTACAGTAAACTGTGCATATATGCCTGCTACTGTTTCATGGGCATTTCCCTGATGCATATATATACCGGTAGGCGTAAGACTTATTAAATCGTTTATCTTAATTCTGGTACCACCATGAATCAGATAGCGCACCGGTAATTTGGTTTCATAACCATCCGCAGAAAAAGGATCGTTAGGACGTGTAAGGTGTTGTGCGGCAAATCCTAAAAACGGATTAAACATATGATTAGGGTTACCGTCAAAAAACACAGCTCCGGCGCCCGCATCGAATTGTGTAGAATGCGTTTTACTTACATTTTCACCATTAAATATTGTTGGGTCAAATCCAAATACAGGTGTCCATTGGTTACCTGTCTGAAATTTTGCCGGGTCCAATCTTCTGTCGAGTAAGCCTGCATTAATACCAAATACCAACTGGCTCGTTTTGGCACGGCCAAATTTAACACCGCTATAGGATACACTAGCCATGGCAGTGAAATAATTGTATCCGGCATCCCCAGCCGATTGATTTATTACGTTCAGGCCTACACCGATATTTTTATTAGTAGCTGCATCTACAGAAACACCTGCAGTTGAATATGCCTTGCCATAATTGGCCCACTGGTTACGATAATCGCCGCTGATCCTGAAATCGCCGTCCATAATGCCGGTAAGCGCTGGATTAAGCCATAATGGATAGGCGTAATATTGTGAAAAGTGTGGATCAACCTGAGCTACAGATGTCCTGGGCAACAAACTGCTCCATAAAAGTATTGCAACTATAAAAATCCTTTTCATAGGAACATTTTTTAACTTTTTGTAATAAACCGGGATGCCGTGGCACCCCGGTTCTAATTTTTCTGATTTAATCTTATCGCATCAGTGTGATGTTACCTTTCTTGGTGATTACTGTACCATCCTGCATAGTCGCTTTCAGAATGTATACGTATACCCCTACCGGTTGTCTTCTGCCATTCATAGTACCATCCCATCCTGTATGCTGATCCTTGGAAGAGAACACTACCTGACCCCACTGGTTGTAAATCCTGAATTCAAGTTGTGCTATGGCTGTTCCATATACATACTCGATGTCATTCACACCATCCCCATTCGGGCTGAAGAGGTTCGGCACATAGATATTATTGCCTTGTGGATTCTCTGTTCTACCTGCTACTGATCCCGTTGCACTGGTTTCACAATCAGATGCTCCAATAGCCCTTACCTGTATAGTAACTGCCTGGTTAGGCTGCAAATTGGTAACCGTATGTGTGGTGCCGTTAGGACCAGAACTAGGTGGTATAAATGTTTCACCATTATCTACAGACACCTCGTAACGTTGTGCGCCTGTAACAGGGTCCCAACGGAAGGTGATAGTAGTAGCAGTAGTGTTATCTACGGTAACATTCGGCGTTGGCAGCGGTTGTGCCAGATTTATTACTACTGCTGTTCTGTTGCCCACATTTACACAACCATTGCTGGTAAATGCTTCTACATAATAAGTAGTAGTAGCGCTCAACGGCGGTGTAACAAACGTAGCGCCGGTTTGTACCGGTGCCCCACCGGTTGCAGTGATATACCAACGGAAGTCTACATCCGGCGTAGTGGAAGTAGCCATCAGGACATCTGTTTTACCTGGGCAAACATTATCATTACCGGTTACTGTTGGTTGAGCCGGCGCTGTTGTTGTTATCACACTTACTGCTGTACGTGTTGCACTGGCGCAGCCAGTACTGTTCACTGCTTCCAGGTAATACATCTGATTTGCATTGATCGGAGGCGTTTGATAAGAAGCACCTGTTGCTACCGGCGTACCACCACCTATTGCAGTAGTATACCAATTATAAGTAAGCGTAACGTCCGGATTCAAGGCATTCAGTGTTACTGTCTGACCTGGGCAGGTTTGCAGGGTAGCATTTGCTACAGCCGGTGCTGCCGGAGCAGTGTTCACTGTTACTACCACCTGAGTTCTGCTGCTGCTCACACAACCACCACTAGTAGATGATTCAACATAATAGATAGTGCTGGCGGTTGGGTTGATGGTGAAATCGGAACCCGTAAACACAATACTACCACTACTAGGCACAGTATACCAATTATAGATTACACCAGCTGTTTTGTTCTTCACAGTCAGCACACCTGCTGTACCACTACAGATCGTGATCGGATCAACCTGTGGCTGTGCTATATTATTTACGATGGTAGCGGTTACACTGATGGCAGCGCTGCTACATCCGGAGTTATTCAGGGCTACCAGATAGTAACTGGTTGTTTGTGCCAAAGCTCCGGTAGTGAAGGAGGTGCCTGTAGCCAGGAGGAGTCCGTTAGATGGCGCATTATACCAGCGATAAGCCAATGTAGGATCTGGAGATGTTACACTGAACGTTACCGTACCACCTACGCATGTCTCCATATTATTTGCATCAACCGTTGGTATTGGTGGAGCCTGGTCT
Organism: Chitinophaga sp. 30R24; assembly: GCF_049056765.1. Taxonomy (NCBI): domain Bacteria; kingdom Pseudomonadati; phylum Bacteroidota; class Chitinophagia; order Chitinophagales; family Chitinophagaceae; genus Chitinophaga; species Chitinophaga sp. 30R24. The sequence goes on from NZ_JBJGXX010000001.1 coordinate 674,010, forward strand.
ACATTTACGGTTACAGCTGTTCTGGTAGAGCTGGAGCAGCTTCCCATGTTAGCTTGTACGTAGTAAGTAGTATTCTGTGTTATTACAGGCACATTGTATACAGCGCCAGTAGCAAGCAGTGAACCTCCGGTAGGAGCGTCGTACCACTGATAGATAACACCAGGGATAATTGTATTCACCGCAACTGTTACACCACTACCTGCGCAAGTTCTCAGGGAAGATGCTACTACATCCGGTGCATTTGGTGCAACCACCACTGTAGCTGTTACTTTTAACCTGTTGGATGTATTACCACACTGTGATACATCTCCAGTTGCTTCTACCCAGAAGTTCATCGTAGTATTCAAGGCGCCAGTAGTGAATACAGGGCCACTGCCTACCACATTACCACCGGTAGCTGCATCGTACCAGGTATAGGTAATACCATTGGTCGCAGAAGTGATGCGGAAGGTAGCTGTGCTGCCCATACAAACAGTTACGTTATCAGATTCTACAGTTGGTGTTGGCATTTGCCCTACACCGATGGAAATCTTCGCTCTTACTGCACTAGCACAGTTACCATTGCTGCCTTCTGCATAGAAGTCTGTATTGCTGCTCAATGGTCCAGTGATAAAGCTAATACCGGTACCAAGGAGGTTGCCGCCGGTAGGCGCGTCATACCAACGATAGGTAACACCAGGAAGAGGCCCCGTGATAGAAAGGGTGACACTGCCTCCAGGACAAACAGACAAGGCAGAAGCAGCTACTACTGGCGTTGCCGGTACGCTATTCACCGTTACGGTGCCACCTGTCTTGCTAGCGCTTGAGCAACCACCATTTATTACCACCTGTACATAATACGTAACAGTAGCATCCGGCGCAATGATGTTGAATACCGGACCTTCATTTACTTGATTACCTGCGGCGTCGAACCATTGATAAGTAGCACCTGCCACTGGATTCTTAATCGCCAGGGAAGCATCCTGTCCTTGACAAACTGTCACATTATTACTCACTAATTCAGGAGCTGCCGGCACTGGTACCACATTTACATTCACCATAGCACGGGCAGATGGCTTGCCACATTTCGAAGTATCACCGATAGCCTCTACATAGAAGGTAGTATTTGCATTAATCACATCGGTGGTGAAAATAGGACCTGTAAATATAGCGGCGCCGCCGGTAGCCATTGTGTACCATTTATAAGTGATGTCATTCACAGAAGAAATCACTTTCAGTACAGCTTTTGTACCCTGACAGATAGTTACATCTGTAGCTTCTACGATCGGTACTGGCGCTTCACCCACACCTATGGAAATCTTAGCTCTAGTAGTACTTACACATCCACCCAGACTAGCTTCCACATAGAAATCAGTAGAGGCGGTAAGACCTGTTACGTGATATACTGGACCAGTAAACAGCGACGTACCACCTGTAGCTACGTTGTACCAATGATAAGTCACTCCTGGTTCTGCATTCTGTACGGTCAGAGTAGTTGCATCACCCACACAGATACTGATCGGGTCACCTGCCACAATTGGTACTGGCACACTGCTCACACTCACAGTGACCACTTTCGCATCTGCTGGAGAGTTAGCACACTTGTTATCCCCTTCTACGGTCACGTAATAAGAAGTATTAGTTGTTATGACCGGTGTAGTATAAGATGGTCCCGTAGCAAGCAAGGTAGTGAGGCTTGCATCCTGATACCATTTGAAGACTGGATTAGTTACCGTAGTGGTACTAGCGGTAAGCGTTACCATGCTGCCTGCGCAGATCGTAGTATCGCGAACGATAATATCTGACGCCGTTGCATGGTCGGTTACGGTCACCCTCACTGCTTTCAGATTGCCAGCGGTGTTTTCACATCTACCGGCATTACTTACACTCACATAATAAGTGTAGGTACCGGCTGGCAAGTCGTAAACAGTTAATACTCCCGATGGACTTACTCCTGCTGTAATCTGACCTGTCTTATCTGGGTTAGTGTACCATTTAAATACAGGGTTCTGTACAGTGGTGCTTCTTGGCGTCAACACTAACGCACTACCCTGACAGATGGTGGTATCAGAGATGATGATATCTGATGCTGTTGAGCCTGTATTTACAATGAGTACCAGTTTCGTACGGCCACTGTCATTAGTACAGTTATTGCCATTCACCGCTTCTACATAGAAGGTGTAAGTACCTGCTGTGAGGTTAGCCGGTGTCGTGTATTGATTGCTGTTGGTTACCAATTTAGTTCCTCCGGTAGCCGCATCGTACCAATTGTATTGTACACCAGGCACTGCATTTACGCTAAGGGTTACTGATGTATTCACACAAGTGGTAGTTGTGTCGCCACCTGTTGGAACCGGTAATGGAGGTACCCCAAGAACAGTTACAGTGACCACTTTCGCATCTGCTGGAGAGTTAGCACACTTGTTATCTCCTTCTACGGTTACGTAATAAGAAGTATTAACTGTCAGGACCGGTGTAGTATAAGATGGTCCGGTAGCAAGCAGGGTAGTGAGGCCTGCATCCTGGTACCATTTGAAGACTGGATTTGTTACCGTGGTCGTACTAGCGGTGAGCGTTACCATGCTGCCTGCACAGATCGTAGTATCCCGAACGATAATATCTGACGCTGTTGCATGATCAGTTACGGTCACCCTCACTGCTTTCAGATTGCCAGCGCTGTTTTCACATCTGCCTTCATTACTTACACTCACATAATAAGTGTAGGTGCCAGCTGACAAATCGGAAACAGTTAATACTCCCGATGGACTTACTCCTGCTGTGATCTGACCTGTCTTATCTGGGTTAGTATACCATTTAAATACAGGGTTCTGTACAGTGGTGCTTCTTGGCGTCAGCACCAACACACTACCCTGACAGATGGTGGTATCAGAGATGATGATATCTGATGCTGTTGAGCCTGTATTTACAATGAGTACCAGTTTCGTACGGCCACTGTCATTAGTACAGTTATTGCCATTCACCGCTTCTACATAGAAGGTGTAAGTACCTACTGTGAGGTTAACCGGTGTCGCGTATTGATTACTGTTTGTTACCAGTTTAGTTCCTCCGGTAGCCGCATCGTACCAATTGTATTGTACACCAGGCACTGCATTTACGCTAAGGGTTACTGATGTATTCACACAAGTGGTAGTTGTGTCGCCACCTGTTGGAACCGGTAATGGAGGTACCCCAAGAACAGTTACAGTGACCACTTTCGCATCTGCTGAAGAGTTAGCACACTTGTTATCTCCTTCTACGGTTACGTAATAAGAAGTATTAACTGTCAGGACCGGTGTAGTATAAGATGGTCCGGTAGCAAGCAAAGTAGTGAGGCCTGCATCCTGATACCATTTGAAGACTGGATTTGTTACCGTAGTCGTACTAGCGGTGAGCGTTACCTTGTTGCCTGCGCAGATCGTAGTATCCCGAACGATAATATCTGACGCTGTTGCATGATCAGTTACGGTCACCCTCACTGCTTTCAGATTACCAGCGGTGTTTTCACATCTACCTGCATCACTTACACTCACATAATAAGTGTAAGTGCCGGCTGGCAAATCGGAAACAGTTAATACTCCCGATGGACTTACTCCTGCTGTGATCTGGCCTGTCTTATCTGGGTTAGTATACCATTTAAATACAGGGTTCTGTACAGTAGTGCTTCTTGGCGTCAGCACCAACACACTACCCTGACAGATGGTGGTATCAGAGATGATGATATCTGATGCTGTTGAGCCTGTATTTACAATGAGTACCAGTTTCGTACGGCCACTGTCATTAGTACAGTTATTGCCATTCACCGCTTCTACATAGAAGGTGTAAGTACCTGCTGTGAGGTTAGCCGGTGTCGTGTATTGATTGCTATTTGTTACCAGTTTAGTTCCTCCGGTAGCCGCATCGTACCAATTGTATTGTACACCAGACACTGCATTTACGCTAAGGGTTACTGATGTATTCGCACAAATTGTAGTTGTGTCGTTTCCTGTTGGAACCGGTACTGGCGGTACATTAAGAACAGTTACAGTAACCAGCGCAGAAGCCGCGCTATTACAATTATTCCTGCTGGCCACCACATAGTATTTATAAACGCCAGAATCGAGAGTAGTTGGTGTTACATATGCCACGCTGTCGATCAGGTGATTACCCTGGCTATTGAACCAACTATAGGTAATTCCAGGAGCAGGGTTTATAACACTGAGAACTGCCTGGCTGCCTTTACATACCTGTGCATTATTCACTTGTACGGTCGGCTGTACGATTACACGCTGTGCATAGTTGAAATCTATTTGAGTAAGCGCCGACACAATACCTGACTTCAGTTTCACTTCCACACCATCAAATGGTTGAGTTGGAACGAACGACAGGATAGCACGGTTACCACCACTGAGCAAATCAATATGCAAGAGTGGGTTAGATACGAGTAAGGAATCGCCCGGAGTGTTGCCATTATAAGTCGTTAACTGAACACTACCCAGTAGGGTTGCAGACAGTATTTGACTTGGGTTAGACAACATTACTCTTACGGTATCGCCTGGAGTAGATATTCCATTGAAGATGACCTTCTCTGCTACAGAGGCATTGAGCACTCCAAGGTTAATGACCAGAGAAGCCGCGGTATTAATATTATTATCTACTGCCAGTTCTGGATTATAAACATTACCAGAGATCAGCAGACCAGATCCACTAATCGTTTCACTAGTAGCTCCTTCGCATGGTACCATGTCTGGCGGCAAATTAACGGCTACTACCTTCACGGCAACCCTTTCAGATTTACATGTAGCACCACCAGGCAGGGCAGCTTCTACCCAATAGGTAGTAGTTCCGAGCGTTGTTGGAGCCGGCGGCGCAAAGGTAGCTCCCTTGAAGAGGGTATCCGTGCTGGTTTGGCTACTGAACCAATAGAATTCGGCATTGGCTGTTGCTGCCTGTGCCTGGAATACCGGTTGTTGATTTACCGCTACAGAATCTACCATTGGCGTTACTGTTGGCGGCATCAGAGCAGCGGCTACGTTCACCGTATCAGCAGTTCTAGTAGTAGAAACTGTGTTACAACTATCGCTTTTCGCTTCCACATAGTATATCATCCGACCAGTTACATTCGTCACTGTGTAAGTAAATCCGCTATCGGTATTCAGCGGGCTACCGCCAACAGCTACATTATACCAGGTATAGCTATAGCCTTTCAGCGGATTAGCTACTGCGAGTACTGCATCTGAACCAGCGCATACTTCTACGTTAGTAGCCTGAACAGCTGGTGCAACTGGTGCAGTAATTACGATTATATCTACCTCGGTACGTGCAGTGCTTTGACAGCCGTTTCTGGAAGCTTCTACATAGAAGGTAGTATCCATGGTAAGTATACCAGTAGTAAAGCTAACACCGTCTTTACCGGTAAGGTATACACCCTGGCTATTATACCAGCGGTAGGTTACACCTGCAGCCGGATCTTGCACTTGCAGGGTAGCTGTGTTGCCCGCGCAAACAGTTACCTGTGATGCTACCACTTTTGGTGCTACCAACGCGCGTTGTGCATAGTTGAAGTCTACCTCTGACAAGGCACCCAGAATACCTGATTTCAGTTTCACCTCCACTGCATCGAACAAGTTAGTTGGTACAAATTCTACCAATGCCTGGCTATTGTTATTCAGGAATGTGAGTTTAACGAGCGGGTTATTAACAACTACTGAATCACCTGGTGTATTACCATTATAAGCAGTGATCTGTACGCTGCCCAACAATGATGCAGACAACAATTGGCTAGGGTTAGATAACAATACTCTTACGGTATCACCCAGGGAAGATATACCGTTGAATTTAGCTCTTTCCCATACCTCTGCATTCAATGCTCCCAGATCGATTACCAGGGAGGAAGCAGTATTAGTGTTATTATCTACCGCGAGATCAGGGTTGTACACATCGCCCAATATCAGCAATCCGCCACCACCAATAGTTTGTGAGGTAGCTCCTTCACATGGCACCGGACCAGGAGGCACATTAGTATAATTTACCACTACCGGTACTCTGATAGATGTACAAGTAGTACCGCCGGTTAAGCTAGCATCTACCCAATAAGTAACAGATGTTTGGGTGTTGCTGGTAGGTGGTGTATAAGTAGCTCCTGTAAACAGACTATCATTACCTGTTTGACTACCATACCAATGGAATATTGCATTAGCTGTGTTAGAAGTAGCAGTCAGTACCGCTTGCGCTCCAATCGGCACATTAGCCGGATTTGGCGTAACCGTAGGCGCGCTCAGCGAAGAAGATACCACCACGCTAATGGCTTGTCTTGGTGAAACCGCACCACAACTGCTTACTACCTCTACATAGAAGGTGGTATCGTGGGTTACCGCAGGTACGGTAAATACAAATCCACTATCAGTATTCAATGGGCTACCACCAGTAGGTACATTGTACCAGCGATAAGTATAGTTATGGTCTGGGTTGGATACTTGCAGTGAAGCATCGGCACCAGGACAAATGTTAACTGTAGTTGGCGCACCAGGAACTGGCGGAGCCGGTGCAACATTTACAGATACCGGTATACGATCTGGATTAGCACAATTAGCACCACCCACCACTGATACGTAGTAGGTTACTATTCCGGCTGTTCTCAGCGTATCGGTAGTATATGTGTTTTGCGTACTTAACACAGTAGTGCTAGTAGAATCAGCGTACCAGCGTACAGAAGTACCAGCAGCCGGTGTTACAGAGAGCGTAGCCGGTTGATTAATACATACGCTGGCATTTGTAGTAGTGATCACCGGATTTGGATAGAAGATCCGTGCTCCATAAATATCCAGTGAATTGAGCAGGTTCAATACACCTGTAAGTCTTACTTCCACACGGTCGTAAGCTGCTGGGGCAGCGATAGTAGCAGTAAACTGCTGACCTCCAAGTGCACGTAACGTGAACAGGCTAGCCAGGGTATCTACTTTTACAAGGGTGTTATTATTGTACAAGGAAATCAATGTACCACCCAGGAGGCTTACATCAGCCAGGCCTACCGGGGTACCCAGCGTCAACCTGATGCTATCATTTGCACTACCAGCGTTCGGGAAGATAAGCTGTTGGTAAACAGATCCGCCTAATATACCCAAAGGTATATTCAACCGGGTATAATCGGTGCTGGAACTATCGATATCATCATTAGGATCAATTACACTACATAAGATACAACCCAGGGTAGTACCGGCAATTTCACTGGTAGGCATATTACACTGCGGATTCAGTATAGGATTACCAATTACCACCACATTAACCTGCTCGCGAGTAGATTCGCAAGCACCGGTGATCCTCACGGCAGCATAGTAAGTATAAGTACCTGGATTGATGAATGGTCCTACCTGTATGCTATCGCCACTACCAATACTGTCATTGGCAGTACCGTACCATATAATAGTAGCGCCATTCACATGGGCCGCTTTCAGCGTTGCCAATGCACCTGTTTGAACAATTACATCGCCAGTTACCACTGGTGGCGCAGGAGCAGCTACTACACGTACGTTAGCAGCCTTAAGGGCACCAGCTCCGTTTTCACACAGATTGCTACCGGCCACGCTTACGTAATAAGTATAGTTACCTACAGCTAAACCAGTGATGGTGAGCTTACCAGTAGTAGTATCTACTGCATATGTTACCGGTCCTTCTACGAGGCCATTTGTAATAGCAGTTGTTTTATTGATGTCTTTATACCATTTAAATACCGGAGCAGTAACCCCTGTTGCTACCGGCGTTAATACCACCTGACCGCTAGAGCAAGCAAGGGTAGTATCTGGCAACGTAATGTTATCAGGTGTGCCTACTGGGTTTACCGTTACTACTACAGGTATACGATCTGGGTTAGCACAATCATTGGCATCTACCGCCTGCACGTAGTAAGTGAAGGTTCCTGGTATTCTGAGTGTATCCGTAGTATAAGTATTCTGAGTACTCAGGATAGCCACTGTAGTAGAATCAGCATACCAACGTACGGTAGTACCGCTAGACGGAGTAGCTGTTAATACCGCTGGCTGACCTGCGCATATAGTAGTATTATTCGCGCTGAGCGTTGGGTTAGGCGCCACCGCCCGTACGCTGTAAATATCGAGTGCGTTCAGCAGGTTAGCTACACCAGTGAGCTTCACTTCCACACGATCATAAGCACCACCCGCAGCCACAGTAGCAATAAAGCGGGTACCGTTCAGCAATCTTAATGTAAGCAGTTGGGAAATTGTCTGGGTGTTTACAACAGTAGCACCATTATATACAGTAATCACCGTTCCACCTAACAGGCTGAGATCTGCCAGCGTTGAAGGTGTGCCCAGATCCAGACGGATACTGTCTGTTGCAGCGCCAACAGCCGGGAAGATTAACTGTTGATAAACAGAGCCACCCAACAGGCCAAGCGGAATATTCAATTGGGTATAGTTGGTATTTACAGTGTCAATATCATATGTTGGGTTAGATACGCTACACAGGATGCAACCCAGTGTTGTACCGGTTACCTGACTGGTAGGTACATTACAACTATTGGGCACAACCGGACCGGTTACGGTTACGGTGATCAGCAAGCGGTATGACAAGCAACCACCTGGCAGGCTGTCGCCAGCGAAGTATTGATAGGTGCCTGGCATATTGAATGGCGGCAGGATGATGGAATCACCTGTTGCGATAGGCGCCTGAGTAGTGTCGCTATACCATACCACTGTAGCGCCAGAAATTGGAGCAGCCACCAAAGTAAGTGGTAAACCTGTAGTTACTGTATAATCCTGCACCAGGGTTGGTGGCGCCGGTGTGGTAGTTACTTTAATAGTAGCGGCTTTCAGGTTACCAGCTGCATTATCACAATAATTGCTGCCGGACACACTTACATAATAAGTATAGTTACCCGGTGTAAGACCTGTAACACTCAATTGACCAGTGCTAGCGTTGATGGTAAAGGTAGCACTACCAATAGTACCGCCATTAATGATAGGCATTGTTTTATTAGCGTCTGCATACCAGTTGAATACCGGTGCATTTACACCAGTAGCCGTTGGAGTGAGTACAGCCGCCGCACTACCACAAGTAATAGTGGTATCCGGTAAAGTAATAGTTGCCGGAGTGCTCAACGGATTTACAGTCACTGTTACAGGTATACGTTCAGGATTAGCGCAATTATTCGCGTCTATCACCTGCACGTAATAATTATAAGTACCTGGTGTTCTCAGGGTATCAGTAGTATAAGTAGCTTGGTTGCTCAGGGATACACCGCCAGTGGAATCTGCAAACCACTGTACGGAAGTACCGCTAGATGGCGTAGCCGTTAAGGTTGCTGGCAAGCCGGCACAAACAGTTACCGAATTAGCAGTAATAGTTGGATTAGGACCTACAGCACGCACACCATAGATATCGAGTGCGTTCAGCAGGTTAGCGACACCAGTGAGCTTCACCTCCACACGATCATAAGCACCGCCCGCAGCCACAGTAGCAATAAAGCGGGTACCGTTCAGCAATCTTAATGTGAGCAGTTGGGAAATTGTCTGGGTGCTTACAACAGTAGCACCATTATATACGGTGATCACCGTTCCTCCTAACAGGCTGAGATCTACCAGCGTTGAAGGTGTGCCCAGATCCAGACGGATACTGTCTGTTGCAGCACCAACGGCCGGGAAGATTAACTGTTGATAAACAGAGCCACCCAACAGGCCAAGCGGAATATTCAATTGGGTATAGTTGGTATTTACGGTGTCAATATCATATGTTGGGTTAGATACGCTACACAGGATGCAACCCAGCGTTGTACCGGTTACCTGACTGGTAGGTACATTACAACTGTTAGTTACAACCGGACCGGTTACAGTTACGGTTACCAGCAAGCGGTATGACAAACAACCACCTGGCAGGCTGTCGCCGGCGAAGTATTGGTAAGTGCCTGGCGTGCTGAATGGCGGCAGGGTAATAGAATTACCACTACCGATAGATGCTTGCGTAGTATCACTGTACCATACCACTGTAGCACCGGATACAGGAGCGGCCACTAATGTTAATGGCAAGCCGGTGGTAACGGTATAGTTTTGTACCAGGGTAGGCGGCGCCGGCGCAGTAGTTACTTTTATGTTAGCTGCTTTGAGGCTGCCCGCTGCATTTTCACAACGGTTAGCACCAGATACGCTTACATAATAAGTATAGTTGCCTGGCAGTAAACCTGTAACGGTGAGTTTACCGGTAGTGTCTATTGCGAAGGTGGCACTACCTATTGTGCCGCTATTAGTGATAGGCGTTGTTTTGTTGGCGTCTGTATACCATTTAAATACCGGGGTGGTTACACCGGTGGCAGTAGGCGTTAACACTGCTGAAGTGCTGCCGCAAGTAACGGTAGTATCAGGCAGGGTGATGTCTGCTGCGGTACCTAATGGGTTCACGGTTACCAGCACCGGTATCCGGTCTGGATTAGGACAACCATTGGAACCGATCACCTGTACATAATATTTAACGGTACCCGGAGTAAGCAGGTTACCAGTAGTATAAGTATTTTGACTGCTCAAAACAGTAGTAGAGGTAGAATCTGCAAACCATTGTACCGTAGTGGATGGCGCTGGCGTTACAGAAAGCGTAGCTGGAGAACCAACGCAAGTAGTAAAACCATTCGGAGTAATAGTTGGGTTAGCATTGATTGCCCTCACACCATATATCTGCAAGGTGTTAAGCAAGTTAACTACTCCGGTAAGGAGTACCTGTACGCGGTCGTATGCAGCAGTAGCAGGAATAGTAACCGTATAGCGAGTACTACTTAAAAGGCGCAAGGTCAGTATTTGAGAAAGGGTATCTCTTCTTATTACCGTATTACCATTGGCCACGGTGATGATAGCACCACCTAACAAGCCTATATTAGCAATAGGTGCAGACGAGCCCAGATCGAAGCGAATGCTGTCTGTTGCCAACCCTGTAGTAGGGAATATCAGTTGTTGATACACGCTACCTCCCAGCAATCCAAGCGGAATATTCAATTGGGTATAGTTGGTATTTACGGTGTCAATATCATATGTTGGGTTAGATACGCTGCACAGGATGCAACCCAGCGTTGTACCAGTTACCTGGCTGGTAGGCATATTACATCCCACGCCACTTACAGGACCGGTAACGGTTACGGTTACCAGCAAGCGGTATGACAAACAACCACCTGGCAGGCTGTCGCCGGCGAAGTATTGGTAAGTGCCTGGCGTGCTGAATGGCGGCAGGGTAATAGAATTACCACTACCGATAGATGCTTTCGTAGTATCACTGTACCATACTACTGTAGCACCGGATGCAGGAGCGGCCACTAATGTTAATGGCAGGCCGGTGGTAACGGTATAGCTTTGTACCAGGGTAGGCGGCGCCGGTGCAACAGTTACTTTTATGTTAGCTGCTTTGAGGCTGCCCGCTGCATTTTCACAACGGTTAGCGCCAGATACGCTTACATAATAAGTATAGTTGCCTGGCAGTAAACCTGTAACGGTGAGTTTACCGGTAGTGTCTATTGCGAAGGTGGCACTACCTATTGTGCCGCCATTAGTGATAGGCGTTGTTTTGTTGGCGTCTGTATACCATTTAAATACCGGGGTGGTTACACCGGTGGCAGTAGGCGTTACCACTGCCGAAGCGCTACCGCAAGCAACGGTAGTATCAGGCAGGGTGATGTCTGCCGCGGTACCTAATGGGTTCACGGTTACCAGCACCGGTATCCGGTCTGGATTAGGACAATTATTGGAACCGATCACCTGTACATAATACTTAACGGTACCCGGAGTAAGCAGGTTACCGGTAGTATAAGTATTTTGACTGCTCAAAACAGTGGTAGAGGTAGAATCAGCAAACCATTGTACCGTAGTGGATGGCGCTGGCGTTACAGAAAGCGTAGCCGGAGAGCCAACGCAAGTAGTAAAACCATTCGGGTTAATGGTTGGATTGGCGTTAACTGCCCTCACCCCATATATCTGCAGGGAGTTGAGCAGGTTAGCCACTCCCGTAAGGAGTACCTGTACGCGGTCGTATGCAGCAGTAGCAGGAATAGTAACCGTATAGCGGGTACTACTTAAAAGGCGCAGGGCCTGTATTTGGGAGACCGTGTCCCTTCTTATTACCGTATTACCGTTGGCTACAGTGATAATGACCCCGCCCAACAAACTCACATTAACAACAGGTACAGACGAGCCCAGATCGAGGCGTATACTATCTGTTGCCAATCCTGCAGTAGGGAATATCAGTTGTTGATATACACTACCTCCCAACAACCCAACCGGAATATTCAACTGGGTGTAGTTGGTGCTAATTGTATCAATATCATAAGTAGGATCAGAAACGCTACAGAGTATGCAACCCAGGGTAGTACCGGTTACCTGACTGGTAGGCATATCACATCCTACACCAGTTACCGGACCTGTTACCGTAATCACCACCGGTACCCTATAAGATTCACATCCACCAGTAAGCCGCACACCTGCATAATAAGTATAGGTACCAGGATTATTGAAAGGTCCTACTTGCAACGTAGTTCCGGAACCGATAGCAGTCATCGTAGTATCGCTATACCAAACGATGGTGGCACCAGTAACCGGTTGGGCAGTAAGTGTAACCGGCAAACCAGTAGTAGCACTGATGTCTGATACCACTACAGCTGGTGCAGGAGCAGTACTTACTGTTATCGCAGCAGATTTCAATGCACCAGCTCCGTTTTCACAATGATTGCTGTCGCTTACACTTACATAATAAGTGTATGAACCTACAGTAAGACCGGTAATACTTAATGTACCAGTAGAATCTATACCATAGGTGATACTTCCGTCTACCTGTCCATTGGTGATCGGACCTGTTTTATCAGCATTCTTATACCACCTGAATACGGGGTTATTCGTGGCAACAGTGGAGGTAGGCGTGATACGCACGGTATCACTAGGGCAGGCCAACGTGGTGGCTGGCACCGTAATATCCGCAGCGGTGGAAGAATTTGCCACCACTACAGTTACCAGTGCTTTTGCTGATTCTGTTGTACAAGCTTTTCTTGTTGCTGAAACATAATACCTGAAAGTACCAGCGGTAGCCACCTGCGCACCTTGCAATACAAGCGAATCGGCGGTACTTAATACAGTGGTTTGGGTAGAATCATACCAGGTATAGTTAAGGTTTACATTATCGGGGTTGCTGACACGTAATGTAATCGGTGTATTTAAGCAGGTAGTTTTCAATGTTCCATTAACCGGAGTAGGGCTGGGGCTGATACGTTGTATTTCATGCACATTCACAGATCCGAGTGCATTCAGCAATGCTCCGTATCTCACCTGCACATGATCGAACTGTCCGGAGCTTTGAAAGGAATAAGTTTGGGGGCCGGTGCCGCCAGAAAACAGGTTAAGCACCAGGAAGTTACTGTTAGCGGGGATTGAGTCTACTATCGTTTGCCCATTATAAGTAACAAAGGTAAGAGCGTTCAGCAAGGCAACACTCAGTAGGGACCCTGATTGAGAAACAGTGATTCTCACAGAATCACCGGCTTTGGATAAGCCGGGGAAGATCACATTTTCCTGTACATAGGCTGCAGCTGCAGCGGTAGCATTTAAAACAGCAAAAGTAGACAGGTTACCATCTACTGCATTTAACGGGTTAGTGACTGATCCGACCGCCCCAAGAGGGGCTCCAAGCGTACTCGCGACCCCTGTAAGGACATCCACGTAAGTATCGCAAGCTATAGGTGGAGGCGTAACTGCCGGTGTATTGTAGTAAGCGCTATATACTCTAAGCGTTTGTAACAGTCCTACCGCCGGCGCCTGAACGGTTATCCTTACCCGGTCATAAGTGCCAGTACCACTGGTAGAGGGTACATATACCTCCGTCTGATTATTAACAGCGAGTAAGTTCGCTATTGCATTGGAAATATCCGTAGAAGGACCGGCAGCGGTTACACCATTAAAGGCTTGTACCGTAATTCCGCCCAGCAGGCTTAGAGAAAGCGCCGAGCCCGAACCCACTTTGATAATTGACGTAGTACCCTTGGTAGGAAGGCTTCCCGTAGGGAATTTAATATCAATACTAACACTGGCATTTACCGATACTACCGCGTTAATAACCCCATACGTATTCAATGCATTGGCTCCCGCGTCAACTATCAAACTGGCTCCCTGCACGTCGCAACCAGCGCAAATACCAGTTACCCTGGCAGAGTCGAGCCCATTAGCGTATACCCGGGTAGTATAAGATTGCGCCTGAATATCGCTAATGCCTATACTAAATAATAATAACAGCAGAAGAAGGCTTTTCCAGGCTACAGTACCTGCATTATTCCAGAACCAGGCCATACTGGGTTTGGCCATAGCCTTCCCTGATGGGTGAGGAAAACAAAAATGAGCAGTAAAAGGGCTATTAGGAGTAGCTTTTGAATGCATAGCATCAAATATTTGAATAAAAATTGTTCTGTTTCGTTGCAATACAACAAAACTCCAAAGGGAAGGCAGGCAGGTTAGGATATCTTGGGAAAGAATACTGGTTGATCTAAAACGTATACTTCCTTGCGTGTTTTTTAAAAGGGTGTCATAAGACAGCAACGAAAGTACCAGTAAGGGGTGGTTTATTAAAAGCTCTTTTTATTCATTCCTGAATAAAAGTTCAATTCATTCAAATTGATACCGTTCTGTTCATTTTGTTCATTTTCATACATTCTAATAAAAGATGATTCTTATTCAGGAGAAGCGAAGAATTTAAATAATAAAAAAAATATAAAGAATATTCTTAAATATTTTACAAGGTCCTATCTTGTTTTTCACTATAAAATGAATAAAATATAAATATTCGCCATGCGGTAATATTGCATTGTTTTTCTCATATTTATATATGATATTCATCTAACAATTAATCAACAAAGACAAACTTATTATTTAATATAATATATGTAATTCGATTTAATATTCCTTGTTCATTTTATTCATTCGATTTTCGCTAAATCTAAACACAAATAGCATTCGTACTTAAACAAGTACCGACAATTCGAAAATCCATTTATTGTCCCCTATGATTGATCTATCCTATGACTTTATCATTACCCTGCAAAACGAGGTTTTACGCAGGTTTGGTGTTGAAGTCATGTTGCCAGGAGATTGCAAACATCTCTCTCAGTCCATATTGGATGACACCACGAAACTGGTGAGTGAAACTACGCTCAAACGGGTGTTCGGATTTGCTGTGGCTCAACACAGTTTCTCCAGGTATACCCTGAACACACTTTCACAATATTGTCAATATAAAGACTGGGAAGATTTTCAGCAACATCATTACCGGAAACTGAATTCCACCTCTAAGCCAACCAATACAGCGGCGGCATTGGATAATAGTAAATGGACGGATCTGAAAACAAAAGCAGATGCCGTTTCCCATTATACCATGCTTACCCTCAAAAATCGCTCTGGTATCGCTTTCCCTTACACCGTACACAGACCTTTTTGTAATGCACATATCGAAAAATTCCTCGAAAGCGACTATGCTGCTACCGCACTGATAGCCCCTTCCGGTTGGGGAAAATCATTGTCGCTTGTGCACCTGGCCGAACATTGCTGGTTTGGTAAAGAAGCCCGCTTCAAGCAAGACGTATGCTGGTTTATTCACGCACATGCCGCCGGTAGCCTGCTCCTTAAAGGCTTCTCCCTTTCCACCTGGCTCGACAACCAAATGAACCTTGGGAATGGAGAAAATTTCAGGGAATACTTTTCCCACCACTTCGATAAAAAGGGCGGACGCCTTATATTAATAATAGACGGATTTGATGAAATTGCAGTAGCTGGGGAAAAACTACGCCTTCTCTACTCCAAACTGGAAGATTTCGTATACTCCAACGACTTGTACCCCTGGGTAAAAGTGATCCTTTCTATCCGCAGCAGTACCTGGTCCGAAATATTCCAACACTCCCAACAATACCCGGCATTCCGCCGCTACTGGTACCTTGGTGCTGAAATGGACGAAGAAACCAATATCAACATGCCACGGCTTACAGAACAGGAAGTAAAGTCCATATTATATAATCACCAATTCGATCCTGCCACAGTAAGGCTCTTTTCTGAGAATTTTCTGCAAAAATTAAGGTATCCATATTACCTCCAACTATTTTGTCAGCTGAACAGCGGCCCAGACCAAACCTTCGTAGATGAACACCTCAGCCTCTTCGAAATCGTTTCCCGCTTCATCCAAAACAGGGTATTCAATTCCCAGAGTAATTCTTTCAAAATAAAGATCATCGAAAAATTACTTGCCCTGCTGGACCTGGGTAGAACCGGTATTTACGCTGATAAGAGTTTACTACTCTCCCAAAATGCAGATCTCTTCCCTGCCTATAAAGAATTATTGGCAGACAACATCCTGGTGGAGGAAAATCTGAGCCAGGAAATCATGTTCAATGTGAAGGTGCGGTTTGCCCATACCATGCTGCTCGAATACTTTGTGGCGATGCACTACCTCAAAATGAACGGCCAGGAAATCAACGAGCAACTGCTTACCGCCATCCTTGAGCACCTGCCCCAATCGCCCTACAGAATCGGCGTATTCAGATGGCTACTCCGCTATGCCATTAATCATGCACAGATAGATGGCATCATTAAAATGTTGCATTTACCATTATCCAATATAGAAAAATCCCACCTCCTCGAGTACCTGGTACTGCACTATCAGCATGATGGCAACAACCAGGGCGAACTTAAATCAATTTTTCCAGCAGGCTTCTTTAAAAAGAATCCTATCAGCCCTTTCATTGGAGATGAATTCATTCACTTCAGGAAACGCAAAGTGCTTACTGCCTTATTAGGACTGGCAGAAGCAAGAGAAGATAAACTCAAAATAAGGAGTAAGCTCTTTGCAATGGCGTTACTGCAACTGGATGCAGAACAATGTGAAATTGAGCTCAATAGTATCAAAAAGATATACGCGCCGGAAGAACTGGAAGAAGAATTATGGGTAACTCCCTATGAAATACAACTCTTCATTTATGAATTCCTGAAATTTGGCATCGTCAATGAAGATATCCGGGAAAAAATCTATAATTATTTCCGCCACTGGACTAACGCAGGCAAAAAAACTATCTCCGAACCACAGGAGATTGTGTTCCGTAATATGGGGATTGTGTTCACCCTACTAGGCGATTATGAACACCTCCTCACTTTTACCACCCGCATCTTTGAAACGTACCCCTTTCTGCAACACCGCAAAACAGATTCCTTGCGCATGCAATTACTTTGCTGGCAGGCCCAAGCATATCTCGGACTAGGTCAAACAGAACCAGCTGCGCGCATTTGCCGCCATACAGACCAGGTCATCAAAAATTATTCGACCGACTATTTCGGTGGAAAATACATGGAATCTATCCAAAAACTACTCTACGCTGGCATCTACTTTAAAGAACACGATTTCAATAAAGCCATCCGGGTAGCCGAAACCGCCGTGGAAAATGCCCAGAAACTGGATTTTAAAGTGCTGGCACTGATGAACTTCGGCCTGTTGAATAAAATCTATCAACAGCTGGACATGGACAAACAAAAAAACGACACTGCGCAACAAATAGAACTTATCAGAAAAAGTACCTCATTTAAACAAGCCGTTTCCAACTTTGCAAGGTGATTATGACATAAATTTGCTTTATTGCGTAGCATAATGGCCATCGACGAAAGCAAATATACCCTGACATACCGGATATTGTTCAACTTATTGAGTCTGTTGACTTTATCACTATTGTCGCCATATATCAACCGGTTTATTCCTCCATTGGTAGCCAATGGTTGGCATGTAGACCTCCTCGTGGCGGTGTTGGCGGGCTTTCTTCTCCTCCTCCTAATCCGTTGGATATTCAGACCATTGATTATCCCTGTTTTCCTGCTGATATGCGGGATCATGATCTTTAACAAGTATACCGATCGCTATACCCTCAGCAATGTGCTCAATGATTATAAAAGCATGGTGCAGGGAAACCTGGGCGCTAAAGACAGTAAACAACTGGATATCCTCAGCTTATATCCCAGAAGGGTAGAAAGCTACCGCGATAAAACCGTAAGGGGCATGCGGGAAAAAATCAATTTCCAGGATTCGGTTGTCCGCAACTTCTCCGTAAAGCACTCCCTGGATTATTACGACGAGTATTTCTATAAATATGGTAAAATAACCCGCTTCCTATCCCTGTTCCGGTACATTAACAGCCATTTTAAGTATGTATTGGACTCCCGCCGCGACGAATACTTTGCTACCCCGCAGGAAACCATACAAAATGGCCTGGGTGGCGACTGCGACGATCACTCCCTATTAATGACCTCCTGTCTGCAATCTATCGGTGCCCGTTGCCGTATTGTACTGGTGAAAGGGCATGCCTATCCGGAACTCTATTGCGGCGACCGCAATGATTTTGAAATCATGAAACAAGCCATCATCACCCTATTTCCCAAACCTGTGGTGAAAGAAATCTATTATCACGAGCTCAAAGGAGAATACTGGATTAACCTGGACTACACCGCCCGGCAACCCGGTGGCCCCTATATGAACGATAAAGTTTATGCCCTGATTGAGCTCTGATCCTTAAATTTGCTAAATGAGCCAATTTAATCGCCTGCGGAAGTACCATAGCTTTTTTCGATTTAAAAAAGACTTCGAACAGTATAGCTTAAAAAGTGCCCGGAGCTATGAATTAATTCTTCATTGGCTACATAATAAAATGAACCGCAATCAGTTCCTGCTGCTATCAGGTATTATAGTGGGCTGTTCCGCAGGGTTGGCCGGAGTAATATTAAAAATATTAGTACACTACATCCACTATGTGATCACCGATAAAGTACACTTCAGCACCCAAATCATTTTTTATATAGTATTTCCTTTCCTAGGTATTGTATTAACTACCCTGATCGTGATCTGGTTTTTCAGAGGACAGTCCAGGAAAGGGATTCCCGCTATCCTACACGAAATAGCCCAGAACTCCAGCCTTATTCCGCCAGTAAAAATGTACTCCCAGATTTTACAAAGTGCGGTAACTGTAGGTTTAGGAGGCTCTGCCGGACTGGAAAGTCCTATCGCCGTAACCGGCGCCGCTTTAGGTGCTAACTACGCCCGCACCTATAACCTGGGTTATAAAGAGCGGACCTTACTTTTGGCCGCCGGCGCTACTGCCGGTATTGCAGCCGCTTTTAATGCGCCCATTGCGGGAATGATGTTTGCCTTTGAGATTTTACTTACAGGCGTAGTGTTTTCCGACTTCATGCCCCTCATTGTGGCAGCGGTATGTGGCAGCCTTCTCTCCAAGATCATCCTGCAGGAAGAAGTGCTTTTTCACTTCGAATCCCGGACAGCTTTCAATTATCATAATCTGCCCTATTATATTGCCCTCGGCCTGTTAAGTGGATTATATGCCCGGTACTACGTAGTGGTATCGCAAAAAGTAGAACATTTCTTTCATGGCTTAAAATGGACGGCCTTACAACGGGCCATATTAGGCGGACTATTAGTATCCATCCTTTGCATATTATTGCCGCCCTTATTCGGTGAAGGTTACAACAGCGTAAAATCATTGGCAAACGGCAATCACCAGGCTATTCTTCAAAATAGCTTCTTCCGGTATTTGCCCCTCCAAAGCTGGATGATCCTGGTTTTTGCCGGATGTGTATGTTTATTGAAAGCATTTGCTGCTTCCATTACCATCCAAAGCGGGGGCAATGGCGGTAATTTCGCCCCCTCCCTGTTTTCCGGTGGCTTCCTGGGCTTCTTCTTTGCCATGTGCTGCCAAACAATAGGCATTACTGATATTCCAATCACCAACCTGGTGATTGTGGGCATGGCCGGCGTAATGGCCGGTGTATTGTACGCTCCCCTTACTGCCATTTTCCTTATCGCCGAGTCCAGTTCAGGATACGACCTGTTTATCCCCCTGATGATCGTATCCACAATCTCCTTCCTAATGGCGAAATGGTTTTCCCCTATTTCTCCGGAAATCAAAGAACTCGCAAAAGATGGGAAAATATTTACCCGTGCACACGACAAAAACATCCTGTTATTGCTGAAAATGGACGATCTAATAGAGAAAGATATACAATCGATCTGCATCGACGCCAATCTCCGGCAGGTAATAGAACTGGTAAAAGAAGGTAGCCGGAACGTGATCGCTGTGATCAACCAGCAACAGCTATTTGAGGGCATTATCATGCTGGATGATATCCGCCCCATTATGTTTAACCCCGACCTGTACGACAAAGTAACCGTGAAAAAGTTAATGCAGGCGCCACTGGCAGTAGTTCATTTAAACGATAACATTAACCTCGTGATCAAAAAGTTTGATGAAACCCATGTCTGGAACCTACCGGTAGTACAAGACAAACGGCTGATCGGCTTTATCTCCAAATCCAGCATTCTTAATAAATACAGGTTATTATTACAGGAATATTCTGAAGGATAAAAACATTTTCTTACCTGGCGCATTTATTGAAATGGGTATGAGGTTTTTAGTCCAAAACACCTAAATTCCCATATACGAATATGCGATAATGGCCAAAGTCCTGATAAATTTTGCGCATCCTGCCCTGGAAAAATCGCGGGTACACGTGGCATTGCTCCGTGAAATCAAAGGTATGCCCGGCGTTACCTTCAACGATCTGTATGAGCAATATCCGTCGCTGGATATAGATATTCCCCGCGAACAACAACTGCTGGAACAACACGATATTATATTACTGCAACATCCTTTTTACTGGTATAGTGGCCCGGCTATCATTAAACAATGGATAGACCTGGTACTGGAACATGGCTGGGCATATGGCCATACTGGCAAAGCCTTACAGGGCAAATACTTTGGTAATATCATCAGTGCCGGCGGGCAGGAGCTGTCTTATCGTCCAGAAGGGCATCATGGCCACTCCATACACGAGTTCCTGCTGCCTTTCCAGCAAACAGCCCAGCTATGCAACATGCACTATACCGCGCCCTATGTGATTTTTGGCGTGCACCGGGAAGATATTTCAGATATAAAAAAAGAAGCAATGCAACTGAAAAAAGTACTGGAACGGCTAAGAGACAAAAGCTTTGATCCCACCCCATTACCCAATTTGCAGTACCTCCATCAAATCCTTGAACTACCTGCACAAACCCAATAATATGAATCAACATTCTTTGTTATTTCAAGCGATGGTATACCTGGCAGCGGCCATTATATGCGTGCCCGTTGCTAAAAAACTGGGATTAGGCGCCGTACTAGGCTACCTGATAGCAGGTGTGATCATAGGCCCGTCTGTATTAGGTTTTATAGGAAGGGAAGGGGAAGACATCATGCATTTTGCTGAGTTTGGCGTGGTGATGATGTTGTTCCTGATAGGCATGGAGCTGGAGCCGAAATTGTTATGGCGGTTAAGGTCTTCCATACTCGGACTCGGCGGCCTCCAGGTAGTATTAAGCACTTTGGTGATAGGCGGTATCGCCTTCTGGTTAGGACAGCCCCTTAATACTTCCATGGCGCTGGGAATGGTTTTTTCCCTTTCTTCTACTGCCATTGTGTTGCAAACACTGAATGAAAAAGGTTGGATGGATACCGCGGCAGGGCAGAGCGCCTTTTCGGTACTGCTGTTCCAGGATATCGCCGTGATCCCCATGCTGGCTATTTTTCCGTTGCTGGCTGGCCAGCCTTCTGCGATCGCTACCACACAAACGTATACACTGAGAGACAACTTACCCGGATGGGGCCAAACACTGATGGTATTGGGCGCTGTGATGGCTATTATTGTAGGAGGCAGGTACCTGGTGCGTCCGCTGATGCGGATTATTGCTAGTACCCGGGTGAGGGAAATGTTTACCGCCACCGCGTTACTAATGGTAGTAGCCATTGCTGTACTGATGAACCTTGTAGGATTAAGTTCTGCCCTCGGCGCCTTCCTGGGCGGAGTAGTATTAGCCAATAGCGAATACCGGCATGAGCTGGAAAGTGATATAGAACCGTTTAAAGGGTTATTGCTGGGCCTATTTTTTATTGCCGTGGGAGCTTCTATAGATTTTAAGCTGATCCTTACACAACCCTGGGTAATATTGGGATTGGTAATAGCTATTATGATCGTGAAAGCGCTGATATTATTATTGTTGGGAAAGATATTTAAGATAAGTACCGACCAAAATCTGCTTTTCGCATTCGCTTTATCCGATATTGGGGAATTCGCTTTTGTGTTATTGTCGTTCACCAGTCAAACACATATCCTCAATGCAGACATGACCGCTATGATGACCGCCGTAGTGGCTATCAGCATGGCGTTTACGCCATTGTTGATGCTATTGTATGAAAAAGTGGTACAGCCCCACTTTACCCAACCAGAAACACATACAGCAGAGAGGGAAGCTGATGAGATCAATGAAAAGAATCCGGTAATAGTAGTAGGCTTCGGCCGCTTTGGCAGCATGACAGGCCGCTTTCTACGGGCAAACGGCATTAAAGCCACAATCCTCGATCTAGACTCCGACCGTGTAGATGCCCTGCGCAACATGGGCATTAAAGTATATTATGGGGATGCTTCCCGGTACGACCTCCTGGCGGCGGCCGGCGCCGCCGACGCAAAAGTAATGATCATTGCCGCCGCCCAACCAGACCAAACCCGCGAGGTAGTGAAAATAGCTCAGCGTTATTTCCCTCATCTCCAATTATTGGTAAGGGCTACCGCTAACCAAGATGCTTTTGAACTAATGGACCTTGGCGTATTACACATTTACCGCGAAACAGTAGACACCTCTCTACGCATGGGTGTAGATGCCATGCGCATGCTAGGCTCTAGGGCCTACCATAGCGAACGCGCCGCACGTACTTTTTTCCGGCAAGACGAACGCACCCTTAAAGGCCTGTCTGCCCTCCGCGATGATAAAAAACAATACATCAGCTCCATGAAGGAACGTATCGACGAAATGGAAAAACTCATCTCCTCCGATCGCATCAAAACCTGGATGGACGAAGGGCTGGGTTGGGACCCGGAAACATTACGCGATGAGATCCGGAGAGAAAAAAAGGAGGAAAATTAATATAAAAACGATGGCATGGTATTAACCTTGAATATGATGGACGATCAACTCTGCCACATGATGCAGCAACCCGATATCTATCTGCTTTAAATGATCGTGCATCGGTTGACTGGACACCGCCCGTACATAACCTTCTTCATCCGGCTCGAAAATGATTTCATGTTCTTCTATCATTACCTTGAACACCGTTTTATACTGCTGGTTCATGATATGCACTTCCAGAATATGAGGTTGACCCTTGTACTCGAATTTAAGCGTAAAAACGTCTGACATATACTATTACCGTTGTGCAGTATTCGCTTCAGCATCATCTTCCTGCTGCTGATAGTAACCTTCTATCCCGGTTTTCTCTTCACGTGAAAACAGCTGTATCAACCACAGGGAGAAAGAAGCAAGACCGCTGATGATAAATATGTAGCCTATGAATCCAAGGGTGTGAAAAATTCTAAACCACATCCAGTCGTTGGTTAAGGCATACTGCGCTAAGATAGCTAAAATCACTCCTGCCAACACCAATACTATCGCTATTTTTTTCATGTGGGGGATTTTTGGGGGATAATAAATCTGTTTCCGCCATTAGGGCACCAACCTCTCTCTGTCACTCATTGCTTATCAACTATTGTTCAGGTAGATAATTCTCAAGATCACGGATGATATAACGCTGTACGGTGTAAAATTGTTACAATTGCCAATGGACACCCATGTTAAGTCCTTTAGAAAAAAGAGCAATTGCGTAAAAATGAGATACTTATTCATGAAAATCATGACAAGAATAGCAATACATCTAAAATATCTATAACTAAAATATGACCGGGGTTTTAATTGATTGATCATATAGTAATAAAATATAGCCAATACCTTATGTAGCTTATTTCAGTAACAAGGCTGGTAAAAAATTAATTACCTTTCTTTTATTAAAATTTCACATCACTTATGAAGCATTTACTCCTTAGTGGAGCAGCGGTAGCTGCCATAGCTTGCTTTACCGCCTGTAATCAAGGACAGCAGCGCACTAATGCCCAAACAGCGTCGCCGGATGCCGTAGCCGCCAATGTAGATAGTACAGTGAGTCCTGTTCAGGATTATTTTGATTTTGCCAATGGCGGCTGGATAAAACGGAATCCCATTCCACCGGCATACAGTTCCTGGGGCATTGGTAACCTCGTACAAGAAGAGCTCTATAAACGCCTGCGTACCATCAACGAAAAAGCAGCAGACAATTCTGCTGACCCCACTTCTAAAAAAATTGCCGCTTTCTGGAAAAGCGGATTAGACTCAGTTCGCCTCAATGCCAACGGTATACAACCTATCATAGCAGACCTGAAAGCAGTTGATACCATCAGCAACACTCAACAGTTAATACAATTTGCTGCGAAAACACAGATCAGCACCAATGCCATGTGCGATCTCTATATCGGACAAGACGCCAAGAACAGTGAAGCCATCGCCGTACAATTAGGTCAAGGAGGCCTGGGGCTGCCTAACCGCGACTATTACTTCAATACCGACCAACGCACTACGCAAATAAGGGAAGCTTATCCCAGCCACATCGCCAAAATGCTACAGTTTACAGGACTCGACAGCGCCGCCGCTAAAAAGGCCGCTGCCAGCATCTTCCAACTGGAAACCCTGTTGGCCAAATCCAGCCGTAAACTAGAAGCCTTACGCGATCCGGAAGCCAACTACCATAAAATGGCGATCACCCAACTCAATAAAATTGCCAGTAATGTAAACTGGATTAGCTTCCTGCAACAACAAGGTATCAGTAAATACGCAGATACTGTAATTGTAGGCCAACCTGAATTCTATACAGCACTCAGCAACGCTATCAAGTCACAGCCCCTGGAAACATGGAAAAATTACTTGAAGTGGCGGCTGATAGACGGCGCAGCTCCTTACCTGAGCGACACCATCGCGAACACTGATTTCGCATTCTACTCCAGACTTATCCGCGGTCAGGACCAACAAAAGCCACGCTGGAAACGCGTACTGAAAGCCGAGGAAGACGCTATAGGCGAGGCGCTTGGCCAATTGTTCGTAAAAGAGTTCTTTAATGCCACCGCAAAAAAAAGATATGAAGAGCTTGTAGAAGATATCCGCGGCGCCTTGAAAACACGCATCGAAAAACTCGACTGGATGAGCGACAGCACCAAACAAAAAGCGCTGTATAAATTGTCCAGGATCACCAAAAAAGTAGGCTATCCCGACAAGTGGAAAGACTTTTCTGCAATGGACATCAAAAACCAATCCTACTACGAAAACGCACGCGCCGCCAAACAATGGTGGCATCAATACCAAATCAACAAACTTGGCAAACCAGTAGACCGCACAGAATGGGACATGACTCCGCAAACCTATAATGCCTACTATAATCCCAGCAACAACGAAATCGTACTGCCAGCAGGCATATTCACTGTACCCGGTAAACGCGATGAAGAACTGGACGATGCCATCGTATACGGCTATGCCGGCGCCTCCACCATCGGCCATGAAATTACCCATGGCTTCGACGATGAAGGCCGTCAATTTGATGCAGACGGTAACCTGAAAAGCTGGTGGACCAAAGAAGATGAAAAGAAATTCAATGACCGTGCAGCAGTAATGGTAAAACAATTCAACAGCTATGTGGTAGTAGATTCCTTACACATCAACGGAAAAGCTACCTTGGGAGAAAACATCGCCGACCTCGGAGGCATCTTGCTCGGCTGGGACGCTTTCCAGCAAACAGCCCAATATAAAAAAGGAGAGAAAATAGCCGGCTACACCCCTGCCCAACGCTTCTTCATGGGGTATGCCCTAGGATGGTTGCAACATACCAAGAAAGAGGCACTCGCCAACGCCGTGCTCACCGATGTGCATTCCCCTGCTAAATTCAGGGTGAACGGCCCCTTCAGCGACGTAAACGCATTCTATGAAGTGTATGGTGTAAATCCAGGAGATGGGATGTACAGAGCAGACAGTGTGCGTGTTAAAATATGGTAATCATCTAATTCAATAAAAGAGGGTGTATCAAATTTATGATACACCCTCTCGCTTCTTTATAATTGTTCAGTATTCTTACAGTTCATTGCTTGGCCTGTCTGCCGGCAGCTGGCCAAATGCATAATTTGGCTTGTTTCCCATTTTAATCTCCAGAATACCACCTTTTATTACATCCTGATGGGTGATAAAGCTCTTAGTATATGGCTTACCGTTAAGGGTAACGCTTTGTATGTAGATGTTAGCGGCACTATTGCCGATAGCCTGTACGGTAAAGGTTTTACCGCCACCTACATTGATAGTCGATTTATCGAACAGTGGGCTGCCTAATACATAGACCCCGCTGGCTGGATTTTCCGGATAGAAACCCAGTGAAGAGAATACGTACCAGGAAGACATTGCGCCGCAATCTTCGTTACCTGCCAGTCCTCCCGGTTGATCGAAATAGAACTCTTTCATTACCTGTCTTACCTTTTCAGCTGTTTTCCATTGGTAACCGGCAAATGGGTACATATAAGTAACGTGGTGACTTGGCTCATTACCATGCGCATACATCCCTATCAAGCCAGAGATGTCATTAGATGCTTCTGCACCCATATCGCCTTTGGCAGTAAACAGGCTGTCGAGCTTACGGGTAAAGGCTTCGTCGCCTCCCATGAGCTTAATCAGGCCTTCCACATCCTGTGGTACCAGCCAGGTATATTGCCAGCCGTTACCTTCTGTGAAGTCGCCTTTCTCATGAATAGAGTTGAACGGATCATAAGGTGTTTTAAAACTGCCATCGCTCATACGGGGGCGTACAAAGCGGATAGTGCTGTCGAAATAGTTTTTATAATAGCCGGCGCGTTTTTTATAGTATTCGTAATCGTCTGTTTTACCCAATTTTTTAGCCATGGCTGCAATACACCAGTCGTCGATGGCATATTCCATTGCTTTAGACACGGACTCATATTCTTTATCCGCTGGGATATAACCCAGTTCCTTTACGTATTTCAGGCCCAGATCGTCGCGGTTGGATGTTACTTTCATTGCTTCGAAAGCTTCTTCCGGGCTAAAGCCTTTAAATCCTTTCAGATAGGCGTCTACAATAGAAGGTACGGCATGATAACCCACCATACAATCGGTTTCGTTGCCCATCAAAGGCCATACCGGCAGTTTACCTTGCTGCTTATAAATAGTCAGCATAGAATTCACAAAGGCATCTACTTTTTCCGGATGCAGAATAGTGCTCAATGGCGCGCAGGAACGGTAAATATCCCACAAAGAGAAAACAGTGTAGTTATCAAATCCCGGGTTAGGATATTCCTTTTTATCGGTACCGCGGTAGCTGCCATTGTGGTCATTGAACAGGGCAGGCGCTATCATAGTATGATATAGTGCAGTGTAGAATACACGGCGGGCTACCTGGTCTTTTGTTTCAATGTTTACTTTAGACAGTTCCTTATCCCACTTAGCATTGGCATTATTAACTGTTTTAGCGAAATCCCAACCTGGAATTTCGGCATCGATATTAGCTAGGGCATTTTCGCTGCTCACAGGTGAAATACCTACTTTCAGCATTACCTGGCCAGGCGATTTATCGAAGGAGATGACGCCTTTAGCTTCTTTCCCCTTTACTTCCGTACCAGATTGCTTGGCGTTGCCATTAAATACCAGGAATTGTTTCACCGGCACGGAAGACCTGATAGCAAACCAAAGACGTTGGTCTGCTGCCCAACCTTTGGAGTAGCGGTAACCTTCCAGGGTATATTCATCTACCTGACGAATATACGTTTCCACTGGCGCATCCCAGCCTATCCCTTCTTTCAGATCGATGATAATGTTGGCTGGTTGGTTTTTCGGGAAAGTATATTTATGGAAAGCCACCCTTTCAGAAGCAGTCAATTCCGCTTTGATATTGTAATCATCTAACTGCACAGCATAATAACCTGGGCGGGCAGTTTCGCGATTATGCGAATAGTGGGAACCATATCCGGAAGTAGGATCATCCTGTGTGCCTTTGTTGGTTCTTACTTTACCCGTATAAGGCATAATAAGCACGTCGCCCAGATCACCAATACCTGTTCCACTGAGGTGCGTTTGAGAAAAACCGATCACTACACTATCGGAATAATGATACCCTGAGCACCAATCCCATCCTTTTACAATGTTGGTAGGTCCTACCTGCACAGCGCCATAAGGCACGCTGGCTCCTACAAATACGTGTCCATGGCCACCGGAGCCAATGTATGGATCAACTGAAGCTAATGACTTACTTTCACTAAATCCTGGCTGTGCCGGTACTTTTTTCTGGGCATTTGCCTCCATGCCATGAAATAGCATAGCAGAAAGCGCAAATGCGCCACCTATTTTAAATCCCGAGTTCATAAACAAAATCTCCTTTAATAAAGAAGCAATTTACGGCCAGAATGTTACTTTTTTCACTATTTTTTTAAGAATGGGTAATAGGCTGTAATTCCTTTGCAGGTGCGGAAGAATGTGCTTTTTTTAACAAAAATTTCTGAGTTAAAATTTCATAAGCTAACCATAACCACAATACTAAGCAGGGCAAGGCTTTGATGGCATAAGGCACCGCAATATGGCTTCTAAACCAAGGTGTTAAGATATCTGAATGTGAGAAACTTACTAATAATATTCCAAAAAATATTAATGTATTATTTAACCGGTTAAATGGCTGCAGTACGTACCAAATACAGATAGCCGGTACAGCGATGATATAAGTAGGTGATTCCGAACTGGTGCTAAACAGCACCGGGAACATAAGCGTGGAACATAAAATATATAAACGATAACGGGAATTATAACGGTATTTCAGCTGGGTATACTGTAATAAAAACAATATTATAGCAGGTATCAATACCGCCATATTACTCAACCCCGGGATGCAGAACACTCGCTTAATGAAACCTCCCGCGGAAATATCCTGGAAAGTGACCAGCTTGCCCACGTTCAATTCGTTCTTATGCACAATAGCGGCAAACCAATCGAAATATGACTGGATAATAAAATGAGGGGAAGAAATAGCCATGGGCAATACAAACAATACGGCCGCCCAAAGGAAAAGCCCACCAATAAACCGTTTAGGATTAGCACTAAAGAAGATGAAGGCCAACCCAACTACGCCATAAAACTTGGTGAGTGTGCCTAATACAATTAAAAAAGCCGCCCACAAATCCCTTCCTTTAATAATACTGGTAAAAGTAAGAATGATAAAAGCCCCGATAAACTGATTCAGCTGAAACCAACCGCTTGCACCCATCATTTCCTGGGTGCATAGCAGCAGGATGATGTTTTGTTGCAAGCGGTTGAGAGGCAGCTCCCGGATCGCATAAAATAGCATAGCCGCACCAGCCAAAGCCCATAAAAGAGCTCCAAGGTGGGTATCTAACCCTGCGAAAGGGGCAATCATCATACTGAATACAGGTCCGTAAAGGTTTACATCTAAATATGTTGCGGGGTAAGGAATATACAATGGCTGTTGATGCAACACGTGAAAAAATACATTTTTAAATATGAGGAAATTATTAATGTTACCTCTGGAAATTTCCATTACGGCGCCTAAAAAAGCAAGACCGAACCACAGGCTCATGATCAGCCAATCTTTTTCTGCCAGGTAAATTAACACATTCTTTTTTTCACGCATATTCAGAGTATTACTGATTAAATGCTACAGTACACAGATATAACGCGATAAAATAAAATTCCCCCTAGTATCTTGACAAATACTATCACAAAGCCTAGCCTTTCCCAAGCAGGATGGCGATACCCAACGAATAAATAATTGCAATAATAATGTAGCCTAATCTTCAGATTCGGCCCATTGCCTGGCCTGTCCATTAATGGCGTATACCACAGCTGCCACCAATAAACATACGATAACCAATAAAGAGAGGAGAAAGATAATCATGACATGATCCGGTTTAATTCACATGTTATCAAATTTAAATAAAATCAGTGATCCGGTCACCCGCTTTTTTTGTCGGCACCGTTTTCGTAACTTCCTCGCATGAGTGCAATAGGAAGAAAACGACCGGCTAAAAGCGAAGAACTAACCTTTAAAGAACGCCTGGCAGCACTGCGTAACCTCCCAGCCTTTTTCCGGATGGTATGGCAAACCAGTCCTGGCCTAACAATCGCCAATACCCTGCTGCGCGTAGCACAATCGGCTATGCCGCTTTCCCTCTTATATGTTGGAAAGTTGATTATAGACCAGGTAGTACATCTCAGCAACCATACTACCCAATCCAGCAGCTTATTATGGCAGTTGGTGGGACTGGAATTAGGCATCGCCATTCTCTCCGATGCCCTGGGCCGCGCTATTTCCTTACTTGATGGCCTCCTGGGCGACCTATTCGCCAACCATACCTCTGTTAAGATCATGGAGCATGCTGCCATCCTGGACCTCGACCAGTTTGAAGACGCCACTTTCTACGATAAACTGGAGCGCGCCCGCCAGCAAACCACTGGCAGAACCATTTTGCTAGCCCAAGTATTAAGTCAGGTACAAGATATCATTACCATCATATTCCTGGCTGCGGGCCTGATATTCTTCAATCCCTGGCTGATCCTCCTATTACTGGTAGCCGTTATACCTGCCTTCCTGAATGAATCACATTTCAACGACCTGTATTATAAACTGGCCTGGGGCCAAACTTCCGATCGACGGGAACTGGATTATATCCGCTACCTGGGAGCCAGCGATGAAACAGCCAAGGAGGTAAAGCTTTTCAATCTCTCCAACTTCCTCATCCACCGTTTCCAGACTATCTCCAATAAGTTTTATCAGGATAAAAAAAATCTGCAGGTAAAAGACTCCCTCTGGGGTACGATATTCGCCGTAGTAGGCGCCGCCGGCTATTATGCCGCCTACGTGATCATTATTCTGCAAACCATCAATGGAAGACTTAGTATCGGCGACCTCGCCTTCCTGGCCGGTTCCTTCCGGCAACTGCGCACCACCTTTCAGGGTATCCTGATCCGGTTTTCGAGCGTCACCCAGGGAGCCCTGTATCTACGCGATCTGTTCGATTTTTTTGAGATAACGCCTAAAATGGTGAATCCTCCACATCCAAAGCCATTTCCAAGGCCCATCCAACAAGGATTTACCTTCGAAGATGTGGGATTTAAATACCTGAATGCAGAAAAATGGGCCATCCGCCACCTTAACTTTACCTTGCATGCCGGCGAAAAACTGGCCCTGGTAGGAGAGAACGGGGCCGGTAAAACCACCCTGGTAAAACTATTGTCTCGCCTATACGATCCAGTAGAAGGCCGCATCCTCTTGGATGGCGTTGACCTCCGGGAATATGACCTGAAAGATCTCCGTACACAGATCGGCGTTATCTTCCAGGATTTCCAGCGCTACCAGATGACGGTAGCCCAGAACATCGCAGTAGGTAATATCCCTCAAAGCCATAACATGCCCCTTATAACAGATGCCGCCCGCCAAAGCCTGGCCGCCCCGTTGATCGAAAAAATGCCGCAGGGCTACGAACAGATGCTGGGCCGCCGCTTTAACCAGGGGATAGAGCTCTCTGGTGGTGAATGGCAAAAAATTGCCCTGGCCCGGGCCTACATGAAAGATGCACAACTGCTGATTCTTGATGAGCCCACCTCCGCACTCGATGCCCGCGCCGAATACAACGTATTCCTCCGCTTCGCCGACCTCACTAAAGATAAAACCGCTGTATTAATATCTCACCGCTTTTCTACCGTTCGCATGGCCAACCGCATCCTCGTATTAGAGCAAGGCAAACTCATTGAAATTGGCAGCCATGAAGAGTTACTGGCTCAGCAAGGACGCTATGCAGAACTATTTGAATTACAGGCGGCAGGGTATAAGTAAAGCCGTAGTGTACCACCATTTCAAGATAGCCGCCAATACCACCGTCAACAGGGTAATCACCAATTTCACCCAGGGAATACCTGTATGCAGCTTCGCCATTACCCGCTTCCAAGCCTTAGCTGAATTATAGATAGGCCTACCCTTTATTACGGCCTCTCCACAGTTACCACAGGCGCTCCTTACGTGGAAATACAGGTAATTTTCTATATCGCCGTGCTGATGGCGATTAGGCCAATAAGCAATAAAGGCTTCCTGCACAATAACTTCTGCGGTAATACTATCTGGTGTCATGCGATGAGCAAACTGGCAAAGCCGGGGATACAACAAGTCGAACTGCGACTTGAATTCGTGGATCGTATTAGGTAAGCAGTAGATGGACATGTTAGATAAAAATAGGGAGAATAAGGGGGATTTGCAACGGCAGATACATCTATTAGTCAATAAAAATGGGGATTCAGGCAAATGCAGCAATATGTTCTTTTACCAATTCGTATAGGCGTTCAATCGGCAGGAGCCTTACCTCCTTAAAATAGTCTTTACCGTTGCTATACAGGTCATCTTCTTTAAAAGCATTGGAAACGAAGACATACCTGTTATATAAGCCGACAGGGGAAATTCTAATGTCCTGAAAATAAACATTGGCCTGACTGATAACTGGTCAATGTTTATTTATTAAGTTTAAGGTATGATTACCTCCCTATGAAAAAACGTTTCCTGGAATTATTAATCGTTTACCTTGTTTATTTTACCACTTTGTTGATCTGCATTCAATTTATGCATTTATCGGTACGCATCGCCTTAACCTCCGCTATTATCTGGCTGATGCCCTTTATTGCCATACTTCCGGCACATTTCATTGCCTTTATTATTACGATAGGCTGGCCAAATAGTAATGATAAAACAGATACCTATATTTACCGGATCACTCATTTGCTGATCTACAGCACGATACTGCTCATTGGTTGCTGTTATAAATAAAAATAGGGTTAACAATTGAAAAAAGGGTCACTAAACAGCATTAAAACTTATGAAAAATTATTAGTTAGTAAAACTTACCATACAAAATAAATATTATTTCCCCCATTCATGCTCCTTTAGCCCATAGCCTTTCCCGTAGGAAGTATCTATTTCCAGATGTCCATCCGCTTTAATCACCTTCTTAAGCCGGCCAATAAATACATACAAAGTATGATTACCCTTTTTGCAGTTCTCCTCCCGGCCCAATATACCCAGCAACGTCGCTTTAGGCACCGTCTTATTTTTATTCTCAATCAGGCATTTAAATAACCGGCCCTGGGTAGGCGTAAGCTTTTTCTCTTTCCCATCAGGTGCAGTAAACCTACGAGAGTCAGAGTTATACCTCGACTTTCCGATTGGATAAATCATAGGTGGTATTTATATAATCAAAAATTGGCGCCACACTAATGGTACCTTCTATCGCCAGTATGTGTATTTTTTTACCATTAAAGCATAAGCCTCATTTACCCTTTGCTGCATCGTGAAAAACTAACGGGGAATTTATACAGGTAAAGGACATACGAATATTTGCCACAAATATGTAGGCACGACTTTGCAACTATTGCTTTATAGCTGATTAAGAAAGGTAAAATATACTTCATAGATCAAAGTAACTTACTTCTGATCTAAGTGATCCAGAATCTAAACAAGATTCTGTCTGGCACTCAATTTAAGAACCGAGTGTATTAATAAAATGTAAATAGTTAATTACATGTAAACGTTTATGATAAGAAAAGAGGAGCACTAGCAAAGCACAACAACCATCCTAACGATAACAAATAATACACTAACGCTGTACCATCCGGTCCAGTCGACATGTCTTCGCCCTAACAGTGTAAACTTTCAGATAATCGGTTTTCTTCAACTTCCTGTTCAACTTACAAACCAAATCGCGCAAAGATCCCCGTTTTATTTTCCTCCACAGTGCTTTCATAATTTCCTCCTGGCTCAATTCCTCACGATATCTTTCATGCAACATTTCAAACAACTGGTTTTCCATAGGCATCAGACGTATTGGCTCGAAAAGTGGCGGCTTACCGTTATCCCTCCTATGCTCAATAATACGGCTCATCGGATCGTAAAAAATATTAGTAGAAAGCTGGTGACTTTTATTCATATTTCATCTATTTAAGTGAATGATGTGATATAATATGCTTGTTCAACAAAGGCGCCAGCCCCATCATACTGGCATACTTTGAAATTAGTCCGGTTCCACCACCTCGCCCATATACCTCCTGCCAGATCTGCTCCGGGTTCTCTCCTGTAAA
The DNA here is from genome assembly GCF_049056765.1 of Chitinophaga sp. 30R24. Lineage (NCBI taxonomy): Bacteria > Pseudomonadati > Bacteroidota > Chitinophagia > Chitinophagales > Chitinophagaceae > Chitinophaga > Chitinophaga sp. 30R24. The sequence continues at coordinate 708,090 of NZ_JBJGXX010000001.1, forward strand.
AAACACAATGGGCGTCCATGGGTACCTGGCCCTGATCAGTTGTCCTAAGGAAATACCATCCATACCTGGCATAGATATGTCCAAAAGATAGCAGTCGAAGCTAATCGTGGACAACAAATCCCAGGCATTACTCCCATTATGCACATTACACACATTGAATCCATCCCTATTCAGCACCTGTTTTACTACACGGCAAAACACTACATCGTCATCTACATGAAGAATTGAATATTTCATACTTTAAAGTTGTTTTTAAATATGCCGTTATTAATACATTGCAATAATAAGTATGGTCCTATCAATTCACTTAAAACATAAATAAAATTTGATGCTTACTATTACTTTGAAACATTGTTTATTATAAGGAGATTATTCATCCAAAAAGGATTGCTGGGTTTGGTTAATCGATAGTTAATATCTGTACCTTAAGGAAATTACAGGAGGTTATTTAAGTTTGATTAACGTTATTGCAATAACGTGTACACATTACTGATAGTAGGTGCCAGTTATCTAGTCAGAAAAAAATATTTACTAAAACTGTTTTTTATAAAAAAATAGTTTCATCTTTGCAGTGTTAAAAAAATACAGAAACATGTACCGCACAATTATACATCAATTACATAAAAACGGGTTTAGTCTGATAGGGGACTATACACGTGGCGGGGCATGTTATGCTACTGAATAAGTTAAACCAACGAATTCGATATAACACAGGCCCCGCAAGAGATTGCGGGGCTTTTTTTATACCCTGAAAAATGAAAACAACGCACATATAAATGCCTTACCAATACATAGTATATAGTATTCACCGTAACAATATCCTGTTACATATAGGCCATGCCTATACCAAATATTTCAAACGACCGGAGGTCTGCTAACATAAGCATCATTTATGTTTATTATAGTAAAACCGGTCGCGAAAACGATCGGTTTTTTTGTGTATAAAAGGCTATAGCAGCCTGTTTATATACAACCGGACCCTTCATGCAAACAAGTATAGTAAAATCGGAATCCTAACCTTGTTTGCTAAAAATAAAACTGGCCCGTAGCTCAACGGTTAGAGCATCTGCCTTATATGCAGCAGGTTACCGGTTCGAATCCGGTTGGGCCAACACATACATGGTGCTAGTAGTTTAATGGTAGAATATCCGGCTGTGAACCGGAAGATCAGGGTTCGATCCCCGCCAGCACCCATTTTATTTTGTTTAACCCTTTTGTGAGTACGTAGAAAAGATAGCGGAAAAGATCAGCAATATTAGTGTAAGCGGAAACGGAGCACTGATAGAGCAACTGCGGCAGATCTTCGTTTCCAAATAAATAGGAGAAAAGGGTTAGCTTTACAGCTGACTCTTTTAACATATACTGCATATGGACGGACAATACAGAAAAGATATTTACCCTGGCTTGGAAGTAGCCATCATCCTGAAAAAAGACCAGCGTAACGGCAAAAAAACCTATGGCATTGTAAAAGACATTCTTACTTCCGCCGCCTTTCATTCACGCGGTATTAAAGTACGTCTGGAAGACGGTCAAATAGGCCGTGTAGTAGCAACTGATGTAGTAGGAGAGGAAGATTAGACTATAAAAGTTTTAAATCCTTGGTGATACGGTCTATTGCTTCATTTAAATTAGGCCCTATCGCACAACAGGTTTTAGTAGGCGTACCGCCGAACTCCGTTAACCCCGAATCTATTATCAACGTAGCATTCAGACCATCCTCTACCGCCTGCTGGTATACCCGCTCCAGATCCTCTTCTGAGTCTACCGACAAACAGATCTTGGTAAATCCTTTGGTTAACCACTCCGTTACTTCTTCCGGATTCCTCAAATGGGTCTGTAAAGTATACCCCTCTATGGTAGCATGCTTTGTAAGAAACGCAATGGACGCATGCGCTCCCTGGGCTATCATTTTTCCTTTGCGCATATTCAGGTCCTTACGCATCACGATTACCTGCTTTACTATCCTGGACGACATATTTTATGGTTTGAACAGCTAATTTACGCAATTTACCAGATCACATAACCCAGGTTCAAACGTATGCCGGACAATATAATATACTCATTTACAACTCATTGCAGATTAAACAACCGCCCAAACCTCTCCTGGCCGCTGCCTGCCCAATCGGAATAAGTATAAGCCAGGCCCATATCTATCCCCACTTCAATATTAATTGTTGCATGTTTTAATAAACGTAATTCGTAATTTGCACAAGCTCCCAACAGGAAAACATTTGCTTTCTGCTGACTGATTTTATCCACGGTTACTCCTGGGATTTAACGGATAAAAAGCAGTTGTTATTAACACAACAGTGACTGGGAATTGCTTTGGCGTAGTATACAAACAGGTACAGGTTTCCGTTAAAATACAGCTTTTCAGCCGTAGCAAAAAAAATCGTACTTTAATCTTTTCAAGTGTCTGGTAAGAATGCGATATATACCCACCCTGAATGATGTACACCAACAATTTGCTGAGTATTTTGATATACCAGCATTAAAACCATACGCTTACCTGTTATCTAAAAAAGGAAGCGAGGGGCATATCTGCCTTCATCTTGACAAAATAAAAGAAGCAGAAGAACAACTCCCGGAAGCTTACAAAAAGCTGGAAACCAGCAACAGCATCCTGGAAAAAATACCGTTGGTAGGTAGGCATGGCGACGATAAACAGCCCTTTGTTATTTACCAGGACCGGCTATACCTGCAACGTTATTTCCGCTACGAAACGGCTTTTCTGCAGCATATCCAACAATTCCTGGCAGCAGAAAAAAAACTGTTACCGGAAAGAATGGCCTTACTGGAAAGCCAGCAGCCACTTATCCGGCAACTATTTGCCACTACGGCCACTGCCACTGCCAACAACGAGCCAGCCGACTGGCAGCTAGCAGCTGCTATTACCGGCGTATTACATAACTTTACCATCATCACCGGCGGGCCAGGTACCGGTAAAACTACTACGGTAGCCAAACTCCTGGCCATCTTATATGCTACCGATCCTGCATTGAAAGTAGCGTTGGCCGCACCTACCGGAAAAGCCGCCGCCCGGATGGCGGAAAGCCTGCGCAATACACCTATCGGCGCCGATAACACTATCACCGATAAATTCCGGCTGTTGCAACCGGCTACTATTCACCGGTTGCTGAAATCTACCAGTGGGAGTCCTTACTTTAAGCATAATAAGGAGCACCCGCTCAACTACAATGTAGTAATCATCGATGAGTGCTCCATGATAGATGTAGCCTTATTCGCTAAACTATTAGATGCCATCGATCCGCATACCCGCCTTATACTGTTAGGCGATAAAGACCAACTGGCATCTGTAGAAGCAGGTAGTTTATTTGGCGACCTTTGTCAGGCCCAGGGAACCCTGAACCTGTTTACCCCAGAGCGCCGCCGCTTTATCAACAGCTTCATGGCGGATGAACAAAAGCACATACCGCTTACCCAGGAAAGCAACCACCAACACCCGCTGTTCCAGCACCTGGTAGAGCTGAGACACAGCCACCGGTTCACAGGCAATACTGGTATCGGTAAATTCAGTAAGGCCATTATTGCCAATAATGTACCCGTGATCAGGTCTTTTTTTCCGCCTTCGGCAGATGAACAGGTGATCATAGACCCTACGTCTAATGCCCAGCTGTTCAATGACTTTATAGCCCGCTATGCGGCCTTTATCACAGAAAAGGACATTGCAACGGCCCTCCGGTTGCTCAATGCCCAACGTGTACTCACCGCCGTAAGGGAAGGACCACAAGGACTCTATGCGGTGAACAAACAAATAGAAAAATACTTATACGATAAAAGATTGATCAGCGCCCATACGCCCTTTTACGAAAACCGCCCAATTATCCTCACCCGTAACTATTACGAACACGGACTGTTTAACGGCGATACCGGCATTATACGCCCGGATGAAAAAGGAGCACTCATGGCCTGGTTCGAAGACAGCAACGGCCAACTGAAAGCCGTACTCCCCGGGTACCTTACCCAGGCAGAAACTGCCTTTGCAATGACCATCCACAAAAGCCAGGGATCTGAATTCGGGGAAGTACTGGTAATATTACCGGATACCACCGACGTGCCTATTCTTACGCGGGAATTGTTGTATACCGCAGTAAGCCGCGCCAAATCGAAAGTCTACGTACAAGGTTCGCCGGAAGTAATACTGATGGCAGCCGAACGCTTCGTAGAAAGAGCTTCTGGCATTGCAACCCGGTTCCAGGAAATTAAATAAACGAGGGATGTAATGCCGCTCAGGAAAAATAAAAGGATAGTGTAATGGCATTGTTTTTAAAAGTATCTAATTCACTGGACAGTTTATCGTCTGGCCTGGCGCAGGAACTGCAGCAGGCAGGTAACAGCGTGTTTCAGCCCCACTATATTATTACCCAAACAGAAGGCATGAACAACTGGCTAAAACTCCAGCTGGCAGACCGTTTGGGTATTGCGGCCAACTGTCGTTTCCTGAAACCTAACGACCTGCTGTACCAGGTATACGTCATTCTCGGAGGACCACACACAGAGGTCCTTTCGCCACAAAATCTCCGCTGGCTGGTATTTAAGCTGCTCGGGCAGGAAGAATTTATTGCCAAATTCCCGCATGTAGCCGACTACTACATCAATAACGGACCCGAGAGCGATCTTAAACGGATGTCGCTATCAGAAAAAGTTGCCGACCTGTTTGACCAATACCAGGTATACCGCCCGGAAATGATACAGTTGTGGACCCATACAGATACGCCAGGAATGGCCACTGCCGGCTGGCAACACTGGCTATGGGTAAAAGTAAAACAACTATCAGGAGGTGCACTACCAGATAAAACCATCGTAGGTAACTATATCCTGGATGCCCTGCAGCATAAAGGCACGCAATCTGGCCTCACCACCAGAATGCCCGCCATCCACCTATTCGGACTATCTATTATCACCGCTTACCACGTAAAGATCTTACACGAACTATCGGCATTCATTGATGTACATTTCCACATCATCAACCCGGCTCCTTCCGTTTTCTGGTTCGATGACCGGAACGAGAAACAACTTGCCCGCTGGCGGCAAAAAGGACTCAAAGACCTGCAAGACGCCAAAGCCGGGAACTCCCTGCTCACCGGCTGGGGCAGGATCATCCAGGATAGCTTTGGCCTTTTCTTCGCCTACGACGCCTTTATTAACGCCTACGAAGAAACAGGCATCGTAGCACCGGCAGCCGATAACCTGCTACATAAAATACAACACGATATCTTCTCCGCCGCTACCACCAACAGGAGCCCGCTTTCACTCAACGACATCACCGACGGCTCACTCACCATCAATGCCTGCTATACCATCGCCCGGGAAGTGGAAGTACTGTATAACTACCTCGTATACCTGATAGACCAAAAGCAGGAAGCGCTTTCCCCAAGGGATATTGTGGTAATGGTAAGCGATATAGACGCCTATGCACCCTATATAAAAGCAGTGCTCAACAATGCGCCTTATAAATTCCGGTATACTATTGCTGATGAAAGCTATACCGACAACGATAATCTTTTTAACGCCCTGCAGGCCATCCTGAAAATAACAGCAGAAAACTTCAAGGCGGAAGCGGTTATGCAACTGCTCGACTTTTCCTATATCCGTCAGCGTTTTAACCTGCCCAACCCGGTATATCTGCGCAGCATCGTAGAAGCAGCCAACATCCGGTTCGGCATCAACGGCAACAAAAAGGAAGAAACCCACTTCGTCAGCTGGCGCTATGGCATCAAACGCATTATGTATGGTATTTGCATGAGTGGGGAAGAAGAATATGGTTCCGGGGAAGATGGCTTTTTTCCGCTGGATATTCTCGAAGGCAGCGAAGCACACGAAATCATCCGCTTCTGCCATTTTGCGGAAGTGCTGATGTCGTCTATTGCCGAAAGAGAACGCACCCGTAGCATTGTAGAATGGGTAGCCTATACAGAAAGAGTATTACATAACCTGGTGTTTGAACCGCTGGAAGAAATAGACGAAGACTATACAGACCTGATGAAAGAGCTCACCACTTATAATGCGCTCCACGAATTTATGGGCGACCAGGTAGCCTTTGACGTGTTTAGCCATAGCTTCCTGAAAACACTCACCGGCAATACCCGGGCAGGATTGTTTGTAAATGGAGGCATTACTTTCTGCTCTCTCATCCCGATGCGTAGTATTCCTTTTAAAGTAGTGGCACTGATGGGCCTCAATTACGATAAATTTCCACGCCGGGATCAACAATCCAGTTTTAATATTATGGAGCAGCAGCGGCAACGGGGCGACCGTAACGTGAAAGAAAATGATAAACACCTGTTCCTGGAAACAGTATTGTCTGCCAAAGAATACCTGTACATCAGTTACGTAGGTAAAAATGCCAATAACAACACCGATATGCCCCCCTCCGCATTGGTAGATGAATTACTGGATTATATAGAAGCCGGCATCCCTGAAGCAGAAGGCATCCGTAAAATACTGGTAACCCCGCAGCCCCTACAAGGGTTTAGCCGCAAATATGCGCTTGGGGATAAACGCTTGTTTACCTACCTGGATACCCCTACACAGATAAAACATAATGTCATTGTCAACAACAAAATAATTGCCCCCCCTTCCTTTGAGGAAATCAGCATCGATGAATTCGTAAACTTTTTCCGGAATCCGTTCAAAGCTTATTATAACAAGGTACTGGGCATTTACTATAATGATGATCAGCTACTGCTGGGAGAAACGGAAATATTCCGTCTCAATAAACTACAGCAATGGTCTGTTAAAAATAAACTGCTGACCGTAACGACCGACCGTAATAACACCCTCCAATCCACGCTGGTAAAGAAAGGTAAACTGCCACTTAGCAATATGGCGGAAGTAGCGCTGCACCAGATAGAAAATATGGTTGTTCCTGTACGGGCGCTATACGAGGCCGTTACCAAAGACGCAACGCCTGCCCAGGTGAATATAACACTGGAAATAGAGAACATCCTGCTAAAAGGTACTATCAACCAGGTATTCGACGATACCTATGTACAGGTGTCGTGGTCTAAACATGAAACCAAATACCTGGTGGAAGCCTATTTACGCTATTTGGTAGGGGTAGCTGCGGGAGGCATCGCACACCTGTGCTTTATATCCGGCGCCGCCAAACAAGACGCCTTCCAGGCCATCGCGCTAACGCAGGAAGAGGCCCAATTACGTTTAGCCACCCTCGTGAAAACATATAAAGCCGGTTTCCAAAGCATTATGCCTTTCTATCCCGGCTTTGAAATAAATCCACATGCTTTTACAGAGATGGATGCCGCAGACTTTGAGAAAATGATAGAGAAAGAGGTAACGGCAAATGACCACCATACCCCAGATCCATATATCCTACAGGAATATCACCAGGGATATTTTGAAGATGAAAGCGTACCGGAAACCTTCCGGCATTTGTGCGAAATGCTGCTGGCGCCACTGCCAGCGCTTTTCCCGGCTTATTACGAAAAGGAAAAAGGAAAATGATCGATACAGATAAATATATCACATTTGAAGCGGATACCGTTCCCCTTGAAGGCAGCAACCTGATTGATGCCAGCGCGGGCACCGGAAAAACCTACTCTATTGCTATACTCGTGCTGAGGCTAATATTGGAACAAAAGCTGTCTATCAAGGAAATACTGATGGTTACCTTTACCAATGCTGCTGTGGCAGAACTGGAAGACCGCATCCGTCAGTTTATCCGCCAGGCTTATAAAGTGAGCAGGGGAGAAGCCATTTCAGACGATAATATCATGAATGCAGTATTAAACGTAATTGACCCGGAAAATCCACACCCCATACAACAACAATTGCGTGATGCTATTTTATTACTGGATGAAACAGCTGTGTTAACCATCCACAAATTTTGCCAGCAAACCCTGAATGAATTTGCCTTCGAAACCAATCAGCTGTTTGGCGCAGAGAAATTGCCCGATATTACGCCAACTATAGAAGATGAACTGAATAAATTCTGGCGGAAATACGTCACCACCCTCAAAGCGCCTTTACTAGAGAAAGTATGGTATGAAGATAGCAAAACAGACCTGCGGTCGCATATGTTACAGATCCTGCAAGAACACCTGAAGGGGAAAAAATATTTTGGCTTCCAGGAAGAAGAAGTATATGCTATCAGCACTACCCAACAAAATGCCTGGCTACAGGAGCTATCGGCCCTGGAAGCACAGCAACAAATTATTATAGCCTCGCTGTGTACTTATATTACCGATCATGCAGCGCCTTTGAAAGCCGCCTGTGAGGCCAATACTTATGCTAAAAAAGGATGGCCAGCGTTAATCGCTACACCGGAAGCTTTAATCAATGAGCTGCAAATAGCATTAAAGAAACCGGCGCCGCCAAAATACCTTACTAAAATATTTGCCGATCTGTTACCGCAGATAGAAGCACTAATGACTAGTGCCGAAAACGCAGAAGAAGTCGTAAAGAACATACGGCGGCAGCTATATGCTATCGCCATTAAAGAAGTAGAAACCGGCGTACGGCTGTATAAAGAGCGTAGCAACATGCTTACCTACGACGATCTGATCAACAACCTGCACCAGGCACTGGTAAAAACAGACAACCCGGCACTGGTAGCAGTATTACAGCATAAGTACAAAGCCGTGTTTGTAGATGAATTTCAAGATACCGACCGGCAACAGTTCGAAATCTTTGATAAAGCCTTTGGTGAAAATACCATCTTGTTTTACATCGGCGATCCTAAACAAAGTATTTATGCCTGGCGCAAAGCCGACATTTTCACTTACTTCAATGCACGCAACGGGGTGCAACACCTATACAGCATGAACCACAACTTCCGCTCTTCGGAAAATATGATCCATGCTATGAACCTTTTCTTCCGCCCGGAACCAGGCTTTGATACCTTCGATTTCAGAAAGGAACAAGACAGTATAGAATACCGTAAAGTGGAAAGCCCACCGGAAAATAACAAAGGCTTCCTCTACCGGCACCAACATAAGGAAGTGCCCATCACAATTATTTCCTGCGAAACAAAAGAAAAAATATATGATGCCGTTGCCGCTCAGATAGGACAATTATTACAGGACACCTCCTTCCAGATCATTCAGGATAAAGGTTCCCGGGCTATTACGCCTTCAGATATAGGTATCCTGGTACGTACCGGCAAGGAAGGTAAATCTGTAAAACAAGCATTGGTAAAACTAGGCATTCCGGCCGTTACCATCGACGACGACAAAGTACTGAATACCGACGAAGCGCAACAAGTACTGCATTTACTGGAAGCCATGGAAACACCCGACAGGCAGAACATCAACAAAGCTTTGTTGTCGTCCTTTACAGGGTTTCATACTCATACCATCCTGCAACTGGATGATGAAGTAACCCTGAAACTCTTCGGCAAATATCATGACCTGTGGCTGCAGGATGGCGCCTATACTGCCTTGATGGAGTTCATTGCCGACTTCGGTGTACGCAAAGTATTGTTAGACAACCATACTCCCAACGGGGAAAGGATTATTACGAATCTCTACCAGATCACCGAACTGGTGCACCAGGTGCAAAGCCGTAAAAACCTCTCTATGCGCGACCTCATCTCCTGGCTCAAACGTGGTATCGACGGTATGACTACAGAAGGTGACGAATATGCCTTGCGGGTAGAAAGCGACGAAGAAGCAGTAAACATTGTCACTATCCATAAAAGTAAAGGACTGGAATATAAAATTGTACTGGCGCCTTTCCTGGATCTGGCCGAACCTAAACACATCGACTTTATCAGCTTCCGTAATCCGGAAACCGGCGAGTATGTAGGCACCGAAAAGAAACGCCTGTCAGACGGGCAAATGGAAGCTTACCTGCAACAACAGGAACAGGAACGCCGCCGCCTCATTTACGTGGCTATCACCCGGGCAGTATATAAATGTTATATCTTTAAAAACCTCAAAGCAAAAGATACATCGCTGTCTGTTTTTACTGATGCTCTTAAAGCCACACAACCAGATCCGTCACTGATTGAGTTGCTCTCCGTTGCACCTGAAAAACCAGCACAAAACTACCGGCAGCAATTAACGCCGGTAAACAGGGTAACTAACCGGGAGCCGGTATCCTTTCACCTGGAAGAAGCCAACTGGCGCAAAATGAGCTATACCATGCTGGCCGCCAAACCAGCACAGCGGCCACGTTTACGGTCGTTTCAACAAGCAGACCCTTACGATAATTTTATTTTCACTACACTGCGCCGGGGTGCTAAAACCGGTAACCTGCTGCACTTCATCTTTGAAAATATCCACTTCTCCGACAATAGCAAGTGGGAACATTGGCTCGAAGAAGCCATCCGTAAGTTCGTACCAGGACAAAGGGAGGCCTACCTGGAACACCTACACGAAATGCTGCAGCAGGTAATGTATACTACCATCCACATTGATGGCCATAGCTTCCAACTCTCGTCTGTAGGCCGGCATCAGCGGCTAACCGAATTTGAATTCGACTTTCCGGCTCCCTTATTTGAATCCAACCTGCTGAACGAACTGTCTGACGAAAACGTGAACATCAATGTAAAACGCTTTACAGAATATCATTCACAGGAATTGGAAGGCATCATGAATGGCAAAGTAGATTTGTTTTTTGAATACCAGCACCGGTACTATATCCTTGATTGGAAATCGAATTACCTGGGAAATAACGTAGCCGATTACAACGACGACGGGCTGGCCGCCGCTATGAACGAAAACAACTACCATTTACAATACCTGATATATACCGTAGCCGTAAAAAAATACCTGGAAAGCCGGATCGCCAACTTCAATTATGAAACACAATTTGGCGGCGTTATTTATTGCTTTGTACGCGGCGTGAGGAATACCAACGGACAAGGAATTTTTACCACCAAACCGCCACTGGCCACCATCAGATTATTAGAATCTATTCTTACTAAATAAAAAAACGGGGATCGAAAAAGAGCATCGTTCCCCGCATAAATGAAAAGAAACGATACTACTTAAAATAGCCATACGCCATTCATCATCGCAATGCCGCAAGTGGTTTCAAACGAATTAACATAATTATCCGGCGTTCTGTGCCACCATTGCCCCCACATAAGTCCGTTAGAATTCCTGTAGCCCCAAGCCTGTGCAGCATTATAGTTAAGCCAGGCGGCATAGGTACTCTGATAACTTTGGTCGTGTACAAACCTACAGGCCCAACGGGCAAAAATAGCTTTAAAGCCTTGGCAATCATCAGTATCATACTCATCGGGCAATAAACCGTCGGGGTTGCACATTACATTTTTCGTATAGTCCATAGCTTTAGCTCCCATATTCTTATAGTTACCTCCTGGATAAGCTATATGCAACAGACTGCAAGCACCGATAAAAGTGCCTTGGGTATAAGTACGGGCGCCCTCTGTAATGGCACCTGCAGCGTTCATAGCACCCTTTACCTCACCGGTGGAGGCATCATATAATTTACTGACCATCCAGTCTACAATCTGCTGAGCCTTTGTTTTGTAACTGGCATCACCAGTAGCCTGGTACAGATACATGGCGCAAATAGCGGCAGGCGCATTTACACAGGCATTTTTGGTATTATTGGTGGTGGTCCACCAAAGACCGCCACCCAGATTAGTATCCCAGGCACGAGACCATACCATATCAAAATTATTCTTCGCCATGTCTTTCATACCTCCATCGTTGGTAATCTGGAAGGCCCGTATGCACATCAATGCGCCCCAGATAACATCATCATTATAGCTATTAGACGACCATAATAACCCATAGGCATCGCGCATGCCATTATAGAGGTATACCATTTTGTTTTTCAGGTCTGTATCGTTGCTAATGGTATATGCGTCTATAAGCGTTTCGATGGCCTCGGCCTGTCGCCAGAAGTCCATACGGCCAGACTGGGTAACGTCTGAATAATAATACGCTTTGTAAGAAGGGCCGTAGGTACCATACTGATGATAAAATGCATTATTGTAGCATTGCATGGCCAACAATGCTTCCGATTTTACGGGTTGTACTGCATTGGCTGTTATTATATCTGCCTTCTTATTATACAACGAACTTTGGGGAGAAGCATTGATTGCTTTTTTCTGGCAGCCTATAACAACCAGGATAAAAAAAAGAGGGACAACATACCCACCAGGGGAAAGCGATTTTACGCAATGTGGAATTTTCATGCTTTTCAGATTTTAGTGATAACTAAATATAGCAATCCCCACCCGGTTATTATAATACCATCCTGCTATTCACCAACTGCACAATCTCTGCATGAATATCCGCAACAGATCTCATTTGCTGTGCTTCATTAAAGCAATCAATCCTGTTAATACTATTATCTGCTTCCAACAAGGCATCATATTCTTTTTTTACTGCCTGCTGTAACGTGTAGTCCTTTTCATGAATGTCATCTTTACCTTGCAGGTAATCTCTGTTCTCGTTGGCACGTCGCTTATCTAACGCTGCTTCCACGAAGGAAAAAGGTACATCAAGGTAAATGGAGAAATCAGGTTTGGGTATCTTATTATAATGGTATTCAAAATCCAATATCCAATTTCTCAGGTATTGTTTTTCTGTGGCAGCAGATAATTTGGCACATTGAAAAGCGATATTGGATAATACATATCTGTCTACCAACACAAAATAACCTTCTTCCAGCCATTGATAAATAGTGCTGGCAAATTCTTTCCGGTCTTCTGCAAATAACAGCGCCACTAATTGTGGATGCACATTTTTCACCTCGCCGAATTCTCCCCGGAGAAATTTAGCGATCAGCTCTCCAAACACTCCCTGGTTGCTCCGGGGAAAATGTACGAACTTTGTTTTTTCGTTCCTGGAAGCGAGATATTCCGTTAAAAGCGCTATTTGCGTTGACTTTCCAGCACCATCCAATCCTTCTACTGCTATAAATTTGCTGCTTGCTTTCATTATTTAACCGGCATTTTCAACGCCGAAATTAACTAAATAAAGTTAGTTCCCCACAAGTACGTTGGCCGATAGGGCAAAGCAGTAGTCATTGCCGTTAGCCACAATCCAATCTGAAAAATAAAAGCATGCTTCTAACCCCGCTGTGGCCTTCTCCGCTAAAAGGAAAAAGGTAAGTATACACAATACAAAGCCATGCAGACATAAACATGTCAACAAATAAAATATTTAACTCACTTAATTATCAACTAAATAAGAAGAACATAACAATCTTTAAATGCGCAAATAATTACAGACAATCTTATCAATTCTATTTACTTACGGAACAAACATATCAACGGAATGCCGATAATGAACATGTACACAAACCAGTGATAAGTAGCATCATCTTCCTGGGGCGTTCGCTTAAGTAAGAGCCTTACACCAATAGCCCAGTGCCAACACGTTTGAACACCCAGAATAGCCAATACCAGCGTATTACTGAAAAGGGTGCTCAGGTCTATCTGCGATAGAATAGCGGCGCCAAACAAAAGGGGGCTGACAGAGAAATAATAAGCGCATAAGAAATACCTTGCTTTTAGATCACCAATGGCCAAAGGAAGCGTTTTCCTGCCCATGATTTTATCTCCTGCCTGGTCTCTCATATCCTGAACAGGCAATCCGAATCCAGCCCAGAAACTAAGGATGATAATGAATTGCCAAACACCGCCTGTTATGCCTCCAACTATTTTCCATTCTGCGGCCAATAGCGTAATGGTGCCAGCTGTAATACAAACAAGGTTTTTAGTGATCCAATGGGCAGAGCCATACTTACAAAGAATGTAGGTAATGATCATCCAGGCGAGGGCTAATAAAAAAACATGAAAGAGAATGCCAGAAACAATAAAAAGGATGTTGTAGATCAACAATCGTTTTTTCGCTTCCGGAAGGGTAACGAATCCTGTTACCAAAGGGCGGGTAGGCTTATTGAGCCTGTCTTCCTCTACAGAATACAATTGATTCGTGACGCAAAAGGTCAGAATGTAGAGGAAGGTGTAAATGACGGCAATTAAAAAAGCAATTGGAAATGCTTTCAACGGAAGTTTACAATAATAAAATGCCGTGATGAAGGTAACCAGACATGGAACGATGGTATCCCATAGGTCATTTTCAACAAATTTCCATACGAGATTAATTTCATGAAAGGTGAGGGCGGTTGCGTGTTTGAAATGATAAAGCATAGATAAAAGAATTCTATGCTATAACAATATAATATTTCAACCAACGAAAACAAAATTTTTTAGGCCACCGTCCACTGCTGGGGGAGATATTGGCCCAAAACCTGGTATAACTGTTGATTGGCAACAGGTTTCACTAAACTACCACTGGCGCCGATGCTCATTAAATGCTGGTGGATGCCGGGGTCGTTATTACCAGTGATCATCAAAAAAGGAAGGGTACGATACTGCTCCATGTTCCTGATACGGGCCAACACTTCGTCGCCACCCATAAACGGCATATGCTGATCTGCAATTACCAGGTCGAAATGTCCTTCTAAAATCATTTTTAATCCGTCTTTCCCATTAGTAGCCGTCTGCACAGCGCCATTTTTGAGTTTTAGGGCAGAAGTAAGCGCCATCAGGTTCATAGGATCATCATCCATCACTAAAATATTACAATGCTCGAAATTATAATCTTTGTGTTCCTGCTGGTACAACATATTGGTTGATCCTATACGCAGAGGGATCCTAAACCGGAAAGTAGTTTTCCCTTCTGCGGAAGTAACGGTGATTTCCCCTTCTAATAATTCTATCAGTTTTTTAGTGATGGTTAACCCAATACCTGTACTCTCTACTGATTTCTTATTGGTGTTAAAAGGTAAAAAGATCGTGTCTATTTCCTGTTGAGGAATTTCTCCTTCGTTGATCACAGCAAAGCAAATAGTTTCTTTTTCTGCCTGTACTACCAATTCAATATTGGTGCCGGAAGAATATTTGATGGCATTCGTGATCAGGTTATTAATGATCTTGGTAAGCGACAGTTTATCTTCAATAATAAACGGAGGAATATTTTCTTTCACAATCTGGATATTCTTGTGAAAACAGATCGCGTTTAAGTGATAAATGCTGGCAATTTCTCTAAGAAAATCAGAAAAATTAAATTCAATTTTTTCAGACCTGATATCTTTCCCGATCTCCTGTTTGGAGAAATCCAGCGTATTGTTCACAATTTGATAGGAGAGCCTGGCGGCGCTGCTCAATACGTTGATCTCTTCCAATAACTGCTGGTCTGCTTTACACTCCGATAGTTTTTCTTTCAGCGTGTCGCTCAAAGAAACAATTGTATTCAATGGTGTTCTTAATTCGTGGGAAGTTTCATCCAGGTAACGGGATTTATTGAGGTTAGCTGCTGCCACTTCGGCAACGGCCTTTTCTTTTTCTTCGTTGGCTTTCTCTTTTTCTGTATAAAAATAATCGTTCTGCTTAATGATGAATTTTACTACAAAAACAATCAACGCTATAATACCGATCCAACAACCTTTATTCACAATGTAGGCTGTTTCTACCGTCATGCTGATGGGCTTTATAAAATGATAGTTATTATTCAGCAAAACCGCTACAAATATTAACAAGGTACTGATCAGCATCACATTTCGGATCTGGTTACTCCTGTAGATAATAAGGCTGGCGCCGATCAGAAACGTAAATAACAACAATACTACACCCACTATTGGCATTGTTTCTCCCAGTAACGAAGCGAAGTACAACGCGAATACACAATGTGTGAACAGGGTAAAAATATTGGCGAAAAAAAATTTTCCTTTACTATTTAAGAAAATAACAAAAGCGAAAAAAAGACTCTCTATGATTGTACCGATCAGTAATGCATATGAGTCAGTTAAAAAGAAAAAAATAGATCCTATCAGCAATAAAAGACTACCAGTAATAAACGCAAGGGAGTTAATTAATAAAAGTGTGGATACCTCCATTTCATTTTTCGATAACCTGGTTCCAGAGGAGATGAGGGCAAGATATAACTTAATCATGCGGATAGTCGAGTTAATAAATAAGGAAGTGTTTTCAAAGACAATAGGAGAGCGGCGTTTCCCACCATCATTAAAAACAGAATAAGGCTATTTTGATTTATTTCCGGGGTATAGATTTAATTAAAAATCAATACTAGTTTAAACAATTGTAGCTGACGATTCTTTACGATTGAAAAATAATATAAAATCGCTAGAAAGAGGAGGTTTTGATGAAAAAGAAGATAAGTTATCAATAAATAATTTATAACTTATTAATATTCAATAGTATAAAATTAAGTACAGTTAACAAAAAAAGACAGTAATCAATTTACCAAGTATGCCTGGATATAAAAAGAAAAGCGTTACCATCTTTTATAAAAAGAGTAACGCTTTGTTTGCTCCCCCTGCTGGACTTGAACCAGCGACCCTCTGATTAACAGTCGGATGCAATTCACATGATAAAAAAACAATATTCTTATTTTATTCTAAATCAATGATCTGTGTTTTGTAAAACCTTTGTTTTATTGATTAGACGACCCCGGTTTGGGAACTTTGTATGCAAAAATATGCAAACAAAAAACGCAGCCCATGATAAGAAAAAGCATTACCCAGGACACACGCTATCAGCTCAAAAAATTACCAAAAGGAAATTTCCCGTTAAAGCTACAACTTTACCCCATTAATGGCAAGCAGGAATATTGCGCCCTCAATCTTTCGGTATCCAAAAAACAATACCAGCAGCTATTAACTGGAAAAAAATTGCCACAAGATTTAATGGAAGTCCGGGAGAAATTGGATGAACACCTTCGGGTGGCGGATAGGTTAATGAAACAACTGAACCCCTTTAGCTGGCAGGAATTTGAGCGCCAGTTTTTCAGCTACATCGAGAGTGGCGATACCGGAGAGATCGAAGCACCAACAACAGTGGCAAATCTGGCCCCTGTTGTTTCGCTTCCCCCAATGGCAATGGCGGAAGTGTCCAGCGATAACAAAAAGGAGTGCCTTGCACCTGTTATTGTACTGGCTCCGCCATTAATGAACGAAATCGCATGGGAAAAGATTAAAGAACTGGAAAAGGACAAGGCCCCTGCATCCACCATTGATGGCTACCGTACCGCTTGCAATAGCCTACTGGCATTTTTCCAATATCAGGAGTTGCAGACCTACCATGTGTTCAGGAGTGGAAGAAAAAGGGGCCATGTTTCCACTCCAATACTGCCAGAATATCTTCCCGCGCTTAGGTTTCTAGCATCCTATGCGAACCGCTTTACCGTTGACCTCATTAACGTTAATTTCTTAAAATCGTATCAGTTTTGGATGGAGAGCCGGGGCAATGCGGCTGCAACTGTCGGAATTTACCTGCGTAATATCCGGCATATTTTTAAACGTGCTATGAAAAAGCCGGGAGGAAAAAGTATGGAGTATCCCTTTAGCCGGGATGGTTACACCATTCCAATAGGTAATAATAACAAGCGCGCGCTGGAAGTTGAGGACATTCGGTTGATTTACAATTATAACCCCCAATGTGTGCAAGAGCAACAGGCACGAGATTTCTGGTTGCTAACGTTTTTAAGTAATGGCATCAATATGAAAGATATTGCCCTACTGCGGGAAGCTAATTACGAAGATGACCTGATCGTGATTAAATACCGGGCAAAAATTGTGCGCAATGTGAAAAAGAACATTCCCCCCATTATTATTTTATTGAGCGACCAGATACAACAGATTATTGCCCGCTGGGGAACCAAAAAACGCACAGCGAACAGCTACATATTTCCAATTTTGGCAGGGCTAGGGCCACAGGCAGAGGATAGGGAAATTCGCAAGCGAGTACAGAATTTTACCCGTTTGGTCAATAATTGGATGAAGCGTATTGCCGTAAAGTTGGGCCTGCCGCCTCGTCTTACGACCATCGTAGCGCGGCACAGCTTTGCATCCAACGCCGTTTGGTCAGGGGAGAGCACGGAGTTCGTGATGGAATCGTTAGGTCAGACCAGCCTTGCGACCGCGCAGAACTACATTAAAGGACTACCGGACAAACGCAAGAAGGACTACGCGCAGAAGATCGCCGCTTCCCTTGCGGCCCCGCTGGAACAGGCATCCTGAAAAAAACGATAACAACAACGCATCTACGTAGATATGTATCTACGTAGATGCGTTGTTGTTATAACCGGGAGCCAGCTATGTTTCAACCCTGTTGAAACGTTGATCTTCATGCTACGCATTTGATCTAGTTGCCCTTTTTAAGCGGCGTAGTGCATCGGGGGTAAGACTATACACACGTTTAAACTGCTGTGTAAAGTTGTTTCGAGTTGAATATCCTAATTCATCCGAAATATTTTCAATTGTTTTGTCAGTTGTAAGAAGTAGCCAAATAGCTTGTTTCATGATCTGTTCATGAGCCAAATTTGAAAGTGGTATATCAAAGCAAGCAGAAAAGTTTCTGGCAATCGTTTTGGTAGACAAATAATGTTTTTGCGCAAGCGCGGATAATTTCAAATATTGAATGTTGGGCAGCAGTACGATTTTTCGTAAGATTATCAACATTGTATCTGTATGATAGGCAGACATAGCACAGATTTAAGGTTACAGGGAAATAGCTACTATATTAAGCTATTTCCCTGCAACGATATTGCAGGCCGGCTATTGGTTGGAATTTACTGTATCCCCTTTAAGGCATTGTAGTTCGGCCATGCGTATATTTATTTCTGTTTTAGCCTGTATGATTGCTATACGTGCCCGCTGATGCTCTGTCTGGGCTTGTAGATAATCTTTTAGGGTTATAAAGCCCGCTTCATATTGATTTTGTGTAATCCGTTTATTTTCTTCCGTTTGAGCTAACCGAACTTTTGCGGCTGAAAGAAGGGCAGTTGCTTCCGTTGTGTGTAAGATGGCCTTCCGGATAGCAATTCCAAGCTGCTCTTTTTCTATCTCCAGTTCCGTAGCAGCGATAAAAATTCGCTGTTCTTGCGTTTTTATTTTCTTACGTAATCGACCTGCATCCCAAATAGGGATTTTAAGCGAAATAAGGCCATAATAAGCGGCAAAAGGAACCGGGGGAATAATAGACATGCTTCCGATACTTTTCCCTGTAAAATACACCCCCCCGGTATTTATTATCAAAGTAGGCATTCTTTCTGCTTCCAGCATTTTGCGCTGCTGTTTTGTTAGATCAAGGGCATAGTCCATGCCATGAATAATGGCCCGGTTATTTATGGCGGCATCAATATCATGGAGTGGTTGGAGTTTTGCTGTGACAATATCCTCTGTAACTAAGGAAATTTCCTTACTTCTTATGCCAATTAATTGCGCTAATGTCATTTGGGCTATTTCTGCATTGTTGATGGCCTGCAATTTAAGCAGAACGTTATCCTCTAGGGCTGCGTCTATTTTTAGTAGGTCATTAGCCTGTTTAAAGCCCGCTTGAACTGCTGTTGCTGCCTCTTTTCGCATTTCCTGTAATTGAAGAGCAAAGCTGTCTGCCAGTGATTGAGCAGCGTTGGCAGCAATAACTAACCAGTAGGCTTTCTCTACCCGTAGTAACAATTCGGCTTTATCATTGATAAACTGTTCTTTGGCGATCTGCGCATTGACATCTGCAATGATTTTGGCCTTCCTTATCCGGCCACCTGCGTAAATGGGGAGCATTACCCCGGCGTTGACATATAGCCCATTTCCCGGCAATATATCGTTTATTGGATTGCCGAAGGTAAAGCCAGTTGCCCCCGCATCTATTTGTGGACGTGCGGCTGTTGTAGCTTCTTCGGCTTGTGCATCTGCCATTTGCACACGGGCGGAACCGATTAACAATTGCCGATTGTTTTGCATAGCTAATTCTTTACAGTCTTTAAGCGATAAAATACGTTGTTGTGCTGTTCCTTGAAAATAGGTGCATATAATGAGAACCGTTACAACAATTGTTACTGCGGAGCGGCTTACCCTTATTGATAAGTGCTTCTTCTTTATTTTCTTGCTCATTAACAGATAATACAATACTGGAATGACCAATAGCGTCATGAACATACTTGCCAGCGTTCCGAAACACAACACGGATGCAAGCGGTGACCATAATGGAGAGCGCCCCACGACCATAGGAGTTACACCGATGGCCGTCACGATAGAAGTAAGAAAGATTGGGCGCATACGCCGAAGTGCGGAAGCCATTGCGGCATCCTTTATACTCATTCCCTCTCTTACTAGTTGATTCGCGTAGTCAATCTTTATAATACCATTGCGAATCACAATCCCGACCAAAGCGATTAAACCCATGAAGCCCGTGAAGCCAAAGGGATTGTTGGTGAGTAGTAATCCTAGCAGTGCGCCGGGCAAACTCCATACAAATGTAGATAAGACGATGAGCGCCTGTCTAATGCTTCTGTAATAGATTAAAACGGTGGCGAAGATTAGTAAAAAACTCAATAACAGGGCGGTAATCATACCCGGCATATTTTCTTTTACAGCTTCTGCTTCTCCGCCAAAATCTACACGATACCCGTAAGGTAGCGGAAAGGATTGCAGTTCTTTTTGTAATGCGCGTATAATATCGGACGCAGGGATGCCCTGTTGGGCTTCTGCCATCACCGTGAGGGTGCGAATGCCGTTGCGCCGCACGATCTGCCCCGTGTGCTGCGCAATGTTCAAAGAAGCCACCGCGTGAAGTGGAACCTGTATATTTTGACCGGGAATCGGAATATCTAACAAACGATTCATACCTGTTTGCCCCTGATCGTCTAGGTATAGGGCAACCGATACGGGTTTATTGCCTTCCCACTTTGTCATGACAGGAAGTCCGTCTGTTGCCGTTGCCACCGTTTGTATAATATTGTCGTTCGTTACACCGTATTTCGCCATAGCTTCCGATAGGGGTTGCAGGTCAATTGCCGTGTAGTCGCGCCCGTAGTCGATTCGGATATAGTTTGTGCCATCTGCACGTTTTACGATACCCCTTAATGCGCTGGCAATGTTTTTCAATGTATCCAGATTCTCTCCTGTAATCCGGAGTTCAACAGGAGCAGGGGTTTGATTGAAACTTAATTCCCGGACTTGTACCTCTACGCCAGGCAGCAATGCTGTTAGCGTTTTTAGATATTTTTTAGCTAATAATTTAGTGGCTTCTTCACTCGTGGTAGTGATAAATAATTGTGCGAAGTTCTGCGCTGGTGGTTCCGGTGCATAGGTAGTTTGGTAGCGGGGCGAGGATTGCCCAATAAATTCATCTACCCGTTCCACTTCTTCATCTTTTTTAATGATAGACTTTAACAGCTTGGATGCAATTGCTGTTTGCTCTAATGTAGCATTGGAAGGCAACCGGAGAAGGACGTTGAACTGCCTGCGATCAAAGTACGGGAAGAGTTCCTGCCGGACAAACAGGCCACCCACTAATGAAATCAGCACGACGAAAACTGCTATGGCAACGGTAGTTTTGGGATAATCGAATGCCCGTTTTATTATTCTGGCAAATTGTTTCTGTATTTTACCCATTAAAGTATCTTTTCCCGTTTCAGTTGCCTCCTGTTCTACACCCTTACGAATGTATCTTGCACATAGTATTGGCGTAATGGTGATGGACGATAGCAGTGAAACTGCAAGCATAATGGCAACGCATATAGGCAGCGGAGCAATAAATTCCTTAGATAATCCGGTGAGCGTAAACATTAACGGGAAGAATGAAAAAAGTATGGCAAGAGTTGCTACAAATAGCGAGGGAAATAATTTTTCAGCAGATAACCATGCTGCTTTTCTTCTTGCCATTCCCGCATCAATCTTTTCCAGATAAGCGTCAACCACTACAATTGGATCATCAATCGCCATGCCTAGACAAATTATTAACGCTGCTAAGGTCACCTGATGAATTTCAATGCCTATCGGATGGAGTATAGCAAAAGTGATAATAATTGCAATGGGCGCAATAATCGCAGGAATTAAGGCAACGCGAAGCGGAAGCATTAACATGATAACTCCGATCACCGCCGCAATAGAGATACCAAATTCGCGTATAAAATGCCAGATGGTAGAGCGCACAAAATCGGGTTGACTTACTATTGGATTTATTTTTACATCATCAGGCAGCAACCGCTGTACTGCCGCTATTTCCTTGTTTAGTTTTTTCCCAAATTCGACAACATTGTTTCCATCCCGGACGCAGAGGGTGAGCATCATTGCCTTTTCCGCTTCGGTTCGGATAAATGCGGTGGGCTTCCTATAGTTCCGTTCAACCCGCGCAATATCCCGGAGCCTCACTGTTTCGCCGCTGCGGGATCGGATGATCTGATTGCTTATTTCCGATTGTGTATTGTAACGCGCATTGACGTAAAGAGGTATATCCGCGCAAAGCGTTTCCAGCTTTCCAGATGATGCTGTTATGTTGTTTTGCTGCAACGCCATAACAATATCGGATATGGTAATTTGATAGGATTTTAATTTTCCCGGGATCAAGGTTATTTTAATCTCTTGCTGTACCCCGCCGTAACGATGCAGCTTTGTAACTTCCGATAAGGTTTTCAGCCGATCTTCCAGTTTGTCAATACAAGCGTCAAGTTCGGCGTAGCTCCTTTTATCGGAAGATATGTTAAGCATGATGGCCGTAACATCCGCGAACTCCGTATTTACAACCGCACCACGAATTGAAGAAGTGTTAAGATCATGCTGTAAGCGCGCCCAAAACAAAGAGGGGGATTTTACGTTGTTGTTCAACTCAACGGTGGTAAATGAAACCCCCGGCTTGGAAACCGTAACGGTCTTTTCCTTTTTGACTTCGGCATAACTAAAAAGAATCTTTTCTACTTCTTTTGAGATTTCATTTTCCACCGTAATTTCATCCGCACCGGCATAAGGTGTAATAATGGCCGCCTGCCTGATAACGATATTAGGATCCTCGGTGCGGGGCATATAAAGAAAACAGTAAAAACCGTAGGCAACGGCTACCAAAAAAAGAATCAGAATTATTAATTGATTTCGTATAGCGTATTTAGGTAAGTGCATTTTCATGGATAAGGTTTGAGGTCATTATTTAATACTTATCTTTTGCCCTTCGGTTAAATCATCCGGGCCTTCGATTATTAACATTTCACCAACGGCCAATCCTGCTTTGATGCTTACCTGTTGCCCATTTATTGAGCCTCTAACGATATTTTTTTTCTTAACAACATTCCTATCGGCAATAAGTACAAAAGGGGAATCCTTATTTACATGAACCGCTGATGCAGGTATGAGTATTTCAGGTTTAGATGCATTGTCATGTAAGGTAATTATTGCCATCAGCCCGGGTTGCAACTCTTGAATATCTTTTTCAAGTATAATTTTAGCGGTGTAAGTATTCATATTTACTGATGGATTAATGGTAACTACTTTTCCGGGAATTGCGTTGGCAGATAGTGCAGGTATTTCAATCGAGCATTTTTTTTGTATGTAAAAATGCTGTAGATCATATTCTGTTACATTTACCTGAACATAATATTTCCCCGATTGTATAAGATTAAAAACAATATTTCCCACACCGCCAACAATACTCCCCGGTTCAATGGAACGAATGTTAAGTAGCCCATCTTCCGGTGCATTTAAGTAACTTTTTTTTAGCTGAATTGCTGCTGCTTGTTCAGCTTTCTTTGCTTTTTCCAGATTAAAATTTGCCTGCTTGTAATCTATTTCTGGTATGCTATTGCTTTGATGAAGCATTTCTGTTCGATTGTATCTATCCTCAACTTCTTTTCTATTTATTGTGGCGTTTTCGAGGATGTTGCTATATTCATCATTTTCAAGCACTGCAAGTAATTGTCCTTTTTTAACATGATCGCCTTCTTTCACCAGAACACTTTTAACCCTGCCTGAAATAGTGAAGCCTAAAGGAATCGAAGCGGTAGGAACAATAGCACCATCGAATTTTTTTTGCTCATTTTCCTGCTCCTTTAAAGCAACCAGTAGCGTAGCCACCGGAACAATTTTGCTTTGGTTTGATTTTTCTATTGGAGGATTACAAGAGGGAGAAGAAGCAGAGAATACTGGGTAAAAAATTAGTAATTGTAAAAGTGTTTTTCTCATTATAATTATTGGATTTTGGTTTCTGAAATATCAATAACAAACGTTTACGAGGGGAAAAGAAAATCCGGGGCGATCAGCCCCGGACTTCTGCTTACAAGCGTGATAAACAAGCACCATCACTTTTTTGGGATTATCCAATGATTTTTTAAGACATAATGTATGAAAAACCGCCCCACCAAGATAAGCGAGGCGTATTCATCCATTGTTTGTTAACCCCAAAAGAGTTATTGCCAAATAATATTTTGACCGGATTAATTTTTTGAACTTTCAAAAAAATGTATATTGCAATATACATTTTTTTAGTTTTTTAACAAGCTAAATATTTCAGCTACTACTTAAAGTTTATCTATTTTTTCCCGCTTAAATTTAGTTGTTGTTTAGAAAGGTATAAATATTTGTTGCAACTCCATTATTTTTTCTTTCACAAATCATGCTTATGAGAATTTTAATTATTGAGCAGGATTTAATTGCTCAAAAGATACTTCAAATTCTTATTGACCGAATTGTTAAGGCCGAAATTTATATAACGTCTGAAAATGATGAGGCGTTAACAATAATACAGGAAACGTTACCGGATTTAATATTTACAGATTTCAGGATGCGCGATAATGACAACAGAAAAACTCTAATAGAAATCATTCGGAATAACGAAAGTATTCGACATATTCCTATAATTGTGTTTACTTGTTCTCTTTTCCTTGCCGATAGGGAGGCGGCGGAACATGCGGGTGTGAATGAATACTATACATCGCATGTTACGAAAGACGTATTGTCAGTTTTGTTCGAAAAGTACGCACCACAAGTAAAAAAAGTACAGTTATCCTAATTCAGTAATAATTATATGAAATACAAAATTATCTTTTTGGAAAATGGTTTTTGCAACGTTCAGGTAAGACGTTTTTTGATTTGGCGATATGTCAAAGACAAAGGGAGGGATATATGCCCGGTGGCCCCTATTTGCGGAGATTTTTGTAAACGTTGGAATAAGATATTTTATACGGCAGATGATGTGCGGATGTATATTCAAAAAAAATATTCTCGTGCAATTGAGTGCTGATTGCTATGTATGCCTGTGGGTTAAAATTACCTTTTTATAAAATTTACTTGCTACTCTTTTAGAATATCCAACCTTGATTATATTAACTCACAATTGAGAAAACGGGTAAGATATTAGCGATTCTAGGCGTCAACTAAAAAATTGGGGTATCATGTTTTCATTAACATGATACCCCCTTTATTAGCCTTTAGTTTTGGCGTTCAAAAAGAGGAACGATACATTGGTTAACACCATTCAAACCATATAGGTTATGAGCAGTGCCATTGATAACGATTTGGCACTGGGTTGGCCCATCAGTTTCGCAATCTTTTTGTGCCAGACAAGTAACGGTTTGTCCAGGAGCAGGGTCAATGGTAAGGTTAGTGTAACCTGTAGTTGGAAAGAATCGCTGAGAGGCAAATGCTGTTCCTACAGCAAGCATGAATAAAGAGGCGGTTAATACTACTTTGAACTTTTTCATAACAAAGAGATTTGATTTGGTAAAGAATAGTGCCTACTTAGGATTATACAGGTTTTCGGCTACGTCCTGTTTATTGCTGCAATGCGTTCATTTTATATTGTGACAGATGATTTTCAGCTATTGCGTATAGGGTATTACCGGTAATTAAAATAGCTTCTGTATTCTTGTGATCGATCTTTGGAATATAACTACTATACAGATAAATGCCGCTACTTAGGCTATATACGTCCATTACATTGTGCTTTTTACTTTCGTTGCGCGGTTCATTATCAGCAAGTAATGCAGAAATAATATATAACCGATCATTGTAAGCATAAGCAGTTCGGTTTACGTGTACAGCAGGTGCTTTGAACATTCGTTTGTTTTGCTCAGTTATTGTTGCTACCTGTATTTTTGCTATTGTGTTGGTATCAATTGTATGACCGGTGTATAAAGATTCTAAGCAGCTATCTAAGCATATAAACTCATTTCTATACTGATAAACATATACGATCTTTCCGGTTATTTTATCCTTTATTATAGTACCATCGGTGGAAAAAAGCCCCTCACTTTGAGGTATTAATAAACCCGGATAGGGGATTATGTATGGCGTATCTGTTTGTAGTTTTAGCAGACGATATACGCTATTGTTCGCGCCTCGTACAAGAAAAGTAGCAGGGGCGATATTCAGCGCATGGGTAAAATAGCAGCTTTTTTCTGCAAACCGCGTGAGATACAAAGAATCAACATTTCCCTGAAACAGCGATGGGCTTATGCCTTCTGCTATGTACATTTTGGGGTAATCAACCATGAGCCGCATATATTTCCAAATCGCTTTTTCTGTACTATCTACGCGTAGATTGAAGATAGCCGTATCCATTGTACGCTGATCTATTCGTAGCATGTGGAGGGCCGCAGTGTAATTGCCCAGATATACATATCGGTCAGTGCTTCCTGCAAAATAATAGCCGGAATATTGCACATTTATACTTTTTTCGGGGATAAGTGCTTCATGTCGAATAATGCGTTTAAAGCCATTTAATTTTTCGTTTGGTTTATCAGCAAAAGCATATAAGATAAGTACTATAATTGTACATGCCACAATGCAGATAGCGGCAAACCGAAAAGGATGGTGGTTCATATATTGTTAATTATGCGGTGGTAAACTTTGTACGTATGGCAGTTCTATTATCTTGTTTATTATGTAACCACATACCCACTAAAGCCAGCAACACAAATAAAAGATTGAAAAAAATGTGCTGTTTCCAAGTCATTTTTGAGATTACACCGCCACAAGAGCAAGGCACCTTTTCAGAAAGGCTAATCAGCACGATAATATATGCAGTGAATAAAACCATGAGCGTAAAAGATGAATATAGTCCTATTCGTTGGTAACGGGCTATCACAAGTAAAATCGATACGATAATTTCAACTAACGGAACTGCTATTGCCAATACTGATGCAAATCTGGTAATTAGTGGTGATTGCCCTATTACGGCCTTAAAATTTTCATAATCTAAAAGTTTAGAAATGGCAGTATAAACAAAGAGGAATACGAAGGTATAGCAAATCGTTTCTAAGAGTGTTTTTTTTATCATGGGGGAAGAAGGTTTACAGGGTAAAATATTGCTGCCGATATGCACCCCTCCCCGGATAGAAGGGGTAGAACGGCAGAAAATGAAAAAGCTAAAATTGTTGGCGCTACAGGTGATCGCTAGTGCTAATGACTTTCGGTGATTAACGTTGTATCTATCTTACTTAAAGTTGCTAATAAAAATTATTTGTTGGGGTATGTTTTGAGGACATTTTTTCGGCAATGGTTGTCCGTTCTGCTCACGATAGCAGAAAGCCATATTGCCAGTAAGAAAGAATATTATTTTGTTTTTTTTACGGTGCTTTGATCGAAGGTCGTGAAAAACTCTTTTAAAGTAAGGCCCATTCCGTCCGTAATTTTAAGTAGTGAGCTGATACGCATATCAGATAGCCCCTTTTCATATCTGGCCATCGCTGCCCGTGATAGTTCTATATCATGTGCAAATGTTTCATAGGATGAAAAGCCGTTTTTTTTCCTTGTTGTCTTAATGTGTATGCCTAATACGATCAAAAAATCTTCTAAGTCGGTATGTTGTTCAAATGGTCTTTTACGCCTTGTTTTCTTGTTCCTCGCCATACTCTAATTACGGAAATAGGCATCAAAAAATTTACCCCTATTTGCGTGGGTACAATTGTACATCTATAATTAGATACATTTTTTGGATAAAAATTTGTATCTTAGGAAGCGTTAAAACTTTGCTATGAAAAGAATTTATTTGTTCTCTTCTGTTTGTCTAATCGTCGCTTGTAACAATCAAACGGATATTGACGAAGTGAATGACGTAATAGGTACATATGTTCACCAACGAGAGGTTAAAAGCAGCAACCCAAATAACAATTCAACCTCAAAGGCAGTTATAAAAGATACGGTGAACATCTCACGCACCGCATCAGGTGAATATCTGGTAAAAAAATCTGGAGTTTCCGAAACCCCGCAGCAAGACAGGAGCGTATATACTTCAAAAACGACAACGTGGGAACTGCCAGCCCAGTACGACAAAAGCAACCACGAGCTTACGATGGCAAAAACCATACTACATCTTGCGGGGGATAACAAGAGCCTATATATGGGTACAGAGGAAAAGTATCAATACAAGAAGATCAACTAACGCTATTTTTCAGCCATATCTAAACCTGCCGGGCTATATTAGTCCGGCTTTTTTTTGCGTAATGTAAAGAGGTGTTTACAAAAGTGTGCAGTTTTTTAGGGTTTTGATAGGAAAAAAAACGATGTGGATAAATAAATATTTATGCAAATTTTATGTAAAAAAAAAGCACCTACGCATAACCGTAAGTGCTATAATTAGTTGGTAATCAATCTGCTCCCCCTGCTGGATTTGAACCAGCGACCCTCTGATTAACAGTCAGATGCTCTAACCAACTGAGCTAAGGAGGAAGGTAATTACGGTTAAACCGGGCGCAAATGTAGTAAATATTTGACTAAATCAATAGTGTTATCAATTTTTTAATACTCACCTCATAGCGGATTTTTGAAAATGGCTAAATACCATTCCAAGCCCTTTTGAAGCAGATAAAAACAAAAAGGTCTGCATTTCTGCAGACCAGTCTATTTGTGCTCCCCCTGCTGGACTTGAACCAGCGACCCTCTGATTAACAGTCAGATGCTCTAACCAACTGAGCTAAGGAGGAGTGTTTCCCGTATCGTGTGTGCGATTTGGGATTGCAAAAATAGGCAAAAAATCATTTTTGCAAAATCTTATTTCATTTTTTTTGAAAAATTTTTCGCTATAGTGTGTAAACCCGCTACTACAGCACATTTCAAAGGACAGCTTTTTTCACTAACACCAACTGTCTTTCCCCCAAAGCGGCTGCTCTTGTAGCTTTGCGTACAAATGGCAGATCCAGTTTGCTTACATAAAAATGCGGAAAGGATTTAATCACGGTACAGGTATAGCCTTGTTGCTGCAACTTCGTTACATCGTCTGGCGTAGTAAAAATTATAGCCGGCGTTACCAATGTAGCAGCGTCGTAACGGGCTACCGGTGCTTTTAGATAAAAATCGAACGCGTAAGAATTCACCGCATAAAAGCCGATTGTCTTTCCCGGCAGGGCAGTATTGGCATAAAAAGCGGCTGAACTACCACTCTGATACTGCATCATATCCGGATACAAAATAGTGTTCAGATATAAATTCAGCAAAATGCTGATGCAGATGGTGCGATAGAACACTGCCTCACGGGTAGATTTATCCAACCAATAATGCAACAATAAGTAAAATAGGATCAGGGCGGCAGGAAGCAATAACCAGGCACAGTGCATAGCAGGCTTGTAGAGCAGGTCTATCACAATACCGGCGATAGCCACCACAATAATGATTGTATATTGGGTAACCCGGAAAAACTTTAAGCCCTTCTCTGTATGCAACGATAAAATATACCGCGCAGTGAGAATAGCGAAGAAGGGAAAAATAATATTCAGGTAATGCGGCAGCTGGAAGCGGGAGAGGGAGAACAGCAGAAAGGTAGCCAGGGAGGCGCAAATACAATAATATTCCTGCTGTTGTTTCCATTTTTTTATGAAGAGAACCACCGCGGTGTACAACATCACAGACCAGGGAAGAAACGCCCATAATACCGTATGTAAAAAGAAAAACGGGTCGCCGGAACCTTTTATCGGACCGGTATTCATAAAGCGGCCAAACTGGCTGTCCCAGAAAAAGAACCGCAAACCGGAAACATGGGTGGTACCAAAAACGGTTTTCTCCGGATGAAGATCAAACTGGCGATAGAGTGCATATAGCTCCGGCGTAATGAAAACAGCAATCAATAAGAAAGCCAGCAACCATCGTACATGGAACAATTCTTTCCAATTGCGGGTAAATAGTAATTGCCCGCCTATAGCGGCTCCAATAGGCACCAGGGCAAACACGCCCTTAGTCATGATAGCGCACGCGGTAAACAAGGCGCCCAACAAAATACCCCTCCGGTAAAAATGATATACAGCTGCAATGATAAGACCCGTGAGATAGGGCTCTGCTCTTACATCATTGTTGGAAATAACCAGGTGCTCAGCTGTTAATAAGATACAAACAGCCCAGCCGGCTACCCTTTCGCCATAGAGATGAAAGGCAAAACGCCAGGTGTAATAGGCCCCCATCAACAAAAAAAGAATAGCGGGTAGCTTATAAGACCAAGTGTGGATACCAAAAAGCTGAAAGCTAAAAGCGACCACCCAGAAAGGAAAATGCGGTTTATCCAGCCACTCATGACCATCGGCGTATAGATTCCAGTAATCATGTTTCAGTACCATTGTTTTGGAAATCCCGGCGTATAAAGCGCCATCTGGCTCCAGGATGGGCACAAACAGGGCGCTAAACTGTAATAATACCAATGTTACAGTAATGAACAGCCATACCTGTTTCTCAGTAAGAATAAACGATCGTGTTGTAGGTTTGAAAGTCAGCATGGCGAAAAGTTACAGGCATATCCCGGTTACTTCAACTACCCACGTTATTTTTAACAGAAAAATAATTACCCTACCAAAGCCAGCCGCTCTTTTCCATTCCTAGCCAAGGCCCGTCTGCCCGTTGTTCTATGGGGTATGTTTTCAGGTAATAACCCTCTCCGCTACTGTTGTAACCATTTTTCAGGCTGAACTTATAGCGATGCAACGGGCAAACAACATTACCGGCAGCATCTATAAAGCCGTCGGACATAATCCCTCCCGCATGTGGGCATTTGAATGCAAAAGCAAAAAGCTGCCCCTGATATAGGGTGCAGCATAATTTTTTTCCATTTACCGTAATTACCCGGATCTCATTTTCTACCAATGGTAAATAGCTTTCTTCCAGTTTGTACCAGACATGTTCTTTGGCCATTAGTAGAAAAATTCTGTTTTATAGGGAAAACGTTCTTTATAGAGTTGAGACACCTTATCCAGGATAGTTTTACGCAGCTCTTCGATGTTTCTTCTTTCCAGGGCGGAAATAAACACGCAGTTGCCTTGTGTTTTGATCTCCCAGTTCCGTTTCAGGGAGTCCAGAATATCTTGCTTGATAGCCGGCTCCAACCACTGATCAAAGGTATTGGCCTCGTAAAGGTCCATCTTGTTAAAGATCATAATGATGGGCTTATCAAACGCTTTTAACTCCTGCAGCGTGCGGTTCACCACCTCTATCTGTTCTTCGAACTGTGGATGGGAAATGTCTATTACATGGATCAGGATATCACTTTCTCTTACTTCATCCAGGGTAGATTTAAAACTTTCTACCAGGTGGTGAGGCAGCTTACGGATAAATCCTACGGTATCGCTGAGCAGGAAAGGTGTTTGTTCAAAAACCACTTTACGGGTGGTAGTATCCAGCGTAGCAAACAGCTTATTTTCAGCAAATACTTCGCTTTTGCTGAGCAGGTTCATAATTGTGCTTTTACCTACGTTAGTATAACCCACCAGGGCTACCCGGATAAACTCGCCACGTTCCTTACGCTGGGTGAGGGATTGCTTATCGATTTCCTCCAGCCTTTTACGCAAGAGGGCTATCTTATCTTTTACGATACGACGGTCTGTTTCAATCTCCGTTTCCCCGGGCCCCCTGCTACCTATACCACCTCCTTGTCTTTCCAAGTGGCTCCACATACCGCGCAGGCGGGGTAAAATATATTGGTACTGCGCCAGCTCCACCTGCACTTTTGCTTGTGCGGTGCGGGCCCGGCGGGCAAAAATATCCAGGATAAGGTCACTACGGTCTATCACTTTTACCTTCAATACCTTTTCGATATTGGCAATCTGTGACCCCGTCAGTTCATCGTCGAAGATCACCAGTGAAATATCCCTGCCGGCAATAAACTGATGAATTTCTTCCAGTTTACCCTTTCCTACAAAGGTGGCCCTGTCTGGATGCGCCAATCTTTGGGTAAAGCGTTTAACCGTTTGGGCGCCTGCCGTTTCTGCCAGGAATACCAGCTCGTCCAGGAACTCATTTACCTGGCGCTCTGTCTGTTCTTTGGTGATAACGCCAACAATAACAGCCCTTTCTTCTTTTTGTACGACTTGTTTTTTCTCAATCAAGTTATTTCTGAATTTGAAGCAAATTTACAGAGAATTTACTGGTTACACGCTCCCGGATTTATAGCTGCCCGGAGCTCAGGCTGTCCTGGCTTGTCAGTTATGCCTGATCCCGTAAAATCCTCATTTCTTCCTACATTTACCCGGTCCAAAACAACCCTTCGATATATGTATAAACCTTTTTTACTGACAGGACTATTAATTTCAACTATGGCAACAGCCCAGGATAAGATGACGCCTGAATTGCTATGGCAATTAGGGCGGGTGAGCGGTGAAGCAATCAGCGCAGATGGCAAAACTGTTATTTACGGGGTTTCCCAGGTAAATATAACAGAAAATAAAAGTGAGAAAAACCTGTATGCCATCCCGTTAGGGGGCGGCACACCGGTACAGCTCACTCAAACACCTGGAGCTGAAGGCGACGTAGCCATATTACCCGGCAATAAAATTGGCTTCTCCCTGAAAGGCCAATGGTACGAAATGAGTGCTGATGGGTCCAATGCCATACAAAAAACCAATGTAGAAGGCGGTATGCAGAATATCCGCATTTCCCCTGATGGCCAGCATATTTTATTTTCGAAAGAAGTAAAAATAAAAAAGATTTCCGGCGCAGATCATTATCCTGATCTACCCAAATCCAATGTGCAGATATACGACAACCTCAACTACCGCCATTGGGATACCTGGGAAGACGGCAACTTTTCACATGTGTTCTATGCCACCTATAACAATGGGGAAGTAGGTACACCTGTAGATATTATGGCTAATGAGCCGTACGACTGCCCACAGGTGCCTTCCGGCGGACCGGAAGATATGATCTGGAGCCAGGACGGTAAAAGTATCCTGTATGTGTGCAAAAAGAAATTCGGCAAAGATTACGCCCTCAGCACCAATACAGACATTTATGAATACGACCTCGCCACCCGCAATACCCGCAACCTCTCGGAAGGGATGGCTGGCTACGATATGGCACCAGCCTTTAGCCCGGATGGTAAATACCTCACTTGGTTAAGCATGGCCCACGATGGCTACGAGTCAGATAAAAACGATGTGATCATTCTCAACCGTGCTACCGGCGTAAAAACCAATCTCACCAAAAACTGGGACGGCACCGCCTCGGCTGTACGCTTCAGCAACGACAGCAAAAAAATCTATTTCCTCGCTGTTATAAAAGGTACTGAACAACTGCTGGAAATAACCCTGCAGAAAGATCTTGCCCAAACAACGGAAAAGCATATACACCAGGTAACCAACGGCGATTTTGATATCAACGATATGCTGGCTCAAACAGGCAACATCCTGGTGGTTTCCCGCACAGATATGAACCATGCAGCCGAACTGTTTACCGTAGACCTGCAAAAAGGAACCGTCACAGCACTTACGAATGTTAACAAACCTATCTACGATAAAATAGGCATGTGCAAAGTGGAAAAACACTGGGTAAAAACCACCGATGGTAAAGACATGCTCACCTGGGTAATCTTTCCACCCGACTTCGATCCGGCAAAAAAATACCCTACCCTGCTGTATTGCCAAGGAGGTCCTCAATCGGCCTTATCACAATTCTATTCTTACCGTTGGAACTTCCAGCTGATGGCTTCACAAGGTTATATTGTAGTAGCTCCCAACCGAAGAGGGATGCCTGGCCACGGGGTGGAATGGAATGCCGCTATCAGCAAAGACTGGGGTGGACAACCCATTAAAGACTACCTGAGCGCCATAGACGATGTAAGCAAAGAAAGTTATGTAGACAAAAACCGTCTGGGTGCTGTAGGCGCCAGCTATGGTGGATACTCCGTATACATGCTGGCAGGCGTACACGAAAACCGCTTTAAAACCTTTATTGCACACGATGGCCTCTTTGACCTGAAAAGCTGGTATGGCACTACCGAAGAACTTTGGTTCGCCAACTGGGACATCGGCGCTTACTGGGACCCTGCTAATGCCAACGCATACAAACACTTTAATCCCAGCGAGTACGCTAACAAATGGAATACACCTATTCTTATCATCCAGGGTGGTATCGATTTCCGTGTACCCATTGAACAAGGCCTCCAGGCGTTCCAGCTGGCCCAGCTGAAAGGCATTAAAAGCAAAATCCTGTACTTCTCCGAAGAAAACCACTGGGTGCTGAAACCTCAAAATGCGATCGTATGGCAACGGGAATTCTTTAGCTGGCTGAAGGAAACACTGTAATAACGATATTATTCACGTCCGGGGTGAGGCAGATAGCAGCACCCCGGCACTCAACACCTCAACAATCATGGCAGCTTTATTAATGGACATCCAGGATGGTATTGCTACCATCACTTTAAACAGACCAGAAGTATACAATGCCTTTAATGACCCCCTCAGCTATGAGCTGCAAGACGCCTTAAAACAGGCAGAAAAAGATGCAGCGGTGAGGGTAGTGGTGCTCACAGGCGCCGGCAAAGCTTTCTGTAGCGGCCAAGACCTGAAAGCAGCGATGGGATCAGGCAAACGTAATCTCAGCGAATCATTGCACAAACGCTACAACCCCATTATACGCGCCATCCGCAATATGCCTAAACCGGTTATTTGCCGCCTCAACGGCGTGGCTGCTGGCGCTGGATGCTCCCTTGCCCTGGCATGTGATATCATTATTGCCAGTGAAGAAGCCACAATGATAGAAATATTTGTAAACATTGGCCTGGTGCTGGATTCTGGCTCCTCCTACTTCCTACCACGTACCATTGGCTACCACCGGGCCTTTGAACTAGCCACCAAAGCTACCCCCGTTAC
This sequence comes from Chitinophaga sp. 30R24, assembly GCF_049056765.1. Taxonomy (NCBI): domain Bacteria; kingdom Pseudomonadati; phylum Bacteroidota; class Chitinophagia; order Chitinophagales; family Chitinophagaceae; genus Chitinophaga; species Chitinophaga sp. 30R24. The sequence goes on from NZ_JBJGXX010000001.1 coordinate 742,907, forward strand.
CGCCACCGAAGCGCTGCAAATGGGATTGGTAAACCAGGTAGTACCCACTAAAGAACTGGATGCTACTGTACAGGCAGAAGCGGCCTACTACGCTGCTGCGCCTACGAAAGCCATCGCCCTCATGAAAAAAATGCTCACAAAAGGCATGACCAGTCACCTCGACGAAGTATTGGAATACGAAGCCTATTGCCAGGAAATTGCCGGCAACTCTGCCGATAATGCCGAAGGCATCCAGGCATTTGTGGAAAAAAGAAAACCTGCTTTCAAAGGCGCCTAACACTTACCCCTACACAACATTCAACAAAATGGCCATGGTGCATAAAACACCATGGCCATCAATTTTATATTAATACCGTTACTAGCTTTTACAAACCACTCAGGCAGATGCCAATCTGGTAAGGCCGGATATCCACATTATTGTTGTTATTGTCTTTCAACAAAGTATTGATGGAGTAAGCACCAAACAGGGAAAAATTACCATAACCTACACGGGCAGTGCCTGAAAAACGCCAAGGGTTAAAGAAACCCCTGTTTTGGTCTTTATCAATATTCTTGTCGCCATTGGCGCCAACATATTTTTCTTTGGTATGTGCATCTACCAGCGCACCTATTTTCACACCCACTGCCGCTTTAAAGCCTTTGTTAGCATTGTCAGGAACACTACGGTAGCGCAATTCTACCGGAATTTCTATATAAGTGGTCGCTATTTTATTCTTCTTATTGGTAGTAGAAGGAAAAGTTGCCTGGTTAGCATTCAGCTTTCCTTGTATGTCCATATAATGGTCTTTCAAATAAACGCCGCTGGTGCTTACACCCAAACCTGGCGCCAGGCTCATTTTAGACTTCTTAAAAGGGAAGTCGTACATCAGCGCTACATTGAAACCCCTGTTCAAGCCAGTGCGCACACTATCAGGTTTGCCTGACCAGCCATCATAGGCCAGCTGTATCATCAAAAAGTCGTTGGAGTGGACTACCTTGTTCACTGCCTTATTCATCGCAGAACCGCCATCCTGAGCAAAAACGCCGATAGATACAGCTATAAAGCCAAGGGTAAAAAGTATTTTCTTCATATATTATACATACTTGGGAAAAAGAATATTAGGCAAATATAATGGATTGATTGAAACACAACTGGTTAAAATATTGCAAAATCATTTCCGAAACTATCGAAAGTTATCGAAAAAGTCATATTGATATTGATATTCTTTTTCATCATTTCTCTTCAGAATTGAACAAGATGAACAACAATATTGACGTAAAATATCCTAATTTGAATAAATAATCCATCATTTCCCACATAACCCCTGCCAATGCTATTAAAGAGTCGTTGAAAAACTTCGCATGAAAAAAATCGTAAATACCGTTCTGGTGCTGGTCCTCGTAGTACCCATGGCGCTTATTGGCTTCGTGTACTATGCATGGATGGTACAAAAAAGAAGCAAAAGCGCATCCGAATGGATGATACATACTAATTTACAGATAGACCGGCTAAGAACCCTGGCATTACTGGATAATAACTACACGAATAATATCCGGGAAATGCTGCTGCTGGATAAAACCACCCTCTCTACAAGCGATGCAACTTTGCCAGACAGTATGAAAAAGTTGCTGCACGTTATCCAGACTAACGAAAACGGGGATACGGCCACCCGGCAAATAATGATACAGCTCAATACCATCTTACAACAAAAAATTGATTATAACCGCCAGGTATTACTTGCTGCTGCCCAGCAACCTGCCCTGGCCAAACAACTCATTACAGCCTCACAAAGCAAGGCATTACGCAGTCGCCTACGGTGGATTGTTATGGGCTTCATCCAGGTAAAACGCAATAGCCTCATTACAAGAATATCCAAAGACAACCAATATACGCTGTACTCCTTTTGGACAACTATTACGATCAGCCTTTTTACCCTTCTCCTGATACTGATAGAATCCCGTTATATTTACCGGCTGTTCAAAAAACTGAAAACGAGGACCAACCAACTCTATAAAAGGGAACAATGTTTTATGCGCCTGGCTGAAGAAACAGAACTTATACTGTTTAAAGCCGGATTAGACGGCATATTTACCTATGTAAGCAAACGGGCAGCGGAAATGACCGGCTATACCAACACCGAATTGGTAGGCAAACACTTCTCTATATTCCTGAAGGAAGCCACCTGGAAAAAACTCGAAGAATTTTATCTCCACCAGGTCACTACCGGCGATGACTATACCTTCCAGGAATTCGAGATCATCACCAAATCCGGCGCCAGAAGATGGGTAGAACAACTCGCCACCATTATCTACAGCGAAGATGGCACAATTAATGGTTTCCAATGTATTGTACGGGATATCGACAAAAAGAAAAACAACGACGATCAACAAGATTATCTACAGGAATGCCTGGACGCTATTTTAGACAATATGCCCTCCATGATGTTCATTAAAAACCTGGATGGAAAATATCTGGTGGTGAATAACCGGTTCTCAGAAATGATAGGTATCCCTAAAAAAGATATTATCGGCAAACGGGATGAAGCACTCCATTGCGACTGGGTAACCCGTTACGCAGAATTAGACCAGGAAGTGATCTCCACCGGCGCCAGGGTAAAACAGGAAGATATCATTACAGTAAACGACCAAACCTTCCATTTCCTGATCATCAAATTCCCTCTCTATAACCAGGAAGAAGAACTCATTGGCATATGCAGCATAGGACAGGACTTTACAGAAAAAGCCGTTTATATCCAAGCCATGGAAAAGGCGCATCAACACGCCACAGAAGCCATTAATGCACAAGATATGTTCCTTGCCAACATGAGCCATGAAATCCGTACGCCTATGAACGGGATTATTGGCATGACTAACCTACTCATGCAACAGAAAGAATTAACGCCCATCCAACTGGAATATACCAACGCTATTAAAAGATCGGCCAACCACCTGCTGTCTATTATCAACGAAATTCTTGATTTCTCTAAGATAAAAGCAGGCAAATTACACTTACAACGACAACCATTCGACCTGTTTGAGGTGATAGATAATACCCTGTTTCCACTTAAATTACAGGCGCAACAAAAGGGACTGGCCTTTTTTGATGAAACAGATAACGCCATTCCTACCAGATTGCTCGGCGACGAAATAAGGCTCAAACAAATACTAACCAACCTGGTGGAAAACGCCATTAAATTCACCCCCTCAGGAAAGATCTTGTTTAAAGTGTCGCTGGCTGGAGAAAGTACAGACAGCGCTACCATCCGCCTGGGCTTCGAAATCACAGACACCGGTATTGGCATTGCACCGGAACAACATGAACTGATCTTCCAAAGCTTCTCCCAAACACATGCTGATAACGCCAGAAAATTCGGTGGCACCGGCCTGGGACTAACCATCACTAAAGAACTGATTACCTTACAAGATGGATTTATTACGGTAGACAGTCAGCTAAATGAAGGCGCCTCTTTTTATTTTGAACTGCCCTTTATCCGTAACCACGCGGTTATTACCAATAAAGCGGAAAAAGAACTACTGCTTTCCTCCGACAAACCCTTGCAAGGAAAAACAATATTGGTAGTAGAAGACAACGAAATCAACCAGCAAGTGGTGTTCCATACCCTGCGGGGCGCCGGCGCCAGAACCGATGTAGTTAACAACGGCCATACTGCCCTCGAAATGCTAGACCACAAACTATATGACTGCATTATCATGGACATACAAATGCCCGATATGGATGGCTACCAAACTACCCAGGCAATACGGCAAAAAGGCATACAAACCTGTATTATCGCTATGACCGCCTCAGCTATCAAAGGCGAAAAAGAACGTTGCCTCCTGGCTGGCATGAACAACTATATTTCCAAACCATTTGAACCACAAGACCTGTTTCACATGATACTGAAAGAACTGGGAGAACCGCTGCCGGAAACTACCGAGAAAGCCCCGCCAGCAAAAATAGTTACCGGTACTCCCCTAAATCTCGATACAGTGTATAATATGATGTCTGGGGAAAGCGACCATGTAAAAATCCTACTGGAAGAATTACTGGACAGTATCCCCCAGAAGTTTACAGAAATGAACTATCTGGTAAAAGAGCAACGATGGGAACCCTTATATATGCTGGCCCATCAAATGAAATTTAACCTGAATGTAGCCGGCATGAAATATGCCTCAGAAATGGCTTACACCATTGAGCGCGACGCGCGCCTTACAGAAAACCTGGATAGCATTCCTACCAGGATCAGGGAAATAATGGACATCTATTATCAACATGTTCCTCTGATAAAAGAACATATTGAGCAATGTTAACTACTATTTGGATACCGGTAAAGTAAAGTAAAAGCGGCTTCCCTTTCCTTCTTCACTCTCTACACCAATTACGCCGCCCTGTGCTTCTATGAACTCCTTTGAAATGGCCAGGCCTAAACCATTACCCTGGTTGCCCTTCATGCCCGGTACTTGGAAAAAACGCTCAAAAATCCTATCCCGGAATGCGGCAGGGATACCCTTTCCGTAATCCTGCACTACAAATGAAATCATCCCTGTTCCCATGTCCGTTACACTTAGATCTATAATAGCGCCCTTGGCTGAATAGCGGATAGCATTAGTAAGCAGGTTCACCAATACCCAGGCCGATTTTTCTACGTCCGCCAGCACCAGCGACAAAGTAGCCGGCACATTTATACGGATAGTCACCTCCCGCTGTGCCGCCTGTTTTTGTACCGTATCCAGGGCATATTGTACAATATTAGCTGCTGCAACCGGTTGTGGCTGCAACTGGATATTACCACTTTCTACTTGCGACAGGTCCAGTAACTCACTCACTATTTTAATCATCCGGCGATTATCTTGTTTTAAACTGTCTACCAGTTCCTTCTGCTCCTGATTAAGCGACCCGGTACGCTCATCTTCCAGTAGTTTTATACTGAAATCTGATGCCGCTAAAGGCGTTTTCAGCTCGTGGGAAATAGTAGCGATAAAATGGGTTTTAGCAATATCTTGCTCTTTAAAACTGGTAATGTTGCGAAGTACCACTACATAACCTATACGCGCTTCATTATGGCGGATATCCGTGCTTTCCTGGGTAAAAAAACATTCTTTACCATCTACTATTATTTTAATGGGAGCGTTCTCCTTTTTATTGATCAGAAATCTCAGCAGGTCGTTGAGCCTTGCTATTTCTTCAGCTGGTTGGCCTACCACTGCCTTTTCCGGCAAGTTGAGCAACTGTAAGGCTTCCGTATTGGCAAAGAGGATGGTGTTATGATTATCAAATCCAATTGTAGCATCCTTTAAACTGCTGATCACCGCTTCCGCCCGTTGTTTCTCAAACACAATACGGGCCAAGCTACTATGCTCATATTCATCCAGCCGTTGGGCCATAGTATTAAAAGCCGTCGCCAATTCTCCGAACTCATCACCAGAGCGGAAATACAACCGTTTGCTGTACTGCTTATCGGCAATGTCTTTAATCGCCTCTGTGAGGGTATGGATAGGATTGGCAATGTATCCCGGGAAATTATATACGAAGGTAAAACCTAATAAAAAACAGACCCCACTGATAATGGCAATGTACAACAGGGCATTATCGGCGGTTTTCTTCACCTTTTCATTCTTCCCCACAATAGCTGCCATATTGAGGTCCATAATAGTGTAAATACCTTTCTTAATGGCGCTTACATTGGTAGTAGAATCCTTACGCAATAATTCAAATGTGCGGGTTACTTCAGAAGTAGCCGCCTTTTCGCCCTTCTCCGTTACATTATCCTGTTGCTTTTTCAAGTTCTCGGAAAATACTGTCATCGCTGCCGGCCTGTTTACAGGCATGTCTTCCAACGCTACCAGCATATTTTTAGCGTACTGGAGAGACTCATAATTGTCTTTCAGGATAAACTTCGCTCTTTTGTTCAGGCGGCTCAGATAGTAATAGCCCAGTATACTCACCACCAGTAACATGGTGTAGAGGAACAATACACCGAGCGTAATTTTAGTTTTTAATCTAACCTTGCTCATGATAGTATAATGATATCAATATCGTTGGAGGAAAGTACTTTCAGCAATTGGTTAAACAGGTTAGTACGTAAAATGATACGAAAAAGGCTGATATGCGGCTTTCCCATACAAATAGTCGTAATCTGTTTATCCAAAGCCACCTGAATAATAGCGCCAGACACGTTGGCGCTATGCTCCTGTAATACCTCTGCGCCTAGTTCTGTGGCCAGCTTCAGGTTATTAATCAGGTGCCGTTGAACAGCCAGGGCTATTTTATCGGCGCTCTCCCGGGGCGTTTGCACATACAACACATACCAGTCTGCATGATAATAGGCAGCCAGCCTTGCAGTTTTACGGATCACTTTCCGGGCAACTTCGTCGTTAGAGGAAATACAGGCAAGAAAGGTTTCATGGCGCATCTGCATGCTGCGTGGGATTTCTGTTTCTACCTTTCTTTCTACCTGGGAGGCTACCTCTTTCAGCGCCAGTTCTCTCAGCTGCAGGATTTTATCTGCCTGAAAAAAATTACTCAAAGCATTCTCCACCTTCGACCGGTCGTAAATTTTACCTTCTTTTAACCTCGTGATCAGCTCATCTACAGTAAGATCTATATTTACTACTTCGTTGGCCATCTGCAGCACAAGGTCTGGGATACGCTCTTGTACTTCAATACCAGTAATAGATTTTACCTCCTGGTTAATACTTTCTATGTGCTGTATGTTTACTGCAGAAATTACATTAATACCAGCATTCAACAGGTCTACCACATCCTGCCATCGCTTTTCGTTTTTAGAGCCAGGGATATTGGTATGGGCCAGTTCATCTACTACCACCCAATCTGGCACTAACAACAAAATAGTGGAAAGATCCATTTCTTCCAGCATTTTGCCCTTATAGAAAACCTGCTTACGGGGTATTTGAGGTAGCCCTTCCAGCAAGGCATACGTTTCCGCACGCCCATGTGTTTCTATATAACCGATCTGTATATTTACCCCGTTCCTCAGCATAGCATGCGCGTCTTCCAGCATACGGAAGGTTTTGCCCACGCCGGCGCTCATACCGATGTAGATCTTAAATTGCCCCCTGCCAGCGCGGTTAGCCTGTTCAAGGAAAGCTGCAATGGATCGTTCTTTATTGTCCATAAAAAAACTATATCCGTTACTGTTAGAAGTATACCACTAGCGAAGCGGTAATGGCAGTACTCGTATTTCTCATGCCCTTGGCCACCCATAGTCCAACCGGCGATCAGTATCCATTTACCTGTTATACTAAAGATACCATAAACATCACTAAAGTAGCGCACCCCCCGTATACTGTCTGGCAGGTCATTTCCAATATAAGTGCTTCAGTTCAACGATATTTTATCCATAGGCTTAAAGGCAACCTGTGTCTCCAAAGCGGGCGTTGGGTTACCATCCACTTTTTTGATCCTTGGTATTCACAGGCCGGCAAATAATCAGGACAATACACTATTTAAGATCGTCGAGCGCAATATTTAACTTTAATACATTTACTGTGGCTACACCCAATATGCCCAACACAGCAGGTTTAGCGTTGGCATCTATCAGTTGCTTGAGTTTATCCGCGGGAATGCTCCTTGCTTTAGCCACCCTTGGCACTTGTATATAAGCGGCTGCAGGGGTGAGGTGGGGGTCTAATCCGCTGGCAGAAGCGGTTACCAGTTCCGCAGGAATATCTTCCTTCTTCACGCCCGGGTTATGCACGAGGAAAGTATCTATGCGTTCTTGCACAATTTTAAGATAATCCGGGTTGCCGGCAGACTTATTGGAACCACCGGAACCAGCAGCATTATAGTCTACCACAGATGGCCGGGGCTGAAAATATTTATCCGCCGAAAATTTCTGGGCGATATTTTCATAGCCCACTACCCGCCCGTTGTACATCACTTTTATGCCATTTCCCCTGCCAGGAGCCATCTTTGCTATCCCTGCCAGAAATAGGGGATATAATCCGCCCAACAGGATTACCAACAACAAAGTAAGTTTTACAGATGGCCAGAGATATTTTATCATCTTTCAAAGATTTTTATCAATTTATAATTATATAAAAAACGCTACCAGCATATCTATCAATTTAATGCCGATGAAAGGCGCTATTACGCCACCTACGCCATAAATCAACAGGTTACGGCGCAGCAGGGCGCTGGCCCCTATAGGCCTGTAAGCCACGCCGCGTAAGGCCAGTGGTATCAGCAACGGAATAATCACAGCATTAAAGATCACCGCGCTCAGGATGGCCGTTTCCGGGCTGTGCAGCTTCATGATATTAATACCCTGCAAAGCCGGGATCGACGCCACAAACAGAGCGGGCACAATAGCAAAATATTTAGCCACATCGTTGGCAATGGAGAAAGTGGTCAGCGTACCACGGGTCATGAGTAACTGTTTGCCGATTTCCACTATCTCGATCAATTTCGTAGGGTCGTTATCGAGGTCCACCATATTACCGGCTTCTTTGGCGGCCTGTGTACCGCTATTCATGGCCACGCCCACATCGGCCTGAGCCAGGGCGGGTGCATCATTAGTGCCATCACCCATCATGGCTACGAGGCGTCCTTCGTGCTGTTCTTTACGGATATAGCTCATTTTATCTTCCGGCTTGGCTTCTGCAATGAAGTCGTCTACACCAGCTTTGGTAGCAATGTATTTGGCCGTAAGCGGATTGTCGCCGGTTACCATTACCGTTTTTACACCCATTTTACGGAGGCGGTCAAAACGTTCGCTGATGCCTGGCTTAATGATATCCTGCAACTCTATTACCCCCTGTACTTTACCATTGAGTGATACTACCAGTGGCGTACCACCATCTCTAGAAATAGCTTCTACCCGGATTAATGTTTCCTGAGGAAAAGCAAAGCCCTCTTTTTCGGCAAGGCGTTTAATAGCGTCGTAAGCGCCTTTGCGGATATGCCTGCCATCGGGCAAATCGATTCCACTGGTACGGGTTTCGGCAGTGAACTTCACCAGGCTGGCGCCAACGATTGATAAAGTGCTTGTAACATCTTTACCCGCCAGTTCTACAATAGATCTACCTTCCGGCGTTTCGTCCGATAAAGAGCTCAAAGCGCAAAGGCGTATAAAATCCTCATTGGAAATGTTATTGGCGGCATAAAAATTTGTTGCCTTACGGTTACCGATAGTAATAGTACCGGTTTTATCCAGCAACAATACATCTATATCTCCGGCCGTTTCTACAGCCTTCCCGGATTTAGTGATCACATTGGCACGCAGGGCGCGATCCATACCGGCTATACCAATGGCAGATAAGAGGCCGCCAATAGTAGTAGGAATAAGGCATACAAACAGGGAAATAAATGCAGCAATAGTGATCGGCGTTTGTGCATAGTCTGCAAAAGGTTTCAGTGTTACGCACACAATAATGAACACCAGGGTAAAACTCGCCAGCAAAATGGTGAGCGCAATTTCATTTGGTGTTTTCTGACGGCTGGCGCCTTCTACAAGCGCAATCATTTTATCCAGGAAAGATTCTCCCGGCTCGGTGGTTACCCGCACTTTAATATGATCAGATAATACCTTGGTGCCGCCTACTACACTAGACTTATCACCACCGGCTTCACGGATTACGGGCGCGCTTTCCCCGGTAATGGCCGATTCATCGATGCTGGCCACGCCGGCGATGATTTCTCCGTCGGCAGGAATAATATCACCCGGGTCACATACAAAAATATTGCCTTTGCGCAAGGAAGAAGAAGACACAACATTTATTTTATTGGTAAAAATCTCACCGACCAAATCAATTTTTTTGGCAGGCGTTTCTTCCCTCGTTTTACGCAGGCTTTCCGCCTGCGCTTTACCACGGGCTTCTGCAATAGCCTCTGCAAAATTGGCAAACAACACGGTTAACAACAATACAATAAACACTGCCCAGTTATAAGCTACACCGCCCTGATCCCTATTACCGGTAACAAATGCATACAACGCTACTATCAGCATCACCGCTGTGCCTATTTCCACGGTGAACATCACCGGATTTTTAATCATCCATTTAGGATGCAGTTTCACAAATGACTGCTGGAGGCTTACCATCACCAGTTCTCTCGGAAACAATTTATTGTTCTGTTTCATGGTAATCGTTCATTAAATAATTACAGGGAAAAATATTCTGCAATCGGGCCCAGCACCAGCGCCGGGAAATAAGACAAGGCTGTGAGGATAAGGATCACCGCAAAGGTCATAACACCGAAAGTGAGTGAATCTGTTCTTAGCGTACCTGCGGATTCAGGAACATATTTCTTAGATGCCATCATCCCGGCAATAGCTACAGGACCTATAATGGGCACAAACCTTCCCAGGATCATTACAAAAGCAGTGCTCACATTCCAGAAGATATTGTTATCACCCAAACCTTCAAAACCAGAGCCATTGTTGGCATTGGAAGAAGTATATTCATATAGCATCTCGGAGAAACCATGATAGCCGGGATTATTAAGCCAGGTAGATGGTTTCACCGCCCAACGGGCATCCGGATGATGTGTCACCACCCAGGCCGATAATGCCGTGCCTGCCAGGATCAGCAGGGGAGACAAGAGGGTAACGATAGCGGCTATCTTTACTTCCCTGGCCTCTAATTTATGTCCCATAAATTCGGGCGTACGGCCTACCATCAGCCCGGATATAAATACCGATATAATGATGAAGATGTAATAGTTGAGAATACCCGCCCCACAACCACCATAAAAACAGTTCAGCATCATACCCAGCAACTCCATCAATCCGGTGAGTGGCATGGTGCTGTCATGCCAGCCACATATAGATCCTGTAGAAATAATGGTAGTCACTGTGCTCCAATAGCCTGTAGCGGCGGCGCCAAAACGCACCTCTTTACCTTCCATAGCTCCTGTGGCCTGTTGTATGCCCATATGGGCAATAGCCGGGTTGCCTGCCATTTCCTGCTGCATGGAAGGGATCAGCAAACAGATCATCCCGATAGTCATAACGCCAAATATCACATAGGCGAATTTCTTCCGTTGTATAAACAATCCAAGCGCAAATACCATCGCAACAGGTATCACCACCTGCGCTATCATCTCTGTCATCCAGGTAATGTAGTTAGGGTTTTCCAGGGGATGTGCGGAGTTAGCGCCAAAGAAGCCACCACCATTAGTACCCAGATGTTTGATCGCCACAAAACCAGCAGCTGGCCCACGGGAAACGTTTACTGTATCGCCCTGCATGGTTACAACGGTGTCTTTGCCAGCATAGCTGGCTGGCATACCGTTAAAAATAAAGATCAGGGCAATCACTATACTGAGTGGCAACAAGATGCGGGTAATGGCTTTCAGGAAAATGTCCCAGAAGTTGCCCAACCTGGTAGTTGTTTTTTCTTTCAATGCCTTAAATACCACGATCAGGGCAGCAATACCTGTAGCGGCGCTCACAAATTGCAGGAAGGCCAATACAAAAAGCTGCGTGAAATAGGTAACCCCGGTTTCGCCGGAATAATGTTGCAGGTTACAGTTCGCCACAAAACTGATAGCGGTATTGAACGCCTGATCGGCTGATTGTCCGGGGTTACCATCGGGATTCAACGGTAGCTTATCCTGGAACATCAGGGCAAAAAAAGCGTAAACAAACCATACCAAATTAATGGTGAGCATCGCCTTCATATGCTGCTTCCAGTTCATCTCCTCATGGGGGTTTATACCGGAAATCTTAAAGAAGAGGCGCTCCAAGGGATGCAGGAAATCGGACCAGGTCCGATCCCCCCGGAATACTTTTACAATATACCCCGACAATGGCCAGGCTAGTAACAACGTAATGCCATAGGTGGCTATAACGCCTGTAATTTCTGTTATCATTTTACTAATGAATTAATAAAGCTTTACGTATAGGCTTGCGGGATAAGACTCCGGCTAAAATTTTTCGGGCTTCAGTAATACGTATATCATATATCCGAAAACCAACAGCGATAAAATAAAGAGTGTATTCATGGCAGGCGTTTTATTCAGATTTTTTCAAAATAGTCTACCAGTTTAAAGAACAGGGCGAAGCAGGCCAATCCCGCAAGCACCAAGAACAGGGTCATGATCATAGTAAAAATTTTAAATGGCTATTGTTTGCAATTGTTGTATCCTGATGTGTTTCAGTGATAACGGTAGTAGTGCCACATGTTTGCTGCAGAGAAATGGCGATAATGGATACAGGAACGCATTTTCGATAGCGTTGCGTAATACATTGCTTCCATTACGATATAATACTCCCGCTACGGTGAAGCAACGTTTCACTTCGGATAATTGTTCATTACGGATCAGGCATCCGGTATAATCAGCAAAGGAGTGGATCACCTTACTGATATCAAGACCTGTTTGAAAGGTCATCTCGGGGATTTGTAACCTTATCAGGGGAGCAACTTTTGAATCTGGTAACATCTAGATTAGTTGTTTGATACAAACAGGTAGATGCCAGTGAAATGCCAACCTTTTAATTAGTTTATTTAAATATTTAAAAACCAATGTTTTAAATGCAAAAACAGCCCGTACTGTTTTATACAAAACGCGTTAACCATGCAAAAACGGTAGGGTACATGCAAAAAGTGAAAACGATTTTATCTACCTTGCAGGCAGATTTATTAACCCTTACCTTACCCTTTATCTATGGACGAAACAAACAGCGAAGCGCTTGTCGCTTCCCAGAGTGGTTGCCAGCAGTGTGCCAATCCTAACACCGAACCCGGCTATCATACGCAACTATGTAGTGACTGCAGAAAGCAACTCAGCCGCTATCCCGTTTTAAACAGCGTGAAACTGGCAGCAGTTGGCGTAGGTGTACTCTTCCTCATTTCCTTGTACAATTTTCCGAAGTATTTCAAAGCGGGTATCGCCTATGAAAAGGCCAAACAGGCAGAAAAGAGCCACCACTATCTAAAAGAGAAACAATGGTTAAAGCAGGTGCTTCAACAGTTTCCTAATAACGACAATGCCAATATACGCTATCTGATGGCCAGCATTTACAATGATAATCTCACGGAAGCAGACAGTATCCTGCAGATAGTAAGAAATAAAAAGATTGAAGATGAACAACTGGTTACCCAAGCTACTGCAGCTCTCGAAACCCTTCACTATTTTAGTGTGAAGGATACTGCCTTTAATACAGTGCTGGACAGCATGGATAATACCACTCCTGCCTACGAAAAAGCATTGGGCACCTATTATGGCCAACATCCGGAAGATGTATGCACCGGTTACCTTTGGGGACTTTATGCCTATCAACATCAAAACTACCCGAAAGCAGACAGTGTTTTAAGCCAGATAACCTCCATAGCTCCCGATTTCCGTCTTGGATTATCCCTATTGGCTAATACCTACCGGGAAGAAAAAGAATATGACAAGGCATTAAAAACCTATCGCCTTATTCTGGAACAAAATGCAGATGCTTCCTACGCCCAGGCTGGCATCGCAAAAATACTGCTGAAACAGCACCACGATAAAGAAGCACTGGAAAAAGCGATAACTGCTTATAACACAGATGCAGAAAATGCCATAAATATTCATGCGCTGGCGTTGGCTTATCACTTCAATAATAAGCCTTCCGAGCGGGATAAACTATATCAAAAGCTACAAGCCATCCATGCAGAAGCCGACTTCCTGACAGAACTGGACGATGTGATGAGTGGAAAAAACAGTTATCGTTAACCTTCTTTAAATAGTCAATTATGTTTTTTATTCCCGGTTTAGGCCTGGTTATTTCTGTGCTTACTTTCCCAGGTGTGATTGTACATGAATTTGCACACCAGTTATTTTGCCGCCTATATGGCATTGCTATTTTTGAAGTAAAATATTTCCAGGTAGGTAACCCATTAGGATATGTGATCCATGAAATCCCCCGGAACCCTGCGCAACAGCTGATGATCAGCATTGGTCCTTTCTTTGTGAATACCCTGCTAGGGCTTATCATCGCTTTCCCCGCGGCCATCCCTGTATTACAGTTCAATGCGGGCACTCCTTTCGATTACATTTTGCTTTACCTCGGCATCTCCATCGCCATGCATGCCTTTCCTAGCCTCGGCGATGCACAAAGTATGTGGTACACCCTGTGGCATGATGAAAACTCCACCTGGTGGTTGAAAGCCCTGAGTGTTCCGGTAGCAGGACTGATCATGCTGGGGACTATCGGCTCCATTTTTTGGCTGGATCTGGGATATGGTATCCTGATATGCACCATCCTGCCCAAATATATCATCAGTCTTTTTGCATAGACTTAAAACAGTCTATTGCAGGAACAATTTTTTCCGAAAATATAAAAGGGGTGATTTTCTATTGGAAAATCACCCCTTTTATTAAAAGTCCTATTTTTAACTAAACAAGTACAACACATCTTCTTTGGTCAGCTTCTTCACAAAACCACTGTCATCAGAAATAATTTCTTTTACCAGAGATTTCTTTCTTTCCTGCAGCTGCAAAATCTTTTCCTCTACGGTATCCTTACAGATCATACGATAAGCAAAGATATTCTTCGTTTGCCCGATACGATGGGTACGGTCAATTGCCTGTTGTTCCACAGCGGGATTCCACCATGGATCTACGATATACACATAGTCTGCTGCGGTAAGGTTTAAACCTACGCCACCTGCTTTCAGGGAAATCAGGAACACACGGCACTCTTCGTTGTTCTGGAAGTTCTGTATTGCTTTCTCACGATCTACAGTGGAAGTGCTGCCATCGAAATATTCGTAAGGAATTTTGAGATGTTGCATCCGGTCGCGGATCAAGCCCAGCATACCAAGGAACTGGGAAAAGATCAGCACCTTGTGGTTGCCGATGTTTTCGGAGATCTCACGGGTAAGCTCATGCAGCTTTACAGAATGGTTAGGATATTGTTCCGTATCATTCAGGATAGCCGGAGAGTCACAAATTTGCCGCAGCTTCATCAGCCCTTGCAAGATAGTGAGCTGGGAACGTTCCATCCCCTGGTCTTCAATTACACCTAGGATTTTGGAACGGTAGGTATTGCGGTAAGCATCATAAATATGCCGTTGTTCCGCATCCATTTCGCAGAAGATCACGGTTTCGATCTTTTCCGGTAAGTCTTTGGCCACCTGTTCTTTGGTACGGCGTAAGATAAACGGATAGATCAGCTTGCGCAGGTGTTCTTTTCTTTCCTCGTCCTGGAACTTATCGATAGGTGTAGCAAATTCGTTGCGGAAAAAGTCTACACTACCCAGCATGCCTGGGTTGAGGAAATTCATCTGGGCATAGATATCAAAGGTATTATTTTGCATGGGCGTACCGCTCAAAGCCAGCCTGTTCTTCGTTTGCAGCAACTGGGCAGCCTTGGTTACTTTCGATTGTGGGTTTTTAATCGCCTGCGATTCATCCAGGATCACATAGTCGAACTCCAGTTTCATCAATAGCTGAATATCACTGCGCAAAGTACCATAGGTGGTAACAATGGCATCGTACTTCAGCAGCTCTTCAGATGATTTTAACCGTGTAGGGCCATGATGAATATGGTGACTGATATCCGGGGTAAATTTCCTGATTTCGTTTTCCCAGTTATAGATCAGGGTAGTGGGGCAAACGATGAGCGCCAAAGTTTTTCCTACGTGCTTGTTCTTATAGTATTGCAGGAAAGTAAGCGCCTGGATAGTTTTACCCAAACCCATGTCGTCGGCCAGGATACCGCCCCATTTGATGTCGTCGAGGTAGTTGAGCCACTGAAAACCGCTTTCCTGGTAAGGGCGCAAGGTTGCCTGCAGGTTCTCAGGCAATTCAATGTTCCTGATCTCATCGAACTGCAGCAGTTTTCTGCGTTTCTGCTCCAATTCCAATACTACGGCTTCATCGTCAATAAACTCATACAACTCATCGATTACGCTGAAATTATATTTACTGAGTTTAAGGCCTTTATCTTTTTCTTCCCCTACTTTAAACAGGAGGGAGTATTTGCGTAGCCATTCTTCCGGCAACAGGCCCAGAGAGCCATCTGCCAGCTGAACATAATTCTGTTTATTAGCCAGCGCATTTTTAATATCCTTGATACTTACCTTCTGATCGCCGTATAACACTTCGATCTGGGCATCGAACCAATCGATGCCGGAACTGATCTGTAAATTAGTAACTGGCTTATGCGAATTGAATTTGAAGTTGCGCAGGGAATCAAATCCAAATACCCGCACATTCATTTCCTTTAATGCATCAAAGAAAAGGAAGAACCAATTATTTTTCAGGGCTTCTTTTGCCCGCAAGTAAAAATAGTTATGGTTATCGTGTTGAGCAAAATTGGTATGCAAGGTGCGGAGCTTATTTACAAAAGCTTCTTCCGCTTCCTTATTACGGTGAATGATCAACACTTTATTACCTTCCTGTACAGTGATCCGGGCTTCATCATTCCATTCCACCTCTTGTCCGCGATAAGCGAAGCCGGGTTGAATGATAAATGTTTCACCCAGTTCTTTGAGGAATACCCGTGGTTCAGGCGCCAGGTCATCTACTTCGGCCAGCAGGCCTTTATCAAATTGTATATCGTACTGCCGGCTTAATGGCAACAGGTAATCTTTAAGATAGGTGGGCCATTCTGCATTAGGAATACGTAATTGGCCATTTTGCCTGAACAGCTCTACATGCAGGGCGTCTTGTGGGCTTTCAAACAGGTAGAGCACTTGTTTATACAAAAACAACAATGGGCTATCCCATTCATTATCAGCCACATTTATCAATTCCCCTTCAATAGATACGTAGCAATTGATGGCCACATGTGTATCGCCTGTTTCGGTTTTAATGAGGAGCTTCAACCGGTCGGCCCCTATTTGCAGGAGCTTCAGGTTTTTTGTTTTGAAAGCCTGCCTGTTGGGCAGTTCAAATACCAACCCATGTTCTGCCAGCTGAGGAAACAGTTTGGCCAATTTAGGATGCAGGTATTCCAGCATTAACTCCTTGGTTTCGGTAGGTAATTCTTCCGCATTTTCGTGCGTAATATTTTCCCATATACCGGCAAACGGCGAATTTTTGCTGAGGAACTTACTAACTTCATTGCCTTGCAGTTTACGTACAGGGGCAATCAGTTCCCGGTCCTTTTCTTTATATTGGTAAAAGTCCACGTATTTAGACAGGTCCAGTTTACTGGCCAGCGATACAAAAGCATTTTGCTCTTCATTCACTTCACCACTTACCAGGTCTATTTTAAAATACGGGTATAAGGTTTCGTTGCCATTAAAAACGGCGGCCAGCCGTTGGGTAATGGTAATGGTTTCTTCCGGGGGGGGTGCAGCTGCCACTGGCTGCCGCCCGCTGGTAGCGCCATCCACTCTTTTGATAGAAGGGTCCAGCACACGGAGGAAAGGTTTGCCATCTGTATAAGAGAAGGTAAACTTGCCTTCCAGGTCGTCCGACAGGGAATAACCATACAACGATAATAACTTGTTCTTTTCTTTATCCCAGTTGCGCAGGGTATCAAAGTAAAACGGACCATGTTTTTGCAGGAGCTGTAGAAACAGGGCAGTTTTATGCACACACAGCGCATGTTCCGTTTCGTCACAGATACAATGTGTATCAAAGAAACGTTCTTCATTCCGCTGAATGATCAACGGATAGTCCTGGTTATCCAGCCTGAGGGTGGCTTCTACCTTTTCATCCTTGGCCAAAGTGACCTGGGCCGGATGTTTTTTGGCGATTTCTTCTGCTTCTGCCAGGATAGCGCCGGAAGTAAGCAGCTTAATGGTCTTAATGTCGATAGACTTCATTTTCACCAGCGTATGCTGCTGGTCAAATTGTGTGTCGAAGCTTTCGAACTGGTTTTTATCCAGCATTTCCTGCAGCTGGAAAAGGGCTGCGGCCTCATGGCGGCAGATATCCCCCAGGTTGTAAGGACACTGGCACCGGATAGACATACCTGCAGTATCTCCGTACTTGGTGATGGAAACACGGTAATAATTGGCATGCGTGTCGCTCTTTACGCGGAAGGTAGCTGTTTTCAGTACCGGGTCGGCCTCTATGAGTTCAACGCCCCCGGTCGAAAAAATACGCTTCCCCCTGCGGATCACTTCATCAGTGCCGTTGTTGTAAACATATTTTAGCAAATGGGGTAGCGACATACTATACGTTGTTGCCCACTTTTTATTACCAGCAAAAGGGTTAAAAAATATCAAAAAAAAATTAATAGCTGATAAAAAGGCAATCCACAAAAGTAAGCAGAAAATTTCTAATAACCCGCGGTCAAAACATTAAGATGTCATTAAACGCCACTTGTTTACCATGGCAGATAAACGGCTATTTCCCAACATACATTTTATTAAATATATAGTACTGTTTATCAACTATTTATAAACTCCAACCCGGATACCGTTGAAAAGTTCACCACCTCCTGTATCCCAAAGGTGTATGATGTTTCCTCTCCAGAGTTACAGATCTATATTTTTATGGTCGCTTATAAAACTGCCAGCTAATGGCAATAGGCGAATCACGCAGACACTACATATATAATGTATAATAGTGATCCATTGTACTCGCTTTTCCATGATAAGATACTAATACACAAGTACATGACGCCGTTCTTCTTGCAAAAAAAAGTCCAATATAAACCGCTTTTTATCCATCGACTTACAATAATACCTGCCCTACTTTTGCGGTACATTTTTTTAAACAACAATTATTCTATGAGCAACAACAAACTGGCTTCTTTGATTTTCCGTATAGGCATTGGCGTTTTATTCACTATTTTTGGTATTATGAAACTGGTTGGCGGCCCAGCCACCTGGACCTTCCTGGGAGGTACACTGAAAACATTGGGCATTGATTTTTGGCCTACCGCCTGGGGTTTGCTGGCTACCTTAGCTGAACTCCTGGGAGGTATTGCGCTCATTTCCGGATTCTTTGTAAGACCACTGGCAATTGCGTTATTCTTTACCATGGTAGTGGCTACTATCTTCAAGGTCACCAGCAGTGCATCTTTCGCGGAAATATCCTATCCGCTTGTTATGGGCTGGGTAATGATCTTCTTTGCCCTCAACAAAGGCAAGTACGCACAAGCATAAAAAGCTAATCACCATAAAGAAAAGGAGAAGCAAATGCTTCTCCTTTTTTATTTTAAACTGCCACCAATTCCCCATCTTTAAATAATGGCAGCACATTGGCGCCATCGGGGGTCAGGCAATAGTGAATATCTTTTTCCAGCCCATATTTCGCCAGACGCTGATAATGGGAGGCCTGCTTCATAAAAGTATACATATCGTTCTTGGCAGCACCATACAGGGTTTCCGCGGCAATAGCAGAATCACAGTTCACCGTAAAATGTTCTTTAATACGGCTTACCACGGCGCCGGCAAAAAGGGTATCTTCCATATTCACCCGGTCTTTCCAGGCGGCGCAACCCAAAATCACATTTTGTTGTTGTGCCACCAGGTAGTCGCAAACGGCACTGATATTGGGAAAAGAACCTGTAATTATCTGCACTGCATCCTTAGCCATATGCAATAGCTTAGTACCATTGGTAGTAGTTAATACCAAAGTTTTATTTTCAATGAACTCGCGCGAATATTCAAAAGGGGAATTACCATGCACGAGGCCATCTGCAATTTTTCCATCGCGCTCACCAGCGGTAATGCCACCAATAGCACGGCCAATATTTACGCATTCTTCCACACTAGCCACCGGAATTACCCTGGATGCACCATTATATAAAGCCGTACAAATAGTAGAAGTAGCACGCAGCACATCAATAATTACTACAATACTGTTCTTTACATCATACAGATGTAATAAAGCCGGAGATAAACACACTTCCAGACTTGGTTTGTTACTTGCTGTCATTCAATTACTTTTAACTTTAATCAAGGATGACCCTCCATTTTTCTGTCTCTGCAAAGTCCTTGATAGCATCATTATGCTCCTGCAGGAGCCTGATCATATATTTATGCAGGTATAACCTCTCAAATACTCTTCCAAACCATCCGTAGGGGGTACCAAACTCCATCAGATCGATCATTATCGTGCCATTCCCGATCTCTTTAAAATAATGCTGATGATGCATATAGGTAAAATCTCCGGCTGTCATCTCATCACTAAAATACTCGTTCTGGCGCATAGCGGTAACCTTGGTGGTAAGCTCCCTTACTTTGCCCAAATGCTTAGCACGCCACGTCACTGTTTCGTTGTAAGAAATCAGGCCATTGGTACGGCCCTGTATCGCTTCTTCTTGTCGATGCGACATGCTCCGCTTGTGCAGCGTAATGCTCCTGCTGAGGTCAAAAACCCTTTCCAGCGGGGCATGGATAACGGTAGTTAAATGAATAGTAGGCATAGATATGGTAATAATTATTCAAATTCCCGGCTCTCCACAAAACACGAAAAGCGCAAAGCACATCATCTTTGCATGCCTTGCGCTTCTGTGCGCTATGCGTGAAAACGCCAACAAAATTAAAGACTTTACCCCGCTATTCCTAGCCCAAGAAAGGTACTTTTACCACTTTTGCCTTCAAGGCCTTGTCCCTTATGCTGATAAAAATTTCTGTATCCAGCGCTGCAAATGGCGTTTCTACATATCCAAGACCAATAGCTTTCTGTAAAGAAGGCGATTGGGTACCAGAAGTAACACGGCCAATTACTTTACCTGCTGCATCTTTAATTTCATAGTCGTGACGGGGAATACCTTTATCCACCATTTCAAAGCCTACTAATTTCTTAGTAACACCTTCTGCTTTTTGTTTAGCAAAGGTCTCGCTGGAAGTAAACGGTTTGGTGAACTTGGTGATCCAGCCTAAACCCGCTTCCAATGGAGAAGTGGTATCATCAATATCGTTGCCATAAAGACAGAAGCCCATTTCCAGACGCAGCGTATCGCGAGCGCCTAAACCAATAGGTTTCAGTCCCTTAGGTGTTCCTATCTCAAAAATAGCGTCCCAGATCTTGTTAGCAGCACCATCCGTATCTTCAAAATAAATTTCAATGCCCCCTGCACCTGTATAACCAGTAGCACTGATCAACACATTAGGCACACCCGCAAAAGTGCCTTTGGCAAAAGTGTAATATTTCATGTTGACAATATCCACTTCCGTCAACGGCTGTAGCAAACTGGTGGTACTAGGACCCTGAATAGCCAGCAAACAGGTTTTATCGGAAATATTGTGCATTTCTACTCCCTGCGTATTGTGAGCGCTGATCCAATTCCAGTCCTTTTCGATATTGCTGGCATTTACCACCAACATATAAGTTTTATTTTCTTCAAGGCAATATACCAGCAGATCGTCTACAATACCGCCTTGCTCATTAGGTAAACAGCTGTATTGGGCCTTTCCGTCAGTGAGTTTTGAGGCATCGTTGCTGGTAACGCGCTGGATCAGGTCCAGTGCATTTTCACCCTTTAAAATAAACTCGCCCATATGGCTTACATCAAACACCCCGGCGTTTGTTCGCACCGCCTGATGCTCATCGTTAATACCGGTATAGGAAATAGGCATGTTGTAACCCGCAAAGGCAGCCATCTTGGCCCCCAGCGCAATGTGTTTCTCTGTAAAAGGCGTGTTCTTCATACTATGTTTTTAAAAACGGAGCAAAAATAACAATTTGGAAATTAGGAATGGCTAACGGAAAAACGCGTATGACTGTTTTCAGACGAACCTTTGTGTATATATTATAAATACCTAGAATACAATGAGATAGAAAAAGAATTCCTCCATAGGACAAGGGTAATTCGTAATTTTGTTTCACACCCAAAAAAGTAACACTGTGAAAAAGATAACCTGGCTGTTACCATTCTTTATTATTCCCATGCATAGCCATGCCCAGCGAAAAGAAGATAGGAAAACAATCGGCAACCTGCAACTTCATATTGATTACCTGAACAGCGACACGCTGCAAGCCCATAATACCGGCGCTCCCGGTGAACAATTAGCAACAGCTTACCTTTCCGCTCAAATGCAGCAATTAGGACTTACACCCAAAGGCGATAATGGTTTTTTACAGCCGTTTACCGTGAAAGAAACCCGGGAACCGGCCGCTTCCTCCCATATGAGCCTCAACGACGAAGCCCTGGTGGTTGGCAAACAGTTTATCCCACTGCCCTTCAGCGCCAGTAAAGCTGCAAAAGGAGAGGCCACGCCCGGGGTTAACGAACCAGATAACATCTGGTTCATCAACGTGGCTGAAATGGATACCAGCAACCCCCAAACCATGTTAGAACAATACCTTTATCAAACGCAGGCAGCAGAAAAAGCTGGCGCCACAGGTGTCATTTTTTTTAATGGTCAGGAAACAACCGCACAGGTTACCAAATGGATAACACAACATACTGCAGCCACCAGTATTCCAGCGGTTTGGGTAAGCAACGATATCAGTAAAAAACTGGAGGCAGATGATGCAGCAACCTTCCATATTAACCTGGAAATAGCCTTCCACCTGACCAAACGTACCGGCACTAACGTAATCGGCTATATCAATAACCAGGCGCCTAAAACTATTATTATCGGCGCCCACTATAACTACCCCGAACAGGAAACCAACGCGAAACCCGAAAACAATGCCGGTAGCATAGCTGCCTTGCTGGAACTAGCCAGACTGCTGTCCGGCTCCCGTCTGCATAATCACAACTATCTCGTCATCGCTTTCTCCGGTAAAGAACAAGGCCAGTATGGATCGTCGTGGTATGCTACCCACAGCACCATCAACCTTTCTGAAGTAAATTATATGATCAACCTTGATGGCATCGGGCAATTGCCTCCAGGTCAACCTCTCCAAATAGGCGGTGACAGCACTTCTTCCGGGTGGACAGACATCCTTCACCAAACCGCATCCAAAGACTTACCGGTCATTTACGACTCCAGCCACACCAGCACTGCTGACCATACTGCTTTCTATCAAAAAAATATACCCGTACTCTACTTCAATACACTCACCAACAAGAATAACAGCATCAATTATGAAGAGACACTCCGTATGTTGAAACTGGTGTACAATGTGATCGATAAAACCAACAATAAAGACAAACTCGCCTTTTCCCATTAAGCGGATTAGCGTTAAGACATGAAAAGCTTATTACATATAGTTGCGAAATGTATATATTTTCGCAGATAATTTAATTTATCCCTTTAATTTAAATGGACGAGAAACTGGCGCTTATATACCGGTACTTTCAACTGCTGGAAACTTTTTCAGCAGACCCCGTGGAGTTTGCCAGGATCTTTCATCCGAATATCATTCAGACGGAATATCCAAACCAACTCTCGAATGAAATTAAACAAAGGAACTTCGACATCATGCTGGAAAGCGTGACAACCAACAGGATCATCCTAAAATCACAACACTTCAGTGTGTTGAAAGTAGTAGAGTCTGGCAATACCCTGGTGGTAGAAGCCAAATGGACCGGCGAGATAGGTGTGGATGCAGGCCAGTTCCGCCGCGGACAAATTATGAAAGCATTTATCTGTACCATCATAGAATTCCGGGACGGCAAAATTTACCGCCAGCGTAACTATGATTGCTATGAACATTAAAGCACATCACCATGAAAAAGATATTATTTCTACTAGTTGCTGGCACACTGCTTTTTGCGTGTAATTCTTCCCGTAACAATGAAAACCACACAGACAGGTCGGCCTACGACGTAATCAACGAGAAATGCTACGTATACCGTGAATTTAAACCTGCCGGCGATTCACTTACCGACTCTGTACTGTATATCAGGAAACAAATCACCGACTACCTGGACCAGCATCAATTTAAAGCACACCCTGCTGCCAAAGACAGCCTGCTGTTCCACCGGACCAACGGACAGGAAGTGATGATAGAACTGCCTACACCACAAGATATATGGGAACAAAACACTATCATCGTTTTTGATCCGCAAAAAAATCCTTTGTTCGTAAATTTACATAAGGGTACTGCCCAGATCGAACAATACATTCAAGCTAAATAATCCGATAAGAGTTTGCCGATTATACAGAACATCAGATTAACCGTAGATGCGGTAGTTTTTGGATATATTCCCAAAGAAGGCATCGTAGTACTGCTCATTAAACGTACTATAGAGCCTTTCCTGCATAGCTGGGCGCTTCCCGGTGGCTTTGTACTGGACGAAGAATCGCTTGAAGAAGCCGTTACCCGCGAACTGCTCACGGAAGCAGGCGTAAATATTAACTACCTGGAACAACTGTATACCTTTGGCTTGCCCGGCCGCGACCCACGGGGCAGGGTAGTATCTATCGCCTATTTTGGCCTGGTAAATCCTACCAACTTTAAACTGGCCGCCAGCTCCGACGCGGAAGACGCCAATTGGTTCAACATCAAAGAGCTTCCAACCCTAGCCTTCGACCACGCTACCATTATAAAAGTGGCTGTACAACGGCTGCGGAATAAGATCCGCTATGAACCCATTGGCTTCGAATTACTTGATAAAAAGTTCCCCATCGCAGACCTCGAAAAACTTTACGAAACCCTGCTGGACCGCTCAATAGACCGGCGCAACTTCCAGAAAAAGATCAACCATCTGGGAATACTGATTGCACACAACGAAAAACAGAAACAGGTATCCCAAGGCCGGCCTGCCAAACTATTTAGTTTCGATGAGGAAAGGTATTTTAAGTTGAAGAAAGAAGGCATGACATTTGAGATATAACACATATTATCAATCAGTTACGATATCCCCGACGCTTATTTTGTGTATTTTTTACAAAAAATATTTTGTGGTCTAAAAATGCCCATATATATTTGTGTAACAATTACACAAAATAAGCGGATATGCAAAACGCCAAACCCACAGGAGTAATTATAGCCAGGTTCCAAACACCTTCCCTCCACGAAGGCCACCTGGAGCTAATACGGCAGGTAAAACAACAGCACAACCGTCTGATTATCATACTGGGAGTAAGCCCAGTAAGGGGAAGCCGTAAAAATCCACTCGATTACTATACACGTGAACGGATGATCAAACAACAGTTTCCGGAAATCGTTGTACTGCCACTAAGCGATCAGAAAAGCGACCAGGTATGGTCTCAGAAACTGGATGAACTGCTGCACAACAACTTCCCCCACGAAGGCTTCTTGCTATACGGCAGCCGTGATAGCTTCATTGGCATTTACAACGGCAGATACAAAACAACAGCTTTGCCTCCCATAAAAGACTACAATGCTACCGCTATGCGGGAGGCCATATCAGATAAAGTATTTGATACGGAAGAATTCCGCGCCGGCATTATTTATAATACTTATAACCTGTTCCCTTCCGTGTATGCAACCGTAGACATTGCAGTATTCCGGAATAATAAAACAGAGTTGTTGCTCGGACGTAAGCCCAATGAAAATAACTGGCGCCTGCCAGGCGGCTTCTCCGACCCTACAGACGAAAGCTTTGAAATGGCCGCTGCCAGAGAATTGCAAGAAGAATGTGGCCCTATAAAAACTACCCCTATGGAATACGTAACATCACTGCGGGTAAACGACTGGCGCTACCGCACCGAAATAAACAAAATCATTACCAATCTGTTCACTACAAACCTGGTATATGGTGAACCCCAAGCCGGCGACGACCTCGCCGAATTACGCTGGGTAGCGGTAACGGATATACCTAATTTAATCGGTAGAGGAGAAATCAATGATACACATATTCCACTGCTTACAAAACTTACTGAAAAATATATCCAACAAGACTAAAATTTTGAGATATGACAAAGGAAAACCTGATCCTACTGGCCGATGCTTACAAATATTCCCACCACAAACTGTATATCCCCGGTACCCAATATATCTATTCCTACCTGGAAAGTCGTGGCGGTAAATTTGACGAAACCGTATTCTATGGCCTACAATATTTCCTGAAAGAATACCTGAGCGGAGAAGTATTTACTATAGAAAAACTGGACGAAGCAGAAAAAATGCTGGTAGAAGTATTTGGCCGCAACGATGTATTTGACCGTAGCCGCTTTGAGTATATCATCACTAAACATGGTGGCAGATTACCGGTAAGGATAAAAGCTGTGCCCGAGGGCACCGTAGTACCTGTGCGCAATGTACTGATGACCATAGAAAACACAGATCCCGAATGCTTCTGGCTTCCTAACTTCCTGGAAACACTCCTGATGCAAGTCTGGTATCCCTCTACCGTAGCCACCCTCTCCCGGGAAATTAAAAAGGTGGTGACAAAATATTATGAAGACACTGCCAGCGTTGCTTCATTTGCCGGCATCAACTTCGTGTTGAATGATTTTGGTTTCCGGGGCGCCAGCTCACCAGAAAGCGCAGGGATAGGCGGTAGCGCCCACCTGGTCAACTTTGCCGGCAGCGATACCCTTCCAGCCTCCGTTTTTGCCAAAAGATATTACCATGCACCTATTGCTCCGGGGTTCTCTCTACCTGCTACAGAACACTCTGTATGCACCCTGCTGGGAGAAGAAGGAGAACTGGAAATTTTCAAATACATCCTGGATACTTACCCCACCGGAGTCATTGCCTGCGTATCCGACTCCTACAACATATTCCGTGCTTGTGAAGAATACTGGGGCACTGCGCTCAAAAACCAGATCCTGAAAAGGAAGGGCACGCTCGTTATCCGCCCTGATAGCGGCGATCCGGTAAATACACTCCTCAAGGTATTTGAAATACTGATGGATAAATTTGGTTATACTACCAATGAAAAAGGTTATAAAGTGCTGCCGCCACAAGTACGTGTTATACAAGGCGATGGTATCAGTTACTCTTCCATCCCCGGCATCTTCGAAGCATTAAAACAGGCTGGCGTAAGCGCTGAAAACCTGGCGCTGGGCATGGGCGGCGCTTTACTACAACGCGTAAACCGCGACACGCAGGAATTTGCCTTTAAATGCTCTTATGCCATCATAAACGGGGAAGCCGTTAATGTACATAAAATGCCGGTAGAATTGGATGCCAATGGTCACTTACGTACCTCTTTCAAAAAATCTAAATCCGGTAAACTAAGCCTCATCCACGAAAACAATCAATTTAAAACAGTAGAAGAAACTACCGTACCTGATACTGCAAATATGCTCCAAACCGTGTTCGAAAATGGAAATGTGATACGCGAATACACCTTCAATGAAGTGCGTGGAAAAGCAGCTTTGTAAGCTACGTTTATTTCAAATGCAGCTCTCTCAGGTCAACAAAACACGCAAGCAATTTCCCCTGCGTGTTTTGCTTTGCCCCTTTGGATGAAATGTATAATTTCATGGCATGTTTTTACTCATACCCGGCCGTCACCACCTGCTGACGGACATTCAAGTCAAATACCTGAACCGCCTGATCAAATGCAGGCTGGAAGGTGAACCAAACATGCATGGCGAGCCTATGCCGGCACAGGAAATTGAAGGCGTTATTTTCGCCGTTACCTCTGCCAACCACCTGGGCACCAAACGGAATCCTGTACCTTTTACCTCCGCGCCATGGTGATACAAGAGTTTTCAAATTCCCTGGAGACGCCCGTATTTGTATATGGCATTGATGACGTAGGCGTAATCCCAGATTTTGCTGAATATACGGTAAAGACTATACGTCATTCCAGCGAAGGCGTACATGCCCTTACCCCCGTAAATACACTCGTAGTTTGCTCCACCGCCGTAAAAGAGATGTACCTGGCGCATGGATTCAATGTATTACCGGCAGAATGGGACCCGGAAACCCAACAGTTTACACAACCCATGCCCTGGGATGAGATTATCACGATAACTGGCTCAGTGAAATGCATGAAACCTTCTGCTTCTGGAACTACAACGATTGGAAAAATGCACTGGAAGCAGCAGGGTTAAGGTTAGACAATCTTTCCCATACCTACCGTAATGAATGGATCGTGAATAACAGGTTGGAGGGCAAGGTACAACTGATGCGCCCGTGCAATAATGGAGTACCTTCGCCTGTTCCTTTTCCTGTGTCACATATGTTATTACTGGCGAGAAAATAAAGCGCCGGCAACTTAAATCAAAACTACTCACAGAGAGGAAAATAAAAATGTGAAAAGGAAAGAATTCCTTATTAATATCAAAGAAAAAGAAAGCCGGAGTAGGATTACTCCGGCTATTACCTAAACCTACAACTGTTACACTGTTAGTAACATATCTTAATTCGTATGAATTTCATTTAACGGCACTTCTTCGTAAGCAGCTACCATCCGCTGTCTGATATAACGTTTGGCAGAGAGCTTACCAATGCCAAATTTCGCCATAATCTTATCTACGATCATATACACCACTGGTACTACAATCAACGTTAGGAACATAGAGCTGATCAAACCGCCTATGATTACCCAAGCCAAACCATTCTTGGTAGAAGCCACCCCGCCGGTTGCCAGTGCAATCGGCAACATACCGATCACCATAGCAATGGTAGTCATCAGGATAGGACGTAAACGGGCATTATTGGCATGCACCAGTGCCTCGAAGGTAGTTTGGCCTTGCGCCTTCATCTGGTTGGTAAAGTCTACCAGGATGATCGCATTCTTCGCCACCAAACCGATCAGCATGATCATACCCAGGATGGTAAAGATATTCAGCGTATTGTTGGTGAGCGCCAACGCCAGTAAGGCGCCGATAATCGCCAGAGGAATAGAAAACAATACTACGAACGGATAAATATAATTATCGTACAGGGCTACCATGATCAGGTATACCATTACAATAGAGATCAGCAAAGCGGCACCCAGTGTACCAAAGGAATCACCCTGATTTTCTGCATCCCCGCCAAACACATAACTGATACCTGTAGGCTTGCCCATTTGAGTCAACTTAGCGGCAAACTCCTGGGTAACAGTACCGGCAGGCCGGCCCATTACCTGTGCTTGTACAGATACAGAAGTGTTCTTATCCCTTCTTTCCAGATGGCTGGGGCCCGAGCCTTCAGTAACTACAGCAAATTGCGACAATTTGATCAGCTGGCCCTTATCATTCATGAATTGTATATTGGATACATCATCCAGATTCTTTCTGTTGAAATCATCAAAACGCATGTTGATATCATATTCATAATCCCCCTGACGGAACTTCACCTTAGAATCGTCGGCAGTTCCACTGAAAGCAGTTTGCATGGTACCGCCCACTACATCCAGTGTAAGTCCCAAAGCAGCCATCTTATCACGGTCTACCTGTACGTTGATCTCAGGATTACCTTCTTCTACAGACAGTTTCACTTCTGTAGCACCGGCAATGGTTTTCAGGGTATCCTTAGCTATATTGGCGAATTTCATTACGCTATCCAGCTCTGTACCCATCACAATCAATTCTACCGGCGCCCTTTCAGCCATACCCAGAATACTTACATTGGTCGTTTTTACCTTTACGCCAGGTAAAATAGACTTCAATTCTTTCTTGATCTTCGCTGCATAAATATCGGAAGCGTCTGCACGTTTTTTGGGATCTACGAGCATAACGGTGATTTCAGATTTATAGGCAGTAGATTGGGCGTTACCAAAACCATCCTCACTGGTCTGGCCTACAGTAGTAATTAAGCGGGATATCTCCGGCTTTTTGTCCAGGTATTTTTCCGCTGTACGCGTTGCCTGGTTACTTTGCTCTACCGAAGCGTCTTTCGGCATTTCCAGCATCACAATAAACTGTCCACGGTCGCCGGTAGGGATAAACTCTCCACCAATATACCCCT
The DNA here is from genome assembly GCF_049056765.1 of Chitinophaga sp. 30R24. Taxonomy (NCBI): domain Bacteria; kingdom Pseudomonadati; phylum Bacteroidota; class Chitinophagia; order Chitinophagales; family Chitinophagaceae; genus Chitinophaga; species Chitinophaga sp. 30R24. The sequence continues at coordinate 772,443 of NZ_JBJGXX010000001.1, forward strand.
TACCAATCAGCATAAAGGACGCAAACAGCAATCCTATCGCAACAATCAGGGTAACAGCCTTATGATGTAACGCCCATTTCAAGATATCGGTCATCCAATCAGTGAAACGCTGCAACTGATGCTCAAACCAGAGGATAAATTTCTCGAAGGCATTCTTGCCGGTAATATGTTCCAGCCTACCAAAGCGGGAAGACAGCAGGGGTACAATCATAAACGACGACAACAAACTGAGCATCGTGGAAATCATTACCACTACGCAAAACTCGCGCAGGATCTTGGATACCAGCTCGTTGGTGAGAGAGATAGGCAGAAACACCACCACAATCACCAGGGTAATAGAGGTAACGGTAAAGCCTATCTCCTTTACGCCATCAAAAGCAGCGCGCACCCGGTTTTTACCCATCTCCATATGACGGTAAATATTTTCCAGCACCACAATCGCGTCATCTACCAGTATACCTACTACCAACGACAACCCCAACAGCGACATCAGGTTCAGGGAGAAGCCCATCAGCTTCATACCAATAAACGTGGCTACCAGGGAGGCAGGGATGGAGATCATTACAAAGATGGCACTACGTATACTATGCAGGAACAATAACATTACTGCCGCTACCAGCAGTACCGCCAGGATAAGGTCATGAATCACGGAATCGGCAGATTCCAGGGTAAAGTCAGAAGAATCATTAGCCACCAGTATTTTCAGGTCGTTAGCAGCATAATCTTTCTCTATGCTGCTGATGGCCTTTTTCATTTCTTCGCTCACCGTTACTGCATTAGCATCGGTTTGCTTCTGCACCTGCAAGGCAATCGCATTTACGCCATTTACACGGGCAATGCGGTCTGCATCTTTCTGGGTATCCTGCACATCTGCCACATCTGCCAAACGCACTTGTGTTCCGTTTGTAGTGGTTTTCAGCACCAGATTGCGCAGTTGGTCTACATTTTTGTACTTACCTGCCAAGCGGATCAGGATCTGCGCATCGCGGGTTTTTACCTTACCGGTAGGAAAATCAAGGTTGGCATTGGTAATCAACTGCCGCACCTGCAAAATAGACAAATTAAAGGCCTGCAATTTCTTCGGGTCTATATTCACCTGGATTTCCCTTTCCTGGCCACCAACCAACGATACCTGGGCTACGCCGGGTAAACGTGATAATAAAGGCTGTAGCTTTTTATCTACCAGGTCATAAAATTTTCCGTCATCCATGTTAGCAGTGGCAGATAAAGTCATGATAGGCAGGTCTTCTATAGAGAATTTATTGAGTGACGGTGGTTTTGCATCTCCTGGCAGATCTGCGAGGATAGCATTTACCTTACGCTGCGCATCCTGCAGGGAAAGGTCCACGTTCGCATCATTGTTGAGCTCTACGGTAATAATAGAAAGGCTTTCAGAAGATTTGGAAACGATCTTTTTGATCTTTTCCATAGAAGCAATCGCATCTTCAATCTTCTTGGTAATAGTACTTTCTACTTCATTGGGAGAGGCGCCGGGGTACACTGTAGCAATAGTGACCACCGGGGAGCTGAACTTGGGCAATAACTCATAGTTCAGCGATTTATAACTCATCACGCCCAACAGCGTGAGGATGGTAAATACCACCACCACTATGGTAGGTCGCTTAATTGATACTTCAGTAATCTTCATGTTGCAAAAATTTGGTCAAACACCAGATACATTTCCCGCTTACTTATTGTCGTTTTGAACCGATACTGTGGCTCCTTCTGTCAGGTTAATTTGGCCACTGGTGATCACCGTTTCGCCTTCACTGAGGCCTTCTCTGACTTCTACCTGATCGCCTACAATACGGCCGGCTACCACTTTCCGTTTCCTGGCTGCCTTACCATCTAGTACATATATTTCATTACTGTTTACACCGCCAATAAAGGCTGTACGGGCAATGAAAATAGTTTTATCTACCGCCGGATTCACGAAATGCGCGGTACCATACATACCGGCTTTCAGATCTTTGCCGGGAATATTATTTACTTCCATTTCAACCGGATAGTTGAGGGAATTATCACCTTTGGCGGCAATAAAAGTGATGGTGCCCTGGTATTTTGTTTCAGGAAACACGTTGGATGTAACTTCCACCTGCTGACCCTTTTTCAAGTTCACTACTTGTCCTTCCGGAACAGATACCGCCAGCTTGAGGCGGGACACATCTACAATATCGAACATCTTATTGCCTACGGAGAGGTAAGCCCCTTGTTCTATATATTTTTTGTTGATGATACCAGAGATAGGCGCTTTTACATAAGTATCACTTACACGGCGACTGGCTGCTTCATACCTAGTTTTGGCTACTTCATACTGCAAACGGGCATCATCCATTTGTTTCTGGGTAACACCACCTGTCTGAAAAGCGCTTTCATATCTTTCCTTATCTACTTTCAATTGATTGAGGTTCACCTTAGCAGATGCCAGATCGGTGTTTACGATCTCACCATCCAGGTAAGCAACAGGTTGCCCCTGTTTTACCACGCTGCCTTCATCTACCAACAGTTTGGTGACACGGCCGGCAGCTTCTGCGAGGTAAGATAGCTCACGGATAGGCGCAAAATTACCATTGGCCAGGAAACCCTGTGAAAAATCGTTGCGGCTCACTTGCTGCACCAACACCGGAATATCCCCGATATTACTTTGTTTTACAAATTCGATTTTGGCCTCGTTTGCTTTTTTATTGGCATTGAGTTTCCATAAGATCAGTACTACTGCACCTATTGTCACCAGGCTCCAGATTATAAACTTTTTCATCTGCAAAAATAGTTTGTGTGTTCTATGCTTATTTTCGTTTATACATATTAGTTAAGAAGGTCTCTCAAACTTCCTTTGCTTTTAATGGTTTCCAGTTCTGCCAATTTGTATTGCAGCAGGGCTTCATTATAACTGTTCTGCGCGTCTGTCAGGGAAGTTTCTGCATTCAGCAAGTCTGTTAAACCGGCAAGACCAAGCTTGTAGTTATTCTGGGTAGAATAGTATACTTCGTTGGCCAGGTCCACATTTTCTTTTTGCATCGTAATAGTAGACAGATTACTGCGTACCTGTAACTTGGCATTCTCGTAATCGGTGTTGAGCGCCAACTCTGTATCCTCCAGTTGTTTATTGATCTGACGGATGCTCACATTTGCCTGGCTTACTTTAGAGCGGCGGCCAAACCCATCAAAGATGGGAACCTTCAAAGACAGCCCAATAGCAGATGCGCTAAACCAGGTAGTCATATAGGAAGGATCATTCTTCATCAACCACTGGTTACTCATACCATTATAAGAATAGCGGCCAAACAGCGACAGGGAAGGATAATATTCTGCCTGATAGGCTTTCTTCTGGAAGTTCTGCAGCTCCTCTTGCTTCTTCAACACTTTATACTCCGTTCTATTAGCAAGGTTCATATCATCATATTGCAATACGCCGGAAGCTTTGCGCTCAATTTCTTTCAGGGAAGCAGATGGCAAGGTGAAGGCCGACTGCAAAGGCATTCCCATCTGGCGTTTAAGGAGATTAGTCTGGATGGCATACTGGTTCAGTAACTGTGTACGTTGGGTAACGTAGTTAGTGAGATTTACCTTGATGCGGTCCAGGTCTATTTTCTTTGCCAAACCATTGTCGAACTGCGATTTGGTCGCATTCACCAACTCAGTTAATTTTTCGATGTTGCTGTTTACAGTTGTAATTTTTTCCTGTGTCACCAACAACTGATAGTACAACTGCGTAACCGCGTAGATCACATTTTCCTCCGATTGCTGGGTTTGCAGAGTATAGTATTCCTCTCCGGATTTAGCAGCTTTAAGGCCCGTAAATACTGCCTGGTTAAAGATCTGCTGGCTTAGCTCAGCGCCTGCTGTAACATTGTACTTTACACCAAATGCTACCAGAACAGAGCTATCAGCGGGTTTGCCGAATACCTGGCCTGGAATCAATGACTGCTGTAGCTTCAGGTTATCTGTATAGGAAGCATTACCATTCAGTTGGGGTAAAGCTTGGGAACGAACTTCCTGGGTCTTGAACTTACCCATTTCTTCGTCCATTTTAGTTTTTGCCAATTGTTTGTTGTTATTTAAGGCAAACTTCAATGCTTCCTGTAAGGTCAGCTGCGTTTGGGCATAGCCATGGTATACCCCTATCCCCACCAGGAGGATGAGCGTTAACTTTAGTCGCTTCATAAAAAATTAGTTAGCGTAGTAGTTTTATTCTTCTTTTATTTGTAGGTACTGGTTTACAAGTTCATGTCCCTTTGTTGTAGCAATACCCCGTATGAAGTGGGCGGTTACCTGTTCCATAACTATGGGCATTTCAAACTGATCCGATGGATACTGAACCAGGTCAAATGCAGCCTCCAGCTGCAGCTGGCGCATACGTGCTACAATATCTATATGAAGGTGCTGACGGTATAAGCCTTCCGCCATTCCCCTTTTTAAATTCTCCTTGATATTATACAACATACAATCGGCCTTAAAGCTTTCTATGTTGCGCCACGTACCCGGATGGTACTTCTGGATTTCGTACAACATCACGGGATTCAGCGTTTTGGCCAGGTTAGTCACATATTTCATGTTACACACCAACTCTTCAATAGCATTTCCTGTTGCTTGCTGGCACTCCTGAAAATGGGCAGTATGATCGTTTAACAACTGTTGCATCCCTTCATCTATCAATGCCTGTTTATCCACAAAATGCTCGTACACTGTTTTCTTTGAAATACCGCAATCACGTGCTATATCAAACATGGTAACACCTTTCACCCCATATCTCCGGAACATTTTCAAAGCCGTTTCCAATATCCTTTCTCTCACCTCCATTATGCCTTTGTGCTTTTATGCCTTTATCCCCCTTATAAATATTTTCAATAGATGCTTTTGTTTCTCTATTACTGCTGCAAACATTTCGTCATCAAGATCCGTCTCATCACTTATATGATCGGGCACCGAAAAACGCAGGCCCATGGTAGCTTCTACCAGAAGTGCCGATGTTTCCTGCGGGTCTTTTACGTCAAATTCCCCCAAGGCAATACCCGCTTTAATAATAGTAGTATGCAGATCGATTTCCCGTTGTTTGGCTTTCTTTTTTTCTTCCAGGATGAGCCCTGAATTATCTTTCAATATCTTGAAGATTTCCAACCGGCAAAACCTGCTGATAAAAACCTTCCTGATATCTATAATATTATATAATGCTGTAGCAGCAGACGTAACCTCTTTGGCCTCCTTTTCCATCTCCTGATAAAAGGCTTCTGCAATCTTTTCCAGTACCGCCAGATGCATAGCTTTCTTATCAGGAAAGTAATAATACAAGGATGCTTTAGAGCAATGAAGATCATCTGCTATTTCATTCATCGTTGTTTTAGAAGCCCCATAATGTGTAAAACGCTTCAGAGCGGCCTCCAGGATGCGATCCCTCATCTCGTCTTTGGTCTCTGCCTGCATTAACTTTTTGACTTTTTTAGTTTCAAGGTCAAAAGTAGATAGTTTTTTCGAATAAGTAGCATGAATTGATCAGCTAAAAAATAATTTTTCTGATTTCTTTAACAATAATGGAGAAAGAAGCAGGGGAAACCTGGCTAAGGCATCTTTTGATAAACCGGGCATAAAGCACAAAGCGGAACCGGTAATACCGGTTCCGCTTTGTGCTTTAACGAAAGTATAATGCAGAACAGGCGCTTCCACCTGTTCTGGGTAGTGACAACTATTGTAATTCTTCCAGGGCTGTCTGCAGTTTTTCCAACATAGCAGGTATTTCTTCTTTCACGCAAGTACCAACGCTGAGGCGGTACCAGGGCGAATTTTTAGTAGCCCCGAAAGCATAGAAAGGCACCAGGGCCAGTTTAGCTTCATCCAGAATGTAAGAAGTAACGGCTGCCTGATCGGCCAGTACAGTACCATCTGCCTTCTTTTTACCTACCAGGTCAAATTTAATGGTCAGGTAGATAGCAGCCTGCGGAGCGATGGCTTCTACGCGATGGCCTGCCTTGTTCAGTTTATCGAAGCCTTCATAGATTTTCACCAATCTTTCTTCGATTTCACCTTTAAAGTGTTGCAGGTATTTATCTACATTCTCTTTTTGCACGAGATAGCGGGCAGCAGCTTTCTGTTCTGCCATTGGGCTCCAGGCGCCTACGTGAGAAAGGATGGATTTCATCTTACCGATAACGGCAGCGGGGCCTAATGCCCAGCCTACCCTTACGCCAGTAGCAGCAAAAGCTTTACTCATACCATCAATGAAAATAGTGTATTCCTTCATCTCCGGGCGGAGCGCAACTGGGTTATAATGGTGAGTTTCGCCAAAAGTAAGCACCCAGTACATTTGGTCAAACATAACGTACAGTGGCTTCTCGTCGGCGCCCCTGCTTTTATTCTCTTCCAGTACCAGGTCGCAGATATCTTCAAGCTGTTTTTTACCAAAGGTAGTACCGGTAGGGTTTTGTGGAGAGCAAAGTGCCAGGAGGGTAGCGCCTTTCAGGAGCGGTTTCAATTCTTCTGCCGTAGGCATGAAAAAGTTTTCCGGTGTGGTTTCCAGTATCACATGCTCTGCTTCCAGGAAGTGAGCGTAGTGGTTGTTATTCCAGGAAGGAGTAGCATATACCACCTTTTCGCCGCGGTCTACAAGGGTTCTGAAAGTAGCGTAGATAATAGGACGGCCACCACAGGAAATCACGATTTCTTTGGCAGGGTCATAGGAGAGCCCTTCACGTTCCGCTATAAATTCACCCACTGCTTGCCGTAGTTCCGGAATACCATCAGCGGGAGGATAATTAGTCAGGTGCTCCTTATAGGCTGTTATGATTTCCTGTTCAAATTCAACCGGGATAGGAAATACCTTCGGGTCAAAATCGCCAATGGTGAAGTTATATATCTTCTCTCCCTTGGCCTGTTTCTCCTTTATTTCAGCTGCTAACTTAATGATTTCGGATCCAATCAGTGTTTCGGCTAAATGAGACAGTTTCATAACCTGCTTTTTTTTGTTGGTTTTTGGAATAAAATTTTCGCGCGGCAAAAGTAACCGATTTGAAGATAATTTAAAAGAACAGGGTAATTCTTTTCATATTCATTAACAAATAGGGAATAATATTACATCTTATCTAATGAAAGACGGAGCTTTTAATCCTTCTGTTTAGCATTATATTAAAAATAAATATTTGAAACGAGATAAATCGTTGTGTAAAACCACCTTATCTTAGTGTATAAGATGTGATGAAATTAGGGCATGCAACAAAAAATTCTATCTTTGTTTTACTGTACATTTGACCTTTTATGCGAGGTAACATGTTCACCAGACAACGAATCCTGTAGTTACCCATCACAAATAATGATAAGCAAACTTATATAAACCATGAAATTTATTGTTTCTTCCTCTACTTTATTAAAACAATTACAACAGATCAGCGGGGTTATTAATTCCAACACAGTATTGCCTATACTGGAAGATTTTCTTTTCCTGATTGACAAAAATGAACTGACTGTAGTTGCTACTGACCTGGAAACTGTTATGCGGGTGAAGCTGGAGGTGGAAGCCAAGGAAAGCGGACGAATCTGCATCCCGGCAAAGATCCTGATGGACTCTCTCAAAAATCTGCCCGACCAGCCGCTTACTTTTCACATTGATCTGAACTCCTATGCAGTAGAGATCACTTCCGACAATGGTAAGTATAAGGTGATGGGGGAAAATCCGGAGAACTTCCCGAAAGAACCAGCCGCAGACGATACTACTTCCTTTACCATGACCGCCACCGGCCTGGTAACCGCTATTAATAAAACCCTGTTCGCCGTGAGCAACGACGATCTCCGTCCTGCTATGACCGGCGTATTCTTCGAATTGGCGCCAGATAGCCTCACCTTCGTGGCTACCGATGCGCACCGTCTCGTGAAATACGTAAGAACAGATGTAAAATGCCCAAAACCAGACAACTTCATCGTGCCTAAAAAGCCGCTGAACCTCCTGAAGTCTGCCCTGCCAGACAATGATTCCGAAATTAAAGTTGCTTATAGCCAGAACCACTTCTTTGTACAGCACGACGGCGCCCAGATGATCTGCCGCCTTATCGATGCCCGGTTCCCGGACTATAAAGTAGTAATACCAAAAGACAATCCTTACCGCCTCACCGTGGTAAAAAGCGATTTCCAGAACGCCCTGAAAAGGGTAGGCGTATTTGCCAACAAAAGCACCAACCAGGTAGCCCTCAGCATCACCGGCAGCGAACTGCAATTATCTGCCCAGGATGTGGACTTCTCCTTTGAAGGTAATGAACGCATGAACTGCCAATATACCGGCGATGATATGCAGATTGCCTTCAACGCTAAATTCCTTATCGAAATGCTCAACGCCGCAGAAGGCGACGAAATCTCCGTAGACCTGGCCACCGCCACCAAAGCAGGTATCCTCAGACCTTCCGAAAAAGAAGAACATGAAGACCTTCTCATGCTGGTAATGCCATTAATGTTGAATAATTAATGCTAAAGGAAATGGCTATACTGATCTATTAATTTTAGAAAAAGCCAATTACCTGCATATTAATATTTATATATAAAGCAATCTCTTACAAAGAGGTTGCTTTTTTATTTGCCGATAGCCTAAAAGAGCACTTTATTTATTCCCCAAATAATCGTAATTTTTGTGAGGAATTGCGTGACAGGTATTCCTATACGAAAGTAATCACCCCATATCCTCGATGAAGATTTTGTTGGCCTGGACAGAAGAACCTTATAGCGCAGTGTTTTTACAGTCTATATATACTTTACCATCATATGGTAAGCTTTTTCGAACATATTCCACCAGTGTACCGCACAGCCATTCTCGTGGGCGGGCTGTTATTGTTATGGATGATAGAAGGGATAATCCCCCGCTTCCAGTTTCATGGTAATCGCTACCGGCATGCCGGCGCCAACCTGTTTTTCACCCTCACTACTACTATCGTTAATACAGGACTGGCCTTCCTGATCATACGGGCATCCAGGTTTACCACTGGTAACCATTTTGGATTGCTCTACCTGGTACGCCTCCCTCTTTGGCTGCATACAGTACTGGCCTTGCTAATGCTGGATTTAATCGGCACCTGGCTCATACACTGGGTACAACACCAGGTAGGCTGGATGTGGCAATTTCATAAAATACATCACATAGACACGCAGATTGATGCAACTACCGCCTTGCGGCATCACCCCGTAGAAAGCCTGTTCCGGGTAATTGCCCTCGTTGTTGCTATTCTCACCATGGGAGTGCCCTTCTGGATGGTTATGTTCTACCAAAGTCTGTCTGCCTTCATGTCGCAGTTTAATCACGCTAATATACATCTCCCCAAATGGCTTGATAACACGCTCAGTTGGATCATTGTATCACCAGATATGCACAAAGTGCATCATAGCCATTATCAACCAGAAACAGACGCCAATTACGCTAATATTTTCTCCCTGTGGGACCGGCTCTTCCGCACATTCGTGAAAGTGCCGGATACATTGGCCATCCACTACGGACTGGATGAATACCAGGACAACCGGTACCGGGAAATAGGCGTATTACTAAAGGTTCCCTGGGAACAAGCCAGCGGGATCAGAGAAAACGTTAACAGTCAGCAACAGTAGCTTTAAATAAACAATAATTCCTTCACCCGTTCAAAACACGAATACATATGCAACACTCAACCACTTTAACAAAAACAACCTGTATCTCAGCGCTCATTATTGGTGTACTGTCAGCCGCCTTTGCCTTCATCACGAAAATACCAGTAAATGCAATCGCTGCTGGCACAATATCTATCGTAATAGGTATCGTATCCCTCTTTATCGGAAGAAAAAATATTGATGACATGCAACTAGCTGCCGCCGGTATATTCATGGCCGTTGTAGCCTGTTTGGTAGGACTTTGGGGAATTTATAGCTGAGTATCCACCCAGCCATTGGCCAACTGCAGGCATTTAGCAATTACGAAGGAACGCCCTTCTCTATTGCTAAATAGTGACTTTATTGTTTCCGGTATCTTTCCACGTAACCTTCAGCTGCTTTTATAGGAAACAATATCAGAGAAGTATCACTAAGTGCTTTAATAATAGTAGTATCCACGATGGTAGAGGTGTCTTTAACACCTTCAGAGTGATTCCACAATAACAAGGTATCGTGCGTTAGCGCCCATTTTTCATATACTAACGTATACATATTAATGGACCTGGCTATTCCATTCTTTTTTAGTTGAAAGCCCTGCATTTCCTTATCCAGGCCAGCCACAGGCTGCATCCATTTTCCTATGAGCTTGGCTGCATCTATATGCAATGTATCCGCAACAGCAACAATGCTATCAGTAATACCGGCATTGCTGCTGTCTGCGATATTAACCAAAGTACTATCGTCTTGCAAGGCTTCCTTTGCCTCTTCCTTCCTGGAGGTATTACATGCCATCGCCAGCAGCAAAAAACCTATCAAAGTAATTCTTACCATGATTTAAAATTACGAATTACTGATTATTTCTTTACTTTTACCTCACTTTAGGGGTGTTTATCCAATATAACGGATAAACTGAGATGATACCCTCAGTACCTGAAGCAGTTCATACTGCCGTAGGGAAAAGTAACTGAACCTTTCTCATCTTTCCACATCCTTAAAGTTTATTGTTTCACTTAAATTCCAATTTCCATGGAAATCCATGTAAACAATAAACTTTATGCGGTGCAGCCAGGAACAACCATCGCTGCACTCTTACAGTTTATTCAGCTCCCTGCCCAGAAAGGCATCGCCGTAGCTGTTAACAATCAGGTGATACCTAAAAGCGCCTGGGAAAAGCAATCACTATCCACTGCTGATAATATCACTATTATCCGCGCTACACAAGGCGGCTAAACTGTTGCCTTTTTTATTTTTCGTATACCCTGTTCCGTAGTAAATATTACGGAAAAGCTATTCTTGTCTCTAAAAAAACATGTCATGCAACAACCCTCGGCCATTAGCCGCACACCATTTCCTGCGTCAGAAAAAATTTATGTAAACGGGAGCATCCATCCTATTAAAGTAGCCATGCGCAAAATATCACTCACGGATACCCGCTTACATGGCAAAAATGGCGCTTCCGTTCCTAATCCGCCAGTAGTAGTTTACGATACCAGCGGCCCCTTCTCAGATCCCGCCATTCCTATCGACGTTACTACCGGTATACCCCGCCTGCGGCAGGAATGGATCAGCGACAGGAATAACGTGGAACAACTGCCACAATACTCCAGCCCTTTTGTAAGAGACCTCATGAAAGAAGGCGGCAAAATGCCCCTGATGAGCCATACCAACAAACCACTGCGGGCAAAAGCCAGACAAAACGTTACCCAGCTTTATTACGCCCAGCAAGGAATTATTACGCCGGAAATGGAATATATCGCTATCCGCGAAAACCAATGCGCCGAACAACTCTTTCAGGAAAACAACGCCTTATGGCAACAACATAAAGGTTATAGCTTCAACGCACACACACCAGTAAATTTCATTACACCAGAATTTGTACGTCAGGAAGTAGCTGCCGGCAGGGCCATTATCCCCGCCAATATCAATCATCCGGAAAGCGAACCCATGATCATAGGCCGGAACTTCCTCGTGAAAATCAATGCCAATATCGGCAACTCTGCCGTTACTTCCAGCATTGAAGAAGAAGTAGAAAAGGCCGTATGGTCTTGCCGCTGGGGCGCAGATACGATCATGGACCTCAGCACCGGTAAAAATATCCACGAAACCCGGGAATGGATACTGCGCAATTCTCCCGTACCTATTGGCACTGTACCTATTTACCAGGCACTCGAAAAAGTGAATGGAAAAGCAGAAGCCCTTACCTGGGAAATATTCAGAGACACGCTCATAGAACAAGCCGAACAAGGCGTGGATTACTTTACCATTCATGCCGGCGTACTGTTAAGATATATACCGCTCACGGCCAAACGCACTACAGGAATTGTATCCCGTGGCGGCTCCATCATGGCTAAATGGTGCCTGGCGCATCACCAGGAAAATTTCCTGTACACACATTTTGAAGAGATCTGTGAAATCATGAAAGCCTACGATGTATCCTTTTCACTCGGAGATGGCTTACGCCCCGGTAGCATTGCAGATGCTAACGACGCGGCACAGTTCGCAGAACTGGAAACCCTCGGCGAACTAACCAAAATAGCCTGGAAACACCAGGTACAGGTAATGATAGAAGGCCCCGGCCACGTACCTATGCACCTTATCAAAGCCAATATGGACAAGCAGCTGCAGCATTGCCATGAAGCGCCATTCTATACCCTCGGCCCCTTAACAACCGATATTGCTCCGGGGTATGATCATATTACCTCTGGTATAGGCGCTGCTATGATTGGCTGGTTTGGCACCGCGATGCTATGCTACGTAACGCCGAAAGAACACCTCGGCCTGCCTAATAAGGAGGACGTAAGACAGGGTGTGATCACCTATAAAATAGCCGCCCACGCTGCAGATCTGGCCAAAGGCCACCCCGGCGCTCAATACCGCGATAATGCCCTTAGCAAGGCCCGTTTCGAATTCAGGTGGGAAGACCAGTTTAACTTATCGCTCGACCCTGAGACCGCCCGTTCTTATCACGACGAAACCTTACCTGCCGAAGGAGCTAAAGTTGCGCACTTCTGTTCTATGTGCGGTCCTAACTTCTGTTCCATGAAAATTACACAGGAAGTAAGGGAATTTGCGGAACAAAAAGGCCTCGATGAAGCTACTGCCATGGCAACCGGTATGCAGGAAAAAGCCGCAGCCTTTGCTGAACAGGGAGGAAATATTTACCTGTAATGTCATGATCTGGATCATTTCCTCACCCGAAAGCATATACGGAGAAGCGGATATACTCATGTCGCTGCTGGCAGCTGGCGCCCATCGCATTATATTGCGCAAACCCAACTGGCATACCGCGCAATATAAAACACTGTTGGATAACATCGCGCCGGCCTGCTATGCTCAACTGCTAATACGCGATCAACCGCAGCTGGCCACCGATTACCAGCTAGCTGGCGTGCACTGGAGCGGGCACACAAAGGAACAGGCTGTCACCACACCATTCCGAGAAAACAGTACTGGTATCCATCACGCTACAGATATATCCCAGATGGATACACGCTTTAATACCTGGCTGTTAAGCCCTGTATTTGACAGCATTTCCAAACCTGGCTATACCGGAAAATTTGCAGCAGAGGCCATAACAGCAATGCCCTGGCCTCAACAGGGGCAAATATTAGCCCTAGGTGGGGTAGATCATAACAATATACACCTCATTAAACAATGGCGTTTCCACGGCGCAGCGCTACTGGGCGCTATCTGGCGTACGCCGGAAAAAGCCGTGGAAAGCTATCAACATATTCAATCGCTATGGAACAGGAACGACCCTACGTGATGAGTTTCGCCGGCCTGGACCCCAGCGGGGGAGCTGGTTTACTAGCAGACATTAAAACCTTTGAACAGCACCGGGTACAAGGAGCAGGCATTTGTACAGCCCTCACCATACAAACCCCGGCGCAATTCATATCGGTAGAATGGATACCGCTATCATACATACTCGCGCAAGCCAAACCTTTGCTAGCCAGCAATAACGTACAATACTGCAAAGTGAGTATTATGGCAGATGTTTCCTCCCTGCTGGAACTGGTACGGCAATTGAAACAGCTATCGCCTGGCATCCGCATTATTGTAGACCCTGTGCTGAAAGCCTCTGCCGGCTTTGCCTTTCACAATCATATACAGCAACAGGCTTGGCGGGAGCTACTACCGGAAATATACCTGCTCACGCCCAACTACGACGAAGCCCTGCTGCTCACCGGTCTTACAGACGGCGAGCAAGCTGCCCGGACACTGGCAAACAGCTGCGCAGTATTATTGAAAGGCGGTCATCATCAACACCACCAGGGACAAGATACTTTATATACCCAGGAGGAACAGCATGTTTTCCGGCCATCTACAACAACTGTATATCCCAAACATGGCTCCGGCTGTGTATTATCCGCAGCTATCACCGCCGCCCTAGCAAATGGGCAAACACTGCCCCAAGCCTGCTATAACGGCAAAGTATATACAGAAAAATTACTGGCCAGCCACCCATCTTTAACCGGATATCACCATAATTGACCAATATGTCAAATCACAAAATATTACCGCTTATGCAGCAAGAGCACCATCTTAATCAAATCAATCATATCCATTATATCTCACAGGCGCCTCATACCGACAATATACTGGCCGCTTGTGACGCCGGCTGCCAATGGATACAATTGCGCATAAAAGAAGGTACAACCGCCTCCATACAAAAGGTAGCCGAAGCTGCGAAACAAATCTGCGACAGGTATCAGGCAACACTTATCATTAACGACCATCCACATATTGCCGTGACAGTAGGCGCCCAAGGTGTGCATGTAGGCAAACTAGACATGACAGTGGCTGCCGCCAGGGCCATTGCCGGCAACAAAATGATAATAGGCGGCACTGCCAATACCTTGACAGATATCCTGCAACATGCGCAGGATGGAGCAGATTACGTAGGCGTAGGGCCATACCGGTTTACTAACACCAAGCAAAATCTTAGCCCCATACTAGGATTGAGCGGCTACCAACACATGATGCAGGCGCTGAAAGAAAAGAATATATCCATTCCCGTAATCGCAATCGGCGGGATACTTCCGGAAGACATTCCTGCGCTGGTGGAAGCAGGTATTCATGGAATCGCCGCCAGCGGAATGATCACGCAGGCCACCGATAAAACGCAACTCATAAGAAATCTTTACGAACAATTTAATCTCAACGCTACATGGAGCCATTAATAATAGCCGGCAAGCCTTTTTCATCCAGGCTATTTACCGGCACCGGTAAATTCTCTTCTGCTACCGTAATGGAAAGCGCTTTACTCGCTTCCGGTAGCGAATTAGTAACTGTAGCCCTTAAACGGGTAGACATGGACAACCACTCAGATGATATGTTGCGCCATCTCAACCATCCACACATACAGCTGCTACCCAATACTTCCGGCGTGCGCACTGCCAAAGAAGCGGTATATGCTGCCCAACTGGCCCGGGAAGCACTAGAAACCAACTGGGTAAAACTGGAAATACACCCCGATCCCCGCTACCTGATGCCCGACCCGGTAGAAACCCTGCTGGCCGCTACCGAACTGGTAAAACTGGGCTTTGTAGTACTGCCTTATGTTCATGCCGACCCTGTACTATGTAAGCGGCTGGAAGAGGCTGGAACAGCAGCAGTAATGCCACTGGGCGCACCTATTGGCAGCAACAAAGGATTAAAAACATTCGACTTCCTGGAGATTATCATAGCACAAAGCAATATACCTGTAATCGTAGATGCTGGCATTGGTAGGCCCTCGCATGCGGCGCAAGCCATGGAAATGGGTGCCAGCGCGGTATTAGTTAACACGGCTATTGCCGTGGCAAAAAACCCGGTGCAAATGGCTGCTGCCTTCAAAGCAGGAGTAGAGGCAGGACGCATGGCTTATGAAGCCGGACTGGCCGCCAGTAGCCAGCAAGCTATTGCTTCCAGTCCATTGATCGCTTTCCTGGAAGAATCCTGATTTTTTCATCTTATTCAAGATAAACTCATGTTTAAAAGCATATTTGACCAGTACGATTGGCAAGAGGTAACAGATAGCATTTATGCTAAAACGGCCCGGGATGTAGAGCTTGCACTACAACGCCCACACCGTTCGCTCGACGATTTTGCGGCGCTCATATCGCCGGCAGCTATCCCTTACCTGGGAGAAATGGCCAACATCAGCCATCAGCTAACCCGGCAACGGTTTGGCAATACCATGCAATTATATATACCATTGTACCTTTCCAATGAATGCCAGAATATCTGTACCTATTGCGGCTTTAGCCTCGATAATAAGATCAAGAGAAAAACCCTGGGCGCTGCGGAAATATTGATGGAAACCGCCGCTATTAAGGAAATGGGATTTGAGCATGTGCTGCTGGTAACCGGTGAAGCCCACCAGGAAGTAGGCACTCCTTACTTCAAAAAAATATTACCCCTGTTACGCCCCCATTTTGCCAACATTTCCATGGAAGTACAGCCAATGGATGAACAGGACTACCGGGAACTGATAGACCTTGGCTTGCATGCCGTATTGGTATACCAGGAAACCTATTGCCGGGAAGATTATAGAAAGCACCACCCCAAAGGACGGAAGTCAAACTTCGACTACCGCCTGGAAACACCCGACAGATTGGGCCGGGCAGGTATTCATAAAATCGGACTAGGTGTCCTGATAGGATTGGAAGACTGGAGAACAGACAGCTTTTTCACCGCTATGCACTTAGCTTATCTGGAAAAACAATATTGGCAAACGAAATACAGTATTTCGTTTCCACGGCTGCGGCCTTTTTCCGGCGGACTGGCGCCCAAAGTAGCGATGAACGACCGGGAGTTGGTTCAACTCATCTGCGCTTACCGCTTATTTAACCAGGAGGTAGAGCTAAGCATTTCTACCCGGGAAGAAGAAATATTCCGTGATAATGTTATCCACCTGGGTATTACCACGATGAGTGCTGGGTCCAGAACTAACCCTGGCGGCTATACGGTAGATCCGCAATCACTGGAACAATTTGAAATATCTGACGATCGGAGTGCAGATACAATTGCACAAATGCTGCGGAATAAAGGCTATGAACCTGTATGGAAAGATTGGGACCATTTTATGCAAACAGTAAAAGAATAGAAGGTGGCTGGTTAGGCCACCTGGTTATTTATTGTTTTTCATGGGGAGGTTAAAATACATACAAGAGATACTTCTCTCAATCACCCTAAAGATAAGAAAGAGAGTATAACGAAGTATAACAGAAACGAAACTGAACAAAATGAACGCTATAAAACCGCATGAACAAAAGAAAATGATTCACAAGCGTTCAGTAGCAGATTGTGCAGGTTTTCCCTCCCTTCCCATATATAGAAAAGGGCTGCTTCAAACGATGAAGAAGCAGCCCTGTACCGAAAATCCCGTAGTTGCCATATTACTTATCAATATAAGTATGATTGGAATCTCATGAACTCAAATGTAATATGGCGATACTGAACAACCAGTTTCCAGACAAACCTGAACAAAAAGAACAGACAAATATCGAATGCACAAATGCTAGGAATTTACCAGACTGTGGTAATTCTTAATAATATCATGCGACTCTTTCAGACAGGCTTGCTGATGAGCAATTATTTCGTGAACGTGATAAGGCATTTTTATATTTGCATGTAAAACATCAGCATATATATGTCGTACAGCATCCTCTCCATACTCACAAGCAGAAAATAAAGCAGGCTTATCTGTACATACAAAAGTTGTTCTAATGGCCAACCAAGTCCGGTACAACTTGCCACCAAAAGCACTATCCTTTTCGTCCACTGTACCCAGCGTTTTCATCTCCAGGTTCAACTCCCTTACATAACCAGTACTGTCATCTATCATACGCTGAAAAAGCGCCTTCACATCAGGGTCATTGGTAGTACCCATCGCATCCTGGTATCCTGCAATCCGGTCGTTGTTGATCTTAATGAGATCGCTCAAAATAGTAATGAGGTTTTCATCGTGTTGTTGTAACATGGTTAGATTTTTATAGTTTTAAAAGCACTCCGAAAGCTATTCAAAAATGCCTCCATAATAATAACTCCTTCATCATCAATTATTTCCAAGGGTCGCCCTCCCATAATCCCTGTCCCATTTATTCCCGTATGGTGGAGAAGCTTCCACAACAGAGCAAAGTCATCAATGAAAAGATTATTATAAACAGTGTAATTCCCCTTTGGCATACATTTTTTAGTACTCTCCTTGAATCAAAGCCTTAAAACATGAATAGCCTTCTTTATATAATCGCCGTAATTCTGATAATAGGATGGGTACTTGGCTTCTTCGTTTATTCTGCCGGAGGATTAATACACGCGCTACTCGTATTGGCTATTATTGCCATACTTATCAATATCATCAGAGGCAGAGCCTTATAAACCTGCCATCTAACCTTATTACTCCCTGTTTAATAGGCTGCCAAGCTTTATTAAACAGGGAGTTTTACATTAATCTATAGATGCAGAAAAAAAACTTCTTTTTTGAAACCGGTTTATACAAGACCCCGTATATGACCATCAGGTGTCTGCGCGAGCGTACCTGCCGGCATCTGTGAAACCCTGCTGTTAAGTAACAGCATATTTGTCTATTCACGTAAACTTTACCTTATGCACATTTTGAAGAATACCTCCCATGAGGAGGCAAGGGATGTTATGCCTAATATGCAACGCCGCAATTTCCTGAAATACCTGGGGATAGGCTCTGCACTGGTAACAGCGGGTAGTATTGCCAGTAGCTGCCATAAGGACCATGACAACAATCCCAACAAGGGGGTAAACCTCGGTACAGGCGACGTAGCCGTATTAAATTATGCTTATGCGCTCGAACAACTGGAAGCAGCCTTCTATACCCAGGTAGTATTAACTCCCTACAATGGCATGTCTCCCACAGAATTAACCTTCTTTACCGATATCAGGAACCATGAGCTTGGCCACCGCGACTTTTTCAAAACAGCATTGGGCGCCAACGCCATACCCGGACTGGCAGTAAATTTCAGCTCCATCGATTTTACCAGCCGCACCAGCGTGCTCAACACTGCCAAAGCATTTGAAGACCTAGGTGTTTCTGCCTATAACGGCGCCGCACAATATATTTCTTCCACCACTAGCGGTATCGCCTATCTTGGACTGGCAGGGAAAATTGTATCTGTAGAAGCCCGTCATGCGGCCTATATCAGAGACTTGGTTACACCTGGTTCCTTTGCAGGCAGTGATGTGATAGATACCAATGGGCTTGATACAACCCGCACACCTGCCCAAGTATATGCTATTGCGAAAACTTATATCACTACCCAGATCGACACCAGCACACTACCCCATTAATTACCCTCTCTATTATAATTAGGACACCTTATTTCACTGTTAAAAAATGATCATATGGATCTGCAAAATATTTTCACGGAGATAGAAAAAATTGATCCCGAAGTATATGAGCGCTTAGATAGTCGCCGCAATGCCATGAAGCAGTTTACCAACATCAGTGGTAAAATTGCACTGGCAGCACTACCATTTGCATTGGGCAGCATGTTTAATAAAGCTTACGGACAAACAGGCACAGGTACCACTGTTACCCAGGTATTGCAATATGCCCTTACGCTCGAATACCTTGAATCTGCGTATTATGCCGCCGCCCTCGGCACTGCCGGTTTAATCACTGATAGCGCTGCAAGAGCTGCCATTTCCGTAATCAGTACCCATGAAGCCGCCCACGTAACTTTCCTGACAAACGTGCTCAGTAACATGGGAGGCGCTAACCCCAGTCCGCAATTCGATTTTACGGCAGGCGGAACTTTCCCAACAGTATTCAGCGATTACAATTACTTCCTGGCAGTAGCCCAAACCTTTGAAGATACTGGTGTTCGTGCTTACAAAGGACAGGCAGGCAACCTTTCCGGCAATGCCACCGTACTTACGGCAGCATTGAGCATTCATTCTGTAGAAGCCCGGCACGCTTCGCATATACGTTCCATGCGTAGAGCCATCGGCGCGCTGGGTGCAGATGCCTCGCTGAAACCATGGATCACCCTTAACAGAAGCGGTATTGCTACCACAGCGGTAGATCCATCTTATGCCGGTGAAGAATTAACCGTGCAGGCAGGCGTGGATATTTCCGCCCTGGATAATATAGGCGCCAATAATGCCTCAGAAGCATTCGACGAACCATTAACCATGGCACAGGTACTGCCGATAGCCGGGTTATTTATAAAGTCTTAAGTACGCTATATCAATATATAGTTGGTCAGATAGAGAAAAGGCCGGCTCTTCCGGGCTGGCCTCCTTCTTATTGGCATTGCAGGAGATTTCCTAACTTGCCGGCATGAAAAAACACCTGATTTTACTAGCTATTCCTACGTTGTTGCTCCTTTTTAGTTGCAGTACCACCCATAAAATCCCTGCAGCTAGCCCGCATTTCGGCTCCCTGAAATACATTGGAGAATATGTTGTACCCTATAATCTATCTTTTAATGGCACTACAGTAGGCGGATTGTCCAGTATCGATTACAATCCAGCCACCGGCTTATATTATCTAATCTGCGACGACCGCTCTGCCATCAACCCGGCCCGGTTCTATACGGCGCGACTCTATTTCAATAACCACTCCTTCGATAGCGTACAATTCATTACAGTAACATCCCTCTTACAGGCCAACGGAACTACTTACCCAAACAGTAAAACCAATGCAACACTTACACCCGACCCGGAAGCGATGAGATATAATGCTAAAAAGAACTGTCTGGTATGGGCCAGCGAAGGGGAGCGGATAGTAGATAAAAAAGATACCGTACTAACCAATCCCGGTATTTACGAAATAAAACTCAATGGCCAGTACCTCGATTCTTTTGCCCTGCCGGCACAGTTCCGCATGCAAGCCACAAACAATGGTCCCCGTCGCAATGGTGTGTTCGAAGGGCTTGGATTTACGCCGGATTATCAATACTTATACGTGAGTCAGGAAGAACCCCGCTATGAAGACGGACCAAGAGCCGATGTGCACGACACTACCGCCTTTACCCGCATCATCAAATTCAACAGCAATACCCATGAACAGGTAGCCCAATATGCTTATAAACTGTCACCGGTAGCTTATCCTCCCAATCCGGCAGACGCATTCAAAATCAATGGCATCTCCGATATCATGGTATTATCCGATCATCAGTTATTAACTATTGAACGGTCTTCTTCCACTGGTATAAAAAATTTCACTATCCGGATTTTCCTGACAAACCTCAACAAAGCCACTGATATTAGCCAGGTAAATGCATTACAAACAGATACTCATTTTATACCGGCTACCAAACAACTGGTGCTGGACTTTGCCAGTTTAGGCAAATATATAGATAACATAGAAGGCATAACCTATGGGCCTGTTTTACCCAATGGACATCAAAGCCTGGTATTTGTTGCCGACAACAATTTTTCTGCGGAAGAAGAAACCCAGTTTTTCCTGTTCGAGATCATCCCACAAAAACAATAATGTACCCGGGTTGTTAAAAACAGAAAACTGCGTATGAAACACTTGCCTTTATTGTTAGCATGTGTGGCCTTCGCGGTGGCCTGTCGGCATTCTGGTAAATCCACTGCTGCAGATAGTACCGCTACCACTATGGCTACTGATACGGCTACCTGGGTCACCTATTCAGGTACCTTGCCCTGTGGAGATTGCGAGGGCATTGTAACCGAGCTGGCTTTGCAAATAGCCCCCAATTCAAACCATCATTTTACATTAAAAGAAACTTATGAGGGTAAAAACCAAACCCTCCCCAGCGAAGGCATTTTTACCGTGCTCCACAACCCTACTTCAAATCCTTCAGCGACCATTATCCTATTGAATCCGGATAAAGACAAAAACCTTCAACGTTACTTTCAGCAGGTAAACGAAAATGAAATAAAACTGCTGGACGCTGAACAAAAAGTAATTGAAAACAACCTTAATTATACCCTGAAAAAGGTATTATAGTATCGACAGGTGAGGGGAAACCCTGAAAAAAGCATTTAAACAAACTCCCGGCTCCATCAAATCCCCCAAAGCAGCGGGATATCAAACGTTTGATATCCCGCTGCTTTGGGGGAGCTTCATTTTACTTGTAACCCGCCAGTGTTATATCAAAAAAGTCACTTAAATTTAGCGTTGACCTCTGACTTTTTATCATTCAAATTTCTATGAATCGGATTCTGGGCTTTCTGGTTGTATGTATTATGATCTCTGTTAGCGTTTGGGGCCAAAATTCCACCGACAGCCTGTTGCAGGAACTCAACCTGGCAATGGCCAAATCAGCTGCCTACGATGCTATCAAACTAAAGGACATCGACAGCCTAAAACGTAGTTGGACCGCTACTGCCAATAACCCGGACGCCAGGTATTACATTTGTCAGCAACTCTATCATGCATACAAGGTTTTTAACTTCGACAGCGCCTTCGCCTATGCCCGGCAGCTGGAGCAGCTGGCCATTCAACTGCATCAACCTAACCTGGTAACAGATGCCCAGGTCAAATTTGGGTATATCATTCTATCATCTGGCATGTTCACTGAAACCATAGCCTTTATAAATACCATCAATGCCAATGAGGCACCGGATAGTATAAAAGTGGAATTTTACCTGATAAAAAGCCGGTTATATTACGACCTGGCAGATTACAACCAGGATAAATATTACACCCCCGAATATATACGGCAAGCCAGCGCCTATGTAGACTCTGCCCTGCAATTAATGTCACCAGCGTCGTTCAAATATAAGTACAACCGGGGCTTACAACTATTCAAGATGGGAAATATCCGGGAGGCGTTAGCCATTTACCCCAATCTCAACCAACCGGGGCTTTCTTACCGCGAACTGGCCATTTCCGCCTGTACACTAGGTGCTATCTATGAAGCTGTTCACCAAAAAGATACCGCCATCGTACTGATGGCCAGATCGGCAATTGCAGATATCCGTTCTTCCACCAAAGAAACCATGGCCAGTTACAGCCTGGCTACCCTGTTGTTTGAGCGGGGAGATATAAAAAATGCATCCCATTGCATAGAAAGGGCCATCGCTGAAGCCGTATTTTATGGCGCCAGGCAACGAAAAGTTATGGTAAGCAGCATCTTGCCTATTATTGAACACGAAAGGATACATACCGCCGAAGACAGGAACAGGTCCTTATTGATATATGCTTCTATTGTTACCTTGCTACTGATAGCCCTGGTAGTTCTGGCCGTTACTGTTTTCCGGCAGGTCCGCAAACTGAAAGCCGCCCAACGCATTATTACGGCCGCTCACCTGAAACAACAGGAAATCAATAACCAATTAATGGAAGCAAATAAGATCAAAGAAGAATATGTGGGTTATTGCTTCAATATTAATGCTACTTATATTGCCAAAATAGAAAAACTGAAACAGTTACTCGAACAAAAAGTAACCGACAACAAACCATCTGAGCTTAAATTCCTGGTCAATAACATCAATATCCGGCAGGAGCGGGAAGAATTATTCACCAATTTCGACCGGGTATTCCTGAAAATATTCCCCCATTTCGTAGAAGCCTTCAACACGTTATTCAGTGAAGCAAATCAGGTGGTATTAAAAGAGAATGAATTGCTTAACACCGATCTCCGGATCTTTGCCTTAATCCGTATAGGGATCACCGATAACGAAAAAATTGCCCGTATCCTGGAGTACTCAGTTAACACCATTTACGCTTATAAAACCAAAATTAAAAAACGTGCTTTAGTGCCGAGCGAAGAGTTTGAAAACCAGATCATGGAGATAAAAGCCCTCTAAAAATATCGGAAAAACTACTTCATTACATTAATATACAAATAATTTATATATATTATTAGCACATTGATTATCAACACGATAATAATCTACCTATTTGAATTTTAAGCTTTATTTTCTATATTTTAACTGTAAAAGTTGTTGCCCTGCTGATTGATCTCTTATTTTGATTTATCAGTAGATAATTAAAACCAAAATTCTCGATCAGCGTCTAAAACCATTTAAAGAAGAAGAAATAGTTAATCATTCCACCAAAAAACGAAAAAATCCACGTTGCCAAACTGCCGGGTAAACCTCTGCAAACAACGGTTTATTTCCGTTCACTTATTCATTAACAAAAACATATAGTCCACGGTAACAGAACAGCTTTAACTGCTCAAAAATCCACATTATGCTTAAAACACTATCCATCAAGCATCTTTTTCTGTGCACGCTCCTATTTGCCATACAGAGCTTTGTTATTGCCCAGAACAAGACCATTACCGGAAAGATCACCGACAAAAGCGGTACTGCCATTCCCGGCGCCTCTGTTCAGATAAAAGGTACCAAAATCGGCACCACTACCGATACAGATGGTAATTTTAAAGTGGCTGCACCCACAGATGCCACCTCTCTGATTGTGAGCTTTATAGGATATACGCAACAGGTAATCAGCCTGGCCGGAAAAACAAGCGTAAATGTACAGTTAGTACAAGAAAACACCACCCTTACCGATGTGGTGGTAGTAGGATATGGTACCACCCGCAAAAAAGATCTCACAGGCGCTATCTCACAGGTAAAGGCTGGAGATTTTAACAAGGGTATCACTACCGCACCGGATCAACTGATCCAGGGCAAGGTATCCGGCCTCATGATCCTCAATAACAGTGGTGCGCCTGGTGCAGCAGCCACCGTAAGGATCAGGGGTGTATCTTCTGTACGTACGGGCAACCAACCCCTCTACGTAGTAGATGGTATACCACTGGATGGCCGTGTAGCCCGTCCCTCTATCAACGTAGGCGGACTGGGGCAAACTCCCGACGCCAACCCCTTAAACTTCATTAACTCCAACGACATCGTTTCTATGGATGTATTGAAAGATGCCTCTGCCACTGCTATTTATGGTGCACGCGGCGCTAATGGAGTAATTATCATCAATACTAAAAAAGGAGAGCCAGGTCCCGCGCAGGTAGATGTAAACTATGCTGTTGGCATGAGCAACATCATGAAAAAACTGGATGTGCTGAATGCAGACGAATACCGGGCAGCGCTTAAACAATATAATCTTACCAGTGGCGATGAAGGCGCCAGTGCTGATGGCCTGGGCTCCATTTTAAGGACCGGTGTTACCCAAAACGTAGGCCTGGCCATTAGCGGCGGCAATGAAACCAGCCGGTACAGGGCTTCATTCGGCCTGCAAGACCAGGAAGGTATCGTGCAAAAAACCGGACTTAAAAAGTATACCGCTACCCTCAATGGTCAGAGCAAATTCCTGGAAAGCAAACAACTGGGTATCGACTATAGTATCATGGCCGCCCAAACAGTAGAAAACCTGGCGCCCATTTCTAACGACGCCGATTTTAGAGGTAGCCTCATTGGCCAGGCATTGCAATGGAACCCCACCAGGGCGCTAAGAAATGCCGACGGCTCTTATAACCAGCTGCCTATTGGCTCTGCGGTAAACCCTTTGGCAATGTCTGATGCCTATAATGACAAAGCCGCCGTTAGCTATATACTGGCCAGCCTTTCTCCATACTTCAAATTCAATGATAACTGGGAATACCGTATGACCTACAGCGTAAATCACCAGGTAGGACAACGCCGCGCTTCTGTGGCCTCTTTCATTAACCTGAAAGAAGTAAGTGGCTTGGGCTCTGCTATGTATAATACAGCTGAGTTAAATACCCAGCTGTTTAATAACACCCTGAGCTTCAATAAACAAATCACCAAAGCCTTCAGTCTGGGTGCGATGGTTGGTTATGAATACCAAAAATTCGACTACGCCAATGTAAACGTAGCCGGAACAGGATTCCCTACTAACGCCCTCGATTATACGGATATCCTCCAGGCACCTAAGCAGGTAAATACCACCATCAGCTCTTCCCGTAACCCTTCCAGCGAACTACAGTCTTTCTTTGGCAGGGTAAACGTGAACTATAAAGACCGCTACTTACTAACAGCCACCCTAAGGGCTGACGGTTCCAGCAAATTTGGAGTGAACAACAAATACGGTTATTTCCCCTCTTTCGCAGGTAAATGGAATCTCAGCAACGAACAATTCATGCAAACCCAGTCAGCTTTCAGCAACCTCTCTCTCAGAATTGGTTATGGTGAAACTGGTAACCAGGAATTCCCTGCCGGTGCAGCAGAAGCGCAATATAGCATAGACCCTAACGGAAATGCCCGTTTAACCAACGTACCCAACCCGAACCTGAAATGGGAAAACTCCAAACAATTTAACGCTGGCGTTGACTTCGGGTTCCTGAAAAACAGATTAACAGGAACAGTGGATTACTTTATCAAAAATACCTCTAACCTGTTGTTCAGCTTCCCGGCCATCCAACCGGCACCCGCTTCCTCTTACTGGGTGAATCTACCCGGAAAAGTACTGAATACCGGCGTGGAGCTAACCCTGAAAGGAGATATCATCCGCAGTAAAGACTGGACCTGGACCCTGGGCGTAAATGGCGCTTACCTGAAAAATGAACTGGACAACTATATCGGGCCGGCTGTACTCACTGGCGCTATCAGTGGCCAGGGCGTATCTAACGCCAACGCACAACGTTTGGCTAATGGCTACCCGCTGAACACCTTCTACCTACCGGTATTCCAGGGCTTCGACGATAAAGGAATGAGCGTATATGCCAATAACGGCGCGCCACAATACCTGGGTAACCCTAACCCTAAAGTGATCCTGGGGATCAATACTGCAGTTAATTACAAGAAATGGGTATTATCTGCCAGCTCCCATGGCGCCTTTGGTTACGAAATCTATAACAATACTGCCAATACCGTACTGCCAATCGGTAACCTCGGTTCTGCCAACATACCTAAAAACCTATTGGGTAACGGCGAAGCCCTTACCAATTCCAATGCAGCCTCTTCCCGCTACCTGGAAAAAGGAAACTTCCTGAAACTGGATAATGTAACACTCAGCTATAATCTGGGTACCGTAGGTAAGGTGTTAAAAAATGCAGCAGTATATATAACTGGCCAGAACCTCTTCGTGATTACGAAATACAGCGGATTTGATCCTGAAGTGAATACGGATAAAAACATGAATGGTGTGAGCTCTTTCGGAATGGAATATTCTCCATACCCTACCGCAAGAACAGTGATGTTTGGGCTGCAGTTCTCTTTATAACCTTCAATTCACTTAAAACTGATAATCAATGATCTCCAATATAATTAAAACCACTTTGGTTATTGCAGGCTGCGTAACATTTACGGCTTGTAGCCTGAAAGAAAAACTGGGTTCCACGCTCACCGATAAGCAATCGGATTCCCTCATCAAAGCAGACCAATTACTGCAAACAGCATACAACAACCTGCAGATGGCCTACCAGGACTTCTCCCAGGTATGGGGCATGTCTGAAATATCTACCGACGAAGCTGTAGGCCCCACCCGCGGTACAGACTGGGACGATAATGGTGTATGGCGCGCTTTGCATACTCACTCCTGGACTCCCGACCATGCGCATATACAAAATAGCTTTAGCCGGTTATTGCTCGAGGAATTCAGCGCCACTAATGTACTGTCTTTCCACCCTACTAAAGAGCAGGCAGCAGAAGCCCGCTTCCTCAGGGCGTTATCCATGTTCTCCGTATTGGACCTTTACGGGCAGGTGCCTTTCCGCAATCCCGGCGACAACCTGCTGGAAGCGCCCAAGGTATTAAAAGCAGCCGAGGCCATCGACTTCCTAATCTCAGAGCTGAACAGCATACTCCCCGATCTCGGCGACAGACCTGCTACACCAGCCTATATTGCTAACAAGGATGCAGCACGTTTCCTACTGATGAAATTGTACCTGAATAAAGGCACTTTCCTCAACCGCCAGGCACCTGCTTTCGATGCTGCTGATATGCAACAGGTAATTACCCTCGCAGACCAGATCACTGCAGTAGGAGCGTACAGCATCAACGAAAAATACTTCGATAACTTTGCACGCGACAATGACGTAATTTCCCGGGAAAATATCTTTACACAACAAAATGGACCCGGCATTAGCACTGCCAGAGGAGACAATGGCAACAACGTTTACTGCCGCTGGATGTGTACCTTACACTACAACCAAAATCCAAGCGGTTGGAATGGCTTCACTACCTTATCAGATTTTTATGATAAGTTTGAAACTACCGATGTTCGCCGTGGTAGCTCATACGCTAACCTCACAGAACTCACTGGTTTAAGAGTGGGCTTCCTGGAAGGACAGCAATACGATAAAAACGGCAACCAACTATTAGACCGGAAAGGCCGTCCACTGGTATTTACAAGGGATGTAGCATTAAAGGCTACCGGCGACGAAGTAGAAGTAGCCGGCATCCGCGTGGTGAAATATCCGCCGGATTTCCTAACATCTTCTTTGTCATCCAGCACTAATGAAGCCAGCAACGATTTCGTATTCTTCCGCTATGCAGACGTATTGCTGATGAAAGCAGAAGCCCTCCTGAGAACCAACAAGGCTCCAGACGGATTACCCATCGTAAACCAGATCCGGACTGCACGCGGCGCCTCTGCATTCACCGACTTAAACCTGACCAATCTCCTCGAAGAAAGAGGCCGCGAACTCTATTGGGAAGGCTGGAGAAGGCAAGACCTGATCCGCTTCGGAAAATTCCTGGACCCATGGCAACTTAAAACTGCCGATGACCCCAAATACTTGGTGTATCCTATTCCCACCAGCGACCTGGCCATCAACAAAAACCTGGTACAAAACCCAGGCTACTAATCAATACTTTTTGCGGGTAAGGTAGGACCTTAAACAAGAGTCCTATCTTACCCGCAAACGCTACTACTACTTCTTATAAACTGTTACGCATTGCCCGGAAATGCGGCAGGAAATTTTTTGCCCGGAAAATTAATTACAACATGGATACGAAAGCGCTGTTGAGTCGTACCGGCTGGCTATTTATGCTCTGCTGCCTGTCGGCAAGGGCACAAACGCCCGTAAAACAAATCGGGAATATCAATAAGGTCACCATTTCAGGCCAACAGATCAACATCAGTGCAGAAAATGCTTTTGCAGAAATTATAGTATATAGTCCGGCGGTTATCCGCGTAAAGATAAACCAACATCCGTTAACCCCGGATTTTTCCTATGCGGTAGTATCCACACCGGCGCCTACCAAAATACAAACCAATCAGAACAGCAGTGAAATCAATATCATTACTGATTCCTTGCAACTACGCATTACTAAAAAACCATTCTCCCTCCATTTTCTCACCCTATCCGGAGAAGTGATCAACGAAGATGAAACAGGGCTCACCACATCCTGGGTAGGCAACGAGGTAACCACCTACAAAAAAATGCAGGATGGTGAAAGGTTTATTGGCCTGGGAGAAAAAACAGGCAACCTGGATCGTAAAGGCGAAGGCTATACGAACTGGAACTCCGATAAGTTCGGCTATACGGCCAACCAAGACCCTATTTATGCTACTATCCCATTTTATATAGGCATACATCACCAGATTAACTACGGCATATTCTTCGACAATACTTTCCAGAGTGATTTCAACTTCGGCGCCAGCAACAACCGCTTTTCTTCCTTTGGCGCCAAAGGAGGGGAGATGAACTACTATTTTATCTATCATCATCGGATGACAGACATTATCGCCTCCTATGCACAGCTCACCGGATATATGCCCATGCCACCGATGTGGAGTCTCGGCTATCAGCAAAACCGCTATAGCTACTACCCCGATACGGAGGTGTTGCGTATTGCTCAAACCCTGCGCGAGAAAAAGATCCCGGCAGATGGCATTACCCTTGATATCCACTACATGGATGCCTATAAGCTTTTTACCTGGAACAAGGAACGCTTCCCCGATCCTAAACAACTCAGCAGCCAACTGGATCATATGGGCTTCAAATTAACCGTGATCGTAGATCCAGGCATCAAAGTAGAAAACGGCTATGCGGCCTACGAAAATGGGAAAAAAGAAGACATCTTCATTAAATATAGTGATGGCCAAAACTATACCGGCCAAGTGTGGCCCGGCTGGTGCCATTTCCCGGATTTTACGAGCGCCCGGGGACGGGAATGGTGGAAAGCACAACTGCAATCCTATCTGCGTATAGGTGTGCGTGGTATATGGAACGATATGAACGAAATAGCTACCTGGGGGCAAAAAATGCCCAGCAATGTGCTCTTCAATTACGAAGAACACCCCATTACTCACTTACAAGCACACAATATTTATGGTCTGCAAATGGCGCGCGCCAGCTATGAAGGCGCCAGGGATGGATTACAAAAGCGCCCTTTCCTGCTAACCCGGGCCGCCTATGCCGGCTCCCAGCGCTACAGCGCCATATGGACCGGCGATAACCGCGCTGAAGAAGACCATATGCTGCTGGGCGTACGCTTATTAAACAGCCTGGGTATCAGTGGCATGCCCTTCGCCGGCATGGACATAGGAGGCTTTACCGGCAACCCTACCGTTAGCTTATATGCCCGCTGGATGCAAATAGGCGCATTTATTCCTTATTTCCGTAACCATACCGGCATCAATACCAAATCTTCCGAACCGTGGGCCTACGGCGAAGAAGTGCTGGAAATTACCCGTAATTACATCAACCTTCGCTACCGCCTCCTGCCATACCTCTATAGCTCCATGTATGAGGCAACTCATACTGGCATGCCTGTTATGCGCACGCTGGCCATTACTAACACTTTCGACCCTAATGTATACGATACCCGCTACCAGAATCAATATCAGTTTGGCCAGGCATTTATGGTAGCACCTTTCGAGAGTACTAAAGAATTCGGACCTATTTATTTCCCCGAAGGGAAATGGTATAACCTTTATAATGATAGCATCACCAGTGGCAAACAGGAAGTAATTACGCCACTGAGCCTGAAATCCCTGCCCGTATACGTAAAAGCTGGTAGCATCATTCCAATGCAATCACAGTTACAATCTACCGCCGAAAAACCAACAGATACCTTGTCGCTCCACATCTATAAAGGGGATACGCCAAACACTTTCATGTATTACGAAGACGATGGAGAAACCTTCAACAACGAAAAAGGGATCTTTTACCAACGTATCATCACTTACAGCCCGGCCAATAAAAAGATTACTCTGGAAAAGGTGAATGGCGCCTATGTTTCCCACTTCCGGGTAATCCGCCTGATGCTACATGGGTTTGAACAACTGCCAGGTATAATGGTAAACGGCGCTCCGGTAACTGTGCAAACAAAAACTTATTCCTTCCTGGCGCCAATTTCACGCTTTGATCCACAAGGGTTTTCCATCCCGGCGGAACAATGTCTCATCCATGAAGCCACCTTTGAAAACACTAATCAAGCCGTTAACGTGGATTTATAATAAAAAAGAACGGCCCCCTTGGATTTTCCGGGGGGTCTTCTTTATATTTGGATAATGAAATATTTATCCTTATTACTACTGGCTACTTTTTTATTTGCCTGCCAAGCTGCCAATAACACCAGCACACCGGGCTCACAGGATACTGCATCTGCATCAGTAAGCGATTTACTGAAACAGTATAAACCGATAAAGGCGGATACTTTATCCATAGAATCCCAGTATGAGGAAGAAGCAGAAAAGGGCTGGGCATATGAGGGCGCATTACTCGACACTACTTTCCTACGGTTGTTTCCTTCCGAATTCCAACAAGAAGGCGGTCAATTTTACGCCTGCTATAAATTCAACCTGGATGCCAACACGATTGGACTTATCACCCGCACCCCTTCTGAATATTCCTCTACTTCTATCAAGTTGTTTGCCTGGCATAAGCAAAACAATAAAATTACTTTTGAAACAGAGCTCGCAGAAATTTTTGGCGATGCCGGAGATATTTTAAACAAATCCTCCTTACTATACCATACCCCAGACAGCGGCTGGAGAGGCATCCTGGAAAAATATGAATACAGTGAGAATATGGAAGATACTACTGCTGCTGAACTGGAGTCTTACGATTATTACCATTTCAAATGGAATGGCCAACGGATAGATACTATCAGCACAGACAGTTCTGCCTTGGTAGAAACATTTAAAAAAATGTCACCGCAAAAAACCAAGTGAGTCTCCTCCCTGGAGGATTACCTGTTTATATAATGACAAGTTTTTTTCGTCCAGCCATGAATAAGCCTCATAGCCGGTTAAAATAAGCTCATCAATCAACTGCTCAAACACAGAAGGTACCCAGCAATATAGTTCACCGTAGCTTAATGTTTCTTCCCTGAAATAAAACCAGGTGTCTATGGGAGGCGCCCCGGTGTTATCAAGATAATTTTTGCTTTCTGCCGGCAATGGCATATCCGTGGTATACACTGTTGGATAAAACACCAGCAGCCTTCCATTACACAATACATCTGCCGGTTGTGCCGGCAGTACTTCTTTTCTCGCTTCCAGAGCAGCTTTCAGTAAAGTACGGTAAGTACTGGGAATTCCCTCACTCAATCGCCATGCCGGCGGGTCTTGTTCTTGGTCGAAAGCCACTATGCCATTCACCTCAGGGTTGGTTCGCCGGAATACTTTCCCATAGCTATTTTGTACTATATCGCCCTCTTTAACCAATAAAGCCGTCCAAGCAACCACCTGTTGCAGCCCGGAATAAAAATCAGTCAGTTCTGTTTCTGTCCATTGCCGGGCAGGAGAGTAGTCAGCATTATAAACAGAAACAGGGTACAGCTGGGTAGCTGAAAAAAAATAACGGTACAATACACATACGATCATAGCCACTGCCAGGGTTAAATTCATAATGCCCATTGCTTTACCAGGAGGAACGCCTCTATTGATCATGATCACATACCCGGCTACCAAAATAATCAAGCCCAATATTGCCGGTACTGTTCTTTTTAGCACCCAGGTGTGCTTATATTTATTGGGAAAAAAGGGCCACTTCATGGTACAGAATATTAAGACTTTAAAATTACCATAATTTAGTTCAATGGTTTTATAAAGGAGATGCCTATACGATTTTCATTATTATAGCTATGCTATATGCAAGAAGAATACTTACATGGAAAATATTTATCTCTTAAAATTACCGGCACATAATCAAGGCGCTTAATAAACGTATATGCTTTCAAGTTACAAATACTGTTATTTTTCTATTGGTTCCCCATTCAATTCTTATCTAGCCCCAGATCTAATCCGGTAAAAGAGAGCGTTCATAATTCTACAGCAACGATCACTTGCCTTCTTTACAAGATATCGAAAAATATATTGCTACCCAGATATGCCATCTGCAGAAGAAGTACAAAAAATGGTACAGATAGGGGTGAAATCAACAAAAAACGCTTACAGAAAATAGGAGCAGTGAAAACGTTGGAAAGATAAAATGGATCAAGTTGAAACGTTGGGGGATAGTATCCAAAAGAAAAAGGCTTCCTGCGTCAATCCGCCGAAAGCCTTTCATGTAGTGTGCTCCCACCAGGGCATGATCCTGGGACCCCCTGATTATGAGTCAGGTGCTCTAACCAACTGAGCTATAGGAGCCGTTCCGAAGAACTAAAGTTTCCCCTTTTCAAGGGACGGCAAAATTAATTATTTTATTGAATTATCCTAAAAAAAATTTATTTCAACTGCTTACGCTTACACTTTTAATAAATTTGTATTCATGAAAGGCATTAAAAACATCATTTTCGATTTAGGGGGGGTTATCCTTAACATCGACTACCAGCTTACTAACAATGCATTTGTAGCGTTGGGCGTAAACAATTTCCATGAGCTATATTCCCAGTTTCACGGCTCCAACCTCTTCAACAAACTGGAAACAGGGCATATTTCTACGGAAGAATTCCTGGCAGAAATGCATAAGCATATCCCGGAAAACGTAACAGATCAACAAATTACGGCAGCCTGGAATGCCATGTTGTTGGACTTCCCTTTACAACGGCTACAGTTATTGCAGCAATTAAGGCAGCATTACAATATTTATTTGCTTAGTAATACCAATGCCATACACTTGGAAGCATTCAATAAACTGCTGCAAGAAAGCAGGGGAATCCCTTCCTTAGGAAGCTTTTTCGACAGGGCTTATTATTCTCACCTGATGGGGCACCGGAAGCCAGACAAAGCAGCTTACCAAATAGTATTAGATGAAAATGGATTGAACGCGGCAGATACATTGTTTATTGACGATACCCTGCCTAATATAGAAGGGGCCAAAGCAGCAGGATTACAAACTATACATTTACAGCCACCTAAAACAATCATGGATATATTCCGGCCAGCAGTATAAAAAAAGCCAGTCTTTAACTGGCCTTTTTATTTTATTTCTTCAAAATCAATATAATCTCCTTTGTCAACGTTTGCTTGCTTGGGAGGTGGTGGGGGTGGAGATGACTGCTGGTGATTTTCTTGTTGTCCGCCCCGTTGCTGTTCATATTGCTGACGCATATGCTCTTGCATATCGCTCATTTGCCTACGCACTTGTTTAGTAACTTTATACCCTGGAATGATCAAGTCAAACACTAGTTTATAAAGCAACCATGCAATAAATATAGATAACAAAAACTTCAACATAGTAGCGCAAAGTTAGCGGAATATCCTTTCCGTGCCCTTGAAAATCAGGATATTTTAAGGTTTCTTTAACTTTCCATCTCAACTAAAGACCCAGCAAAGCAGCAGTAGATAAAGCCTCTTTCTTATTGTATTGCCAGGTAAGTTTCCGGTAGTTCACCGCGTCAACAATTGTACCTATAAAACAAAATCCTAATGTAAAAACATAGATAATGCCCATCGCAATCTGGTTAAGGAGAAAGCGTTGAATACCTGCCACAGCTACAAATCCTATCAAGGTAAAAATCAGAATAGTTTGAGGGTCTTTCCGTTTGGATTGGTATACCTCCAGAAAGCGTTGCTTATTTTCTAGACTATAGTCTTTAGTAAGTTCCTGCAGCCAAAGGACTTCCTCCGTTTCAATTCCAGGGAGTGTAACAAATGAAAAATCGTTCATGGTAATGGATTTATGAGTGTTTAAAATCTGCATATTGCAAAATAGCCAGTTGTACGATCCGGTATCCTAACACCACTACTACCAGGGGGGATAACCAATGATGATGGAATGCCATCTCCCATTGCCCATGCAAAAAATAGTGAATACCATGCCCTAATCCACAACCCGGACAAAAGGAGAGGCCTGCCCTTTTCAGTAAACATAGGCTGTTGCCTTTTGCATTAGGGTTTATATAATAGAGCAGGATTAGGCCCAGCGGCCACACCATCAGTTCAATGTTAATTTTTTGCCAAAAACCAGTTTGCACATCAGATATTTTAAAAAACTATATGAATGATGGGAGCGCTTCTTGTACGAATATTTGCCTACAAGGTAAAAAATAGTTTTTCAATCAAAATAAAATCCTAATTTTGTGTGAGGAAAAATGATACTAACGAAGGGGACGAGATATTGTCCCCTTCGCGTTTTTTGTATGGCAAACGAACAAGTGATAAAAACTATCCGGGAAATAGCAGAAGGACTGCTTACAAATGATCCCGACAACTTTTTGGTAGACATCAGAATTAAGCCCACTAACAATATTAAGCTCTTTCTGGACGGGGATAAAGGGGTACCAGTAGCCACTCTGGTATCATTTAACCGTAAATTATATCCTTTGCTGGAGGCAGCAGAACTGTTCCCTAATAACGATTTTTCCCTGGAAGTATCTTCCCCGGGGCTAGACGAACCGCTCAAACTGCACAGACAATACCTCAAAAATATTGGACGCAAAGTAGAAGTAACCCTGCTGGATGGCTCCGTAAAGGAAGGCACCCTGCAATCCGTAACGGAAGAAAGTATTAACATTGAGGAACAAGTGGGTAAAAAGAAAGAAAAAAAATCAACTGATTTAAAACTTAATGAAATAAAGCACACAAAGGTGTGCATCGTGTTTTAAAATATAACAACTAAACATGGCTAGTATTAACCTGATTGAGTCATTCACCGAGTTCAAGGAGGCGGAAAACATTGACCGTCCTACATTGATGAAGGTCCTGGAAGATGTGTTCAAAACACTGCTGAGGAAAAAGTATGGCTCAGATGAGAATTTTGACGTGATTGTAAATACCGAAAAAGGTGACCTCGAAATATTACGCCGTCGCACCATCGTTACCGATGGAGAAGTAGAAGATGATAATGCACAGATCGCTTACTCTGAAGCCATTCTGGTAGAACCAGATTATCAGGTAGGCGAAGATTTATATGAAGAAGTAGAAATCATGGATTTCGGTCGTAGGGCCATCCTGGCGGCTAAGCAGACTTTATCTGCCCGTATCGGAGACCTGAAAAAGAACATCCTGGTAAAAAAATATGCAGACAAAGCTGGTGAAATTGTAAACGGTGAAGTGTACCAGGTTTGGAAAAAAGAAGTTTTATTGCTTGATGATGAAGGGAATGAGTTAATTTTGCCTAAATCAGAACAGATCCCCACAGATTATTTCAAAAAAGGGGAGAATGTAAGAGCGGTGGTAAAGAAAGTGGAAATGAAGAATAATGCAC
Source organism: Chitinophaga sp. 30R24 (assembly GCF_049056765.1). Taxonomy (NCBI): domain Bacteria; kingdom Pseudomonadati; phylum Bacteroidota; class Chitinophagia; order Chitinophagales; family Chitinophagaceae; genus Chitinophaga; species Chitinophaga sp. 30R24. The sequence goes on from NZ_JBJGXX010000001.1 coordinate 808,439, forward strand.
CACTCATCATTCTTTCCCGTACACATCCATCCTTCCTGGCTAAATTGCTGGAAATTGAGGTGCCTGAGATCTTTGACGGGCTTATTGTTATCAAGAAAATTGTTCGTGAACCAGGCGAAAGAGCCAAAGTTGCCGTAGAATCCTACGACGACCGTATTGACCCGGTAGGCGCCTGCGTAGGTATGAAAGGTAGCCGTATACATGGTATCGTCCGCGAACTCAGAAATGAAAACATTGACATTATTAACTATACGACCAACATCCAACTACTGATTCAGCGTTCCTTAACACCCGCCCGAATTAGCCGCATGGAAGTTGATAATGAAAACAAATACGCCTCCGTTTACCTTAACCCTGACCAGGTATCACTGGCCATCGGTAAAAAAGGCGTAAACATCAAATTGGCCTGCGAACTGACTGGTTATGAGATTGATGTATTCCGTGACGAAGCTCAGGAACAGTCTGAATTTGATATCGATCTGGAAGAATTCTCAGATGAAATCGAAGGATGGATTATAGATGAACTGAAGCGAATAGGTTGTGACACTGCCCGCAGCGTATTAGAGCTGACTGTTGAAGAACTGGTACGCCGTTCTGATTTAGAAGAAGAGACAGTGCAGGATGTAAGAAGAATATTACAGGAAGAGTTTGACAAAGAATAAAGCCGAGCCACAACCCTTCCCAGGTAAAGGCCTTATTAAAAAGGGAATTGATTTTTTCGAGTTATTGTTTAAACGTAAAAAAACATCCCGTTTGGAAGAAACGGGAAACAGGGGAGGCCCGAAATACGATATGCCTGAAACAACAAACAACACACCACGATTGCTGGCTGCAGCCAAAGAGTTTAATATTGGTAAGGAAACCCTCATCGATTTCCTTAGCAATAAAGGCTTCGATATGGGTGGCTTTGGTTCTCCCAATGCCCGCCTCACGGCTGTTATGTACTCAGCACTGCAGTCGGAATTCCAGCAGGACAAGGCTAACAAGCGTAAAAGCGACCAGATAGCCCTGCCCAAAGGAAGCGTGTTAGAAACAATGAAGAAGAAAGAGAAAGAGGAAGCGGAAGCGGCGGCTAAAAAGAATACTAATAAAGAAAAAGATGAGGTAGCACCTGCCCCAACGGCAGAAGCTCCTAAGCAGGAAACAAAACCTGAACCTCAACCGGAACCTGTGAAGGTAACCCCTAAACAGGAACCGCAACCACAGGCGGTGGTTACCCCTCCGCCTCCCGCCGTGGAAAAAGCTGAACCGAAGCCCGAACCACCCGTTGTTACAGCTCCCCCTGTTGCGGAAGTTCCAAAAGCACCGGCTACGCCTCCTCCAGCTGCACCAGACGTGGTAAAAACTGAAGCGCCCAAAATAAATGGGCCTAAAGTAATTACAACCATCGACCTGGATGCGCTCAATCGAAATAAAAAACCAATTGCTAAAAAACCAGAACAGGAAGAAATAGCCACTCCGCAACCCGAAGCAGTGAAACCTCCGGTAAAAGAAGAAAAACCGGAACCCGTTACACCCGCTCCTCCCGTTGCAGAAAAACAACCGGAACCAAAACCGGTTACGCCTGCTCCTGTGCCGGAAGCAACGGCTGCCCCAGTTGAAAAACCAACTGAAAAAGCCGAAAAAGCCGAGAAAATGGAACACGCACCTAAAGCAGATACCACCGCACCGGCTGAAATAGTAGCGAAAACAGATAAAACCGATACGACAGACAAAACGGAAAAAACGGAAAAAGCCGCACCGGTTGAAGATAAACCTGTAGTTAAAAAAGTGGAAGAAGTAATACAAGAGGCAAAACCGGCTGCAGCCAAAGAACCGGCGCAAATTCCTGTTAAACAAGTCGTAAAGACAGATTATCGCAAGCCCGCTACTGCCGAAAATACACCACCAACTCCGCCTCCGGCCACTCCGGCCCCAGACGAACAAGCTGGTGCTGTTATCGAAAACATACAGGCCGAAAAATTAACCGGCCCGAAAGTAATCGGCAAAATCGAACTGCCAGTGCAAGCTGACAGACGCGATAACAATAAAAATAACTTTAACAGGGACGAAAAACGCAAACGCAAGCGTATTATCGTGGAAAAGAAACCTGAACCTGTTCAGCCTAAAGATTTTAAGGAAGGCGATCGCAAAGAAGGCGGCGCTCCCGGCGAACACCGGCAGCACCAACCAGGAGGCGGTAACCGTCCTTATCACGGCGACAACCGCGGCGGACACCAACAAGGTGGCGGCGGTAACAGACCCCAAGGCGATAACCGCAATAACCACAACCGCCAACAAGGTGGTGGTGGCACCCATTCCGGAACCGGTGGCGGCGGCAACTATAACAGACCTGCCGGACAAGGCCAAGGCCAGGGTGGTAACTATAATAGACCCGGTGGCGGACAAGGTCAAAGCCAAGGTGGTAACAGACCAGGTGGTCAGCAAGGCGGCGGCGGTTATAACCGTCCCGGCGGCGGACAAGGTCAGGGCGGTAACCGGCAAGGCCAAGGCGGCAACTTTAACCGCCAGGGGCAAGGTGGCAACCACCATAACAGACCTGGTCAAGGTGGCCATCACCGCGGCGAAGACAGACGCACTGTTGAAGAAAAAGAAATCGATACTAACGAGATCCAGAATAAGATCAAGGAAACCATGGCCAAACTCCACGGAGGTGGCCGCGGTAAAAATGTAAAAGCCAAACACCGTAGAGAAAAACGCGAAGAAAGAGCTAGCCAGAAAATGGGCCAGGGAGAACAAAACAATATTCTCCAGGTAACAGAATTCGTTTCTGTAAGCGAACTCGCTAACCTTATGGATGTAAGCTTCGCCGAAGTAATCTCCAAATGTATGGGCCTCGGCATCATGGTGTCTATCAACCAACGTCTCGATGCGGAAGTAATAGAACTCGTAGCAGGTGAATTTGGCTATGAAGTGGAATTCATCGGCCTGGAAGATGCAGAGGAACATGAAGAAGATGATGAAGTAGATGATCCGGCAGATTTAACACCCCGTGCACCAATCGTTACCATCATGGGACACGTAGACCACGGTAAAACATCCTTGCTCGACTATATCCGGAATGCAAACGTGGTAGCAGGTGAAGCAGGTGGTATCACCCAACATATTGGTGCTTACCAGGTAACTACTGCCAGCGGTAAGAAGATTACCTTCCTCGATACCCCCGGTCACGAAGCGTTTACCGCGATGCGTGCCCGTGGTGCTAAAGCAGCAGATATCGCTGTTATCGTTATCGCTGCAGACGATGCAATCATGCCGCAAACAAGGGAAGCCATCTCCCACTCTCAAGCAGCTGGCCTGCCAATGGTTTTTGCCATCAACAAAGTGGATAAAGAAGGCTCCAACCCAGAAAAAATTAAAGAACAGCTGGCCGGTATGAACCTCCTGGTAGAAGACTGGGGCGGTAAATATCAAAGCCAGGAAATATCCGCAAAAAGCGGCCTGAATATCGACGTACTCCTCGAAAAAATATTGCTGGAAGCAGAACTGTTGGAACTGAAAGCCAACCCAGACCGCGAAGCATCCGGTAGTATCGTGGAAGCTACCCTCGATAAAGGACGTGGTTATGTGGCCTCCCTGCTGGTACAAAATGGTACACTCCGCCAAGGCGATACCATCGTGTCTGGCTCCTTCTTCGGTAAAATTAAAGCCATGTTCAACGAACGCGGCCTGAAAATGGACGAAGCAGGACCATCTATGCCTGTACAGGTGCTCGGTTTAAATGGTGCACCACAAGCCGGTGAGAAGTTCAAAATGTACTCAGACGAATCTGAAGCCAAAGAAGTGGCTAACCGCAGAGCACAAATCGTTCGTGAACAAGGTATCCGTACTAAGAAACATATCACCCTCGATGAAATCGGCCGCCGTCTTGCACTGGGTAACTTTAAACAACTCAACCTCATCATTAAAGCCGACTTTGATGGTTCCGTAGAAGCGTTGAGCGACTCCCTGCAAAAACTATCTACCGAAGAAATCGTTATCAGTATCGTACACAAAGCAGTAGGTCAGATCACAGAATCAGACGTATTGCTGGCTACCGCCTCCGATGCGATCATCCTCGGATTCCAGGTACGTCCTTCTTCTCAGGCTGCTAAACTCGCCGAAAAAGAAAATATCGAAATCCGTAACTACTCTATCATCTACGACGCGATCGATGAAATCAAGAGTGCCATGGAAGGTATGTTGGAACCGAAGATCGAAAAGAAAGTGGTGTGCAATGTACAGGTACGCGAAACCTACAAATTCGAAAAAGTTACGGTGGCAGGTTGCTTCGTTACCGATGGCAAGCTGACCAGAAACACCCGTATCAACGTAGTACGCGACGGTATCGTGGTATTCACCGGCGAACTCGCCTCCCTCAAACGTTATAAAGATGACGTGAAGGAAGTAGCCGCCAATATGGAATGTGGTTTGAGTATCCGTGGATATAGCGACCTCAGACCTAACGACCATATCGAAGGTTTCGAAGAAGTTGAAGTAAAAAGAACACTCTAAACAAATTTTTTAACTTGAAATAGATAGCGGGGAAAGTGTTTCCCCGCTTTTTTATTAGTAGCTAATAGTTAAAAGTCAGCGGCTTATCTAAACTTTTGTTAAATCCATCGACTTTCCCTATGCTACTGACTTTTAATTGGCTATTTTTGGTTTTTACCGCTTTTGTATGAAGAAACTTTTAGCATTATCCGCAGGAGCCTTGCTGCTTTGGCAAACTTCTACGGCCCAGCAAAAACTGGTGGCAGACAAAATTATCGGAGTAGTGGGAGATAAAATTATCCTCAAATCCGATATGGATGGCGCACTCAGCGATCAGCAGCACAATTCCCCGGACGGAACATTAATCCCGGATGCTGCCTGTAAAACCCTGGAAATGCTGATTTCCCAGAAAGTAATGGTGCTGCAGGCAGAACGCGATAGCTTACCTGTAAGCGATGGAGATGTTGAAGCACAAATGGAAAACCGTATCCGCTACTTCGAACAGATGTACGGTAGCAGGGAAAAAATGAAAGAAATTACTGGCTACTCCATCTATCAGCTTCGCGAACGTTTCCGCCAACCTATCAAAGAAGGCTTGCTCGCACAAGCTATGCGCAACAAGATCATAGACCCGGTAAAAGTAACACCGTCGGAAGTAAAACGCTTCTACGATGCTATTCCTAAAGACAGTCTCCATTTCTATGAATCCGAAATGGAAATAGGCACCATCGTATTGGAACCAAAAGCTACCCGCGAAATGGACCAATACGCAATAGACCGTCTCCTCGATTTCAAAAAACGGGTAGTCAATAAAGAATCAGATTTCGGCTCACTGGCGATGCTCTACTCAGAAGATCCCGGTGTAAAAGATAACAAAGGCATCTACGTATTAAACCGTAGCGATAAAAACTGGGACCCCGACTTCCTGGCGGCTTCATTCCGCTTGAAAGAAGGTGAAATCTCCTCCCCGGTAAAAGGGATCCATGGCTACCACCTGATCATGATGCTGAAACGTAGCGGCGATAACGTTACCGTACAACACATTCTGGTAAGGCCCGCTGTAACCAAATCCGACCTGGCCTCCAATACCCTCAAACTGGATTCTATCCGCAACATGATCCTGAAAGGTAAAATCACCTTTTCTGAAGCGGTAACCAAATACAGTGACGCTCCCAGCGCTAAGTTCGATAACGGCATGCTCCAGTCTAAAACCGGCGATGGTAGCACTTTCATCACCATCGACCAGCTCGATGATCCTGAAGAAAGAGATATCGTACTGATGCTGGATACCCTCAAACCAGGCCAAATCTCTGCTCCTATGCAGTTTACAGACGAAAACGGCCGTACCGCTGTACGTATCGTTTACCTGAAAACACGCACCCAGCCGCACAGAGAAAACCTGACCGACGACTACTCCCGCATTCAGCAACGCACCCTGGATATTAAACGCGCAGAAGCCATCAACAAATGGCTGATCGAAAAGATCCCGACGTTTTATGTGCACGTGGATGAAGAATATAAAAACTGTAATCATATCAGCCAGTGGATGGCATCCCTGGCAAAACAATAAAGTTATTGGCAAGTTTTAGCTGTGCACAGCTAACTGGCAGGAAAAGCGGAGATAAAGCGGTAAGCTGTTATCTCCGCTTTTTTAATGTGATTTTTGTGATGGATAAAAGGTAGCCTCCCCTTAATCTCCCTAATGATAAACGCATCCTCATTACGGTCTTCTGCACGTTATCACTGATAACAGCCTGCTGCTAAAGCATCTTACTTTCTGTTTTCCCCTTTTTTTGGCGTACCTTTGCGTCTTCAATTTTCTGCCATGAGTGATGCGATCAAACACGAATGCGGTCTGGCATTTATAAGATTAAGAAAGCCGTTTTCCTACTACCAACAAAAATATGGGACTGTTTTCTATGGGCTCAACAAACTATACCTGCTCATGGAAAAACAACACAACAGAGGACAGGATGGTGCCGGCCTGGCAACCGTTAAGCTAAATACGGAACCGGGCGTTCCCTTCATGCACCGCATGCGTAGTGCTGCCCCACAGGCAATAGGGGACATCTTCGGTAAAATACGCGACGAATATCAGGAGATAGAAAAATATCAACCGGAAATCACCAAATATCCGGGCCTGATGAAAGGACATGTACGCTTTCTCGGCGAACTACTGATGGGACACCTCCGTTATGCCACACAAGGCAAAAATAATGCGGAGCTTTGCCATCCTTTCGTACGCTATAATACTATTCCTGCCCGCAATCTGGCTATGGCAGGCAACTTCAACCTGGTAAATGCCGATGAGTTATTTAAATTTTCTCAGGCAGAGCCCGGCGAAGTACATAAAAACAGCGATCTCGCCGCTATGCTGGAAGTAGTACACCACTTCCTGGTAAAAGAAGATGCAGAAGGTACCCAGGATCTCGACATCAAAAAGATCTTGCAGCAGTCGTTTTCTATGTTCGACGGCGGCTATCATGCCTGCGGCCTGATTGGCTCCGGCGACGCCTTCGTAATCCGTGATGCACACGGCATCCGCCCTTCCTATTATTACATTAACGACGATGTGATCGTAGCCGCTTCTGAAAGAGCTGCTATCCGCACTACCTTTAATGTGGGCGAGAATGAAGTGCTGGAGTTGATGCCCGGTAATGCCCTTATTGTAAGAAATAACGGCGAATACATTATAGAACAGATCCTCGAACCCAAAGAACGTAAAGCCTGCAGCTTCGAAAGGATCTATTTCTCCCGCGGTAACGACGAAAAAATATACAAGGAACGTACTGCCCTGGGCCGTAACTTATCTGGTACCGTATTAAAGGCAATCGACAACGACCTGCGTAATACAATCTTCTCCTTTATTCCTAATACCGCAGAAGTAGCCTTCTACGGCCTGCTGAAAGGACTGGAAGATTATCTCAATAAAATCAAAATAGAACGTATACTCTCCTGGGGGAACGAGGTAGACCCGGAGAAACTCTCCGAAATGGTGAACCGCCGTATCCGGATCGATAAAATTGCGATCAAGGACGTGAAAATGCGTACGTTCATCACCGAAGACTCCAGCCGTAACGAAATGGTACAACACGTGTACGATATCACTTACGGTACTGTAAGACCCGGTGTCGACTCCCTCGTGGTGATCGACGATTCTATTGTGCGCGGTACTACCCTCAAAGAAAGTATTGTGAAAATGCTGGATCGCTTAGGCCCTAAAAAGATCATCATCGTGTCTTCCGCCCCTCAGATCCGCTACCCGGACTGCTATGGCATAGACATGAGTAAAATGGGCGACTTTGTAGCTTTCCAGGCAGCAATTGCCCTGTTGAAAGATCATGGCAAAGAACATATCCTGCAGGAAGCTTATGGCCTCTGTAATGAATTACAGCGCACCAATACCCTTCACGCCCAAAACGTAGTGAAGAACATCTATAAACCTTTTACACCGGAACAGATCTCTGCGAAAATTGCAGAAATACTAACGCCCCAAGGCATCGGCACTGAAATAGAAGTAATCTATCAATCTATCGAAAGCCTTCATGAAGCTTGTCCGAATAACCTGGGCGACTGGTACTTTACCGGCGATTACCCTACACCAGGCGGTAACCGGGTGGTAAATAAAGCCTTTATGAACTACATGGAAGGCAAAAACGAAAGAGGATATTAATAAGATGATATACCCTATGATCGGTTTTATTTAGGCCAACATAGGTAACAGATAAAACAGGTTGTTTCTCAAACAGAGACAACCTGTTTTATTTTACAGCCTGTGAATACATATCCAGTCCTGTGGCTTCGAAAGGCCTAACCACTTTTTAAAACCCTTATCAGGATCAACTTCTGAGGGATAAATACACGCAACACCGCCATCCCAAAGACGATAAGCCACATGTTTCCTTATGTTAATTTTGTCTTAAATCCACTATTCACATTGAACTGTATAATTCTAAGAAGTTAACTTCCTTTAAAATCTGTATTTTCGTTAACGTTAACTATCCGTTTTCAGCCCATGAAAACATTACTGCTTATACGTCATGCTAAATCCAGTTGGACTGATCCAGATGTGGACGATTTTGACCGGCCCCTGAACAAACGGGGGAAACAAAACGCTCCGGAGATGGCACAACGGCTCGTTTCCCGTGGAATGGTGCCGGAATTAATTATTTCCAGTCCCGCTAAACGTGCTAAAACAACGGCCAAGATGATGGCCAGCGAGTGGAAGTACCCTAAACAGGCCATCTTGCTGGAAGAAGAACTCTATCTCTGTTATGCAGCCACCTTCCTAAAAGTAATTACTAAAATAGATGATGATTTCGATGCCGTAGCCATCTTTGCGCACAACCCGGGCATTACTGATTTCGCCAATTATCTAACAGAAGAAATCAGGATAGATAATGTACCTACTACCGGTATTTTTGGTATACAGGCAGATACTGATAGCTGGAAAAATTTTGACCTGGCTAAGAAAAAATTCCTCTTTTTCGAATATCCCCGCAAAGACTAATCCTTCACTTTTTAGTCCTTTACAATTTTATTGTAGGAGGCAGTAATGCCTTTTATGAGGGAAGAACTAAAACCCTGGTGTTCCATTTCGTTTAGCCCTGCGATTGTGCAACCCTTAGGCGTAGTTACTTTATCAATTTCTTCTTCCGGATGGCGATTTTCCCGGATCAACAGTTCTGCAGCTCCTTTTACCGTTTGCGCTGCAATAAGGCTGGCAGTGCTTACATCAAACCCTATTTCAATACCTCCCTGAATATTGGCGCGGATAAAACGCAGGGCAAAGGCAATGCCACAAGCACCCAATACGGTGGCCGCATCCATCAGTTTCTCGTCGATGCTTACAGTAGCACCGAGTTGATCAAACATCGTTTTTATATAACGGATCTGGTCATCGGTGGCATGTTTATAGGCAATACAAGTAATCGCCTCCTGGATGGCAATAGCAGTATTAGGCATGGCACGCACTACCGGCATTCCAGGCAATACTTGTTCCAGGTCGCTGATACTTACCCCTGTTACTACGCTGATAAGAATGTGCTTTGCCGGGTCGAAAGATGCCTGGAACTCTTGCAACACCTCCCGTACATTGTAGGGCTTCAGTGCCACTACAATCACTTCGGCTTCACGGATGGCGGTAGCATTGTCTGTTAATACCCGCACTCCGGCATCCTGCAAGCCCACAAGCGTACTGATATTACGTTTGGTGACCGTAATATCACCGGCCTTTGAAAAACCACTCTTCAGCAATCCCTGGGCAATGGCCGACCCCAGATTTCCTCCACCTATTATGGCAATTTTTTTGGCTGACATAAAAATATGTTTTCGCGATAAATCCTATGAAAGGTATAACAAATGAGTCAGTCATACAAACGATCCTGATTCATTATCTTGCGCGGTATGGCATCACAAAAAGCAACCGCGTTTTACGCCAGAATAAAAGAAGCACACCTTACAGTCGGTACGGCAGAAAAGGTCCGCCTATATAAACAGATACTGGACATCCTTTTCCGGGAATTAACCGGCAATGAATACCGTACCTTTGGCAACTTGTTTGCCCGCATGCATTTTTTCTTCGACCGCAAAGTGGTGCCACCGGAGATACGGCAACCCCTCACGGCCCTGCGAATACTCACTAAGAACACCTCCCTGCAACTACAGGAAATAGAACACCTACTTTGTATCAAAGCCCTCACGGAAGCCGTTGCCTGGGCGTTTCAAACACCACCTCCTACAGCACTCACCCTCCTTTATACTACTGCCGGCGATCTAAAACTATCGGCTGCGAAACCTTCGCAAAGGGATCACTCAGCCCTGATCAAATGCATGGTAACCGCAGTAGGCCCACTTAACGTCAACACCCAGGGAAAATATACCTTGCTACTGGACGTTAAAAATGATGAGCTACAAGATTTCCAGATACAATTGGAGCAACTGGAATCAGTTACTATAACGTCTTTGCATCAGCTGCTCCGTCCTTACGATACCATTCATGTGTTTAATTGCCAGCCGGATGCCAATGGGCAATACCTCACTACCGCAGAAAGCCAGGTAGTGCTGGAGCCCGATCTACTCATAGATATCAGCGACCTGGCAGAATGTTTCACCCATAAAGGGCCTAACCGCTTATTATATCTTGTTAAAAAACTAACGCCACAGCCCTCCAGTCCTGCTGCATTCCGGGGAAACCTGGTAAATGCACTACTAGACGAAATGCTACGCAACCAGGATATCGATTTTAAAACCTCTTTTGTAGAAGCAGTAGCAGAAAATGTACTGCAGGCTGCCGCTTATGGCCGGGAAAAGATCAATGAAATGTTCCGGGACATCCGGCAATACCATTGGGGCAACCTGCACCAATCTGTACAAACATTCAGAGATAGGCCCGTAAGGATAGAGCCTACTTTTTTTTCTGCCAGATACGGCCTGCAAGGGCGTTTGGATCTAATGGCAGAAGATGACGCGGATCAGTACCGCAAAGAAATATTTGAGTTAAAAAGTGGGAAATGCCCAGACTACAACACCTGGAAAAATCATGAAATGCAGGTGGTAGGCTACAACCTATTACTACGTTCTGCCTTTGGCCGTCAGCGCAAAGGCGGCTCCGCCATCCTGTATTCTGCCGCAACCACGCATCCGCTAAGGGATGTAAGCAGTACACATCAAACGGAGAACGACCTGCTGCTATTGCGGAATGAAGTAGTATCCATGTTACTACGGCTGGCAGGAGGGGAGTTTGAAGTATTGTCTGCTATTACTGCGGCAGCGGCTCAGGGCTTGCCCCTTTTCAGTGCCATACATTTTTCAACCTACCAACAAGCCTGGCAAACAGCACCGCCTATCGCCAAAGCATACTACCACGAATTCCTCGCCTTTACCATCCGCGAATTCCTGCAGGCAAAATGCGGCATGTTCTCTGCAGTGAGCCGGGAAGAAGACGCAGATGGATTTGCGGCCCTGTGGCTACAGGAAGAAGAAGAAAAACGGTCGCGGTTCAATATTATCCCAGGTCTGCGCTTCCGGGAATTTGACGCGGAAAAAAGCGCTGTGTTATTTGATATAGTCGTTCCCGTTAACCACAACTTCCGTAAAGGAGATACCGCTATCATATATCCTCGCAGCGGCGCCAGGTTACAGCCTTTACAACAACAGCTCCTAAAAGGCAGAATAGAGGACCTGGGCAGGGAACATTTAAGCTTTTCCCTGAACAACCGGCAAATGACCCTCGATTTTTTCCGGCAGTTCAACGAATGGATCATTGAGCACGATATCTACGACTCCAACTACTGGATGGCTGCTGCTTCACTATTTTATATCCTATCCCCCCAATACCGGGAAAGGGCCGATATACTACTGGGACTTCATATGCCGCGTTGGCGCCCACTTTCACATCCGGTGCCAGTAATGCATAATACCAATCAGGAAAACATTGTACAACAAGCCCTCGAAGCAGAAGATTATTACCTGCTGCAAGGCCCTCCAGGCACAGGTAAAACATCTGCCTTACTCACTACGATAACAGGGGAGCTGGTAAAGCAAGGTCGACACGTGGTGATTGTAGCTTTTACCAATAAAGCAGTAGAAGAAATCTGCCAGAAACTAAAAAACCGGGAGATCCCGCACTTGCGCATGGGTGGCCGTTATGCTGAAGCTTCCCAAACCCTGAAACAATATTGCCTGAGTGGCTCCCTAGACCAGGCTCGCAACTACATTACCAGTCACCGTGTGTTTGTGGCCACTGTAGCTACTATGGCTACGCGGCTGGAACAATTGCTAATGATGGGCATCCCTGCCGATACCCTCATCGTAGATGAAGCCTCTCAACTTACTGAACCGCAGCTACTGGGGCTATTGATGCCTTTCCGTAAATTTATCCTGATTGGGGACCAAAACCAATTGCCGCCAGTGGTGGCCCAGGAGCCTTACTATTGCCAGGTAAAAGCACCCAGCCTGCAGGAAGCAGGTTTCTTTAACTTGCGGACCTCAATATTTGAACGGTTGATGCATCGTTGTAAAAGCCAGGGATGGCGCCATGCTGCCGGCATGCTCACTACCCATTTCAGGATGCATGAAAGCATTGCCTCACTGGTAAACCACTACTATGCAGGGCAACTACGCGTAGGCAGCCCTGAACAGCTGGCCGCATTCCAACTGTATCCTGCCCGCGAAAACAGGGGATGGGAAAGGGTGCTGTCGCTGGGTAGAAAGATATTTATCGGTAGCCCTTATGAAGCTACCTCCAAAATGAATAAAACGGAAGCCAAATGGGTGGTATCTATCCTTCAGCATTTGAAAACACACTATGGTACCGCTTTTAATAGCAATACAGTAGGAGTGGTAACACCCTGGCGCACCCAAATTAGTTTGATACGGGAAATGATTGCAGAAGAGAAAGATTTGCAAGATATTAACATCGATACAGTGGAACGTTTTCAGGGAGCTGAGAACGACGTGATCATTGTATCCCTTGCGGTATATCATACCGCCCAATTACATACGCTGCAAAGCCTGGGTTTATTTAGTTTGGATAACGAACAAATAGAAGTAGACCGGAAACTGCTTGTTACCATGTCGCGCGCGCGTAAGCAGATAATCCTGCTGGGTTATGAACCAGTGCTAAAAGAAAGTGCGCATTACCGGAAGGTATTGGAAGAGATGGTACAGGGAGCGCTTTAACGCCACTCACAGGAACAACTATGGCCATACTACCTAGTATGGCCACAGTTCAGACAACATCATATATGATCACTCCTGGTAAGCCAGGCTTTAATCCAACGTTACATGCCCCCAGTTTTCACCGCTTTTAATACGGTACAACTGCATTTCGCTGATATCAAACTGTTCAGCAATCTGTTTCATTGTTTTCTTACCGGGTTTATTCAGCAGACGTTTAATACTCTTCACCTTTGTAACATTCAGTTTCAATCCTTTTACCCGGTTACGCTGCTTTTCCTTATAGGCCAGCTTGGCAGGACTGCCTTGCTGATGCTCTTCCATTTCTTCTTTGGTAGCCCATCTGAGATTGGATGCTTTATTATTTTTCTTATCGTAATCAAGGTGAATTACATACTTATGTGCCCTTCCTCCCTTTTTGTTAAAAATCTTAGCCACCTCCCGGTGCAGATAGAGTGACTGGTAAGTGTCTGCGGGCTTCACGTTCAACACCGTATAGCCTTCCACGGTAGATCCCGTAAGCAGCTTACCATCTTCAATACTTTCATAATAACTGATCACTCTCCCCATATTAGATACAGCGTACTTTTTACGCAGGGCAGATTTGTTTTTAATCTGTAAGTCCTTCCAGACTTCATTTTTCAGATTTTTAATTGTGGTCATGTGAAAGTAATTTTTTATTTTTTATATTCTGGGGTTTATCCGTTTATCCGTAAACGTTACAACCGGCCATTTTATCATCAGCCGGCAGAAAATCGTGTGCAGCCAACTGGGAAACGGCCCTTTCGAATACATGATCTTTATATTGTAACACCACCGCGTCTAACACTTCCTCAATTTCAGCTAATGTATTGTAAGTTACTAATTGTTGCCTGAATTCTTTTATATGAGGCAATCCTTTGAGGTAATTGGTATAATGCCTACGCATTTCCAGGATACCCACCACTTCTCCTTTCCAGGAAACGGATTGGTGAAGATGCTTTTTACAAACCTCTACTCTTTCCAAAACAGTTGGCAGGGGCAAATGTTCGCCAGTGCTCATAAAATGCTTGATCTCCCTGAAAATCCATGGATAACCGATGGCCGCCCGGCCTATCATTACGCCATCTACACCATACTTCTGACGGGCTGCTATGGCCTGTTCTGGCGTACATATATCTCCGTTACCGAAGATAGGAATTTTGATACGGGGGTTGTTTTTTACCTTTCCAATCAAAGTCCAGTCTGCACTACCTTTATACATCTGGGTACGGGTACGGCCATGTATGGTCAGTGCCTGAATGCCCACATCCTGCAACCTTTCGGCTACCTCTTCTATGTTCTTGGTTTCTTCATCCCAACCAAGACGGGTTTTAATCGTAACAGGCAGTTTGGTTGCCTTTACCACCGCAGCAGTAAGCTTTACCATTTTAGGGATATCCTTCAGAATACCGGCGCCAGCGCCTTTACAAGCCACCTTTTTAACCGGACAACCAAAATTGATGTCCAACAAATCGGGATTTGTCGTTTCTACAATCTGTGCCGCCAGCGATAAAGACTCTTCATCACCACCGAAGATTTGTATCCCTACCGGGCGTTCATATTCAAAAATATCCAGTTTCTGACGGCTTTTGATGGCATCACGTATCAACCCCTCCGAAGATATGAACTCGGTATACATCAGATCGGCCCCGTTATCTTTACACACAGCACGGAAAGGAGGGTCGCTCACGTCTTCCATGGGCGCCAGCAATAAAGGGAATTCCCCTAATTCAATATTTCCTATCTTCACCATAATTTATATAACCACAGCTATTTTGGCCACAGTTATTATTTTAATGTTTTATATACTATTTCTATTACAAGCAGGATTTTTTTGCAGTGACAGCTTGTTTTAGCTGTTGTGATGATCAGTAAGTAAATAGATTCCTTTACTTCAAAACTGAATTTCGCGCTGTAAATTTACGCAAAAATTAATACAGTATTTTGTTATGACCGGTTATCTAAAGCAGTCTTCCATCTTTTTACAGCTCGTAACTTTCATTGGCTTTTTCTTTGGTTTCTTCACCTTATACCTCACAGGACTGGCCGCTATTACGCCTTCCCTAACCGGTCAAAGTCTGGAAGCCATTCAAAATGGAACGTTTACCGATCCTAACCTCGTCGGCTATCTGAAAATTACACAATTCCTGTATACCATTGTTGCCTTCTTTGTACCGGCAGCGCTTTTCGCCTACCTGTGGCAACCTTACCCAGTTAGTTACCTTGGCTTGAAACCAGCACCAAGCGCACTGCAGATCATACTCGCCTTACTGGCTATGTATGGCTGCCTGCCATTAGCTAATCAACTCGGAGAATGGAACCAAACCTGGCCAATCTCCCAAGCAGCC
This sequence comes from Chitinophaga sp. 30R24, assembly GCF_049056765.1. Lineage (NCBI taxonomy): Bacteria > Pseudomonadati > Bacteroidota > Chitinophagia > Chitinophagales > Chitinophagaceae > Chitinophaga > Chitinophaga sp. 30R24. The sequence goes on from NZ_JBJGXX010000001.1 coordinate 823,960, forward strand.
AGAGATGCAGAAGCCATGGCAGAAAAATTGCTGACCGTTATGCTGAAAATGCCTACCCTGAAAGATCTCATTATAAATCTCTTACTCGTTGCTATTATCCCTGCCATGGCGGAAGAATTCTTTTTTCGTGGAATATTACAACGATTGTTGATTAAAAGTACCCGTAATATATGGGTCGGCGTCTTTATTACAGCAGTGCTGTTCAGCGCTATACACGGGGAAATGACCGGCTTTATGCCTCGACTGATCCTCGGTTTCGCCCTTGGCGCTATTTATGTAGTTAGTGGAAACCTATGGTTAAGCATTTTCGCACACGTACTCAACAACGGCTTACAAGTGGTAATGCTGTACCTGTTCCAACATGGTATGGTAAAAGATGATCCGATGAAGGACACCCATATTGAATGGTATTACGTAGCTTTAAGCATTCCGGTAACAATTGGTTTATTTTGGGCATTAAGCAAGAAGTCAGCTCCCATGGCCATGATTGATCCAGTGGAAAAAGACAAGGAAGATGATGATATCAACCATATAGGAACGGATGAAAATTTATAATCATAACACATTAAAGTTGTAATTATGGAAAAGGATTGGGTGAAAATTTTTTCAAGCGACAAGCCTTTCGAAGCCGAAATTGTAAAAGGTATGCTACTCGGTAATGGAATAGAAGCCATATTACTGAACAGGCAATCTTCTTCTTACAACATTACCTTACCCGGACAGGTAGAATTATATGTGCACGCTTCGGTAGAAGAAACAGCCAAAAACCTGGTTCATCAACATAACAACCTACCTACAGGCGATCCTAACGAATTGGAGGAAGAGTAAGTTTTCAGGCACTATGCATTCGAAGAGAATTTGCTCTATCGGGTATTTTTATCCACTTTTGTGGATACATTCAATTACGTAAAGCAATAGGAGAGAGCAGATAGTGATTTTTACCTGCTTATTTTATAGCGCAACAGATATTAGCATAATGAAGACTTTTTTTACCCGCACTGCCTCTGCGCTTGTGTTTGTGGCAGTAATGCTGGGAGGGATCTTATGGACCGATTATTCCTTTTTTCTGCTGTTTTTTTTGATCGGATGCCTGGCGCTGCAGGAATATTTTAAATTATTGCGTCATATAGACCCCGACTATGCAGGGATCTCTTCCTGGCATCAATGGGGCGCCACTATCTCCGGAGCAGCCATATTGCTCACTTTTACCGGTAATAACTTCGCCGTTGCCCATATTCCTACCGGCTTCATTGGCTGGTGGATCACCATCATTTTCCTCATGGTAATGCCATTAGGAGAAGTGTTGATGAGCAAAAATTTTGAATTGAAAAACATCGGTTATTCCGCTATAGGCCTGCTGTATGTAACCATCCCTTTCGGACTGCTGATCTACCTGCGCCTCCATGCCATCGATATTACCTATAAGCCCGGCGAAGTAGGCACTGCTCCCGGTTGGCTGATCCCCCTGCTCCTGATCATTTTTATCTGGATCAATGATACCATGGCTTATATTGTAGGCTCCCTTATTGGCCGTACTCCCTTTGCACCTGCTATTTCCCCTAAAAAAACCATAGAAGGCACCGTGGGGGGAATGATCCTCGCAGTAGCCGCTGCCGGCATATACGGCCATTTCTGGGGTAGCGAATACCTGGCACAGCAACATTGGATCGCATTATCCCTGATTGCAGCTATCTTTGGCACCATCGGCGACCTCATCGAATCTAAACTGAAGAGAATGGCTGGGGTAAAGGATTCCGGCAAAATTATGCCCGGACATGGCGGCTTTCTCGACCGGTTCGACTCCCTTCTCCTTGCGGCCCCCTTCGCCTGGATATACGTTCAATTTTTTATGATACGTTAACAGATGTAATTTTCGCATTCTAAAAAAATCGAATTAAAGTAACTTCGCACTACAATTAAACACCTAAACCATCACTTAATAAGAAAACAATGAAGATCCATCGTGAAGGATTTGCTACCATTTCCCTTGTATTCCTGGTACTGGCGTTAATTAACGGAGCAGTATTTTATTGGTTCGGCAATTCGCCCACACTTTGCTGGACGGTATCCATCATTTCCTTGGTATTCTTCCTGTTCATCGTATCATTCTTCCGTATTCCTTCCAGGCAACATACAACAGGCAACAATCTGGTTATTTCCCCCTGCGATGGTAAAGTAGTGGTGATTGAAGAAGTGTATGAGCCGGAATATTTCAAGGATAAACGCTTGCAGGTATCTATTTTTATGAGCCCTGCCAATGTACACGTAAACCGCAACCCAATCAGCGGCATCGTGAAACTGTCGCAGTACCATCCTGGCAAATACCTGGTAGCCTGGCACCCTAAGTCTTCTACCGAAAACGAACGCCATTCTGTAGTAATAGGCAATGGCAAAACCGATATCTTAGTAAGACAAATTGCCGGTGCGCTGGCCCGCAGGATCGTTAATTACCTGAAACCAGGCATGGAAGTAAGTCAAAATGAAGAAATGGGCTTTATTAAGTTCGGCTCCCGCGTAGACCTTTACCTGCCTATCGGCACAGAAGTAGCTGTAAAACTGGAAGAAGTGGTGAAAGGCGGCGTGTCTGTAATCGCCAAATTGTAAACCCGGATTTTTACTTTTTATATATAAAAAAACAGCGAAGAGGATGATGTCTCCTCTCGCTGTTTTTATTACGTACCGTCCTATTACAGGATATCCCTTAATTCATGTAAGCCATTGATAACGTAAGTAGGCTGGAAGTCTACCGCTGGCTTAGCCGGATTAAAATACACCTGGTCCATTCCCACGCTATGTGCTCCTTTAATGTCCAGCTCCAAAGCATCCCCGATCATAATACTTTCTGATGCGTTCGTACCGGCTTTTGCCATGGCAAAATCAAAGATTTCGCGGTAAGGCTTCAGGCTGCCAGCCATTTCAGAAGTAATAATATGTGTAAAATAATGGTCGATCTCCGCATTTTTCATTTTCAGCAACTGCGTTTCTTCAAAACCATTGGTAATCATATGCATAGGGTACCCTTTTCCTGCCAGGTATTCCAGTGTTTCCTTTGTATGAGGAAATAACGCCTTTTTGTAAGGTAGGATTTGCAGGAACCCTTCGCAAAGACGCTGGGTCAGCACTTCATCGCCAATCCTGAAGTCCAGCAGGGTTAAACGGAAACGTTTGTCGCGCAAATCCTTGCGAGTAATAAATCCTTTACGGAAACGATCCCATAACCGCTCATTGTGCCCTACATATGAAACAGAAAACGCCTCAAAAGATGGCACTCCTCTATCTGCTAAGTTATGGCTGTTATATAGCTCCAGCAAGGTTTCCTGTTCATTTGTTTCAAAGTCCCAGAGCGTATGATCCAGGTCAAAGAAAAGATGTTTATATTTCATAGCGCCGCAAAGGTACGAAATACGCAGGGAAGGGAGTTGTTTCTGTTCATACAGCTATCCTTCATTCAAAGGAAATTCATTATTTTACTGCGATGAATAAAATAACCATGAACGCCGTGATCACAGGCGCCAGCAAAGGCATAGGAAAGGCAATTGCAGAAAAACTGGCCCAGGAAGGCTTTAATATCGCTATTTGTGCAAGACATGCCCCTACCTTGGCGGCAACCGCAGCTGCCCTGCAAGAAAAAAATCCCCAGGGAATAGTGCTGGCCGAAACAGTGGATATGGGAGAAAAAACACAGGTACTGGCTTTTGCAGACAAGATCACGCAAACATTTTCCCATGTGGATATCCTGGTGAATAATGCCGGCATTTTTATTCCCGGCGCCCTGCATCAGGAAGAAGATGGCTTATTGGAAAGGCTAATGGCGGTCAATGTTTACAGCGCCTATCATCTTACCCGCGCCCTTTTACCCCTTATGATCCCACACCGTAAAGGACATATCTTTAACATGTGCTCTACTGCCAGCTATAAAGCGTATCCTAACGGTGGCTCTTATAGCATTACCAAATATGCACTGTTGGGTTTCAGTAAAAATCTGCGGAAAGAGCTGCAGCAACACCACATTAAAGTGACCTCTGTAAGCCCGGGACCTACTTTAACCGCGTCTTGGGATGGTTTTGAGGCGCCTCCCGGCCGTTTGATGCCACCAGAAGATATTGCCAACGTAGTATGGTCTGCCTGGAATCTTGCCCACCAAACCGTGGTGGAAGAAATACTGTTACGGCCTATGCTTGGAGACATTTAACCTTTAAGTTATTCGGGAGGCTAATTGCGGAAAAAAATCCAATCAACAAACTGCCCAAATAATAAATTGTTTAAATGTTTTAACTAACTTTTAACGAGGCCTACTGCGCTTCCAGCGCGGCTTTGGTTAAATTTGTTGACATAATTTATGATGTACAAATTTTTCATAAGGAAGTGTGTTTACTCCATTTTATTCTGTTTAGGACTGGTTACTTGTGCCTCTGCTCAGGAATTCCGTTTTACTACTACCGTGAGCAATAACGCTGTGAGCCAGGATGAACCATTCCAGATCCAGTTTATGCTGGAAAACGGAGTAAACGTTACCAGCTTTACACCACCCAGCTTCAAAGATTTTGAGGTACTGCAAGGGCCTTCCCAAATGCAGGGGCAATCTATCTTCAATGGCAAGCGGTCCGAATATGTTGCATTGAGCTATTTACTGCAACCCAAGAGAGTGGGTAGCTTTACTATTGCTCCCGCCCAGGCGCGCGTAAATGGCAATATTGTAAAGTCGAACCCTGTTTTAATTGAAGTAAGAAAAGGTAGCAGCCAACAGCAACAGGCGCCTTCTTCCGCTTCCGGATTCCCACCCCGCCATGGGCAAGGGGGAGAAGACCTGCCTGAAGGTGTGCTGAAAAAAGGGGAAGATGTCTCTGAAAAATTAAAGAAAAATATATTCCTGAAAGTAGAGGTAGATAAAACCAGCCTTTATGAAGGAGAACAGTTAACCGCCACATATAAACTCTTTACGCGCCTGCCCACTAATTCCAGTGTTACCAAAGTTCCTGCTTTCAAAGGATTTTCTTCTAAAGACATAGAACTTCCCAACCCACCACAGGCTACCGAGGAAAGGCTGAACGGCATTCCTTATAAGGTATTCACTATCCGCAAAACACTGTTGTTCCCTCTCCAGTCCGGCTCTCTGGACCTGGACCCTGTAGAGGTAGACAACCAGGTACGCCTGGTAAAAATGGTAAGCAACAAACGGGGCAACAGGGGCAGAGATCCATTTGAGGATTTCTTCAACGACCCGGCATTCAAAGATCCCTTCTTCGACGACTTCTTTAACCGGCCCGAACTGGAGTATGAGGATGTACCCTACAAAATACAGAGCGCTTCAGTTAAGATCAATGTAAAACCGGTTCCGACAGATGGACGTCCGGCCAGTTACAACGGGGCAGTAGGCCATTTTAACATGACTGCTACTGTGGATAAAACCAGGTTAACTACCGACGATGCCCTCACCTTGAAAGTCACTATCAGCGGACAAGGCAATGTAAATCTGTTAAACACGCCTAAACTGGATATCCCTAGCGGATTCGAACAATTCGATCCAAAAGTAACCGACAACATAGAAAAAAACAGTAACCCGCTTTCCGGTAGCCGCACCTTCGAATATACGCTAATGCCTAAGGAAGCCGGCGATCATATCATACCTGCCGTAGAATTCTCTTATTTCGACCCCACTACCAATGCATATAAAACTTTGCATGCGGAAGCGTTCAATATTCATATTGACCAGGGTAAACATGTAAAAGAAGATAAGCAAGACTTTGGAGTGGCTAAAAATGAACTGGTAAAAAACGATTCCGGCCTGCTTAAATGGACCCGCAACCACCATTGGTTCATTCTCAGTCCCTGGTTTTACATCTTGCTGCTATTGCCTGCATTGATCGTGGTTGCCTTGCTCTTCTACAAACACCGTAAAGATTATAATACCACCAACGCCGCCATGCTTAAACACCGCTACGCCAACAAAGTAGCGCTGAAAAGGCTGGAGCTGGCCGCACGCTATCTGAAAGAAGGAAAAGACAAAGCGTTTTACGAAGAAACTTCCCGCGCTGTTTGGGGGTACCTCAGCTCCAAGCTGAAAATACCCATGGCTGATCTCAGCAAACAACTGGTACAAGACAAACTGAGCGCCAAACAGATCAACGGCAACAATACGCACGAACTGTTTAATCTGATAGATAATTGCGAAGTAGCCTTATATGCACCCAGACAAGACAATCTTAAAATGCAGGGTACTTATGAGCAGGCAGTAAGCATTATCAGTAATCTGGAGAATGCATTGAAGAATTAACTATTAACGAATCGTGAAAATGCTGTATTATAAACAACTAAAACCGGTGCTGATAGCCATTGTACTACTACTGCTGACCTTTTCGGCCAGCAATGCGCAGGCGCCACAAAATCAGCCACAGCAGCGCTTCGAAGAGGCTAATCAACTCTTTAACCAGAGTAAGTATACTGAGGCGGCACACCTGTATCAGCAATTGCTGGATGAAGGCTATGAACAGCCATCCCTTTACTTTAATGCCGGCAACGCCTACTCAAAAACAGGCAAAACCGGGTTGGCAGTGTATAACTACGAAAAAGCGTTACAGTTGTCTCCTAACAATGAGGCCGTAAAACATAATCTGGCTTTGGCCAACCAAAAAGTAACCGGTTTTACAGACGAATTGCCGATGGTATTTTTTCAGCAATGGTGGGTACAGCTGCAGCATTTGCATAAACCTAACGGATGGGCAATAGGCGCCGTTATTTTCTTCTGGCTGCTGCTGGGCGGTATCACCCTGAATAGCATCCTTCCCGGGCTGCAAAACAAATACTTACGCTGGTGCAATTATACTTTGGGCACACTTTGTTTATTATACCTGATAATGGCTGCAGATGCCTATTTTGCCAGCAACAACCATCAATCCGGCATTATCATGACCAATAATATCCGGGCTAAAACCGCTCCCGATCAAAACAGCAGAGATGCCTTTGAGGTTGGGGAAGGCATGAAAGTACATATTTCCGATGCTACGCAGGATTTTTGCAAAATAGAGCTGGCAGATGGCAAAAGCTGTTGGATCAGCTGCGCTTATATTAAGCGGTTATAACTGTTCTATCCGGCAAGCTTCCAATATCACCTTCCTCATTCAGGGAAACAAACTGCAGTGGTAGCACCATAACCACCATATGCGGAACAGCTGGCATTTACATATTGCATGCTGATATTGAGGCGATTGCAGATAGGCTGTTGTGCTGCATTATATACCTGACATGCTTTAATACTGGCTTGCAAACGATATTTTTCACTCATCATGTACAACCTTTCTGCTGCGATATCTATACTGCTCGCCTGTCGTTCGCCAGTAGCATCCAGCATTTCGGCAATCATAATTCCATTATCTTCCAATTGTATAAACAGGCGGTCTTTTTCCTTTCCGATAGTGATCAATAGCTGCCCACCGTTTTTCTGCGGCCTGAGCAACAGCCGATGCCAGATCGCATATTGCACATAAGGCTGGATAATAAGTGGAGGGATCAGGGTAAACTGCTTATTTACTTCAGGCCATACCTTTAGCTGGTAAGTAAATTGCCCCTCAAACCTCAATTGTTCCAATTGTATATATAATTCCAGCGTATCCAGTTCATCTTGCAGGGAGATCCATTCCTTGTTAAAATTACCAATCATCAAACGCATCAAGCGGGAAAACCGGGTAAGGTATAACGATGCCATATCAGTGCTGGTGGTGAGAATATAATGATGAATCGCATTGAGGCTGTTAAATATAAAATGCGGGTCCATCTGCGCCTGGAAAGCATAAAGCTCCAGGTTAATCAACGCATGGTATTCGGTAATTTTTTTCGCTGAAGCTCTTTTGATCTTTCTTTCCCTAAAGGCAAAAAAAACGGCCAGGGTAATGAGACTTAACAAAAAAAACAGCCAGAATGGCCACTGCGCAGCAAAAACTATTTCAGTATAGTAGGCCACTTAACAGGTTTACATCAAAAGGAACTTCTCACAATTAAGTAAAATAAATATCGGGCAATTCAACACCAATAGAAAGAGGGATTTAATATGAGGCAGAATTTTAAAGGAAACCGGGGAGAATGGGCTGAAAAGTGGCAGGGGTACAAACAAATATATCTGTAGCAGTGCAATGATATCACTGCTACAGACAAGTATTAGCTATGCTTCTGTAAATTTATAACCTACTCCTCTTACAGAGTGGAAATAGCGGGAATTGCGGCTATCTTCTTCAAAATATTTACGGAAATTGAGGATAAAATTATCAATAGTACGGGTAGTAGGATATACGTTATATCCCCATACCACCTGCAGGATCTTTTCGCGGGTTACTACCTCTCCTTTATTTTCGATAAGCAACTTAAGCAGCATGGCTTCTTTCTTGCTCAACTCGTAGTGTTTACCATCCTTTCCTACACATTCCTGTGCAGCAAAATCGATCATATTGTTACCAAAGCGGTATACATTAGGAACACTGTCTTTATCCTGTATCTTCTTGTTTTTCACAATCAGCTTTTCTACACGCAGCAAGAGCTCTTCCAGGTTAAAGGGCTTGGTCATATAATCATCACCACCCTTTTTGAGGCCTAGTACGCGGTCTGCGCTGCTGTTTTTGGCGCTGAGAAACAGAATAGGAATTTCGTTGTTCTGAATGCGGATATTTTCGCAAACGGCTATCCCGTCCATTTCAGGCAGCATAATATCCAGTATAATGAGATCGAAATATTCGTTTTTAACTGCTTTCAGCGCAGCTGTGCCATTGTCCACTGCGGTCACCTCATAGCCTTCCAGTTCCAGGTTCAGCTTCAGTGCTTCCTGCAGATTTTCTTCATCTTCCACCAGCAGTATTGATGCCTTTGTCGCTTCCTTCATGTGTTATTGTTTGATTATTACATCGAATCCGGATATTGGGTATTCCTCAATCCGTCATCTAATTTACGCCGTTTGCACGGAATATTCAGACCAGGTTATTTCGAAGCAGCTACCATTAGGCATATTATCTTTCACATCAATATGTCCACCATGCTGCTCTACTATTTTGGCAGTGAGAAAAAGGCCGAGACCCGATCCTTTGGCTTTGCGGGTATTTTCATTGCCCACCCGGTAAAACTTAAGGAATATCCGTTTTTTCTCCTCATCAGGCACGCCGGGGCCTTCGTCTATCACCTGCAGTTTAAGGCCTTCTTTGTTTTCAAACAGCTTTACATAGATAGTAGTGTGTTTAGGCGCATATTTAGCAGCATTTTCCACCAGGTTACTCAACACGATCTGTAAAGTCAGCTTATCTCCTTCCATCCATACATGGGGTAAAATATCGGATTTGATCTGGTGGGTACCAATCCTGTTATCAAGGTCCCGGATACTGTTTTCTATCAGGGTGGAGAAGTCCAGCGGTTCTCTAAAGAGCTGATATTTATGTGTTTCTAACTGGGCGGCCAGCAAAATGTTATTACAAAGCTGGTCGAGCCTGTTGGTTTCACGAATGGTGTTGTTAATGAGCTTTAGCTGTTTTTCTTCGTCAAGCCTATGTTTACGGATAGTCTCGAGGTTAAGTTTAGCTGCTGCGATAGGGGACTTTAGTTCGTGGGTCACTGCCATCATAAAATTCTGCTGCTGCTGGCCAAGCTTCATATGCTTCCATACAGCACGGAAAACAAAGAGCGCTCCGAGCAGGATAATACCCAGGAAAGTTATGCCTTCTCCCACATATTTGAATGCGCGCATTCTTTCCTCCTTGTTGATACGCTGCAACTCAAGCTGGTGCGCCATCTGTTGGGTCTGGCTATCGATGCGCAGGTTAAGGTTTTGCAGTTCAAAACCCTTGATCTGTTCACTTTGCCGGAATAGCAGGATCCCCCACCATACCAGAGCGGCTATTGTATAAGCCAGTACTAAAAAATAAACGAAGGAAACGGATGTTCCTTCCTGCATTTTATTGACAATTCTTTTCATCATGGCCTTGTGCCGGCTTTCTCAATCCGCAAGCCAACATTCATTACATGGGGGAGCGGATTTTGCCGCATATTCTGCTCAAACGTAAACTTATAGATACCTGGTTTATTAAAGACTGCGCGCTGCTGGATAAAAATACGATGTTCAAAAATATCATCCAGGCCGGAACCGGACCATTTACCTGTTACATCCGCCAATGGTAGTTCTACCCGTTGTTCTTTAGGTATACTATCGCCGGGATACTGTGTGCTTATCAACAACCAAATATTGCTGTAGGGATAAGCATCCGTATGTCTGATATTTACGCAAATATTATACAGGCTGGATGTATCTTCTGGTTGTATTTTTACTTCAAAAGACGGCTTATAGTCATAACTCCATTCATGGCCTGGTATTTCCAGGTTCTTCTCGTAGGTATCCAGTTTGGGCGGTTTGCAGGCTGCTGCCAGCAGTAAAAGTCCTGCTGTTGCCAGGAATAGTCTGTTCATACGGTATTGTACCTTACTATAAAACGTTTAAAACTTGTTCTTTGGCTTTCTCCAGTTCGTCCTTCATCAGCACTACCCATTGTTGGATACCGGCGTCGTTGGCTTTGGAGCCGGTAGTATTTATTTCGCGTCCTATTTCCTGCAATACAAATCCCAATTTCTTTCCTTTGGCAGCATCAGCATCTTTAAGTATTTCCCTGAAATAACGCAGGTGGTTTTCCAGGCGGGACAGTTCTTCGGAGATATCCAGTTTTTCCAGGTAGAAGATCAATTCTTGCTCCAGGCGGTTGCTGTCCACGTTTTCTTTACCTACATGTTCAGCCAATAAGCCTTCCAGGCGCTGACGGATCCGGTCTTTACGCAGCGGATCCAGCTCCCGTACCTTTTGCATGGAGGCATCAATGTTATCTATACGTTGCTGCAGGTCTGCTTCAAGCATACGTCCTTCATCCACGCGATGATCATCCAGGTCGGTGAGGGCTTCCTTCAGGGTCTCTGCTACATCCTGCCACTCTTCTTCTGTAATCTGTTCTGTAGCCGGACTTACCACCTCTGGCAGTTTCATCAGCACATTCAGCATATCGCCCTGTGGCAGCTCCAGCTGATTGGCCAGCATGGTAATGGATTGGTAATAATATTTAGCGAGGTCTGTATTAATCACAACCGGCCGGGTAGCACCATTCTGGCGTATATTGATCGTTGCATCCAGGGTGCCCCGTTGCAGCGTTTGCTGCATAAGGGTGCGGATGTCGAACTCATAGGGCTTGAGCAAAGGAGAAAATTTCAGGTTCACCTCAAACTGCTTTCCATTCAGTGATTTGATCTCCACTACGATACTGGTTTCGCCTCTTGTGCTTTCTGCCCTTCCGAAGCCGGTCATTGATTTCAGCATAATACAAATTTGTAAGTGACAAACCTAGTTAAAAAAATCCAAAATCATTCACGCTTTCAGCTTTAGTCCCCGATAAATGTCTTCACGGCTCAGCTGCTTCATTTCTCCAGATTGCATGCCTTCAATGGTAATGTTTTCGATACGATAACGCACAAGCCTCAACGTAGGAAAGCCTACCGCAGCTGTCATACGTCTTACTTGCCGGTTTTTCCCTTCCTGAAGAACCATCCGCAACCAGGGGGCCGGGATACTTTTCCGGAAACGGATAGGCGGGTTGCGGGAAGGCAAGGCTGGCTCTTCCGGAAAAATACTGGCTTTGCAACGCCGGGTATGGTACAGCTTTCCATCTACATGAATATCTACACCTGCTGATAACTCTTTTACCGCAGTCTCCGTTACGGCACCATCTACCTGCACCCAATATTCCCGTTCATGCGCATGCCGCGGCAGTAACAACTGCTGATTCAGGGCCTTATCATTGGTAAGGATCAGTAAGCCCTCACTATCATAATCTAGCCGGCCCACTGGGTATACATCCGTCGGCACCTTAAAAAAATCTGCCAAACAAGCTTTGTTGCCTTCGGGAGTAAACCTGGTTAATACCTCATATGGTTTATAAATAATATAATAATTAAGCGCCACTAGTGCATTCCTTTGGTGAAAGAGCCGTAAATTAGTACTTTTGCGAATTGATATGGCTACACCGTTCCACAATCCTTCATGCCAACACTGTAAGGATCGCTTTTCCTCTATATTCTGCAAAGCGGAAGCCTGTAATCTCGAACAGATTTCAGCCGCTAAAGTCTGTGCTGTTTACAGGAAAGGACAGGTCATCTTCCATGAAGGCGCCTACCCATTTGGCGTATATTGCGTAAACGATGGTAAAATCAAGCTCTCCCATAGTGGCGACGATGGCAGGGAACAGATCATCCGGCTGATCCGCGACGGCGATATTATGGGATATAAGGCGCTGTTGAGCAATGAAAGATATACCGCTACTGCCACCGCACTCGAAGACTCTTCTATCTGCTTTATACCTAAAGATCTGTTTCTCAATATCTTGCAAAAAGATGCCTCCCTCTCTTTTGAAATGATGCGCATCTTATCAAGTGAACTGCGGAAAGCAGAACTAAAAATTACCCATCTGGCCCAAAAACCAGTAAGGGAACGTTTGGCAGAAACACTGCTTTTTATCAAAGAAACGTATGGCCTTGAAGAAGATGGTCAAACCCTCAGCGTCCGGCTTTCCCGCGAAGAAATAGCCAACCTTGTAGGCACCGCCACCGAGTCTGCGATCCGCCTGCTCTCCGAATTCAAAAAAGACGGCATGATAGAATTGGAAGGTAAAAAGATCCGTATGCTGGACATGCCGGAAATTATCCGAACAGCCAACCTGCAAGATTAATAGTAATAAACAGCCGGTAGTATTACGCAATATCCATCGGCTCCTCATTCCTCCCAGCAGCCAATAGCTAACCCCTTATCCGCTCTCCTGATATTTATCATATTCTCCCTTGATACATATCATTGCCCAATCCCACACCTGCTAATACTTTTTCGACCGTACAAAATATCTTCTCCATGTTCGCATATTTCATCATTAATTTCCATGAACTCGCAAAAACTCCGGCAATTACCAATTGCCACCCCTTCTGGAATGAATATAAATTATGCGTAAACGATACCATATAATCATCGAATAATGCCCATTTACTCCTATAAACACGCCCAAACTGTCTGTTACCACTGTGGGGAAGCCTGTATTAATACTGACATTACCCTGGCAGAAAAAAACTTCTGTTGCACCGGGTGCAAACTGGTGTTTGAACTACTGCAACAACATCAACTTTGTGAATATTACGACCTTACTCATCAACCGGGCATTAATCAACGTATAGAGATCCGGAAAGATAAGTTTGCTTTCCTCGACGAAGAAAGCATAACGCAACAACTCATCCTGTTCCGTAATGACACGCAAACTCATGTTTCTTTCTATATCCCTCAAATCCACTGCAGCTCTTGCCTTTGGCTACTGGAAAACCTCCATAAACTGGAACCTGGCATACAGCGTTTAATCGTTAACTTTAGTAATAAGAGGTGCTGATCATCTTCTCCCAACAACACACTTCGCTGAGAAAAGTAGCGGAAATACTCACCTCCATAGGATATAAGCCCTATATCAGCCTGCAAAACCTGCAGCATAAAAAGCCTGGCGCTAACTGTACCCTTATTTACCAACTCGGCATTGCCGGCTTTTGTTTCGGCAATATCATGTTGCTCAGTTTCCCCGACTATTTTGCCGGCAATGGCGGCCTGGACGAACAGCTTAACCACCATATGAACTTTGTACTCACCTCGCCAGTGTTGCTGTACAGCGCACAAGCCTTCTACCGGTCGGCCTGGAGCAGCTTAAAACGAGGGCTCCTCAATATAGATGTACCTATTGTACTAGCGATACTGGTCACTTTTATAAGAAGCCTCACAGAAATAAGCAACGGCCATTCCGGATACTTCGATTCCATGACCGGCATAGTTTTCTTTATGCTCATCGGAAGGGTATTGCAAGACAAAACCTATCATGAACTCTCTTTCGACCGCGATTACACCACTTATTTTCCTATAACCGTTAACGTTATTATTGATAAAAAAGAAATTCCTACTGCTTTACCTAACTTGCAAACCGGCAACACCATTCTTATACACAATAATGAACTGGTGCCGGCAGACGGCATTATTGTAAAAGGTAATGCACTGATAGATTATAGTTTCGTGACTGGCGAATCAGTGCCTGTCAGCAAGTCGGTAGGAGAAATCATTTACGCCGGCGGGCGTCAACTGAAAGACAATCTGGAAATACTTACCATTAAGGAAGTAGCTCAAAGCTATCTGACCAGTTTATCGAACCGGCAAGAGCTAAAAGATAAAGCACCGGAACAAATATCTTTTGTTCATTTGCTTAGTCGCTATTTTACCTGGGTTGTATTGATCATTGCGGCTGTTACAGCCACCTGGTGGGGCATACATAATCCCGCACGGATATGGCCAGCCGTTACCGCTATCCTGATCGTTGCTTGTCCCTGTGCACTGTTACTGGCCTCTTCTTTTACCAACGGGCATATATTGCGCATCCTCAGCCGGCACCAGCTATATCTGCGCAATGCACAGGCTATCGAAAACATGGCTGGCGCTACCCATATTGTATTCGACAAAACAGGCACACTAATCAGTAAAACAGGCAGTTTGGTTCTATATAGGCACCTGGGTAGCCATTGCCATGTTGCATATCATTAACTCCTTTGAATTCCCGCTACCGCTGTTTAAAAGCTACAGCTGGTATGCAGGCGTACAGGATGCATTGGTACAATGGTGGTATGGGCATAATGCTGTAGCTTTCTTTCTCACCACACCTTACCTGGGACTTATGTATTACTTTGTGCCCAAAGCGGCCGCCCGGCCTGTTTATTCTTATCGTTGGTCTATTATCCACTTCTGGTCGCTGATTTTTATTTACATATGGGCAGGACCACACCATCTCCTCTATACCGCACTGCCGGAATGGGCGCAATCGCTCGGTACCGCCTTTAGCATCATGCTGATTGCCCCTTCCTGGGGAGGTATGCTGAATGGCTTCCTCACCTTACGGGGTGCATGGGACCGCGTAAGGGAGGACGCTATCCTGAAATTTTTTGTAGTAGCGCTTACCTGCTATGGTATGGCCACTTTTGAAGGACCCATGCTCTCTTTAAAAAATGTGAATGCGATCAGCCATTATACCGATTGGACCATTGCTCACGTACATGTAGGCGCACTGGGATGGAATGGATTCCTCACATTTGGCATCTTGTATTGGCTGATACCACGCTTGTTCAGCACCTCCTTATATTCCCATAAATGGGCGAATACGCACTTCTGGATAGGAGCCCTCGGCATCATATTTTATGTGGTTCCCCTCTATTGGGCCGCTTTCACACAAAGTATGATGTGGAAACAATTTACAGAAGAAGGACAGCTGAAATACCAATTCCTTGAAACGATTACGACTATTGTACCGATGTATGCCTACGCGCATTAGGAGGTTTGTTATATATCAGTGGGTTAATATTGATGCTCGTGAATCTATATAAAACCGTCCGTAGTGGCACATTTGTAGCCAATGAGGCTGCAGAAATATCAATAAACTCATCCGCAAAACAGGGAAGCACCTGGTCTTTTATTTATTGTCATTTTTAATTGCCAATGTATTGCTCTCCTATATCATAGGCTCCAAAGCATTAGGCGCAATCATTACCGCTCCCTTATCCGAACATACTCTTTTCCGGCGTATTCTATGGTGTATTTGCTTTTATGAGGGAACAGATATGCACTATTCTTTGCCCTTATGGCCGATTACAAGGGGTGCTACTGGATAAAAACTCCTTGTTGGTGTCTTATGATGACGAACGGGGAGAACCCCGCCAAAAGTTCCGTAAAAATGATTCAAACATCCACCATGGTGATTGCATCGATTGCGGGCAATGCATAAAAGTTTGTCCTACGGGAATAGACATAAGAAATGGCACTCAACTGGAATGTATCCACTGCACTGCTTGTATAGATGCTTGCAATTTCATGATGGAAAAAACCGGCCGCGCTAAAGGACTAATACGTTATACGGCTAAAAACAGGATGGCTGGGAAACAGCAACTACGTTTTTCTCCCAGGTTGGCTATATACGCTTTTATGCTGCTGTTGCTGTTCAGTACCATCAGTTTTATACTGGGCAACCGCCCGCCAGTAAGCGGCACCATTATGCGCATTGCAGGTATACTTTACCAGGAACGGGGCACGGATAGTATTGCAAACCAATACCGTGTTAAATTGATTAACAAAACAGATAAGGACATTCCACTCACCCTGCAACTGGAAAATGCAAACGGCGTCATCAACATGATCGGCAACCCGGTAATCCATATGAGACCAGAAGGGCAGGGGGAAGGCACTTTCTTTATTGTACTGCCTAAAGCGCTGTTATATCAGCGGAAATCTACCTTATACATCGGGCTATATGAGCATCAACAACGCATTACCCGTTTACGTACCACCTTTTTAGGCCCGGTACAATAAGCAGACTATTAATTTTAAAACCCTTATGTTATGAACTGGGGATATAGGATCATCCTTGTATTTATTGTTTTTGCCGCCGGGATCTTAACATTGGTCGCCAAGAGCATGTGCACCCACATCGATATGGTAACGTCTGATTACTATGGTGAAGAACTTAAATACCAGCACGTTATAGATGGCCGGAAAAATGCCGCCGGCCTATCCGTGCCTATTAGTATTCAGCAAACTCCTACCGGCATCCTGGTAGTATTGCCCCCCGAACTACACGGCATGCTTATTACCGGTAAGCTTACCTTCTACCGTCCTTCAGATTCCGGGAAAGATATACTGCTGCCACTACAACCCGATGAGAATGGCCGGCAGTTAATTAAGCGCCTATTGTTCATAAAAGGGCGCTACAAAGCAACAGTAGAATGGCAGATGAACAATCAACCTTTTTATCAGGAACAACCATTAAATATTTTTTGAGCGATGATTACTTCATTTATGTTGGGCTTTGCCGGTAGCTTTCACTGTGTGGGCATGTGTGGTCCTATTGCTTTAATACTGCCGGTGCAGCAACTTAGCGGTATCAGGAAACTAGCCGGCGTCTTACTATACAATATAGGCCGTATCAGCGCTTATGCGCTACTGGGGCTTATATTTGGATGGCTGGGACAGCAACTTTATCTGGGCGGATTACAGCAATCGTTATCGGTGCTTACCAGCAGGTTGCTGGTAACAGTTGTGGTTATCAAATATGCAGGTTGCCCATGGGTAAAAAAAGCAGGACAGTTAAATTTTCTTTCAGGCAAAATAAAACAACTCCTGGGCGCTTTCTTACGTCAACAACGCTTTGAAGGACTTTATCTTATCGGCTTTTTGAATGGACTCCTTCCATGCGGGATAGTGTACCTGGGTATAGCCGGTGCAGTATCTGCAGGGGCAGTAATAAAAGGCATATTGTTCATGATTGCCTTTGGTGCAGGCACACTTCCCGCCATGCTGGCGCTTATCTGGTTTGGGCACCTGTTCTCTTATTCCCTGCGTAACAAAATACGCAAACTAGCACCTGCATTAGCATGCCTGATGGGTATCCTGCTGATCCTTCGCGGCCTTAACCTCGGCATTCCATATATCAGCCCTAACATGTTCACCAACCCCAAAAATGCTGTTGAAAATTGTTGTCATAAACCATAAACTATTATCATGAGTCTTATCCGTAAATATAACATTGCTGCTCCACGGTACACCAGCTACCCTACAGTTCCCTACTGGGAAGCAAACAACTTTCATACCGGCCGTTGGAAAGCCTTGCTCAAGAAATCCTTCCTGGAATTTAATGACAAGGACGGTATCAGCCTTTATATCCATCTTCCTTTCTGTGAGAAAATGTGTACCTACTGTGGTTGCAATAAACATATCACAGTGAACCACCAGGTAGAAGCGCCTTATATGTTGGATATTAAAAGAATGGCAGTTATACGTTGCTGCTTTCGGCGGCCGGCCACGCATCCGCGAGATCCACCTGGGTGGAGGCACACCTACTTTCTTCAGCGCCCAACATCTAACTTACTTATTGAAAGGTATTTATAGTACTTCCGACTTACTTCCTGATGCCTGTTTGAGCTTTGAAGGCCACCCTGGCAATACTACTCCGGAACACCTTACTACACTGTACAACCTGGGCTTCCGTAGGATTAGTTTGGGCATCCAGGATTTTGATCCACAGGTACAGGAAATCATTAACCGCCGGCAAACATTTGAAATGGTACAGAAAGTAGTAGCAAACGCCCGGCAAACAGGCTTTACCTCCATCAATTTCGACCTTATTTATGGCCTTCCCCTGCAAACAATAACGGGTATGCAAGATACCATCAGCAAGACTATGCAATTGCGTCCAGACAGGATCTCTTTTTTTAGCTATGCACATGTACCCTGGATTAAGGGTACCGGACGGCGCAGGTATACCGAAGCCGATCTTCCTAAAGATGAAGAGAAAAGGAAGTTATATGAGCTGGGTAAATCACTCTTCAACAGTGAAGGTTATACTGAAATCGGTATGGATCATTTTGCATTGCCGGGAGAGCCATTGCATACAGCTTTTCATCAGGGTAAGCTGCACCGTAACTTCATGGGGTATACTGTTTCACACACTTCTTTGCTGGTAGGACTGGGTGCCTCTTCCATAGGAGACAGCTGGTACGCTTATGCACAAAACGAGAAACAAATAAACGCCTACCAAGAGATAGTGGGCAGGGGAGAATTTCCAGTGGTAAAAGGACATATCCTCAGTGAAGAAGACCTACTGTTAAGACGGCACATACATCACCTGATGTGTAACTTTGAAACCACCTGGAACAAAGCAGATACGCAATGCGATGCAGTGACAGAAAGCCTGCAGCGACTGCAAGAACCAGAGAAAGACGGACTAGTACAAATACTCCCTCAAAAACTGGTGGTAACAGACAAAGGCAGACCGTTTATTCGCAACATATGCATAGCTTTTGATGCACGCTTATGGCGACAAGTGCCACATTCACAATTGTTTAGCAACGCGACCTAAGAATAGGTGTTCAAACTACCGCTTTTAGCTTTTAAAAACGATAGCGAAGACAACTAGCGCCTCTTTTTTCAAAAGCTAAAAGCAGGTGCTTAAAAATCTAAAATTTAAGACTCCCTATTAGGTCCACATCACAAAAATAGCGGGTAGCATCTTTGGTGCAGTACCTTCCTGAAAAGGACAAAAAAAGAATAGAATTATGATAGTGATTTATAGTCTTTTGAAATAACGATGGGCTGTAACGCTTTACCCACAAGCGTTTCAGGGGCAATAAAAAAAGTCTGACCGTTTGAACAATCAGACTTTCTTGTTATGTGAATGGGTTAGTAAGTACAGGGAAACAAAATTCCCTACACAATATTAAAAAGAATTTCATCACAAAAGAAAAATTTTACAAAAAAATTTATTCACACCACTAAAATAATTGTGGATAACAGCAGATTGGGATTTTCAAAACATCATCGTCTGCTTGCTATATTTTGATGGTTGCAATCACCGATTTACTACCTTTGTTGCTCTTTAATTATATTCAATAATTCAGTTCATATGAAGTTCGAAGCACTTGTTGCAGTAACGGAAATAGCAGCATATATAGGCGCAGAGCTGGTTGGCAACAATCAATTAATGGCTACTGGTCTTAACGAGATCCATAAAGTAACTCCCGGAGATATTTCCTTCGTAGACTTTGAGAAATATTATGACGTTAGCTTAAACTCAGCAGCCACTATTATCATCATCAACAAGAAGGTAGATTGCCCGGAAGGAAAAGCATTGTTAGTGCTTGATGACCCCTTTAGCGCCTATGTAAAACTGGTAAAAAGGTTCCGTCCTTTTGAACCTGCTACCAAGGCCATCAGCGACACCGCTGTAATAGGAGAAGGTACTATTGTTCAACCCAACGTATTCATTGGCAATCATGTGCGTATAGGCCGTAACTGTATTATACATCCCAATGTAACAATTTATGACCATAGCGTGATCGGTGATAACGTAATTATTCATGCAGGTACAGTATTAGGCGCCGATGCTTTTTACTTCAAGAAAAGGGCAGACCGGGAAGTGATATACGACAAACTGGAAAGCTGTGGCAGGGTAATCGTTGAAGATGATGTAGAAATAGGCGCAGGCTGTACCATCGATAAGGGTGTAAGCGGCGATACAATCATAGGACGTGGTACCAAACTGGATAATATGATCCACATCGGACATGGCACCGTGGTAGGCAGAAATGTGCTGATTGCTGCACAGGTAGGTATTGCCGGTAAAGCGAAGATTGAAGACAACGTTATCCTCTGGGGACAAGTAGGTGTTAATAAAGATCTTACCATCGGTAAAGGCGCTGTTGTACTTGCACAAAGTGGCGTACCGTCTTCCCTGGAAGGCGGCAAGGTATACTTCGGCTATCCTGCAGAAGATGCCAAAGCCAAAAGAAGAGAACTCGCCTGGATCAAACGCATTCCGGAAATATGGGAAATGCTTAAAGAAACAAAGTAATTTTCAGATAGCAGGAACCCGGTCTGGGTTCCTGCCCAATGCTCCGTTTATGAAGTATTTATTCGCTGTTTTCCTCTCTTTACTGCTTTGGAGTTGCAGTACTGCTAAAAAATCTCAAACCACATCTTCCCTGTATACAAATGAACAGGAATGGAGCATTAAAATAAAAGACGGCTGGCTAACCGCAAAAACCCTCTCCCTGGGTTTATATACCACCTCCTCCAGAAAAAATGGCCTGGCCGAAACCACTTTCATCAAAGACCCTAAAGATGCATTTAACTTTTATTTGACCGGAAATGGGGAACACCTACTGGTACAAACCATGACCACCAACGCAATTGCCTTCTCTAACCGTGATTTACCGCCTTATTTAAGCGGATTACCCGGAAACACAACACTTCACTACACCCTGATCAATGGCACTAAAAATGAGCCTTTAAATCGCTGGGAAATGATTCTTAAACCGTCTCACTATCTGGAACTGAACGAAAACAAACCTGTCGGCGTACTAAGGTCTGCCGGTACAGATATACGCATTACTGCACATAACCATTTTGGTAAGGTTAATTCTTATGAAAATGTATGTTACGAATTTCAGTACCGCAGGCAACCCGTGGCAGCAGTTATCCCGGGCAACACGCCCCGGGCCTGGGTAAGCAAAGAAATAGGGACCGAACTGGCTAAAACCCTGGCGGCGGCGATAGCGGCCCTTTTATGATAAGGCGGAAAACTAATGTTGTATAACGTGTTTATGATTATCCACGCTCCTGCAGGTAAGCAGCAGCAATACGCCTGATGGTCTTTTCCAGCGGCTGGAAATGGAATCCCGGCAGCGCATTCAATACTTTTTTATTTTCATAGTATATTTTCATTTGAGCTGTACGGGCAGTTTCCTTGGTTACTAGTGGATGCTTACCAGAGAGCATTCCTTTTATCTTCTCTACCCGCCATACTACCTCTGCCATCCAGGGTTTTACGGCAATATGCGGTGGCTTTTTACCTAATTCTCTGGCCATAGTAGTAAACAGCTGCTGATAGTCCCAATTGTTGGCAGATAAAATAAAGCGCTCGCCTGCGATATTACCGTCCATTAACCGGATCATCGCTTCCACTACATCTTCTACATCTACAAAGCCATTTACTCCCTTTGTGTAATAAGGAAATTCTTTCCAGGCATTTTTTAGTATGGCGCTGGAACCATGGTCCCAAAAACCTGCACCGAGAATAATGGAAGGGTTTACAATCACTGCATCGAGCCCTTCGGCGATACCTCTCCATACTTCCATTTCTCCCTGGAATTTACTAACGCTGTAACGGGAGTTATTCGGGCTGTCTTCCCATTCAGCGGTTTCATCAATAACAGCGCCCTCTTTTGCCCTGCCAATAGCAGCTACGGAGCTCACATAAAGCAGCTTGTCTACACCAGCGTCAAGAGCCATATTCACAACATTGGCAGTACCTTCTACATTGATCTTCATTAGGCGGTCTTTAGCATTTGCCTGAAAAGACACCACTGCGGCACAGTGATACACCTGGGTAACACCGGCCATTGCATCTTCCAGAGCGCATACATCCAATATGTCGCCTGGCACCCACTCTATCTTATCCATAATATCCTGCAACTGTGGGGCAGGTTGTTGACGGTATAAGGCCCTTACAGGTTTCCCTGCAGCAACCAATGCCCGAATTAAATAACTACCTAAAAAACCTGTACCGCCGGTTACTAATATCATGAAGACTAAATTCTTTTACTGAAACTATTGTTGTTCATACTTGTAAAAACCCAATCCTGTTTTACGTCCCAGCTTTCCTTCTTTTACCCGTTGTTCCTGTAACGTATTGGGTTTAAAGCGGGGCGCATGATTAAACGCATCATATAGCGATTGGGTAACAGCAAGGTTTACATCGTTGCCTATCAGGTCCATCAAGGCAAAGGGCCCCATTTTAAAGCCAACACTCTCCAGGAGCTGGTCGATAGCACTAAAATCGGCTACATGCTCAGCAGCCAGATGCATGGCTTCCAGGTAATAAAGACGCGCAACCCGGTTTACAATAAAACCCGGCGCATCTTTCACCCGCACCGGCACCTTGCCCATCCTCATTGCTACCGCATAGAGGACATCTGCCACTTCCGGCGACGTTTCACGACCACTCACCACTTCCACCAGCTTCATCAGGTGGGCTGGATTAAAAAAATGCATTCCTGCTACCCTCGACGGGTGTACAGTAACTGCAGCGGCAATGGTGGAAACAGAAAGGGAAGAAGTATTGGTGGCAAAAATGGTTTTAGCAGTATTGATCTCTGCCAGTTGATTAAACAAGCTGGTTTTAGCAGACAAGTTTTCTACTATTGCTTCTATAATCAGATCGGCCTTACAGTCGTTGATAGCAGCGGTGAAACTGATCCGCTGCAGGATGCTTTCTTTGTCTGCTACGGCCAGTTTACCTTTTTCTACAGCGCCGGTAAGGCTTTTCTCAATTTGTGCTTTAGCCCTTTCCAGCCCATCCGGACGGATATCAAACAAGGTAGTGCGATATCCGCTGTAAGCTGCAATCTGGGCAATGCCGGCGCCCATTGTACCAGCACCGCATACGGCAATAGACTCAATCACCATTTTGTTATTTTATCTTTTGGCTAAAACACTTTCGGTTAGCTAAACGGCGCCCTCAAACTGTTCCAGGAAGCGGGTATCGTTTTCAGAGAACAACCGCAGGTCCTTGATTTGGTATTTCAGCATGGTAATACGTTCTATACCCATACCAAAAGCAAAGCCAGTATATTTTTCAGGGTCTATACCGCAATTGGCCAGCACCTTGGGATGCACCATACCACAACCTAAAATTTCTACCCAACCGGTATGTTTGCAAACAGAACATCCTGTACCCCCGCAGATAAAACATACAATGTCCATTTCTGCGCTGGGCTCTGTAAAAGGGAAGTACGAAGGGCGGAAACGGATACCCGTATTTTCTCCAAACATCTCTTTTACAAAGTGATATAACGTTTGCTTGAGGTCTGCAAAAGACACATTTTCATCTATATATAACCCTTCCACCTGATGAAAAAAACAGTGGGCACGGGCAGAAATAGTTTCATTACGGTATACTCTTCCCGGGCTGATAATGCGGATGGGTAACTTACCCTCTTCCATTACCCTTACCTGGGCAGAAGACGTTTGTGTACGCAGTAACCAATCAGGGTTCTTACTGATAAAGAAAGTATCCTGCATATCGCGGGCAGGATGGTTTTCCGGAAGGTTCAACGCTGTGAAGTTATGCCAGTCATCTTCTATTTCCGGACCTTCCGCGATAGTAAAGCCCAGGCGCTCAAAAATGCGGATGATTTTATTTCGCACCAGGCTGATAGGATGACGGGTACCTAATCGGTGAGGAGCCGCTGGCAAGGTATAGTCGGTATCAGCAGCATCTGCGCCACTAGCATCTTTCAAATCACTGAATTGCTCGTAGCGGGATTCCGCAAGTTGTTTAAATTCGTTTAAGATCTGGCCGAATTCTTTCTTGCGGTCGTTCGGTACCTGCTTCATTTCCCCGAAAAGGGCTTTCACGATACCTTTTGTACCCAAAAATTTAATGCGGTACTGTTCCAGATCCGCCGCTCCTGCAGGCGTAAATGCCGCTATTTCTTCCTTGTAGGCTGCTATTTGCTGTACTAACTGTTCCATAAAGAACAAAGATAAGCGTTTAGGAATAAACTGCTGTGTTTAAACCCTTCACTTATTTAAGGGAAATAATGTATATTTTGATAGATTAATACAGGCGCAGATTTCCACTTCATGCACCATTTCTCCATTGCTAGTCAATCCTTTGTAGAGGATACTGCCATTAAGCAAATAACTGGTAACCACGAAAAACTCAATTAATTATGCTACTGATCCTACGCCTATGAAGTAACCAATAATGGCAGGCCGTATGCAAATCGCTCGATAGTAAACACTATAGGTTAAGATCGGGGCAACATTATTCCCAGGGAATGTACACCTTTACAGTACTTATATGAAACGTCGTTTAACATTGAAATCAGTGATCTCTGGCAGGAAAGGGCAATAGCCCCCGGTATCAGCTGTACTAGAAGATCAATTTATAGCCCACTCCACGGATATTCACGATCTGCACCCGGGAATCGTCTTTCAGGTACCTGCGAAGCTTGGTAATGAATACATCCATACTCCGGGCATTAAAGAAGTTATCATCTCCCCAAAGATCCATTAGTACGGTCTTGCGTTCCATTACTTCATTCTTGTTATCGTATAACCGGCGCAGAATGGCTGCTTCCCGGTGCGATAGGAACTCAGTGATATTATTGCGGGCGAGTGTTTGTTTCGTGTAATTAAACACATACTGCCCAATAGAAACAGCACCTTCTTCTATTTCCTTCGCTGCAGGCGTGTCCCCAAAACGCTTGAGCAAAGCGGTAATACGCACAATCAACTCATCCATACTGAAAGGCTTCTTCAGGTAATCATTTCCTCCCAACTCAAATCCTTTCACTACATCTACAGTTTGGGACTTGGCGGTCAGGAAAATGATCGGGGTAAGTTTATCCTGCTTACGGATTTCGGCGGTCACTGAAAAACCATCCAGGTTAGGCATCATAATATCCAATACCACCACATCCGGGTGTTCTTGCTGGTATAAGCGCAACCCTTCCTTGCCATCAGCTGCATACAACATTTCGAACCCCCTCATTTCAAGACTGTCTTTTACAATCTGTCCCAACTGTACTTCATCTTCTATCAGTAATACTTTTGCCATAATAGTTATTTAATTTATTGCTAAGCAGATGGAATAATAATGGTAAACTCACTTCCTTTATCCGGCTCGCTGTGTACTTGTATGGTGCCGCCGTGCATTTCCACTATTTTCTGCACATAGCTTAATCCGAGACCAAATCCCTTTACCTTGTGCAGGTTACCGGTAGGTACCCGGAAGAATTTATCAAAAATACTACTCTGATATACCTTGGGAATACCAATGCCGTTATCTTTCACTTTAATCTTTAACACCCCATTATTCAGGCTGGTTTGCAGGTATAATTGCACCTGGTCGCCGGAATACTTAATGGCATTATCCACCAGGTTATTGATGGCATTAGACAAGTGGGTTTTATCCACATAAGCCAGTTTGCCGGCCAGATTATTATCATAGCGCACTTGCAACTGTTTTCCCTCTTTTAATTGGTGGTTGGAGAGGATATTATCGATCACTTCATTCAAATCAGTTTCTTCCCTAAAAAGCTCAATATCTTCTTTTTCCTCTGCGGCAATATGTAATACTTTTTCCACCAGGTCCGATAAACGTTGCAGTTCATTTTTGGATATGTCCAGATAAGTTTGCGTTTTCCGTTGGTCGCTCAGCGCATTAAAGTTCTGTAATGCCTCCACTGCAGCGGATACGGTAGATATAGGCGTTTTCAGCTCATGCGTCATGTTATTGATAAAATCGTTCTTAACTTCTGAGAGCTTCTTTTGCTTGAGAATAGTTCTCAGCATGTAGATGAAGCAGAGCGTGGTGAGCAACAACAACAACACGGAGCTAAGTAAAGTCCAGATCATCTTCTGTAGTATAAACTGGAGAGGGGAATCGAAGGTGGCCTGTACAAAAAGATTGCTGGCCGGGTTAAAAGGTATTTTTGACGTTTGTCGCGGTTCTCTCCGGCGGATACTGTCTCTGAATGTTTCCCTTTCAAAGCCGCTGTAATTGATGTGGAAAGTATCCAGCTCGTAAGGAGTGGCAATCTGCCGGTTAGCTAATTCCACTTTAAATACAGAGTCTAACTTGATCAGGTTGGCGCTATCGTTGTGTAAGTTACTGGTAATGAGGAACTCTGAAATTTGCCGGGCCAGTGTATCCGCATAAATACGGGCTGGCGAATCGCCATGGAGGGCTTCTGGTGGCGGAGGTCCGGGATAAAAGTCGTGTTCCCGTTGTCCTCCCCTGAAATGCTTTCCTTTAGGGATACCGATTTCCTCCAGTTGGTTGGCCAACCCTTTCATCGGTGATTTCAACGAATCCTTATCCTTGCCGAAATAGCGGATATACCGGCGCACATCAGAGAACTGTTTGTTGAAAACGGCCATCCTTAAGGATTCATTGATCTCCTTATTGAATTGCTCCTCCCTGAGTTTATAGGAATTGTACAGCCAGTACCCCTGGAACAGAAATATGCCCAGTATACAGACAGACATGAGAATGAGGATATTTCGGATTCTTTGTCGCATGAAAGATTTTAAGCTTCCTTACAAAACTATCTATTCCCGCTCTAATACCTGCTAATCCCTTAACAGTAATTAACAATAAATAAGGAAGATTAACGCTTGCAGACAGGCCTTAACAGTAAATAACAGTAAATAAAGCTTTTTAACCCAAAAAATGAAGCCGAAGCAGGACTTTTGTGCTAACAAAACAACAGGTATGAATAAAACTATCCGCTTATTATTAGCAGCAGGCACACTGATTTCCGCTTCCGTGCCGGTATTTGCCCAACAATCAGGCACTATCGAATACGAAGTAACCGCTAAAACCGATCCAGAACGTATGCGCGGTTTCCAGCGTGGCAGCGACGATAACGCGCCTCAAATCCCCGATGTAATCACATTCAATCAAACCTTTACGTTTAGCAATAATGTCGGAAAACTTACCACCGAGCGCCCCGACTTTGGCGGTGGCCGTGGAAGAGCAAACGGAGGTAACCAACAAGGCGACAACAGGGGAGGTGGAAGACCTGGCGGCGGAAGATTTGGCGGATTTGGCGGCCGTGGCAACAATGCCCAGTACGTAGACCTGGCTAATAAAAAATATGAACAGGTATTTACCACCTTCGGAGATGATAAGAAAACCTATTACACAGAGGAAGACTACATCTTCACCGATAATAGCAAGTCGGCCGACAAAACAAAGAAAATAGCCGGCTACAACTGTAAAAAGGCAACTATCCAGTTAAAGGACGATACCTACACTGTTTGGTACACTACAGAACTGCCTTTTAGCTTCGCTCCGATAAATGGATTACTACCCGAAAACAACGCTGTAGTATTGTCTGCAGAAGGTAGCAAACGCTCTTTCATTGCGAAAAGCGTAAACCTGAAACCTATTACAGATACAGATCTCAGTCTTCCTGCCGGTGCTGAAAAAGTAAGCCAGGAAAAAATGAGAGAGATCATGAGAGAAGAAATGGAGAAATTACGTGCACGGCAACAATAAATGCAAATTTCATCCTAACTTCCTCCTTTCCTGTTAATTTTATTTATGAAACTATTTATACAGCTTGCGCTGCTGCTGAGTTTGGGCATGTTACATGCCCAGGCTCAGTCGCAACAAGGAAAGATTAAAGGCCAGCTGACAGACCAAACAACTAAAGAAGCCCTGCCGGCAGCTACGGTAGTGCTGCTTAATGCAAAAGATTCCTCCGTTGCCACCAGTACCTTAACAGACGATAAAGGTAATTTTGAGCTCACCAACATCTCTGATGGAGCTTATCGCTTGTATATCAGCTTTCTTGGCTATAAAACCGTCAACAAACTGCTGCAAATCGGCGAGGATAAGAAACAACTCGCACTTGGCAACATCGCCATGGAACATAAAGGAGTAAACCTGAATGCTGTAGAAATTCTTGAAGAAAAACCACCTATCGTGGTTAAAAAAGACACACTCGAATTCACCGCGGATGCCTTCAAAACAAGGGAAAACGCAGTAGTGGAAGACCTGCTGAAAAAACTACCTGGCGTAACCGTAGATAAAGACGGCAATATTACCGCACAAGGACAAACCGTTACCAAAGTATTGGTAGACGGCAAACCGTTCTTTAGCAACGACCCCAAACTCGCCACCAAAAACCTACCAGCCAATATCATTGATAAAGTACAGTTGATTGATAAAAAATCTGACCAGGCCCAATTCACCGGAATAGACGATGGTCAGACTGAAAAAGCTATTAATATTACGATCAAGAAAGATAAGAAAAAAGGTATGTTCGGCCGCGCTACTGCCGGATATGGTACAGACGATAGATTTGGTATTTCCATGAGCCTCAACCGCTTCCGCGATAACCAACAAGTATCAATGCTGGCCGGCGGCAACAACGTCAACAATATGGGCTACACCCAACAAGACCAGATGAGCTTCAGCTCTGCCGGAGGCGGAGGTGGAGGTGGAAATAGGGGAGGCCGCGGAGGTGGAGGCGGAGGCGGAATGATGACGCAACAAAGCCTGGGTAACAGCAACAATCCGGGTATTACCCGTAACTGGAACGCCGGCCTCAATTTCAACCAGGATTTTAGCAAAAATCTCGTCATTTATGGCAGCTACTTCTTTAACAACACCAAAAACGATGTTGAACAGAAAAGCGCCCGCCAAACATTCACAGTAGATTCGCTCAAAAATTCGCTGACCAACTACGATAATACCGTTTCCAGCTCACAGACAGACAATAGCAACAATCGTTTCTCCTTGCGTATGGAATACACTATAGATTCGTTTACGTCTATGGTTTTTACACCCAGCGTTTCGCTTACTAACGGCAATAGCTATACGATCACAAATAACATATCTCTTAATAACGCGAGAGATACCATCAATAAAGGCTCCATCTACAACGATGGGCAAGGCACAAATCAGAACATAGGCGGCAACCTGTTGTTCCGTAAGAAATTTAAAACATTAGGCCGCACCTTAAGCCTCAATCTTACTTATAACAACAGCAGCAATCAGCAGGAAAACATCGTAAAATCCATGATCAACTATTTTGATCCGGATAGCCTGTATACTTATAACCAACGTAATTCTATCCATACCGACAGCCGGAACGCAGGGGCTACCTTAACGTACACAGAACCGTTATGGACCGGACATTACCTGGTGGCTAATTATGGCTTTACCGCCTATAACAGCACCAGCGATAAGTATACTTTCGATTACGATGATGCCAAGGGAAGCTACAATATCATGAACGACTCCCTGAGCAACAGCTTTACCAATAAAACGCTGAACCAGCAAACTGGATTGGCCTTCCGTACTGATAAGCTAAAGTATGATTACTCTGTAGGATTAAACGTACACTTTAATAACCTGGATAATAATACCCATTCCTACCTTACCGGCAGGGATAGCCTTATCCGCCAGCATACTATTAATCTTTCACCACAGGCAACATTTAATTACATGTTTGCCAAAAACAAGCGGTTGCGCATTAACTACAACGGAAGCACTCAGCAACCTTCCGTACAGCAATTGGCGCCGGTACCGGATAACAGCAATCCGTTGTATATACAACTCGGTAATCCTGATTTGAAACCATCTTTCAACAATAAGTTGAACATTAATTTCAATCAGTTCAACAACATTACCTTCCGCGGTATGTTTGCGTCCGTAAACGGTGGGTTTACCATGAATAAAATTGTGAACGCCACCTGGCTGGACCCGCAAACCGGTAAGCAAACGGTAAAGCCGGTAAACGTAAATGGCGCCTTCAACGTACAAGGTATGCTGTACAATTCCATCCCGCTGTCCAAAACACCAGGACAAAATCTGAACGCTGGTACCACTATCGGTTACACCCGCGATGTAATAGTAAGCAACGGTTTAACCAGTAATACCAATACCCTGCAGCTGGCGCAGTCGGCAGCTGTAAACTATACCTACAAAGAGTTACTGGACCTATCGTTGGGCGGCAGTGTAAACTACAACGCTACCGACTATACACAATCGTCGCAGAACAGCAGTCAGAAAGATACCCGGTATTTTGACTACAACCTGAATACAAACTTCAATATTAATCTACCTCTGGGCTTCATGATAGGCAGCGATATTACCTGTACCATGAGCCGGGGTCGTACCGCAGGCTACAACCTCACCTCTACAATGTGGAATGCTAATGTTGCTAAGTACGTATTCCCTAAGAAACAAGGTTTAATCAAACTACAAGGCTTCGATCTGCTGAGACAGTATGTAAGCGTATCCCGCACCGTTTCTGATAACTATATACAGGATACCCAGAGTAATGTATTACAACAATATTTTATGATCAGCTTCACTTATTTCCTCAATAAATTCGGAAATACCAACAACCGCGGCGATCGTGGCGGCAATAGAATGGGCTTTCCGGGTGGCAGAGGCGGTGGAGGTAGTGGCGGCGGATTCCGTCAGGGAAGATTTTAACGCTCACTGGTAGAAAATAAAAAAGCTGTATCGTTTGATACAGCTTTTTTATTTTCTACCAGTGTTACCCATTCATTTGAAAGAAACGCTTTCCTTACTGGCCATCCTTCTGCCTGCCAAAACGCGTTTTAATACCCAGGCAAGGGTAAATGTGGGAATAATATCTGTGCCGGGGAATAATTCTTCCATGAAGTTAAATACGCTGCCAAAGGTGCCAAGGGTACCGCCAAACATACGGTAGAAAACAAAAGCAGAAATTGGGGCCCATATAAAGTCGCTGACATCCCCTAATACAGGTACTGCATAACTCGCACAGCCTATCAGGTCCATCAAAATACAGATCCACAAACTGGGGGTATATTTTTTTTCCATTTCAACCTCCTCTTTTCAATGCATAAAACAAATTACTTACCAATTTATAAAATCAATCACAATTTACCATAATAATGCGGTATAATAGCAGGTAGTGCTGTCAAAAAATGAAAATCCATCCCAGCTACACATTTCACCCCAAAAAGGCCACTACGTTTGTAAGTAAACATAATTTCCATTACATTGATATTTTAAAGCAATCCAATTATGCCTCAGGAAAATTCGCGCCGCGATATGATCAAAAAAGTTGCAACCGTGGCTTTATCCACCTCCGCATTCACCTCTCTTTCCAACAGGGTATCCGCCCACGAAAAAACAGTAGATGAGAAATTGAAAGGCAAGATCAACCACTCTGTATGCGCCTGGTGCTATAATATGCCACTAAACGACCTCTGTAAGGCCGCTAAAGAAATAGGGCTTACTTCTATTGACCTGGTAGATCCGAAAGATTTCAACATCCTGCAAAAACACGGCATGATGACTGCCATGGTGTCTAGCAACGGCCCTGAATGGGGGATCACCAAAGGCTTTAACAATGTGGCACACCACGATAAACTGGAAGAGTATTTCAGGCACTACATCGACGAAACGGCCAAAGCCGGTTTCTCCAACCTGATCTGTTTCTCTGGTAACCGTAATGGCCTCAGCGATGAACAAGGCATCGCAAACTGTACCAAGGGGTTACAACGCATTATTGGTTACGCTGAAAAGAAAAAAGTGAACCTCGTCATGGAATTATTGAATAGTAAAGTCAATCACCCTGACTATCAATGCGACCATACCGCCTGGGGCGTGGAATTGTGTAAATCTGTGGGCTCTCCTAATTTTAAACTCCTCTACGATATTTACCATATGCAGATTATGGAAGGAGATATCATCCGCAACATCCGCGACCACCAGCAGTATATTGCGCACTACCATACCGGTGGAGTACCCGGCCGGCACGAAATCGACGACACCCAGGAACTTTATTACCCGGCTATCATGAAAGCTATTTATGATACCGGCTTCACAGGCCATGTGGCGCAAGAGTTTGTGCCAGCCCATCCCAACCCAATCGCCTCTCTTAAACAAGCTATCGGAATTTGTGACATTGCATAACCGTTTTTATCCTATTTTTGCCGGATAGTCTACAAAATCAGTAGGATAAAAACATGAAGCAATACTATAAGAAGCCTTTAGCCTGGTTGCTAGAAGAATCGGCCAGCGAAAACAAACATACCCTCAAACGTACACTGAGCGGTTTTCAACTGTTAATGCTAGGACTGGGAGTAATTATTGGCGCAGGTTTATTTTCTTTAACCGGACCGGCAGCAGGCAATAATGCAGGTCCGGCTATTACTCTTTCCTTTATCATAGCCGGGATAGGATGCGCTTTTGCCGGCCTCTGTTATGCCGAATTTGCTGCCATGATACCAGTAGCCGGCAGCGCCTATACTTACGCCTACACCACAATGGGAGAACGGCTTGCCTGGATTATCGGGTGGGACCTGGTACTGGAATTTTCTGTAGGTGCCGCTACGGTAGCCATCAGCTGGTCTAATTACCTGATAGAATTTCTTGCCGGATACAAAATATACGTACCTGCACAATTTGCTCATTCACCTTTCGAAACTATTACCCTTGCCAATGGCATAGTAACCCATGGCTATTTTAATCTACCAGCTGCCCTTATCATTATACTCATGTCGGTGATACTGATGCGGGGTACCAAAGGCTCTGCAATTTGGAACGCTGTGGTCGTATCCCTGAAAGTGGGCGTAGTACTCGTTTTTATAGCCCTGGGCTGGAAATATGTACAACCGGCTAACCTCACACCCTATATACCAGCCAATACAGGCGTTTTCGGTGAATATGGCGTATCCGGCATTCTGAGAGGGGCAGGGGTTATCTTCTTCGTATACCTGGGCTTCGACATTGTAAGCACTGCTGCCCAGGAAACTAAAAATCCCCGGCGTAATATGCCCATCGGCATCTTAGGCTCCCTGATAGTATGTACCATATTGTTCATCCTTTTTGCATATGTGCTCACCGGACTGGCTCCTTATACGGCATTTAAGAATAGCGCTGCACCAGTAGCCATCGCTATTGCACATACGCCCTATAAATGGCTGGGACAAATGATCATACTGGCTATTATTGTAGGTTATACTTCCGTGATCCTGGTAGACCTCTGGGGCCAATCCCGTGTATTCTACTCCATGTCGAAAGATGGCTTGCTGCCCAAGCTCTTTTCTGATGTACATCCCCGTTACCGTACACCATGGAAATCGAATATCCTCTTTTGCATTTTTGTAAGCTTATTTGCAGCATTGGTACCTATCAGGGTAGTAGGAGAAATGACCAGCATCGGTACCTTGCTGGCCTTTGTTATTGTATGCGCCGGTGTATGGATCATGCGCTATTCCATGCCGGATGCGCCACGCGCATTCCGTACACCTTGGGTACCATTTGTACCCATTATGGGCATCCTTACCTGCCTGTTAATGATGGTGTTCTTGCCTTGGGACACCTGGTTACGGCTGATTGTATGGATGGCAATAGGTATGCTGATCTATGAATTTTATGGTAAAAAGCATAGCCGGGTACGTAAAGGTTTGCAGCACTAAAACTTCCAGTCTTGCCGCAACATACCCATAATCACCATATCCACATATTGTCCATGGAGTTTAGCGCTGTGGCGCAGTATCCCTTCTTTGATAAATCCTAATTTGATCGGTATCTGCCCACTGCGTTCATTCTGCAATACAAAGTGGATTTCTATTTTATTCAGGTGCAATTTTTTAAACGCAAAAGAAATCAACCCTTTGCAGGCTTCGGTGGCAATGCCTTTCCGCTGAAAGGCTTCTCCAAGCCAATAACCGATTTCAGCTTTCTGTAACTGGTGATCCCAATCATGCAGGTCTATAACACCACAAAACTGTTGCTGGTACCATACACCCAATGCAATTGCATCTTGTTCTTCTGCCTTGCGGAGCATTAATTGTATAAACCGGAGGGAATGTTCTTCATTGGTGTTATAGTCTACCCAAGGTAAAAACTTACGGAGACTCTTTCTTGATACATCCAGTTGTTTATATACCTGTGGAGCATCCTGCACTTGTAGTTGGCGCAGGTATATATTCTCATTAACGGTTACTTCGAACATAGCTGGATTTAAAGGGGGTTAAACTTACACCGATTTGATGATAAAACCAACCCAAGATAAAACAGAGATCCGGTTACCTTATTTCCGGGCAGCTTCTTCCGGAATCAGGTAACCAGATCTCTGAACACTATTTACCGCTTAACTTTATCCTTAACTTTCTTTATGCTTAACTTTACTTTTATAATTTATCGTTTCACCAGCAATTGTTGTTTGGCCATATCTTTTACCACTTTCTGGGCATATAATACTGCCATTCTTTCTGTAGTTGGTGGATCAAATGATTGTGATTGTACAGAATATAGTAACTGTCCACTTCTCAGGTCGTACAAATTACCCTCCCATTGGTATTTGGTATTGTAGGTAATGTAACCTGGGCCAGGACTATACCATTGAGTATACCACATGGAATAATAAGGCCAGAAGCCATAGTAACCATAAGGTCCGTAGTTGGGAACAAAAGTTTTTTCCCGTCCTTTATCTATCATTACAATAGTCATGATCTGACTCACATCACTTCCCTGCAATTGTTGCAGCACTTGTTTTTCACCCATTTTCCCAAATTCCTGAGGTCCGTATGTTTGCAGAGCAGATACGGCGTTGTATCCCTTTTTCCTCAGTTCTGATACAGTATAATTTTCCATCTGGCCGCGCAGCGTACGGTCTTTTTGAGGTACCAAAGCCAACACCATTATTTTATTACCTTTTTGCAGCTGCTGAGCACCGTTTGCCCGCCATGAAGACGTAACTTTAGTGCTAGTACAAGCTGCCATGGCTATGATTACCAATCCTACTATGATGAGACCAAGCTTTTTCATATTCCCTCCTTTAATTTGATTAGTTTCTATTTATATAGACGTATGAAGAGCGAATTTGTAACATGAAAAAGCCAGTTTTAACAATTCTTTCGGACTTGTTAAATATTTGCTAATGAGGCGGTTAGCGAAAGGAACGGTAACCTGTAAAAATGAAAAGAGGATATATCATAGCTGATATATCCTCCCTAAATAAGTATAAAAAAGCTAGTAATTAATCACTTGTTCTTCAATGCTGGCTGGCAGCTCCCTGAAAGTATAAAGCTGTGTGCGTAACTGTGGTTCAAAACCTGCTTCCCGGATCGCTTCTTGCATAGATTTGTACGTGAAACGGTGCGGAGCGCCGGCAGCACTCACTACATTTTCCTCTATCATAATAGAGCCGAAATCGTTAGCACCTGCATGCAAACAAAGCTGTGCAACCTGCTTACCTACAGTGAGCCAGGATGCCTGGATATTTTTAATATTGGGCAGCATAATACGACTCAATGCAATCATACGGATATATTCTTCGGCGGTGGTCATGTTATGCACCCCACGAATCCTGGCGAGCAAAGTATCCACATCCTGGAACGTCCAGGGGATAAAAGCGGTGAAACCATAGTGCCCTTCTGGTTTTTCGCTCTGAACCTGACGGATGTCTACCAGGTGTTCAAATCGCTCCAGTATTGTTTCTACGTGACCAAACATCATTGTGGCGGAAGAGGCAATATTAAGCTGATGTGCTGCACGCATTACATCAAGCCATTCCTGTGCCCCACATTTTCCTTTGGAGATAAGACGGCGTACGCGGTCGTTCAGTATTTCTGCACCAGCGCCCGGAAGACTATCCATACCAGCTTCCTGCAGCGCCCTGAGCACTTCTATGTGCGTGCTTTTTTCCAGTTTGGTAATATGTGCTACTTCGGGGGGACCGAGCGTATGCAATCTCAGGGTTGGGTACAACTTTTTTAGCTCCCTGAATAGGTTTGTATAAAAGCTGAGCCCCAATTCCGGATGATGACCACCCTGCAGCAATAATTGATCGCCACCATAACGCAGTGTTTCATCAATTTTGTGCTTATACTCTTCAATAGGTGTAATATAGGCCTCTTTATGCCCTGGAATACGGTAAAAATTACAAAACTTACAGTTAGCCGTGCACACATTGGTTGTATTCACGTTCCTGTCTATTTGCCAGGTCACCTTTCCATGCGGTACCTGTTGCTTGCGTAACTCATTGGCTATTTCCATCAATTCTGCCAGCGGGGCATTTTCGAAGAGGTAAACGCCTTCCTCTGCTGTCAGAAATTCGAATTGCTGTGCCTTTTTGTATAAATCCTGAAGTTCCATGTACTATATTTCTATCCCGGAATAACTTTAACAAAGGTAGTATTTAGGTAATAAAAGAATTGTAATAAAAATATTCTATACAAACTCGTTTTTAATGTTAAATTTATAATTATATATCCCTCGACCCCCTCAAATATGCTCAAACCGATTCTGTTACACGTTATGCTGCTCTTTGCAGTAACCGGGGCTGCCAACGCCCAAAGCGGGAACGCCACATTAAATGCCGACAGTACTTCCGATGCGGTATTGATTACCCGTTTTCATTTTAAACAATACTATGGAGGCGTAGTAATACTACAAGCACAGGTTGGCAACCATTCAGATACCCTGCAATTTATTCTGGATACGGGTAGTGCCGGCATTTCATTGGATACTGCCACCTGCTTGAAATTGAATTTGAAAATTGAACCTTCCGACCTAATTATCAAAGGGTTAGGCAGCTCTAAACCGGTATCCTATACCCGGAACCATTCCCTTAAATTACCCGGCCTTACGGTAGACAGCCTGGATTTCCATATCAACGACTATCAGCTCATTAGCCAGGTATATGGCATACAAGTAGATGGAATTATTGGCTATAGCCTCTTGAAACGGTATATTGTTACCGTAGACTATGATACGGAAGAAATTCTCATCTACACAAAAGGCTATTTTGATTACCCCAAAGGCGGACAGCTCGTACGGCCTACCCTAACACAAATACCATTGATTGTGGCCCCTGTGAAAAATAACATAAGAACCATCAGCAACCGCTATTACTTCGATACTGGCGCCGGTATGTGCCTGCTGCTCTCTTCTCAGTTTGTAAATGATAGTAGCGTGCTCGCCAGGAAAAGGCGGAAGCGCACCAAAAAAATCATACAAACAGAAGCCCAGGGACTGGGGGGAAGAATGACCATGTCGCTCACCACTGTGCCTGAACTCCGGATCGGCAATTATTATTTCCGGAACGTGCCCACCTACATTTTTGATGATAAAAGTAACGTTACCGCCTATCCGTTCCTTGGAGGCATGATCGGCAACGACCTGCTAAGAAGATTTAATATCACCCTCAACTACGCCAGAAAAGAAATCTACCTGCTTCCTAATACCCATTTCAAAGACCTGTTTGACTACTCCTACACAGGCCTGATCATTTACCTGATCAACGGAAGGGTAGAAGTAACCGATATTATCCAAGGCTCCCCAGCCGAAAAAACAGGTTTCCAGAAAGGAGATATTATTCTGGGTATCAACAATAACCTGGGGCCCAATATCCAGTTATTCAGGGAATTATTAAAGAATATCGGCAGTAAAGCAGTATGCCTGGTACAAAGAAATGGAGAAGTATTGGTTAAAAGATTGCCAATAAAAAGCATACTTTGACGTTATTTGTATCATGTGGCGCTTTTTATGGACAGTAACCATGTTTGTATGTAGTACCATTATGTATGCCCATGCACAACGCAGCATATCATCAACGGAAGCATCAAACGACAGTAAACCAGTAGCAATAATACCATTTCAATTAATTGACAAACATGTGATCATACCTGTACTGGCTTCTGGCAGTACAGATACCCTGCATTTTATTTTCGACAGTGGTGCGGAAACCACCGTATTACATAGCGGCACCGCTAACAAACTACATTTGAAAAGTGCAGAAAATGCCTATATGAGCGGTATTAACAATACTATAGTAAAAACCCCGCTGGCTACCATCAACGCACTATACCTTCAGGGGCAACGCATGCCTTACGTAAAGGCATGCCTGGAAGACCTCAGCATTAATGGGCCCATAGACGGCATTATAGGGGTTGCCCTCATGAAATCTTTCATCGTAAAAATTGATCACCAGCACCAACAGCTAATATTATATAAGCCCGGCAAAACCCCTATTGGCAATACCGGGCGATTGCTGCACTTTCAATTAAACTTTACCACCCCCGTTATAGATGCCACCATACAACTGGGAGACGGCCGGAAACTGGCAGGACACTACCACATCACCACCGGCGGCGATTATGGCATCCTTTTCAACTGGCCTTATGTGGATAAGTACAAACTGAACACCCTATTACCCACTATTAATACCGACCGGGTACAGGACATGGTAAAGGTGCTATACTACATTAATAGCTCCATCCCTGTACTGGAAGTAGGAGGACACAACATCCACCATACCCCTGTTAGTTACAGCAAGGATATAGACGACCTGGGCGTATTCACAGAAATAGCCGGCAGCATTGGCTATGATATCTGGAAAGACTTCACCCTGACCATCAATTACAGTAAAAAGGAGATCTACGTAGAGTAGCCAACTGCTGCTCCTGCCTTTTCCATTACATCTACCACAAATGAAATTGCCAAAAAGCTAAAAGCTTATGGCTTTTTCCTATTTTTACTTTATTGAGACTAATAAACAGATATGATCCATTATAATAAATTTACGCTGGCAAACGGATTGAGAGTAATTGTACATGAAGACCATACTACTCCTATGGCGGTAGTAAATGTGCTTTATGACGTAGGAGCCAGGGATGAAAACCCTGCACAAACAGGTTTTGCCCATTTGTTCGAACACCTGATGTTCGGCGGCTCTATAAATATTCCCTCTTATGATGAGCCCCTGCAAATGGCAGGAGGAGAGAATAATGCTTATACCACCAGCGACCTTACCAACTACTACATACAGTTACCGGCAGAAAACATTGAAACCGCTTTCTGGCTGGAAAGCGACCGTATGCTCTCGTTGGCCTTCGATGAAAAAAGCCTCGATGTGCAACGCAAAGTAGTCTCTGAAGAATTCAAAGAACATTATATCAACAAGCCTTATGGCGATGTATGGCATAAAATGCGGGAACTGGCCTATACCACCCATCCTTACCGGTGGATGACCATTGGCAAAGAATTGTCTCATATCGAACAGGCAAAGCTGGAAGATGTAAAAGCATTCTTCTTCAAATATTACCGCCCGGTGAACGCTATTCTTTCTGTAGGCGGCAAGGTAACTGTAGAACAAGTGAAGGCCCTCGCCGAAAAATGGTTTGGCGACATTCCTTCCGGAGAAAAATACCACCGGCAATTGCCTGTGGAACCACCGCAAACAGCTGCCCATAAACTGGAAGTAAAAGCGAACGTACCCTTGGACGCGTTATATAAATGCTACCACATGTATGCCCGTACAGACAAACGGTATTATACAGCAGACCTTATTTCCGACATCCTGGGCGGAGGCACCTCCTCCCGCTTGCACCAGGTACTGGTAAAAGAGAAAAAACTTTTCAGTAATATCGAATGTTACCATTTTGGCAGCCTGGATGCAGGACTGCTGACGATAGAAGGTAAACTGGTAAAAGGCGTGAAAATGAAGGATGCAGAAAAAGGCATTCAACAGGAATTAGAGAAACTGCAACAGGAAGGCATCTCCAACAGGGAACTCCAAAAAGTAAAAAACCGTGTAGAAAGCCTCCTCGCCTTTGAAGACATGAGTTTACTGAACAGGGCCAATAACCTGGCTTTTTACGAACTGCTCGGAGACGCTGCTTTAATGAACCGGGAATTCGAAAATTATGAAGTAGTAACAGTAGAAGATGTACATGCGGAAGCGAAATTGCTTTTCGACGAAAAAAACTCCAATACCATTTACTATTACGCTGCAAACTAGCGATATGACCATTACCGCCTAAATAAGAAAAGATGAACAGAATTATTGCCCCTCCCATTAAAGATGCGGTGGATTTTGATATAAAGCTAAAGCCATATGAACAGTTTCAACTGGACAACGGCATCCCCGTATACGTAATGAAATCAGAAGAGCAGGAAACCTTACAACTGGAACTGGTATTTCCTGCCGGCAGCTGGTACGAAAGCGAAACCCTGGAGGCCACCGCTACCAATTTTCTCATGAGAAATGGTACCGGGAAACATACTGCCCGGGAAATCAGTGAAAACGTTGATTATTACGGCGCTTATCTGAACCGTAACACGTATCACGAAAACGCTACCTACACACTGCACTGTCTTAGCAAACACGCAGAAGTGCTGTTGCCCATATTGCAAGAGGTTATTCAGGATCCTATATTTCCGGAAGAAGAATTAAGCCTGTATAAGCAAAACCAGAAACAAAAACTTGCTGTAAACCTGCTGAAATGCGACTTCGTGGCTAACCGGTTTATCGACAAATACCTGTTTGGTGATTTCCACCCTTATGGCCGGGTAAGTAGCATGACCGCGTATGATGCCTTGCATACAGAAGGCCTCCTGGCATTCTATAAAAAGCATTATACCTACAACAACTGTAAAATATTTGTAGCGGGCAACCTGCCTGCCAATATGCTCCCTTTACTGAATAAGTATTTCGGCGGTACCCAATGGAATGGTGATACCCACCTGATAAAACTGGATCTGCCCATCCAAGCGGCAGAAGAGAAAAAATTCCGGATGTTCAACGATGAAAATGGCGTACAAGGCGCTGTGCGGGTAGCCCGTCATTTTCCCAACCGATACCACCCGGATTTCCCTAAGATGTTGGTACTGAATACTATTCTGGGCGGATACTTCGGATCCCGGCTCATGAGCAATATCCGGGAAGAAAAAGGATATACTTATGGTATTTACTCCCAGTTGTATAATTTCCGCCAAACTAGCGCCCTCAATATACAAACAGAAGCTGGCAGGGATGTTTGCGAAGCCACCATCGATGAAATATACAAAGAGCTGCTCCGGTTGCAACAAGAACCCGTGCCACAGGAAGAATTAGACCTGGTACGTAACTATATGATCGGTTCCATCCTGGGCGACCTGGACGGTGCCTTCCAACTGATACAACGCTGGAAGAACCTAATCCTGAATGAACTGGATGAAAATTATTTCTACAATAATATCAATACAATCAAAACTATTACTGCAGAAGAATTACAACAATTGGCCAAACAGTATTTTACACCAGGAGATTTTTATGAACTGGTGGTGATTTAAGGGCTAGCCAAATCAAATTAGTTAAAAAAGCTTCCGTTAACGGAAGCTTTTTTATTTTTGGAGGGCTACAAGCATTCGTGAAAGAAAACTATTATGTTATAGGCATGTAAATTCTTAAAACCCAAGCTACATGAAATCATTTATCATTTCTTTTATGCTGATAGCCGGCAATATGGCTACTTATGCACAATCACAGGCAGAAATGAACAAACAGGCAGCACAGGAGTATAAAGACGCCGATAAGAAGCTGAATGATATCTATCAAAGTATTTTGAAGGATTATGCTGCCAATAAACCGTTTATCCAAAATCTGAAAGAAGCACAACGCCTTTGGGTGCAATTCCGCGATGCTCAGGTAAAAACCATGTTCCCTGCCGCTGCTAAAACTTATGGCTCCGTATTTCCAATGTGCCGTGCTAACTATCTCTCCGAACTTACGCACCAACGCTCCGAGGCGTTAAGAGTATGGCTCAGCGGTCTTCCACAGGGAGATGTTTGTACAGGTTCCATCGGAGATAAAGAGGATAACTAATATTATCATAATTTAAAATATTATATTTCATATATTTGCGCGCTCACACAGCGCCTATGAGAAACCTGATCCTGACACTGGCGGTTTTCCTGTGCACCAACGCGTATGCTCAAACATCGCCATCAGCTTTGGATACACTGGCAAACCGATACCAACTATGTCTTGGCAATAGCCAACATCCGTACGATTGCGCCGTTATTTACTACCGGCAATTAGACAGTTTATTAAACCTGGCCCTTCAACGCCTGTATGCAAACCTGGCCCCGGATAAACAGCGCCAACTGCAACTGGAACAAGGGTTTTGGGAAGAAAAGAAAGAAGAATATTTTAAAAAGATAGACGAAAGAGTAGAGAAAATACATAAACGGACCATGGAAGGACTGGACGATGACATGATATCCACCGACAACAAAGCCGCTTTCCTGAAAGAACGGCTTACTAAATTGCTGAGTATATAGGGACTAAAGGCTTTATCCTGTTTATATTATATATCAACCGGTTATTTTGTGCGGGCAAAAGATCCTGCCTCAAAATAACCGGTTTGCTTGTTAAAGTCTTTCTTGATGGCGCAACCAACGTTCTGGCATTTCGCTATTACTAGCCATCAAATAATCATTATAAGTGCATGGCACAAACTCCTGGTCGGGTAATTGCATCCACCAACGGCCGGTTTTCTTACTTTTCAGAAATACCGTTTCAATATCAGAAAAAGCGATATGAAACTCCCAAAAAGCGTCCCGGTCGTCTAACAATGCTTCCCTATTCTTTACCGCGCGGCCATCCATAAAATACCACATCATTTGGGCAATTTGCCTGGCCGTAAGGTGATCTTTATCTTTTTCCGGGCTATAGCCGTAAATACCAAAAGAAGAAAGACGGCTGCTCATTCCCGCATACCTGGTCAGCGAGCAGGCTTCTTCTCCACTGAATCCATTGGGTGAAAGCTTGTTGGCGGGAGCATCAGTATGCCGGATGATGTTAATATCCAGGCTAAATAAGTCTGTATGCCGTAATACAGGTTCGGCTTCTTCCATATTTTCCCGGATACGTCCCAAGCGGTAACAGTCGAAGCGTAGCTTATCTAACGTTTCCAACATGCGCGGGTGCACAAAATAACTTTGAAAGCCTATATGGTTATAATGCCGGAGGAAATTAGGCTGTTCCGTTAGCATATCCATTAAAAACCGTTCGCTCCGCACACGGGAATCTTCTTTCAAATCAATCAGTGCGTCGGCTACAGTAGCCTCAATAATCAGTTGTTGAGAAGCGTAAGCCTTATATTGGGGATAGGTAAGATCGTGCGATCCTCCCAGGATAAGCACTGTTTTATTAGCGGCAAGTAGTTCCGCTACCACCGTTTTCATAGCGGCATAAGCATCTGCCAGGAAAGCGCCGGGCAACAGATTGCCAATATCCGCGAGGCGGATATCCCGATGCCAGTTATATAAGCGATAAAATTCACGTCGTATAGCGTCTGGTCCGCCGGTATTGGTTTTACCGGAGAAACAACCCCTTTCTTCTCCCACACCTAGTAAAATGATATCCGCAGTTTCAATATCAGGTTGCCGCTCTTCTTCATATACATCTATCACGCCACCAATCTGAAAAGGATCATACTCCTGGTCGTCGTTTAACAATGCTTTAGAAACAGGACGCAAGAAGTCCTGCAAGTGCGAAAAATCTGCCATCACTAATGGGTTTGTTTGATGGCAAACGTACAACAAGAATTTAAAAAAAAGCAAAACCAGACAGTTAAGCAAGCTGGGTAAAGTTGCTATAACGGGAATCTTGTAGAAGTAAGGCTACTAGTTCTTGTGAATAATAAATTCGAAAGGCTTATGCGACTTACGTGAAATTGCTTTTTCCAGCACGGAACGTTTGCTCGTGATCCGGCTCCTGTTACAATCCATCACCTCCATCACTGCACAGAGGTAATCCATCGTTTCAATCAACGAAAGCATTTCGCTGATTTGCCTAACCGCAGATTGAATCTGCTGCTCCGTGTACCTATCCTCGTGTAGCAGGATTAATAAATCTCTATCTACAGGTTTCATGAAAAAAAATTTGATTGTTCCCCGAAATATTGTTTGGCCAGGCATCAAGGATAGTTCAAAAAGATAAGGTAAAAATTGTTAGTTCACTTGTCAGTCGTTGTTGAATTCGTCAATAGTTGTCAAACAGAATAATGTACTAGTGCATCCTTTTTTTGT
Source organism: Chitinophaga sp. 30R24 (assembly GCF_049056765.1). Lineage (NCBI taxonomy): Bacteria > Pseudomonadati > Bacteroidota > Chitinophagia > Chitinophagales > Chitinophagaceae > Chitinophaga > Chitinophaga sp. 30R24. The sequence goes on from NZ_JBJGXX010000001.1 coordinate 867,963, forward strand.
TCATGGTGGGACAGCCGCAATCGTTCTTCTTAATAATCTTACACCCTTCCATTACCATACATCCACAAAGAAAGAAAATCACGATCCATTTTATACTTTTCATACTGCAGTTTAATATACTTATCTATTAATTAAAATCCTTTCTTAATAGTTTACTTTTTCTTAACAATGCGCTTTTGTAATTTAAGCTAAATTCGTAAAAAATATTAAATTATTTGTCCACAATTCTTAAGTCTCGGAAAATTCTCATAGTACCCCTCGATTGGGGCCTTGGACATGCCACACGGGATATTCCGTTGATTCATGAAATGCTTAACGCAGGTTGCCAGGTGTTTATTGCTGCAGAAGGCAAACATGCAGCCTTACTGCAACAGGAATTCCCACAACTGACCATATTTCCACTTCCCGGATACCGTATTCAGTACGCACAAAAAGGGCAGTTTTTTGGCCTGAAAATTATTCAGCAGATCCCCAAAATATACCGGGCTGTCCGCTACGAACAACGCTGGCTTAAAAAGATTGTTGCTGATTATCAGATTGATGCAGTTATTTCAGATAACCGTTTCGGCCTGTACCATAAAACAATACCTACCGTTTTCATTACCCATCAGCTCCTTATCAAAACGCCCTTCGGCGGATGGATTGAGCGCACTTTGCAAAAGATCAATTATCATTTCATTAACAAATATAGCGCTTGCTGGGTACCCGATTTTGCAGGCCCTAACAATCTTTCCGGAGAACTGGCGCATCCGGCCCAATTGCCTGCCCACGTTACCTACATTGGTTGCCTGAGCCGCTTTGAGCCTAAAGCCAACCCGGTAAAAAAATATGACCTGCTAGTACTCATTTCAGGCCCGGAACCACAACGATCCAACCTGGAAAAACTGATCCTCGATCAGATAAAGTCCTTACCGGTCACCGCACTGATTGTAAGTGGAAAACCCGGCACACCGCAACATACTGCTGTAAGCGAACGCGTTACACAGGTTAACCACCTGAACGCAGGCGAGTTAAATGAAGCAATGCTGGCCTCCGACATGGTACTAAGCCGCTCTGGTTATACTACCTTGATGGATCTTGCCAAACTGAACAAAAAAGCCATCCTGATACCTACTCCCGGCCAATCTGAACAGGTATACCTGGGAGAAGACCTAATGGAAAAAGGCTATTTTTATTCCTTGCCCCAGGAACGTTTCAATTTACAAACTGCCCTGGAAGAAGCATCCCGTTTCCCGTTCCGCTCTTTCCAGCACGAGCAAGACATGAATCAATACAAACAGGTAGTACAACAACTCGTACAAAGCCTTAAATAAATAAAGAGAAAGCAGGTATCAAAATTTGACACCTGCTTTCTCTTTATTACAAACACGGCCGCCAATCATACAGCTAGCTGGTAGCCTGCCGGGCATCACTGCCAATATATATCCTGTTTTCAGTGATCACTACAGGGCGTTTCAGAAAAGAATATTCTTGCAAAATCAGATTGCAGTAATCCATTTCTGTAAGCGTTTTTTCATGTAACCCCATAGGGCGGTATTGCTGGGACCTGCGACTAAACAGCGCTTCATAGCTGCCTGCCAGGGCATGCATTTCGTCTAACTGCTCCGGGGTAATTTTTTCCTTTTTGATATCCTGCAAAACAAATCCCCTTTCCTTTGCTTGTATTTCTTCCAGTACCTTCTTACAGGTGCCGCAGGTAGACAAATGATAGATTTTATTCATTCTTTCTTTTTTTTCAGCCCTAAAGTTACACCCTCAACTTATATGGCAGTACTATCTTAATTTTGCAGATTCAAATTAAATCTTGTAGGTTTAGCAATGGAAAAAAAATTATTTTTACTGGACGCTATGGCGCTGATTTACAGGGCTTATTACGCCCTGATCAGGAATCCCCGCATCACCAGTGCAGGAAAGAATACCAATGCCCAGTTTGGATTTACCACCACCTTATTGGATCTCCTCAATAAAGAGAAACCTACTCATATGGCCGTTGCATTCGACACGCATGCGCCAACCGAACGTCATACTACTTATACCGATTATAAAGCCAACCGTGAAGACGCCCCTGAAGATCTGCTGGATGCCTTGCCGGATATTAAACGTATCATAGAAGGATTTAACATTCCTGTAGTAGAGCTAGACGGCTATGAAGCGGATGACGTAATAGGCACCCTCGCCTGGGAGGCCGCCGATGCAGGATATACCGTGTACATGGTAACACCGGATAAAGATTATGGTCAACTGGTAAGAGATAATGTGTTTATCTACAAACCTCCTTACATGGGCAGCAAAGAAGAAATCATGGGCCCTAAAGAGGTTTGCGCTAAATGGCAGATCAACGATGTGCACCAGGTAATAGATATCCTGGGGCTGATGGGGGATGCAGTAGATAACATCCCGGGCATTGCCGGCATTGGTGAAAAAACAGCCATGAAACTGCTGGCCCAGTACCACTCCCTTGAAAATGTGCTGGAAAATGCAGACAAGATCGGCGGTAAAATGGGAGAGAAGATTAAAGCGGGCCGTGAAAATGCATTGCTTTCTAAAGAACTGGCCACCATCATTACAGACGTACCAGTTACCTTTCATGAAGAAGATTTCTGCATAAAAGAATGCGATAAAAATAAACTGACCGATATTTTTACGGAGCTGGAATTTAAATCGCTCGGTAAAAGGGTACTGGGAGACAGCTTTGGCGGTGCAAGTCCCGAAGCCAATAAACCCCGGGTAGTGCAAACAGACCTCTTTGGCACTGTGGTTACAACAGAAGTAACCGTTATCACAGAGGCAACTGAAACCACCAATATCCTGTTGGCAGATAAAAATATTCATAATACTCCACATCAATACGACCTAATAGACACGCCAGAAAAAAGAGCCGCCTTGCTGCAGCAATTACTGCAACAAAATGAAGTAGCCTTTGATACAGAAACTACCGGTACAGATGCCAATGAAGCTGAAATAGTGGGTATGAGCTTTGCCTTTAAACAGGGAGCAGCTTTTTATATCCCCATGCCAGCCGATCAGGCAGCCGCCCGCGCTATTATCCACGAATTTCAGCCGCTGTTTCAACACAACAACCTTGTACTGATAGGCCAGAATATTAAGTTTGATATGCTGATCCTGAAATGGTACGGCATGGATGTAACCAGCACCGTATTCGATACCATGTTGGCGCATTACCTGATAGAACCGGAAGGCCGCCGCAGCATGGATGTATTGAGCGCGCAATACCTGAACTATGAGCCGGTAGCCATCGAATCACTGATCGGCAAAAAAGGAAAAGGGCAAGGCAATATGCGGGATGTGGAAATCGAGAAGATCAAAGAATATGCTTCCGAAGACGCCGACGTTACCCTGCAGCTAAAAGAAAAATTTGCTCCCATGTTGCCCGCCAAAGCCGTGGATAAGGTTTTTTATGAGATAGAAAACCCGCTGGTGAAAGTATTGACCGATATGGAATTTGAGGGCATTGCACTGGATGTTCACGCTCTAGCCGATTATTCCCGGGAACTGGAAGTAGAAATAAAAAGGGCGGAAGAAAGTGTATACGAACAGGCAGGCGTCCGGTTTAAACTGGCATCACCTAAGCAATTGGGCGAAGTGCTGTTTGAGAAGCTACAACTAGACCCTAAAGCAAAGAAAACGCGCACCGGGCAATATGCTACAGGCGAAGATGTGCTACAGAAGCTTTCTTCCAAACATAAAATTGTAGAAGATATCCTTATTTTCCGGGAACTGAGCAAACTGAAATCAACTTACGTTGATGCGTTGCCGTTATTGCTGAATAAGCGGACCAACCGGGTACACACCTCCTATAATCAGGCCGTAGCTGTAACCGGCAGGTTAAGTTCTAACAATCCTAACCTGCAAAACATTCCGATACGTACGGCCAGAGGGCGCGAAATACGCAAAGCATTTATTCCGCGCAACGAAGAATATATCCTGCTGTCTGCCGACTACTCACAGATAGAATTACGCATTATTGCGGCCATCAGTGAAGATAAGGAAATGACTGCTGCCTTTAAAGAAGGTATAGATATCCATGCCGCTACTGCCGCCAAAGTGTATAATGTAGCATTGGATGCCGTTACACCGGAAATGCGCCGCAACGCAAAAAGCGTCAACTTTGGTATCATCTATGGCGTAAGCGCATTCGGGTTGTCTGAAAACCTGGGTATTCCAAGAGGAGAAGCTAAAACACTGATTGATAATTACTTCCAGCAATACCCGTCTATCCGTAAGTATATGGATGATCAAGTGCAGTTTGCACAGGAAAAGGGCTACGTACAAACGCTGCTTGGCAGAAAGAGATGGTTAAAAGATATCAATTCTTCCAATGCCGTAGTACGTGGATTTGCAGAAAGGAACGCCATAAACATGCCCATACAAGGCACTGCAGCAGATATGATTAAACTGGCCATGATTGCCATTCATAAAGCATTCAAGGAAAGCAACCTGCAGTCCCGGATGCTGTTACAAGTACATGACGAATTGGTGTTTGATGTGCACCGCTCCGAATTAGAAATCGTTAAACCCCTGATCTTAAACCTAATGCGTAATGCCTTGCCACTGGAAGTTCCTATAGAAGCGGAGCTGGGCACTGGCAATACCTGGCTGGAAGCGCACTGATAATCAACCTGGGCTTTAGCTGTTTGCTTTTAGTTTTTGAGGCATAATGCCTTGATAACTAAAAGTAAACAGCTAATTGTAGATAGCTGCCAGCTCTATTGTATTTCCCAAAACAGTTTACTAGTTTCAAATATGATCCAAACACCTCGGCTACAATTGTTGCCGTGCACCCTCGAGCATTTCGAAATGTTATTACAAGGCGACGATCAACTGGCCGACCTGCTTGGTATTGCTATTCCTGATAATTGGACAGAATATCCTGAAATGGTCTTAGTAGCATATGATAAGTTGCGCAACGATCCGGCAATACTGGGCTGGTTTTTCTATCTGGTTATACATTGTGCCGATAGGCGCCTGATAGGCGCCGGAGGCTTCAAAGGTAAGCCCTGTGAGGCCGGCATAGTAGAAATGGGTTATGAAATCACCGCAGATTACCGGGAAAAAGGACTGGGTACAGAAATGGCAGCAGCGCTTATCCGCTTTGCCTTTGGCCACTCCTATATACAACGTGTGATTGCCCACACAGAAGAAGTATACAATGCATCTGTTAAAATATTACAAAAAGCAGGAATGCGGTTTGCAGGCGCCATTAAAAACAAAGACGGGGAAGACCTCTGGGAGTGGGAGATCACACGGGAACAATACCAGGAAGCCTCCTCATAACCCGGCGGAAAAGCCTGCGGACAACTCCGTTCATCCATCTTTTCATCCTGAAAGTATCTCCTTTCCCTTATTTTTGATACTTGTTTTTTAAACCAATCATAACACTCATGAAGAAATGGATGATAAGTGCAGCCCTACTTTGCAGCATGGGAGCTTTTGCACAAAACGGTACCAATGTAGAAGGAAGCCGTTACCAGTTTACAACGATAAAAAATCTGGACGCGGGTGATGTACAGAACCAGGGTCGCACCGGTACTTGCTGGTCCTTTTCAGGCTTATCTTTTTTTGAATCTGAATTACTGCACAACGGTAAAGACAAAGGATTAAATCTTAGCGAAATGTTTGTGGTACGTAAAATGTATCCGCTAAAAGCAGCCAATTATGTACGCATGCACGGTAAAGCCAACTTCGGTGAAGGTGGCGGTTTCCCGGATGACCTGTTGTGCCTCCGTGAATATGGCCTGGTTCCACAAAGCATATATGATGGCAACAAAGATAAAATGTATAACCACGCCGAAATGGAAAGTCTCCTGGAAGGCCTGGTAAACAAAATTGGTGAAGCCCAGGGCACAATTAACCCCGATTGGTCCAAAGCCTTCAACGGCGTACTCGACGCATACATGGGTGCTGCCCCCGAAAAATTCGATTATAACGGTAAATCCTATACGCCGCAGTCTTTTGCAAAAGAACTGGGTATTCATGCAGATGATTATGTGTTGATTTCTTCTTTCACTCACCATCCCTACAATTCACAGTTTGTGCTGGAAGTGCCCGACAACTGGAATTGGGAAAAAGTGTACAACGTAAACCTGACAGACTTCACCAATATTGCTGAAAATGCAATCATGAATGGCTATACCATCGCATGGGCAGCAGACGTAAGCGAAAAAGGCTTCAACTTCAAAGAAGGACTGGCCATTGTTCCGGAAAAAGACTGGTCTGATATGACGCCGGAAGAAACAAAAAATGCTTTCCTGGAACCAGGTAAAGAGAAAACTATTACTGCTGAAATCCGCCAAAAAGCATTCGATAACTACGAAACACAAGACGACCACGGCATGCACATTGTTGGCCTGGTAAAAGATCAGAATGGCAATAAATACTTCCGTGTAAAAAATTCCTGGGGCACCAGTAATCCTGGTCAGGGTTATTTCTACGCTTCTGAACCTTACTTCGCGTATAAAACCACCTGCATCATGGTCAACAAAAAAGCGTTACCTGCTGATGTAGCCAAAAAATTAGGTATTAAGTAATCATGCCTTTACATAAAAAGGGGTGGTATTATGAATACCACCCCTTTTTATTGAGCTAATCATATATTTGCTTCCGTCAAATAATATTAGTTGACTTTGTCATATACCTGCTGTAAAGTGATTGAGTGTCAACACCTCAATGCTTCCCTTCTTGTTGTTGGGCATAGCTATAATTACCTAAGCGGATCTTTACCGGCACTCCGGTTCGTTTTTGCCATACCCATTCCTGTTTACAGAAAAAACCGAAGTGTTGGCGGTAGCAAGCATCCGGCGCCATTTGATTAGCCGGAACAGCTTCTGCTACTTTTGCTGGGAGAAGTATGCTGTTATAAGGAAGGTATTGGCCTGGTGAGGAGCCAGAAAACAAGGAAGCACGAGCATCTGTAGAAAACGATAAGGAAACGCGCCCTGCCGGCCATAACAGTCCGGGGTTTAAAATAGCTTGCTGGGCAGCAGCTTTAGTAGTGTAGAAAACACTTATGATCCATATCCATCCGTATCTCCACATCTCATTCAGACAACTTCTTCAAAACTGCCTATGCCTTCACGGATCAGTAGCGGTTCTACTCCTGTACAATCTATTACGGTAGAGAAGTCTATTCCTCCTGGACCTCCGTCCACTACAATATCTACCTGGTTACCGAACTTCTCATAAATGATCTCTGGGTCCGTATATTCTTCTACGTAGGGATCTATGGGAAGCGTAGTGCTCATAATGGGATTGCCCAATTCCTTCACGATAGTGCGGCAGATATTATTATCCGGCACTCTGATACCTACGGTATCTTTTTTCGTTTTCAGTAGTTTGGGCACCAAACGGCTGGCAGGGAGAATAAACGTATAAGGCCCTGGCAACGCCTTTTTCAGCATTCTGAATATGGGCGTGTCCACACTTTTTGCATAGTCCGATAAATGACTAAGGTCATAGCAGATGAAAGAAAAATGAGCCTTTTTCGGATCTACCTGTTTTATCCGGGCTATACGCTCAATGGCTTTGTGTTGTGTAATATCGCAACCTAAACCATAAACCGTATCAGTAGGATAAATAATGATACCGCCATTTTTCAAACACTCAATGATAGTTTTGATATGGCGGGGGGTCGGGTTCTCTGGGTGTACGTTTAACAGCATGTTATAAAGTTACGGATTGTGTTTCAATTTCATCTTTTTAACCTACCTTTCAGCCCGATTTTTCTAAACCTACGCGATGAACTTAAAAGGCATCATACCAAGAACGTGGAGGAGATTGAAGAGAGTATTGCTGGTTTTATTAATAGCGCAATTTGCATATATCATTCTGTTAAAATGGGTAAATCCCCCCATTACAATTACTCAAATATCGAGCTGGGCCAGCCTCTGGGGAACCGATAAAAAGCTAAGGAAAACCTGGGTTAGTTACGATGCCATATCCCAGTACACTAAACTGGCCGTTATCGCTAGTGAAGACCAGCTCTTCACGGATCATAACGGTTTCGATTTTAAGTCGATCGAAAAGGCCATGAAGCATAATCAACAAAGCAAAAAAATTAAAGGCGCGAGCACCATTAGTCAGCAAGTGGCCAAAAACGTTTTTCTTTGGCAAGGTCGCAGCTGGCTCCGTAAAGGGCTGGAAGTATACTTCACTTTTATGATTGAAAAAGTATGGGGCAAGCAACGGATTCTGGAAGTATACCTGAATGTGGCGGAAATGGGAGAAGGCATATTTGGGGTAGAAGCAGCTTCCCAGGCAAACTTCCATAAAAGTGCCAGCAGCCTTAACCAGGAAGAATCTGCCATGATTGCAGCCTGCTTGCCTAACCCTATAAAATATACCATTACACCACCGGCCAGGATCACTATTTACCGCCAGCGTAAGATACTGGTGCAAATGCGTAACCTGGCGCCTGATCCCGATATTATAGCGTTGATTTCCTCTAAAAAATAATCACGGTTGGTGTTCCAGCAATGCCTCTATAGCAGCAATGGCTTGGGCTTCACGCTCGGCGTAACCACCGCGGATATCTACCCAGGATACACCTGATTTCGTTACAATGTCCCGGTAAATCTGATAAAAGTGCTCCCGCATAGCCGGGTCCGGATGCTCCCGCTGTGGATCTTCCTCCCAAGGCAGGTCTATATAAGTGAGCAAATAAAGATCACAATGTTGTTGGGCAACCTGTTTCAATATACGGGGATCGCAATTGCCATACTTATGCTCGCTCCATACTTTGATCACGTACAAATCGGTATCACAGATCAGTACCCTATTGGCTTGTAATGCCTGTTGACGTTCCAATGCAATTTGTCCGGCTGCTATTTCCAGCAGGTCTTGCTGATTATAAGGACGGCTAAGCTGATCGATATATTCCCGGGCATACTCCGGCGTCCATACCGTATGGAAATGTGTAGCCAGCTTTTCGCTGAGGGTACTTTTACCTGTAGACTCAGGCCCAATAACAACAACTTTCTTCATAAACGGGTAATTTCGCTTTGCTGCACTTCTTTTCTCCAGCTAAAATATCCGAAAACGGCAACGATAAATAAAAAGATGGTCAGCAATGAGGTAAGGTAGAGGTGTTTATAAAACAGTAACGGAACAGCTACCAGATTGGAAATATTCAGCAATATCCAGTTTTCGAGCTTGCGCTTTGCCAGCAGCCACATACCTGCACAAGCAGTAGCAGATACAAAGGCATCCATAACGGGCACATTAGAATCAGAAAAATGGCGTAACAAATAATAAAAGATCCCCCATCCCCCCAGCGATATTAATACAGCGGTGATCAGCTCCCTGCCATTGCTGCTCGTAATAGGCACCACTGGTTCCTGTGGCCTCTTCTTCGCCCAATACACCCAGCCATACACGCTCATTACCAGGTAATAAGCGTTCAGTGTAGCATCTGCATAAAGCTTAAAATGCTCCCGTGATAACAGCCAGGTATATATGGCAGTACTGATAATCCCGGTAGGGTACACCAGTATGTTATTTTCCTTTTGAAAAAGCACAGATAACACTGCGAAGAATACTGCAATTCCTTCCAGCCACGTCATTTGATACAGCCCCTCTAAAAAGCCCTGGTATAGATCATTCATAATGCGAAGATGAAAAATTATTTTATCACTCCTGTTAAGGTACCGGATACATTCCAGAAACTCTGGCTGCTACCTTCCGGCTTACCTTGTGGAATGGCCACCTGTATCGTATGCCAACCCGGAGTAATGTCTGGCAACGCAATGGTTACCGGCGCCGTAAGCGTACCTGGGCACCAGTTAGACCGGCTTAGATCTGACGATGATAAACCATTACCAAAATTACCGGAAGCAGGATTAGACAGGCGATAAGTAGCACAATCAACCCTCCAGGGGGTAAACTGGTATACCCGTTGTCCATCTACAAAGAGCTCATTGGGCTTTGGATTAAATTCATCTCCGCCACCCCAGCCACCATGACCTGTGGTGGTATAATGCAGCTGTATGTGTTTAACACCTTCCGGAATATTTACCCGTACTGTTAAAGAGTCTTTATCGAAGAGGGTAGCATACTCCTGACCAGCCATTTCCATAATATTGGTCGTATTAAATATGGGCTGTACCCAATTGCGCGCCACCGGCTCCTGGTCTTCCGAATCCCCAGGATAATACTGCAGGCTAAGACTTATCTTATGTCCTCCTTTATCATAATTCCCGATATATACCCCTATCCATACTTCTCCTTGTAAACGGTATTGCAAAGCGCTGATATCCTGTTTATACACTACCGAATCGGCCCAGTGATAGCCTGCTATCTTTACCTGGTCATTAAAATGGTGCACACCAAATGGCGTAAAGAACCTTAATATCTCGAGGGCTGGCAGATAGTTATCGGTAGCCACCATCCCATGATATGGCTGTCCGTTGCGGGCGGTAAAAGCCGGCAAAGCAGCTACGCCTTTTTCCAATCCATCCAGAAACGAGGTGGCTTTGTCTGTAGGGATTATAAATACCGCACCGGTACGATCGTATGCATCCCCGTTGGAATATTGTGTGAGTGTAGCAAAAAGGGTTTGTCCTTTTTGCGGGACGGGCAGCTGTATCTTTTTCAGGACAACAGTGCCGCCTGCATAATGATATGTTTGATTAAGCTGTTCCCCGTCGGGATTAGCAGCATTATTTCCCCAACAGATCTGCTCCTGGTTAAAAACGGGCAGGGTAGTATAACGGCTGTCTATCACCTGCCGCAGATAAGCAGCATCATCTACCAGGGTACCGGTATGCTGCGGCCAGTTCAGTTCTGCCGCAGTTATTTTGCGGTATTGGATACGTTTGGCAATGGTTTCGCTATTCCCATTACGCACAATTTTAAGTACCAATCCCAAGCCTGGTGCAATCGTAATATTGGGTGTGCCTTTTAGTGGCAAAGCATCGGTGTACCATACATCGATGGTATTGGAACGGATAAACAACCGGGCCTTCTTGCACACGAAGCCTAATATGGTAGCCGTATCCGGTAACAGGGTAGGGGTAGCGTATTCCCCGAAAGGTTTTTTAAGCGTATATATTGTTCCATCAGCCAATTGTAGCACCTGCAAGGTAGTAGCACCTTGGGTTTCCAGGTATTGTTGCTCTTTTTGTTTGTTAGCTCCCGGGGCAATGCGTGCTTGCCCGTGGTCTATAAAAAGCTGTAATTCATTGCCGGGGATGGCTTTCCCATTGCTGGTAAAGCCATAGGTAATCACTGCCGATGCACTGTCTGCTGTTTTTTTCTTCTGCGCCAGCGCCGGGTGCAATGCCAGGGCAGCAACAAACATTAATATAAATCCTTTCATATGGGTAATTCCTTTTGAGCAGCTTATAAGTAATTGCTGTTAACTATTGGCTAAAAAAAAGCACAGCCGTAAAGACTGTGCTTCGTTTAACACTATCATTCACTCAACTATGGCTTATTCAGCTTCTGCCACTACTTCTTTCACTTCTGGGATCATACGCTTCATCATGCCTTCAATGCCGGCTTTTAGCGTAATCATAGAAGAAGGGCAGCCAGAGCAGGAACCTTGCAACATCAGTGTAACGGTACCGCTGTTATAATCTTTGAACTGAATGGCACCACCATCCATTTCCACAGCAGGTTTTACATAATTTTCAAGCAATTCCTTGATTCGTTTTACCACGTCTGTATCATCTGCACTTACTTCATTGCTGGCAGAATCTTTAGTGATTACTACCTCATCTTCATTGATTACGGGACGGGAGTCTTCCAGGTATTCTTTCAGGAAGGCCTTCACGGTAGGAATTATATCGTTCCAGTCGGTTTCGCTTGTTTTGGTCAGCGTAATAAAATTAGCCATGATAAATACTCCCCTTATGAAAGGAAAGCTAAACAGTTCTATGGCTAAAGGAGACGGTTTGGCACTGGCTTCATCCGGGAAATCAATACTTTTACCAGGATACAGGAGTTTGTTGGCCACAAACTTCATGGTTTCCGGGTTAGGTGTCATTTCCGTGTATATGCTGATAATTGGATTTCCTGTTTTAATCATTTTATCCCTATTTATTCGTGCAAAGGTAATGATTTTTCAAACAGATTTATGGGATGCATCAGTTGGTTAACCATCGAAATTAACAATCCTGGTATAACTAGCAACAATATCTAGCACCATCGTTTAACAGCAGCATAGTTATACGATATCTCTATAATATAGAAAGAAGATTCACAGCTCCAAAGACATTATATTTATTCACATTTAAATATTACAGACCACTGATTATTTTTGTATAAGCTATGCAAACAAAGAAAGTCATAAAAGCGCGCAAAAGGATTGCGCTAATTGCCCACGACCATAAAAAGGCCGAGTTAATAGACTGGGCCATCTATAATAAAACGGTATTGAGCCGCCACGAGCTATATGCCACCGGTACAACCGGACAGCTCATTGAACAAGCGCTGGACGTATCTGTGCGAAAGCTACTGAGCGGCCCCCTGGGCGGCGATCAACAAATAGGCGCCCTGATAGCCACCGGAGAGCTGGATGTGATCATTTTCTTCTGGGACCCTATGGAAGCCTTGCCGCACGACCCGGATATTAAAGCACTGCTCCGCCTGGGCGTTGTTTGGAATATTCCCATGGCCAGCAACCGCGCTTCCGCAGACTTTCTGCTTACCTCTCCACTCATGCATGAAGAGTACGAAGCTATTTTACCAGATTATAGCCAGTATACCAAAAGAAAAGTATAACCTTAACCGTTCGTTCTCCTGCCTTTATAAGAGGAGGAATCAAGAATTTTCCGAACTTTAACAACTTCGGGGGTGAGAATTGCGCACAGGGATGGTAGCGCAACAACAATTCCGGCAGACTATTTACCCGAAGATTACCAATCGCCGGCATTTAAAGTGAAGTTAGCGCAGGAATAAAAGTCTATCTTCATAACAATCACATAATTATATCGTATCAGCCCCTCTTTTTGCTATTTTCGCATCTTAGGTTAAAAGTAAAGTTAGGCAGATGTTGAAGCAATTTATAGTTGGTTGTATGCTGTGCATGTTCCTGGTGCAACAGCTGAAGGCGCAATTGCCCCCCAAACGTGAACTAAGGGCAGTATGGATCGCCACAGTAGAAAATATTGACTGGCCATCCCGGCGTGGATTGAGCACAGAACAACAGAAACAGGAATTCATCGCTATTCTGGACCATCAGCAACAAAACGGCATGAATGCCGTAGTTGTACAGGTACGCCCAGCTACAGACGCGTTCTATCCCTCGCCATTTGAACCCTGGTCTGAATACCTTACCGGCGTACAGGGCCAGCCACCTAATCCTTATTACGATCCCCTACAGTTCATGGTTGAGGAAACGCATAAACGCGGCATGGAATTCCATGCCTGGTTTAATCCTTACCGCGCTGTCTTCAATGTGAGCCGCAGCAGTGTAGCCTCCAATCACATTACCCGCTTAAAACCCCAATGGTTCCTTACTTACGATAATCGTAAATACTTTGACCCAGGTATTCCTGAAGTAAGGGAATACGTTACCAATGTGATACGCGACGTGGTGAAACGTTATGATATTGATGCCGTTCACTTCGATGATTATTTTTACCCCTACCGGGTGCCTGGAAAAGAGTTTCCGGACAACAACTCTTATCGCCTGTACGGCAATAATATGATGAAAGATGACTGGCGCCGGGCGAACGTAGATGCCATCATACAAATGCTGAGCGTAGCTATCAAGGCGGAAAAACCCTGGGTAAAATTCGGTATCAGCCCCTTTGGCGTATGGCGCAATAAAGATAAAGACCTGGAAGGTTCCTATACTAAAGGCGGCCAAACCAATTACGACGACCTCTATGCAGATATCCTGAAGTGGTTAAAAAACGGCTGGATAGACTACGTTGCGCCACAGATCTACTGGGAACGCGGACACCGGCTGGCCGACTATGAAATATTATTAAATTGGTGGGGCCAGCACGGATATGGCCGAAATGTATACATAGGCCACGGCGCTTACCGCATTGGTAGCAACGCGGCGTGGAAAAACCCTAACGAGTTGCCTGCACAGGTAGAAGAAGCCCGCGCCCTCAATACGATACAAGGAAGTATCTTTTATAGCGTCAGCTCATTCCGCGGCAATCCGCTTGGCATTGAAGATATTCTCCGTAACCGTCTCTTCAAATATCCCGCCTTACGGCCTATTATGCCCTGGCTGCCTAAAGAAACACCGGAAGCGCCCTCTTTTGCTGATGCTATAGAAAGACCCGACGGACTGGAAATCCACTGGACAGATAATGACACCAGCGGGCACACTAAACAATACGTGCTTTACCGCTTTGATAAAACAGAAGCTATTAACGTAAGCGACCCAACGAAAATCATCAGAATATTACCACAATCTTCCGATCCGGTGTTTAAAGACGCTACTTATGTGAAAGGCAAATTATATACCTACGTAGTAACAGCATTAGACCGTATGCAGAACGAGAGCTACGTAAGTGAGCCCCTGCGGATGGATATACAGAATGGGAAAATAGCGTTCCTGTTTGAGCAGTAGCCATAAATATACAACTCCTGGCTTCTAAAACATGATGTGTTGTTTGGAAGCCAGGAGTTGTACATTATACGCTAACGAATATACGTAAGTTATTTTTTTTTCGTTCCAGCACCTTTATTTCACTTTACTCAGAAAATCAGGTTGCCTGTTTCCATATCGATCGCAGTAGCTTCAGCTTTAGCCGACTCCAGTATAGGAAAGTTATCCACATAAGCCAACTCTCTGACAACACCGTTCATCATAAAAGCAGTTATTGTTCCGGCGCCTATGGCGTTCATCATCCTCTCATTTTTTTGCTGTCGATAATCTGCCTGGTAATTGGACAACACATAACCATAACCCCTTTTTGTCAGGGCAACTACAGCATCCCTTTTCAATACATCTCCCTTTTTTACGGACTTATACGCTATGCCCTTCTTCACAACGCCCCAAACATCTGCTTTCTCTGTCATAGGCAGGTCTGTGGGAATAAGGGGCACTTTTCTACGGGATTTACTTTCTTCTTTCGTTAGTGCACGGTCTGGCTTATTCCGGAGAAAACTTTCAAACGTATAATATACACCCTCATTTAAGACACTATCTTTTAACGCCGGCACTTCTCGCTTTTGTAAATACCTAAGCATTAATTCGTTGTAAGACAAAATAGGAGCATCTACGGGTAATATCAACAAGGCAGAATCCGCAGCAAGGTATAGCTCTTGGATCGCTTTGGCTAAGTTGTTACCATGCTTATGCGTAACATCCAAGCCCGTGTTATAATGCACGATATCCCTGGAGATCAGTTCTTTATAAATTTCGCCATCCGAAAGGTAAGCTGTTGCCTTTAAACGGACATAGGCTTTTTCGCCCGCGTCTCCTGTATGCTCTCCAATCCTTACATCTTCCACCACCCACAACATTGCTGGTTTGCCCGGCTCGTATACAGTAGCCAAAGCAGTATCTATATAATCCAGGAGATAGGCACTCATATTTTTTTCTGGTACAGCAAGTACCTTCTTATTATATAAGCCAACTTCCACAAAGCCTAAGCGGGTAGAATCCCATAAAGCGTTTACCACGGTGATACCCGAGAAATGGTGCGGCAGATCTTCCGGTTTAAAAACCAGGGGTCCTTTCAGACTGATCTTTCTAAGAGTAACACGATCTTCATTTTTAGATTGCGCCATCATTGGCATTACAGCTCCTTGTATGGAGAGCAGCAAGGTGATAATAAATATTTTAACTGGCATAGAAAATATAGGCGTGAATGTTATACCTGGATGGCCGTCGAAATTAGAATAAAAACCTATATCCTTTGTCTACCGGCATCTCTTATACTTATAATACGTTTTAGCAGACAGGAAAAGTTGGTCTTTTTAAGCCGTTGTCGTTAACGGCCGCAATTGGCCCAAGGGGGCTTTCATTTTTTCAAAAATTCCAACAAATAAGCATATCTTTTTATTTTTTTCTAAATTTTATCCATCTAACAAAAGTTTATATAAAGAATGAAGCATTCCTTTAGTATCTTTAAACCGTTCCCAAATTATATTGTACACCATCGCCACGGCGCAAGTCAAAGGAAAAAGTGTGCCAAAGAAAAAAAATCTGAACCAAAATGGATGAAGTGAAGCAAACGCAAGGTTTATACCGTCCGGAATTTGAACATGATGCCTGCGGAACAGGATTTACCGCCCACATTAAGGGCCGTAAGTCTCACCATATTATTCGTGATGCTTTAACCATGCTGGAAAACATGGAACACCGCGGAGCCTGCGGCTGTGAGCAAAACACAGGGGATGGTGCAGGAATCCTGTTTCAAACCCCACATGAGTTCCTCTACGACGAATGCCTGAAATTAGGCATCCGTTTACCGGAATTTGGAAAATACGGTGTGGGCATGGTCTTTTTTCCTAAAGAGCCGCGCTGGCGCGAAGAATGCCGCGAGATCTTTCAGCGCAGCGCAGAAAAACTGGGCCTCGACATTCTCGGTTACCGGAAAGTACCTGTACGCCCGGATGGTATCGGCGAAACAGCGCTTTCTGTAGAACCCGAAATTGAACAGGTATTTATCGCCTGTCCTTATCATATCAGCGACCCGGAAGTTTTTGAGCGTAAACTATTCGTATTACGTAACTACGTTTCTAAAACAGTCCGTAATACAGTGCCTAAAGAAAAGTCGCTGTTCTATATCGCCTCTCTTTCTTATAAGACCATTGTATACAAAGGCCAGCTAACTACCTACCAGGTACGCCACTACTATTCAGATCTAAACGATGAGAAAATGGTATCTGCCTTTGCCCTCATCCACTCCCGTTTTGCCACCAACACCTTCCCTAGCTGGAGACTGGCGCACCCTTACCGGTATATTGCCCATAACGGTGAAATCAATACGCTTAAGGGTAACCTGAACTGGCTCCGCTCCGGAGAAAGGGACTTTGTCTCTAAATATTTCACGAAGGAAGAAATGGAGATGCTGTTGCCGATCACAGAAGATGGTCAATCTGATTCTGCCAGCCTCGATAACGTAATAGAGCTCCTTACCATGACAGGCCGCTCCCTCCCGCACGTGATGATGATGCTGGTACCTGAAGCCTGGGATGATAATGAAGATATGGATGAAGAAAAGAAAGCTTTCTACGAATATCATGCTTCCCTTATGGAACCATGGGATGGTCCTGCTTCCATTTCTTTCACCGACGGAAAAATTATTGGCGCTACACTGGACCGTAACGGGTTACGTCCCAGCCGCTTCGTAGTAACCAAAGACGATCGCGTGATCATGGCCTCAGAAGCTGGCGTACTGCCCATTGATCCCAAAAACATCAAAGAAAAAGGCCGTCTCCAACCCGGTAAAATGTTTATCGTAGACATGGAACAGGGCCGTATTATCGGAGATGAAGAATTGAAAAAACAAATCTGCTCCCAGCAACCATATGGCGAGTGGCTGAATAAATATAAGATCCGCCTCGAAGAATTGCCGGAACCAAGAGTTACCTTCTCCCACCTGGAACATGATCAGATCTTCAAATACCAACGCGCTTTCGGTTATAGCACCGAAGACCTGGATCATATCATTGCTCCAATGGCCCTTGACGGAAAAGAACCCGTAGGGTCTATGGGAACTGATACTCCGCTGGCAGTACTCAGCAATCAACCACAACACCTGAGCAACTACTTCAAACAATTGTTTGCACAGGTAACTAACCCGCCTATCGATCCTATCAGGGAAAGACTAGTGATGTCGCTGGCTACTTTTGTGGGTAACAATGGTAATCTGTTGGATGAAGACCCACTGCACTGCCACACCATCGCATTACGCCATCCGATCCTCAACAATCACGAACTGGAAAAAATACGCAGTGTGGATACCGGCCTATTCCAGGCTAAAACGCTGCATACTTATTTCAAAGCCGATGGCAAACCGGGTTCCCTCGAAAAAGGCCTGGCACGCTTGTGCCGCTATGCCATTGATGCCGTAGAAGACGGATTTGAAGTGATTATCCTGTCCGACCGCGCTATTGACTCCGAACACGCTGCCATTCCTTCCCTGTTAGCAGCATCTGCCGTACACCACCACCTGATCCGTAAAGGTTATCGTGGTCAGGTAGGGTTAATCGTAGAGGCTGGCGACGTGTGGGAAGTACATCATTTTGCCTGCCTGCTGGGCTTTGGCGTAACCGCCATTAATCCATATCTGGCGCTCAGCACCATCCGTGATATGAAGCTGAATGGCAAACTGGATACCAACCAGGACGCAGACAAACTAAAAAAGAATTACGTTAAAGCGGTTTGTGATGGCCTATTGAAAGTATTTTCCAAAATGGGCATTTCCACCCTGCAATCTTACCAGGGTGCACAAATCTTTGAAATACTGGGTATTAATCAGGCTACTGTAGATAAATACTTCACTGGCGCCGTTTCCCGTATACAAGGCCTTGGTCCTGATGAAATTGCCCGAGAAACACTGGCTAAACACTGGATGGGGTATGGCAGGAAGGAAACTCCTGTGCAACGTTTAACAGAAGGTGGCGTATACCAGTGGAAACGTAAAGGAGAATTCCATCTCTTTAATCCCACTACTATTCACTACCTGCAGCTGGCTACCCGTATGGGTGACTACGCTGCTTTCAAAAAATACTCTAAAGCAGTAAATGATCAGAGCGAAAAAGCAGCTACCCTACGCAGCCTGTTTTCCTTCCGGAAAAACCGGCCTTCCATCTCTATCGATGAAGTAGAACCTGCTACCAGCATCTTTAAACGTTTCGCCACCGGAGCGATGAGCTTTGGGTCTATTTCCCATGAAGCCCACTCCACATTGGCTATTGCCATGAACCGTATTGGCGCTAAAAGCAATACGGGTGAAGGGGGAGAAGATGAACTGCGTTATGAGCTGCTGGAAAATGGCGACTCTATGCGCTCTGCCATCAAACAGGTTGCCAGCGCCCGTTTTGGGGTAACCAGCTACTACCTCACCAATGCCGACGAGCTGCAAATCAAAATGGCTCAAGGTGCAAAACCAGGGGAAGGCGGGCAACTACCAGGTCACAAAGTAGACGATTGGATCGCTAAAGTTAGGCACGCTACACCAGGTGTAGGTTTGATCTCTCCTCCGCCACATCATGATATTTATTCTATTGAGGACCTGGCCCAGCTGATTTATGACCTGAAAAACGCTAACCGCGCCGCCCGTATCAGTGTGAAATTGGTTTCTAAAGCTGGCGTAGGCACTATTGCTGCCGGTGTAGCTAAAGCCCACGCCGACGTGGTACTGGTTTCCGGTTACGACGGAGGCACCGGCGCCTCTCCTGAAAGCTCTATCAAACACGCAGGCTTGCCCTGGGAACTTGGTTTGGCGGAAACCCACCAAACACTCGTAAAAAATAAACTCCGGAGCAGGGTAGTACTGCAAACAGATGGCCAGTTAAAAACTGGTCGTGATATTGCCATCGCTACTTTACTCGGCGCGGAAGAATGGGGCGTAGCTACTGCCGCCCTGGTGGTAGAAGGTTGTATCATGATGCGTAAATGCCATGTAAATACCTGCCCCGTAGGGGTAGCCACCCAAGACCCGGAACTGCGTAAACGCTTTACCGGCGACCCTCAACACGTAGTAAACCTGTTCACCTACCTGGTGGAGGAGCTCCGCGAAATCATGGCAGACCTGGGATTCCGCACCATCAACGAAATGGTTGGCCAGGTAGAATGCCTGCAGATGCGTGATAATATTACTCACTGGAAAACCCAGAAACTGGATCTTTCCCCGATCTTATACAAAGAAGAAGCTGCCGCCGAAACAGGCCTATACAAACAGGAAGAGCAGGATCATGGTATTAGCGAAGTGTTAGACTGGCAACTACTCAAAGTGGCCCAACCTGCACTCGAAAAGAAAACTCGGGTATACCAGCAGTTTACAGTAAAAAATACCGACCGGACTATTGGAACCATTCTTTCCAACGAAATATCCAAACGTTATAAAAGCGAAGGATTGCCCGAAGATACCCTGCACTTCAAATTCACCGGTTCTGCCGGACAAAGCTTCGGTGCCTTTACTACAAAGGGGTTAACGCTGGAGCTGGAAGGAGAGGCTAACGATTACTTTGGGAAAGGCTTATCCGGCGCTAAACTGGTACTGTATCCACAGGGAGAAGCAGGCTTTAAAGCAGAAGAAAATATTATTGCTGGTAACGTTTGCTTCTATGGCGCTACCTCCGGGGAAGCCTATATCCGTGGAAAAGCGGGTGAGCGCTTCTGCGTCCGCAATTCCGGCGCTACCGTAGTAACAGAAGGGGTGGGCGACCACGGTTGTGAATACATGACTGGTGGAAAAGCAGTGGTATTGGGTGAAACCGGCCGCAACTTTGGTGCTGGCATGAGTGGTGGTATTGCCTATGTATACGACGTAAAAGGTACGTTCGCTAACCATTGCAACAGAGACATGATCGACCTCGATCCGCTGGATCAGGAAGATGTGAACCAGTTGCAGGATCTGATCACCAAACACCATGCCTATACGAATAGCACGGTGGCCAAGTTTATCCTGAAAGACTGGGAAAATCAACTGCGCCACTTTGTAAAAGTATTCCCGAAAGAATACAAAGCCGTAATAAAATCAGGCAAAGTGCAGGGCCAACAAGTAGGCCGCTAGTACGTAAACTTTAACATTCACCATCAAAATATCCCTTGCTGATAAGGGACTTGTGGAGGAAAAACATGGGTAAACCTACAGGATTCCTGGAATTCACACGAGAGCTCCCCGGGAAAGCAGATCCCCGGGAAAGGGTTGGCCACTACAATGAATTTGTGGAGCGCTTTCCGGATAACAAATTAAATCAGCAGGCAGCCCGCTGTATGAACTGTGGTGTGCCGTTTTGCCACAGCGGATGTCCGTTAGGCAATGTAATACCTGAATTCAATGATGCCGTATACCGTCAGGATTGGAAAGAGGCGTACGATGTGCTGACCTCCACCAATAATTTCCCGGAGTTTACCGGCCGTATCTGCCCGGCGCCATGTGAAAGCGCTTGTGTACTAGGTATTAACCAACCGCCGGTAGCTATTGAAGAAATAGAGAAACATATCATTGAAGTAGCTTTTGATAAGGGCCTGGTACAGGCCAGAGCGCCCCGTGTACGCACCGGTAAAAAAATAGCCGTGATCGGCTCCGGCCCCGCAGGCCTGGCCGCAGCAGCACAACTCAACTATGCCGGTCATTCCGTTACCGTATTTGAACGCGATGATGCACCAGGCGGCTTACTACGCTATGGCATCCCAGACTTCAAACTGGAAAAATGGGTAGTAGACCGGCGCATAAAAATAATGGAAGAGGAAGGCGTAGTATTTCAATGTAATGCCAATGTAGGCGTAAACGTTAGTACGAACGACCTGTTAAGGGAGTATAATGCGATAGTACTGGCGGGCGGCTCTACTATTCCCCGCGACCTCAATATTCCCGGCCGCGAACTAAAAGGAGTTCATTATGCAATGGATTTTCTGAAACAGCAAAACAAACGGGTAAGCAATAAAGCTGTAGCTGGCAACGATATATGGGCCACCGACAAAAATGTAGTGGTGATAGGTGGTGGCGATACCGGTTCCGATTGCGTAGGCACCAGCAACCGCCATGGCGCCGCTAGTATTACACAACTGGAGCTACTTCCTAAACCTCCGGGAGAACGTACGCCATACATGCCCTGGCCTACCTACCCTATGATATTGAAAACCTCCTCTTCCCACGAAGAAGGGGCCAACCGTAAATGGGCCATCGCTACCAAAGCCTTTATAGGCGATGAAAACGGCCACCTGAAAGCCCTTCGCCTGGTAGACCTGGAATGGACCGCCAGCGCTGATGGCAAACCGGCTAAATTCAGCGAAATCACCGGCTCAGAAAGGGATATACCTTGCGAACTGGCCTTGCTGGCAATGGGATTTATACACCCTCAGCATACCGGTTTACTAGATCAGCTGGAAGTAGAAAGAGATGAACGCGGTAACGTAAAAGCTACAGAAAAAGACTACCTCACATCTATTCCTAAAGTATTTGCTGCCGGTGATATGCGCCGCGGACAATCACTGGTGGTATGGGCAATAAGTGAAGGCCGGGAATGCGCGAGAAAAGTAGATGAATTCCTGATGGGCAGCTCCCAACTGGAAAGTAAAGACCATTCTCTGCAGGCAATGGCATTATAAAGCAATTGTACTAATCAAAACTTTCTCATAAGCAGGTTTAGATTTTGTTGTAACCTTCAGCCGGGCCGGGTCTTTACCCGGCCTATATTTTTATTTTGATCCCGGCGCCCACTAAAATATCGGCCCAACCATGCCAGGCCAAATACGCTTCCATCTATCAACATTTTACAGACATAAATCCAACATCAGCAGAAACAAAGCCCTGGTTCAGCTATTTCTACATGCTGCCTCTTACCAAAGCCGATACATTTGTTAATTATGAAAACAGTGCTGTGTTTTTGGAGCTTTTTACTGATCACGATCGTTGCAACAGGACAGACCCTCAAAGAGGTACCTATTCTGGAAACCCAACAATTGAAAAAAGGATTGTACCGGACCTTTGAGGAGTTTCAGACCAATAATCCTTCCGAACAAGGCGACCTAATCATCAAAAACCGCAGCCTTGCCGCTCAAACCTATTTGCTGGCTCACCCCAATGAGCTGATATTCAGAGACGAATCCGGCCAGGAACATAAAGTGAAGAATTTTTGGGGATACTGCGATGGAAAAAATATATACATTCACGATAATGGTCTGAACAGGCTGGATGCCACCGGATATTATTGCCTTTATACACTACATGGCATGCAACCTTCACGTAACTATATCAACCAGGCGGATATGACGGTAAATAGCCTCAGCGCCCCTATGGTTATCCACAAAGTAGTAAACATCGTTACTGGCAAGATATTGGAGCTCTCGGCCTATAACCTCAAAAAATATATCCTTCCGCAAGACAACGATCTACTGGTAGATTTCAGAACAGCTAAAGAAAAGAAAGAACTACTGGAAAATTATATTTGCCGGTTTAACCAGCGGAATAAACCTTTTTTACAATAAAAGCTACAACGCAGGTATCCAAGGATACCACTAATATTTTGATGGTTACCCGCTTTCCCGTTTTCCCAGGTTGTGCATTTTAGTACTCACTTCTTTGTAACCCTGGATTTCCCAAATAGTATGTTCGTTACCGTATTTAATATATCCTTGCACTAAAAGATTGAGTACCGGTACCCCAAGGTATGGATTTTGTTATACCCACAGACATACGGGCCCGGTTATACTATCCTACCGGTTAAGTAAACCATAAACGTGCTTTTGCGTTTATATTCAGTAATTTACTATTAGGAATAATCATAGTGACAGAACCAGCAGCAACCGGAGAAAAACGCAGCCGTCCCTGGTGGAGATGGCTTATATGGATTGTTATTGCGGTGCTACTTTTGCCCGTAATGGCGGTGCTGTTACTACAACTGAACGGCGTGCAAAACTATTTGCGGGAACAGGGAGAAGCTTATCTCAGAAAGAAATTACATACTAAAGTACAGGTGGGATACTTGCGGGCACGCGGCTGGCAATACCTCGAACTCAGGAATATATATGTGGCCGATACAGCCAATCAGGCCCTTTTTTATACCGGCATCCTCAAAGTACACTATAACCTCTTATCGCTGATCAGCAATGAATTGAAAATAGATAAGCTGGAATGGGATACTGTTTTGGTAAATGTATATCGCCATGAAGGGGATTCCGTTTTCAATTATCAGTTTATTATAGATGCTTTCATAAACCCTAAAAGCACACCGGATACCCTTGCGCAGGAAAGTGGCACTACCATTCAGCTTAGCCTGAAAAATATCTCACTACGCCAGGTGAAGCTCAGTTATGCAGATGCGCCAGGAGGCATGAAGGCTGTACTTATCTGGGATAGCCTGCATGTAGATCCAGACGACCTGCTTGTAGATGATGGCATCTATGCTTTCAGGGGTATTACACTAGACGGCCTGAAAGGCTTCTTCCGGCAAAAATATATTCCGCCAGCCATTACTACTGCCGCGCCACCACCTACACCCGCAGACACTAACAGCACCTCCCTCCACCTGTTACTTAAAAAATTGCGGATCAATAACAGTAGCTTCCTCTATGCCCACGAGGGCATGGGCATTAACACCGCCTGGCACATTGGAGATTTACTTTTACGCAACAGCAGCCTGGATCAGGATTCCACCTCCATACAAATAGGAGATCTGACCATCAACAACACAAATGGTGTGTTTTTGATGGTAGCCGGTAAAAATACGGCGCCACCAACACCTACTGATACTACACCCAATACCTGGCAGGTTTTTGCCAACGAAGTAAATCTCAACCAGCTGGCCGTAAAATATGATAACGGCGGACCAGCTCCCAAAGCTGCTGGACCCAACCCTAATTATAATCACTTATCGCTGACCGGTTTCAATAGTAAAATTGATAACATACGGTATACGCCAGATAGTATAGTAGCCAGTGTGAAATCGCTTACTGCCCGGGACAAATCTGGGTTTACTATTCACAAAGCCAATATGGATATACTGTTTACACCACATACCCTGGCACTGCAAAACTTCTTACTACAAACCAATAAAAGCATCCTGCGGAAACAGCTCGTTTTAACCACACCTTCCTGGAACGATCTCTCCAATAAACTAGATCTATTGGGGCTAGAGGCTAATCTCGATTCAGTACATATTACGCTGGGTGAATGGCTCCCGTTTGTACCAGACGCCCGGAAAAATAAATACTTTGCCCCACTCTGGACAAAAGAAATTACCCTCGACGCTATTGTAAAAGGCACGCTGGCCAATCTTAATATCAAACAACTGTACCTCAACGATCACGCGGGCAACCTGATAAAGACCCAAAATGCACAAGTATTCCATGCAACAGATCCAGATAAACTGAGCGCCAATCTTCCTTCCCTGTTCATTCAATCTGGCAATAAACCATTACGCGCCTGGCTACCCGCCGGCACCTTGCCCGATACTCCCAGATTACCGGAACATATGATGATTACCGGCATGTTCAACGGCAGCCTAAAAAATCTGGTAGCCCGGCTGCAGCTGAAAAGCGACTACGCCAATGCCACTATCAACGCTAAACTGGTAAATATAACAGACAGCATCCACAGCAGCTATACTGTCAACGTTCCATATCTCCGTATCAATCCGGGCGTAATGTTATATGATACTACCTACGGATGGATATCCGGGAAAATAAATGTTACCGGACAGGGATACACGCCTGAAGCCATGATAGCACAAACCGACTTTCAACTGGATGAAGCCGCCTACAATGGCTATATATACCACAATATTGCCGCCAATGCGAATATCAACAGGGGCGACTTCCAGGCACAAGGAGAGAGCGCAGACAGTAATATCACCGCGACCTTTGATATAAGCGGCCGCCTCATAGATACTAGCATCCAGGACCTTAAAACCAATCTGGATCTGGCTAAAGCAGATCTATATGCCACCCACTGGTATAGCGAGCCACTCACACTTAAAGGGAGCCTGGCCGCCAACTTTCATAGCATTGAGCCACAACGCATAGAAGGAAACGCCTTCTTAACAAACTGGCAGATCTCCACACAAGGACAAGTAGTTTCGTTGGACAGTATCTCCCTGGTAGCCCGATATGACCAACAACAATATATTACCCTGCAAAGTCCTTTTGGGCTGATAAATGCTCATGGACATGTTGATTATACGAAAATAGGTACCGCCTTCGCTGATATTATCAATAAACCATTGATGCCAGCTGATTCTGGAAGAATTATACAAGTTCCTGGAGGGCAGTTTCTCAGCTGGGATGCCAGCCTCATATGGCCGAAAAGCCTGCAACCACTGCTTCCTTCCCTGCGAATGGAAGTACCAATAGTGTTCAGTGGGCGCCTTAACAGCGACAGCAGCCTCCTGTTGGCGAGGGCCAACCTTGATAAAATAGACTACGATTCCCTTCATATCGATAGCCTGCAGCTATTTACCCGGGTAACAGATTCCGCTATGCAAACCTACATGGCCCTGGCACGAATGACACACCCCACTTTCCCGTTGTACCACACCTTTCTGAAGGCTACCGCTAATACCGGCGTTGTGGATTTTAACCTGGTGCTGGATGACATCAAAAGAAAACCTAAATATTCACTCGGTGGTATCGTTACCTTCCTTGACAATAATGCCATGCAGCTAACCCTTAAACCAGGGCTACTGCTCAACAAACAACAATGGACTGTGGCCAACAATAATATCCTACGCATCAGGAATGGCGCACCGGATACAGCTAATATTAAACTATCCTATAGTGATCAATCTATACAGGTAGCTACCCAACCCGATACCAGCGACGTTCCAGCGCTCACTGTTAACGTTCATGATTTCCAGCTCTCTACCATCACCGGTTTACTCGCCACAGATACCCTACTGGCCAGTGGGGTGTTGAATGCAACCGCGAATGTGCATAACTGGAACCAATCTCCGTTGATACATGCCAACCTGAAAATAGACAGCTTGAAAATACAGCGCTCTCCACTGGGCACACTCACCGCAAATGTGGAAAGCAACGCGCCAGATCAATACAGGCTTGCCGCCGACTTATCCGGCAACGGCAACGATGTAAAAGTGGCCGGTACCTACGATACTACTATTAATGCCCAGGTAGATATTAATAAACTGAATATGGCATCTATAGAACCATTCACCATGGGCAGCGTCGCTAAAATGTCCGGAAGCGCAAACGGTCAGTTTACCATTACCGGCGAGCTTGCTGCGCCACATGTGAAAGGCAACCTGCACTTTAATAAAGCTACTGGCACCGTTACCATGATTGGCAGCACCTTCCATCTACCAGACGAAGATATCCAGATCGATGAAACCGGTATCCAACTAAATAACCTCGTAGTAGCCGATAGCGCTAATAATAAATTGGTCGTAAACGGCCGTATTAATACCAAAGATTTTACCCGGTATAGTTTCAACCTAAATGTTACTGCCGATAACTTTATGGCGCTGGGTGGCCAGCAAAACCCGGATCAATGGATCTATGGTCCGGCCTACATCGATAGCAAGGTTAAAATACAAGGCACACTGGACCTACCAAGGATAGATGGCACTGTGACACTCCGCGATAAATCCAAAGTAACCATGACACTCCCGCAAGATGAGCCCGGACTTGCCAACAGGGAAGGGGTTATTCAATTTGTGGATATGTCGAATCCGGTGGATGTTGCCCTGCTGGCCCGCCAGGATAGCTTAAAATACAGGACCACCCGCCTTAAAGGCATGTTCCTTTCCGGTAACCTCGACATCTCCCCGGAATCTACTATCAAAATTATTATAGATGCCCAGAATGGCGACTATGTACAAGCGAAAGGTACTGCCACCCTTAACGCTACCCTGGACCCCAGCAGCAAATTGAGCCTGACCGGCCGGTACGAAATCTCTGAAGGCAAATACGAGATGTCGTTGAACCAACTCATCAAACGTTCTTTCGATATTGAAAAAGGCAGCTACATTTCCTTTAACGGAGATCCTACGAATGCCGATGTAGACATCACTGCCAAGTACACCGTAAATGCGCCGGCATACGACCTCGTAGCTGATCAATTGCAAGGAATGACTGCCGAACAACGTAATACCTACAAACAGCGTATGCCTTTCCTGGTATATCTGATGATCAAGGGAAGCATTTTAAAACCAGAGATCAGCTTCCAGCTTGATCTCGCCGAAAAAGACAGGAATACACTGAGTGGAGCCCCCTACAACCGCCTGAAACAGATTAATCAGATTCCATCAGAACTCAACAAGCAGGTAATGGGATTGCTCGTGTTAAACAGCTTTATACCAGACGATCCCATGAGCACCCTAGGCGATAGCGGTGGCGGTTTTGTTGGCCAGGCCGCAATTAATAGCGTGAGCAAGATACTTTCTCAACAATTAAATAACCTGGCCGGCAACCTGATTAAAGGAGTAGACCTCAACTTTAACCTCCAAAATCAGGAAGATTATTCTACCGGTACCGCCCTAGAAAGCACTAATCTGAACATAGGAGCCTCCAAACGTCTGTTTAATGATCGTTTAACCGTTAACGTTGGCTCCAACGTACAACTGCAAGGCAGCACCAGCCAGAATGCCAGTTCCCTGATAGGAGATATCTCGGTTGAATACAAACTTTCCCGCGATGG
The DNA here is from genome assembly GCF_049056765.1 of Chitinophaga sp. 30R24. Taxonomy (NCBI): domain Bacteria; kingdom Pseudomonadati; phylum Bacteroidota; class Chitinophagia; order Chitinophagales; family Chitinophagaceae; genus Chitinophaga; species Chitinophaga sp. 30R24. The sequence continues at coordinate 896,219 of NZ_JBJGXX010000001.1, forward strand.
TAGATACCGCATCAGAGTATATCAACGCAATGATAGCCAAACAATCATTGAAGGGCAGGTAGTAGAAACAGGTGTAGCCTTTGCCCTGGTTGTGGACTACGACGAATTCAAGGAAATCCTGCAACCATCAAAATCTCCTGTGGCTAAAAAAGAAAAGCTGCGCAATAAGAAAAAAAAGGATATAAATACGACAACACCTGATGCGAATAGCAAATAGCCATATTATTTTTTACTGTACACTGCTCTGCTTTGCCTACCTGGTAATCAGTTCCTGTAGCACTACCCGCACTGTGCCGGAAGGCGATCGTTTATATACTGGCAGCACCGTGAAATGGATAACCGACACCGTTACAAAGAAAAAACCTGCCGATTACAGCACCCTGTTGGCTGGTATGTACAATCGTATCCGGCCAAAGCCCAACCGCCGCTTCTTAGGCATGCCCATTAAATTATGGCTATATAATCTCGGTAAAGCACCTAAAAAGAAAGGGCTCAATTATTTACTACGCAAAAAGTGGGGGGAGCCCCCGGTATTACTTAGTCAGACCAAACCAGATTATACCTCCCATGTACTGGAAGAATATTTGGCAGATAATGGCTATTTCCAGGCAACAGTTGCTGCTGCCACTAAATATGCTGGCAAAAAGAAAGCTTCCATTAATTACACCGCCACCCCCAATCACCGGTATATTATTAAAAGCGTTACTTATTTAACCGATACCAGCGCTATTGGCAAAACAGTAGCCAATGCCAAGCCATCTTCTTCTTTAGTAACCGGAGCACCATATTCGTTAGACTCGGTAAAGGCTGAACGGGAACGTATACACGCCAAATTAAAGGAACAGGGATATTATTACTTCACACCAGATTACCTCCTGGTACAGATAGATAGCACCAACAAAGGCACTGTTGATCTATATGTAAAAATAAAAGATAATACCCCATTGCTGGCCCTACGGCCTTACCGCATGCACGATATCACCCTTTTTCCGGACTATTCCCTGGATAATGACTCCCTTTCTATATCGGGTACCCCTGTAAAATATAAAGGTATTTATATTGTTGATCCTGTAAAGCGCTTCAAATCTTCTGCCTTCGACCGATCGGTTTTTCTTCGCCCCGATAGCTTATACCGTTTAAGTTCCCATAACATTACGTTACAAAGACTGATCAACCTAGGCGTATTCAAATTTGTAAAAGGACAGTTTACCCCAATACGAGATACCTCCACACACAATATACTGGGGGGAAATCCTAATATGCCCGGTAGAATAGCCCCTAACCGGCCCGATAGTACCCAACCTGGTCGTTATGTGGTATCAGACAACACCGATTCCTCCGGACGTAATTTCACCCGTGATACACTTTATACCAGAGATACTTCTGGCGCTGGTAATTACCGTGCTATGGTCAACAACCGCATATCGCTGGACAGCGGCTGGCTGGATGCCAAATTTTATCTGACCCCCTATAAAAGACGCTCCCTCCAAACAGAACTGCGTGGGACTTCTAAGTCTAACGGCTATATTGGATCTGAGCTAAAAGTAACCGCTAAAAACCGTAACTGGCTGCACTCTGCAGCTTTACTGGAAATTGGCCTACGTGGAGGCATGGAATGGCAAACCGGTAACAGCAGCACCGGAGGTTCTAATTCTTATGGACTTGGAGCAGAAGTGGCTGTTACATTTCCGCGGTTTATTTCACCTTTTAAAGGACTGAACATACGTACCCCATATGTACCTAAAACCCGTATCAGTGCCACTTATGAACTATACAGCCGTGAAGACCTGTATAACTTAAATGCTTATACGCTACAGTTGCAATACCTCTGGCAACGCACACTTTTCCTGAGCCATGTGCTGGCGCCCATTTCCATTACTTACGTACTACCCACAAAAACCACCGCCGCCTACGACAGTATACTCACTAACGACCCCAGTCAGCGTGCGGCCATTGAAAAACAATTCATATTGGGTAGCAACTATACAATTACGTACAATACACAGCCAACCAACCGTGTACACAGTTTTTATCTGAGTGGCAATGTGGATATCTCCGGTAACCTGGCAGGCCTTTTTGTACCTAAAAATGATACCGGAGAAAAAACCATCCTGAAAAACTCATTCGCCCAATACGAAAGATTTACAATAGAGGGTAGACATTACTGGAAAATAGGGAACGGCAAACAATGGGTAAACCGATTATTGATCGGTTACGGGTTACCATACGGCAATTCTATCACACTCCCTTTTGTAAAGCAATTTTTTACTGGCGGTAGCAGCAGTATCAGAGCATTCCGGGCACGCACCCTGGGACCAGGTTCCTACCATAACCCTGCAGTAGACACTTCTGCACTACTCGCCAACGAAGCGGGAGACATTAAGCTGGAATTCAACACAGAATTACGCGTTCACCTGGCCAGCATATTTAACATGGCCGCCTTTGTTGATGCTGGTAATATCTGGTTGCAAAAAGATGTGCCGGACAAGCCGGGAAGTAAGTTTGAGTTTAATTCTTTCTACAAAGAAATAGCAGTGGGAGCAGGTCTGGGTCTGCGTATAGATGCCTCCATTGTAGTAGTGCGCCTAGATCTGGCTATGCCATTACGTATCCCTTATCTGCCAGAGAACGAGCGCTGGGTATTCAATAAAATTGATTTCGGAGATCCTGAATGGCGCAAAAAGAACCTGGTACTGAATATTGCAATCGGCTATCCATTCTAACAACTATACTATTGCACTGTTCAGCTGCAATAGTATTCGCCAATAACTCAACAGTAGAAATTTGGTTACTTTTATCCTGCTAAAACCAATATTCCATTTGACTATGCTAACCAAATTACATACATCATAATCATCAAATCTATTCTATGCAAACTATCCCTGTACCAGCTCAGCGTTGGCTCCGGCCATGCCTTATATTCCTGCTGTGCGCCACTACTTCCTGTAGTCGTAAAATCACAGAAACCGGCAAAGCCTCCTATTATGCGAACTCTTTTGATGGTAAACGCACCGCCAGTGGTGAAACATTCCATCAGCGGCAGCTCACTGCCGCGCACAAAACACTCCCTTTTGGTACACGCGTTACCGTTATAAATGTATCTAATGGAAAACGTGTTAAAGTACGTATCAACGACAGAGGCCCTTTTGTTTCCGGAAGGATTATAGACCTCTCTCATAAAGCTGCTTCTAAGATCGGCATGGTAAGTACTGGCGTGGCAAATGTAGAAGTGAAATATAAAAAGCCAAAAAAGAAAAAATAATAACGTCCGGAACTATACTAAAAACAGGAGTACCGGATTTTCGATACCCCTGTTTTTATAACTTTATCCAAGTTGGTGTACACCACCTTTCCTTGCAGGCTGATCATGCCTTCCCTCTGCTATTTCTTCAATCATCTTTTTACAAAACGCAGGTAGATCTTTAGGTGTACGGCTGGTCACTAACCCTTTATCGGTAACTACTTCTTCATCTACCCATAAAGCGCCGGCATTTTGAAGATCCGTTTTTAAAGATGGGAAAGAAGTTAGTTTTCTTCCATCTAACTCACCGGTTTCTATCAATGTCCACGGCCCATGACAAATAGCGGCTATCGGCTTACTATCATCGAAAAAACCGGTTACAAAAGACACCACCCGGTCATTGGTTCGCAGATGATCCGGATTCATTACGCCGCCTGGTAATACCAGTGCATCGTAATCCTCGGCTACCACATCCTGGATATTTTTATCTACCGGATAGTCTTTCCCCCAATCTGTTTCAGCCCAAGCCCTTACTGTTTTTTCCTGTGGCGATATAATATCTACAGTGGCACCGGCATTCTCTAATGCTTCCAATGGTTTGGTAAGTTCTACTTCTTCAAAACCATCAGCTACTACAATAGCGACTTTCTTATCCTTCAGTTGTTTTTCCATAAGAATGGTTTTTAGTGTTATAATAATTTACCTTCGGCAAATAGATACCTTGCCGGATCATGCCGATGTTGCAAAAACAATTCCTACTAAATCCGGCTAAGACAGTACTCTATTATAGCAGATCAGTGCGCCTCGCAGGTGTATAATTTATTACTCATACCGTTGCAAAATTTTCTTTTTTACGCGTGCTATTTACTTGTGGCGCTCGTATATACATTGGATGTAGATAACGAACTATCTACATTCTTTAAATGTCCCTAAAAAGTAATTTGCATTCCAAACAATATAATTTATAAAACGTCGCCAACCCGTTGCAGTTGATCCAAAACCAATACCGCGTACTTAAGCAGGTTAAATTGATCAGTATCATTTTGTTTCAACTAGCCTATATACCCCATAGGAATTATATTACGCATATATTTTCCAGTATTCCACACATTTTGATGAAGAAATAAAACTTTCTCCACATCCTGAATTGGGGCATAATTCTTTTTGCAGACAGTAATTTTCTATTAAATTCGATTAATCAATATTGTTAACATCAGTTAAGTATGAGATTCAAAAACAGATTGCCCATTCCCGATGTAATACAGGCTTTAAATCCGTTTAAAATGAAGCGGGAGCGTATTATGAACTTCAATCCGGCAGAGGGAGTAGTCATTCGTAAACCTGCAACAAAAACCAGGATCACCGTTTTTGAATATAACGGTAATGGTTGTACGGAATTAATATTAAACAATATTGAAGACACATTTAAGTATACCGAATCTGCTCATCTAAGCTGGATTAATATTGACGGGCTACGTAAAGAGGAGATACATATGATTTGCCAACAATTCCAGATACACCCGTTACTGGAAGAAGATATTTTAAGCATCGGACAACGGGCTAAGATGGACGAAATAGATGACCGCCTGTTTTGTTTACTGCCTATGATCTATTTTAATAATGAAACCTCCGCTATTGAACAGGAGCAGATAAGCATTGTACTTGGAAAGAACTTTGTAATTTCTTTCCAGGAAGATCCCGACAGGGATGTGTTTGATCCTGTACGTGCCCGACTGCTAATAAAAGGCTCCAAAATCCGTAATTCCAGTACGGATTATCTCTGTTATGCACTATTGGATATAATAGTAGATAATTATTTTGTGGTAATGGATAAACTGGGAGAGAGAATTGAATTAATGGAAGACCAGGTACAACATAAACCTGATACCCGTACCTTGGCCCGCATCAACTATTTACGCCGGCAGGTATTTTTATTCAAAAGGGCTATTTCGCCGGTAAGGGAATTGGTAAATGGTTATCTTAAAAGTGACAGCGAACTACTGGAAGACCGTATTACTAAATATTTTAAAGACGTATACGACCATATTATTCAATGCAATGACCTGGCAGACAACTACCGTGATATGATATTAAATGTTCAGGAAATGTATCATACCCAGCTCAACCTGAAAATGAATGAAGTAATGAAAGTGCTGGCAGTAGTAACTACCTTGATGGCGCCGCCAACACTTTTAGCCGGTATTTACGGCATGAACTTTCATTATATGCCGGAACTAGAAACCAGAAACGGTTATTATTATACTTTAGGAGGTATGGGAATACTGCTACTGGCAATGATTTTTACATTTAAAAAAAGAGGTTGGTTTTAGCTTTTCTTTTTATAAACAGGAACGGTAGAGCAGGGTTCTCCATACATAATACTTTTTACTACCGGCCGAAGCAGTCGTGTAATTTCAGCATAGGCAATTTCCCCAACCCGTTTATCCCCGCATCCTTTTATCACAATCCGCTTATCGACATATACCGCTACGTCTATTTTACTCAAGTTATGTAGATATAGCGTTTTATGTATAAAATCAATGTCTCCAAATGCAGCATAAGCCACTAGGGGTTCCAAATTGGTCATTACCAACATATACGCCCATAATGGCACAACGGCGTCTACACTGCAAATAAGCCCCACGTTTTTTCCACGATATTGTTCCCAATCGTGCGATTGCATGGCTGCGCGGAAATCTTTTTCCTTCAGGATCAGGCCCATAAACAGGTAATCCTTTATATCGAAAAGAACAATTTCTCCTTGTGGATAATAATCTTCCAGGTCAATGGTTTCTAATCCACTCTGTGCTACTTTATTAATAATCTCTTCCATTTTTCCTCATTTAAGTAAACAAATCTACGAATATCGGTGGAGGAATGTAAATAACGACCTCATTACTGTATAAAGTGCTGATAATGAAAAAGGGAAGCATTACTGCTTCCCTTCATCTATGTCAGTTAAAAATGTAGCGGTTTAGAAGAATTTGCCACGGGTATCTTTTACATCGCTCTTCTTTTTCAACACATCAAACAGTTGTTGGTCCAACATGGACTTAACTCCTTGTTCGTAGGCTGCTTGTTGGGAAGCAACATCCTGAGCAGGTTGACCAGATGGCTCATAGCTATCTACCTGTATGATGTATACGCCACCGTTACCTTCAATCGGAGCAGATACATGCGCTGTTCCCCAATTTTTATTGAAAGCAGCACCTGCAACACGTGGTTCAAAGCCCAGAGAGGCGATAAACGGTGTGGCAAAGTTAACGCCTTCCGCTTTCAGCGCTGGTTGATTAGTAGCTTTAATAGCTGCATCCAGAGAAGCTGGTGATTGCAATTTTGCGATAATCTGTTCTGCTTTCTTTTGTTTTCTAACTTCAGCTTCTACCTGAGGTCTTACATCATCGAGCGGAGCAGTACCTTCTTTTCGAATGCTGCTCAATACAGCTACTACGTATTTATCATCAAAGGTGAATACGCTACTTACATCACCCTTCTTGGCGTCGTAAGCCCAACGTACCAGTTCGCGTGACTGACCGATACCTGGTGTTACGAAGTCCATTGGACGAACGTTGTCTGCAATTCTTTTATTTAACCTTTCTTCCTGAATTGTTTTTTCAAAGTCAGCGGCGTTGTGGCTCTTGGAAGCAAAGTCGCTGGCAGCGCTGAAAGCTGCATTATTTGTTTCCTTGCTTGGTTCTACAGATTTACCGAGGTAAGCTACTTTAATAGCTGGTCCGATGTTTTTCTGGTCCATGATTTCAATTACATGGTAACCAAATTGGGTTTTTACCACTTTCACCTGGCCTTTGCCACCTTCAAAGGCAAAATCTTTGAATTCAGGTACAAACTGGGAAGACGGTGTTAATTCATATTCTCCACCGGTTTGTTTGCTACCCGGATCATCGGAAAATTGATTTACCAGTGCTTTAAAATCGGCACCGCCTTTTACAGCTACTTCAATACTATCCGCACGTTTTTTAGCAATAGAGTCTGGTAAGCCGCCCTGTGCGCCGGAAGCAATCAGAATGTGACGAACTTTTACGCTATCTGGCATATTTTTACGATCCACCATTTTCGCATATACGATCAGGTTATTATCATAATATGGTCCGAATATAGCGCCTACAGGCAAGTTTACGATAGAATCCTTTTGAGGGACTTTTGCCTCATTCTTAGAAATGTATCCGTCGTAATATTTAATATCTGAGTTACGGTTAATAAAACCAGCTACGTCCTTAGTTGTATCCAACTCTTCCTTCATGGCTACAAGTTGTTGGATCGCCGCAGCAGAATCTGCCGCAGAAGGGATTGCATCAAAAGATACATATTCTACTTTGCGTGATTCGTCTACCTGGAATAATTGTTTATGCGCCTGGATAAACCGTTCCATTTCACCAACAGTTACTTTAACGGTAGAATCTGCAATAGTAGCATAAGGTACGTTTACATAAGAGATATTAGCGGTTTGGCTGATATCCTTCTGTTGTTGTTCTGCTAACCATTTAGGTAAGTATACGCCCTGCTTAACGAGGGTCACGTATTTCTGTTGTTCCTGGAACTTAGCAATGTAACTTTCCAGCTGATGCAGGGCTTCACGGATCTGTGGATTGCTGCCGGCCTGAGAAATCGCTTGTTGCAGCGCATTACGGTCGAACTGGCCATCACGCATAAATTGCTGCACCACTATCGGATTAGGGTTTTTACCTTTAATCTGGTCAACCACTTCAGCTTCTGTTACTACAATACCCAACTTCTTATATTGAGCCTGCATAATTTCTTCATTCAGAAACTGGTTCCAAACCTGTTCGCGAATATATTGACGGGTTTGCTCATCAATATTAGGCATTTGCTGACGTGCGGTGTTTTCAGCTTCCTGAATACGACGCTGGTATTCTGATAAATCCAGGTCTTCACCATTTACTTTACCCACGCTCGTGCTGCGACGGGTCATAGAACTTTTGCCAAAGAAGGCATCCTGCAACAGGAAACTAACAATAGCCAGGCAAATCACTACAACGATCACGACGGCATATTTGTCCCTGATTTTCTGAATTACTGACATATATTATATAGTCTACATTTTTAAGGATAGCAAAAATAGAATAAAATAACTGTAACTGCAAAAGAGTATTTTTCTCTCGGAAACTCAATACTACAAAGGGTTTCAGGGCATTATAGCACTTTCATCGATTATCTGGGATTCACAGGTTTTCCACATGTACGCCCTATTCTCTACTTTTATTTTTCCAGAATTCCACCGCTATCAGATATAGGCCCCTGCTGCTTTTCAACAAAAATCAGCCACCCAACGCCTAAAATAGGTTATACACAAATGTTGAAAAACTGATTTTTACAATCCACACGAAAATGTGAATAAAACGGGGCATTTTGCCCGCTGTGTGCATTTTGGCCATTTTTCATTCTTTGTCGTTTTTTTTCCACAATTGATGTGTAAAAACCCCTGTAAAACGTAAAATAAGGTGGGAAAAGGTGCCTTTATGCATTGGTAAAACTAATTTTGTTATTGTAGTTAAATTTACCCTTAAAATCTGAAGACAAGAATTGTGGATAGTAAACCTCATCTTTTAACATTTTCCTAATACACTGTGAATGAAAAAGATTTTCACCAACAACGATATCCACGTATGTGGATGAAAATAGGAAAATGCAGTATTGGCGCGGAAATAGCATGTTAATTTCGTGTGGAAAGCGTAGTAAAAAGGAATAACAACTACATTTGTACATCGCTCGGAAATTTTATTTCCACATATTCACAGCCCTAATAGTAGTGGGCTTTTCTTTTAAATATTTAAATAAGTATATAGCTATGATTATGGAAATCGCTGAAGCGAAAAAAAATTTGCAACACAACGGATTTTTGGATATATCAGTCGATCCCTCCCTGGATTTATTCGAAGCGATCGAAAATTTGAAGAAAAAGAAAAATGCTATCGTACTGGCGCACTATTACCAGGAACCCGATATTCAGGATATTGCAGATTATATTGGAGATAGTTTGGGGCTTAGCCAACAAGCTGCCCAAACCAATGCAGACATGATCGTTTTTGCCGGCGTGCACTTTATGGCTGAAACGGCAAAAATTCTTAGCCCGGAAAAAAAGGTATTATTACCCGACCTGAAAGCAGGATGTTCCTTGGCTGATAGTGCTCCTCCCGAACTTTTCAAAAAATTTAGAGATAAGTATCCGGATCATATTGTGATTTCTTATATCAACTGTTCCGCTGGTATAAAAGCGCTCAGCGATATTATCTGTACCAGCTCTAATGCAGAAAAAATTATTGAGAGTGTTCCTAAGGATCAGCCTATTATTTTTGCACCCGACAGAAACCTGGGATCTTACTTAATAAAGAAAACTGGTAGAGACATGGTTTTATGGAATGGCGCCTGCATGGTACATGAAATTTTCTCCCTGGAAAAAATTACCAAATTGAAGATCCGTCATCCTAAAGCAAAAATAATCGCTCACCCGGAATGTGAACCAGCCGTATTAGCTTTAGCAGATTACATTGGATCTACTACTGGGTTATTAAAATTTAGCCAGAAGGATGATGCACAAGAATACATTGTGGTAACTGAAACAGGTATTCTTCACCAGATGCAAAAAGAAAATCCGGGTAAAACGTTTATACCCGCTCCTCCTAACAATGCCTGTGCTTGTAATGATTGTCCCCATATGAAATTGAATACGTTAGAAAAATTATATCTCTGCATGGAATATGAACAACCGGAAATTATCATGGAAGAGAGTTTAAGATTGGCTGCTAAAAAGCCTATTGAACGGATGCTAGCAATAAGTGCAAGCGCTGGTTTATGATATAATTGATTGATTTTCAGTTCAATCTGGATTATTAAAATATATAAAAGGCCATGGGAATATCGTATTCTCATGGCCTTTTCTTTTAAGGCAATTAATTAATTGTCAGTTGTTTACGTTGTTATCAACTATCTTTTGTTGATAAATCCCCCTGGTTTTAGAAAAACATTTGAAGAGCGTCTCTTCATCCATTTTTAACTGGCTGAGAATTGAAAAATAAAAACTGTCCTTGGGTTAGGTAAGCATTTTAGAAAATATTTAATTCTCAGCGAACTAATAATAGCGTGAGAACGCATTATTTTACTACTTCTTGATTTCCTGGTCGAGATATGGTTGTATTAGCTTGTAAAGAGATTTTTAATGAAGCCTTTGAGAATTCAATATAATTTTTTTCCTGTGGTTACCCTTGCATCTAATTTTCTATTAGATTCTTATGAGACTCCTTTTTTGCTCCTCCTTTTCTTTTTAGCATTTAATGGCCCTTTTTCGGCCGTTTAGGGTTTTTCCAGGGTCATGTATGCCCAGCTCATATTAATGGCAAATTATGACAGTGCTAACTATTTGCAGCAGTAATATTTTAGAAAGGCGTTGAGAATACGATATTTTTTTAATTACTGGGGTTACCACATGATTTTACCTTTTGTTGAATTCTCAGCGTACTTGTAGTGTGCTGAGAATTAAGTCAGTATTTGGGGAGGGGAAGGGCTCTTCATTCCATTCAATTCTCAGCGGCTAGTGAAGGTGTTGAGAATGTGATATTTTTTGTTTTTCACACCAAGATTGGAAAATCCATTTTTTATTAAAACCTCACAGCTTTATGAAGGCGCTGAGATTCGGATATTTTATTACTCTTGAATGGGTTGTGTATATGCCTGTTAAATATTTAAACGTCAGCTCATTGTGAAGGCGCTGAGAATTTAATTTTTTTGTTTTTATCTCCCTTTACGGAGAATATTATTTTAGGCGTTTGTGAACGGGTATGCAAGGCGTTGAGAATTGGATATTTGAACAATAGATCGAGCTGGTGTACACTCGTAGTATTTTGGGCTATTCTCAGATTGTTGTTAAGGCGTTGAGAATTAAATATTTGGTAGAATAGCTAAGTAACAAGATTGATTTTATGATATAAAGCATTCTCAGCGCCTAATGTATGCGTTGAGAATGTAATGGTTGTAGTTTTTCCAGGATCAGGTAAGGAATAACATATTATCCCGTTTTTGAGGTGGTAGCTAATGTATTGAGAATTGGATAAAAATTTTTTCTTTGGGTAAGCTTAGAAAAATGTAGCGCATAAGATTCTCAAGGCCTTCCTTGGCGCAAATATCTTTCTTTAAATAAAAAAATTTTATACGTAGGCATTTTATACACATTTTAGCTAAGACGGAGCTTTATTTTTTGAAAAAAGATTCTTTATCTAAAAAACTGTGGATAAATAGACCATATAGGTGAAAAATTGTGGATTTTTCTAAATTTTTATCAACGATTGCTTTATGTGAATTTTGGCAAAATTTTTTTTAAAAATGATATTTTATGTGAATAAATAGGGTCATCATATTTATTTTTTAAATTTTTTGAGACAGGATGTGGATAATTTTCGGGGAACAAAATTAGTGAGACCAAATTTTGTATTCTTTCACAGAATGTAGGCTGGAAAAGGCTTTCAGATGTGGATAAATATTTTTTTCTAAATTTTTAGTTGAGATAGCAGTGAAATTGGAGGAAAATGTGGAAAATTTTTTCGGAATTCTACTTTTAAAGTAGAGGAAATTTATATTTCCTCTACCCAGATATGATCTGCTTCTGTTTTTCTAAGCGATAAATTATATCCTGCAACCATGATAGAGATTGGATCCCCCAAGGGAGCGATTTTCTCAACTTTTACGGTTTCACCAGGTACGCAACCCATTTCCATCAGTTTAATATGAAGATCATCTTTTTCAAATTCGATGATCACCGCGCTTTTACCTGTGGTCAGGGAAGATAATTTTATTATGGCCTTTTTCATTTCCTGCTTGTTAATCTGTTTAAACTTTGTGCCAGCAAAATGGGATGCATACTAACTATGAATGATGGGACAAAGGTACCCCTGTATGGTTAATATGCAAAAAGAAAGGCACCTCAATCCAAAATTTCACTTTACTTTTACATCCACATAATTATTTGAGGATAAATGGCTATTCAGTTTACATCGCACGAGGTAAAGGATTACTTAAAGGAGAAACGGAAATTGAAATTATTCCTGGCGGATCTGTTTTTGCAGGAAGGGCAGGGATTAAACAGTTTACACTATATTTTTTGCTCGGATGCCTACCTGCTGGAGATAAACAAGCAATTTTTACAGCATGATACCTACACAGACATTGTAACTTTTGAAATGGGAGAAGACCCAATGGTTACGGATGGTGAAATTTATGTTAGTATAGACCGGGTTATAGAAAATGCAGAGAAGTTTAAGGTACCAGTGAAACAGGAATTACACCGGGTAATTTTTCATGGTGCGCTTCATTTGTGTGGGTTCAAAGATAAATCTAAAAAGGACGCGGCCTTAATGAGAAGTAAGGAAGATGAATACCTGAAGAAATACTTTGGTGTTATAGATTGATTAATGTTCCACGTGGAACATTTTATATAAGAGTTTGATTTAGAGGGGATCAGTGCATCCCCTTTTGTTTTTCAAGGCCAAATCCTATTCCCAATTTAGTTTACAATAGCAGAAAGCCTTTTGCCGACGATTAATAAGCCTTTTTAGTGCAGTTAGCTTGTGGGCCATTGAAATGTTAACGTTTTAATGAGGCCGTCTCAAAGAGGTCAGGCAGCCTTTTTTCAACCTGGCTTTGATGGAGGAGATGTATCGTCCCTAAACGCTTAATTTACTGTTGATATACTCTCTTGTTCCTCACATCAGTGATCCTCCATTCCTAATTTTAGGTTTAGAGAAAGGCGATCATTAATCATCTGATTTGGATAAGGTAATACTTTGATGTGTTTAAGCATTTCATGTGTAGTGAAATGGTTTGTTATAAGTCATCCTAGCTTTTGTGAATGTATATATCTATGTATAACCAGCCAACACGTGATGACTATCTTTCTTACTTCCAGGTATTTATAAGGCTTTAGTTTTATAAAGAAACATTGAGTGGGTAAATATTGTAGCAAAATGTAATTATTGGATTTTAAGAATGGCATGGATAAAGATTATTCCCTAAGTAACTGTAAATACGTACTTATGCTTTTGCGTATTGGGTTTTGGATCTTGGATATTTTTTGGAGCTTGGTAAGCCTATATATTGGCTTTTGTTCTTCGAGAGTATTCATTTTATATCTTGCTTGTTTTCACCTTTAATCATTTTTTAACCCGTTAGTTCTTTGGCTTTATACTTTTTGGTCTTTATAACACTATTGCACTATTGCACTATTACACTATTACACTATATCAATTTAACAATTCATTTTTATACCCTTCTTTCTACTTCTTCTGGAGGAATGCAAAACCTAAGGTTTCTATATCGATTTCTTGTATTTCTATGACTTATGTGGTTAGGTCTTGGCACTTAATAAAGATTGCTGGATTTGGAATAGGCAGCTAAAAAATAGGGGCGCCTATTGAAAAGGAATAATTTTCGATCTTATTAATGTTACTGATGTTCCACGTGGAACATCAGTAACATTAATAAATTAAAGCTTCTTTTTAGAAGAAAGATTAGAACGGCAGAGGTAAAGTGCAATGTTCCACGTGGAACATTGCACTTTATCCAAACAATCTCCTTACTTCTATGTAATTTTGCACTTTCTAAAATTATTATGTTTCCATCATACGATATCATTGTAGTAGGTGCAGGACATGCTGGATGTGAGGCAGCAGCTGCAGCCGCCAATATGGGGTCCAAAGTTTTATTGGTAACCATGAACATGCAAACTATTGCCCAAATGAGTTGCAACCCTGCTATGGGGGGGATTGCCAAGGGGCAAATAGTAAGGGAAATTGATGCCTTGGGAGGATATTCAGGCATTGTAACGGACCAGTCTATGATTCAGTTTAGAATGCTGAACAGATCCAAAGGACCTGCCATGTGGAGTCCCCGTACTCAAAACGATCGTATGCTTTTTGCTGCGAAATGGAGAGAAGCTTTGGAAAAAACGCCTAATGTTGATTTTTACCAGGATATGGTAAAAGGATTATTGGTGAAGGATGGCCGTTGTTATGGTGTTATCACCGGTTTGGGCCATGAGATCCAGGCTAAAGCAGTGGTGCTTACCAATGGTACTTTCTTGAATGGGGTTATTCATATTGGAGATAAACAATTTGGAGGAGGCCGCGTGGCAGAAAAGGCTGCTACAGGCATTACCGAACAATTGGTTGCTCTTGGATTTGAAAGTGATCGCCTAAAAACAGGAACACCTCCCCGTATAGATGGCAGAAGCCTGGACTATTCCAAAATGGAAGAGCAAAAAGGGGATGATGAAATTGTAGGGTTCTCTTATTTGGATATAGAAAGAATAAAACCAGCCCAACAAAGAAGCTGTTGGATTACTTATACCAACGATGTTGTACATGATATGCTTCGTACAGGATTCGACAGATCTCCTATGTTTCAAGGTCGTATTCAAGGTACTGGTCCCCGTTATTGCCCAAGTATTGAAGATAAAATAAACCGCTTCGCTGAAAGGGAGCGTCACCAATTATTTGTAGAGCCAGAAGGTTGGGATACCGTAGAAATATACGTAAATGGCTTTTCTACTTCCTTACCGGAAGAAGTACAAATGAAAGCGCTACGCCTGGTACCAGGATTTGAAAATTGCCGCATGTTCCGCCCGGGATATGCTATCGAGTATGATTTTTTCCCACCAACACAATTACAGTTTTCGCTGGAAACCAAACATGTACAAAACCTTTTCTTCGCCGGACAGATAAATGGTACTACAGGGTATGAAGAAGCCGCCTGCCAGGGTATTATGGCCGGTATCAACGCCCACCTTAAAACACGTGAAGAAGCACCTTTTGTACTCAAAAGAAGTGAAGCCTATATCGGTGTACTTATCGATGACTTAATCAATAAGGGTACAGAAGAGCCTTACCGGATGTTTACTTCCAGAGCAGAATTTAGAACGCTGCTTCGCCAGGATAACGCAGATCTGCGTTTAACTGAGAGAAGTTATAAAATAGGTTTGGCCTCAGAAGAAAGAATGCAGAAAGTGCAGGAGAAAAGGAAAGGGGTAGAACAAATAAAACGTATACTGAAAGAACTTTCTATAGAACCAGAAGAAATTAGTGGCTTGCTGGAAGCTAAATCTTCCGCTCCTTTAACACAAAAACAGAAAGCTCATCAGATCCTTTTACGCCCGGGGCTGGATATTTTTGCAATGAAAGAGCAAGTGACCAGCATTGGTGATGCGCTGGCTGGTTTCGGAAAGGATATTCTTGAACAGGCTGAGATCCAGATCAAATATGATGTATATATAGAAAAGGAAAATGAACTCGTACAAAAAATGAGTCAGCTGGAAGACCTGGTTATTCCATCTAATTTCGATTATAGCAAATTAGTTTCTCTCTCTAATGAAGCCAGACAGAAATTCAATAAAATCAGACCGCATACTTTAGGACAAGCTAGTCGTATTAGTGGCGTGAACCCAAGTGATGTACAAATCCTGATGGTATATATGGGTAGATAGTTTTTCTGCCTATAAAAAGAAACGGACAAATTGCAAATGCAGTTTGTCCGTTTTTCATTTAAAAAATGAGAAAATGCAGAAAAAACGCCTTTCAGAAACAAAGTAAATTTCGCTGATCTCTTATTGGATGGATATAAGTATTATAAATGAGGTACACGGGCTATATCGGTCTAAAAACTGCTATTTTAACGCTACTACATTTTTTTTAGCTAAAAAAGACATTTTTACGCACTGCATAAAAAATTTGATTTTCGATAACAGGTAAAACAAACAATTGCTGTTGCATACATAATGCCATAAGACTTGGATAGTATTTTCACAAGTAAAAGATCATTATTATGACGCCGTTGATGCACTAAACAATTGGGGTTGATAAAATTTTAGTTAGATATAGAGAGCAATATTAATTCCCTAACAACATAACAAGAGACACATAATGTAATATGCAACGAATGGGTGCAATAGATTTATATCCATTAAGTATATCGTATTGTGAAATAAATTAAAAGGCTTCAATTTTAACCATAATGACTATACGAAAATGAAAAAAAATTCCAGTGAATGACTATAAATATGGCTCATATTAATAAGTAGCCCCCGAAGAAATATTTCTGAAAGAATAAATACGAATGTGAAATAATAGATGTGAATGATGTGTTTTTTTGTAACAAATTATTATTATTTAATATTATTTTTGACATAAGTTTTTCAGAAATAGAACAATGGAAATATCAAATAGATAGTGCTGCAAGATGGTATTGAGAATTGCCGCATAGCGCTAAAAGGCATTTGGTAACTGGGTTACGACCGTATGCAAAAATTCCACTGCATGGGGTGGAATTTGGACAGGTAAATTATATACTGCTGGTGCCGCTTTACAATTATATTTACTGGAAGAAAAGTTAATATTTTCCTGAAATCCCTTCCTGGTTTGCCTAAACAAAGTGTTTTATATATTTATAATGTTTATTATACAATGCCGGCCACTACCTATGGCATGGCATTTTCGACCTTCTATTTTATTAAAAGTTTCTTACTATGAGCAACAAGCATAAAAAACCAGGAAAGCCAGCTGCTAAGGAAACAAAAAAAGGAAGAGGTTTTCCAGGATATCCTGAATATCCGGCTGGGGAAGACATTATGAATAAACGGAATAGGGATAAGGAAGTAGATATAAACATGGATGAAGTGACAGGCTCTTTTCGCCATAACAGTGAATTACCTGCCAACGAAAAGAAGCGTTTAGATAAGGAGGATACGGAACAGGAGGAAACCTGGCGGGAAGATAAAGTGGGTGATGATCTCGACATACCAGGGGCAGAGCTGGATGATAGTGATGAGGCTATCGGAAAAGAGGATGAAGAGAATAATATTTATAGCCTGGGTGGCGACCGCCACGAAGATCTGGAAGATGACAACGGTGAATTTCTGGATTTTGAAGACGATGACCGCGACGAAGACCGGGATTAAAGTAAGGGTGTAAGCAGTCTGCAAACGGCATCCATGAAACGCTTTGCTACATTCCGCTTATTCCACCGGGTTTCCTGTACGGGTATAGCGCACAAAAGATCATCTTCAAAAGCGTTATTTAATTTAGCAGCTACTTCTTTATCATAAATCAAAGCACCAATTTCGCAGTTCAGGTAAAAGCTGCGGTTATCGAAGTTTACAGAACTTACCCAAGCCAGATTATCATCTATAATCATTGTTTTTGCATGTATAAAACCACGTGTGTAGAAGAAAATCTTTATACCTGCTGCTAATAAAGGTTTCAGATAAGAAAGAGCGGCGTGCTGTACTATAAAGGAATCTCCTTTATAGGGAAGGATCAGCTGTACGTCTTTTCCTGCTAATGCGGCCATTTGTAAGGCGGTTAATAACTCTTCTGTAGGAATGAAATAAGGATTAGTAATACGTATTCTTCTTTCGGCAACATTAATCGCCATGAGGATACTTTGCATGGCTACAGGCCATTCTGAATCAGGACCACTGGCAACAATATCAGTAAAACAATTGCCTGTTAAGGCCGATTTCAGGAAAAAAGGTTCGGCAAAGGGAAACACTTTTTTACTGCAATAATGGTAACTCATCAGAAACTGTAGTTGCAGGATATTTACCGCATCTCCCTCTATTTTGAGATGAGTATCCCGCCAGTAAGTGTTGTGTTTGCCGTTATTGGTATAGCGTTCATCCATGTTAATTCCCCCAACAAAGCCTACGAGGCCATCTATTACAATAATTTTACGGTGATTGCGGTAGTTAGCGTTGAGATAAAAATCTACTAATACAGGAGCGAAGGGGTATACGCTGGCTCCATTCGCTTTTAATTGCCTGGGAATATCTTTGATGCGATCGCTACCAATATCATCATATAAGAACCTCACCTGTATGCCTTGCTGTAATTTCTCAATCAATATTTCCGTGAGTTCGTTACCAACGTCATCTGCCGAAACCATGTAATATTCCATGTGGATATGATGTTTGGCAGCACGGAGCGCGTCGAAAACCGCTGGAAATTTTTCTTCCCCATTGATGAGTAATTGTACCTGGTTATTTTTGCTTAATATAGATTGCCTGGTATTCAGCAGCATGGCAGATAATTCCTGTTTATTACCGGCTTGTTCCCGCAATTCTACCTGCATTTGTTCTATGAAAGGTCTTTGCAGTTCCCAGTACTTAGCAAATAACACTTCATCTTTACTTCCTTTTAGGGTAAACCTTCGTTTTTTGCGTAGGTCTCTACCCAGGTAATAATACACTATAAGACCCAACACGGGGATAAACACCAAAACTAAAATATAGGCGACGGCTTTTATAGGATTACGGTTTTCCAAAAGTATGGTGGCGCTCAAACCTACCATGATCAGTATCAGCAAAATAATGCAACCTATTTTCACATAAATATGCCATTCTGTGCCTGTAAGATAGCCGATAATTGTTCCCAATTGTGGAGAAATTTAGCAGTAAACAAGATACATATATTAACATATATGTCCCTAAATGGTTATACTCCTGATCAGGAGAGCAGCCAACAGGTTGCTTCCTGAGAAAACTACTATTGTAGCGTTTGTTGAGAGGGAGTGCCGGCTAGAACGATAATCGTATAGTGGTGACTGTTTGTGTTTGATTAACACTTTCATCGTTTTTTTTAGTTTTTTTGGAGAATGATTTTTAACCCAAGAAAACTATTTGTCATTGTTGGTTACCCCCATACAGGCAAAACTAAAACCTTACAACAGATTTTTCACCGGAAGCATTTCTTCCCTTATAAGCAACCTATTTCAACCGCTTATTTCGGAGCAGAGAAATTTATTGTGATCAACATTTCAGACCACAATCACCGAACAGCCAATTATCTGCTCCGCATCAAGGATGTAATGAAGTACCATACGGAAACACAGGCTTATTTTCTTGTGGTAATCAGTATGGCCTTTGATAACAGTAACCGGGATGTGAAGAATATACTGGCGTATTTCAACCAGTCTGGTTGGGATATTCATTACTTGCTGCTATCCAGCAGTTGGTATGATAAAAGTATTATCAAGGAGCAGGATGTAATCCTTTTTAAACAATTGATAGAGCGGGGTAGGATACATATATTGGAAAGGTTGGTAACGCTATCGCCTATACGGTTTAATGAAAGAGTGGAAGAAGTAAAAGAGGTGATCTTGAAGGCGCTGGAGCAGAAGGTGGTCATGCTAAGCTGAGATGTGCAAAGCAAGGATGATGAACAAAGTAATATCCCTTAATTTATTGGTAAGGGATAAGAATACTTTTTTTATCATAGTTATCACCCCGGGTGAATATCTAACCTCTAAATGTTATCGCGGGGCATTGGTTAACAATGCCCAAACCTATTATTGCCTGGTCCTGAAATTTTTGGATGGCGAAAAGGAGCCCAAGCCTGGCTGCTAACGTTAACGTGTTTCCAAACGCTATGAGAGAGCGTATTAGAGATGTGAACTTCATTGTATCAGGCTATAGGAAAGGCGGTGTTTAGGCAAAAAAAAAGAGATCACTAAAAGTGATCTCTTTCTGTGGTGTGAGCCGGGATCGAACCGGCGACACAAGGATTTTCAGTCCTTTGCTCTACCAACTGAGCTACCGCACCATCCGTTTTTTATTGCCATCTCTCGTGATGGGATTGCAAAAGTAATACAATCTTTGTAATTGCAAAATTTTTTTTCAAAAAAGTTACAAAATTACTTTTTCATCCAAGATACCACTCCACAGTTCATGCCTCCAATGCAACGACAGGCGTGCATATTCAGCTGCTTCCTCCCATTTTTTGGCGTCATTTCCACAGAGTTCATTTACCATTTGCATGGCGAGTTGGCTATGATGATCGCCATCAACTTCGATGTGGCGTTCCAGGTAGTAAATGAATGTGCTTAGTTTGCCGGGTATTTTCTGGTCCAGGTCTTTCACTAATGCCAGGAACATATCCGGAATAAGGTCTTCCCTGCCAAAGGTAAAGACAGCTGCCATAATGTGTGGCTTGCCGCTGGCAATCACATCAAAGGTAAAGCCGAGAAAGCCCTTTACAGCCTCAGGAAGGGGAGATGTTTCCAAAATCTGCGCAATAGACTTACCGGCTTCCACATCGGCTATAATCGCCTCTATTGGGCTGTAATCGGCTCCTGCCTGTTGCATGGCGCGGAGATACAGTTCATAGTGGCTGCAGCGGTTGCCGTCCATGTCCACATCACTTTCTTCACCAGTTACAATTTCATTGATCAGGTAACGGGTAGCGGCGTTGCCAGTTGGGATCCAGGGTACGTTTACGCAGGTAAGTTGTTGTTGTAGGCCTTTCAGAAGCGACATAAAGTCCCATACTGCATATACGTGGTACTGCATAAAAGTACGAACATCATCCAGTGTTTGGAGGGAGGCATACAGCGGGTGCGCTACCACTTGATTACGGGTAGAGGCGATTGTTTCCTGTACTTGTTTGATACTCATTTCAATGTATTTGTATTTTTGATCTGGTAGCCCGGTTTAATTGCCGTATTCTACCAGGAATTTGATGCGCACCAGTTTTAATTGCTCCAGTGAATAATCATTTTCAATCAGCTCTTCCCGGGCCAGCGCGAGACTGGAAGTTTCGCAGCCTTTAAAATACTCCATGATTTCATCCTGGGCATAATCGTCCAGTTCTTCGTCCAGGCAATAATCGATATTTAGTTTGGTTCCACTGGCAACAATAGTTTCCATTTCATCAAGTAGTTGCGACAGAGAAAGTTCCTTGTTTTTGGCAATGGTTTCCAGTGGTATTTTTTTATCGATGTTCTGAATAATGAATACTTTCATACCGCTTTTATTCACCACACTTTTCATCACAAAATCATCCGGTTTGGTGATGTTGTTTTCCTCTACGTACCGGGTAATTATATCCAGGAACTGTTTGCCATAACGAACGGCTTTTCCCTTGCTGACCCCCTGGATTTTTTCCAGTTCGGCTACAGTGGTAGGGTATTGGGTAGCCATGTCTTCCAGGGATGTTTCCAGAAAGATCACAAAAGGAGGAAGGCTTTTTTCCTTGGATACCTTTTTACGTAGCTCCTTCAGCATTTCAAAGAGTACAGGATCGGCTGAGGCCTGCGCTTCTGCCGCAGCTTCTTCTTCGTCGTCCTGGGCGTCTTCATCAAACTGATGATTGAGCGCCACCATGATGGAGTAGGGCTTCTTCAGGAATTTGGCGCCTTTTTCTGTTACTTTCAGCAGGCCATATTCCTCAATATCCTTTTCTATCAATCCTTCCAGCATCATTTGACGCATTAGGGAGTTCCAGAAGTGTGCATCAAATTCTTTTCCTTCCCCGAATACTTCCAGTTGGTCGTGGCGGTAAGTGGTGATTTGCGGACTTACCTTTCCGGTGATGACATTGATTACGTATTCGCTGCCAAAACGTTCCTCCAGCGATTGGATGGCTTTGAGCATGATTACCACGCGGTTCTTTACCTCAATTTTTTCTTTAGGATTGCGGCAGTTATCGCATTGACCACAATTTTCTGTTTCGTAGTGTTCTCCGAAATAGTGCAGGATCACTTTACGGCGGCATACGGCGCTTTCTGCATAAGCAACGGTTTCGTTGATCAGTTGGGCGCCCATTTCGCGTTCGCTGAGCGATTTATCCCGCATCAGATGCTCCAGTTTCTGTACATCTTTGTGGGAATAGTAGCAGATACAGTGGCCTTCCAATCCATCCCTTCCGGCACGGCCAGTTTCCTGGTAGTAGTTTTCCAGGCTTTTGGGGATATTATAGTGGATCACAAAGCGGACGTCTGGCTTGTCGATCCCCATACCAAAAGCAATGGTGGCTACAATCACTTCGGTATCTTCATGCAGGAACATATCTTGCCGCTGCGCCCTGGTAGTAGGGTCCAGGCCGGCATGATAAGCCACCGCTTTAATCCCGTTGGCCACCAGCATATCTGCCAGCTCCTCAGTGGTTTTACGGTTAAGGGTGTAGATAATACCACTTTTCCCCTTATGCTGATGGATAAACTTAACGATATCTTTAATAGTTTGTTCCTTTTTCCACTTAGGCCGGATCTCGTAGTAGAGATTAGGCCGGTTAAAAGAAGAAATAAAGATATTGGCCTTATTCAGCCCAAGATTTTTAACGATATCGCTCTGTACTTTGGGAGTTGCCGTTGCGGTAAGTGCTATAATAGGCAGCTTATCGCTGATCTGGTCGATCATTTCTTTCAGGCGGCGGTACTCCGGCCGGAAATCATGCCCCCACTCAGAAATACAATGCGCTTCATCTACGGCAATAAAAGAGATTTGCAGCTCCTTAAAAAAGTCGAGGTTCTCCTGTTTGGTAAGCGTTTCCGGAGCTACATAGAGTAGCTTGGTTTTTTCTGCCATCAGGTCTGCCCGCACTTTTTTTATCTGTGCCTTAGATAAAGTCGAGTTAAGAAAATGGGCTACATTGTCTTTACTACTGTAGCCTCTTACCAGGTCTACCTGGTTTTTCATCAGCGCAATAAGGGGTGATACGATCAACGCGCACCCCGGACTCATCAGAGCCGGTAGTTGGTAGCATAGTGATTTACCTCCACCAGTTGGCATAATAACAAAAGTATCTTTGCCTGACAGGATGCTATTTATAATTTTTTCCTGATTTCCTTTAAAGGAATCGAACCCAAAGTGTTCGCGTAATGCATCCATCAAACGTTCCTTTACAACAGCCATTGCATTCAAATTTAAACTCTAAAGAACCAACAAATGACGAAATATATTTATATGTTTTTTAGGGGACACGAAGTTACTTAAAAAAGCCCGGAGTATCAATATAAATTACTCGACCGTATCAGTGCTGACTAAAAAATGATAAATTTGTAAATCGTCATGAAAAATAATCAAATTATTAATATCGGACAGGTAGCTAGGCGTACTATTGCGATGGAGGCATCAGCGATCAATGATTTGCAACAGTTTATAGATGCAGATTTTGAAAAGGTGGTGGAATGTATTGCGCAATGTGAAGGACGATTGGTAGTAACCGGGATCGGTAAAAGTGCCATTATTGCACAAAAAATAGTAGCCACGTTAAATTCTACAGGCACGCCTGCCCTTTTCATGCATGCAGCGGATGCGATCCATGGGGATCTGGGTATGATCCGGGAAGAGGATATTGTGATGTGCATTTCCAAAAGTGGTACTTCTGCAGAAATTAAAGTGTTAGTGCCGCTAGTGAAGAATTTTGGCAACACTTTAATTGCCATGGTGGGTAATCCTCATTCATTTTTAGGTACAGCAGCCGATTATGTTCTCAATACTTCCGTTAGTAAGGAAGCCTGCCCAAATAATCTGGCGCCCACTACCAGCACCACTGCTCAGTTGGTAATGGGGGATGCATTAGCCGTTTGCCTGATAGAATGGCACGGATTTACTGCTGCCGATTTTGCTAAATTCCACCCCGGCGGGGCGCTGGGTAAAAAATTATACCTGAAAGTAAACGATCTCAGTAAATTACATCAGGCGCCACAAGTGTTACTGGATAGTTCCCTGAGGGAAGTGATCGTTGAAATTTCATCCAAAATGCTGGGTGTGACCGCTGTATTGGATGAAAACGGTATCTTGCAAGGTATCATAACGGATGGCGACCTGCGCAGAATGCTGGAGAAAAATGTTCCTACAGCAGCAGTAACAGCAAAAGATATAATGTCGCTATATCCGAAAACGATCCAGCAGGATCAGTTGGCAATCAATGCATTAGAAATGATGCGCCAGCATGATATTACTCAATTGCTGGTAATGGACGGCATACGATATCAAGGTATTATTCACTTACATGATTTAATCAGAGAAGGAATTATTTAAAATGACACAGCTGAATAACCATTTTTATGTGGCAATTATGGCAGGGGGCATCGGCAGCCGCTTCTGGCCCCACAGCCGCACAGACAATCCCAAGCAGTTCCTGGACATTCTGAATACAGGGAAAACGCTTCTGCAATGGACATATGAGCGTTTTTTACAGTTTATTCCCCCAGAAAACATATTTGTGGTAACCCACCATCAGTATACGGGTAAAGTAAGTGAACAGCTGCCAGCGCTTCCTGTTGCCAATATCGTGAGCGAGCCCTCCCGTAAAAATACAGCGCCTTGTGTAGCTTATATCTCCCATAAAATACATAAACAAGATCCGCTGGCCAATATTATTTGCGCACCTGCTGATCATCTGATCCTGGACGGGCCGGCTTTTACAAACGCCTGTTTAAACGCGCTGTTATTTGTACAGAAAAATAGTGCCCTTGTTACCTTGGGAATTAAGCCAACCCGCCCGGATACGGGCTACGGTTATATACAGTTTGAGCCCCAACATGTGGCAGATAATGTATACCAGGTAAAAACCTTCACCGAAAAGCCTAACCTGGAACTAGCTAAAACATTCCTGCAAAGCGGCGATTTCCTCTGGAATGCAGGCATCTTCGTATGGAACGTAAAAACGATCCTGGCTGCGCTCAAACAGTTCCTCCCGGAAATGGACGAGCTGTTTGAAAATGTTACGGATGTACTGAATACACCAAAGGAAAAAGAAGCCATAGAGCAGGTATACCCTCAGTGTACCAATATTTCTATCGATTATGGTATCATGGAAAAAGCGGGGAATGTGTATGTGATCCCCTCCAACTTCGGTTGGAGCGATCTGGGTACCTGGGCCTCTGCTTATGAAAACCTGGAAAAAGATTACCTTGGCAACGCCGTGCAAGGAAAGAATGTGGTGATAATAGACGCCACCAAATGCATGGTAAAAGTGCCGAACGAAAAGCTGGTACTGCTCCAGGGATTAGATGAGTTTATCGTGATAGATACGCAAGATGTATTACTCATCTGCAAGAAAGAAAATGAACAACAGATCAAGGAATATGTGGCGGATATAAAGCGTAATAAGGGAGAAAAATTCCTCTGATTTTTACCCACATATTTACTACATAGAGAAGGCAAAGTATGCAGAAATAACAAGTTTGCGTACTTTGCCTTTCTTGTGTAAAAGAAAAAATCAACCCAAATGATCTCCAAACTGCCCAATGTAGGTACTACCATATTCACCGTCATGTCTGGACTGGCGGCTACCCATAAAGCCATTAATCTTTCCCAGGGATTTCCTGATTATGACTGCAGCGACGATCTCAAGGCCATGGTGAACGAGGCTATGCAGCAAGGCCATAATCAATATGCGCCTATGCCGGGTTTACTTCAGCTCAGAACCGCCATTGCAGAAAAGGTTAACCATATTTACCGACAGCCGGTAAACCCCGATACTGAAATAACCATTACGCCAGGAGGCACT
The DNA here is from genome assembly GCF_049056765.1 of Chitinophaga sp. 30R24. Lineage (NCBI taxonomy): Bacteria > Pseudomonadati > Bacteroidota > Chitinophagia > Chitinophagales > Chitinophagaceae > Chitinophaga > Chitinophaga sp. 30R24. Next base: position 921,770 of record NZ_JBJGXX010000001.1, read on the forward strand.
TACGCCATTTTTACCGCCATTGCCACCTGTATACAGCCGGGAGATGAAGTCATTATTTTTGAACCGGCATACGATAGTTATATTCCTAATGTGCTGGTAAACGGAGGGAAGCCCGTATTAATCCCGCTATCATTTCCGGATTACCGGATCAACTGGGAGGAGGTGCGTAATAAAATTACCTCCCGTACCCGCATGATTATGCTCAACACGCCGCATAATCCTACCGGTAGCATCCTGCAGGAAAATGACATACAGGAGCTGGAAAAGCTTGTGGCGGAGTTTGATCTGTTAGTATTATCCGACGAAGTATACGAGCATCTGGTATTTGATGGTGCACAACATCATAGCATGTTGCGTTACCCGGCAATTTTCCGGAATAGTTTTGTTACGTTCTCATTTGGAAAAGTGTTTCACAATACAGGCTGGAAAATGGGTTATTGTATAGCTCCTGAACGTCTTATGAAAGAATACCGTAAAGTGCATCAATACCTTTGTTTTTCTGTGAACACGCCCATGCAATATGGCCTGGCGCAATTCCTGGAAACACCGTCGCATTACCTGGAGTTGCCGGCATTTTACCAGCATAAGAGAGATTATTTCCTGCAACTAATGAAAGACACTCGTTTTAGCCCGCTTGCCAGTCAGGGAAGTTATTTTCAATTGATGAAATATGACCGTATTTCACAAGAAGGGGATAAAGATTTTGCCATCCGTCTTACTAAGGAATTTGGAGTAGCGGTGATACCTGTTTCTGCTTTCTACGAAGATGGAAAAGATGATCATGTAATCCGTTTCTGCTTTGCTAAAAAAGAGAGCACGTTGGAGCAGGCTGCAGAAAGGCTCCGTAAAATTTAATCAGCAATTGGTTATATAGCTTAAGGGAAGCACCCTATAATTGTTTTCTCAGCTGCCTTTAAAAAAACTGATTGAACAGATTATTGAGCGCTTCCCTTTTGCTGGTAGTGTTTCCCTGCTATTTTATGAAAAAGCGATGTTTTTTATTGATCAATGACTATACTGCTACGGCAGCCGGCTCCCTGCTTTCCAGAATAAGGGTATGCTCCAGGAAGTTAACCACGCCTGTTTCCACGTCGTAGGTAGCGCCGATGATACCCACTTCTCCTTTCAATATCATGTCACGGAGAATATTACTTTGTTCCATAATCGCTTGTACCGAACGTTGTGTGTGGATATGGTTCACTGCTTCTACAAATGTTGGATTGTTGGAGCTACGATCTTCCTTCACGGCTTTTTCTGCAAATACAGCCGGGGCGATCTTATTTAGTAAGCCGGTGAGATTGCCCATTTCTACTGCATCGCAAGCGCCTTTTATTGCGCCGCATTTGGTATGTCCTAATACAACGATAAATTTTGAGCCGGCTACTTTGCAGGCATACTCCAGGCTGCCCAGTACGTTATCTGAAATAACTGCGCCGGCTAAACGGATGCTGAAAATGTCTCCCAGTCCCTGGTCAAAGATCAGCTCAGCAGAGGTACGGGAATCCATACAGCTAACAACGGCCGCCATAGGCCACTGTCCGTCACGTGTATCATTCACCATTTGTAATAAGTTGCGGTTTAGGCGGAGGTTATCCACAAAACGGTTATTGCCGGCTTGGAGTAACTCGAGTGCCTGTCTGGGTGATATATTAGCTTGAGAAATTTTATTCAATGTTTTCATAATTGTCATTTTTGAAATTTTAAAAATGAGCTGATTAAAACAAAGCGTGGTCATCCGTTCTTACATAACTGTTGTTATTCAGTCGTTGAAGATGCTTTGCATTAATTTAACTGTAGCTCTTTCAGTAATACTTCATGGTTACCGGAAGAAATAGTATGTACTTGTGGTGAGTTGAGCCTCGTTTGTTCTTCGGCACTCAGGTCGGGTGTATTTTGTATGTTATACACCGGTTTAAAACCTGTCAGGATTACTTTGATATTTTTTTGTGGCGCCTTGATATCTTTAAATTCCCGGATGGTTTGCAATACATCAAAGTCGATATAAGCCGTTTTATGGGCGTCTATTACCAGTGTAATGTTTTCGGGTATATGATCCAGGGTGAGCAGGATACTGGCTTTGTTTAAGAAAGACACTTCCTGGGCCAGTTCCAGCCTTATGCTGTCGCCGTTATGGTATTTTTCTTTGCGGAAATAGTAAGAGCTTTTCATATTACCCCTTAAAATAGCCAGGATGCTAACTACCATTCCCAGGGCAATGCCAATCAGCAGGTCGGTGAATACAATGGCGATCACGGTTACGAGGAAAGGTATCCATTGGTATTTACCATTTTTAAACATCTCTTTGAAGATGGAAATTTTGCACAGTTTATAACCGGTTACCAACAATACTGCGGCCAGGGTGGCGAGCGGGATTTTATTGAGCAACGCCGGGATCAGGGCAGCACATATCAGTAATAGGGCGCCATGCACCATGGAGGCCATTTTAGTTTTACCACCGGCATTGATGTTGGCGCTGGAACGTACAATTACGGACGTAATGGGCAAACCACCAATTAAGCCGCTTACTATATTCCCTACGCCTTGGGCTTTCAGTTCCCGGTTAGGAGAAGTATAACGTTTCAACGGGTCTAATTTATCTGTAGCTTCTACGTTCAGCAGGGTTTCTACCGAGGCTACAATGGCAATAGTAATCCCGGTGATCCATACTTCCTTGTTGCCTATTTCACTGAAACGGGGGAAGGTAAACTGACCAATAAAGTCATTGAAGCTACTGGGTACCGGAAGGGATACCAGGTGGTTAGATCCCAGTGCCAGCAACGCACTGCCGGAAAAAGCTGTATTTAACAGTATTCCGGTAATTACGGCTACCAGCGGCGCTGGCACAACGTTGAGTTTTGGGATTTTGCTCCAATACAGAATAATGAAAATGGAAATAATAGTGATCAGTGTAGCACCCAGATTAATATGGTTAATAGCAGAAAGCAAGGCACTAAAAGTATTATCGCCATCTACTTGGAAAAAAGCGCTATCTCCTTCTGCATCCGCATCATAGCCAAAGGCATGCGGCAGTTGCTTGAGTATAATGATAATACCAATGGCGGTGAGCATCCCGGTGATAACGTTAGATGGGAAGTAATTAGCCACGGTACCAGCTTTAATAGTGCCCAGCAGCAGCTGTAGGGCGCCGGCAATTACTACGCTCAAGAGAAATATATCGAAGGCGCCTAATTTGGTAATGGCTACCAGCACCACGGCGGTAAGTCCGGCTGCGGGGCCACTTACACTTAATTGGGAGCTGCTCAAGAAGCCGATCACCAGGCCACCCACGATACCGGAAATCATACCGGCAAAAAGAGGGGCGCCAGAAGCTAATGCAATACCCAAGCACAAGGGCACGGCAATGAGAAAAACTACCAGGCCGGCGGAGAAATCGCCTTTTATATTAGAAAATAAAGAAGTTGTTTGCTTGTTCATAAAAAATCGCTTTTTCGTTGGGGGATCGCACTTCCGGATAGCAGCACCAGCTGCAACCGTGGAAGTGATCATGTAAACAGGATCATACTGTTACATCGGACTGGATGGATACACGTATAAGGATACGGGATACAACGCCCTGGCAGTATAAATCAATTGATAAATAAAATAAATGGGAAGCCTGGTAGCTGAGAAAACAACTACAAGGAAAATTATGCTATGTGCAGGTTGGGAGGAGGGGCGTGTATTTCCTGGGCAGGATTGCTGGGTATATCTTCCATATACTCGCTATGCAATATGCCGATGATCAGGAGTGGGTTAAATTGTAATTCATCAAACTGCTTACAAAATTTTATTTCTTTCGTAATTTTTGTAATGTCTCCGTCTCCGCCGGCATCTACCGGATGCTCTTCTACGATCTGATTATTAAACAGCAACTTCCCTACTTCCTTGATTGGAAGCAGTTGAGACACCATGAGTGCCAACAGGAATATGCCGATAACTTTCTTCATAGTTAGATAATGCTCGTACAAATGTAAATGAGGGAAATCATATATCGTATTGCCAACTCATTAAAAATATGTTAAAGCACTTTAACAGTAAAAAAGAAATTGACCATTTATCCTTGAATGAAACCGTTTATCATTTTAAAAAATAGATATTTTGAATGATTTTAGGCTGAAAAGGCTTAACAGTATTGGTTTTTATCTGGTTCTTTAAAGGTAATGTTTAAAGCAAGTTATTTTGCTTTGTATGGTATTGTGTATTGCATAGTAGTAAATAATTCATATTTTTGTGTGGTAAAGTTGAAGAAAAGCTTTACTGGCATCAATAACCACGATTAAAAAACAAAAGCTCACTTGCCATGAACATTGATAACACACAATCTCAGATGAGGAAAGGCGTGCTGGAGTTTTGCATATTATCCGTCATTAAGCAGGGAGAAGCTTACCCTTCAGACATTATTGAAAAGATGAAAGAAGCAAAGCTTGACATTCTGGAGGGTACCCTTTATCCCTTATTAACAAGGTTAAAAAATGCAGAATTGCTCACCTATCGTTGGGTAGAAAGTAGCTCAGGCCCCCCAAGGAAATATTTTTCCATGACGGAAAAAGGAGAAGCCTTTTACCGGGAACTGGAAACCACCTGGAACGAATTGGCTAATGCAGTGCATCAGCTTACACAAAACAGTACCCCTTTGTAAAAGAACAACACCTAAACCTAAAACCTAAATCAACGATCAAGATGAAAAAGATTATTAACATAAACTTGTCGGGCCGTCTTATCCCCATTGAGGATAGTGCTTATGAGATACTGAACCAGTATCTGGACAGTCTGAAAAAATATTTTTCTAAAGAGGAAGGTGGAGATGAAATTGTGTCTGATATAGAAGGCCGCATCGCAGAATTGTTCCAGGATAAATTAAAAAAAGGTGCTCATTGCATTACCGACGAGGATGTGATAGCGATAAAAGCTTCTATGGGTACTCCTGAACAGTTCGATGAGGTGAGTGCAGACACCAATCAACAACAAAAAACGGCAGATACAGATTATATCCCCCGTCCCAGAAAACGCTTGTACCGCGATCCAGACAATAAAGTGCTGAGTGGCGTATGTAGCGGTTTGGGCGCCTATTTCAATATAGACCCGGTTATTTTTCGTATAATATTCGCGCTGCTGGCTATTGGAGGCTTCGGCTCCGGGGTGTTGGTATATTTTATCCTCTGGATTGCTACCCCTTCTGCCAATACTACTGCTGAAAAGCTCGAGATGAGAGGAGAACGGGTAGACTTGAACAATATCAGGTCTACTATCCAGGAAGAGCTGAACAACGTGAAAGGCCAGATGAAAAATGTAAAGGAAGATATCCGAAATTTTTCGCAGGGCCGCGGAAGGCAAGTAGGTAACGATATCGAGCGCTTTTTTGTAAACCTGGGAACAGGTTTGGTGCAGGTGCTGGTGGCGATTACAAAAGGGTTCTTTTATTTCTTCGCTGTAGTGATGCTTATTTGCCTGGTGGTAATAGGTATAGTCATTGCAGTATCCTCCGCGGCCCTTTTCCCTATTAAAGATCTTTTCCTGGGCACTCCTTTACAAAACATCTTGTTTTGGCCCGCCCTGGGTTTATTGATCGGTATCCCCATAGTAGCATTGGTGATATTTATTATCCGTAAGTTAACTGGTGTAAAAGAAACTAGCCGCTACGCAGGGTATACGCTTACATTACTGTGGCTGCTCGGGTTGGCTTTTGCTGCTATTATTACGGTATCCATGGTAAAAGATTTCAGAAGATCCACTATCGTAACGGCGTCTGTAGACATAAAACAACCTTCCCAGGGAAAGCTGATTATCAAAAGAATCCCGGGTATCCTGAGCGATAATGAGGATATGAGCTTCTTTGATGACCACTTATTGATCGCAGATGATACCACCCTTATCAATTATGTAAAGGTAAGACTGGAGAAAAGCCCGAACGATAGTTTTGCTGTGGAGATAGCCCGTTTTTCTCGCGGTCGTACTATCCAGCAGGCCCGCGAAATGGCAAATGACATTGTTTTCCCGCTTAATCAACAAGACTCTGTGTTATATTTGCCCGAAGGATTTGCGTTACCATTGCACGCAAAATATCGCGGTCAGTATGTAAGGGTAACTATTAAAGTGCCGGTCGGTAAAAACATTGAAATAGACCCCGAAGCCCGTCACAATTTCGATATCAGCTGGCATAGCAAATATAATAACGACGATGATGAGGAGAATGGTTCTATTAACTTGAAAATGACGCCCTCCGGTACTACCGAAGAGAACGAACATATTCTTTCCCACGAAAAATCAGATTCCTCCAAAACCGAAGAAGTATACCACTACAAAGGGTCCAGAGAATAAGCCATCTTTTTACAATCGTTAAAAAGATGATAAAATTAAAAAGCATCATAACAAATACAATAGCCGAATTCGGCTATTGTATTTGTTATGATTGTATTATATATTAAAAATTTTATTATTTTGTGCGATGGGCAGATATTTCCCGATATGATCATCCGACAGGCCGATTAATGTTTAACTTTGCGTATTCAGCAGTTAATATTAAAAAATAGGATAAGATAAGGAATGCAGGCTCCCATAAACATCGCGCTGGTAGGAAATCCGAATAGTGGCAAAAGTTCCCTTTTTAATGCGCTCACCGGTTTAAACCAAAAGGTGGGCAACTTTCCAGGAGTAACGGTAGATAAGAAAACCGGAACAGCTCAGATAGTGCCTGGCCTTGCTGCCAATATTATCGATTTGCCGGGAACCTATAGCCTGTATCCTAAAAGTGCGGATGAATATGTTACCTATGACGTGCTGATTAACCAGAAAAATGAAGACGTTCCCCGCCTGGTGATTATCGTGGCTGATGCCTCCAATCTAAAGCGGAACCTACTCTTTTGTTCCCAGATCATAGACCTGAAAATTCCGGTTATTATTGCCCTGACTATGTTGGACATTGCCCGTAAAAAGGGGGTGGAAATAGACCTGGATGGGCTGGAAAGAGAGTTGGGCGTACCGGTGGTATCTATTAATCCCCGTAAGAATAAAGGGATCACAGAGATCAAAAAAGTGATAGACCTGGCTCTGCGCTCCCACTATAGCATTCCTCCCAGGGATTTTATCAATAACAATGCACTGGCCAAAGAGGTGATTGATGACGTGAAGAAAACAGTGTCCTGCAAAAGCGATTATGGCGCTTTGCACATCGCCGTGAATGCAGAAGACCTGCCCTTCCTGGATAAACAACAGAAAGTGGCGATACGTCAATCCCTGGAACAACATCAATTCAACAAAACGAAGATACAGGCCGAAGAAATTATGCAGCGGTATGCCCGCATCAAGCATATTATGAAGGCAACCGTGGTGGAAACCGATCCTCTGCAGAAACAATTGCGTTCCGAAAAAATAGATGATCTGCTGCTGCATCGTTTCTGGGGATATGTGATCCTGTTGTTGGTAATGTTTTTACTTTTCCAGAGCATTTTCTGGCTGGCTTCTTATCCGATGGATTGGATTGAGAAAGGATTTGGGGCATTAAGTGGTTGGTTAAGCAGCACCTTGCCAGACAATAAGGTCAGCGATTTCTTTATCAATGGTATCCTGGCCGGAGTTAGCGGGTTTGCAGTATTTATACCTCAGATCATGATCCTGTTTGGCCTGATCACTATTTTGGAAGATACCGGCTATATGGCCCGTATCAGCTTCCTTACAGATCGTTTGATGAGACAGGTGGGACTAAATGGGAAATCGGTGATGCCACTGATCAGCGGTGTAGCCTGCGCGGTACCAGCTATCATGGCCACCCGTACCATCGAGAATAAAAAAGAAAGGTTGATCACCATTATGGTAACGCCTTTAATGAGTTGCTCGGCCAGGTTACCTATTTATACCATGATGATTGCATTGGTGATCCCCGACAAACATATTGGTATATTAGGGTTACGGGGTCTGGTAATGATGGGGCTTTACTTACTGGGTTTTGTGATGGCTATTTGTATCGCAGCGATCATGAAGCTTTTTGTACGTATTAAGGAGAAAAGCTATTTTATTATGGAGTTGCCGGTATACCGTTCCCCACGTTGGGCGAATGTGGGTACTACCATGGTAGAGAAGGCGAAAATATTTGTAAAGGATGCCGGTAAAGTAATTGTGGTGATCTCGGTGATTCTCTGGTTCCTGGCTTCTTATGGGCCTGCCAGCAGGATGGAACCAGTGCACCGGCATTATGAACAGCTGCTGGCGCAAGTACCGGCCGATTCTCCGCAGGTAGCCGAACTGAATAAACAGTTTCAATCTGCCAAATTATCCAACTCTTATGCCGGCGTGCTCGGTCATGCTATAGAACCGGTTATCCGCCCATTGGGCTTCGATTGGAAAATAGGTATTGCTTTAATTACCTCTTTTGCTGCCAGGGAAGTATTTGTAGGAACCATGGCCACCTTGTATAGTGTGGGAGAAGATCCTAATAACAATAACGCTACGTTGCGTGAAAAACTGTCGTCTGCCACCTGGCCAGACGGGGCGCAGGTATATACATTAGCTGCAGGGTTATCACTAATGATCTTTTATGCTTTTGCCATGCAATGTATGAGTACCATGGCCATTGTGAAACGGGAAACCAAGTCCTGGAAATATCCGGCTATGCAGTTGTTGTATATGACCGGACTGGCCTATATCTGCAGTTTCATCATCTTTCATATCTTCAAATAATATCTTTGTACATTGCAGCTATAGTAGTTACCCTTAAATGCAATTGTATATGAAATGGCTCTATTACAGTATCTGCCTATTGCTATCGATGTCGGCAGTAGCACAATCTGCTATTGATTCCTCACAACTGATGAAGGATATCCGCACCCTTTCCGACGACAAGTTTGAAGGCCGTAAAGTGGGTACGCCGGGTAACCGTATGGCCCAGTTTTATATTATCGACCGGTTTAAAAAGATAGGTCTTACGCCTTATCATAATACCTATGAATATCCTTTCTATTTCCAGGGGGGAGATAAGCGTATCATGGGAACTAACTTGTACGGCTATATTCCAGGTAAATTAAGCACTGTTATCGTTATTTCTGCCCATTACGATCACCTGGGCATTAAGCCTAATGCCAACGGGCAAGATTCTATCTTCAACGGGGCCGACGACAATGCTTCCGGGGTAGGTGGCTTGCTGGCCCTGGCGACTTATTTCAAACAACATCCGCCCCGTTATACACTCATTTTTGCCGCACTAGACGGAGAGGAAGAAGGCCTGCAGGGCGCGAAAGCATTTGTTCAACAACCACCAGTGCCACTTACGCAGATTAGAATGAATGTGAATATGGATATGATTGCCCACAACGATAAAAACGAATTGTATGCCTGTGGCACCTATCAGTTCCCAGACCTGAAAAAATACATTGATGCGGTGGCGAATGGCGTAACCGTAAAATTACTCACCGGGCACGATAGTGGTATTGAAGATTGGACTAAACAAAGCGATCAGTATGCTTTTTATGCACAGCAGATTCCCTTTCTTTATTTCGGTGTAGAAGACCATCCGGATTATCACCATATAACGGATAAGTATGCACGTATTAATCACTCTTTTTATTATAGGTCGGTACAGGCAATATTAGCAGTAGTAAAGCAGTTGGACAACGATTTGCCTGAAAATAAATATAGCAATGCCAGAAAAATGTAGGGAGTAAAGGCATTAAGATAAACACCGGGGTGGTATCTAAAAAAGATACCACCCCGGTGTTTTTAAGGTATTAAAGGGTTTATTACCGTTTAAAAGTTTGGATCATGCCCTTGAAGCGGGTTGCCTGTAACCGGTTAGCAGGGGTACTGATGATCCGGTTGTTTAGGAATGCTTTGGCAGAACGGCCCAGTGAGGAGGCCGGAATACCCATATCCAGAAGTGCTGCGTGCAACAATGGATCACGCAGGTCGCCCCAATCGGAGGTATAATCGTCATACTCACTGATATCAGGCGTTAAACCAGTGAAATAGTCGCCTTCCCCGGCTGAATTGCGGGATTGGAAACAAACGGCGTACATATCATACTGGGAGAAAGTAATATTAATAAATCCTACAGGCTTTCCATAAGTAGTTTGGCCAATCAGTTTGGTGGTCATGGCAGGTTTGAGCACATTATATAATAGCTCACTGGCAGACACGGTATTACCTGTTACCAGGAAGCTAACCTTGCTTAGGTTGAGGGCGCCTGTTTTCTGGAAATTGGTATTTTTATAGGTAGTGGCTTCACTGTAAAAGATGTCTGTCCAATTGGTGGTGGGATAGTAAGGTACGGCCTTCATGCCTTTGAAGTAGGCGCTGTAATTATTGGTCAGCACATTATTGTTATACGTTTGCGTATACATTAAAGTGTTGGTTTTGGAGGCAGGTACAAGTAAATTGGCCAGGTATTCGGCGGTTTGTACAATACCGCCGCCGTTATATCGCAGGTCGATGATCACTTGTTGTACGCCGGCTTTGCTGAATGCATTGAAAATAGAATCGATCTGTGATTGTACATCTTCCAATGCTACAAAGTTGTTGAATACAAAGTAGCCGATCTTGGTTCCGTTAAAATCATAAAGATGGGAGTACAGCACAGGGTTCAGCTTATAATCGGTAGCGCTTAAAGTGATCTGTTGGCTGCTGCTATCTGGTTTCAGGAAGGAGAAAGAAGCGCTGCTGGCGCCCAACGCCTGGTTTAACAGGTTGTTGCTGGCATTTCCATATTGAAAACTGGTGGTACCGTTTACACCAGTAAGCTGCCAGCCACGTTTAATACCTGCCTGGTCTGCCGGTGAGCCGGGATATACGTATACCACATATAGGGTGGTATTGGTTTCCCAGCCAACTTCAAATCCCATATCACCTACTATACCTTGTTGCAGGGCTCTGGAAGTAGAACCGTCATCCAGAAAGCTATATCTGTCGAGATTACCGCCGGAACTATTTTTCTTATAAGTGATGAGCGAATCGAACATGGCGGTGGTAGTAGAAAAGCTGTTGGGCTTAAAGGTGGTGGAATCCGGAAGTGCATCTGTCCATAGATAAATATCTTTGGTGATAAAAAAGATACTGTCGTTAATGCTTTTCGCTTGTGCGTTATTGTTACTGTTTCCGGCGGGACCGTCATTTTTTTTACAAGCGGGTAATAATATGAAAAGGAATAAACAAATAACCAGGGTTTTGTAGAGATAATTTTTTTGCATGTATTTCAGTTTTTCATGATAAAAAAAGGGGTTATACGTTTCATTATAAGATAATGATGCCATTGTATCACACAGGTTTAAATCTGTGTGATCATATCTTATAAATATAATGAAAAACAGGTTATTGACCCGGTAGTATACGAGTGCTTTCGATGCCCAATTCTTCAGGAAGAATGCCATTGTTGCGCAGGCCTACGCTTATTTTATCTCTCCAGCGTATTTGTTCGGCATCATTTAATCCATGATTGGTTTCCTGGTCAAATCTGTATTGCAAGCGGTTCATTTCCTGGAATGATTTGAGGTATTGATATTGGATAACGCTGTCGTAATCATCGCGGTTGAGGGCTGTTTGCCGCAATTTTTGTTTAAATCTTTCTACTACCAGCCGGGTAATATCAAAATGTAGCTGTTCGTGGGCCAGTGTGTAGTTATCGCGTGCATCAGGCCTTACCCAGGAAGCGCTTTTAATAAAGAATACCTGCAACTGCAAGGTAATGTGTAAGGTATCATTGATCAGGTCGCTATTGCCATCATAGGCAAAGCTCGTATAGGATACAGCAGCACTAAATCCGGCAGGGGAAGGTTTGGCTTTGAAGTCGTTCCATTGTAGTTGATGGTTGGACAGATAAAACAGGGTATCCGATTCCGGGGAAGAGGCTTCCTTTTTTTCTTCAAAATGCAGTTCTATCACAGTATAATGCTTTTTTTCCGTTTTATTAGAACGGGTAGGAGCATGCTTGTGAGACAGCAATAATAAATACCATATAGCAACAGTCGACAACATTGGTAAGACAAATAATCTCTAAAAAATAACTGATAATCTCTAAAAATAATGGTAATGCCTTACATATGTTTCAATAGGATAAAAATTGGCGATTCTATAACATTTCCTGCCTGCTTTTTTGACAATGATTTCCTGCCGAAACGGTCTTTTTTCTGTAATTTACGAGAGACCAAAACAATCGCATATGTACGGCGGTGGATATATTTTCGAAGAGCCCAATAAGAGGCCATTGGATGCCGATCAACAACCCGAAGATCCGGAAAAGTTGGCGGCTTTTGAAGATCGTATTACCAGGGGAGAAAAAATAGAACCCGGCGACTGGATGCCAGCTGCTTATCGCAAGCAGCTCATACGCCTCATAGAACAACATGCCCACTCGGAAATTATTGGCGCTTTACCGGAAGGCACCTGGATTACCAGGGCGCCCGGATTTAAGCGTAAACTGGCCCTTATAGCTAAAGTACAAGATGAAATAGGCCATGGCCAATTGTTGTACAACGCAGCAGAAACCCTTGGCAAGTCGCGCGAAGCGATGATTAACGACCTGCTCAGTGGAAAATCCAAATATTCCAATGTGTTTAATTACCCGGCCGAAACCTGGGCGGATGTGGCAGTGATCGGTTTCCTGATAGATGCTGCAGCCATTGTGAACCAGGTGGCCAACGCCAAGGGTTCTTATGGTCCTTATTGCCGGGCATTGGAGCGGATTTGCTATGAAGAAAGTTTCCACCTAAAACAAGGGCATGATGCTTTTATTGAGCTGGCTATCGGTACGCCGGCACAAAAAGCAATGTTACAAGACGCCCTCAACCGTTGGTGGCCACCTATTATGCACTTTTTTGGGCCGCCAGATAAAAGTTCGAGCCACAGTGAACAACTAATGAGATGGAAGGTGAAAATGGCCAGCAACGATGATATGCGGAACCAATTCCTGGAAGCGTATGTGCCAAAAATATGGGAACTGGGGCTCACCTTGCCAGATCCTGCCCTGATGAAAAATGAAATAACCGGTCGTTGGGAATATACAGACCCCGACTGGGATGAATTTTTCCGGGTAATCAACGGAGAAGGGCCCTGTAATGCAGAACGTTTACAGGTGCGTAAGTGGGCGGAAGAACAGGGGCGCTGGGTACGTAAGGCCTTGATGCAACCGATTACAGAAAAACGCGCTTTTCCAGTAGCCTGAAAGGCACAGCGCATTCATTTTTTAAACGACTTAATGATCCATGTCTAACGATTCATTAGATCCCCGGATAAACAGGCTAAAACTAGGTGAAGCCGGCGAAGTAATAAAAGTAGAAGAAGGGGAAAACTGGAATGTATATGAAGTATTTCACCAGGAAAAGAGGGGCGCCCACCATGAGCATGTGGGCTGTGTGCATGCCCCTAACGCTGCATTAGCCCTGGTATTTGCAAAAGAACAATTTGCCCGCCGCAAAAAATGTGTGAACTTATGGGTGGTAAAAAGTGCAGATATATTGGCTTTTGATGTGGAAGATGAAGACATGTTTGCCAATAATCTTGAAAAGAACTACCGCGACGCCAGCGGGTTTAAGGTGATGGAAAAGATCAACAAATTCAAACAATCCAAATGACACATACCACCGCTCTTACAGACCTGGTCGTTAAAATGGCAGATGATGAACTGATATTGGGTCATCGCAACTCTGAGTGGACAGGGTTGGGGCCTGTGATGGAGGAAGACATTGCCTTTTCTTCCATGGCGCAGGATAAAATAGGTCATGCCTGGGCTTTGTACAAAATATTACAGGAAGAGTTGGGTGGAGAACAGGCAGACCATTTTGCGTTTACGCGCCCGGAAAAAGCATTTAAATCGTCGCACCTGGTAGAAATGCCCAATGGGGAATATGATTTCAGCCTAATGCGGCATTTCCTCTTCGACCAGGCAGAAACCATCCGTTATGAAAGTTTGCAGGATAGCAGTTTTGAGCCTTTCCGGCTGCTCAGTAAGAAGATAAAAGGAGAACTGAAATATCATACGCTGCATGCTAATGCCTGGATCTTACAGTTAAGCGGTGCCGGAGAAGAAAGTTATCTCCGGATGCAGTTGGCCCTTAACAATACCATTGCGCTGGCGGCCGGTATTTTTGAAGCAGCTCCGGATGAGGATGAAGACATGTTGGTTTCCGGGAAAGTATACCCTGGCGAAACAGCGTTGTATTACCGTTGGCTCGACCGGATTTATTCCATACTCGCCACCACAGGATTGAAAATGCCGGCTACAGACACGATTGTACCGGTATATGGCGGGCGACGGGGGTTGCATACTGAATATCTGCAGCCGTTGTTAAATGAAATGGGCGAAGTATTTAATGTGGACACGGAGGCCAGTTGGTAAAATGTCGGACACTACCACCATAGCAGCTGTATATGAATCCCTGGCGCATGTAATGGACCCGGAAATTCCTGTATTAAGCGTAATAGATCTGGGCATGATCACGGCAGTAGAGATAGGAGAGGAAGAAGTGCATGTGAAGATGATCCCTACATTTGCCGCTTGCCCGGCGGTTAGCTATATCCAACAGAACATAAAAACAATACTTGAGCAGGAATTAGGTATAGTCGTTAGTGTAGAAGTGGATAAACAAGAACATTGGGAAAGTAACCGGATGACGGATGCCGGCCGGGAAAAGCTCCGCAACTATAAGATAGCGCCTCCCGCTGTTATAAATGGTGAGCTCACTATGGAGGTGCTCACGGAAATACCTTGTCCGCATTGTGGTAGTAAGGAAACATACCTGCGGTCTCCATTTGGGGCCACGCTTTGCAGGGCTATCCATTTTTGTAAGCACTGTGGACAGGTATTTGAGCAGTTTAAACCCCTGGAATAAGCCCGATTGCCCTGTTCCCGCATTAAATACCTATTTTTACACGCATTAATTGATGTCGCCATAGGCAATTTATACGACGAACCATGAGAATAGGCTTGTATTTTGGATCTTTTAATCCTATACACACAGGGCATTTGATCATTGCCAATTATGTAGCGTACAATACAGATCTTGATAAAGTATGGCTGGTGGTTTCCCCGCATAATCCTTTGAAACCACAGTCTGCTTTGCTAAATGAACACGATCGTTTTCACCTGGTGGAGCTGGCAATTAAAGATGAAGTACGTTTGCGCGCCAGCAATATCGAATTTTCGCTGCCACGTCCTTCCTATACTGTAGACACACTTGCTTATTTGAAAGAAAAGTTCCCTACACAGGAATTTGCGATTATAATGGGAAGCGATAGCTTTCAGAACCTGCCCCGCTGGAAAAACTTTGAACATCTTATCCGGAACTATCCGATCTACGTATACCGTCGTCCGGGACATCCTATTACAGATACCTGGGGAGCCCATATCAAAATACTGGAGGCGCCTATGCTGGATATTTCGGCTACAGATATCCGCAAATGGCTAAAAGAAGGAAAATCCGTACGTTATATGGTGCCAGATGGTGTGATTAATTATATCGCAGAAAATAATTACTACCGTTAATTTTTCCGGGGGATGATTACTGGGGTGGCGATTGTCTTTTTTTTACTACAAATTCGTTCCCATAAATTTCCAGTAGCAGAATAAACATGGAAATAAGGAGAGGGCCAAAGATAAGCCCGATGAATCCGAACAGGCTAACGCCAACGATTACACCAAAAATGGTGATCAGTGGGTGTACATCTGCAATTTTTTTGGCCAGCAATAGCCGGGCAACGTTATCGGAAGTGCCCACTATACCAAAACCATAGATGAGGATAGCCAGTCCTTGCCAGGTGTCGCCAATGATCAGCAGGTAAGCGCCCATGGGCACATATACCGCTGCGGCGCCAATAACGGGCAGCATGGCAGTAAAGCAGGTAACCACAAACCAGAAAAAAGGCTCGGGCACGCCAAATACCAGGTATCCGATCAGGGATACAATACCTTGTACTACTGCAATCAAGGGAATGCCCACAGCATTGGCGATAACCAGTGTGTTGAACTCCTTACCCAATCTTGCTACATTTTCCTCTTTCAATGGAATATATTCGTACAGGCAAGCTTCTATGTGCCGGCCACTTACCAGCATAAAGTAAAGTATAAGGTAGAGGAGCGCCACGTTGGTAAGCGTAGTAAAAGTAGCGCCGAGGAAGCCAGGAACAAAAGCAGTAATGCTTTCTTGTATTTGCTGTAACCTTTCTGTGGTGAGAAGGCGGAATCCCAACTCTTTTTCCAGATCTACGCTGGTTTGTTTCAGGCTATCGACCATTTCTGCAGAATGACTGGCAGCATAAGCCACCTTGGTGGTGAGCATATTAATTAACATGCCTACCGGCAGTAAGATCACAAGGAAAGATAAAACCATTAACAGGATGGCAGCCAATGTTTTGTTCCAGCTCCTTACTTCTACGAGGTTAAACATCCATTTCCGGCAAATAACGTATAGGGTTATTGCACCTAGAAACCCCGGGAAGTAGGTAAATGTCTCCATAAAAAGAAGCACGCCCAGAAACAGTATAAGCAGTAGGAAAGCAATTTGTTTAAGACGGTCATTATCAAGGTAGCTCATGGTACATAATATCGTATAATGAATTGTTACGTCAAAAAGCAGACCGCTAGGTCGTGTGATGCTTTTGTGAACACTAAACAAAATTGCGGAGCGCTTGTTCTTATTGCGTAGGTTGCGTAGGAAATTTTAGTCATTTTCTATTTGTGGAATAATGTTTGTTGAATCGTACATACCAATAAGAAAACCTGATTAAATCATTTTTAAAACCCTTCATTATGAGTAGAAGTTCAAAAGCCGTTGTTTCATTTATTGTAGGTGCAGCCGTGGGGGTTGCAGTTGGCTATTTCCTTAATTCAGACAAGAAAGATGAGCTGGTAGAAAAACTCAAAGACCAGTCTGCAAAATTAAAAGAGAAATGGAGAAAAAGAAATGAGCAATTCGAAGATGCGTTAGAGAATGAGTTGGCATAATCCATCTGAATAAATTAATCTGCATGGAAGATAATTTCGGCAACTACTTTAACCAAACAGGAAGAGTAGCCAAAGAATACCTGGAAACCCGGTTGGATTTGCTCAAACTCCAAGCAGCAGGAAAGCTATCAAAGGCATTGGGATTATTTTTCTCACTGACAATGGCCTTCCTGTTGTTCTTTTTTGTAATTGTGTTTCTGGGAATGGTAGTAGGGTTTTGGATCGGTGAAATGACACACAGCTTTACTATTGGTTTCAGTTGCGCTGCGGGGTTATTTGCATTATTGCTTCTGGTTATCTTATTGTTCCGGAAGCAGTTGATACAAAGGCCGCTGGCTAATTTGCTGATCAATGAATTAGTAGATGAGATAACAGAAAAGGAAGAACACGCTCGTTATCAAACAGATGAGGAGCCACAGGGAGAGGCCTATGTGCCCGATGAGGAAGCAACCGAAAACACATCAATGGGTTAAACGATGCAAAAAGTTTACACATGCGTAAGATAAAAGTGACCAACTTTGAAACGCTGGAGTTGGAAATAGCACGCTTAAAAACGCGTTCCAAACAATTGGAAAATGAACTAGGTAACCGGGTAGACCATTTCAGGGGCAATTATAAAAAGATGGCATTGAATACGGTGATTCCAGGTAGCACCAAGCATAGCGGTATGTTCAACGTAGCGATGAATGTAGCTAAAATAGCATGGGGTAGCGGTAAATTCAAAAATTTTGCTACCGGGGCATTAATGACAGCTTTGGAGTTTATCGGTGTACAACTGGGAATCAATCTTTTTAACAAGGTTACTAAAAGCCGGCGGAAGAAGAAAGCACCAGTAGACAATAAATAATTTATAGTTTGTACCGTACCCTATTGAGATCACATCTGCATCACTGTATCTACTGTTTAAGGCAGGGGCCTTCCAATGTAAAGATGGCCCCTGAGTAAATAGCGCCGGTTATCCCCACACTTTAGTGCCTTCACTGCAATTAGCACAAATATCAATGTTTTTACGGGTTTCCAGGATCTGGCTACGGAAACGGATATATTCTTTATTATGCCATACGGCTTTAAAGGATTCCTGTTTGAGGTTGCCTAGCCGGTGTTGTGCATCTTTATCGAAGCAGCAAGGCACTACGAGTCCGTCCCAGGTAACAACGGGGGAATGCCAGAGTCGCCAGCAATGGTTGCTCAGTTTATTCTTGATAGCGTAGGTGCCGTCTTCGTTGCGATGATAGCGGGAATATTTATCGATAGTAGGAATCAGGCGGTTACCTTCTTCGTAGTCGTATACTTGGGCAGTTTTAAAGCGCACCTGGTCTACGCCAATCTCTTTTGCCAGTTTTTTTATATCTTCTATCTGGTGTTCATTAGGCTTTACCACCAGGAACTGAAAGAAAACAAATGGTTTGGAAGAGTTGAGCGCTTTCTTCCACTTCACAATATTTTTGGCGCCTTGTATCACTTTGTCTAGTTGGCCGCCTACACGGTATTGCGTATATACGTCCTGGGTAGTACCGTCTATAGAAATGATCAGCCGGTCTAATCCACTTTCCACAGTTTTTTTGGCATTGGCATCAGTGAGATAATGTGCATTGGTAGAGGTGGCAGTATATAGGCCTTTGGAAGAGGCGTATTTTACCATATCCAGAAAGCCGGTGTTCAGGTAGGGCTCTCCCTGGAAATAAAAGATCAGGTACAGCAGCTCTTTGGAAATTTCGTCGATGGTTTTCCGGAAGAAATCCTGTTCCAGCATACCGGTAGGCCGGGTAAACGCTCTAAGGCCACTAGGACATTCCGGGCAACGGAGGTTGCAGGAAGTGGTGGGCTCAAAAGAGATAGAAATAGGGTAACCCCATTGCACGGGCTTACCAGTCCATTTACTGACAAAGTAGCTTCCCAGCACCTTGCCAGCGTTTATACCGCGGCGTAGGGTGAATTTGGAAAACAGATTCAGGGTATCCTTCAGGTTAAAATCGGGCATAAAAATTCACTTGACCATTGTAAAAGTAGCGTCTTTAAACAAATTATAGCCTATACTTGCTGAAAAATTAGCGCTGTCTGCGTTTATAGCGTATATATACCCAATTTACCCTGCAACTAACTGAAGCAACGTGAAAAGCATTTGGATCGGATTATTATTAGTATTTATAGCCATAGTGGCTTATTTGTGGTGGAGGCAAGAAGAAAGAAAAATCACTTTTGTTAAGTATGAGGAATTCGGCATAGAGATGCCGGTTAATTATAAGATACATGGGATAGACGTTTCCAAATTCCAGAAAGACATTAACTGGCAGGCAGTAAAACAGATGCAGGTAGATGATATTCGTATAGTCTTTGCCTTTATAAAGGCGACTGAAGGTATTACGCGGCAGGATGCACTTTTCCAACAAAACTGGGACCAGGCGGGTAAAGCTGGTTTGATCAGGGGAGCTTACCATTTTTTTTATGCTACCCGCGATCCATTGAAGCAGGCCATTAATTTTCATAATGTGGTAGAGTTGCAGTCGGGCGACTTGCCCCCGGTGCTGGATATAGAAACGAGCAATGGTCAACCTCCGGCGGTTATACGTAGTACGGCCCGTATTTGGCTGGAAGAAATGGAGAAGGTATATAAAGTGAAGCCCATTATCTACACCAATATTCATTTTTATGAAACATACCTGGGGGATGAATTCGACCGTTATCCATTATGGGTAGCACACTATTACCAGAAAGAACGGCCCCGGTCCGACAGATCCTGGTTGTTTTGGCAACACAGTGACCTGGGTCGGGTAAACGGTATCCGTACCACTGTAGATTTTGATGTATTCAGAGGAGATAGTGTCGCACTTGCAAAACTGTGCATACCTTAGTATTGTTTATATCATTTAGCAATGGCAACATTACCAGACACACCAGACAACCAGGACACTGCTCCTGAAGCGCCGGAGCAGGAGGATAATCCTAACAAACTGGATTATGAGCTATTTCATTTCCTGATCAGGATTATGAGAACCATTTTTATAGGTTTGTTTTGGATGTTAATCAATGTGTTCCTGGGCCTTTACTTAGGTTTTGCAGAGCCGGAAGCATCTACTCCCGGCCGTATGATATTTTTTTACTCGTGGTTTGTGCTATCGTTGGGTGGCTATATCTACCTGGTATGGCGGATGTGGCGTAAGAAAATGAGCGCTCCCTGATTACTGTGCCACTACTGCATTTCTTTTTCCCAGTTCCATAGTCCACAACTCGTTGTAGCGACCTACCCCTATTTCAGTAAAATTAGGGTCCATCATATTGTGGCAATGTTTGGGGCTGTTTAACCAGCCTAATACTACGGCTTGTTCGTCCATATTACCTGTGGCGATATTTTCCCCATAAAAATTCCAGTGATAACCAACAGCGTCTAGGCGGGCGCCCGGTGTAGAGCCATCCAGGCCGTTGTGGTCGAAGTATTTGTTTAGGGCCATATCCTTACTATGGTTGTAGGCAGCCTTTTCCAATAACCCATTCCAGGTAAGCGCGGCTACGGGAGGCATGGCTATGCCGCCGCAATTGCAACCGTGGCTGCGTAATCCATTTACCAATTGCAGCAATGTGCTGCGGTCTACGCTGTTTTCAGGGACATACACCGTATCTGTTGCCGTAACAACAGGTGTAACCGTAATGGGGGTAACCAAGGATGACTTGGTGCAACTGCATAAAAATATCGCTGCCTGCAATACAGCGGCAATTCGGAAAATTTTCCCGGACATATCTTCTAATAAGTTATAGTTAACAGATACCGGGTTCTAAACAGGACTGGATTAAAACTAATACAGGCTTTAGGAGGAATTGGATTAAAACTACTCTTGGTTGATCAGTGGCTATGGGTTAAAACATATTTGAGGCCCCGAAGATAAAGCGGTTATATGAGAAATTCGTTACGTTTTTTGTGAATCTAATGTTAATCACAAACGCTATATGATTGCAGTATAAAAAGTAGGGATTCTTTTCTACTGCTAATCAATCATTTGGGGAACCGATACCCCGGCCTCAGTTCGTATTTTGGCTCAAAATGCCCGGTTTTTTGGGTGGAATAGGGTTTGCAATTCTTTCCATGTGCCACCTTATTATTCATCTTTTTAAAACAGTGCATTATATGAAAAAGCAAACAAATGAACAATCATCCAAAGCTTATCAACAGCGGGCAAAAAAGCCGGTAGACATACTGGACCAGGATAAAGGAAGCACTACCCGTAATCCTTTGCATGGGGATTTATCTGAGCAGCCGGAAAAAGAAAATAAGATTGTCAGGGATAATGAAGAAAGCGGACAAAAACACAAGAGCATAAAACATCATCATAAATAAATGATTGCCTCATCTTATCATAAAAATCATCTATCATCACATTTTACCATATCACATGAAAGCCTGTTCTTTAATTATTTTGTAAGATAAAGAAGTTCCAGACTTCTTTAATGTTGTGGTGTATAGCGGCCATCCTATTCTTAGGATGGTTTTTTTAGCTGCTATGGTCTGCGATGATTTTCCATTCTCCTTTTATTTTTTTCAGGATGAGGCTAAAATGGCCTTGTTGGTCGCCAATGCTGCGTTGCAGATGCCATTGCCCCACTACCAGGCAAACATCTGTAGCCAGTGGTTTGAATTCCAATAACTTAAAATCCAGTTTGCCCATAGCGGCAGTATCTGGATAGGATTTTTTATAACGTTCCAGGGTAGCTTGCCAGCCCCGGGTAACGCCATTTTTGCCAATAAACAGTAAAGAGTCGGAATGCCAATAGGTTTGCATAAATCCGTCGATGTCGCCTTTATTCCAGGCCGTTGTTTGCACGGCAAGGAGAGCAGTAGCTTTTTCTTTCGCGCCTTGCTGTGCAGCAGCAGGTATGCCTGATAAGGCTATCAACAAGGTAAAATACAAGATAAAACGCATGTTATTTTTTTAGCAAAAGATAAACAGTTTTTCCGATGTAACGCAACCCTGATTATAGTAACTTTGCACGATCAATTTAAATCATCTCTTTCAATTATATTTTAAAAATCAACAGCTTATGCCCGGATATGAACTATTTGGCGCCGAGGAAAGAAAAGAAGTAAACGATGTGCTGGAAACAGGCATTATGATGCGTTACGGATTCGATGGGCCGCGTAAAGGCATCTGGAAAGCAAAGGAGCTGGAACAGGCTATTTGCGATAAACTGAATGTACAATACGCTCAACTGGCCTCCAGCGGCACCGCAGCCTTAACAACTGCGATGGCGGCGCTGGGAATAGGGGCAGGCGATGAAATTATCATGCCCACCTTTACATTTGTTGCCAGTTTTGAATCTGTTTTTTCCGTAGGTGCTACCCCGGTACTGGTAGATGTAGATGATACGCTAACCCTGGACCCTAAAGCCGTGGAAGCAGCGATCACCCCCCGTACCAAGGCAGTGATGCCGGTGCATATGTGCGGTGCGATGGCAGACCTGGATGCCCTGCAGGCAATTTGTAAAAAGCATCAGCTCTTCTTGTTGGAAGACGCCTGCCAGTCGTTCGGCGCTAGCTATAAAGGAAAAGCTCTGGGATCTATCGGAGATGCCGGTACTTTTTCTTTCGATTTCGTAAAAACGATTACCTGTGCAGAAGGTGGTGCTATTATTACCAATAACAAAGATATTTATACTAAATGCGACGGTTATACGGATCATGGACATGATCATCTGGGCGTAGACCGTGGGGCTGATCTTCATCCATTTATCGGTTATAACTACCGTATTTCCGAACTGCACGCTGCTGTAGGATTGGCGCAGATCCGCAAGCTTGATACCTTCCTGGAAATTCAGCGCAAAACCAAAAAAATATTTAAAGACGCCCTGGCTACTGTACCTGGCGTTACCTTCCGCCGCTTACCGGATGAAGCAGGCGACAGTGCTACTTTCTTGTCGTTCTTCCTCCCGGAAGCCGCTCAGGCGAGCAAAGCCGCTGCGGCCATGAAAGCAGCCGGACTGGCAGCTTTTTATTATTATGATAACAATTGGCATTATATCCGCCAGTGGAGCCATTTTAAAGAAGGTGCTGTATTAACGCCATTCGCTCCCGGCCTGAAACAGGCTATGGACATATATAAAACCAAAGAATTCCCTGCTTCTGATGCGATTATTGGTAGAAATATTTCTACCCCGATCAACCTGGGTTGGAGCGACGCTGAAATACAGGAGAAAGCAAAAAAGCTGGTAATGGCGGTGAAAAGCGTACTGTAATTCCTACAAAGGTCTTTTACAGATAATAAATGATGCATACATGAAGAAAATAGCGTTGATACCTGCCCGTTATAGCGCCACCCGTTTTCCTGGTAAAATGATGGCAAAACTGGGTGATAAAACAGTGATCCTGCGTACTTATGAATCTGCCGTGAACACCGGCGTATTCGATGACGTAATGGTGGTGACCGATAGCGATCTTATTTACAATGAAATTGTTAGTAATGGTGGTAAAGCTGTGATGAGCAAAAAGGAGCACGAATGTGGCACCGACCGTATAGCCGAAGCTGTGGAAGAAATGGAGGTGGATATTGTAGTGAATGTACAGGGAGACGAGCCTTTTACACAGAAAGGGCCATTGGAGAAGCTGTTGAAGGTATTTGAAGGGGAAGAGGGTGCGAAAGTACAGGTAGCCTCATTGATGCAGGAGCTGAAAGATCCGGCTTCCATTGAAGACCCGAACTACGTAAAAGTGGCAGTAGATAAAAATTTTAATGCCCTGTTCTTTTCCCGTTCGGTGATACCGTATCCGCGTAACAAGGAAATTAAATCCGTGTATTACGAACATATCGGGATCTATGCTTTCCGCAAGCAAACATTGCTTGATTTTACAAAGATGCCGGTAACGCCTCTGGAAGCGGCAGAGAAAATTGAGTGTCTGCGTTATCTGGAAAACGGTATCCCGATGAAGATGGTAGTGACATCTTATATGGGAGTAGAAATTGATACGCCAGAAGACTTAGAAAAGGCGGCTAAACTTTTATAACAGTCTAACAAAAACGGATATATGAAATTCAGGAACTTTAAAATGGTGGACTATGTGGTTTACGGCAGCGGATGTTTTGATCAGCTGGGTGAAATACTAGCCCCCAAACGTG
This sequence comes from Chitinophaga sp. 30R24, assembly GCF_049056765.1. NCBI lineage: Bacteria > Pseudomonadati > Bacteroidota > Chitinophagia > Chitinophagales > Chitinophagaceae > Chitinophaga > Chitinophaga sp. 30R24. The sequence goes on from NZ_JBJGXX010000001.1 coordinate 945,788, forward strand.
CAGGTGATGCTCCCATGATTTTCTTCGTGGATGAGTATTTCCAGGACAAGCAGGAATTTTTGTCACGTATACCGTTGCAGGGAAAGGATAAAATAGTGGTGATTGATGTAACGGACGAACCTAAAACTAAATATGTAGATCAGATCCGCGATGAGCTGAAAGCTGAGTTTGGCACTGTATCCGGTATTATCGGTATCGGAGGAGGGTCTGTAATGGACATGGCCAAGGCCGTGGCGTTAATGATGACTAATCCGGGTTCTTCTGCCGATTATCAGGGTTGGGACCTGGTAAAGGTAGCGGGCGTATATAAGGTGGGCATACCCACTATCTCCGGTACTGGTGCAGAAGTAAGCCGTACCTGTGTGTTAACAGGACCTACCCGTAAGTTGGGTATGAACTCCGATTTTACCCCTTTTGACCAGATTGTGCTGGACCCTTCCCTTACTAAAACGGTAGAAGTAAACCAGCGTTTCTATACCGCCATGGATTGCTTCATCCACTGTGTAGAGTCGCTGCAGGGTACTTACCTGAATGCTTTTAGTAAGTCTTATGGAGAAAAGGCCCAGGAGCTTTGCGAAGAAATTTTCCTGCAGAAAGAAAACTGGGATGATGATGCCGACGAAAAATTGATGATGGCTTCCTATGCCGGAGGTATGAGCATTGCTTATTCTCAGGTAGGCGTGGCCCATGCCGTGAGCTATGGATTGGCTTACCTGCTGGGTACCAAGCACGGCATCGGTAATTGTATCGTGTTCGATAAGCTGGAGGAGTTTTATCCTGAAGGCGTGACCAAGTTCAAGGAAATGGTGAAAAAACACAACATCACTATTCCTCAAGGTATTACCCAGGGGCTTACAGATGAACAGTTTGATACCATGATTAATGTGTCATTGGGTATGGCGCCACTATGGGAAAACGCCCTGGGCAAAGATTGGAAAGAGATCATGACACGCGAAAGACTACGGAAACTGTACGAGCGCCTGTAATAAATAGTTGGCTTAAAGATAAATATTAGGGGAGAAAGATGTGGGGCACTACATTTTTTCTCCCCCTGTTATTTAGCGGATACAGGAAATTATTATACTGCAACGCAGATTCAGTGCGTAGAGAAAAGTTATTATTGTACGACAAGATGTGATCATGCTGATATTATTAATTATTTCGGGAGTAGGCATATTGGTGCTGGGGTATCTTTTATTTGCCTCAAAACAGCAACAACAACAGGAGGTGGCAACACATAGCCAGCAGCTCAATGCATTGCAGGCCAGTTATGCAACACAGCAGGAGAGAAATCTCCAGTTGGGGGTTAAACAGGAGTACCTGCAAAATATGCTGGATGATAAAGTGATAGAGTTAAGGGAGAAACAACAACAGCTGGAGCGTATCAATGAAGAGTTTTCTGTGTTGATGTCTGGGCAGGGGCGATTGGAAGAACAGAACAAATACCTGGTACAGCAGCTGCATGGGGAGAAAGAAAGGTTGCAGCAAGTTCAGCAGGATTTTAAAATACAATTTGAGAATACGGCCCAACAATTATTGCAGCGGATTTCAGGCAATTTCATGGAACAGAACCGGATAAAAATGGATGATGTGTTGAAACCATTGTCTGAAAAGATAGATAATTTCCGCAGCAGTGTACAGCAATCGCTGGTGGCTGAAACCGAGCAAAGAACAGAGCTTAAAAATGAGCTACAGCGCCTGTTGCTGCTGAATCAAACGTTATCTAAAGAAGCCAATAACCTCACTAATGCCTTAAAGGCTGATACCAAAAAGCAGGGTAATTGGGGGGAAATGATCCTGGAGCGGGTATTGGAGGCCTCTGGTTTGGAGAAAGGAGTCCATTACTTTACGCAGGACGCGCAGCGGGATGATGCCGGACAGTTGAGAAGGCCGGACCTCGTATTGCATTTACCAGAAAACCGGCAATTGGTAATAGATTCTAAAGTATCGCTGAAAGCTTACGAACAATATTGTAGTGCCACTAATGAAGAAGATAAACGGCACGCACTGAAAATGCACCTGCAATCAGTAAAAAACCATATCACGGAATTAAGTGATAAGGCCTATCATACCTTATACCGTAACACTACTGATTTTGTGATGTTGTTCATCCCCATAGAACCAGCTTATGCGCTGGCTATTATGCAGCCGGAGGAAGAGTTGTATGATTTTGCTTTCCGTAAGCGTATTATTCTGGTAAGTGTGCCTTCCCTGCTCGCCACTTTACGCGTAATCGATAACATGTGGCGGCTAGACCGGCAAAATAAAAATGCTGAAGAAATTGTGAAGCAAGGTAGCGCGCTCTACGACAAATTTGTAGGTTTTGCGGAAGATATGAGCAAGATAGGAGAACAATTGAAACGTAGCCAGGATGCCTATGAGGGTGCGATGAATAAATTAACCACCGGTAATGGTAACCTGGTAGGACGCGCAGAAAAGATGCGTAAACTAGGGCTGGACAATAAAAAAGTATTGTCCAGGGAATTGACGGAACGGGAGTTGCCGGAAGAGGATCAGGTAACCGTTATTCCTCCTGCCAATGCGGCCAACGAAGAAGAGTTGGTGAATTAACTACCGTTTACGGATGGTTGCCGGTTTAGAACTGGCCGGTTTGTAAATGAAGCTTAAATATAAGGTAGCCATTAGCGTAATACCCGCAAATATATAGAAGGTAAGCGGGAAATTACTGGCGCGGTTACGGTAAATAAAAGCCGAAAACCAGGCCCCAAGCCCAATACCAGCTTCCATAGCAATATACATGCTGGCCAGAGCCCTGCCGCGGTATTCTGGCCGGCCAAGGTCTATTGTCCAGGCGGTAACGGCAGGAGCGTTCAGCCCTACAGAAACGCCATATACCACTGCTGCCAATAATAGTAGTGTACCGCTGGTGGTAGCAGCCATCAGCACCATAGAAGCGGCCATCATAATGGCTGAAACTTTAAGGATAGGCACTCGCCCGTATTGGTCTGATACTTTTCCGGCCAACAAACGTATACCAATAGAGCTGGCAGTGAAAAATGTAAAGAACAGCCCTTTGTTGTTAATGCCCAAGAAAGTACTGAAATCAGGTATAATAGTTAATACTGCGCCATAACTGAAATATGTGAGAAAAGTGATGATCACCGGAGACCATACCAACGGCTCAAAAATTTCATTCGGATAAATTTTCAACAATACAAAACGAAAACGTTGCCTGTTTACCAGCGTTTCTTTCATACCGATTAGGATGACCACAGACAATAAGGCAAATACAGCAGAAAGCTGGAACATGACGTTGATATTCCACCGCACCGCTATGTAGCCACCAATGGCCGGCCCCATAGCCATTCCAATAGTGCTGAATAATCCTACCATCCCCATGGCTTCACCACGGCGCGTAGCCGGCACCATATCTGATACATAGGCAGCAGTACCTGTAGGTTTGAAACCAGTGGAAAAACCATGAAAGAAACGGAGTAGTAGAAAAGCTCCCACAGAGCTGATCAAAGGATAAGACAAACTGCAAACCACACAGGTCAATGAACCGAAAATCATTACCGGCACACGTCCTACAGTATCTGTAAGTTTTCCGCTGAAAGGCCGGGAAAGCCCTGCCATCAAAGTGAACAAGCCAATAATATACCCTTTGTAATCTGCTCCGCCCATACGGGTAAGGTAAGCAGGTAACTCCGGAATCATCATGTTAAAACTGGCAGAAAAAAGTGCGTTGCTAAGACAAAGTAGAATGAAATGAAGATGGTAAATGCGGTCTGTCTGCTGGTTCATGTACGCAAAATTAGTAACTATGGTATAATTTTAGCAAAGTAAATAGCGCTATCGCAAAACATGAACAAAAACCAGGAGATACCTGTTTATATTAACCGGTTGTTAAACCATGATCATATTTATCTATCTCCCTAAATCGTAAATTTATTATAATTAAAAAAAATCACTGATATATGAAAGCAAACATCGGGGTTTTGGAAGAAAACATAAAGCAGATAGCATTAGAGCTGAATAAGGTATTGGCGGACGAATTGCTGATCTATGCTAAAACGAGGAATTGCCATTGGAACATCGAAGGCAGCAACTTCCATGAAATGCATATATTCTATGAGGAACAGTATGAGGAGCTGGAAGAGTTTGGTGATTTGGTTGCAGAGTATATCCGTTCCCTGGGACATTTTGCACTGGGACGTTATGCAGATGTACTGGAACTGACTAATCTCCTGGAATCTGAATATTCCAACGATCAGAAAAAACAGCTGCAGGAATTACTGGCAGATCATGAAACTATTATTCGCAACTTGCGCAGGCTCATTGATGAATTCGACGATAAATATAAAGATAAAGGCGCTGCAGATTTTGCTACCCAAATGCTGCAAAAGCACCTTAAGCTGGCCTGGATGATCCGTGCCTATCTCGGTTAAACACATTGATAAAAAAGTAATTGACGTGTTGGGAACAGTAAAGATGCTGTAACCAACACGTTTTTGGTTTTCAACCATCTGTTAAAACAGAACAACCATGGACAACACAACGAGAGATCTCCGTTTCGCCGTACTGATAGATGCCGATAATATTCCTTATCATAATATAAAAGGCATGCTGGAGGAAATAGCCAAATATGGAAATCCTACTTTTAAAAGGATATATGGCGACTGGACCAAGCCAACCGTAGTAGGTTGGAAGGGCGTATTGCTGGAATATGCTATTACACCCATTCAGCAGTATAGCTATACTTCCGGGAAAAATGCCACCGATTCGGCCATGATTATAGATGCAATGGACATATTGTATACTGGCCGGGTAGATGGCTTTTGCCTGGTATCGAGCGATAGCGATTTTACAAGGTTAGCTACCCGCTTGCGGGAGGCTGGTATGATTGTATATGGTATGGGTGAACAGAAAACGCCTAGCGCCTTCCGGGCAGCCTGCGATAAGTTTATTTACCTGGAAATATTACAGGTACATGAAAGGAAAACAGATACCGATAAATCTAAACCCCTTAAAGAGCAACAAAAAAGTATCAGCAAAGCCGATAAACGGTTACTCAACTTATTGTCTACCAGCATCAATGATATTGCAGATGAGGATGGCTGGGCCTATTTGGGTGAATTGGGTAATCTGCTGCTGAAAAAGCAACCAGACTTCGATTCCCGTAACTATGGTTTTAATAAGTTATTGCAGTTGCTTAAAAGCTTTCCGAATTTTGAAATAGATATTAGGGAGAGTGGAAAGAAAACAGGGAAACTGGTGTATGTAAAAACCGTATAACCAATGGCATATAGAAAGATTCGTATCATCAATGGCGATATCACCAAAGTAGCTGCTGCTGCAATTGTAAATGCTGCTAATTCCTCCTTATTAGGTGGTGGTGGTGTGGATGGAGCCATCCATAGGGCAGGTGGACCGGATATATTGGCCGATTGCAGGGCTATTGTTGCCCGTCAGGGTGGGTGTAAAACAGGAGAGGCTGTGATCACTACCGCTGGCCGGTTGCCGGCAAAACATGTTATTCATACTGTAGGGCCTGTGTGGAATGGCGGCCAAAAAAATGAAGAAGTATTGTTGGCCAATTGTTACCAGCATTCCCTGGAATTGGCCACCCGGCATCATTTAAAAAGTATTGCTTTTCCTAATATTAGTACTGGCATCTATCATTTTCCTAAAAAACTGGCTGCCAGTATTGCTATGAATGTTATTGTGAACTATCTCAATGAACATGACGAGATAGAAGAAGTAATACTGGTATGCTTTGATGAAGAGAACCTGCATTATACCCAACAATATTACAACCAATACATCCGGCCGGAAGAATGATATTTATCCGGTATTGCCTCAACGGTTATGTTCCTCACTTTTTCCATGAGACAACTTGCCGTTGGCAATGTGGATAAAAACGACAAACAGAAAAAGGCTTCCTCATAAAGGAAGCCTTTTTCTTCTATAGTGCGATGTGAAAAAGCGGAAATTAGAGTTTTGCGTACTTCACCCAGGCATACAGGAACATAGCAGCAAAAACTATAATAGCTACAGGAGCCAGAAAATGACCAATACTGTCACCAACTTTATAAAAGTTAGTGGTATGTACTACTGTTAAAAGATTCATCAACATAGTATAACGATTTAATTAATTCCGGGTGCAAATTAAAACTTTCAGGTCATATTCCCAATCAAAGCTATTGTTACCATGTTATTAATTGCTGTATACACTTATCCAGTCTTGATTTGGCGAGAAAATTTTTTTCCAGTTCTCCGGAAAAGGGCACAGGTGTGTCCAGGCTGGCACACCGCATTACGGGAGCGTCCAATAGCAGGAAGCAGTGTTCTGCTATCCAGGCGCTGATTTCTGCTCCTAAGCCACCAGTAAGGGTATCTTCATGTAGCACCAGCACTTTGCCGGTAGCTGCCACTATTGCCTGAATGGCGGCATAGTCTAGCGGGAACAAGGTACGGAGGTCTAGTATGCCGATAGACCATTCCGGATGTTTTTGGGCATATTCCCATGCCCAATGTACACCGCTGCCATAGGTAATAATGCTGATGTCTTCACCGGGTTGTATGAGGGCAGCTTTGCCTATTTCGGTGGTATAATAGTTTTCCGGTACCAGTCCGCTGATGCTGCGGTACAATGCTTTATGCTCGAAATACATCACCGGGTTAGGATCTGCAATGGCGGCTGTCAGTAAACCTTTGGCATCTGCGGGGGAGGACGGATATACGATTTTTAGTCCCGGTACATGGGTAAACCAGGCTTCGTTGCTTTGGGAGTGGAAAGGGCCGGCGCCAACACCTGCACCTGTGGGCATCCGGATCACTACATCTGCTGGTTGTCCCCAACGGTAGTGTATTTTCGCCAGATTATTCACAATCTGATTAAAGCCACAGGTCACAAAATCGGCGAACTGCATTTCTACCATACTTTTAAAACCGGCTATAGATAGGCCTAGAGCGGTGCCTATAATGGCGCTTTCACATAATGGCGTATTGCGTACCCTGTCTTTGCCGAACTGCTCCAGGAAGCCTTCTGTTATCTTAAAGGCACCTCCATATGCTGCAATGTCCTGGCCCATGAGAATAAGCTCCGGGTATTTTTCCATGGATTGACGTAGTCCGGCTGAAATAGCATCAACAAAGCGGCGTTCCTGAGAAGGGCCATTTGCAGGGATGATGGCAGGAGCAGGGGCGTATATATCGTTTAATTCAACGACAGTAGTGACAGTAACAGGTGGATCTGCCAATCCGCGGGTTACATGGGCTTCTATCTCCTGTTTCAGTTCTTCCCGCACAGTCGCTATTTCATCAGCAGAGAGAATATGGGACTCCAATAAAAAAGTTTCGTACTGCAAGATAGGATCCTTTTTGCCCCATTCTTCCAGCAGGGCGGGGGGCACGTATTTAATGCCGCTGGCCTCTTCATGGCCACGCATACGAAACGTAATAGCTTCTATGAGCACGGGTTTTTGCGCTTGTATGGCATAAGCCCTGGCTGTGCGTACAGTTTGGTATACTTCCAGCAGGTTGTTGCCATCTATTTGTACCCCTTCCATGCCATACCCGATAGCCTTGTCTGTAAGCTGGTTGCAATGATATTGTTCACTTATAGGTGTGCTGAGCCCGTAACCATTGTTTTCTATCAGGAAAACAACAGGAAGCCCCCATACGGCAGCCACGTTCAATGCTTCATGGAATTCGCCTTCACTGGTGGCGCCTTCTCCGGTAAAGGCCAGAGATATTTTTTGTTCCTTTTTTAGCTGGTGTGCTAATGCAATGCCATCGGCAATAGAAAGTTGCGGACCCAGGTGGGAGATCATACCACAGATATGGTGGGTACGGCTGCCAAAGTGAAACGAACGCTCCCGTCCTTTACTGTAGCCATTTTCACTGCCCTGCCATTGCATTAATAATTTATCCAGCGGCATTTCCCTGGTGGTAAATACGCCGAGGTTCCGGTGTAATGGCATTATCCACTCTTCTGCTTCCAAGGCTAGTGTGGCGCCAACGGCAATGGCTTCCTGGCCGATTCCCGAAAACCATTTACTTATTTTTCCCTGTCGGAGTAGCAACAGCATTTTTTCTTCTATGAGCCGTGGGTATACCAAGGCTTTGTAGAAAGACCGCAGTTGTGCGTCGTTTAAATTTGTCCGGTCAAAATTCATGATGCGTATATGGGAATTAGCACCGTAAAGGTAACCTTAATCGTTGCCGCCGGCAATACTGATCAATATACTGTTGATGATCGTCATCACGATGCTGAAAAGTAAGGCCCACCAGAAGCCGTCTACTTTAAAGCCAGGCACCAGTTTAGCGGCCAGCAGAATAATCAGGGCATTGATAACAAATAAGAAAAGTCCCAGGGTAATAATGGTTACTGGGAACGTGAGCAGTACCAGCACGGGTTTTACCAGGGCATTCAATAGTGATAATACTAATGCCAGTATCAGTGCGGTAATAAAGCTGTCTACTTTTACTGCCGGTTTTAGCAATAAAGCGGTTATCATAGCGGCCAGTGCGCTAACAAGTATGCGGAGTAGGAAAGAGCCCATTGGAGATCATTTTACTAGTTAAGTTAACGAAACATTTTGGTTTTTGTTGACGAATGGGGTGAGCGATTTTCGCCACTGCTATATCTCAGCAAGGAAATGAATTACTTTAAACAGGGTAGCGGTATAATGAATTAGCGAGCTAACCAGTTGGGTGAGAAAAAATAACTGGTTAGCTCTGGAAAGGTATAATAAAGCGAGTGTGCGTTAAAGTGTTATTTTATCAGTAACGCCTATACGCAGCTGTTGATTTACAGAAAATTATCAGCTTCGCGGTATGCATTGATCAGCGCTGCTTCGCCTTCTTTGCCCTGGCCGGCCATACCGTGTTCCATGCCTAATATGCCTTTATAGCCTTTTTGGTATAGGTGCTTAAAGATGTTCTTATAGTTGATTTCGCCGGTACCAGGTTCCTTTCGGCCTGGATTATCACCGATCTGTATATATGCAATTTCGTCCCAGCACATATCCATTACAGGGATAAGGTTACCCGTATTGCGTTGCATGTGGTAGATATCGTATAATATTTTGCAGGAAGGGCTGTTAACGGCTTTGCAAATTCCAAAGCTTTGTTCGGCGGTACGGAGGAATAGGTCGGGATTGTCGCTTAATGGCTCCAGTACCATTATAAGCCCATGTGGTTCAAATATTTCGGCCCCTCTGCGCAAGGCATCAATCACGTGGGCGGTTTGTATACCCATAGGCAAGTTGCGTTCAAAATAGCCGGGAACAACAGTCGCCCATTTGGCATTACAGCGTTTGGCTGTTTCTACGCTGTCTTTACAGGTTTTAATAAAAGCGTCTGTAAATTCCTGCTTGCCTGTAGCAAGAGAGGTTTTCCAGTTATTGCCGGTATCTACTACAAAAACGCCCATTTGTATTCCTAACTTACTGAGTAACTCACCTATTTTAGACTGTTCTGCAGCAGGGCGTCCCAGCATGCCATTATCTTCAATGGCGCGGAATCCCTGATCATACATGTATCTGATCTGGTCCAGGAAATTGCCATTGCCGGCACTGTTCTTAAACATACCATCATGTGGGGCATAGTTCATGTTAAATGTTTTCCCATTTGCGTTACTGCTGCCATTGTTCACTGCCTGGTTGTTTTCATTGTTCTTATTGTGGGTATAGGCCTGGGCGTTGTTGCCTACACCACCAATTGCCAGTGCAGAAATGCCAGCGAGGGCGCCATTTTTCAGGAATTTTCTTCTTTCCATAACGTTAGGTTAAATGTAATAGTGACAGATTAAATTTAATAGCTTTTATAAGTAAATGCTAACAATTGTGGAGAATTTTCAATTTATTCCATTCATCAAAAAAATGTTGCAATCCAACATAGTTTTTTTTAGATTCACCCACTTATATTCACGTTAATGACTAAACCGTATATGACCTTATTGCTGAGCGGACTGTTCAGCCAGGTTGTTGTAGCGCAAACACAGGCATTCCAAGCCTATACGCAGCAAATTCCAGGAACCGATGTTAGTTTTAAAATGGTGCCTATAAAGGGTGGAAGCTTCATATTGGGAAGTCCGGAGAACGAAAAAGGAAGGAACAATGACGAAGGGCCCGCTAAAGAAGTACAGCTATCTGATTTTTGGATGGGCGCAACAGAAGTAACTTTCGATGAGTATGATATATATATGGATGCGGAAAAGGATAAAACGCCCGTACCTGATGGCATGACCCGCCCCAGTCCACCGTACATTGACCTTACACTGGGAATGGGTAAAGCAGGCGGATTTCCTGCCAATAGTATGAGCCAGTATGGCGCGTTAATGTATTGCAAATGGCTGTACATTAAAACAGGCATATTTTACCGGTTGCCTACTGCTGCAGAGTGGGAGTATGCTTGCAGGGCCGGTACTGTCACAGCTTTTCCGTTTGGTGCTACTGCGGCACAGCTAAAGGAATATGCTTGGTATAAAGATAACAGTGAACAGAAATACCACAAAGTAGGACAATTGAAACCTAACGCATGGGGGCTATACGATATGTTGGGTAATGTGGAAGAATGGACGCTGGACCAATACGACGAAAATGGGGTGGCCAATGCAGATCATCAAGACCCCTGGACTCAGCCAACAGCTAAAACGCCGCGGTTATTAAAAGGCGGAAGTTATCAAGATGAAGCGCCGTTGTTACGCAGTGCTGCCCGTTTAAAGTCTGATCCGATCTGGAACCGCCGTGATCCACAGATCCCTAAAAGCTCCTGGTGGAATGCTGATGCGCCATTTGTAGGTTTCCGGATAGTAAGGCCGGTAAAACAACCTACTCCGGAAGCGGCAGAACAATTCTTTGAAGAGACGATCGCTAAATATAAAGGGGCACGATAGCCTGGTTCTACTTCCTAAAATCTAAATCTTATTCATTTATGGACAACGAAAAGAAATTCCACGGGGAAGGCCGCCGCGAATTTATGAAACAATCTACCCTATTGGCTGGTGGGTTGCTGGCCATGCCGATCTTGTCTAAGGCAAATTATTTTTCTGGTGCTTCTGGTGTAATTAAAATTGCGCTGATCGGTTGCGGTGGGCGCGGTACCGGCGCTGCTACCCAGGCGCTTAGTACCAAAGAAAATGTTCAACTGGTGGCTATGGCCGATGCCTTCCCAGACAGATTGAAAGAAAGCTATGAAAATATTAAAGAAGCGCTGGGAGATAAAGCCAACAGGGTAAATGTACCGGAAAGCAATAAGTTTCTGGGCTTTGATGCTTACAAACAAGCCATCGCCCTGGCAGATGTAGTCATATTGGCTACACCACCGGGTTTCCGCCCTATTCATTTTGAAGAGGCTGTTAAGCAAGGCAAACATATCTTCATGGAAAAACCGGTAGCTACCGATCCTGCCGGTATCAAGCGGGTACTGGAGGCTGCTGCAGTGGCTAAAACCAAGAAATTGAACGTAGTAGTTGGCTTGCAACGCCGTTACCAGAACTCTTATCGTGAGTTGTATAAGCGCTTCCAGGACGGCATGATCGGCGATATACTGTCGGCCCAGGTATGGTGGAATCAGGGCGCACTGTGGGTAAAACCCCGTAAACCAGAATACACGGAAATGGAGTACCAGATGCGCAATTGGTATTACTTCAACTGGTTATGTGGTGATCATATTGTAGAGCAGCATATCCATAATATTGATGTTGGTAATTGGTTTATGGGTGCTACCCCCGTTACTGCCCAGGGAATGGGTGGCCGAGCTGTACGCACTGGTAAAGAGTATGGTGAGATATTTGACCATCACTACGTAGAATACCGGTATGCTAATGGCGTGGTGATGAATAGCCAGTGCCGCCACTGGAAAGATGCTCCCAGTAAAGTAGATGAAGAAATTGTGGGAACCAAAGGCCGTATCCTGTGCGACCGGGCACAGATTGTGGACCACAAAGGAAAAGTATTGTACCAGTTTGATAAGAAAAAGAATGAAAACAACCCTTATCAAACAGAACATGACGAACTGTTTGCGGCTATTGCTAAAGGGGAGTATAAATTCGCTGATGCGGAAAGAGGCGCCCAAACCACGTTAACAGCCATTATAGGCCGCCTGGCCACTTATTCTGGCCAGGTAATAGATTGGAACGTAGCCTTGAACTCCGGCTTGGATATCCATCCTAAAACCTATGCGTTTGATGCCCAGCCGCCGGTATTGCCAGATGCCTCCGGAAACTACGCATTCGCTAAACCCGGTATTACAAAGTACTTTAGCTGATAGCATTTAGTTGTTGTGATATTTTTTTATTTGGTTATTTTGTTCCGGCGCTCTATTGGCCGGAACAAAATGATCAGATAACATGAAGAGATTACTGACGGTAATTATATTAGCATGTTGGTTGCTACCTACCGCTGCCCAGGAGGTTGCCATAAAAAAATGGGCTGACGCGGAAATCATCCATAAGGCACCACTAGAACAGGCGCATGTAGGTATCTGTATCTACGAACCTGCTACTGGTAAATATTGGTACCAATACCAGGATGACAAGTTTTTTACTCCCGCTTCCAATACCAAGATTTTTGCGCTCTACGCCGGCATGAAACTATTGGGTGATTCCCTGCCCGCTGTCCGGTATTACGAAAATGATACTGCCCTGTTTGTGAAAGGAATGGGTGATCCTTCTTTTCTGCATCCTGATTATGCTTATCAACCATTGTTGCAGCTATTGCAACAAACAAAGAAAAAAATATACCTGGTTCCTGTGGCTAATGCCAATAAACGCTATGGACCGGGCTGGGCATGGAACGATTATGCAGACGACTATCAGCCTGAACTCAGTGAATGGCCTATGTATGGCAACCTGGTGCACATACGTCATCACCAGGACAGCAATATTATTATCCCTAGTCTTTACAACCTGGATGCCATAACAGATGACACCCTCCGGGAGTTTATAACGGAAAGGGATGAACGAAATAATTATTTCTACCTGAAATATAATCCCCGCAGTAGCGCTGTACAAACAGCAGCTATTCCTTTTATTACCGGATCTATATTGGATCTGCGGGAGCGATTGGAAGATACATTACATAGGCACATAGGTCTCGCTGTAACCGCTCCTAAAGGGGTATTCCGTATTTTGCGCAGTATACCGGTAGATTCTTTGTTTATTCCCATGATGCAGGAAAGTGATAATTTCTTTGCAGAGCAAACGCTGATGATGAGTTCGGCAATGCTGTGGGACAGTATTAGTACCGCCCGTATTATTTCGTATTTGCTTGCCCGTGATCTGAAAGTATTGCCGCATCCACCTCAATGGGAAGACGGTTCTGGTCTTTCCCGGTACAACCTCTTTACGCCCCGCGATTTTGTGACTGTGCTTACCCTTTTGCAGCAGCAGTATTCCACCCAACGGCTATGGTACATTTTACCTACCGGGGGAAAGGGCACCTTACGGAATTATTATCCACAACAGTTTATACATGCTAAAACAGGTACCCTAAACGGCATTGTGGCGTTGAGTGGATACCTGGTAACAAAGAAAAATAAAACATTGGTATTCAGTGTATTGGTAAATAATCACCACGAGTCTGCTACTAGTGTGAGAAAAGCGATAGAAAAACTATTAACGGCCATCTGGAAAGATTACTGATCAGGGTTGCAGGTCGTAGGAAACCAACCGGGTCGTATCTTCTTCTTTGTCCATTTCTATTAAGCCAATCCCTTTGCCGTAATAGCTGGTAAAGAGAGTACCTACCGGGATGGTATTATCTGATACCAAGGCATAGGCGTCTGTACGAACAGCAATAACATCTGTATAATCTTCCCCATTAACGGATTTGGTCATGCCGGTGGCAGTAATGGTGAACTCCAGTATACCGGTAGAAGATACACTGCCATTGTTCACCGTGATGGTATCTTTCCAGGAAGTGCCGGCTACTACGTTGTCTTTCAGGTAAGTTAGCTGCAGGTCGTTGGCCTCATAGCCCTGAAAGGTAAGGATGCTGGCTATCTGGGTATATTCGCCGGATGCGCAGTTAGAACAGGTAAAAACGCTGTCGTTGCCCATTTTTTTGTAGACGATGCCATTAATGGTAGTATCCCCGCTAACAGTAAAGGTAAAGTGTGTTGTATCGTTGGTGTTATTGATATTAATATAAGAAAAAGTGGACCCTACGGTATAAGGAGCGTAGTCGCAGGTGCCGGGAGGAGGCTGTGAGCCGTTGTTTTCCTGGCTCATTTCCTTGCTGCAGGAGAGCTGTGTTATTATGAACAGGACACTAATAGTAATGAGAAAAGGGTATTTCTTCATAAAATATGGTTGATATATTCCTATAACGGAGAATGCTGCAAAATTATGCAAAAAAGCCATTAGCAATCAGCTAATGGCTTTCTAATAATATTATCGGATAGCGGTTACTGGGTAACCCGTACTTTAAACGTTCCCGTAAGTGGGGAGGAAGTATTGGTGGTGCTGTCGATTCGCAGGTTGGCACTAAAGGAGCCTTCCACGTAACCGCCCAGGGTTCCCTTTTGCGTAATGGTATAGGAGCCGGAGCCACTGTACACAAGGTTCCCGTTTCTGAAATTCACCATTTGTGTAGCATAGGTACCTACCGATACGCTATCCATAAAAATATTGTATACCAGGCTTTTATCTGCATTGGATGCAGAAAGCAGGCTACGATAATTTGCCTGTGATAATATCACAGAGTCTGTTGGGCTGCTGAAATTATAGTTCTGGCCTGTATAAGTAAAATTCAGTGTGCTAGGCTGAATGGCATCGCAGGCACTGAGGTCTTGGATATAGGCGCCGGTGGTTACAGGCAGCGTGGTGGTAGATATTTTGTTGGCAACGACATCTACTGCGTTAATGATCGCATTCGTCGTATATCCCTGGCAATAGAGTATACTGATGTTATACTTTCCGGCTACTACTGGCGTGCTGTAAACAATGCCGCTCAGGCTAATATTTACGATGCCATTTTGCAACGGAGAGCCATTGCAGGAAGTGACTGCGCCGCTGAACTGAATTTTGCTCGTTCCCGGTATATTAACTTGGAGGGTGCCCAGGTTGGTATCGTTGGTGTAAGGGCCTACATTGCGATTGTATGCAATGTTGTTGCACTGGTCCATTATCTGTAAAGTCAGTGTTTCGCCTTGGGGAATATCGCCACTTACCAACCCATCCTGGTTAGTATAGCCGCTTGTGATGCTGCCATCATTTCTTTTCATCAGTACGAGCATATTGGCTAGCGCATTGCCGTTATCATCCTGCAGGGTGACTTTGAAGTTGATAAGGGGGAAATAAACATCGCAATTCCAGAATGAGAAATGTTTGACGGTACCTACGTAACCATCACCTATTTTCTGCGCACTACCTTCTTCTTTCCACAGGCCGGAGGCTTCATCAAAATGCCAAAGAGGGATGTTGGCTGGAGCGCTATTCCGCAGGGAAGCGGGAATAGTCATTTTAAAAGTAACCAGCTTATTGGTATCCAGGTGGAGTTGCTCTCCATTTTCCCCTTGTACTTCCAAAGCCATCATGCCATAGGATTTAAGGCCAACCAGCGTATTGCGGTTGCTAACACCCCGCAGATCACCAGGTATAATAGCATTGAAATTGCTTGCTTCCGGATTAATTGGCGCATAAATTAATGACACCTTGCCGTTATAGGGTTTGTTATCGGCGCCCATTACCTGTTGAGGTTGGAAGCTGAATTGGGCATTGCTGGCAGTGATGTTGCCACCGGTGGCAGCATCGAAAACACCGGCTACTTTTTTAGGTAATAATTGTATCTGAGCATATTGAAGCTTACCGGTATTGGATATACGAAAAGTACGATAGCCGTTGAAGTAACCACTTTTTTGTACGGCTACTACTGCCGCCGCTTCTTTTACCATCACGTTATTGATATGAAAGCTGCCATCGGCGGCGCTGGGGACTGTGGTATTACCATACGCTACCTGTGCACCGGCTAACGGCAGATTGTTTTCATCAAGTATAATGCCCTGTATGCTACTGCTAACTTCTTTGGGGGGAACGGGTGAAACCGGTGCAACGGGTTTATTGCCATTATTCATTACCGGTGGGTTGTCTGTGGTAGCCATCTCCTTGTCGCAAGCCATAAACAAGCCTATAGCAAGTAAGGGTAGCCATAATTTTTTAATGATCATAGAATAGGGTGCCGTTAAAATTAGAATTGACGAAGATGTATTTACAAGCAAATATGAATTATCTTTTTTTCACAATAAAATTTTTAAAATAATTGTAGCCAATACATTTATTTTTAGAAAATAATTAACCCTTTTCTGGATAACTTACATAGACCATTGTACTATTAGTAGCGTTATGAAAAACTAAAGTATACCACGCAATGAAAAGATAAACTGTAGATATTTCATTCTTAACCAAAATCACATGTAGTATGAATCCACGTTATGCAAAAGCATTGCTGTTGCTATGCCTCTTTGCAACCCACACCAATGTTGTTACTGCGCGGGCCCCTATTCCCGGCATTTGGCAACAAGGAAATTTGACTGTTAAGGGAAAAGTGAAAGACATCAACGGCAATCTATTGCCTGGCGTTACTGTGCGGGTAAAAGACACCCAAAAGGGTGCTTCCACAGACGACAAAGGCAACTATGTGCTGAATGATGTGAAAAAGGACGCCATACTGGTATTTCAGTACCTAGGTTTCGAACCGCAGGAAGTCCGGTTAGATGGTAAAGCTGTTGTTAATGTAATGATGAAGGAAAACCAGAAAACACTGGACGAATATGTAGTTATTGGGTACGGTACTCAGAAAAAAGTAACCAAAACCGGCGCCGTATCTTCTGTGAAAGGAGCAGAACTGCAGGAGTCGCCCAATGTCAATATTTCCAATTCCTTGGTAGGCCGGATTCCTGGCATTATTGCAGTGAACAGTAGTGGAGAACCAGGCAATGACGGTTCAAAAATCTTTATCCGTGGCCGTAGTACACTTGGTAACAGCAGCCCGCTAATCGTGATTGATGGCTTTCCGCGCGCCGGTTTTGAGCGTATCAACCCCAACGATATAGAAAGCGTTTCTGTGCTTAAAGATGCTGCTGCTGCTATTTACGGATCGCGTGCAGCCAATGGCGTTATTCTTATTAATACCAAGCGCGGGAAAATGGGAAAACCTACGTTGAGTTATGGTTTTAACCAATCGTTTGTAACGCCTACCCGGCTGCCCGAAATGGCGGATGCACAAACTTATGCAAAGGTGGTCAATGAAATATTAGAGTATGGTGGTGATGTACCCCGGTATACGGATGAGCAGATCAAAAAATTTGGCGATGGCTCTGACCCATGGCTGTATCCCAATACAAATTGGTACGATGCAACGATTAAAGATATTTCCCTACAAAACAGACATGACCTGGCATTGAGCGGGGGCACAGAAAAAATGGCTTACTATGTCTCTTTGGGATCACTTTACCAAGATGGTATTTATAAAAATAGTGCTACCAATTATAAACAGCAGAACCTGCGGGCTAACCTGGATGCTGCCGTAAATGATAACATTCATTTGAAATTTAACCTGGCCGGCCGCCTCGAAAACAGGAGCTACCCTCCCCGCAGCGCTGGCTCTATCTTTCGTGCATTGATGCGTGGCCGCCCCACGGAAAATGCTATCTGGCCCAATGGTTTGCCTGGCCCTGATATAGAGTATGGAGATAATCCTGTAGTAACAGGAACTAACGCGATTGGTTATACGAATGAAAAAAATTATGTGATCAATACCGATATGTCGGCTATCATAAATATCCCCTGGGTGCGGGGCTTGTCGGTAGATGGAAGTTTTGCTTATGATCAAAACTTTGATTTCTATAAATCGTTCATCAAACCCTGGACCTTATATACCCTGGCAGACGTAAACGACCCCACTCATCAACTCAACCCTGGCTCCAGGGGGGTAAGTGCGCCGGAGCTCACCGAACAGTTTAATACAGTAAGACAAACCACTTTTAATTTTAAGATTAACTACGCCCGGTCGTTTGGTAAGCATCATCTCAGCACTTTTATCGCTTTCGAGCAAGCTTCATTACACGCTGATACGCTGGGCGCCTACCGCAAATATTTTATTAGTGATAAGTTGGATCAGCTCAATCTGGGTGGTGATAAGGAAAAAACGAATAACGGCACCGGGAGCGAATTTGTGCGCCGTAACTACTTTGGCCGTATTTCCTATAATTTTAAAGAAACGTACCTGTTCGATCTCAATATGCGTTACGACGGTTCCCAGAATTTTCCCCATGGCCGTCGTATGGGCGCTTTCCCTGGCGCATCTGTTGGATGGGTATTGTCGAATGAAAATTTCTGGAAACAGCACATCCGCGCACTGGATTACTTTAAAATCCGCGCAGCCTGGGGGCAAATGGGCAACGACCTGATAGACCCTTTCCAATACCTGAGCACTTATGGATTTAGCAGCGGTGGGGTAATGTTTGGAGGCGATCTGAATAAAGGCCTTTACCAACTGCGCTCACCTAATGCAGACATAACGTGGGAAGTTGCCAATAACTACGACGTTGGTATAGAAGCAGCCCTGCTGGGAGATAAACTAACCTTTGAGGGCGATTATTTCCTGACCCGCCGTTCCAATATCTTGGTAAGCCGTAGCTTGTCTATGCCTTCCTATACAGGTATGACCCTTCCCCAGGAAAATATAGGCCGCGTAGAGAATAAAGGCTTTGAAATAAGATTGGGTCATAAAAATGATATCCGGAAATTTCATTATGAAGTGACGGGTACTATCACACATGCTCAAAACAGGATACTTTTCTGGGACGAAACGCCAGGCGTACCGGTTTGGCAGCAATCCACAGGAAAGCAAATAGACGCTCCTTTATATTATAAAGCCATCGGTATTTATAAAAATGATGATGAAGTGAAAAACAGCGCTCATCTGGCTGGCGCTAGGGCTGGGGACATCATCTTTGCAGATGTAAATGGAGATCATATTATTGATGACCTGGACCGCATCCGTATAAACCGCACCGAGAACCCTACCTGGATTTTGGGGCTAACCATGAGCGCTAAATATAAAAACTTCGATTTCACCATGTTATGGCAGGGAGCCACCGGAGCCAGCCAATATTTGCGTACAGAGTCTGGTCTGATTGGCAATTTTCCTATGGCTTATGTGAAAGACCGGTGGACGAAAGATAACCCCAATGCTTCCTGGCCAAGGGCGTTTGACCGTGACCGTGAGTATTGGGTGGGGCGCCAGAATACCTTCTGGTTCTGGAACACCAACTATGTGCGGTTAAAAACACTCGATCTGGGATATAGCATACCAGCGAGGTTATGCAAACAAGTTGGGTTGCAAAACCTGCGTGTATACGTGAGTGGGCAAAATCTGCTGACGATCGACAAAGTGAAGATTTTTGATCCGGAAGCACCCAGTGGCAGTGGCCAGTTTTATCCACAGACCAAGATCTATAATGTGGGTGTAAAAGTTACTTTTTAATTCAACAACCATGAGAAAAACAACGATACTTAAATATATAGCGGGCATTTTTCTGTTGTGTACGGCCATTATCGCCTGCAATAAAGATTTCCTGGAAAAGAAACCACTTACAGAATATGAAGAATCTGATGTGTGGAAAGATGCAGGTCTGGTACAGGCATTTGTGAATGACCTATATGTGCAGATGCGCCCGGGTTTTAATGAAGTAATGCTTTCTTCAATGACCGATGAAAGCCGTTTTATACATGATTATAACACCTCCCTGGTGGTGCAGGGAAATATTACGCCAGATGATATTGGTGCGTTGAGTGATTTTAGCCGTTGGGATGCTCATTATAAAGCGATCCGGAATTGTAATATGTTCCTGGAAAAAATAGATGGGGTACCTATGACGGATGAAAGCCTGCGTACCCGTATGAAAGGAGAAGTACATTTTATGCGTGCCTGGTATTACCATATGTTGGTAAAATACTATGGTGGAGTACCCTTGATTACCAAAACCTTTAATGTGAAAGGAGATGAGGGGGAGATATTGAATGTAACCAGGGCTACTTTTGAAGCCTGTGTTAATTTTATTGTGAATGAATGTGACAGTGCTGCAAAGGCATTACCGCTTGCTTATGATGCGGTAGCCAGTAAGGGTAGGGCAACCAAAGGTGCAGCCCTGGCGTTGAAGTCGAGGATATTGTTGTATGCTGCCAGTGATTTATTTAATGGCGTTTCCAATCCATTGATGGGCTACACCACAGCGGGCCAAACTGCCCGTATGCTGTTGGCAAAGGCTGCGGCAGATTCGGTAATCCAATTGCATTTCTATGAACTATATCATCCTACTGATTCTGCAGCAGAAAATTATGCACGTGTGTTCCTGGATAAAGACAATAAGGAATTGATCTTTGTAAAACAATATGATAAATCTTTATTGGGTACTTCGCACGATCTGTACAATGGTCCTAATGGATATCATAATTGGGGAGGTAATGTGCCCATTGAGAATTTTGTGAGTGGTTATCAAATGAGGGACGGCTCGGCATTTTCCTGGAGTAATGCAGCAC
This sequence comes from Chitinophaga sp. 30R24, assembly GCF_049056765.1. NCBI lineage: Bacteria > Pseudomonadati > Bacteroidota > Chitinophagia > Chitinophagales > Chitinophagaceae > Chitinophaga > Chitinophaga sp. 30R24. The sequence continues at coordinate 966,300 of NZ_JBJGXX010000001.1, forward strand.
AGGCTCAAGCGCCTTATGCTAACCGCGATCCCCGCTTTTATGCGACTATATTATATGATGGCGCCAAATGGAAACCGAGGCCGGCCGATGGCGCCGTAACTGATCCTGTTGGTATAATCCAGACTGGAAAATATGAATCTGCTAACGGAAAAGACAGCGTTTGGGGGTTAGATACCCGCAACAGTACAATCGAAAACTGGAACGGTACATTTTCCGGCTACTATTTGCGTAAGTTCATGGACATCAACCTGGATGCTCAATTTTTCCGGGGCGATCAGAACTGGATCTTTTTCCGTTATGCCGAAGTGTTGCTTAATTATGCCGAAGCCAGTATTTGGGCCGGGCAGGAAAACGAGGGCCGCGACGTGCTGAACCAAGTGCGCGTACGTGCAGGCATGCCAACAACTGTTGCATCGGGCCCCGCATTGAAGGCCATACTAAAATATGAAAGACGTTATGAGTTAGCTTATGAAGAGCATCGTTTCTTTGATGCCCGCAGATGGAAAACAGAGGCGATATCGGCGTTTAACGAAAATGCCCAGGGAATAGAAGTGCTGGGGTCTAAGATTAGCGGACATCCATTTACATATCACGTATACAGTATACAAGACCGTCAGTTTCCCGAAAAGAATTTCCTGTTGCCGATTCCTGCCAGTGAAATCAGGAAAAACGCAAAGTTGATGCAACAGGATGGATACTAACCATAAGTAGTAACATTGGCTGCTTATTACTAAAACGGCAGCGAAGATCTTTTGTCTTCGCTGCCGTTTAATTTCTTGTACAGCTGTTTGATAACAATAAATGGGTGGTACCCTCCATTGGTTGCTATCGGTACAGCACTAACAAATACAGTTATACGCCGAGTGACCAACCATCGCGGTAAGTACGTTTTACGAATTGGTTAGCTTCATCGAAGTTGGTAATTTTCATGTTGTTGCCATCCCACAGTAACTTGATATAGCGGCCAGGATAGTCGAAACCTTTTCCACTGGATCTTGGTTTACGGATATCGTAGCTGCGGATAGCCAGGTTAGCCATCAGGATGCTTTCGGTAAGCGGACCTGCGAGATCGAAAGGAGAGCTCAGTGTTTTTTGCTGTTTGCTGCCATAGCCAGCAATAGCAGCATTTACCCATTGTTGGTAGTGACCTTCTGGTACACGGGCAATGGTTTGTGGCACATTCACTTCGCTGTTGCGGGAGGTAGGCAGTAGTTTAGGAGATACACCATAAGTACCACACATCATTTTACCTTTATCGCCAATAAACAGCGCACCATTACCGCCGTCGCCCATTACTTCGTTAGGGCCCAGTTCATCCGGACGCTCTGGCTGAATACCGCCATCCATCCAGTGCAGGGTAATTTCCTTGCCGTTTTTACCAGGGAATTTCATGATCACATGGGAAGAAGGAGGACAGCTTTCAGGGAAATAACCACGATTAAACTCTCCTACGTATACGCTACCTACGCTACATTCCACAGAAGTAGGGTATCCCAGTCCGAGCACACGGAAAGGAGGTTCTATAATATGGCAACCCATATCGCCGATGGCGCCGGTACCATAATCCCACCAACCGCGCCAGTTAAATGGCACCAGGTTATCTACGTAGTCTTTTTTAGGGGCAGTACCTAACCAAAGATCCCAGTTAAGTTCTTTAGGAACATCTTGTTTGGCAGTAGGCCATGGAATACCCTGTGGCCAAACAGGACGGTCTGTCCAGCAATATACCGTATGTACATCACCGATAATGCCGGCATTGTACCATTCCATTAACTGGCGAACACCATCGCCGGAGGCGCCTTGGTTACCCATTTGGCTTACCACTTTGTATTTATTGGCTGCCTGGGTGAGCATACGGGCTTCGTAGATGTCGTGGGTCATTGGTTTTTGTACGTATACATCTTTATTCAGCTGCATAGCGCCCATGGCCGCAACGGCGTGGGTGTGGTCCGGAGTGGATACAGATACCGCATCAAAATTTTTATGTTCCTTGTCAAACATTTCCCGGAAGTCGGTATAAAACTTCGCTTTAGGGAATTTTTTCACGGCTTCAGCTGCACGACGGGTGTCTACATCGCATAGGAAAGTAATATCGGCCGGGCCTTTGGCAAATTCAGATATATCGCTGAAGCCCTTACCGCCTACGCCGATACCTGCTACCCGCAGGCGATCACTTGGTGCAACGTAGCCTCTACCTAATACATGACGTGGAACTATCATGAAACCGGCTGCTGCAAGCGCGCCGTTTCTCAGGAATGACCTGCGGGATACACTGTTTTCTCCCTCACTCTTTTTTTCTGGAATCATTGATGTTAAGTTTTCTGGATTTAAATGATGAAATAGCAAGTTAGTACGTTAGTCCCAGGTCATCAGTTTACCCCGGTCTTCAATTTTCAGACAGGTAGCCAATGTTTTTTCATCATAGGCATAGCCGTATTGCTGCAACACATCGGCAGGCACGCCATCCCATTCATTGGGTGTATTGCCTTTATAGCCAAGGTCTTTAATGCCCATTTTGCTGGTGAAAAAACCGGTGGCTACGAGGTTGCGCATACGGTTGAAAAATGCTGCGCCCTGGCTGTTCTCCGGCGTAGCCTGTTCTGGCCAGGCAATTGTATCTACAATGGCCATACGCTGTTTTTCATCGCATTCGGCAAACGACTTATTATAATGTTTGGCACATTGGAGGTCCAGCCAGCGAAGGCCTCCCCGCATGGGGAGCTGATGCTCGGGTATATCTTTTACAATAAATTCTATGAAGGCCGGAACGCCGGCATCGCTGGCGCTACCAGAATGTTCATCTGCCGGAATAATAATATCTGCCAGGATGGTGATCGTTTTCATTTCTTCCGGCGTAAAAAATTTTTCCTCCATCAAGGCCTTATCGCGCAGGGCCTCGGCCGGCGTACGGCCATAGCCGGCTACTTTGCCGGTGTCTTCTTTTTTCTCCCCAGTATCCTTTTTTACTTCACAACCCGTTGCCGACAGGATGGTGCCTACCGATAACGTTCCCAGTGCGAGGGCTTTAAGTGATTCTCTTCTATCCATGATAGTTGATTTTCGGATGATGGTATGTCCAGCTACCAGCCGTTAAAGGTAATAACTGGTCCGGATCAGATATTTTGTTTTTTTAATTGATCTACTATATATTCAGATGCCCGCATAGACAGTGCAAGGATGGTCCAGGTAGGGTTTTTATCTGCCTGGGATACAAAAGCGCCTCCGTCTACAACAAACAGGTTCTTTACTTCGTGTGCCTGGTTATATTTATTTAAGACAGACTTATTGGGATCATCGCCCATGCGGGTGGTACCTACTTCGTGGATGATGCGGCCAGGGTTTTCCAGTCCATAGTTAGTATCTGCGCCGGGTTTGGGGCCAAGCGGTATACCGCCCATTTCATGGATCAGTTGTTCAAAGGTATCCTGCATATGTTTGGCTTGTTTAATTTCGTGGTCGCTCCAGGTATAATGGAAGCGTAGCACCGGTATGCCAAATTTATCTACTACTGCAGGATCTATTTCGCAGTAATTATCTTCCCGGGCGATACATTCGCCTCTACCGGCAAAACCTATTTGGGTGCCAAAGAAACGGCGATAGTCATCTTTCAGGGAAGCGCCGTAACCGCCTGCGGATTTTGCTTTCCCATCAGGGCCTGGAAGCTTGCCATTCATCACTTCCATATTAAAACCATAACCATAAGTAGGCATATGCATGCCGCCACCTAGTTCAATGTGGTAGCCGCGGGCGAAATCCAGCTTTTTATTATCACCCCACCAGGGTACGTATACGTGCATACCGCCTACGCCATCTTCGTTGTATCGTTTGCGGTCCATTAACTGGGGTAAGCATGCACCTCTTGAAGAGCCGGTGGAGTCGTGTAGGTATTTACCTACTACGCCACTGGAATTAGCCAGTCCGTTGGGATGTTTGGCTGATTTTGAATTCAGCAGTAGACGGGCAGATTCGCAGGCGCTAGCCGCAAGCACTACTACCCGGGCGTTTACGGAATATTCCTGCAAGTCTGTTTTATCTATATAGGCAACACCGGTGGCAAGACCACTGCTGTCTGTGAGTACTTCACGCACCATGGCATTGGTATATAAGTCTACATGCCCGCTTTTCATGGCTGGTTTTACCAACACAGAAGAGGCGGAAAAGTCGCCATACACCATACAACCACGGTTACACTGGCTGCAGAAAAAACAAGGGCTACGGTCTTTATTTACAGAGCGGGTAAGGATAGACAGTCGGGAAGGTATTACAGGGATGCCTAGCTTATCGCCGGCTCTTTTTACCATGAGTTCGTGCAACCGGGGTTTAGGAGGAGGTAGGAAGAAGCCATCGGGTTCATTAGGAAGGTTCTCTTTAGAACCGAAAACGCCGATCATTTTATCTACCCGGTCGTAATACGGGGCTACCTCTTCGTAGGTGATCGGCCAGTCATCGCCTAGGCCATCGTAGCTTTTGTGTTTAAAGTCGCGGGGACCAAAACGTAGCGATATCCTTCCCCAGTGGTTAGTTCGGCCACCTAACATCCTGGACCTGAACCAGTCGAATGCAGTGCCATCCTTTTTCGTGTAAGGTTCTCCGTTGATGTCCCATCCACCATAGGATGCGTCAAAATCGCCAAATGGGCGGGTTGAGCTGGCGCCTCGTCGTGGTGATTCATAGGACCATTTTAATTGAGTAACCTGCTCTGGGTCTGCCGGATCGTATTTTGGCCCTGCTTCCAGAAGTGCTACCTTGAGGCCCGCTTCAGATAAGATTTTAGCGGCCATGCCCCCTCCGGCGCCGGAACCAACGATGCAAACGTCGTAAACCTTTCCTTGTTTTTTGATTTCGAAAGCCATATTGCGTGGAAATTTTTGACATGAAGTAAGAACACCGATTTTAAATCTATAAATTAAATGCGGAAAAAGGAAGGTTTTTTATATGAGTGATCACACAATCTGTATTATCGGTGTCGACATAGGCACCAGTAGCACTAAATCGGTTTTGCGAGAAGCGAACGGCGGGGTGCGAACCGTTTTTCAGCAGTCGTATACTACGCAGCATCCGCAGCCGGGGTATAGTGAACAGCGTCCGGAAGACATACTGGAGGCGGTAAAGAATGCCATCCGGGAAGCGGCAAAGTTGGCTGGAAATGCTCCTTTGGCTATTGCTTTCAGTAGTGCTATGCATAGCATAATGGCTGTAAATAGGGATGGAGTGGCCCTTACGCCTTTCATGATATGGGCAGATAACCGGAGTGAATCCAGCGCCCAGGCCTTGCGTAGTTCCTCCGAAGGTGGCGAAATATACCGGCAAACAGGAACGCCTATACATGCCATGTCGCCGCTTTGCAAGATTCATTGGCTACGGGAGCATCAACCGGCGCTCTTTATGGAAGCTGCCTTATTTATTGGCATCAAGGAATATGTTTTCCATCATTTTTTCGGTACCTATATTGTTGATCATTCTATTGCTTCTGCTACCGGGTTGTTTAATATGCATACATTGCAATGGAGCAAAACTGCGTTGGCTGCGGCGGGTGTTAAGGCTGGTCAGTTATCCTGCCCGGTGCCTGCCAGCTATGTTATTAGCGGATTGTCTCCTGCTATGGCCGCAGAGCTAGAAATTCCGGCCAACACACCGTTTGTGGTAGGCGCCAGCGACGGTTGCCTGGCCCAACTGGGTAGCGGCGCAATGGATGAAGGCCATGCCACCCTCACGATCGGCACCAGTGGAGCCGTAAGGATGGCTGGTAACCGTCCTCTCACGGATGCGCACCAACGCCTTTTTACGTATTTACTTACCGACAATGTATATATTACCGGTGGTGCTTCCAACAATGGAGGGGTTGTATTGCAATGGCTGGTCAGGGATTTCCTGCAACAGCCGCTCACGGCATTGAACGGGTTAGTACAGGAGGCGCTGGCAACTTCGCCAGGTAAGCTGTTATGTCTTCCTTACTTACTGGGAGAACGGGCGCCAATATGGAATAGTGCCGCCAGTGCGGCTTTTATAGGCATACAGCCACAACATACGCCGGCCCACTTTACCCGTGCGGTGTTGGAAGGCATCTGCTTTGCCCTATACAGTATTAAAACGGCTTTACAGGAAACAGCGGGCCCGGTGCGTAAAATATCTGTCAGTGGTGGATTTACTAATGCGCCGGGCTGGATACAACTGCTGGCTGATATTTTTGGGCAACCAATGTATCTACAGCAGGCCAGCGACGCTTCTGCTTTGGGAGCCGTTATACTGGCGGCAGAGGTGTTGGGGCTCCATATTACGCCCATGGCTATCCCGGAAGCGGAACAGGTTTTTTATCCGGATGAGATCCGGCACCTGCAATATGAGGAAAAATACCAGCGATTCCTGCAACTATACGAACAGCTGGCGTCTTTTATGACAGCATATTGATGTAGGGATTAAAAAGATGGCTGACCGCAATAACGGTCAGCCATTATAATATAAGGTTTGGTAATCAATTGATTACTCGTTTTAATTTCCCCGTTCAAACATCCGGGCTAGGTCGGTTAGTTTAAAAGAAATGAAGGTGAACTTGCCACCTGGTGCTATATTGGGCATACTGCAGGCGAACAATTCGTCGATGATGTTTTGCATTTCCCTGGCTGCCAATATTTTTCCCGCTGGGATGGCGTTATTGCGTGCCATGGAGCGGATCAGTTGTTCCCGTTTGGTCACCTTTAGCTCATGGCTGAAATGTTTGAATTGTTCCAACAAGTTTTCGATAGTCGCTTGGTCGTTGCCATTGCGGATATCGGCGGGGGTGCCGCGCACAATAAAGGTATTGTTTCCGAAAGGCTCCAGGTCGTATCCCAATGTTTGCAAGTCTGCGAGCATTTCACTGATCAGGGCTGCATCTGCAGGAGGAAGCTGCAGGGTTTGCGGGAAAAGGCTTTGCTGGGTGGCCATTGGCGTTTCCTGTAAAGCGCGTTGATAACGTTCGTACAAGATCCTTTCATGGGCGGCCTGTTGATCTATTAAAATAAACCCGGATTTGATCTGGGATAAAATATATTGTTGGTGTACCTGTACCGGCACTTTCTGATCGTTGGCGGTATCTTGCCAGCGCTCATCGATGACGGAGGCGGTGGCATGAGGTTGTCCTTCGTTTTCCTCGTAGGTAACGGGGGGTAGGGTTTCCCGTACCGGCGTAGTGGAGAAAGTGCTTCCTGCATGCGAATCATGGCTGTTGGGCTCATACAGGTCTTTCCAGTGTTTCAAATTGCTGCTGTGGTTGCTTTTGTCGATCATATGGGCCTGGTTGGCCTGAGTGAAAGACTTAAACAGGGGGCTTTGTGTAGATTCTTCCTGCTGGCGGGCCGTAAATGGTTTACTCACGGCATCGAGCGACTGGATATTAGGGTCCAGGTCAAAGTCGAGTGTAGCGGTAATGCTAAATTGGGCGAGGGAATGTTTCACGGCCGACTGTATGAAGGCGTACATCAGTTTTTCGTCGTCAAACTTAATTTCCTGTTTGGTAGGGTGTACGTTGATGTCTACGTGCTCGGGATTTACATCAATGAACAGCACATACAGGGGAAAGCTGTCTGCCGGGATAATATCGGCGAAAGCGTTCATGACGGCATGATTCAGGTAAGAGCTTTTAATAAAGCGGTTATTCACGAAGAAGAACTGGTCGCCCCTGGTTTTTTTAGCGGTTTCAGGTTTTCCTACAAATCCATACACATTCATGTAGTCGGTAGTTTCCTTTACGCTCACCAGGCGGGCGTTATAATGTTGCCCCAGAATGGCTACGATACGCTGTTTGAGCGATCCTTTTTCCAGGTGGAACAGCTGTTGGTTATTGTTGGTGAGAGAGAACTGCAGTTGTGGGAAGGCCATTGCCACACGGATAAACTCATCTACAATATGCCGCATTTCCGCTGTATTGCTTTTGAGGAAGTTTCTGCGGGCGGGCACGTTGAAGAAGAGGTTTTTCATGGCGATGCTTGTGCCTTCTGCAGTTTGACAAAGTTCCTGCTTTTTTACGAAGCTGTTGTCGATTTCCACATAAGTACCCACTTCGCTGCCTTTTTTCCTGGTTTTGAGCTCCACCTGAGCTACGGCGGCAATGGAGGCCAGGGCTTCGCCCCGGAATCCCATGGTGGTGATCTGGAAGAGGTCTTCTATAGATTGTATTTTGGAAGTAGCATGGCGTTCGAAGCACATCCGGGCGTCTGTTTCGCTCATACCGCCGCCATTATCGATTACCTGCACTAACTCCTTGCCTGCATCTCTGATGATCAGCTGAATTTCGGTTGCACCCGCATCCACTGCATTTTCCAGTAATTCCTTCACTGCCGATGCCGGCCTTTGTATCACTTCTCCCGCAGCTATCTGGTTCGCTATATTGTCTGGTAATAAATTGATGATATCCGCCACTTACTAGCCTTTTGCTGTAAAGTTAACAATTTATATGCAGTTGCTCATCGGTGATTATCAGACTGTTTGAAACAAAAAACTAACTGTTTTGTTAAATAGCCCCTTGATTTGCAAGAAATAACAATCCATGAAGCTTGTTCATACGTAATTTAAATAGAGAGAAAAAATTAGGATAACGCAACTGAAGGAAATCATAATGATAGTGTTAACGAGAAGTTAACGAATCAAAACTGTACATATGAACTTATGGAATCAAATAATTTTGAGCAGCCCTATCGGGGTTACCCGCTGTACTTACCCGTAAAAAGGTGAAAAAAAGAAATCATGGAAGATGGAAAAAAGAAGGGAGGTATTTACTCCCATACAGATGCCAGTAAGGTGAATTTAACAGAAGAAGAATGGAAAGAAGTGCTACCGGAAGAGGTTTACCACATTGCCAGGGAAAAAGGAACAGAATGGGCTTTTACAGGAAAATACTGGAATAATAAGGAAAAGGGTACCTATTACTGTGCTGCCTGCGGGAACCTGTTATTTGTTTCCGATACCAAATTTGAAAGTAGCTGTGGATGGCCGAGTTTTTTTCAACCAGTTACCAAAACCAGTGTGATTTATGCGCCAGATAATAGCCATGGTATGCACCGGACAGAGGTACTTTGTGGAAGATGCAAATCTCACCTCGGACATGTGTTCAACGATGGACCGCCGCCAACCGGACTTCGTTATTGTATTAACTCAGTGATTCTGGATTTTGAAAAGGCACAGGAAGCAGACAAACATTACCAACAAGGTAAAGCCAGTGACAAGGAATAACAGTAGCCAATATTCTGCCTGATTGCCAATGCGGTGTGATAGTTGCATAATAAAAAGACGTATTTTTATTAACAACAACTCCCGCACTCATGAAAGCACTTAAAACACTCGCCTGGATTATAGGAATTATCCTGTTTATAGCACTTGCGCTGATCTTTTTTGTGCCCACCCATATACACGTGGAGCGCACTGTAGAAATCGAAGCCCCTGTGGCTATTGTTTGGAATGACATTGTGAAATTTCAAAAATTTAACGAGTGGAGTCCCTGGAAAGAGATGGATTCTACCGCCAAGTTTACTATTTCCGGTGACGATGGCTCCCTGGGCGCCACAGATAGCTGGAAAGGTAGTAAAATAGGTGAAGGGAAATTGCAGCACTTGGCCCTGGAGCCTTTTAAATCAGTAATACAGAAACTCACGTTTATTACTCCCTTCCCGGCAGAATCGGATGTGTATTTCCACCTCTTCGAGGATGCCGGCAAAACGAGGGTAGTGTGGGGCTTCGATATGTATTATAAACGCCCGCAGAATGTTATGACCCTTTTCATGAAGGGCGCTATGCAAAGCGATTTTGATCAGGGACTTAGCAATCTGAAAAGTATGGCGGAAGCAGAGGTAAAAGGGCCAGGAACGCCGAACGGTATTGATGTAGCCGTAAGGGAAATGGACTTTCCCGCTACAACGTATGTGGCTATACGAAAAATAGTACCGATAAGCAGGATAGCCGACTATTACCGCTCTAATCTGGAACGCATCTATAATGCAGCCCAGCAGGCTAATCTGCAGCCTGGCGTGCCTTGCGGTATCTTTTTTACCTGGGACGTGCAACAGCAGCAAACAGATATGGCCGCAGCTATCCCCGTACCGGAAGGCAGCAAGCCCACCCGTGGGTGCGAAATTATTACTCTACCAGCAGCTCAGGCCGCTTATGCAGACTATTATGGTCCTTACAGTAAAATAGCCAATGCACACGTGGCCATTGAAAAGTTTATTGCAGATAAGGGGAGGAAAATTGAGCCCCCCGTCATTGAAATGTATGTAGTCGATCCAGACAAAGAAAGAGATAGCAGCAAATGGCTCACGAAGGTCATTTACTTTATGAAATAAAGATGCAGTAAAAAAGAGTAAGCAGATGGCATGGCATACAAGGCGGAAATACTATTTCTCCAGTGTGTTGGCATACTTCGTTGGCTCAAATTCTATGATCTCATATAGCGCCAACTGATATTTCTCCAGCGGGTCCTCGCTCATAATCTCTTCCACTTCCTTACGGCTGGATGCATTGCAAACAATAACAGCTCCCGATTTGGGCTTTCTTCTGCCCGATAATATGAACCGGCCGCTGTTTAAATGCTTTTGCAAAAAGGCGGTATGCGCCTCCATGTAATGTTCTACAGCCGCCACGGGCCGTATGTATTGTAGCATGATCAGGAACATAATGGTTTTTCTATGGTATTTAAGAATAATTTCATAGTTAGCAGCAAAGGTATAAACTTATTAATCAGTATTGAATGATTGTATTGTTGTCCAGGGAAAAATCAGACATATATGCTACAAAAATATACGTACTTTTGCACGAATGAAATACCACGATAGTGGGAATCGTATTGTTTGAACAGTGTAACTCCGCATCAATTCTTAATTCTTATATGCTTTTATGAAAAGAACAATTTCCAAAGTTTTGTTAGCTGCTGTAAGTATGGCGGTTATCCTATCATCCTGCTCTAAAACTCCCGATCAAAGCAGGTACGTGCCTAAAACTGCCAGCATAGTGATAGACCTCAATGCCAAGCAACTTACTACCAAACTGGTTACTAATGGGATTACCATGGATAAGTTGTTTAATGCGGCAGAAAAGGATACCGCCAACGAAGTAATGAAAGCCTGGAAAGATGCCGAAAACTCAGGTATCGATCTGCAAAGCCATTTCTTCGCAGCGGTAGTGCTGCAAGGACAACCCTCAGAGAAAAAATCTTATGTAAGCATTACGGGTCATCTGAAAGATGCTGACAAATTTGAGGCCTATCTGAAAAAAACAGTGACAGATTTTTCTCAACAAACACAAAACGATTTTAAATACATTTGGGACAATAGGGAACAAGCAGTGATCGGATGGACAAAATCTACCGTTATTTATCTGCACCCTATGGACCTCAGTAATCTGGACCGCTTAAATCCGGGTGGTTCTGGATTCCCGGCGCCAGGTGGCTCTGATCCCAACACCCCGGCAGACAGTATAATGCCGGTTGCCCTCTTGACAAAAGAAGATGATGCCAAAACATGGGTAGCTGAAGTGGATCACCTCTTTCACCTGAAAAAAGAAGAAACCGCCACTACTATCGAACCGTTTGCCAAATTGTTGAAAAAAGATGCCGACGCCGGTGTTTTTGTGAATGCCGATGCCGTATTAAATAGTGGCACCCTGCCTTTGGTACCTGCTAATGTGAAGAAATTATTGGAAGGTACAAGCTATACCAGCACCATTAATTTCGAAAACGGCAAGGTTATTTTTGATGGCGACACCTATATGGGTAAGGAAGTAGCGGCCATCTATAAAAAATATGGTAAGAAGGAAATTAACATGGATATGCTGAAGCAGTACCCTTCTGAGAATGTAGTAGGCTTTATTTCCTATGCTTTTGATTTTCATTTGATAGGAGAGTTGATAAAAGCCACCGGCATGGATGGGCTGGTAAATATAATGATCACCGGCAGGTCTGGCCTTTCTATGGACGATATCCTTAACGCATTTGATGGCGAGTTGACCTTTGTAGCATCTGATTTTACTATTGAAAAACAAGAGTACATGCCAGGGGAATTTACCCAAAAACCTTCCCTGAAATGGATCTTCAATATGAAAGTAGGCAATAAAGATGCCATCGATAAGGTAATGTCTTCCCCTATGTTTAAGGAGGTGTTTACTAAGCAAGGAGATCGCTATATAATAGTTAACCCTATGGCAGCAGCTATCCTGCCTCCGCTTTCCGTTACCGATAAATTTGTGACCCTTGGTTCCGATAGCCTTCTCCTCCAGCAATATCTTGCCGGTAAGGGTAATATCAAATTGCCCAATGGTGTGGAAAGTAAGGTAAAAGGTACTATGCTGGGCGGCTATATAGATCTGGAAAAAATGACAGCTAATATTCCGGAAGAGGGTGTAGATACTGACCAGGTAAAAATATTGCATGATGTAAAGCAGCTGTTTAAAGACTTTATTATTACCAGTAAAGCAGATGGAGGTGATATACAACATTCCGAAGCGGTGCTTACCTTTAAAAATAAAGACCAGAATAGTCTGGTACAATTGATCAATTTTAGCGCAGCAGCAGCTAAAATGGTGAAAGAAAAACAAGCTAAGACCAAAGCTTACGAAGATAGCCTCTTTGGCGTGCCTGTAGATACTGCCGTAGCTCCCCAATAAGAAGTTATACAACCGGCAATAAAAGAGTGTATATCATTGATATACACTCTTTTATTGCCGGTAATGCTGCTATCTGTTCCGGCTTCTGATCCAATCTCTTTTTAGTTATATTCGTTTCGTTAATAGCAATGGCCAATATGCAGATCCAGTTACATCACCTCATGCCCATTCCTTTGCAGGATAAGTTCCGGCAACGGCCCTCGGATATATGGAACCAGGAGGTAACTTTTAAGCCAGGCACTTTTGTGAAGATAAAAGCGCCTTCCGGCACGGGTAAAACAACCTTGATCCATTATCTCTATCACATACGTTACGATTATACAGGGGATGTTCAGATAAATGCCCGCTCCTGGCAGACATACAATAAAAATGAGATAGCGCAGTTGCGGCAACAGGATATTAGCATCGTTTTCCAGGACTTGCGGCTGTTTGAGCAGTTAACTGCCCGGGAAAATATTGCACTGAAAAGGGTAATGCAGCCTAAACCCTATGCTTCTGCTGGCAAGATAGATGAAATGGCGGCCCGGCTCAACATAACACATATACTGGAACAAAGCGGCAAAACGCTTTCCTATGGTGAGCGGCAGCGGGTAGCTATTATTCGCGCCCTGATACAGCCATTTCAGTGGTTGCTTATGGACGAGCCATTCAGCCACCTGGATGAAGACAATACCCAACGCGCAGCCGCACTCATTGCTGATGAGTGCAAAGCCCGCAACGCGGGGTTTATTTTAACTGACCTGGATAACGATCATCATTTTCCCTATGATGTACATTATCACCTTTAATGTTGATTCATGCGCCCTTTTTTCGACTTGTTGAAGAAAATCATTCAAACCGGGGTGGGTAAATCCCGTTTCCTGATGGCTGCTGCCGGTTTGGGCATCGCTATGTTGTTGATACTAATCGCTATACAAGTCCATACCAACTTTAACCAACTGCTGTACAGCACCCAAAACCAGAACGAAACAGCAGATTTTCTCGTGATCAACAAAAAGATCACCAACGATATGATGGGGCAGGCAGATAAAAGTTTTTTTACCCCGGAAGATATAGCAGATATAAAAGAGCAACCATTTGTACAGGCATTTGGACGAGTAACGCCTAGCCAGTTTAAAGTTGTGATTCAGGCGCCCGGAGATTTACATTTCGCTACCGATATGTTCTTTGAAGCTGTACCAGATAGCTTTCTGGATGTAAAGGATGAAGATTGGAAATGGCATGTAGGAGACCGTACCATCCCCATTATTCTTCCCAACGACTTTTTGAACCTGTATAACTTTGGATTTTCACTGAGCCAGGCTTTACCACAAATTTCCCAGGAAACGGTAAGGGCCTTGCCCTTGCAGGTCAATATCTCCAATAATCAGGTATCCGACCAATACATGGGACATGTGGTAGGCTTTTCCGATCGTATTTCTTCCTTCCTGGTGCCGGCTTCTTTTATGGCTTGGGCCAACCAGCGATATGGCCCCGGTGTAGCCGCCGGTACTTCCAGGGTAATCATTAAAACACCAGACCCTTCTAATCCTCAACTAGTAAAGTATCTGGAAGATAAAGGCTACACCACTAATCAAGATAAACTGAAATTCAGCAAAACCCGTGTAATTGTACAAACCATTGTGTCGGTAGTTGGTTTCTTTGGGCTAATACTATTATTCTTTGCTTTGCTGGTTTTCAGCATGTTTATTCAATTAGTGATTGCATCCTGCAAACAGGAAATTCAGTTGCTGGTTATATTGGGTGCTGCTCCTGCGCAGCTGCAACGCTACTTGCTTAAGCAGTTTGTGCCCGTTTATATAGTGATTGGCATCCTGTCGTTGGCGCTGTTGGCCACCGGGCAGTATTGGGCTGCCTCAGTATTAGCCAGGCATCAGATGCTGGTAAGTGCCTGGCCAGGCATACCTGTATTTGCCGGTACGATAGTGATATTGGTACTGGTATATATTGTAAACCTGCTTACCGTCAGGAAATATGTAAATAATATTTAATGGTTATTGCGGTAAGGCACAACGAACGTATTTTTCCCTCTTTCGGATGTCAATAGGTAGGGAATCCAGATGGCCATTCTTAATAACGGCCATAGAATGGAATTAAGACTGAGGAACCCGTTTGCTTCCTGCGAACCGAAATAAAAGCTTTTAATACGATTATCTACATAAATAAAAATGGTGCAGATAAAATAATAAGTAGCCAGGGTGAAAGGGAAGGTATCTCTTCTATTAAAGAACAATACCGCCAGTAGAATGCTATAGATAAAGAGGAATACGTTAAAAATCATTTCCATAATCACGAAAAGTTGAACCAGTGTAACATTACCCAGGTCGTTTCGTGAAGAAAATACTTGCCAGGAAGTGTAGCTGAATACTTCCATCTGGCATAGGTTCACAAATTCTCCCAAAGGAGCAAACACAAGTCCTATGGCCAGCAAGGCCAGCCCACCGCCGATAGGCGTTGGTGTTGTAGTATCTTTCACCGATAAAACGGAATACCGGTAGTAAATAGTAGACAAATAGATAAAAATAGCCGCAAATAACAGGGCAAGCACGATGGCCAACCAATTCCCCTTCCTTTCTGGATGCTGTGTGATAGAGGAGTAATCCGGTTTCCAACTGAGATCCAGGGAACTGATCTCATTCATTTTTTTTAAATCTTTTACATATTGCGGTATAAATTTTACAGGTACGTTGTCGCTGAACGTTTTAAACTGGTAGGAGAGAATCAGTTGTTTGCCATTTTTTTCGGCGGTATAGTTAAAGGTATAATAGTCATTGCTAATGTGTACTGGGGTTTGATCCAGCGACCATTCTATCGGCGTTTCCATAATGATCTGGTAGTCGAGGTCGTAGGGATATCGCAATGAAACGGGTATTTTGCGTTGATCATCTGTGATATAGTTGAGTATATCATAAAAGGACTGGGCATTGGCTGTAAAACTAAGTTTATCCGTGATACTGTCTTTTTTCCAGAGATGATGGATCAAGTAGCTTTCATTTATCCGTAGGGTATTATTAACCACGCTGTCCTGTGTGGTGATAGAGTCTTGTTGCACTACTTCCCCATAGAGTTTTTTGTAGTAACTGAGATAAGATTTTTCCTTCTCTTTCATACTGGTTCCTGCCAGATCTGCCCTTTGGACATCGGCGTCGTCACGGAAATAGGTGGTGTTTACTTGCAGGCGTCCATCCTTATTTTGATCGTCTGGCAGGGTAAAGTGCTCACGGATCATGGTTTTGCCCCGGATGGCCGGTATAATTGGTGTTAATTGGGTGGTAGTATCTGTTATAACCAGTGCTTGCTGGTATTCCGGCTCACAGAAATCGGCGAGTCCACCTCTTTGGTACGACATAGTACCATCCAGCCAATATATTTTATTGTTGAAGGCTACTTGTACAATTACATGGTTGAATGCGCCGGGAGAAGGGAGTATATCATTTACTGTGCCTTTCATGTCGGTGTTCACATAGGCCATATTGGCCGGTATATCGTTGGCCCGCAAGAGGGTACAGAGCAGCAGGGCTTTATCTTTGCAATCGCCGAAACGTTGTGCCAGTACTTTATCCGGCGTATTAGGGCGATGGGAGTATTCCCCCATTTCGATGCCCATATAGCGGATATCGTCTTGTACAAAGTGCAAGGCTTGCAGCAGGTAACTGGCTTTGTCGCCTTTAGCTGCTTTTTTTAGAGTGGCAATTTTTTGTTGCAATGCAGTGCTGGTAGTGGGCGCAGCGTTAATTTTCATGCCCCATTTGGCTACCTCTTTCCAGGAGCTGTATTCACTTACCTGTACTCTGGTAAAAGGGTTGTACCAGGAAGGCACATAATTGGTATTGTCTGCTTCCCGGATATCTACTTTGTTCCATTCATATACAGTGAAACCCTTCCAGTTTTTTTGCAGAGGTGTGGTTGCATTGTTGAATAATTTAAACCGGATATTTCTTTGTGGGCTGACAATCAGATTTTTATAATAGTTTACAATAGGATCGTAAGACACAAAGTAAATGCGGCTATCCAGCTTTCCGTTGAAAATAGGATTGTCGCCGGAAATCGTATAGGCATATTCGATCTGATCGCCTTTTCTCACATCTTCCAGGATCAGGTAGGCAGTATAGGTACCACTATAAATAAACCTCGACAGGTCTTGTTCTTTTTGCAGTAGTTTAAAATTGGCTCCCGACAAGTGGTTTATTTCCTTGCCATCCCGGTGAACCACAATTTTATGAAACGTAAGTTTTTCGTATTGTGGGTCGAAGTCTACAGAGATTTCAGATCCGTTCTGAATACCGGCTTCTGAAACGATCTGGCGGATAAAATGCTGATAATTGCATTTCAGTTCTACTTGCCGTTGTTCTTCCAACAAAAGCAAGTAATAACCGTCGCTCACATTTTTGGCATTGGGCTTTAGTGTAAGGTTGGGTGTATAAGGCACCAGCCAGTCTGGTAAGGGGCCGATATTTACCTTTTGCGCGTGGGATATCAGCGAAAGGGTAATCAATAAAAATATTGATAACGAGTAGGTCAATATTCTGGTTATCGTAGGGAGCATAGTAACATTTGATGATATGCTGAACCATCGTTGAGGTCAGGCATAGGTATATTAAATCTGGGGATAAAATTACGGTTGTTTTCCAACAGTTAACATATATACAGCAAAAGATGCCAGCCAATGCTCGCCGGCATAGTTCCCACTGAAAATCTGTTGCAGGCTGGCTTCCCGGTGTTGGCGCGCCAGTTGCTCAATAGCGGCCTGATTATGATCGCTATGAGCGGCAATAGCATCAAGGCACCATGTGCGACTGAGGTTCAAGCCATGGAGACCTCTGTATGGTCTTTTACTTGGGCTACCTGCAGGATGGTTATTTTATCGTTTATCTGTTAAATAACAATTTTACATAAAATACAGGTTGTCCCAATTTTTTCCGGAGGTCTACTTCATGGAACATGCAAGACATGATGTCTTTTAGCTGTTTGTTACGGGAGCCTATCTTCATGAGCAGGTTGAACAGCCAGGGATATTTAACCAGTTTTTGTAGTTTGGTGCTCATTTGAAGTTCGGGGCCCAGGATGCGGTATACATCTTTGTCATAAGTAGCGAGGAAGGCATCTGAATAGTTGTTGGCGGTGATGGCTGCTGCTGCCTGTAGGGCGGCCATCCGGCCAGAGTAGAGGGCATTGCCGATGCCTTCGCCGGTAAAAGGATCGATGAGATAGGCCGCATCTCCTACCAACATGTAACGTTCTCCATGCAGTTTCCTTTTTTTGCTGCCTAGAGGAAGGCCATATCCATCTATATTACCTACCAATTTCGCATGTTTAAACCGTTCTTTCATCACAGGATCGGTGGCAAGGGTATCCAGCATGAGTTGCTTCAGATTTATTTTATTGTTGCGGGCAGAGTTACTAAGCATACCTACGCCTACATTTGCTTCGCCATTGGGAAGTGGAAATATCCACAGGTATCCGGGAAGCATGTTTTTCAGAAAATGCAGTTCAATGAAGTTGTCGGTGTGCAATCCGTTGATGCCCTTGTAGTAAGCACGGATACCAGCTACATAATGAGCCGGTTCCATTTTAATACCTGCTACTTCTTTAGTAAAGCTGGAGTGGGCTCCATTGGCTACAATCACCAGTTCGGTTTTTATCTGGAAGTTCCCATCTTTGCTGGATAGGTGATAGCCATCTTTTTTGAGTTCGTATTTATCAATAGCAATACCTTCAAACAAACGTATTTCTGGGCAGCGTTTCATTTCATCCACCAGGAAATTATCGAAGTCGATGCGTTTGCAAACAAAGCCTCTCGGATTGCTTTTGTCTTGTTGGTAATTCATACGGTAGGGGATATCCATTCCGGTGCGGTTAGGGGCCACAAAGGTAATGCCCCAGCTGTCGGCTTTAAACAGGGCTTGTTGCAGGCGTTCTCCGATGCCTTTGTCGATGCGCTCCAGAAGGGTGAGCACTTTTCCGCTTAATCCGTCGCCACACACTTTATCTCTGGGAAAAACGGCTTTATCTACTACGATACATTCAATGCCAAGCCGGGCCAATTGCAGGGCGGCGGTAGCCCCACCAGGACCTGCGCCTATAATACAAACTTTTGTTTCCATGATTGATGATGCTGTTACCTGAAAGTAAGATACGGAATAGTTACATGCAGCGTTTGGTATTTTAGAAATAATGCTTTTTGATTGATAGTCAGTCGTTTTTCTAAAGACAAATTTCTTCACCGTAAGTGGAACGCTTATATTTGCTCTTCTTAAAAACACACAATCTATGTTTGGGGATTTATTTGGGAAGCTGACACAGATCAAGCAAAAAATGCAGGAAGGAAAAGAGCGTTTGGCTACAGTAACGTTAACCGGCGAAGCCGGTAATGGTGCAGTAAAAGTAACCGTAGATGGTAACCGCCAGGTGAAAAGTATTGATGTGGCGGCTCATCTCCTTACACCGGATAGTAAAGAAGAAATGGAGGATCTGCTGATCTCCGCATTGAACCGTGCATTGAAAGATGCTGAAAACTCCTGGGAGTCTGAAATGAAAAATGCTGCGGGCGGTATGCTTGGTGGTTTACTATAAATTATTGATCACGCAAAGCAACCATGGTTGCTTTGCGTGATATTCGGCTTTATCACTTTTCCCTTGTTTTCCGTTTCTGCAAATACCCTTCAGTATCTGTAGGCTTTTCGTTTTGTTGTACCTGCTGTTTTTCCTGGAAATTTATGGCTAACCCTTTACCTCACTAATATTAACATTCCCTGAAGGGAATATGGAACAGCGTTTGGCATGAGTAAGGTGTAAAAATTTATGCAGATGATCAATCAGTATGAAGTGCCGGCCTGTATAGAAGATGCTGTTCCGGCATTAAGAAAAGCATTGCATCAGTTCCCGGCTATATTTCATATATATGACACAGTTAGCTGTTTGAGTGAATATACCGACAAGCAACTCCGGGAGCAAAATTTCCAGGTAGCCGGCAAATGCATGCAGGTGGCGGGGAAATTATACGAGCGGGGCAATGGAGTTGTACGTGAAGCGATTGTCCGTGTGTTTTTACCAACTATCAGCAACATCCCGCTGGTAGATGCCGTAAGCCGGGTGAGGATGTATTCCCTGGTACCGGATGTTCTTTATGCTCTTTATATACAACATCAATTAACAGAGAATGGAAGCAGATAAGAAGTTTGTAGTGAGGTTAGCCACCCCAGCAGACCTTGATTTTGCGCTGCCTATAGTAGCGGAGATGGAGGCCTCGGCTAAAGCCAGGGGAACGGGTATTGCAAAGAGAGAACCGGCTTTTATCCGTGCCAAAATCCTGGAGGGGAAAGCGGTGATAGCTTTTACGGCTAACGGCATCTGGGCGGGCTTTTCTTATATACAGTCCTGGGAGCAGCAGCGTTTTGTATCCAACAGTGGCTTAATTGTATCCCCTGCTTTCCGGGGAATGAAAGTAGCTGCGGCCATTAAGCAAAAAATTTTTGAATTAAGCCGGTTACTGTACCCGGCGGCAAAGCTGGTTAGTATTACCACTGGCTTGCCGGTAATGAAACTAAACACCCGGTTGGGATTTGAACCGGTAACTTACGATCAGATTCCCAGCGACCCCCAATTTTGGGAAGGGTGTAAGAGCTGTGTTAACTATCCTATATTGGTAGCGAAGCATCACAGGAATTGTTTGTGCACAGCGATGTTGTTTCAGCCTACTGTATAAACGTATGAAGCTACCAGCAACCGATGCCATTAACCTTTAAAAGCAACATCGATAACCAGTAATTTATTGAGATGTTTATGCAGCCCTTCCAGTTTCAGGTAATATCTGCTGATATCTATATGAACAGGTGGGGCAGGGAAGTTGCTTAGCCGTAAGAGCTGTGGCAATATGCCGGAGAGGTGTTGTTTTTTCACATATTGGAGAAGGTCATATACACGGGTAATGGGAAAGCGGTGTCTTTCTGCGTTGGAGTAGGCACGGCAGATAAAGAAACTGCTCGCTTCCGGTATCAGTGCTTTCCAGGGAGAGCAGTAATGCTTCCAGTGAAGAAGAGGCTCATTGTTAATGAGTGCGCTGGTTTCGTATCGCTGCGATACCTTTATTTTTATGGTTGTTGGGGTAGTGATGGCTAGCCTTTGTCCTTCGAGGGTACGCAGATGGTCGAGCCGGAAATACAAGGTATCCGGGCAATATGCTGTATTATTATTGCGTGGTTCATCCGGATTAATCCAGTCCAGGGAAAAGTAACAGTCACCAAAACGGATATAGGTAGTGGAATCATGTTTGGTTACATGTACTTCCTGGGAGGGTATTTTCACGGATGTAGCCGGAGGGGCTATCAGTTGCATCGTGTCTATCTGTACTGGTTTTTCCTTTACAGGGGATACAGCATGTTTGCAGGCTGATAGCCATAACAAGAGAACGGCAAAGCAAATAAGTGTTTTCATATAGTATGCAGGAATACTGTAACGAACGTTGGCGTTGGAATAGTTTCCCCTATATCTGGCAACAGTTTTAATCCGCGTCTACTATGCCAGGCGAGTCTACCTTTCTGTTCAGGGCTTCCCAGAGGATATCCTTTAGTTCTGAGAGTCCCTGATTGGTAACAGATGAAATAAATACATGTGGTACATTTTCAGGTAGTTCTGCGGCGATGGCGGTTTTCAGTTCATCGTCGAGCATATCGCTTTTGCTAATGGCCAGCAGAAACTGTTTATCCAGCAATTCGGGATTATATTGTTCCAGCTCATTCACTAATATCTCAAAATCTTTTTTATGATCCGCACTATCAGCTGGAATAAGGAATAATAATACGGCGTTTCTTTCAATATGCCGTAAAAACCGGTGGCCTAATCCTTTTCCTTCGTGGGCACCCTCAATGATACCGGGAAGATCGGCCACGCAGAAAGACCTGTTATCGCGATAAGCTACCATGCCCAATTGTGGGGTAAGGGTAGTAAAGGCGTAATCAGCCACTTTGGGTTTGGCAGCGGTAATGGTAGAGAGGAGGGTAGATTTACCGGCGTTAGGAAAGCCAACGAGTCCTACATCGGCTAACACCTTTAATTCTACTACTTTCCAGCCTTCCAATCCGGGCATGCCGGGCTGGGCATATTCGGGGGTTTGGTTGGTGGGGGATTTAAAAAAGGCGTTACCTTTTCCTCCTTGTCCGCCTGGCAGCCAGATCACCTCCTGGCCATCGTGCAGGATTTCAGCTTCCACCTCACCGGTTTCTTCATCTCTGGCCTGTGTGCCCAGTGGAACTTCAATGATGATATCCTTGCCAAAACGGCCGGTACAGTTGTCGCCACTACCATTTTCGCCATCTTCTGCAAGCAGGTTTTTATGCCAGCGCAGGTGCAGGAGGGTCCATAGCTGAGAATTGCCTCTCAGAATCACATGTCCGCCTCTTCCGCCATCCCCTCCGTCGGGGCCTGCTTGTGCATTAAATTTGGTACGCATAAAGTGCATACTGCCTGCGCCACCTTTACCGGATTTGCAAAATACACGGATATAGTCTACGAAATTCGCTTTTTCCACAATGCTCAATTTTAAACACCCGGATTTCCTTTACATCCGGGAAAACAAAACGCAAAGATCGTGAAGTTTCAGCTAATTAGCACGAAGTAAGTGCCGGAAGCTGCCAACTCACCATCTTTGCGTTAAAAGAGGTTGAAGGTATAGTTATACTCTCTCTGCTACCAATTCATCCAGTTCTTTAGACAACAGGTCGAAGACTTCTTCTTCTGTACCGTCGCCTTTTATTTTCTTGAACTTGCCAAACTTTGCGTAATGGTCGGCTACAGGAGCAGTTTTATTATGATATTCTACAATGCGTGCTTTGATTACTTCTTCAGAAGCATCGTCGCTACGACCGGAGGTTAAGCCGCGGTTCAGTAAGCGTTTTACCAGCGCATCTTCCGGTACTTCCAGGGAAAGCACGGCAGAGATCGCTGTTTTCTTCAATGCGAGTAGTTTGTCCAGCGCTTCAGCCTGGGCAGTGGTACGTGGAAAACCGTCGAAAATAAAACCACGTGCCTCCAGATTAGCTTCCAGTTTGGAACTGATCATACCAATCACCACTTCATCCGGAACCAGCAGTCCCTGATCCATAAACTTCTTGGCTTCAATACCTAATGGCGTTTTATCGCCAATCTCACTGCGTAATAGATCGCCCGTGGAAAGGTGGATAAGTCCGTATTTCTGGATAATGTTAGCACTTTGTGTACCCTTGCCGCTACCGGGAGGGCCAAATAAAATGAGATTGACCATGTTTTATTAAAATCTACTTTACTCGCAAGATTGCAAATATAAGAAACTGTTGAATGTATTGGTGATTAAAATTACAATTGATTAAATCAAATGTAAATATTTTGACAAAATAGTAAAAGTCATTCAAATTTTCAGGAGATTCCCTAAAATATCTTCAACAGCCTTACCTAATTTAACAAATTACTTTCGATTCAACAAAATCATATGATTATTATCAGTAATTAGTTGATATTCAGCCAGCCCTACTGGATTTTCCGGCTTAATATTTGTAAATTTATGATATGAGGAAAGAATTATTGGTTGCAGGACTTATAGGGTTGATAATGACCGGGAGCGCTTACTCTACGTCTCCACGGGTAAAGGATAATAAACGTAAAAAAGAAACCCTCCAGCAGGCGCCCTCCCCCCAGCAGGATAAGGCCTCGCTATGGGCAGATAGCGTGTTTCAATCGCTTCGCCCCAACGAAAGAATTGCGCAGTTGATCATGATACGGGCGCATTCCAATCTTGGTCAGGACCATGTTAACGCAGTAGTGAAGGATATACAGGAAAATAAAGTTGGCGGTGTGATCTTCTTCCAAGGTGGACCGGAAAGGCAAGCCTATCTTACCAACTATTACCAGTCTATCACTAAAGTGCCCCTGTTAGTGGCTATTGATGGCGAATGGGGACTAGGCATGCGACTCGACAGCGTTATCTCCCTGCCCAGAAATATGATGATAGGGGCAGTGCAAGATCCTTCACTGGCATATGACGCCGGAAAGCTTATGGGGGAACAATGCCGGCGGTTGGGCATTCATATCGACTTTGCGCCAGATATGGATGTAAATAACAATCCAGCCAATCCGGTGATCAACGACCGTTCTTTCGGAGAAAATAAATACCAGGTAGCCCGTATGGGCGTAGCTACCATTAAAGGCATGCAAGATGCCGGGATTATGGCCTGTGCCAAGCACTTCCCAGGCCATGGGGATACGAATGTAGACTCTCACCTGGACTTGCCCACTATCAATAAATCCAGGGCGCAATTAGATTCCCTGGAGTTATACCCCTTTCGGCAGGCCATTGCTGCCGGTGTGCAATCCATAATGATCGGGCATTTATATATTCCAGCGATCGATAAAAAGCCGAATACACCTACTTCTATTTCCTATAATGCCGTTACCAAACTGTTGAAAAATGAAATGGGTTTTAAAGGATTGATTGTAACCGATGCATTGGAAATGAAAGGTATTGCTAAGTTTTATACCAAGGGACAGGAATCCTTACAGTCGCTGCTGGCAGGCAACGACCTGATGATTCTGCCTTCTACGGCTGCCGGCAGTGTGGAGGCTATCAGAAAAGCAATAAAAGCAGGTAGAATTAGCCAGCAAGAGGTAGATGAGCGTGTGAAAAAAGTATTGCGGGCTAAGTATAACCTGGGCTTGTGGCAACCACAGCATATCGATACCCGTAATCTGACAGCAGACCTCAATGCGGGTACGGATGCTTTGAGAAAACGTATCGCAGAACAGGCCATTACCCTGGTTCGCAACGATAAAAAGCTGATTCCATTTTCTCCGGCCATGACCCAGCAAAAGTTGGCTGTTATCGCTGTAGGAGCAGATGCGAGTAACACTTTCCTGGAAACAGTAAAGTTGTATAAACCAGGTACAGACGTATTTGTATTTACAGCGCGTCAGTCTGTAGAACAGATTGCGCCTATTGTATCCCGCATACAACGGGATTATAAAGCAGTGATCATCAGTTTGCAAAACTATAGCCGGCGGCCGGCGGGTAACTTTGGCTTGTCTTTGGCCCAACGCCTCATTGTAAGGCAGTTACAGGCTGAAATGCCTTCCGCTACCGTTGTATTTGGCAATCCTTACGCAATACAGTATTTCTGTGATGCGCCTGGCCTGGTAGCGGCTTATGAAGATGATAGTACTACCCAGAGAGTGGCCGCAGACTTGTTGTTTGGGAAGCTGGCCCCTTCGGGCAAATTGCCGGTTACAGTATGTCGTGATTTACCTTCTGGCACTGGCATTTATCAGCTGAATCAATATACTGCTTTGCCGGTAGCTACACTTAAAGAAGCAGGATTAAATGAACAGGCTTTACTGAAGATCGATGGACTGGCTAATGATATGATTGCAAGGGGAGCTGCCCCTGGTGCGCAGGTGCTGGCTATGAAAAACGGGAAAGTAGTGTATAGTCGCTGTTTCGGACATTATGAATATAACAAGGCAGAACCGGTTACGCCCGAATCTATTTATGATTTGGCTTCTGTTACCAAAGTATGCGCTACCACATTGGCTGTTATGCGCTTGTACGACGAAGGGAAATTAAATCTGGACGCTACGCTAGGAACATATCTTCCTATGGTGCAAGGCACTGATAAAGCAGGATTGCGCATACGGGATATTCTATTGCATCAGGCTGGGTTAACGCCGTTCATTCCTTTTTATAAGGAAACGTTGTATCGGAATGGATACCCCGATACCGTGATCTACCATAAAACACCCGATGCAGTGTATGATATCCGGGTAGCAGATCAGCTTTATGAAGAACATAATTACATAGATACCCTTTGGAAGAAGATATTGGAGAGCAAATTGTCGCCCCGCCAGGGATATGTATATAGCGATTGTGATTTCCTGTTTCTAGGAAAAGTGGTAGAGCAATTAACCGGTAAAAAATTAAATGACTATGTAAGAGAAACGTTTTACATCCCCTTAGGGTTGGCAACTACTGGTTTTTTGC
Source organism: Chitinophaga sp. 30R24 (assembly GCF_049056765.1). NCBI lineage: Bacteria > Pseudomonadati > Bacteroidota > Chitinophagia > Chitinophagales > Chitinophagaceae > Chitinophaga > Chitinophaga sp. 30R24. The sequence goes on from NZ_JBJGXX010000001.1 coordinate 991,927, forward strand.
CAAGAGAGCGTTTCCCATTACCACAGCTTGTGCCTACCGAACATGAATATACCTTCCGGATGCAGCTATTGCGTGGCGATGTACATGATCCCGGCGCTGCGATGTTTGGCGGTGTAGCCGGTCATGCTGGTCTTTTTTCCAATGCCCACGACCTGGGTGTGATCATGCAGATGCTCCTGAATAAAGGCAGCTTCAATGGTGTGCAGTACATAAAACCGGCAACTGTGGAGCTGTTTACTACTTATAACAGTAAAATCAGCCGCCGGGGCCTGGGCTTTGATAAACCGGATAAAGACAATGCCGCCAGAAAAGAGCCTTATCCTGCCAAAAGTGCCTCTGCAGCTACTTTTGGACATACAGGTTATACGGGCACTTGTGTTTGGGCTGATCCTGTCAGTAACATCGTATTTATTTTCCTGAGCAACCGGGTATATCCTAACGGTGGCGCTAATACGAAACTAACTACGCTGCATACACGGGAGAAAATGCTAGAAGCAGTGTATGAGTCTACTATGTAAACGGTGTAGTCAATAAAAATAAGGTAAGGAGGCAAAGCCCGCAAGGGACCTAGGTAAATTCAGGATGGATGTGGTCTTTGCCTCCGGTAATTACTTTATTCTATTACAGATACATTTCTGTTGACCTGTGTTTGTGTTTTGATGGCGATGGATTTCTCTGCTAACTTGTTTTTTCCGTTTCTGATTTCGAAGGTATAGTTACCATCTTCCAGGGAAGCGAGGTTGTAGCGGCCTACAAAACGCAGTGTGGATGGCAGTGATTCACGGAGCAAAGTGTTGTTGAAGTTGTCTTTGATGTAGAGGGTAAGCTTATCGTTTTCAGGATTTGTTACAGCCAGCTCAAATAGTAACTGATCTTTCTGCATCTGGGCGATGCTAACATCGAAAGTAGCCGGAGTGATGTTCATCGGGGCTTCCTTAAGCATCCTTTCTACGTTATAAACAAATGAGTTAGACTGTGCTGCTGATTTTAAAGCCGGAGCCAGGAAAGTAACGAAAACTAATAAAATTGTTTTGGGTGCTAATGAAACAAAGTGTACTGGTTTCATGACATTGTTTTTTAAGGTATTCATCTTTAATTTAATTTGAGGGCGGTATTAGCTAATACAATGGTGCCTTTTGATTACAGGGCAAAGCTCCGATCGGCGGGTTAACTGAACATTACGCATTTGTTAAAATAATGTGAGTATTTAAAGGACTTGTTCGCTGTTCATTCCCTATTTTTGCACCGTTTATGGAAGCAGTTACAATAAAAAATAACCGCCCCGTGGCCATCTGGCTGTATATTGGCGTGGGCATGTTGATCATTCAGGTATTACTGGGGGGAATTACCCGTTTAACAGGTTCCGGCTTATCTATTACAGAGTGGCAACCAATCTTGGGGGCTTTCCCGCCAATGAATCAGCAGGCGTGGGAAAAAGCGTTTGAAGGATATAAACAGATCGCTCAATACAAATACATTAATAATCACTTCTCCTTATCGGATTTTAAGTTCATTTTCTTCTGGGAATGGCTACACCGCGATTGGGCGCGGTTAATGGGGGTAGTGTTCCTTATTCCCTTCATCTATTTTATTGTTAAGAAGAGGATTAATGAAAGTATGATCAGGCCCATGGCCATCTTATTTGTACTGGGGGCCTTGCAGGGATTGATAGGCTGGATCATGGTAGCAAGTGGCCTGAATGAAGAAAACCTGTATGTAAACCATATCCGCCTGGCGGTACATTTTATTTCCGCTTTGGTATTACTATGTTATGTATTCTGGTTTGCCATGAAGTTGAGCGTGCCGCCAGCAGAAGTGCAAACGGTGCCTTCCTTGCGCAAGTTGAATGTATGGTTACTCGCTTTATTGGTAGTACAGTTGATATATGGCGCCTTCATGGCGGGTTTGCATACCGCGTTGGTAGCCAATACCTGGCCAGACATCAACGGTGCCTGGGTGCCATCCGGTATGTTCGTTCAGGGTGGATTTGCAACTGATATTGCCCATAACCCTATTACCATTCAGTTTATACACCGTGGTCTGGCGTACCTCATCACCATCCTGATTGCCATTTGGTGGTGGAAAGCCGCAAAAACGCCGGCCAATAGCTTATTGCATGCCATCCGTTACCTGCCTCTGCTGTTGGTATTGCTGCAAGTGTTGCTGGGCGTACTCACACTGCTTAACAGCCAGGTGAAAATACCTATCACCTTTGGTATTTTGCACCAGGCTGTGGGAATGTTGCTGTTATTGTCGCTTATTTGGACTTTGTTTCTAAGCCAGGGAAGGAAATCCGTCGCGCGTTAATTTAAATAGCGCCACTGAATTCATAATTCCCTAAATTTTCCGTAGGTTTATTTGTAATAATCGGTCTGATGAAGGTGAAGTTATTACTGATAAAAACTTACTATTCTTTCCCTATACAGCTTTTACTCCTGCATTTTAGGAAGTATCAGGTGCTACTCGTTTTTTGGGTGATCCTTTTCAGTACCATTAACGGTGGATTTGCGAAAGTATTTGGGGGAGACGCCTTGTACCTGGCGCCTGAATATCTGGGTAAGGTAAATTTCTACAGTACCACCATCCTGGGGCTGGCTAACGGCATGTTTATCATGAGTTGGCAGATCACTACGTTTATTTTGCATACCGGCAGGTTCAAGTTCCTGGCTACTACTTCCCAACCTTTCTTTAAATATTGCCTCAATAATGCCATCATTCCCTTATTGTTTATTTTAAGCATGCTTTTCCGGGGATGGGAATACCAGCGTTATGAACAATTGAGTAGTATCCCCGACATTATGTTACTGGGTGAAGGGTATATCTGTGGTGTATTATTTATTATTTTCTTCTGTTTCTTCTATTTTTTTAATGCAGATAAAAATATTGGGCGAAGATTGGAAAAACGTTTTGGAAATCCCCGCAATTTTGTGCGAATGATCCTGAAGCCAACGCAGGAGCCGGATGAAAACGCGTTGCCTGTGCATAACTATTTTTCCACTCCCTGGCGCATACGCCGGGCTAGGAATGTAGACCATTACAATAAGCATTATCTTGATAGTATCCTGAAACAACATCACTTTGCCGCAATGATCACGGTAGGCTGCGCGCTGATTTTCCTGGTGATTTTGGCTTATATGATGGATTATGATGTTTTCAGGATTCCTGCTGGCGCCAGTGTATTGATATTCTTTGCTTTCCTGATTGGCGTGGCCGGTGCATATTCCTATATGTTACAAACCTGGTCTATTCCTTTTTTGCTCATCACGCTGTTTGCACTGAACTGGATGGTGGAACACGATTGGGTGGATAACCGGAATAAAGCCTACGGATTGAACTATTATGAGAAAAAAGGCCGTCCGGAATATAGTGTAGCCGCATTGCAGGCATTTTTTACCAAGGAGAAATATGAGGCAGACAAGGAGCAAACAATTCAAATACTGAATTCCTGGAAAGCGAAATTCCCCGTTAATAAAAAGCCTCCCTTAATTGTATTGAATTTCAGCGGAGGAGGTAGCCGCTCCGCTACCTGGAGCTTCCACGTGTTGCAACGGTTGGATAGTTTGCTGAAAGGGCAGTTAATGGGCCATACTGTGTTTATGACGGGCGCTTCCGGAGGGATGCTGGGAGCTACTTACTTCCGGGAATTATATTATGAGCAACAGCAAGGTAAACGGATTAATTTATGGGATAGCATTTATGCCGATAAAGTATCTCAAGACTTGCTGAACTCTGTATTCAGCGTAATGGCGGTAAATGACTTTATTACGCCCTGGAGAAGCTTTAGTGTGGGGAAGAACCATTATTCGAAAGACAGGGGATATGCTTTCGAAACCCAGTTAAATGAGCATACAGACAGCGTATTGGCTAAATCACTGAAAGATTATCAGCAGCCGGAGAGAAACGCCGAAATCCCTATGCTGGTTTGGAGCGCCACTATCAATACAGATGGTCGCCGGTTAATTATTTCCCCTCAACCGGTTAGCTATCTGTGCAGCCCGCAATATCTGTACCCTACCCGCCAGGTGAGGGATATTGATGGAGTAGACTTTGCTCAGTATTTTGCTGCTCAGGATGCCATGGACCTGCATATTACGAGTGCAATCCGCATGTGCGCCACTTTTCCTTATGTATTACCTAATGCCTATTTACCCAGTAATCCTATTATTGATGTGATGGATGCAGGTATCCGCGATAATTTCGGGCAGCAAACTACCTTGCGCTATCTTTATACTTTCCGCAAATGGATTAATGAGAACACCAGCGGTGTAGTATATATCCAGATCCGTGATACCCGTAAGAATGATATTTCGGCGATCAAAAAATCGAAAGATCTTGGAGATCTCTTATTTGAGCCGCTGTTTACGATGCAGCAACATTGGAGCTCTATGCAGGATTTCGATCAAGACGACCTCATTAACTATATGGAAGGCTATTTTCCGGATAAATTCCACCGGATTATCTTTCAGTATGTGCCAGAAAAGCAGGATAAGGCAGCGGCCTTGTCGTGGCACCTTACTTCCCGTGAAAAATTGGATATAGCCCATGCGTTGGATAACCCTGGCAACCAGAGCGCATTGGATTATGTCGTAAAATTATTGGCCCAATAAAAAGGGTTATTGTTTCAGGAACTCCAATAATGGCGCAATAAATCTCGCATAGGCTTCGATATGTGGGAGATGTCCTACGCCTTCAATAGGCACCAGTTTAGCATGAGGAATGTTGGCGGCGGCCTGTTTGCCTAATTCTGGATAATTCCCCAGTGTTTTACGTATTTCTTCCGGTACGTTGGCTTTACCCAGCGCGGTGCGGTCGCGTTGGCCGATAATGAGCAGGGTGGGAGCCTGTATATTGGGAAATTCGTACAATACAGGTTGGGTGAAGATCATATCGTAGGTGAGTGCGGCATTCCAGGCTACCAGGGAATAATCCGGGCTGCTGGTCCAGCTGGCCAGGAGTTGGGCCCATTTATCGTAAGAGGGGGTCCATTGGCCGGCATAGTAGCTATCCATCATATATTGCTTAATCTTGTCGTAGTTCTGTTGCAGTTCCGACTGATACCATTTGTCTACCGATTGGTAAGGTACTTTCACTTTCCAGTCTTCCAACCCGATTGGGTTTTCGAGGATAAGTTTTTCGGTTACTGCCGGATACATCAATGCGAAACGAACTGCCAACATGCCGCCCATGGAGTGTCCTAGAATAGCAGCTTTTGTTACCTGAAGGGTATCCAGTAAGGCTTTGGTGTTGAGGGCCAATTGTTGGAAGCTATATTGGAAGTGTGCTGGCTTGGTCGATTTTCCAAAGCCGATCTGGTCTGGTATGATAACGCGGTAGCCATTGTTGCTAAGGTCGGCAGCGGTGCTGTCCCAATAGGCCCCATTAAAGTTCTTACCATGAAGGAGTACTACCGTTTTACCATTAGGATGGGAGGGCTGTACATCCATATAGGCCATTTTTAAAGGCTCACCTTGCACCTGCAGCTGTAAAAAATGTACCGGGAAGGGATATTTATATTGTGTGAGAGTAATATCCTGGATAGGCATTTGTTGTGCTATAGTTGGATAGTATATCAGTAAGAAGCTGATGGTCAGTAGGTAAAATATTTTTTTCATGATAGATGCATTATGCTATTAAAAATGGATGGGAGGCGCAAAATTGAAGCCACAAGTGTTAAAATCAATAAATTTTCCTGTAAATTATTGATTTTTAATTATTTACAATATCGTTTATCACTGCTGTTAAGCAATGGCTTGTAATCAGGTAGACATTAAAGTTAAAGCAGACTATTAAGTTATTGATTTTCATTTAATTGTATCATGTTATTGAGGCTTGACTAAATGATTACATTTATTTAAAACGGGAAGCCCTCTTTCTCGCCAGGTTTTCGTACCTTTGCGCCTTCTTTTTGTAGCTATTAGCGGTAATTTTGTTAATGGCTGATAGCTAAAGACTTAAGTATATGAACATTCGTAATATCGCAATTATTGCACACGTAGACCATGGTAAAACTACTTTGGTTGACAAAATTCTTCATCAGGCTAACGTATTCCGGGCAAACCAGGAATCAGGCGAACTGATCATGGATAATAACGATCTTGAAAGAGAGCGTGGTATCACCATCTTCAGTAAAAACGCATCTGTTGAGTATAAGGGAACTAAGATCAATGTAATTGATACTCCAGGCCACGCCGACTTTGGCGGGGAAGTGGAAAGGGTATTGAAAATGGCGGATGGCGTTATCCTGCTGGTAGATGCTTTTGAAGGCCCTATGCCGCAAACCCGTTTTGTGTTGCAGAAAGCGTTGCAGTTGAACCTGAAACCTATTGTTGTAATCAACAAGGTAGATAAGGCAAACTGCCGTCCCGACGAAGTACATGATGCTGTTTTTGATCTGTTCTTTAACCTGGATGCTACGGAAGATCAGTTAAACTTCCCTACTTTTTATGGTTCCGGTAAAAATGGCTGGTTCAACAGTTCATTGGAGCCTAGTGAAGATATTACGCCGTTGATGGATGGTATCCTGGAATATGTTCCAGAGCCTAAAACACCGGAAGGTAACCTGCAGCTGCAGATCACCTCATTGGATTATTCTTCTTTCCTGGGCCGTATTGCTGTAGGTAAGGTAACCCGTTCCTTTATCGAAGAAGGACAGTGGATTACCCTTATGCAGGCAGATGGTTCTGCCAAGAAGCAGAAAGTACGTGAGCTATATGTATTTGAAGCATTAGGTAAGAGAAAAGTAACCAAGGTATTTGCCGGCGATATTTGTGCGGTTGTAGGTGTGGAAGGTTTCAATATTGGCGATACTATCGCAGATGCTGAAGAACCGGAAGCATTGCCAGTAATCAGCGTAGATGAGCCTACCATGAACATGTTGTTTGGTATTAACAACTCTCCGTTCTTTGGTAAAGATGGTAAGTTCGTTACTTCCCGTCACCTGCGTGACCGTTTAATGAAGGAAACTGAGAAGAACCTGGCACTGCGTGTAGTAGATTCCGATAGTGCTGATAGCTTCCTGGTGTATGGTCGTGGTATTCTCCACTTAGGAGTATTGATTGAGACGATGCGTCGTGAAGGTTATGAGTTAACTGTAGGTCAGCCTCAGGTAATCGTGAAACATATTGATGGTAAAAAGAGCGAGCCATACGAAATACTGGTAGTAGATGTTCCGCAAGATTATGCCAGCAAGGTAATTGACCTGGTAACCCGTCGTAAAGGGGAAATGCTGATCATGGAAACTAAGGGAGAAATGCAGCACTTGGAATTTGAAATTCCTTCCCGCGGTTTGATCGGTTTGCGTACACAAATGCTGACAGCTACTGCTGGTGAAGCTGTAATGGCACACCGCTTTAACGACTATAAGCCTTGGAAGGGTGCTATTCCTGGCCGTAACAATGGTGTGTTGATTGCTAAAGAAGCCGGTACTACTACCGCTTACTCTTTGGATAAACTGCAAGACAGAGGTTCTTTCTTCGTAGATCCAGGAGAAGAGGTGTACAAGGGTATGATCATCGGTGAAAATAATAAACCTGGCGACCTGGTAGTGAATCCAAATGAAGGAAAGAAACTTACCAACATGCGCGCCAGCGGTACAGACGGTGCTGCTAACATTGCACCTAAGATCCTGATGACACTGGAAGAATGTATGGAGTATATCCAACATGATGAGTGCATTGAGGTTACGCCTAACTTTATCCGTATGCGTAAAACCATCCTGGATGAAGAAGAACGTAAGAGATCTGCAAAAAGCATGAAAGCTGAAGCTTAATAATGGCTTTATAAGATAAAAACTAGTGAAAAGCTGCAACCGCTCCGTTTACCGGGGCGGTTGTTGTTTTTGAGCCATTGGCTAAACTTCTCTCAAGCAGGGAAGGGGTTGAACATTATTTATCGCGGAGCTTATTTTACACAAATAAAAATCCCCGCCCAGGAAAAGGCAGGGATGTGCATACTAACCCAATGCTTACTAAAACTAAAACTAACTTTTATGTATATACTAAATACAATGGTCTTATTGTAATAGTAGCGATTACTCTGCTCCTTGTTTTTCAGCAATCTTTACTTTGATCTTCCCTTCAATTTCTGCTGACAGTTCAGGATTATCGGTTAGCAGTTGTTTTACTGCATCACGTCCCTGACCTAATTTATTGGTATCATAGCTGAACCAGCTACCGCTTTTCTGGATTACTCCATATTCAACGCCCATGTCAATGATTTCTCCTGTTTTGGAAATACCGTGGCCATAAACGATATCGAATTCGGCCTGGCGGAATGGAGGGGCTACTTTATTTTTCACCACTTTTACTTTCACCCGGTTACCGATGGCTTCATCTCCGTCTTTGATCTGACTCAGCCGGCGGATATCCAATCTTACAGAAGCGTAGAACTTCAAGGCGTTACCACCAGTGGTAGTTTCCGGATTCCCGAACATCACGCCTATTTTTTCACGCAGCTGGTTGATAAAGATCGCGCAGCAATTGGTTTTAGCAATGGTAGCCGTTAATTTACGCAGTGCCTGTGACATCAGACGGGCTTGCAAGCCCATTTTGCTTTCACCCATTTCGCCTTCCAGTTCACTTTTAGGCACCAGGGCAGCTACAGAGTCAATCACTACTACATCTACTGCTCCGGAAAGGATCAGGCGATCTGCGATTTCCAATGCCTGTTCACCATGGTCTGGCTGTGATATTAAAAGAGAGTCTACATCTACTCCCAGTCTTTTTGCGTAACTGCTGTCAAAAGCATGCTCCGCATCTATAATGGCGCAAATGCCACCTTTTTTTTGCGCTTCCGCAATTGTATGTATAGCCACGGTTGTTTTACCGGAAGATTCTGGTCCATATATCTCAATGATCCTACCCTTTGGTAAACCATTTACTCCAAGTGCGATATCCAGACCCAGAGAACCCGTAGAAATAACTTCCATCGGTGCTTCTGCTTTTTCACCCATCATCATCACAGATCCCTTACCGAAATCCTTTTCAATCTTGTCCATTGTGAGGCGTAGTGCCTTCAATTTTTCTGCATTGGCTGTAGACATATAATTATTGTTTTTACAAATTTAAATGATAGCTGATCGCTAACAGAAAGCAAATTAATTGGATTGCTAAGTTATGATCTAATTTTTTATTTTCCTAAATATTTTAGCAATTTCTTTTAAATGCTAAATAAAATAGTATTTGTTTGCCATTGTTTCCTATTTCCTTTCAACTACTTATATACGTTCTAAAGTTTTTAAGGTTAACCCGCAATGGCATAACAAAGATGCAAACGCATTACGCATTGAATATGCGTACACGTTAAACCCCCAAAAAAATTATCCCCCGTAAAAAAATGAGAATTCTACTGCTTTTTTAAAAAGCGTATTTATACGCTTGAGTATCACTTAATAAATTCAGACTTTTGTATTGTCAAGTTTAGTTGTAGATGTTAATTCCCGATATTGTTTGTTATGATTGTTTGTTAGCCTTTTGCCTGGCGGCCTTTGCATCCATGTGTGAGAGAAATGAGAAAGCGCGGTCCTGGTAAACCCCAAATTTTTTATCGCCATTCTATTACACGTTCCCTGTTCCCTGTCTGGTTGCTGATGTTTTAATTGATTCATCAGAATAACCAGCTAGGAACGGGAATCGTTGAATGGAGAAACAGCTTATTAATTACTTCACCAATATCCAGCAGGAGATCAGTTGGCAGAGAATACCTATCAGGAACCCGGCATAAATTTCACGGGGCGTATGTGCACCCAGCACCATACGCGCAGTAGCTACTAAAGCCGCTACAAAAAAAGTGATCACCAACGGGATAGATACATTCATATGCATGCCCCACATCAGTGATAGCAAAAAACCTATTACGCCACCCCAGCCTACTGTATGCATGCTGGTTTTGATAAATACGTTAGATACAAAGGCAATGGAAATGCTGAGGAACGCTCCCAGGAAAAATGCAGTATAAAACCTGGGCGCCAAACCTTCTTGCTGGAAGGTATAAAATGCCCAGAAATAAAAGATCATCATTGCAGAGTAGGGAATGATCCTGTCGCGTTGGGTTTTCATATACACCGACGATACCAGGTTCAGGGCCCTGGTGAGGAACAGCACTAGGGCCGGAAATCCAATGCAGGTGATGCCTACCCGGAAATATAAGGAGTCGAAAGCAAACCGTTTACTGAGCGATTTAAACGTTACCATATATTCCGGAATGGAATTTAAGATCAGAAAAGTTACCAGCAGCGGAAGGAACAACGGATGCGTGATATAAGAAATAACCTGTGCCAGGGATCTCGTCATCGGTGAAAATTCCGGTATTGATGGCGTATCCTCATTCCGGTCTGAAATTGCATGTGCTTGCATGATGGTATAATGCTTATAATTCTTTACGTAAACGGGCTACTGGTATATTCAGCTGTTCCCTGTATTTGGCTACTGTACGGCGGGCAATGTTATAACCTTTGTCCTGTAGCATTTTTGTTAGATTTTCATCGCTCAATGGCTTACGCTTGTTTTCGGCTTCTATCAGGTCGGATAAGATTTTTTTTACCTCTCGTGTAGATACTTCTTCACCGCTATCAGTAGATAGGGATTCGGAGAAAAAGAACTTCAGTTTAAAGGTGCCAAACTCCGTTTGCACATATTTACTGTTAGCCACCCGGCTTACAGTGGATATGTCCAGCTGGGTACGGTCTGCGATATCCTTTAGAATCATGGGCTTCATGGTGGTTTCGTCTCCAGTGAGGAAAAACTCCCGTTGGTAATCCATGATAGACTCCATGGTAGATAATAGGGTATGCTGCCGCTGTTTGATGGCGTCGATAAACCATTTTGCCGCGTCGATCTTCTGTTTGATGAATAATACGGCTTCTTTCTGCCGTTTATCTTTTTTGTCGCCCCGGTCGTATTCTTTCAGCATTTCACGGTAGCCGCCGGAAATACGGAGGTCTGGTGCATTGCGGGAATTGAGGGTAAGCTCCAGTTTACCGGCGTTGTTGATAATAAAGAAATCCGGCAGTACATAGCTCTCCGCTTTGTTCAGCGTGGCAAAGTTGCCTCCGGGCTTGGGCGTTAGCCTGATGATCTGTGTAATGGCTTCTTTTAGCCCTTCATCTGTAAGGCCCAGCGCTTTCTGTATTTTTTCGTAATGCTTCTTGGTAAATTCGTCGAAATAATTCTCCAGGATCATGTAAGCGTTATGCACCCCCGGATCTTCCTGGGATTTCCGCTTTAATTGCAGTAACAGGCATTCTTTGAGATCAGTGGCGCATACACCGGCAGGATCAAAATCTTGTATCTTCCTGATCAATGAATAAATCTCTTCTTCCGATGTTTCAATATTCTGGGAAAAAGACAGGTCATCTACCATAGAGCTTACCTCTCTGCGCAGGTAACCATCATCATCTATACTGCCTATAATATGCTCTGCAATGGTATTCTGATGGTCATCCAATTCCAGCATGCCTAGTTGACTGAGCAAATGTTCATGGAAAGAAGTTTCTACCCGGATCGGAATGGTTTTATTATTCTCATCTGGGTCAGGGTAATTATCATCACGCAGCTTGTAGTCCGCTACTTCGTCATCTCCCTCATTTACATATTCAGAAATGTCTATATTATCATATTCGTTTTCACTGCCATCTGGTTCAAATTCCTCCTCCTCTGCTGGGCTTTCAAATTCATCCTGTTCTTTAAATTCGTCTTCACCGGCTTCTTCTCCGTATTCCAGCGCGGGGTTTTCTTCCAGTTCTTCTTTGATTCGTTCTTCGAGGTTGACAGTAGGTACCTGCAGCAATTTCATGAGCTGAATTTGCTGGGGTGACAATTTCTGTAATAATTTTTGCTGTTGTGTCTGCTTTAACATAATTACTCCCTATCAGGGCAAAATAATAAGCTTTTAAGCTGTTAGCTACCTGTTACTACAAGTCAAAATCCAATTCCATTTGTTCTGGCAACAGGCGGAATGATTTCCGGTGATAAGGCGTGTCGCCAAATTCCATTAAAGCATTCCGGTGCTGTTTTGTTGGATATCCTTTATTCAGATCCCATCCGAAATGAGGATATGAGGTATGTAATTCCCGCATATAATCATCTCTATAGGTTTTGGCCAGTATGGAAGCCGCCGCAATGGAGGCGTATTTGCCGTCTCCCTGTACGATACACGCATGCGGCGTATTGCCGTAAGTGTGAAAACGGTTACCATCTACTAAAATGAATTCAGGCTGCTGTTGCAACTGCTCCAGGGCCAAATGCATGGCCTTGAAGGAAGCGTTCAGTATATTTATCTTGTCTATTTCAATATTATCTACACTGGCTACGGCATAGCATATCGCCTTTTTCTCTATTACCTTTCTTAGCTTCTCCCGGTCTGAGGGCTTCATCTGCTTCGAATCATTGAGCAATGGATGTCTGAACTTTTTCGGTAAAATAACTGCCGCTGCAAACACAGGGCCTGCCAGACATCCTCTTCCGGCTTCATCGCAGCCAGCTTCTACTAGTAATTCCTGATAATAAGAAAGTAGCAAATCCAAATTTATTAAGCCGGGTAAAATTACAAGAATAAAGTTCACGGAACAAGGATTGCGGAATTTTGAGGAAATACCGCAGTATTTGTTCTAATCTTTTTTGAACAGATCCTTGAAATCTTGTTTAAGTGCTGTCCATTCTTTATCCGATTTTTTCATCAAGTCATCCGTAGTTGCCTTGGTGCTATCCCACTTGTCGGAAGAACTGTTTTTTACATCATCCAGTTTTTCATTCATCTCTATTTTCAGCTCATCCAGCTTTTTACGGGCTTCTTTACTTTTTTTGTCCCCTTTCTTTTTTAATTTTTCAGAAGCCCTGTCGATCTCCTTTATCCGTTCCTGTATGGCGTCTTCCGTTTGTTTCTTTTGTTCATCCAGCAGATTGCCGGTGTTATTAGCGGCAGCCTTAATGGCTTCCCCGGCCTGCTGCAAACTGTCTTTGATCTCCGTTTTCGTTTCTTTCTCTTTTCTGGTCTCGTGGCAAGCCATAAAGGCAGTGATACCTGCGAGCAACAATAACTTTTTCATAAGATTACAGTTTTTCTTACGTTAAAAATGTTGGCATAGCCTTCCGGCTGTCCCCCTTTATCAAAACATATTCCAGTTTTTTTGTTCATTTGTGGTCACATAAAAATATTTATCACATAAAGTCCCTTCCTGCGGTATTCCTCCACCGATTAACGAAAAAATAGCTAGGTTTGAGGTCCTTAAAACAAAACCTGACTTAATATGAGAAAAAAATTACTGGTTTTGCTCTTACTCTTTAGTGTCAGCATCAAATGGGCTAAAGCAGATGAGGGCATGTGGTTGCCTTATTTATTGGGGCAACAAACGTACAACGACATGGTGAAAAAAGGACTCAAGTTGACCAAGGAACAGTTGTACAGTATTAATAAAGCATCCCTGAAAGACGCCATTGTTATTTTCGGAGGCGGATGTACAGGTGAAATTGTCAGCAATGAGGGATTGATATTCACCAATCACCACTGTGGTTATGGAGCAATTGCTGCAGCCAGTACTGTAGAGCATAACTACCTGAAAAATGGCTTTTACGCTAAAAATAAACAGGAAGAAATAGCCTCTTCCCAACTGTCTGTTCAATTCCTGATAAGGGTGGAGGATGTAACGAAACAAGTGGAGGAAGAGCTGAAAGGACTCGATGGAGCTGCCCGTTTACAAAAGGAACAACAGGTTTATAATGATATTGCTGCTAAAACCACAGCTAACACTGATTACGAGGCGAAAGTAGTGCCTATGTTCAAAGGTAACCAGTACCTGCTGTTTGTATATGAGCGCTTTAAAGATGTTCGCCTGGTGGGTACCCCGCCTGAAAGTGTGGGTAAATTCGGCGGCGATACCGACAACTGGGAATGGCCCCGTCATACCGGCGATTTCTCTGTTTTTCGCGTATATGCCGGCAAAGATGGTAAACCAGCTCCCTATGCAGCCGATAACGTGCCCTTAAAGCCTAAACATTTCCTGCCCGTGTCTATCAAAGGGGTAAAGGAAAATGATTACGCGATGATCTTTGGCTATCCTGGTGGTACCAACCGTTATGAAACTTCTTATGGCATACAGCTGAAAACTTCTGTAGAAAATCCTTCCCTGGTAGACCTCCGCGATGTTAGGCTGAAAGCGATGTTTGAGCAAATGAAGAAAGATCCTGCGGTAAAACTGCAGCTGGCCTCTTCCTATGCTGGTATCGCTAATTACTGGAAATTTTTTGACGGTGAAACTAAACAATTGGAAAAACACGGTGTGCTGGCCGATAAACAAAAACAGGAAGCTGCTTTTGCCAAATGGGCACAGGACAAACCAGCGTTTGCCCATATCCTGAGCGACTACGCAGCAACATATAAAGCCTGGTCGCCTTATGCCAAACAACGGGTATACCTGAACGAAGGCATTCTGGGCTCGCCTGTAGCCGCTTTTGCCGGTACGCTCTCTGCTGTAGAGAAAGCTTTGGTTACCCCCGGCGCAGCTAAAGATGCCCTACAACACGCAGTAGAAGCAGCAGACAAAGCCCGTACCGCTTTCCTGGAAGGAGAAAATAAACCCAGCGACCAGAAAATATTGGCAGCGACCTGCCATATGTTCTATACAGACATACCTAAAGATCAACAACCCACTGCTTTCTACGATGCCCTCAAAGCGAAATACGGTAGCCTGGACGATGATAATACCTACCGTCTCTGGTCTGTTAATCTAATGGCTAATACCATCATTTTTGATAATGCCAGATGGAAAGCCTTTATAGCGAATCCGGATGCAGTAACCTTGCAGAATGATCCTGCTTTTGCTTATGCCAGCGCATTTATTAAGAATTATATTGGTAAATACCTGCCTTTATACAACCAGTTCAACACCAGAATCAACGATCTGGGCCGCGAATACCTGAAAGGCGTTATGCAGATGAGCCCTAATGCTAATAGGTATCCGGATGCTAATTTTACTATGCGTGTTACCTACGGACAGGTGAAACCATATTCTCCCCGCGATGCGGTATACTACGACTATGTAACTACCATGAAAGGTGTGATAGAGAAATATGTGCCTGGTGATTATGAATTTGATTTGCCGGAAAATTATCTGGACCTGTATAAGAAGAAAGACTTTGGTCAGTATAAAGACGCTAAACGCAATGATATTGTAGTGGGCTTTATTACTACCAACGATATTACTGGCGGCAACTCCGGTTCTCCGGTGATCAACGCTAATGGAGAACTGATTGGCCTGGCTTTCGATGGCAACTACGAAGCACTGAGCCATAAAATCCAGTTCGATTCTGACTATAACCGTACTATTTGCGTAGATGTACGTTATGTATTGTGGTGCATTGAGAAACTGGGAGGTGCAAAGAATATTATAGACGAGCTGAAACTGGTGAAATAACCGTAAGTAAGTTTTTAAATTAAAGAGGGAAACTGCCGGAAGGTGGTTTCCCTCTTTGTTTTTAACGTTTATGTACATACGTTTTATACTGCGTGTTGCCCGCATGAACTATGTAGAATAGTAAGGAATGCTTATTTATATAAAATTTTACGTGATACCATAATTCTTTTGATGTGATAACCTATATCTTTTTTTTAAAGAAAATAGATCGTAAATTTGCCTCCGTTTGAATACCGAAATATGCTGTTGCCAATAGGAGTTGCCAGTGCAATAGTGTTAACCCCGGTAAATTATTCATAATAGGGTTTGTGACCCCCCAAAAAAGCACCAATTAATATCATGACACGTTGTAAAATGTTTGTGGTAGCCCTTTTGCTGTTTGTAGCAGCAATAACGGCTTGTACCCCGGAACCGAAAAAGAATGCCGCTGAAGAAACTGTAGTAATAGGCAATGCAGGTAATTACCTGCTCATTAAGGGCCATGGTTTCAGCGAAAACAGCAATCAGAATAAGGTAACTTTTGGTAATGTGCCAGCACAGGTACTGCATGCCGATGCCAACTATTTGCTGGTGCAGGTACCAGTACAAAAGGCGGGTACTGTTCGCGTAGTAGTTGAAGTAGGTGCTTATGCATCTAATGCTATGTTGTTTGCCTACCACACAGGTTTGGTAGCAGCCAGTTTCTAATAGCGAGTACTAAACAACGAAAGGGTATCTCAATTGTTTGAGATACCCTTTCGTTGTTTAGTACTTTTAATATCGTAACCTGGCGAGGTGTGGTGTTAAATACCAGTTAGATGCAGAAATTGTTGATAGATGATATCGTTTGAATTGATGCTATTCCAATTTTTGTTATCCATCAGGGCCCACTCACTGTCATCAGGTGCAAGCACCTGGTTGTTTTCGCTGGCTTTTTCTTCGAGGGAAAATTGCAGTACCAGAATGCCATTTTCAAATAAGTTTACAAGCCCTTTACCTACAGTGTAGGTGAAGCTGTGTCCGCCCAGGCGTTGCAGGAAATTATTTTCCAGTTGCATAATAGATGCATCGGGGCAAGCCATACGTGTGCTTACGGCGGGCGCAAAGGAAAGAGTGTTATCGTTTAGAGTATATGTGCCGGAAAGATTATTGCAGCCGCCTTTGCCTTGATAGCGCTGTTTGTCGGTGTCGAATTCGATCCACACGCCGGATTTGCTAACAGTAGCATCATTCAGCCTGGTGAGTATCCACCGTTTGTCGCTGATATCGGACCATTGGGCAGCGGCTCCGGATGGGTCGTTATCGTCTTGTTCCAAGCGAAACTGTAGTATTGTTTTGCCATTGGAAAGCAGCCGCGCAGTGGCGCCAGATACGGTATATTGAAAAGAGTGATCGCCTAACTGTTTCATGAAGGCTGCTTCCTGTTGCATTACCTTCGTATCCGGACAAGCCATCATGGTGCCGGCAGTTTGAGAAAAAGTAATGCGGTTACCTTCAATAACATAGTTGCCCATCATGTTATTGCAGCCGCTTTTGCCGTGTATACGTTTATTATTGGCATCAAAGGCTACCCAGATATTACCATCTGAAATATTGGCGCCGTTTATATTGGTGAGCACCCACTTTTTATCGAAAGCGCTGCTGCTACTGGCGGCTACCTTCTTTTTCTCCAATATCTTATTCAGCGCGTATTTCACGGAAGCGGCATCTGCAGGAGGATTTTTAACGGTGGTAACACGTACCTGGAGTTTATACCGGTAACCAGGAATATATTTAAAACCACTGATACCAGTATATAAATTCGACCACTCTGTATCATTTACTCCCTTTATCTGTAGGCATTCCATGGAGGTTACGCCAGTGCAGGGCTCTTTGGCTTCTTTTACGTAGATCACCTGCATTTTAACAGGCTGTTGCTTGTTTTGAAGGGGGGAGGCAAAGGTAGTTACCAATGCGAATGCTAATTCCAACAACATAAAACAGCGTTTTAATACAACATTATTTTAACGTTAGCGGAAGCGATGAAATTTAGCTCCTGCTACTACCAGGTTTAGTTGCAAAAACACTGCCAGTCCGCTGTTCACCGGTTTTCCATCATTAATGGCTGCATTTTATTGATGTGTTGGATAATACTATTATAGTAAGCTTCTTTGTCTTTACCCGGGAAGCTGATCACGATAACATCATTGGCTTCCAGTAGGTCTAGTTTGCATCTGGAACTTACCACAAATTCCTCTGGGATATAGTAAAATATTTTGTTGGGAACCGGTACATTTTTATGATGGAATTTCTGCCGGGCCCGGTAAGTCAGCAGCCACCACAGATCCGTTTCTACAAAATCGAGCGATAGGCCAAAGATGTGTATATCCTGGATGAAGAACAGGTCGATCCATGAATGAAAATACACTTGCCTGGCGTGTATACGTCGCAGCAGAGACGGTTTGGGTACTTCTTTAGAGGCATAGATAGTGCCGCTTACCACGTAGTTACGCATTAATTGTAGTTGTCCTCCATAATGTTCAAAGCCCAGGTTGATACTCATTGGGTTCAGACAGTCGCCATGAATGTGCCAGTACGTGATATCATCTACCTGATATCTCCGGAAAATGCTATAAAATTTTTCGTTAATAATACTTGTGTTTTCGATAGGTGTGCCGCCTTCCAATGTAAATTCATAGTTAGTAGTGAGGATATGTTTGGGCTGCATGGTCCTAATGGCGCTGTGTATAGCATTGGCTTTTATCTCGGCGGCTTTCACTGCAATAAAAGCTTTTAAGTCTTTTTCCCTTATTTTCTGTTGTTTGCTGGCGGTTAAAAAGATTTGTTCATAGAGTAGTGGAAAGGGTTTTTTATCATCTATTTCAATACAATCACCTACATGACAGAAGGTGATGATATCCTGCAGTAAGTCTTTCCAGCTTTGTCCGCGGGAGATATTATTGATATCATTCCCAATTAATAAAACAAGGTTTTTCATAGTATTTTGTACACTTTAAGGGGTGATAGATCGGAAGGTGAGGTTAATCCTCCCGGCGCTGACTTTAGTTGTTTTGGGGACCTGGTGTTCCCAGTATTCCTGCAGAGAGCCTTTCATGACAAGTAAGGAGCCGTGCGTAAGTGCCAGTTCATATTTGAGCCGGTGGTTGCTTTTATATCGCAGCTGAAAGCGGCGGGTAGCACCAAAATTTACCGAGGCAATCACCGGATGTGGACCTAGTTCCGGTTCGTCGTCTGCATGCCAGCCCATTGAATCCTGGCCGTTCCGGTAAAGGTTGAGCAATACACTGTTGAAATGCGCGCTGCTAACAGGTGCAATACGCTGACGGATTTGCAACAGTTCGGGGGTCCAAGGCTCCGGGGAAAAGCGGTTACCGGAAAAACCGTAGCTACTTCCTGTATTGCCATACCAGGCCATTAACCGGGGAAATAATACCTTTCGGCCATATATGGTCATAGATTCCTGTTTCCACGCAATGGTATCTGTTAACACCTGCATGAAATGGTTACTTTCCGCCATTTGGAAGAATTGCGGATAAAAAAACAGCTCTCCGTTTAGTAGTGGAATATTCGCTGCATTCCCGTCATCAAAAAAGCTTCCCTGCACATTCATAACACAAATTTATGGCGGCACTACGCAATGTATATGTCAATTAACTATTGATCGGGCGTATTGTCTTTCCATTGCCAGAGGTAGCGGGAAGCGTGGGTGCGGTAAGGGGCCCATTGGGCGGAGATGTATAGTAGCTGTTCCCGGAAGGCTTTTTTATCTTCCCTATTCAATTTATACAGCTTAATCATCGCTTGTTGCAGCCCCCAGTCGTCGATCGCAAATATATCTTCGCGACCGAGGTAAGCAATTAACAGCATTTCTACTGTCCAGCGGCCTACCCCTTTAATTTGGGTAAGATAGGTAATGATATCGCTGTCGCTCATTTTTTTTAGCTTACTGTCTGTTAGTTTTTCCGCGATCACGAAGGCGGCTACGTTTTGTACGTAAGTTACCTTGGCATTAGAGAGCCCAATGCCACGAAGGGTAAGCGGGGGCGTATCCAGTATCTGTTGGGCAGTAGGCTCTTTGCCCCCGTATAATTCCAGGAAACGGGCGTAGATAACACTAGATACTTTTGTGGATAATTGCTGGCTCATGATAGAGCGGATCAGTTTAAGGCTGATATTTTTCTGTGCTGTTAGCTCCTGGAGCGGGCCAGTGATAATCGTTTTCAGCTTTTTGTCCTTGCTGAGATGAGTTATATAACTGGCCGGAGCGGGTTCCGGAGTAGCGGTAGATCTGGGCATAAACTTCTTTTTAGCATACTTCATATCTTCCGTTGCTCCGGAAATGGCTATGTTATCAGTAAGCGAACGGTTGCGTATAAATTACCTTTAACAGGGTTTGTCCTACTGCCTGTAACGTTTTCTGGTCTATCACATCCATGTTATCATTGGTAGTATGCCAATGCGGGGCAAAATCGTTGTTCGGCTGCAGGGCAATTATATCGAATGTGGGGATATTGGCGATTGTATTTACGGGGATATGATCATCTGTAATATAAGCGCCATTGTTTTCATAGCGGAAAAAATCGGAGTAGCCTAATTGGTTGGCAACATCCCAGAACATTTTCATTTGCGTGGCGGCATATTGTTTAGAAAAGCCTTCCATGTAGAACTGGGAGCCTCTGCCGCCCACCATGTCTAACAGGATACCATAATTGGCCTTATACCCAGGAACATGTGGGTGCTTGGCCCAGTATTGTGTTCCCAGGCAGAAAGAGGATTCGTCTGTTTTGGAGCCGTAATCTTCTACATCTACCAGCAAAATATCTACGCCGGCTTCTGGTTTTTGTTGATGGAATTGCCGGGCGGTTTCCATTAGTACGGCTACGCCGCTGGCGCCATCGTCTGCACCATCCAGCTTTGCATTTTTATTGAAAGCATCTTCATCTGCCCAAGGGCGCGTATCCCAATGGGCTAACAACAGTACCCGTTGCTTGGCGGCTGGGTTAAAGCTGGCGATAATGTTGATACAAGGAAGTTTTTCGCCTTTAGGACCAGTAACGGTGGTACGTTGTACGTATACCGTGTCTGCCCATTTGCGCAGGCTGCTAATTAACCAGTCGGCGCATTTTTCCTGTGCAGGAGTATTGGGGATACGGGGGCCAAAACTTACCTGTTTGGCGGTATAGGCATACGCGGAATCTGTAGAGAAGGCAGGTACTGGCACTTCTATTTTAGCGACTTTGCTTTCCCCTGTGCTGTCGCTACTGTTGTCTGTTGTTTTGGTATTCTGCTGACAGGCGCCGGCTATCAAGGCCAGCGCTGTCAGAGTGATGATTGCTTTACGCATTATCTTCCTTAATATTTGGTTATTGAAGACTGTAAGAAACCGTACCGTCTTTTTCGTCTTTCAGCTGGATGCCGATAGAGAGTAATTCGTTCCGGATTTTGTCGGAAGTAGCATAGTCCTTACGGCTTTTTGCTTCTTTCCGCATTTCAATTAGCATTTGTAAAACACCATCCAGTTTATTGTCGTCTCCACCAGCGCTTTCTTCCTGGATGCCCAATATTTCTACCAGATAGGTTTGCCAGGTCCTTTGCAACAGTTGGAAAGTATCTTCACTGATTTCGTGTATTTTAATCTGTCCGCCTTTGAGGGAATTGATCACCGGAGTGAGTTCAAACAGATTGGCGAGCACTTTTGCCGTGCTGAAGTCATCGTTCATGAATTCGGCACATTCCTGGCACCATTGACGTACTTGCCGGTCCAGTTCTTCGTTAATGGGTTGCCCGTTGCTGGCGTAGTTCAGCTTCTGTAGCGTTTCATAAGCTGCCCAGAGGCGTTGCAGTCCTTTTTCCGCTGCCTGTAAGGCTTCATTGGAGAAGTCCAGCGTACTGCGGTAATGTGTTTGCAGTACAAAGAAACGGATGGTCATTGGGCTGTAGGGCTTATCCAGCTGTGGATTGGAACCGGAAAACATCTCAGTGAGCTTAATGGTATTGCCATAGGCTTTTCCCATTTTACGGCCGTTGATGGTGATCATGTTGTTATGCATCCAGTAACGGGCCATCATTTCTCCATGGGCGACTTCACTTTGGGCGATTTCGCACTCGTGGTGTGGGAACTGAAGGTCCATGCCGCCGCCATGGATATCGAACTGGTCGCCCAGGTATTTGGCGCTCATTGCAGAGCATTCTATATGCCAACCAGGAAAACCTTCTCCCCAGGGACTGGGCCAGCGCATAATATGTTCTGGCGGCGCCTTTTTCCAGAGGGCGAAATCGGCTTTATTACGTTTCTCATCCTGTCCTTCCAGTTCGCGGGTGGTTTCCAGCATGTCTTCCAGTACCCGGCCGCTCAAAATACCATAATCGTAGCTGGCGGCATATTTTTTTACGTCGAAGTATACACTACCGTCTACTTCATAGGCGTAACCTTTTTCCATGATCGTTTTGATCATCTCTATCTGCTCTATAATATGGCCGGTAGCGGTAGGCTCAATGCTGGGCTCCAGGCAATTGAACTGGTGCATGGCCCAATGGTACAAGTTGGTATATTTTTGTACCAGTTCCATAGGCTCCAGCTTTTCCAGTACAGCAAATTTGGAAATCTTATCTTCCGCAGCACGGCCTTCTTCTTCGAAGTGGCCGGCATCGGTGATGTTGCGTACATAGCGCACCTTATAGCCCAGGTGTTTTAAATAACGGAATACTACATCGAAAGTAATGTAAGGGCGGGCATGACCCAGATGTGATTCTCCAGATACGGTAGGGCCGCACACATACATGCCTGCATGGCCTGCGTGCAATGGTGTAAATACTTCTTTCTGTCGGTGTAATGAATTGTATATCCTGAGTTCTGACATATGCGGTAATGACAGATGTCTTGCGGCTGTGCCGTAACAGACACCTTATTTTATTTTTTATTGATGGATGGCAAAGATAAATATTGTTTTCCTGGTACAGTAATCCTTCGGGAACAACATCGGTCAGCTATATAAAAATTAAATAATTTCATAATGGGTATAGTTATTTATTTACTTCTACTTCTGTTCTTTTATTGCCCAACAAGCTCAGGCTGGCAATTACAGGGTAATGGTCCGACAGATCAGAGTTTATTTTCCGGAAGCTGTTTACCTTAAAATGGGCGCTTACAAAAATATAATCAATACGCAGGGTAGGCGCCAGCCCGGTAAAAGTACGTCCTATTCCTAAACCTTTTTGTAAAAAGGCATCCTGGAGGTTGCCCTTAATGGTAAAATAAGTATAGGAGGCAGGTGTATCATTGAAGTCGCCGCATACTATCACCGGATAAGGGCTTTGCCGGATGAAATCTCCTACAATATCGGCTTGTTGACTGCGGCGGATATACGCTTCCCGCATTTTTTGCACGATGCTTTTGGTGGCTTTTAGGCCGGTGTCTTCCTGGTTTTTGATTTTCCGGATAGCGGAATAGTCTTTTTCATTAAAACGGTACGATTCCAGGTGCATATTGATGATACGAACAGTATCGTCATTCTTTATAATATCTGCATAGATCAAACTTTCGCTAAGCGGGCCTACGCTCATTTTTACCTTATCGGAAGCAATAATGGGATAGCGGGAATAAATAATAGATCCCCAATGCTGCATGCCGTTGCGGTTAAAATCGCTGGAGAAAAAGCGGTAGGGCAGCGACATTTCACGGGAAATATCCTCCCGGTTGTTGAAATCGTTTTTCTTTTCTGAGGTATAAAAATCTTGGAAGCAGGCAATGTCCAGGTCTTGTTTCCGGATCATGGCAAACATGGCCTGCCGGTTGTATTTACTGTCTTTTTCACGATAAAGCCCGAATTGGCTTACGTTGTAACTCATTACTGTAAGGCTGTTGCTGTTGTTAACAGGTTTATTACCAGCTGGCAGGTGAAAAGCCACAAAAGCGCTGATCGGTTTCCAGCCCAGCAACAAGGCCATCAGTGATAGCAGGGCATATCGATAATTGAAAAATAACCATCCCACCAGGAATACCACCAGTAGGCCCAACAAAAAGGGGAAAGCCAATGTAATAAAACTAATAGGCCAGAACCAGGCGGGTGAAATATATGGCGCTATACAGGCTGCCAGAAAAAGTAATACCACGACGAGGTTGATAATCAAAAAAAATCCTTTCGTAAATAATCTTAGAAATCGCACCGTGTCTTACTTTGTTGAAGTATTAAAGTTAGTGATTTTTCAATGACAGACAGGCTATTACCGGGCAAAGCATTTGAAAAGTGGCCGGAGCATGGGGAACAATGTAATTAGTGTTAATAAATTATAAGATAGCAGATAGGTTTTGACAGTAAAGCCTATTTGCTATCTTATAATCTGTATGCTTTATTTTGGAATATTTTTATTCTGGTTTGCTTGCTCTCAGCAGGGTTTCCCGTTCATCGGGAGATAAAGAAGAAAGCCCGTTTTCATTAATTTTATCAAGAATTTCGTTAAGCCGTTGCTCGGGAACTTTTCCAATTCTTCTAAACGGAGGTTGTTCCAGATCGGTAGCCGTTTTTTTCCTAAAATCATCCGGATTCACTTGTTGGGAAGTTGGATGAAACACATGTGTAAGTTTGAAGAGAACCCGGTTGAAACCTGCGCCCCAATCGTGGCCTTTTTTCCATTGGTACATATAAAGCCAGCCGGCAAAAGCGCCTCCTGCCAGCAGGGGCAGGTAAGTATGGCCATAAGTGGAAGAGGTCATTAAGGTGCCGGTGGAGAGGCCTACGAAGAGGAGGGTGATCATCCAAAGGGGAATACCGCCGCCCAGCAGTGGGAAGATGCGGTAACGGGGGGCCACGGTGGTAGCCCCAATGGCGATAGCCATTACACTGCCGGCAGCGCCCAAAAAGTATTCGTGGCCAGCCAGCGTATGAAAAGTGGGCATTAACCGCATACCGGCAACATAAATAAGGTTACTGCAGATACCGCCAAAAAGATACAGGGGCAATATCCGTTGGTGGCCCGCCAACTGCTGCATAATGCTACCAAAGCACCATAACCAAACCATATTTGTAAACAGAGGCCACACGCTGATTTGTGTAAATAGGGAGGTGATAAGCGTCCATGGCCGAACCAGCAATAGGGAAGGATCTGCAGGAAGCCTGAGCCAAGACATAATATCCTGATGGAATCTTGGCTCCCCAACGCCTTCCATCTTGTAAATAACAAGAGTGAAGTAGAGGAAAACAAAAATTGTCAGGTTCACCACTATTAGTTGTGTTACCATATTTCTTCCTTCTCCTAAAGAGAGGCGGGGCAATTTCTCTTTTTCCAACGCATGCATGGTACAAAGATTTAACGTTACAAATTTACGGGTTAATACAGTTGGATTAGTAAAAATCTGAGCGCTTTCTACTCCATCCTCGCAGGAGGAGGTAAGCAAAGAGCGCGCCACCCAAATGTGCAAAGTGTGCCACATTATCGCCTGCTGAATTCTGGATACCGGACCATAATTCGCCCAGGATAAGGAAGCCAACGATGTACTTGGCTTTTACCGGCACCAGGAAGTAGATGTACATATATGTATTCGGAAAGAGATATCCGAAGGCAAACAAAATACCATACACAGCTCCGGAAGCCCCCAATGTGGCGCCATTGCGATAAAGATGCACATAATCCCTCACGTAAAGCTTGGCAATATCTACAGCCCTGGGGTCGTTATTGGCCAGCGCATACTTGAGGCTTTCCATACTATCTATACCATTACCTAAGTCAAATTTACTATCTAATAGTGCAAAATTACTGTAGGTAGGGTCGTTCAGGAAGTGCTGTGCATACTTTGTCAGGTTCATGTTTTCATAGGTAAGTACGCCCATGTGGCAGAGGGCGGCCCCGAGGCCGCATACCAGATAAAATATAAGAAAGCGCTTAGGTCCCCAGATGTTTTCCAGCGTAGCGCCAAACATCCAGAGGGTAAACATATTGAAGAGTACATGGGTAATGTTCTTCGGATCGTGCAGAAACAGGTGCGTAATAAACTGATGGGGTTTGAATAGCTCAGACCCCCAGTAATGCAGGGCAAACAAACGGCCTAAGTCATAATCATATTTCTTGAGCAGCGTTACCTGCACTAACCAAACCAGGCCATTGATGATCATCAGGTTTTTGATCACCATGGGCAGGTATTGAAATTTTCCGGGCCTGTACTCGTTCATTTTTTGCTTAGTTATTAGCTCTTTTTTTCAACAGCACCACATTTTCGATATGGTGTGTGTGTGGAAACATATCAACTGGTTGTACCTTTTCCACAGTGTAAAGTACATCCAGTAATGCTAAATCTCGGGCTTGTGTGGCCGGATTACAGCTCACATATACAATTTTGGGTGCTGCTATTTCCAGCAGTTTATTCACCAGTTTTTCGTGCATGCCTGCCCGTGGAGGATCGGTAATAATTACGTCTGGCTGGCCATGATGGGCAAAAAAAGCATCATCACAAATATCGACCACATCGCCTGCAAAAAACGTTGCATTCTGTACGTTATTGCGGGCCGCGTTTTCCCGGGCGTCGTCGATAGCTTCCTTGATCAGCTCAATCCCCACTACCTTACGGGCATTGCGGGAAACAAAGATGCCAATGCTGCCGGTGCCGCAATATAAGTCGTATACAATTTCCGACCCGGTTAAGCCGGCAAACTCCCTGGTTACCTTATACAATACCTCTCCCTGGTATGTATTTGTTTGGAAAAAGGACTTAGGGCCTATTTTAAAAACGAAATCTTCCAGTTTCTCTTCTGCGTATCCTTTACCGAAATATACCTTTGGTTCGAGGCCGAAGATAGAGTCGTTGCCTTTAGGATTAATGGTATACAAGGCCGTAGTAATGGCCGGTACTGTTCTTAACAGATGGTCCAGCAAGGCTTCCCTGTTTTCCTTGTCTTCGTGATGTATCACCAGGTTTACCATAATCTCCCCGGTAGTACAAAGGCGGATGATCAGGTTACGTAACCAGCCCTGTTGCGCACGAATATCGTAAAATGTTAGTTCATGGGAAATAGCATATTCACGGATCGTATTGCGGATCAGGTTGGCCGGCTCCTGCATGAGGTAGCAGGTATCTATATTTAAAACTTTATCGAACAGTTTAGGTACGTGAAAGCCCAGAGCGGGCTTTACAGGTATTTCACCGTTATTGGCCTTGATTTCTTCATTGGTAAGGTAGGCTTTGTTGCTGAAGGTAAACTCCAGTTTATTACGGTAATATTCCGTATGCATGCTGCCCAGGATAGGGTCCATAGGTGGCAATGCCAACTTTCCTATCCGTTGCAGGTGGTCGGCCACCTGTTGTTGCTTATATTCCAGTTGCTGGCTGTAAGGCAGCATTTGCCATTTACAACCGCCGCAAACGCCAAAATGTTGGCAGAAAGGGGTGACTCTTTTGTCGGAAAAGCTATGGAAATGGATAGCTTTTCCTTCTGCCCAGTCTTTTTTATTCTTGGAAAGACGAACATCTACTACATCTCCGGGCACTACTCCGCCTTCAATAAATATAACTTTCCCGTCTCTCCGGGCCAGGGCCTTACCTTCTGCCGCGTAGGCAGTAACAGGTACATTTTCTAAGACAACGTTTTTTTTCCTCACGGCTGCAAAGGTAATTGGAAATGCTGAATCCTACATCGGAATTCATGTAATTGCCGTTTACCACACCGCTTTCCTTTTTTCCTTTTTTCCGCTTACATTTACATATTCCTTCGAAATTATATGCGTAAATTATCTTTACTACTGATAGCGGCCCTTTTAGGTCATTTTTCACTGCAGGCGCAGGGATACCAGATTTCCATAAAACTGAAAAATTTTACCGGGGGCAAGTTCTTCCTGGCCCATTACATGGGGAAATCCACCTATCTCGCAGACTCTGCAATGGTAACGCCCGATGGTGAAGTGGTGTTAAAAGGCAAGGAAAAACTGTTGCCTGGCATTTACCTGTTGGTATTGCCCGGAAAACAGCAGTATGTGGAAACCTTGATCGACCAACAACAGATTTTTAGTGTAAGCATTGACACCTCAGATCTTATTAATAAAACAATATATAAGAATAGTGCTGATAATGAGCTGTTTTTATCTTATAATAAATTTTTGGCCCAGCAAGAATCCCTGAGCAGGAACATACAGCAACAATTGCGTACTGCGCAAAATGCAGCCGACTCTGCTAAAGTAGCGCCCTTACAACAAGATCTGGGGAAGAGAATACAGGATTTCCGTACCAATTTTATTACCGCACATCCCGGAACAATCCTCAGTTCGATATTTTTGGCGATGAAAGAGCCGGAAGTACCTACGGAGCCCGCTAATAATACGGATTCTGCTTTTGGGTACCATTATTTTAAAGCACACTACTGGGATGAAGTAGACCTGCAAAGTGACCGTTTAGTGAGAACACCGATTCTGGAAGCTAAGTTAAAAAAATACTTTGCCCAGCTGGTGCCGGCTTACCCCGATTCTATTATCGCCGATTGTGATGCCGTGATTGCCCGCACCCGCAAAAGCAAAGAAGCGTTCAAATTTGTACTGTGGTGGCTTACCTATAATTATGAAACATCTCCTTACATGGGTATGGATGCTGTATTTGTGCATCTGGTAGAGAAATATTATGTACCGGGAGAAGCTTTCTGGTTAAACGATGAGCAACTGAATAAGATTGTAGACCGGGCTTATACCATGGCGCCCAACCTGATAGGTAAGCAGGCTGCCCCACTGGAATTCAAGGATTCTTCTGCTAATATGCTGTCTTTGTATAAAACGGTAGCTAAATATACAGTATTGGTTTTTTGGGACCCTACCTGTGGGCATTGTAAAATAGAAGTGCCCCGGTTAGATTCTGCCTGGAAGGCCAGTTGGAAAAGTAAAGGAGTGGCTATGGTAGGAATAAAAACAGAGGGTACCCGCGAACAGTGGCTGCAGTTTATTAAAGACAACCATCTCGATGGCTGGGTACACGGTACAGATCCGCAGGCCGCTACTAATTACAGAAGGCTATACGACGTTTACAGTACGCCTATGATCTACCTGCTTGATGATAAAAAGAAAATTGTTGCTAAAAGGTTGGCCGTAGAACAATTACAAGAGTTCCTGAACCACTCCGACCCTAAAAACGTAGCGGCGACATTGTAGAATAAGGAGTGTAGAATGTGGAATATGCTCCTCGCATATAGAACACGAGATAGGTTGTGCTTTACCGGTTTAAATGTGGTTGCTACCTCCCAAACTTATAATGCACAGGTTTATGCCTGCTTCTTTTGGCGTTTTCTGTAGTGAGATGCAAAAGTAATAGTTGATCTGTTTCATATAAATTAACGTAAAACCATCTAGTAATTTTGGGTGGTTTTTATTTTTATCAAAACCTTTATTACTTTAGTGTTATAGTAACCAGCTAGAGCAAATGCTGAATTTTTCCCCCAAATGACCAACATAGCAAATTTTATAATCCTTTTATTACCAAACCACAGATGAAATTTTTTACACTCCTATTCCCAACATTTTTTGTTGTTGTTATCTCCTGTGCCCAGGCAAGTTTAGGTATCCGTGCCGGCTTTGCAAGTGCTGGATTAGGATCTTCCGGTGGCAATGCTATTTCCCCCAATGCCCGGCTGGATAACTGGCAGGCAGGTGCTTATGCGGATGTCCCTTTATTTACAAGTGGCTATATTCAAATAGGTGTCAACTATCTTGTTAAGGGTGCAGAATTGGATCATCCTTTAACACATCCCCTTAATTTATTTACTTCCGGGGCTAGTAAATTAAAATTACAATACCTCGAACTGCCGGTAAACTTTGTATACAAACAGCCCGTGTCTTTCGGAAAGCTGATTATAGGCGCCGGTCCTTATGGAGCTTATTGTACACGTGCAGATTATAAATTATCAATTTTTAATGATGGTAGGTTGATACAATCTAGCTCGCAGCACCTGGATTTTGATTCGTCTCCCAATGTATTAGGTACTGATATGTCGCTACAGCGTTGGGATGCGGGGATCAACTTCATTGCAGGGTTGGAGCTGAAGTCTTTTCTGACGCTTGATTTTCATTATAGTCAAGGACTACTGGATATGAATAAATTATCCAACAATAAGTTAAAAAATAATTATTGGGGAATAACATTAGGGTTTCTATTTGACCGCGAAGACTGGTAAATTCCCTGAACTGATCAATATACTGAGAAGACTGCCTGCCGGCGGTCTTTTTTATTTTTTAAAAGGGGATAGGGGATAACGTTTTTGACCGCGTCTTATTTTCGAAAGGCACCACAATGCAGTGGTCTCGATCATTGGACAATTATAATTAAAAGTGTGACAGTTATAGGGATATGCCACTACGTATCTACGTAATGGCATTTTTTATGGGAATAAAGTAAAAAGGGAAAGACTTTCGTCCTTCCCTTTCACATATAATAAATTGGTGAATATGTTACATAATAGCGGCGACGGCGTCGCGTACCACTTTGGGTTTGCCCAGGGTATAATAATGCAGCACAGGCACGCCAAATGCTTTTAATTCTTTGGATTGTGCGATCAACCATTCTGTGCCCACTTGTTCTACTTCCTTGTCTGTTTTGCATTTCAGGATTTCAGAAGACAGATCGGTTGGAATATCTACATGGAAGATCCGGGGTAACATGGTCATTTGCTTCCTGGAAGTAAGGGGTTTCAGGCCCGGAACAATGGGAACAGTAATACCCATTTCGCGGCAGCGGGTCACGAAATCGAAAAACTTCTGGTTATCGAAAAACATTTGTGTTACAATGTAATCGGCTCCATTTTCCACTTTACGTTTCAGGTGGGAAAGGTCTGTTTGCAGGTTCGGCGCCTCAAAATGTTTTTCCGGATAACCGGCCACGCCGATACAGAAGTTGGTTTTTACTCCGCCTTGCAGATCGTCTTCCAGGTATACACCATTGTTCATGTGCTTTACCTGGTCCAGTAGCTCTATGGCATAGCTATGACCATGTGGATCGGGCTCAAAGAACGTTTCATTCTTAGGAGCATCCCCACGAAGAACCAGTACGTTGTCTATTCCCAGGAAATTCAGGTCTATTAAGGCATTTTCGGTTTCTTCACGGCTAAAACCGCCACAGATCAGGTGAGGTACTGCATCTACAGTGTAGTGATTCATGATGGCAGCGCAAATTCCCACTGTACCGGGGCGTTTGCGGATTTCCACCTTCTCAAAGGAGCCATCTGCCTTTTTCTTGAACATGTGTTCGCTGCGGTGGTAAGTAACATTAATAAATGCAGGCTTAAATTCCATCAGGGGGTCTAGGTGGTCGTAGATAGACTCTATGCTTTTCCCTTTCAGGGGGGGAAGTATCTCAAAAGAAATCAGGGTATCTTTAGCCTGGGCAATATGTTCAGTTACTTTCATAATAATTATAAGCTTAAAGGAATATGGCTATAGGTAAGCGGATTCCTGCGAAAATTATGCGGGCAAAAATAAGATATCCCCTTATTATAATCAGATCAATTTTAATCTTATGATAACTATAACTAGGCTAACTGAATGAATTGTTTATTTTTGCTAAGTTTGATCATATGGCACTAAGAATACATACAGACCAGCTGGTAAAGCGTTATGGCAACAGAACGGTAGTAAACCATGTATCTGTGGAAGTATCCCAAGGGGAGATTGTAGGGCTGTTGGGCCCTAACGGAGCGGGTAAAACCACCTCGTTCTATATGGTAGTGGGGCTTATTAAGCCGGATGAAGGCAATGTGTACCTGGATGGCCAGAATATTACCAAATTGCCCATGTTTAAACGGGCGCAGATGGGGATTGGCTACCTTCCGCAGGAGCCTTCCGTGTTCCGGAAATTAAGTGTGGAAGACAATATTGCCGCTGTACTGCAGATGACAAAGTTGAAAAAAGCAGCCCAAAAGGAAAAGTTAGAAAGCTTGTTGTCAGAGTTCAGGCTTACCCACGTGCGTAAAAGCCCAGGGGATGTATTGAGTGGAGGGGAACGGCGCCGTACCGAAATTGCCCGCGCCCTGGCGGTAGATCCCAAGTTTATACTACTGGATGAGCCGTTTGCCGGGATAGATCCTATTGCCGTAGAAGACATCCAATCTATTGTAGCTAAGCTGAAATACAAGAATATAGGTATATTAATTACTGATCATAACGTACAAGAAACGCTCTCCATTACAGACCGGGCGTATTTATTGTTTGAAGGCAAAATCCTCAAATCAGGTTCGGCAGAAGAGCTGGCAGAGGACGAACAGGTAAGAAAAGTGTATCTTGGCCAGAATTTCGTTCTGCGCCGTAAAGATTACCTGAGCGAAGCAGCAGCAAAACAATAAAAAAATCATTCTACAGCATCCTATATGAGAATTTTAAGTCCTGCAATATCACAACTGGCAAGATTGCGCATGGGTCGTATTGCTTATTTTATGCAATATCCTGTGCAAGTGCAGCAGCAGGTATTCCAAAACCTTATTAGTGCCGCGCAGTATACCGAATTCGGTAAGCAATACGGCTTTTCCAACATTTATAAGATAGAAGAATATAAGCAGCGCGTTCCTATTCATACTTACGACACCATTAAGCCCTATATCCAGCGCACAATGGAAGGTCAGCAGAATGTACTCTGGAATACGCCTATTAAGTGGTTTGCAAAATCGAGCGGTACTACCGCCGATAAGAGTAAGTTTATTCCGGTAACAGTAGAAAGCCTCGACGAATGCCACTACCGTTCCGGCCGGGATGTTATTTCCCTTTATTATAATAACTTCCCGGATTCTGATGTTTTTACCGGCAAATCGTTAGTGATTGGTGGAAGCCACCAGGTAAATAAGCTGTCGGAAAATAGCGATTCCTATTTCGGCGACCTCAGTGCGGTAATGTTGCAAAATATGCCGTTTTATGGTAATATGATCCGCACACCAGATCTTGAGATCGCGTTAATGGACGAATGGGAAGAAAAGATAGAGCGCATGGCCAATGCTGTGATCCACGAAAACGTGACCTCTATTGCAGGTGTACCTACCTGGACCATCGTGCTTATTAAACGGATCTTTGAACTAACGGGTACGGATAACCTGGCAGACGTATGGCCTAACATAGAGCTATATATGCATGGCGGGGTAAGCTTTACACCTTACCGCGAACAGTTTAAAAAACTGATCCGCAAACCCCTGATGCACTACCAGGAAACTTATAATGCTTCCGAAGGTTTTTTTGCTGCACAAGACGTAATAGGCGAAGACGGATTGTTGCTATTCCTCAACCATGGCATCTTTTATGAATTTATGCCCATGGAGGAATTGGATAAAGAAAACCCGCAAACCCTGCAACTGCAGGAAGTTGAGTTGGGTAAAAACTACGCCCTCGTGATCAGTACCAATGGCGGATTATGGCGCTATCTGGTAGGCGATACTATTCAGTTCACTTCGTTGATCCCTTACCGTATTAAAGTAAGTGGCAGAACGAAATCATTTATCAATGCCTTTGGGGAAGAAGTAATTGTAGAAAATTCCGATACAGCCGTCGCTAAAGCCTGTGAAGCTACCGGTGCTGTAGTGAACGACTATACGGCCGCCCCAGTTTATTTCAGCGACCATGGCAATGGTGGGCACGAATGGGTAGTGGAATTTTCTCAGTCGCCAGACAGTATACAACGTTTTACTGAAATAATGGATAGTACGCTGAAAGCTATCAACTCAGACTATGAGGCAAAACGATATAAGGATATTGCTTTACATATGCCGGTAGTGCATGTATTACCAGAAGGCACATTTTGTGAATTTTTGAAAAGCAAAGGCAAACTGGGCGGGCAGCATAAAGTTCCCCGGCTGAATAACGACCGTAAATACCTGGAAGAAATCCTGGATTTTGCCGTGAAGAATATGAATGCTTAAAACCTATCAACTATAACATGAAATTACTGGAGAACAAAGTAGCTATTGTAACAGGCGCCAGCCGTGGTATCGGGGAAGCTATTGCCTTGAAATTTGCAGCAGAAGGGGCAAGTATTGCTTTTACTTACTTGAGCTCAGATGAGAAAGCCCAAGCGCTGGAAGCTAAGCTTACCGCGTTGGGAGTGAAAGCAAAAGCCTATAAATCCAATGCAGGTGTTTATGAGGAATGTGAAACATTGGTAGCAGATGTATTGAAAGAATTCGGAAAAATTGATATCTGTGTGAATAATGCAGGTATTTCTAAAGATAACCTGCTGCTGCGCATGAGCCCTGACCAGTGGGATGAAGTAATGAATGTGAACCTGAAGAGCGTGTATAACATGACTAAACAGGTGATCCGGCCTATGATGAAAGCAAAAAGTGGCAGTATCATTAATATGAGCTCTGTTATTGGTATCATGGGTAATGCTGGCCAGAGCAGCTACGCCGCTTCTAAAGCAGGGATTATCGGATTTACCAAATCCATTGCTCAAGAGCTGGGCAGCCGCAATATCCGTTGTAATGCAGTAGCCCCAGGCTTTGTAGAAACAGATATGACCCACTATCTCAAGGAAGGAGAAGGCGCTGCTAATTATATCCAGCAGATTCCTCTGGGCCGTTTTGGTTCCCCGGAAGATATTGCTAACGTGAGCCTGTTCCTGGCATCAGACCTGAGTGGTTATGTAACCGGACAAACAATCAGTACCTGCGGCGGATTGTGCATGTAATATAAAAATAGCCAGGAAAGGTTAATTATCCCTGGCCTACATAATAAAGTGGCTGTATCGATGTATAGATACAGCCACTTTGTATTTTAGTGGCCCTAAGTAAACGCTCTTTCCATTTTTCCGGTACTGTTTTTTCATATTTGCACTGCCCGGCACTTTAAAATCAATGACTGGTCGTTGTTTTTTTGTGTATTAAGATAGAGCAGGTACTTTGAGGTGAAATTATCGAGTGGTAATTACCGGCTGCTGCAGTTCTGCCGACTGTCAACTAATTTATTAATTTTGCGCCCATGATCCATGTTTCGGAGTTTAAAGATTTGGCGCAGCTAACTATTCACAAGGTAGGCAATTCCTCTAATGATGAGCCCCTGCTTTGTTCAAAAGCGCCTTTGCAGCTGGAGGATGAAACGATCAGCCAGTTACTGCTTACTTATTTTATTCAGCCCTTTGCCAATACAGCAGAGTATTTCAGGTTCCGCCATGATGCAGATCTGCAATTGAATGAAATATTTCAATATTGTCGACGTATATTTACTGACCAAAATGAGTTCCAGGAGCAGTCGATAAACATTGCCAAACATCTATATAAACATTCCACCCATCCTAAAATAAAAGGAGGAGAGCTTTATATAGCCTACTTTAGCAATTGCCAGGTAGATGGTGAAGAAGTGGAGGCTATAGGCATTTTTAAGTCAGAGAATCGTGATACCTATTTGAAAGTATTTCTGTCGGACGAGAACTATCAGGTTAACTATGAAGATGGTATCAATATAAATAAGTTGGATAAAGGTTGTCTTGTTTTTAATACAGAAGAAGCGGAAGGCTTTAAGGTAAGTATTATAGACAGCAACAGTAAACAAACGGAGGCTGTGTACTGGAAGGATGCATTTTTACAGGTGCAACGCCGTGAAGATAGTTACCATCAAACAGAAACCGCTGTAGATATGTGTAAGCAATTTATACATAATAAACTACCAACGGAATATGAGATGAACAGGGTAGATCAGGTAGACCTGCTAAATAAATCTGCCGCTTATTTTAAAGAAAAAGAGCAATTCCAATTAGATGATTTTGCGAATGAAGTATTGGGCCACCCGGATGCCATTGCTTCTTTCAAGGAATATAGAAATGAATATGCGAACCATTTTCAACAAGATATTCCAGACGAGTTCGAGATATCTGCCCCTGCAGTGAAGAAACAGCAGAAAGTATTTAAGAGCATACTCAAATTGGATAAGAATTTTCATGTATATATTCATGGCAACCGCGAAATGATAGAACGTGGTTTTGATGAATCCACCAATCTGAACTACTATAAGCTATTGTTCGAAAACGAATCGTAGGGAGGTGTGGTTTAGGAGGAGGCCTTTGTGAGGTTGATTTTGTGAAGAGAGATATATCAAGTGTTTAATAATTTTCTCATAAGCAAAAACCAATTGTTAACAAAGGCTGCCTCTTCTGGGCGGCCTTTTAGTTTATACGATATTGGCCCAGGAGGCATAAAAAAAGACAACCGTTACGGTTGTCTTTTTTTATTTATTTGTCCTTTTCAGGATTATTGTTTTTGTTAGGATGATGAGGTTTGTGCTTATGCCTAGGTGGGCGTTTATCCTGTTTGCCCTGGCCTGTTTGTCCTGAAGAAGGGCCTTGTCCTTGTTGCTTAGGACCTTGTTGCCTGTTGCCAGCCTGTTGTTGCTGTTCGGGGCGTCCTTGTTGTTCGCGTCCTTGTTTAGGCTGGTTGCCAGGTTGTTTTTGTTGCTGTTGTGGGCGGCTTTCCTGTTTCGGTTTGCGCTCCTGCTGCTGTGGACGGTCTTGTTTCTGTGCTGCTTTGGGCGCTTCATTTTTTGGTTGGCCCTGGGCTTGTCTCTGTTCTGTCGCCTTCTGCTGTTTTTGTTTGTCTTTATCTTTCTGTTTGCGCTTCTGCACTGTTTTTTCGAGAGATTTCAGACTGATAAGGCCCACTACATCTGCATATCCCAGATCTGTTTCTTTAGGTTTGGCAGTTACCACTTCCACTGGTTTCAGGTCTTCTGGTTTAACACCCTGTCTGTTAAGCAGACGGATTTCCTTGGCCCTGGCAATAGTAAGCGGATATTGTTTGTTACTGCCTTCAAAAGAATACCACATCAGGCTTTTGAAGATGTCTCTTTTCTGGAGGTGGGCAACGCCGGCGGCTGTTTCTATGGTGTCGGCATCTTCCGGGAAGTCTTTTAAGGCATCCAGATAAGTATCCAGTTCATAGTTCAGGCAGCATTTTAGGCGGCCGCACTGGCCAGATAATTTTGCCTGGTTAATGGAAAGATTCTGGTACCTGGCAGCGGTGGTGTTTACGCTTTTGAAGTCAGATAGCCAGGTAGAACAACATAGTTCCCTGCCGCAACTACCGATACCGCCTACTTTTCCGGCTTCCTGCCGGGCTCCGATCTGGCGCATTTCTACTTTAGCCCTAAACTCGGAGGCATATACTTTGATTAATTCTCTAAAATCAACGCGATCATCAGCAGTATAAAAGAAGGTGGCTTTGCGGCCATCTGCCTGAATTTCTACTTCTGCCAGCTTCATTTCCAGACCCAGGTTGCGGGCTAGGGCTCTTGATTTGATAAGGGCTTCCTTTTCACGGGCCTTATTATCCATCATTCGCTGGAGATCATCGTTAGTTGAACGGCGTAAGACTTTTTTTACTTCGGGTGTATCTTCTGCTCGTCGCTTTTTCATTTGTAGTTTTACCAATTCGCCAGTGAGGCTAACCGTGCCAACGTCAAAACCGCTAACACCTTCTACAGTTACCATTTCTCCTTTATCAAAGAGCTGTTTGGTAACATTGCGGAAAAAGTCTTTACGACTGCCATTGTTAAAACTTACTTCTATAATGTCAAATGGTGCTAAGCTATCACCAAGGGGAATATTGGACAACCAGTCAAAAACATTCAGTCTGTTACAACCTCCTGTGCTGCATCCTCCATTACTCTTGCATCCTGACGGCTTCCCATCCACACCCGTACCACATCCGGCACAAGCCATATTATTAATTAGTTTAAATTTTATAAATAAGCATTTCAGGTTATTCCAGTTCTTCAAAATACGTTTTTCCTTTCAGAAAAACAAAAGGCCGGAAGTAACAAAGATAGGGGAAAAGGAGCTGATAAGCTCCATTGGGGCGAATGCTTATTACATTACTGGTAAAGGTTTCTTTTTAAATATATATTGCAACTTGATGGACAGTGCATGAAAAAGCATTTTTCCATTGGCATTCCGTTCTATGTAATAACTGGCGTTATTCAAAATCTCCATAATTTCCTGCATCTGATCGAGGTTAGCGAGTTTGGCCAGTTTGCCGGCAAAGTCCATTTCTTCCAGAGAGAAGGCGAGCAACGTCTTATCAAGATATTGCAGGCGGATGGTATGTTCCAGCAAATTGATAAAATACCGGAGGAATTGCTTTTGGTTTTCCCGGCCGGTTTTGGCGCTGGAAATGTTTTCTATCCATTCCTGCAGGGCTACACGGTTACCGGTGAACAGGTGATTGAGCCAGTTCCGGAGTAGCTCATGGTAATCATCGTCGGAATGTTGCAACAGGAACAAGGCCTCACGGTAATTGCCGGCTGTAATGGTAGCTACCTGTTGAGCTTTGGCCGCTGGTATGTTATTCCTGGTTTCCAGGGCCAGTACCATATCTTCCTTCGCCAAAGCATTCACTTTTATCAGGTGGGTTCTGGATAAAATAGTAGCCAGTATCTGTTCCTGGTTTTCTGCGATCAGGATAAAGAGGGTATTTTTAGGCGGTTCTTCAATCAGCTTTAAAAGACGGTTCCCTTCATTGCCCAGATACTCTGGCATCCACATCACGAGAATCTTATACCCGCTCTCAAAACTTTTTAGATTCAGTTTATGGATAATATCCTGGCATTCAGATGCGGTGATGTTTCCCTGTTTGTTTTCCGCGCCGATAAACTGTAGCCAGTCATAGGCATTGCCATAAGGGTGTGTGGTCACAAATTCGCGCCATTCGCCGATGTAGTCTGTGCTTACCGGTTTATCTCCTGCCTTTCTCGGAATTACCGGATAGGAATAATGTATATCCGGATGAATAAACTGAGATGCCTTTACGCAGGCGGCACATTGCCCGCAAGCGTCTTTTTCCTGTTTGTTTTCACAAACAAGGTATTGGGTAAAGGCCAACCCCAGCGGTAAACCGCCTGCTCCTTCCGGAGCGAGTAGTATCATTGCATGGCTAAGCCGGTTATGCTGAACGGATTGAATAAGCTGTTGTTTCACCTCCGCCTGTCCTATAATATCAGAAAATAGCATGGGTGCAAGATAATGAAAAGGAGGCGATTCAGCTATTGCAGGGATAGGTAACAGGCGTTTTCAAAGGAGCCTTCCCCTAGTACCTTCCGGTCGTTTGCCAAAAAGTAAAAGCTGCCGGAAATCGTTTTCTTTTTAGTGTTGATTTTTTTGATGGTGATGCTGGAAGTATCTGTGGTAAGGTAGTCGTAATCTCCGAAGCTATTTTTCCAGGCGCCGACTACGAGCCCTCCTTTTTGCGGGCCTGTTCTGGAAAACAAGAATGTGTCCAGATGAATACTGTCGTTGGAAAGATCAGCATCATCTTCGAACCTGCTATCCTCTAGGTTGAGGATCACTTTAAAAGTATCAGATACCGCTTCTATGCTCAGGTACTTGGCGCCTCCATTACGGGAATGCTGTCTGAACAGTATGCTGCTGGTAAGGTTCATGGTTCTGGCCTTGTTTTGTATTGTGGTGGTCATATCCATATCGCTACAGCCCATGGTAGGGGTATCCACGGTGTTCTGGCAGGAGAGCAGTATTGAAAATAAACAGGAAACTGCTATAATACGCGGCAGCAGTTTCCCTGATAAGATGTAGTAATGTTTCATCATGTTGCGCTAGGTGTATAAAGTAACAGGATACTTACGTAAACGGATATACGCATAAAAGGGCAGCAAAAAGATTTATTAACAACACAAAGTTGGCAACAGGATTTAAAGCAACGGCTATTTTTCAATAGCGGCAATCACTTCGGCAGATTCAGGTTGGGTTTTGGGTGAAAAAACCGCTACCAGGTTCCCTTTTTCGTCCAGCAGGTATTTTTGGAAGTTCCAGGTTACTTCAGCTGGTTCCAGGTGCTTGGCCTTGCTTTGTTCCAGCAGCCACTTATACAGCGGGTGTATATCTGCGCCTTTTACAGAGATTTTGGCGGCCATTGGAAAGGTAACAGCATATTTTTTGGTGCAAAATTCCTGTATTTCCTTATTGCTGCCAGGTTCCTGGGAGCCGAAGTTGTTGGCAGGAAATCCTACAATCACCAGTTTGTCCTGGTATTTTTTGTACAGTTTTTCCAGTCCTTCGTATTGTGGCGTATTGCCACAAAGAGAGGCCGTATTTACAATGAGTACTTTTTTTCCTTTGAACTTGGAAAAGTCGATCTTTCCTCCGTCAACGGCATCTACCTTAAAATCATAGAGATGAGAGGCGGTAAAGAGCATAACA
Source organism: Chitinophaga sp. 30R24 (assembly GCF_049056765.1). NCBI lineage: Bacteria > Pseudomonadati > Bacteroidota > Chitinophagia > Chitinophagales > Chitinophagaceae > Chitinophaga > Chitinophaga sp. 30R24. The sequence goes on from NZ_JBJGXX010000001.1 coordinate 1,031,445, forward strand.
ATAGAGAGAATTGCTAAACGGAACATATAATGATAGCTTTTTAAAGGATGATCAAAATTATCATTTGAGAAAGGCTTGCTTGTAAAGTTAATATTCCCCTTTGAAAAACAACCAAAAAAATCAGCAGCATAGCTGGCTGGAACTGTTTATTAAAAGTTGGCAGCATATGCCAGGCAGCAAACACTTACCTTGGCACCGGTTTTGAGTAAGGCATTGCAACAGGCTTCCGTAGTGGCGCCCGTGGTAATTACATCATCTATCAATAATACATGGGATCCGGCTGGGAAGTTGCCTGGTGTTTGGAAGGCCATTGCCACATTTTGCCACCGGGCAATACGTCCTTTTCTGGTTTGCGTGTCGGTATATTGTTGACGGTATAACGTGCTGGCACGTACGGGCCGCGGTATTACCTGCGCAATGCCCTGTGCCAGGAGGGTTGCCTGGTTATAGCCACGCCGTTGCTCCTTACGGGGAAACAAGGGTACCGGCGCCAGAAAATCGATGTCAGATATCCAGTCGATTTCCTGCAATTGGTACCCTACCTGTTTGCCAAGCCAGGTAGCAATATCCGGGCGCTGTTTGTATTTAAACCGGTGTATCAGTTGCTGTATGCCTGAGGATTGATGGTAATAGAAGGCTGCTGTGGCTTGCTGTATAACGGCTCTGCCATGAAAGATACGGGCTACCGGGTTGTTGGAATGCCGGTGAAAACCGGTTGCCGGCAGGGCTTCATAACACCGGATACATAATAATTCATCCGTTTGGTGCAAGTCTGTTCCACATAGCTCACAGCAATGCGGATAAAATAAATGAATGAGTGGGGAAAACAAACTGGTTAGCATGAAACAATGATTGGATTAGAACAATCGCTGATATACTTCCTCTACTCTTCCTACCGCGATAACTTCGATATGAAATTTACTGAAATCAATTCCTTTTTTATTATAACGGGAGATAAATATTTTCTCAAAGCCGAGTTTTTCTGCTTCGGCTATTCTTTGTTCAATGCGGTTAACTGCCCGTATTTCACCGCTTAGTCCCACCTCGCCTGAAAAACAGATCTTGGGAGATATAGCGTTATCTTCATACGATGATAACAAGGCGCAGAGTACGGCCAGGTCAATAGCAGGATCTTCTACCCGGATACCGCCGGCAATATTGAGGAAAACATCTTTTACGCCGAAATGGAATCCACCGCGTTTTTCCAGCACGGCCAGCAGCAATTGCAGTCTGCGCAAGTCAAAACCGGTTGCGGTACGTTGTGGGGTACCGTAAACGGATTGGGTGACCAACGCTTGTACTTCTACCAATAAAGGGCGCATGCCTTCCATCGTGGCGGCAATAGCTACTCCGCTGAGCAGGTCTTCCCGTTGTGAGATCAGTATTTCAGAAGGGTTGGTTACCTGGCGAAGGCCGGTGCCGGTCATTTCATAAATGCCCAGTTCCGCGGTAGAGCCAAACCTATTTTTGATAGTGCGTAATATCCGGTAGGCATAATGTTGGTCGCCTTCAAATTGCAATACTGTATCTACCATATGTTCCAATACTTTAGGGCCGGCAATGGAGCCATCTTTGGTGATGTGGCCAATAAGGAAAACAGGTATGTTACTTTCTTTTGCAAAGCGTTGCAGTTCAGCCGTAGTTTCCCGGATTTGTGATACGCTTCCTGGAGCAGATTCTATAAAAGGGGAATGCAGGGTTTGTATAGAATCTACAATTACCAGTTGAGGCTGCAGTTTTTTTATTTCCTGGAAAATAGTTTGCGTGGAGGTTTCCGTAAGTAGATAAAATTGTTCGTTGGTGTTACGGATGCGGTCTGCCCGCATTTTTATTTGTTGCTCGCTTTCTTCCCCGCTGATATAAAGTGTTTTGATATGCTTCAGTTGTAAAGCATTTTGGAGGAACAGTGTAGATTTTCCAATGCCAGGCTCTCCACCTACCAATACCAGTGAACCCGCTACTATGCCGCCTCCCAGCACACGGTTTAATTCATGGTCGGGAGTTAATATCCTTTCTTCTTCCCGGGTAACTACTTCCGCAAGATTGATTATTTTTTGTGTGCGTGCAGGGGTAGTATCGTTATTTTTCCAGTCTTGCTGTTTCAGCGGGAGGTCTTTTTGCACTCTTTCCTCTACAAACGTATTCCATTCTCCGCAGCTCGGACATTTTCCATTCCATTTGGCTGATTCATATCCACAGTTCTGACAGAAAAAAGCGGTTCTTATTTTACTCATAAATTTTATAAACAGGATGCGTACAAAGTAAATGGTTTTATGCTTAAGGGGGAGAGAAATGATAAAAATGAACGGGTAAATGTGGGTGGAAAGAGATAAAAAGAGAAAAGAGCCAAACGGAAGATTCCGTTGACTCTTTCTACTTACTAACCCATTAAATTCAGGTCTAAATTACAAAATGGCTTCAGAATAAAAAAGTTTATTTAATTGATGTGAATAACTTTTGAGTAAGGTGGCAGATCAAACAAAGTGGCTGCCATCGCTTGTTTCAGCGCTTGTTTTTGTTCAATATTACTTTCATTGGCCGTTCGTAAAATGTTGATAAATAGGGATGATGTTGATGATTTTTGTATATGAAAAAGGCGTAATGGGAATGGTTTTTCTAAATGACAAACAGGCGCTTTTTAAAGCTTGGAAATACTTTTGCAGACAAAGTGGCAGTGTTAAATTTATATTTTGTACTTGGCGGGCAGTGTTGTCAGAGAAGTGCTAAATGAGACTTAAAATAGGTGGACTGGTGAGGTATTTGCGTTCTTTGGCTACATAATCTTGTAAAACTATGACACCAGGCATCCTTTTTTTATCACTTTTATTTGTGGGGATCAGTATGCTTGTAAGCTATATACTTACAAGCAAATTTGAGGCTTTTAGCAAAATACCAACTTCATCCGGTTTTACCGGTAAAGAGATCGCAGAAAAGATGCTGCGCGACAACCAGATTTATGACGTGCAGGTTACAACTGCTGATGGCTTTTTGTCTGATCACTACAATCCTGCCAACAAAACGGTTAATCTTAGTCCGGACGTATATAATGGCGCCAATGTAGCGGCGGCGGCTGTGGCAGCCCACGAATGCGGCCATGCGGTACAGCATGCCAAGGCTTACCCTTGGCTGGGGCTCAGGTCGAGGTTGGTGCCCGCTGTGCAGTTCTCCTCCAGTATTGTTTCCTGGGTGCTGCTGGGTGGTATCTTATTGATCCACACTTTTCCTCAGCTCTTGTTGGGCGGTATTATCCTTTTCGGTATTACTACTGTGTTCTCCCTGATCACTTTACCTGTAGAATTCGATGCTTCCCGCCGGGCTCTGGCTTGGTTGGATAGTAGCCGGGTAATGCAGCCTGCAGAACACGACAAAGCAAAAAATGCCCTCTGGTGGGCAGCAATGACCTATGTAGTAGCCGCTCTGGCTTCCTTGGCCACCCTCTTCCAATATATAATGATATATTTAGGCGGTAACCGTAGAAACTAACAGATAAGCAGGTTAATTAAAATAATTTATCATATAACACCCCCTTTTCGCCGATGCGGGAAGGGGTTTTTAATGCCAGGATATGATAAAAAAATTAGTTATCAACCCTTTATGATTACGCTGTTAATAACTTTCATCCAAATTTTTTATTGATAATCAATTAATTGCAAAGGTGCTATGTAAAAAAGTCGTCGAAATGTATGGTTATTTAGATTGGGCTGTGTACCTTTGCACTCCTCATAAGAGGAATTGTTTACAAGACGTAATTTTTTATCGTATACAACAATGAATACATTAAGTTTCAAAACTAAATCAGCTAACGACGCTTACGTAAAGCGCGATTGGCATATAGTAGATGCTACTAACCTGACGCTCGGAAGAGTTGCTGCTAAGATGGCTGCTATCTTAAGAGGTAAAAATAAGCCTTACTATACTCCTCATACTGATTGCGGCGATTATATCATCGTGATCAATGCTGAAAAAATTGTGCTGAGCGGCAACAAAATGCAGGAGAAAGAATACATGCACTACACAGGCTATCCTGGAGGTCAGAGAATCGAGTTGGCTAAGGATTTGATCCGTCGCCGTCCTGAAGTGATGATCGAAAAGGCTGTAAAAGGTATGCTGCCTAAGAACCGCCTGGGCCGTGCGATGTACAAAAAATTATTTGTATATGCTGGTGCTGAACATCCTCATGCTGCGCAGAAACCACAACCTTTAACTTTCTAATTTTTCTCTGATACATGGAAAAGCAAAAAAATACAATAGGTCGTCGTAAAGAAGCTGTTGCCCGCGTTTATATCAGCAAAGGCACCGGTAACATTACAGTTAACGACAAAGACTATAAAAACTACTTTTCTCTGATCTACCTGCAAAACCAGGTAGAGCTGCCTTTCAAAACTATCGAAGCACTGGATAAATTTGATGTGAAAGTGAATGCACAGGGCGGTGGTATCAAAGGTCAGGCAGAAGCCATTAAGCTGGGTATTGCCCGTGCTTTGTGCGAAGTGAACATTGAGTTCCGTCCTGCACTGAAGGCTGCTGGCTTGCTGAAACGTGATCCGAGAGGTGTTGAACGTAAGAAACCAGGTAAAGCGAAAGCAAGAAGAAGCTTCCAGTTCTCTAAACGCTAATATTTTTGAGCTATTGGCTTTGCGCCTCGGTCTTATCACCGGATGCTGTTAACAGCTAATCATTATTTGATCCTTTTAATTGAGTAATATAAACATGGAAAATAATACCTCATTGCAGCAGCAGTTACTGGAGGCAGGTGTTCACTTCGGCCACCTGAAGAAAAAGTGGAATCCTAAGATGCTGCCTTATATTTTCGCAGAAAAGAAAGGTATTCATATCATCGATCTGAATAAAACCGTAGAAGGATTGCAGGAAGCAGCAGCTGCCCTGAAATCTATCGCTAAGAGCGGTAAAAAGATCATGTTCGTTGCTACTAAAAAGCAAGCGAAAGAAATCGTAGCAGATGCTGCGCGTAACATCAACATGCCTTTCGTTACTGAAAGGTGGTTAGGTGGTATGCTCACCAACTTCTCTACCATCCGTAAGAGTGTGAAGAAAATGCAGAGCATTGAAAAAATGCTGCAGGATGGTACTTTCGATAACATCACTAAGAAAGAACGTCTCACTTTAAGCCGCGATAAAGAGAAAATGGAAAAAGTGCTGGGTGGTATCGCTCAACTGGCACGTGTTCCTGCTGCACTGTTCATGGTAGATATCAGCCACGAGCACATCGCATTGGCAGAAGCTAAGCGTTTGGGTATCACTACTTTCGGTATGGTGGATACTAACTCCGATCCTACTAAGGTAGATTTCGCTATCCCAGCCAACGACGATGCTACTAAATCTATCGCGATCGTTACCAGTTACATCTGCGCAGCTATCGCTGAAGGTCTGTCTGAAAGAGCTACAGAGAAATCTGAAGAGGTAGAAGAGGAAGAAGAAGCAGACGATAAGGCACGCAAATTTGAAGTTGAAGGTGGTGAAGACCGTGAAAGAGGCCGTAAATCTGGCGGCGGTGGTCGTGGCCCAGGCGGTCCTGGCGGCAGTGCTAACAACCGTGGTGGCGGTGGCCGTGGCCCAGGTGGTCCCGGTGGCGCTAACCGTGGTGGAAGCGGCGGTGGAAACCGTGGCGGTGGCGCACCAGGCGGTCAACGTCGTACCTCCGGTGCTGGTGGCAGTGGTCCAAGAAAACCAGGTGGCGGAAGATAATATAATACAATAATAATATTAAGCTTTTAGCTATTAGCCTTTAGCTGTTAATACCAACTGGTATTAACAGCTAAAGGCTAATAGCTAAAAATTAGGTTAATAAATTTTACAACAAAAAATTATTTATAGCTCATGGCAACAATTACAGCGGCTGATGTGAATAAACTTCGTCAGCAAACAGGTGCTGGTATGATGGATTGCAGAAAGGCACTGGTAGAAAGCGATGGTGATTTTGAAAAAGCAGTAGACTACCTGCGCAAAAAAGGTCAGAAAGTAGCTGCTTTACGCTCCGATCGCGAAACTAAAGAAGGTGTTATCATCGCTAAAACAGCAGCAGATGGTAAATCCGGTGTTATCGTAGGTCTGGGTTGCGAAACTGACTTCGTGGCTAAAAACGAAGACTTTGTCAAATTTGCACAGGCAATCGTTGACTTGGCACTGTCTAATGGTATCAAAACTGTTGAAGAGCTGAACGCTGCTCAACTGGATGGCGCTACCGTAGCTGATAAAGTAAATGATCAGGTAGCAAAAATCGGTGAAAAAATCACCCTCAATAAATTTGAATTTGTTGAAGCAGGTGGCGTTACTTCTTACATCCACGGTAACTACCGTATGGGCGTACTGGTAGCTTTCAGTAAACCAGTATCTGAAGAAGTAGGTAAAGATATCGCTATGCAGATCGCTGCAATGAGCCCAATTGCAGTAGATGCAGACAGCGTTCCTACAGAACTGATTGCTCGTGAAAAAGAAATCGCTGTTGAACAAGTGAAAGCAGAAGGTAAACCAGCTGATATGGCTGAAAAAATCGCTGCCGGTAAAGTGAATAAATTCTTCAAAGAAAGCACCTTGCTGCAACAGGCATTCGTAAAAGACAATAACAAGTCTGTAGCGGATTACCTGAAATCTGTAGATGCTGACTTGAAAGTATCTGGCTTTAAGCGGATCGCTTTAGGTTAATCACAACACATTTGAAAAAAGGAGAGAAATCGTTTCTCTCCTTTTTTTTGCGCATATCTAAATCATACACTTACCAGGACAGGCATCCTGCCGGAAAAATGCATTTTTCCACTCGTTTCCTCCTTTCTGTATTTAAGTTGTATATTAGAATACCGTAATCAGATTAAGAAATCACAATCTTACAATATTTTATAGCGTCATGTTGCCAAAGTATAAGCGTATTTTGCTCAAATTGAGCGGGGAGGCCCTCATGGGGGATGCAAATTATGGTATTGATCCGAAGGTGATAGCTCAGTATGCCTACGATATTAAAGCAGTAACCGACCTGGGTGTACAGGTAGCCATCGTTATCGGTGGCGGAAACATCTACCGGGGCATGAATGAAGCCGATACCGGTATAGAAAGAGCACAGGGAGACTATATGGGAATGTTGGCAACCGTGATAAACGGTATGGCCTTACAGAGCGGATTAGAGAAAGTAGGCCTTTATACCAGGTTGCAATCGGCTATTAAAATGGAACAGATCGCAGAACCTTATATACGCCGCCGCGCTATCCGCCACGTTGAAAAAGGCAGGGTGGTAATATTTGGCGGTGGTACCGGTAACCCTTACTTTACTACCGATACAGCCGCTTCTTTACGCGCTATAGAAATCCAGGCAGATGTTATCTTGAAAGGAACCCGTGTAGATGGTATCTATACTGCCGATCCAGAAAAAGACAAAACAGCTACCAGATATGAAACCATTACCTTCACCGAAGTATACCAGAAAAGTCTTAACGTGATGGATATGACCGCTTTTACCCTTTGCCAGGAAAATAAGCTGCCTATCATTGTGTTCGATATGAACCGTCAGGGTAACCTGCTGAACGTGATCATGGGAAAAAATGTAGGTACTTTGGTAAAAGGCTAAGCAACTAACCAAGGCTTGTAATTACTTATTAAATTATACAAAAAGAGGCTGCCTCCAACGTTTACAAAACGGAGGCAGCCTCTTTTGGCTATTGGCTAGTAGCTGTTTTTTACCATCCCTTTCATTGCTGTGAAGGGTACAAACAGGGTTACCTGACCTAAGGCATAAGGGCCAATTTCATAAGGCACATAGCTAAAGGCAATGCCTTTATTGGTAACAATGAAATTATCATTAGGTGGAATGCTTTTTACCAATAAATTCTGATCCAGCGCTTCTTCTTCACTCATATGGTATTTGTATTTAAACGCTTTGTCCAATAAAGCGCTCAATGCTTCTTTGTAACCCGGTTTAAAAATATCATCTGTTGTCAGTACTTTTTTCTTAGACAGGTCTAAGGTTTTGTAGGTGGCGCTCCAATTGCCATGTGCACCGCCGGTAAAGTCGTAGGCATACTTTTCAATCACGAGTAGCGGCCAGGTGTTGTACACTACCTTCATGTCATTGTCTGTAGTCCAATTCCAGGAGGTAGTACTGCTGGCATCACTAAATTCGCTGCTGTCGGCATCCTTGGCTGCTATCCGGTAGCTGAGTATAAAGGAATCAATTCCCCTTTTAAGGAACTGTTGTGGATTGTTCAGATGACTGTTACCGGTGATCTGCTCTATGAGGAATTGTGCTGTAGTGGAATCTACCAAGGAATCGGGCCATATAATGCTGTTAGAAACTGTTCCGATGGGTGATTTAGGATAGCCTGGCAGTAGCTGGGCAGAGTCTATGCCATAATATACTTTTAAGGGGATGGCATTTTTGAGGTCTGTATGGAATTCAAAATGATAGGAGGTACCATTGCCATGCCATACGCCTTTAAATATGCCATCATCCGACAGGTATCCGCTGAACAACCGGTCTTCCTGATTGTTGGTTTCTTCATAGAGATTCACCAGGCTGGAATCCAGTGTGCCCCATAAAGCAATCGGCTGCCCGGTGGAATCGTAGCAATAATAGCCACGAAACAGGTTGGGAGCCGTTTTCAGCAGTTGTATGGTGATATCCTTATCACCCAGTTTACCTTTTAACTGTGTATAGTATAGGGGAGTGGAAACCAATGGCACTATGATGTGGTCTGCGCTGATGCTGTGCTGTTTTTCATGGCCGAGATGGCAGGAAAACAACGTTATCGTTATCAGTAATGCCCATAATGAAAGTTTTTTCATAGTATGATTTATATCAGGTCTGCCAAAATTACTATTATCCTTCCATACCTTTGAAAACCTGTTTGAACCAATAAAATTATTTGACCATGTTGAACCAGAAAATAGCGGAACTAAGAAAGGATTATAGGCTGGCCTCCCTGGATGAAAGTGAAGTAGCTGCTTATCCCTTATTACAATTTGGTAAATGGTGGCAAGATGCGATTACCGGGGAAGTAGAAGAAGCTAATGCTATGACCCTGGCTACCAGTACACCAGACGGGCACCCATCTGCCCGTATTGTGTTGCTGAAAAGTTTTGATGAAGAAGGCTTCCTGTTTTTTACCAACTATGAAAGCCGTAAAGCACAAGAATTAGCATTAAATCCACATGTAACCCTGTTGTTTTTCTGGCGGGAACTGGAGAGGCAGGTACGTATAGAAGGCACTGTTTGTAAGGCTCCGGTAGCTGTTAGTAATGAGTATTATGATAGCCGTCCGTTAGAAAGCAGGATAGGGGCTATCGCTTCGCCCCAAAGCAAGGTGATTCCCGGCCGTTCTTTCCTGGAGGAACAGGTAGACCAGGTAAAAAAGGAATACAAGGGAAATGCCCCCCAAAGACCCAATTATTGGGGTGGATATATCGTGAAGCCACAAGTAATTGAATTTTGGCAAGGAAGAAGCAGCCGTTTACACGATCGCATACTGTATACATTAACCACAGAAGGCAGCTGGAAGATAGAGCGGTTAGCGCCGTAAAGCCGTTGATAGCTGCCCGGTATTTGGGGTACTGGCTTATCCGGGCTCATCACTTAGCTTTTGGCTCTTGGCTTTGATAAAGCGAAGAGCCAAAGGCTAAAGCGGTTTATGCTTTTGGAGCGTTCGCTTTCGCAGCAGCTTTCTTTCTGGTTTTCGCAGATCTTACTTTACCGAAAGAACCGCTGAAGATCTTACCTTTCTTGGTTTTGATATCTCCTCTACCCATAATAATTTGAAGTTTGTTGTTGGTTAATTATGATGTTATCAGGCTGCAAATCTACTGTAAATCGGTGAAATAGAATAGTGCCTAACCTTTGGTATAAAAAAAAGCAAGAAACATAATTGTTCCTTGCTTGAATAAGTTGTGCTAAACGATTAGAGCTTGTCGGATAAAGCTTTACCAGCTTTGAATTTAGCAACTTTCTTAGCCTTGATCTTGATGATCTGACCGGTTTGTGGGTTTCTACCGTTACGTGCAGCACGTTTGGAAACGGAGAAAGTACCGAAACCAACCAAAGTTACTTTACCACCTTTTTTCAGGGTATCAGCAACAGCTTTGGTGAAAGAATCCAGAGCTTCGTTAGCTTGGGTTTTGGTAATGCCTGCATCTTTAGCAAGCTTGTCGATTAATTCGGCTTTGTTCATAGTTAGTAAGATTTAACTAGTGAAAAAATGTTTGATGTGAGCAAATATAGCGCGTTTTATCAGATTACCAAATTTTTCACGACTTTTTTATAGAAAATTTTATCGGCTGAAAAACGCTACTGGTAACGGTTACAGCTGATTTGACATCTCCGTGCTAAAGCACTTAACTTTAGCAAGATTCTTTGAAACACTGTGCTGTAGCCGGTTTAATTGCCCTTTTACTATAAACGCAGCTTTGGATCAACTATTGTACCAAGGTCTGGAGGCCTTGAAAATAGTGGATTTCCTGTGGATAAGTTTAGTCAAGACCCCTTACTTATACTACCTCCATAACGGTACTAAAGGCAATGAAACGATCGCCGAAAACCTCGTAACCCCTTTGCCGGAGCGCTTGTTGGTACTGGTCCAGGAACGTTTGGTAGTGGGTTAATGACTCTGTAGTATATTGTACTGTATAAGTAGGACCTTCCTCCTCATCCTGTTCCAGTAAGCGGCTCATGCGGTAGTCGCTGAATAATCCGGTTGCCAGCATGGCAGGAATATGTTCTTCCCGCATCCATTGAAGCCATCTCAAATGCTCTTCTGTGGCTATTTTGGTAGTTACGTTGTATATGATCATATGCCTCGAAAAATTGAATGATGGATGGATGGCCCAGCCACTGGTTATGTTTGTTGTTGTTATACTAACGGTTACTCATGTATAATGTATTTCCAGGTGTTTAGGAAACGCCTGGAAATACTATGGCTTTGCTTTGTAAAGATGGGCTAATCAGGCCGTTAATTCCACAAATACCGGGCAATGGTCGGAATGCTTTACCTGCTGGTATATAGTTGCATGATGCAGCTTACTCTGGAGTGGAGAGGTAACGTTGATATAATCGATACGCCAGCCCTTGTTATTGTTCCTGGCATTGGCCCGGAAGCTCCACCAGCTATATTGGTGCGGATCAGTATTAAAGTGCCGGAAACTGTCTACAAATCCGCTTTCAAAGAAACGGTCCATCCAGGCCCTTTCTTCTGGTAAAAAGCCGGTAGAATGCTTATTGCTTACCGGATCATGTATATCGATCGGTTTATGACAGATGTTGTAGTCTCCGCATACTACCAGGTTAGGATGTGTTTTTTTCAGTTCCTGTAAGTAGACATAAAATTCATCAAGCCATTGGTACTTGTAGGTTTGGCGCAGCTCGCCACTGGTGCCAGAAGGGAAGTAAGTATTGATTAAGGTAATGTCTCCGAAATCGAGTCGTATAAACCGTCCTTCCTGGTCGCTTTGTGCATGGCCATTGCCATACTGTACAAAATCGGGCTTGATCCGGGTAAGCACGGCTACGCCACTATATCCTTTCTTTTGTGCCGGATACCAGTAATGGTCGTAGCCCAGTTTTTCAAATTGTTGAAAGTCGATGTTTTCTTTATGTGCTTTGATTTCTTGCAGGCAAATAATATCCGCGGGGTCTGTTTGTAACCATTCAGTGAAACCCTTAGTCATAGCGGATCTCAGGCCATTCACATTATAAGATATGATTCTCATTAACTATAGCTTTTGGCTGGCAGCTACTGGTATTTACTTATCAGCAGCTGCCGGCGCTTCATTAAATATCGTATTCCAGGTTAGGACGCAGCCATTGTTCTGTTTCCTCTATTGTCCAGCCTTTGCGGGCAGCATAGTCTATTACCTGGTCTTTTTCTATTTTACCCAGACCAAAATATTTGGCTTCCGGGTTGGCAAAATACCAACCGCTTACGCTGGAAGCCGGGTACATGGCCAGCGACTCTGTAAGGGTGATACCGGTATTTTCGGTGGCATTCAGCAGGTCGAACATTTTATATTTTTCGGTATGATCCGGGCAGGCAGGGTAGCCGGGAGCCGGACGTATACCTGCATAGGCTTCTTTGATGAGGTCTTCATTGCTCAGGTGTTCATCAGCGGCATACCCCCAGAATTCTTTGCGTACCCGTTCGTGCATTAGTTCTGCAAAGGCTTCCGCCAGCCTGTCGGCCAGTGCTTTCAGCATAATGCTGTTGTAGTCGTCGTGTTCTGCTTTGAATTTATCCAGCCATTTTTCGATACCAATACCAGTGGTTACTGCAAAGCCGCCTATGTAATCAGTTTTGCCGGAAGTGGCGGGAGCAATAAAGTCGGCAAGCGACAGGTTGGGTTGTCCGGGGGCTTTCTTTATCTGTTGACGTAAGAATTCCAGTTGTACTGGCGCTATATCAGCTTGCTCAGGCGTTACCATCACAGAGTCGGGTGCTACCCGGTTGGCTGGAAAGAGGCCGATTACTGCGTTAGCGGTTAACCATTTTTCTTCGATCACTTTTTTCAGTAGTTCCTGTGCGTCATGAAACAGGCGGGTAGCTTCCGTGCCTACTATTTCATCCGTCAGGATCTGGGGGAACTTGCCATGCAGTTCCCAGGCGATGAAGAATGGTTGCCAGTCGATATATTTTGCAATTTCTCCCAGGTCGTAATGATTAAATTGCTTTACGCCGGTTGTCCGGGGCTTTACTGGTATAAAAGCATCCCAGTTGATGGCCGTGATGTTTTCTTGTGCAGTGGCAATCGGGAGGAATTGCTTGGTTTGTTTCTTATTTTTAAACGCTTCGTTGAGCTTTAGGTATTCTTCCTGGATACCGGCAAGAAAATCCCGTTTAAGGGCTTTGTTGAGCAAGCTGCTGGTAACGGTTACGCTGCGGGAGGCATCCAGTACATGTACTACGCCATGTGCATATTCCTGCGCAATTTTAACGGCAGTATGCGTGCGGGATGTGGTGGCGCCACCAATGATCAGGGGGATATTGAAATCCTGTCTTTTCAGTTCGCGGGCTACGTGTACCATTTCATCGAGGCTAGGGGTGATCAGGCCACTGAGGCCAATAATATCCACTTTTTCCTGGCGGGCAGCCTGTAGTATTTTTTCAGCCGGTACCATCACGCCCAGGTCGATAATGTCGTAACCATTGCAGGCTAACACTACGCCCACAATGTTTTTACCAATATCGTGTACATCCCCTTTTACGGTAGCCAGCAAAATTTTACCGGCTGCTTTTATTTCTCCGCCTTGTTCAGCGTGTAAGCGCAGCTTTTCTTCTTCTATATAGGGAGTGAGAATGGCTACTGATTTTTTCATCACGCGGGCGCTCTTCACTACCTGCGGGAGGAACATTTTACCACTGCCAAACAAGTCGCCTACTATGTTCATGCCAGCCATCAGTGGGCCTTCAATTACATCCAGCGGCCGAGGGTATTTCTGGCGGGCTTCTTCCGTGTCTTCATCAATATATTCTGTGATACCATTTACCAGCGCGTGGCTCAACCGTTCTTCCACAGTGCGCTGGCGCCAGCTTTCATCTTTTTCTATTACTTTGCCTTTAGCCTTTACGGTATCCGCAAATTGTATCAGTCTTTCGGTAGCATCCTCTCTTCTATTCAGTATGGCATCCTCACAGAGTTCCCGGAGCTGTGGTTCAATATCGTCGTAGATCTGGAGCATACCTGCATTCACGATGCCCATATCCATACCGGCTTTAATGGCATGATAAAGGAATACAGAGTGCATGGCTTCACGTACGGTTTCATTTCCGCGGAAGGAGAAAGAAACGTTACTTACTCCGCCGCTTATTTTGGCGAGGGGCATGAGTTCCTTGATCCGGCGGGTGGCATTAATGAATTCCACCGCGTAGTTATTATGCTCTTCAATACCCGTAGCAATGGCAAAAATATTGGGATCGAAGATAATATCTTGCGGATCGTAGCCCACTACTTCAGTGAGTATTTTATAGGCACGGTGACTAAAATTCACCCTTTTATCTTCTGTGTCGGCCTGGCCGTATTCATCAAAAGCCATTACCACAACTGCGGCGCCATAGCTTTTGCAGATATGTGCTTGTTCAATGAATTTGGCTTCACCTTCTTTTAGGCTGATAGAGTTCACGATACATTTACCCTGCACGCATTTAAGCCCTGCTTCAATAACAGAAAACTTACTGGAATCTATCATGATGGGGATACGGGAAATATCCGGTTCGGCGGCCAGCAGGTTCAGGAAGGTAGACATGGCTACTTCTCCGTCCAGCAGGGCATCGTCCATGTTCACGTCCAGGATTTGTGCGCCGTTTTCCACCTGTTGGCGGGCAACAGACAGGGCTTCTTCGTATTGCCCTTCCCGTATGAGGCGGGCAAATTTCTTGGAGCCGGTTACGTTGGTACGTTCTCCTACGTTAAGGAAATTGGTTTCGGGTCTTACTACTAATGGTTCCAGACCGCTCAGCCGCATAAAGGGCCTGATCACCCTAGGCGTTTCACTGACAATGCTGGTAATATCATTGGTAGTAGCTATATTATTGGTAATGGTTTCGCTCATTGTTGCTGTTAGAGGTATTTAAATAGAAAGCCCGTCGTGGCAGGATTAAGCCAGTGTGTCGGCTAATACTGGTTTAAGACGTGGTTTGATATGTTTCACATGATCTGCAATATGTCTGATATGATCTGGTGTGGTACCACAGCATCCGCCTACAATGTTCACGAATCCTGAGTTGGCAAAATCTTCGATGATGCAGGCAGTATCTTCCGGTTCTTCATCATATTCCCCAAAGGCATTGGGCAGGCCCGCATTGGGGTAGCAGCTTACATAACAACTGGCAATATTGGAAAGCTCTTCTACATAAGGACGCATTTGCTGTCCGCCGAGTGCACAGTTGAGGCCAATGGAAAAGGGATTGGCGTGCATTACGGAAATGTAAAATGCTTCCAGTGTTTGTCCGCTCAGGGTTCTGCCGGAGGCATCCGTAATGGTGCCGGAAATCATGACCGGCAATTCAGGTTTGCCAATGGTCCGGAAGAACTTTTTGATAGCGTAAATGGCTGCTTTACAGTTTAGTGTATCAAAAATGGTTTCTATCAATAATATATCCACGCCGCCATCATATAAGCCCCGGATCTGTTCTTCGTAAGCTGCGGCTACTTCGTCGAAATAAACGGAGCGGAAGCCTGGATTGTTTACGTCTGGCGACAGCGACAAAGTTTTATTCATCGGTCCGATTGCGCCTGCTACAAAACGGGGCTTTTCCGGATTGCGGGCAGTATATTCGGCAGTTGCCTTTTTAGCGATTTTTGCCGCCGCTACGTTTAACTCATAGGCCAGTTCCTGCATGTTGTAGTCGGCCATGGCTATAGAGGTGCTGCTGAACGTGTTGGTTTCAATAATATCTGCGCCGGCTTCCAGGTATTCTTTGTGGATGGCTTCAATGATATGTGGCTGTGTAAGATTAAGGAGATCGTTGTTGCCTTTAAGATCGCTGGGATAGTTAGCAAAGCGGGCGCCCCTGTAGTCAGCTTCCTGGAGTTGATATCGTTGAATCATGGTGCCCATGGCACCATCAATGATAAGTATGCGCTCTTGGGCGCAGTCTTGTAAAGATTTCATGTTGTTTCAGGTGTTTATTAGTTACGGTTTTGAAAAGACACGGGGTCGAACAATAAACAAATCCACCCCCGTAAAAGTCCCACAAATATAACCTTTTCCCAGGTATTTTATTGTTTTATGCACAAAGACAGGGCATTTAGAGGGGTCTATATAATGAGTAAAAAATATAGATTTTGATTATATTGTTAAATTTAATTTGGAATAAGTCTATAAAGTCTACTATATTTGTAGGGTAATAGAAGGTATCATGCAACAAAATGAGAGAAATAGAATGAATTACCCGGTTATGGCCACCCACCAGCCCTCCGTTTACTTTTTATGTAATTGCTGTTGCAATTAACAGCTTCTTCATTAGTTCTTCTCAATTCTTTATTACAATAAAATAATTATGTCAGTCATGACTATATCAGAGCATATCCACACCCTGCATCAGCATTTGGCTAGTTTGGGTTTACAACCAGTACCCCAGGAAAATAATGAACACCAGCCCGAAGTTTTCAAGGTATGTTTCCTGAATAAGTATGAAATGCAACGGTGGAGAGAGTTGCAGGAACAAAAGGTAAAAGAATCAATAACTAACCATACAACATTTCCAGACCGTTTAAACAAAGACGTTGTCTGAACATTTTTCATAACGTGGAATTACAGGTTAAACGAAGACGGGTGCTGTTGAGCACCCGTATTTATTTAGTCTATAGGCTTATCGTTACTTACTAATGTAGCTTTCCAGGGGCAACCGGTTGCTGATGGAGCGGGCCAACGTCATTTCGTCGGCATATTCCAGTTCTCCGCCAAAAGCGATGCCGCGGGCTATTGTTGTAATTTTTACGGGAAACTCCTTTAACCTTTTAGAGAGATAGTAAATAGTGGTATCCCCTTCAATGGTAGGGCTTACCGCCATAATTACTTCTTCCACGCCGTGGCGCTGTACCCTTTCTACCAGGGAGGGGATATTCAGTTGTTCGGGTCCAATGCCATCGATAGGAGAGATGATGCCGCCCAGCACATGGTATAAGCCGTTGAATTGTTGTGTATTCTCTATGGCCATTACATCCCGGATGCTTTCTACTACGCATACCAGCTGCTTTTGCCGGGAGTGGTTGCTACAAATACTGCAGATGGTTGCATCAGATACATTATGGCATACCTGGCAGAATTGTATCTGCTCCCGCATACGTGCTATCACATCGCCAAACTGCGCTACCTGGGTTGGCTCCTGCTTTAGCAGGTGCAGTACCAGGCGCAGGGCCGTTTTTTTTCCGATCCCCGGCAGTTTTGCAAACTCATTTACCGCGTTCTCTATCAGTGCAGAAGAAAATACCATGTCGCAAAGTTAGGAATATTACAGCGGAGGCTATAGTAAAGCTTCCGCTGTAGGTGGTGGTGTTATATATTTATTTTCTTGGGTACCGTCCAGAAAGCTTTTAGATTTACTTTTTCTATAACAATCACCCGTTCAGGCTGTTTCTGAGGCTGAACGAAGTATTGTCCCCGGTCCCATTTTCCATTGCCGTTCGCATCCAGCAGTAATCTTATTTCATAATCGCCAGGAGTAATATAGCGTTGGCTCCATTTGCCGTTTACAATGGTGCCGGAATACTTAACGGTTTTATCCTGAACAAGTTGCACTACATAATGCATGGCCGTATCATTAATGGCGTCGCGGGTGCTATCGCTGATATTCAGTTCTGTAACCGTAAAAATAGCGTAGTCGCTTTTCTTTTTGGTGGTAAAACGGATTGTATCTGCTTTGGCCAGTTGTTGGCCCGCGGTATCTGTGGGCGCATCTTTAGGGATAATGAACCGGTAGGGGGTGCCCTCTTGCCAGGTATATCCAATGTCTAGTTTGGTACGGGTAGAATCCATCGTGCTGGTAAAGGTAACTGGCGTATAGGTGCTATCTTCCTCCAGCCGGGTCCGGGCGCTGTCCAGGTTCCGGAGTGGCAGTGAAAAAGTGAGTTTCAGCGGCGCCGGTAATTCTTGCATACCATTTTCCAGCGTAGCGGTGATGGTTAGCTTGGGCAGCTTCTGTTTTTTCTTATCTTTTTCTTTATCCTTTTCTTCTTCTTCCAGCTGTTGTTGCAGTAGCTCTGTAGAATCTACAGGCTCCTCCGGGGCTTTGATGGTGCTGTCGTTTTCCATAAACAGCATCATATTTACATCCCGTACATTGCGGTCTTTTAGTACCAATGGCGAATCCACGAAGGCAATCAGCTCTGTGGGCTGGTTATATTGGAGGTCCCTGTCTTCCTCTTTCAGGGCGAACACCTTATAGGTGCCGGAGGCAATATTCTTAAACCGGAAGGAGCCATCCCCTTTGGTTTTTGTGTAATACACCGGTTTTTCTTTTGTTACGATAGAGTCGTTCAGGTCCCGGTACAGCATTACCGCTACGTTACTGTCTACTTTCCCGGTTTCTGCATCTACCAGGTGGCCGGATACCTGGAGGCTATCCAGGTAGTCGCCGGTAGATACCACATATTGGAAATCCTGCGCAATATTGTGTTCATTGATATCGCGAACGGCATCTCCCATGTTGAAGGTATAGGTAGTATTGGGCTGCAGGGTATCCTTTATTTCGAGGGTAATGGTATGCAGTTTAGACGTCACCAGGGGAGTGCGCTTCATGGTGGGCGATACAATCAGTTTATCGTTGATATTATCCAGCTCTACATATTCATCGAATATAAAGATGACCTTTTTACTATGAAAATGGAGGCTGGAATCGCCAGGTGTAACCTGTAGTAATACCGGTGGTAAACTGTCTCTCGGACCACCGCTGGGCGGTACAATGTTGGCGCATCGCGTAAATGAAACGGAAATGATAATAAACATCAGCCAGAAAACCCAGCTCCTGAAAAATTGATTCATATAACGAAGATAAAGCAGAAAGCACAATACAGAAACAGAAAGCTCCCCAAGCGAAGATATAAGCGTTTTTTCTATTAACCACTAACCATTTATATCTTCGTGCCAGCAGCTTTCTTTCCCAAAGCTTCATTGCTTATGGCTAGTATTTATTCGTTACAGCGTACCCAGTTTATTCCAGCCCGTTTGGAAGAGGTATGGAATTACTTTTCCTCACCTGGTAACCTAGAACATATCACGCCATCCTATATGCGTTTTAGGGTTACCTCGCCTCCTTATACGGGACAGGTATATCCCGGGCAGATCATTACTTATAGGGTGTCGCCGGTATTGGGTATTCCGTTGGTGTGGATGACGGAAATCATGCATGTATCCTACCTTAATTATTTTGTAGATGAGCAACGGGTAGGTCCCTACCGTATCTGGCATCATGAACACCGTTTCCAGGAAGTGCCCGGAGGGGTAAAAATGACGGATACCGTTTATTATCAGCTTCCTTTTGGATGGCTGGGGAAACTGGCCCATGGCCTGTTTGTAAAAAAGCAACTGCAAACGCTGTTCAATTACCGCTATGCTGTTATAGAAAAGGTTTTTGGCTAGCGGTTATCCGGCAGTTTGGTTACTGTTGGATGGTGATGGTTTGGGTGAGCTGGTCGCCAGTATATAGTTTAAAGGCACGTTGGCCTGCTTTTGGAACGGCGCCCAGCCAAAGTGGAACGATAGCAGCGCTGCTTTTATCCGGATTAGCGACCGCTACAAAATGCATGATGGCATCGTTATCCAGGTCGTCTGAGGTAGCGGAAGCCAACTGTATCTGGGTGTTATAGTAAGTAGGAGGCATAGTAGCCGCTACAACGAGTTGTGTGCCAAAATCGGGTTTGTCGATAACAGTGTTCATGGTTTGGGCCATACCAAATAAACTGTCGAAGGAGGCCTGGTTGTTGATCACCCAAAAGGTGAGGCTATCGGTTACCTGTATGGTGTTTTTTACAAAATAGCCAGAAAGTGGAGTTACGTCCAGCTGGCTATCGGATGGTGCCGCTATATTGAGGGCAGTATCAGTATTGGCAGCATTAGCAGCGTTGTTGCCTTGGTTAGCGCAGGAAACAACGGCCAGTGTACAAATAGGAAGCAGGATGGTTTTAAAAAAGTGCATGGGTAAGTGTTTTTTAGTCTTTAATGCCGGAAGTCCGGAATAGTTTTACGGGAGACAGGGATTAGTAAGGTAATATTTCCTACGGAATGTTTGCCGGTTCCACTCATCCATTCTGTCTGTGTTTTTTGAGTATAATTAATAGACATACGTTTAATAGTGATACCAAAGCCATAATCTAGGCCAATGGTGATGTGACGCATATAAGTTTGCTGTTCATCGGCCAGTTCTTCATAGTTGGTGCTGGTATTTTTGAAAATTCCACCTTGTAATAAGGCATTATAAGCGGTAAAATTGATTTGTGGCCTTGCTAAAAGATACAATTGGAACCTGCGGTGGGTAGCAATAGCTTGGTCGATGTTGCCAAAGTAGGGGTTTATCAAACCATACCGGAAGCAGACCAACGCCCCGGCGCTGGTTATCATGGTGCCGGCCTTACCGGAGGCGTTGCCGATGATTTCCAGGCTTTTAATGGGATTCCATAGCATTATTTCATAGATGAAGTTGTAGTTCAGCAAAGGGGCGTTAGGTACCTGGTATTCCCAGCCCCTGGGTGGTTGATAGCCGATCAGTTTATGGACAAAGGTCTGTGTTTGTTTGGCTAATGCCCAAGGGCCCATTACCCCAAATACGATCTCCGAATGAAAGCTACGTTTTCTTACAGGATCGTAGGAGGTAACGCCATGGGTAGCATAGAGTGCTCCGGCATAATAAAAATCTTTGGGCTGGTAGCTGGTATCTGCAATTTTGCTGGGCGTCATCATAATTTGCATCAGATCCCATTCAAATACATTGGTGGCATTGTTTCCGGCAATAGGAAATAACCACTTATCAATAAGCACGGATTTTTTCTCTTTCATATAGAGATAGCCAAAAGCCGTACCATTGCTATAGGCCCGGTCGGTGCCTTTCCCCCATACATTAAAATAATCATCATCTTCATAGATGCGAAACAGTCGGGTGGCATCCTGTGTGATCTGGGCAATGGTGACTGCTGCTGGTAAGCAAAGGAGCAGGCAAAGTATAAATATCTTCATACAGCCTTGTTATTGAGGGATTGAAATCAAAATACGTTGTAAGGTCCATTTGCCCGCCTATGCCGCTGTGCTGTCGGAAGCGAGGTATAAGACATATGCCTTGGGCGTTGCTGCTAAATTTATCATGCAGAAAAAAAATAGAATAGAAGGAATGTCATTTCCTAACTTCAGTTCTTCTTTCAGCGCCTACACCTCCCAACAAATAATTGGTATAAATTGTTGGAAGGCAGCCTAAATAACGTTGATGGCTATACTGGTTGGTAGAGGTGGTTAGGATTGTGCCATAAGGGATTAGGATAGTTACGGTGACCTTACAGTACCGGGCTTGTTTGGATAGTTGTCCATTTTAGCTATTTGTGTTGATAAATGTTACGACGCATAGATATTATTATTCTTTATATTAGCATTCTGAAACTAAACCTGGTACACAACTTCTTTTGCGGCGAGATTTGGCACATATAAGTGAGCAAGTGCTCATTGAGCGGTTAGTGATAGGTGATCCGGCGGCAAAGGAATTGTTATACGATCGCTACGCCGGGGCCCTTTACAACATGGTATTGCAATTAGTGCCGATACGTGAAAGGGCGGATGAGGTGATCGTGAAAGTATTTACCTGGGTTTTTCAACATATTGGAACGTTCCATTCTTCGGGCTACCGTACCTTGTTTTCCTGGCTAATGCGTAAAACCCGGGAATTCGCCATCAAAGAAGCGATACCTGAAACTGCATTAACCGGTACAGAGCTGATGAAACAGGAAGAAGGAATGTTGCAGCGCTTTTATCTTGTGCTGCCGGCCGATCAACAGCAAGTATTTCGGCTTAGCTACTTTAAAGGATTATCAATCACAACGATAGCTCGTCTGCTGGCTTTACCGGAGACGGAAATAAATGACATCCTGGGAGATGCGATGAAATCTTTCAGACAATTCTTAAAAGATACTTGGAACTAAAATTTTACATAGAGAGCGGTATTATCGAATCCTTTGTTTTGGGTTTGGCTACTGATGCAGAGGTGGAAGAACTCCAGCACATGCGGAGGCTGTATCCAGAATTGGATACAGAGGTGGAATATGTAGAACGCCGTTTGGAAAGGGCTGCATTTGATGAGCCTGCTATGCCGCCAAAAGAAATCCGGGACCGCATATTGCAAAAGGTTACCTGGGAGCAAAACGGTGGCGGCTATGCTGATCCGGCCAGTAATTATACTTTTATCAACATTCAATCCAAAGATGGTAACCATATTACCGTTCACCGCTGGTGGAAAATCTTTTTTATCATTTTCTTTATCATGTCTAAGGTATTTCTTTTCCTAGCCATCTACTATTATCTCAAATACCAACAAACCAAAGAACAACACGGTAGTTATCTTCCGCATCAATATCATCAGGAACAAAGGCATCCAAACCTGGGATGAGTTTTAACGGCAAATCCTCTAAAAGCAGTATTTTAAAATATTTTCTCATTTTAAGAATCCACGTGCCGTTAACCAAACGTATTTATGATATAGCATATATTAATACATTGTATCTGCTTAGTTTTGTGTAAAACTAATGGTTTGAATATCACCAACTATATTGAAAGTGGCATCATAGAACGCTATCTGTTAGGCTTAACGACTCCAGAACAGGAAGAAGAGTTGTTGTTCCTACGCAAACGCCATCCCCTATTGGATCTGGAAATAAGGGTGAGGGAATACCAGATAGAAGACCGGCTGCAGCATGAAGCGGTACCACCGCCGGCGGTACTGCGGGATCGCATATTACAACGTATTGAACCCGGTTCCGGCAGGCATCAGAATGGTGCCTGGACTTCCTATAACTCCTACGAGCACACGAATACTAACCGCACCACCTGGCACATTCCCGTAGAACCTTTCTGGAATCGTCGTATTAGCGTGAGCGTTTGGTGGCGTTGTGTAGTGATTGTACTCGTTATCTTTAATATGGTTTTGTTAGCAAGCACCTGGTATTTTTATCACCATGCAGCGCAACTGGAAGAGGTGCTCATTCACTTAAAAGCTCCGTCTGTGAATGCTTTTACTTATCCCGCCCACTAAGGGTTTACTTTCATTTGGTACGTTTCTTGTAAATGCTGAACTTGCCATGGTATTTTAAAACCATATTTCGAGCATGCGTGTTGGATACTAATGGTATTTAACACACAAATTCATTTACCCATGAGAAAAATTTCATTAGCAGTGTTACTGTTAGCTTTGGTTGCTATGATAGCAACTTCCTGTTCCCCAAAACAAGGTGTAACGCAAAACATCAATAAAAGTGCTGTAAAAGGTAACTGGGTTTTAACTGATATTAAGTACGAAGGTATTCCAGATAACGCCAAAGTAACTGTGTTTGATGAAGCTAACGCAAAATGTTTTATCGGCAGTCAGTGGGCGATCCCCGATAATTACGCAGCCGGCTCTTATACACTTACTTCCACTGCCAATGGTTGTAATGCAGTTACCCAAAAGATTGCCTGGTCGCTTACGAAACAAGGTAGCGTAAGCATGTTTGGATTTAAAAAACTTTACAGTGGCGATAAAGCTAAAAATGTAACCGAAGGATACCGCATGGAAATCACCGGTGCTGGCAGTATCATGACCTGGAGGGCTACTGTAAATTTTGAAGGCAATAATGCAGCCATTATCTACACCCTGCAAAGAAGATAAACCAACTTATTGATATTAAACTGTTAAAGCGAATAGCTGCTCACTTAGGTAAGCGGTTGTTCGCTTTAACAGTTTTATGCTTTCTGCTATTAATAGTATATTTAGATAGTATTAATTAAGCACCAGAATATGAGTAAGCAGCATACCCAAATTCAGTTCCTGGCGCATGCCAGTTTCCAGATCACTACCCCGGAAGGCCACGTTATCCTCATTGATCCCTGGTATACTAATAATCCGGCTTTACCTGCCGGTATCACCATTCCGGAGCAAATAGACCTTATTCTCATTACACATGGTCACCGCGACCATCTAGACGCAAAAATGGTGGATATTATCCGGACCCATTCTCCCAAAGTAATTGCTAATCCTATTGTAAGGTTTTACTTGCAGGAACAAGGTGTGCCGGAACATACCTTTGAACCGCTCAACGCCGGAGGAACAGCATCTATCCTGAATGTGAAGGTAACCATGACTAACGCGTTCCATTTTGCACACATTAACCTCCCTGATGGAAAAATAGGTTACCCCCATGCGTGCAATGGTTATATTATTTGGTTAAGTGATGATATCTCGGTGTATTACTCTGGTGATACTGCTGTATTTGGTGATATGGCCCTTATTGGCGAGATCTATGAGCCAGATATTGCTATTCTTCCCATAGGGGACCGTTTTACTATGGGGCCATTGGAGGCGGCTTTTGCTATCCGCCTACTGAAAGTAAGGCATGTAATTCCCTGCCATTACGGTACCATGCCTACGTTAACCGGTACGCCTGAGAAGCTGAAAGTATTAACAGAAGACCTGGACCGGTTGGAAATACATGCATTAAAGGCGGGTGAAACCCTAGATACCAGTATCGTTACCACCGGGCATTGGTAGTTAAAGTCTTGGTTTATGCTGTCTTTGGATACCGCGCGCCTTCAGATTTTTCCTTGCCGTTTGCCATTGCTTACGGAAATATACCTGCGTCATCCTCATGCTGCGGAAAGTTTGCAGGCCAGGGTGCCGGACGAGTGGCCACAAACGGAGCTGAAAGAACAATTGCCTTACTTTATAGAACTGTTGCAACATGACCCCATGGCTTATCCCTGGCTGCTGTGGATCATTGTTTCCAAAGAAGACCGGCAAGTAATAGGGGATGTGGGCTTTAAGGGCCGCCCGGATAAAAATGGGACAGTAGAAATAGGCTATACGATATTGCCTGTATTCCGTAGCAAAGGATATATGCAGGAGGCTGCCGGAGCTTTGGTTGCATGGGCCTTCTGTCAGCCTGGTGTAAGGAGGTTGGTAGCGGAATGTGACGTCACCAATGTGGCTTCACAGAAAGTATTGCGACGCCTGGGGATGCAGGAAATAAAGACTACCGGGGAAATGTTGTATTGGCAACTACGGAATACGCAAGGTTTATAAAACGTATATATTTCAACGTTATTCTGCCATATGTTGTTTTGAAAAGCGGATGAACAACTGGCAAAGCTTGTCCTGTAAGCCTTGCAGGTAGGTGAAATGCAGTTTCCTAACCAGTTTGAAATTCTTTACCGGCAGAATAGTAAATTCTCCCAGCTCCAACTCCCGCTGTATGGCCTGCAAGGAAATAAAAGCGGCGCAAGGGGAATGGTGCAGGTAGGATTTAATACTTTCTGTACTGCCCATGTACATGGCTACATTCAGGTCAGAAATTTTCAGCTTTAATCGTTTTAGCTCTTCTGTAATTACTTCCAGGGTACCGGAGCCATGTTCCCGCATCAGCAGGGGAATGGTTTTCAGGTCGGCGGGGGTGAGTGGTTCCCCGTTGCCATATTGGTGTTTTACGTTGCCTACCAACACAATTTCATCTTTCGCGAACTCCACATATTTCAGCAAAGGATTTTTGGAGCTACCTTCTATAATGCCCAGCTGTATGGTTTTTTCGAACAGGGCCTGTTCAATTTGCTCGGTATTGCCATTAGTCAGCGATGTTTTTACATCCGGGTAGCGCTGATTAAACTTGGCCAGTAAAGGAGGCAGCAAATATTGAGCAATGGTAGTGCTGGCACCTATAGGCAGTAGGCCGCCCTGCATATGTTTTAATTGGTTTACATCGTACTCCAGGTTGCGGTAATCGGTAAAGATGATCTCCGCATGGTGCATTACCAACAGGCCGGCGCGGGTTAATTTGATGCGGTTGCCAATCCTTTCAAACAAGGCCATTCCCAGTTGTTGTTCCAGTTCATGAATATGTTTGGTGACTGCCGGTTGCGAAATATATAATTCTTCGGCGGCCTTGGTGAAGCTAAGGCGTTTTGCGACGGTGTGAAATACCCGGAGTCTGAAATCGAACATACTATAAAAATACAAAAATACCTTACAATTATGGAGGATATACGCTTCAGTGGCGTAGGGCAGTGGCTATGCGCAAAGGGGGAAAATAAAACCACCGTACAGTAAAGCCTGTA
This sequence comes from Chitinophaga sp. 30R24, assembly GCF_049056765.1. Lineage (NCBI taxonomy): Bacteria > Pseudomonadati > Bacteroidota > Chitinophagia > Chitinophagales > Chitinophagaceae > Chitinophaga > Chitinophaga sp. 30R24. Next base: position 1,057,204 of record NZ_JBJGXX010000001.1, read on the forward strand.
CGGTGGTGAGGAATTATTTATCTCGTTTAGCCTACCTGGATAGACTATGACTTTTTCTTTTTACCAGCTTCCTTGTTGTTGGATTTATAGCGCATGTCAGGAGTGCCATCTTTTTTGGTAGGTCCGGCTGCTGGCGTTGTAGTGTTGCTGGTTTTATTTTCTTTAAAGCGCTTATCTGGAGTGCCGTTTTTCTTGGTATGGGCAGCTGCAGTACTTTCCGCTTTCTTTTCGGTTTGGGTTTTGGTGGTTTTAGCTTCTTTTTGGGCGGTGGCAGGAGTTTGAGCCATTGTTACGGTTAAGCCAATAAACAAAGCCAAAAATCCAGTGAGGAGCTTTTTCATAGTGATTTTGTTTTATGAAAATTTAAGCTTTTTTTCTGGATCAACGTGTCGTTACCGCTGTTTTAAGTAATATTTAATAAATTAATTTTTATCTACCCACATACCGTTTTCGCGGATCAGGTCAATGAGTTCGTTTACCGCTACATCGCTGTTCAGGCCTCGCTTCACGATCTCTTTACCCTTATAAAGTGTGATCTTGCCTACTCCGCTGCCAACATAGCCAAAATCGGCATCCGCCATTTCTCCCGGACCGTTTACGATGCAACCCATAATGGCAATTTTAACGCCTTTCAGGTGATGCGTAACCGCGCGGATACGGGCAGTGGTTTCTTGCAGGTCGAACAGGGTACGACCGCAGGAAGGGCAGGAGATATATTCTGTTTTGGAGATGCGGGTACGAGTGGCTTGCAGGATACCGAAGGCGATGTTATTTAATGTGGCTTCTTCACTGCGTTGCGCTTTCTCGTTGCTTAACCAGATACCGTCGCCAAAGCCGTCTAATAGGAGAGCGCCGGCTTCGGTGGCATGATGTATCAGGTGTTCATCTGCCGAAGGCTGATGGCTAATACTTTGGATAATGACCGGCACAGCGATTTTTTTATCCAGCAGTAAGATGAATAAACGCCGGATAGCGGCCATAGCATTACTGCCGGTAGCCGTGGCCACGAGAATGGTACTAGTGGCAGTATCCGGGTTCGCGAGCTGTAACAACAGTTGTTCGTTGTCGGCAGAGTGAAGATGGTTACAGTCCAGTTGCACAAAATTAACAGGAGCAGTAGTGCCTTGCTGGCAGGCAGTTATATAATGCCGGGTACCAAAGTAAGGTACTATATCTTGTTGCTGGTGGAGGGATTGCCATACATCTGCGTCCGTTACTATACGCAGGGTGCCAGGCAAGGCAAAATCAGGTAATTGCTTACCGGTGTAGATATAATCAGCTGCGGCGTCGCCAATGTTCCATTTATCGCTGGGAGCATCGTATGTATATCCGATAGCAGATAAGTCGGTTGGTTCCAGATGGGTGTAATGGCTATAGTTTGCTACTACTACCGGTACTTGTTTGTCGCCGGTGTTTTCTACAGGCGTACTCTCTCTGCGTTGATAGTTGAAAGGAGAGTAGGGCACTTGTGCTACCGGTGGTATAGTCGTATAGTCGTTGCGGTGTGTATACCGTTTCACAATATCCTTACATACTGGCAATTCAAACTCCGGATCTTCGGTAAGGGATACGCGGATGGTATCGCCTACCCCGTCTTCCAGCAGGGTGCCTATGCCGATGGCGGATTTAATGCGGCCATCTTCTCCGTCGCCAGCTTCTGTTACGCCGAGATGAAGGGGGTAGCAATGCCCTAGTTCTTGCTGCATGGTTTGTACCAACAGCCGGTAAGCCTGTACCATCACCTGTGGATTGCTGGCTTTCATGCTCAACACGATATTGCGGTAGTGAAGGTCTTCTGCAATGCGTAAAAATTCCATAGCGCTTTCCACCATGCCCATAGGCGTATCTCCATAGCGGCTCATAATGCGGTCGCTCAGGGAACCATGGTTGGTGCCAATACGCATGGCGGTGCCATATTCTTTGCAGATGCTTACCAGGGGAGTGAAACGTTCCCGGATACGGTCTATTTCTTCCTGGTATTCGCTATCGGTGTAATCGATTTGTTCAAATTTCTTTTTATCTACATAATTTCCGGGGTTAATACGCACTTTTTCCACAATGCGGGCGGCTATCTCAGCGGCATTGGGGGTGAAGTGGATATCAGCTACCAGAGGGGTAGTATAGCCCTGTTTGCGGAGTTCCGTTTTAATAGCGAGCAGGTTATCTGCTTCTTTTTTACTGGGGGCGGTAATGCGTACCAGTTCGGCGCCGGCTTCAATGCAGCGGATGGTTTGAGCCACAGTGGCGGCGGTATCCATAGTATCTGTGGTAGTCATGGTTTGGATACGCACCGGGTTAAAATTACCAATGATGAGATCTCCCACCTTTACTTCCAGCGTGGCCAGACGCTTGTATTCTGTCAGAGAGTTGCAATAAAGCTGCATACGTTTTTTGTTTTCCTGCAGAGCAAAGTTAATAAACCTGTACAGTATAATGTCAGTTACAAAATTGTTATGGGTACAAGGTTGCTACTGCGGCCTTAAAGCTACATTAAATTCCATGAACGGAATATGCAGGGGCAATTAATAGGGGATAAAGTTGTAAATTCGCGACACTTTATGTTAGTCAATAAAAGCGCTGATATACCTTATCAGCAATTGCCTTTTAACGGGCAGTTCAATGTAGCACCCTTGGGTAAGTACAGCAACGAGCTTACCAATATGCCACACCGGCACGATCATTTCCAAATCATGTGGTTTACCAAGGCAAAAGGCAGGCACATGGTAGATTTCGTGTGGTATAAGGTAGAAGATAACATGATTTTTCTGCTTCGGCCTGGTCAGGTGCACCAGCTCGATTGTGAAAGGGAGGGCTTTTTCCTGTATTTCACAGAAAAATTCTATTTCACCAACAAACACGACAAAGAAACACTTTACGATTTCACCAATCTTTTTGATAATTGGCATGGATACGGCCCCATCAGTATTAGTAATGAAACTGCTGAGTCGCTTCGCGGGCTGGTAGACTTAATGAGCCGGGAAAAAAGCAGCGCTCCTTCCTGTGGCCGCGGTATTGTAAAGCATTATCTCAATGCTTTTATGCTGCTTGCAGAACGGGAAAAAGACCGCAATACTGCGGTTACTATGCCCTATGCGCACGATGCCCGCGTAGTGCAGCTCCGTCGTCTGTTAGAAGAACATTTCTGTACCGAACACCAGGTGGCTTTTTATGCCAATGCTTTTGCCCTTACCCCTAAGCGGTTGAATGAGATTACCAAAGAAAGCACTGGCCGCACCGTTACCGAATTATTGCACGACCGGATTATTCTGGAATCCAAACGGAATCTTGCTTTTAGTCATAAAAGTGTCAAAGAAATCTGCTATGAACTCGGATTTGAAGACCCTGCCTACTTTAGCCGTTTTTTTAAAAATAATACGGGTGTTTCTCCCCAGGACTTCCGGGATATGATGTTCAAATAGTACAAGTCAATAGTTGAATTGTCCTAACAGGCTCCTTTACACCTGTCTATCTTTGCGTTCAATATTTGCCAGGCTTACCAACGGCTTTTTTTAGACGCTATTAGATATAGACTTAAACATGAACATCTGGAAACCGCTTTCCTTGCTGGTTGTTACAGCAGGGTGCAGTGTGGCCGCAGTGATGGGGCAATCGCACCCACTTACCTTACAGGACGCATTGCAAACAGGACTGAAAAATTATCAGTCTATCAAGGCAAAAGAAAACTATGCTAAAGCAGCTACAGAAAACATCAGCGCAGTTAAAAGAGAATACTTACCTGATCTGAACCTTGCCGCTCAAAATAGTTATGGAACCGTAAATGGAGAAAATGGTCCTATGTGGGGTTATAAAGGTTGGACTACCGGCGCTTCAGGACCTGCTATGCCTTCACAGAACTGGAATGCCGCCTTTGGAGGCTTATACCTTGCCAATGTTAGTTGGGATGTAATAACTTTTGGCCGCCAGCACGCGAAAGTGGCGGTTGCCAAAGAGCAGCTGAATTTTAGTCAGGCCGACCTGGAGCAAGAAAAGTTTGAACAACAGGTACGGATTGCCGGCGCCTATCTCAATCTTCTTGCCGCACAACGTTTAAGAGGGGCAATGGAATCGAACCTGAAAAGGGCGGAAGATCTGCAGCGTATCATCACTACCAGGGCGCTCAATGGCCTCAGCGCAGGTGTAGACAGCTCCATCGCCAATGCAGAAGTATCCAAAGCGAAACTTACGCTAATAGATGCAGTGAACTATGAAGAGGTACAGAGCAATAAACTTGCTGAAATGATGGATGTGTCTCCACAGCACTTCTTCCTCGACACTACTTTCGTTACCAAAATACCTAATCAACTGCTGGAAACAGTATCTGCACCAGATGCTATTTCCCTGCGTGATCAGCCTTTGCTGAAATATTATAGTTCCCGTGTTGCGGTAAGCCAGGCTAACCAGCAGCTCCTCAGCAAAAATATTATGCCTCGTCTTTCCTTTATGGGTACGATGCAAACCCGCGGATCCGGATTCGATCACGACTACGGCTTTGCTAATAAAGATCATTTCGGCCGGGGCTATTGGACGGGCGTTAAACCGCAGGTATCCAATTACCTAATCGGCTTAAACCTTTCCTGGACGGTAACGGATATCTGGCGCACCCATTCTCAGGTAGCCCGCCAACAGTATACTACGGAAGGGTTGAAGAATGAATACAATCTCACCTACAGTCGTTTGGAACATCAGCTACAATTATCGGAACAACAGATAGACAATGCCGTGAAGAAGTACCGGGAAGCGCCTGTAGGGCTTAAAGCCGCCAGTGATGCCTTCCTGCAGAAGAGCACTTTGTATGAAAACGGGTTAGCCAATATCGCAGACTTGTCGCAGGCCCTGTATAACATTAACCGTGCGGAAACCGACAGGGATATCGCCTACAACGGCGTATGGCAGGCAATTTTGTACAAGGCGGCTACCGTAGGTGATCTGCAATTGTTTTTAAGTCAATTATAACCAACAGCTTAACAGTTGCTGCAGTGGATACTTCAGCGACTAAACTCTGCACTATATGAACTTGATCAGAACCGCATTACAGAAACCAATAGCCATCATCGTGGTTGTGATGGGCCTATTGTTTTTTGGTATCAAATCAACGCGGGATATTAAAATAGATATCTTTCCGGACCTGAATCTGCCTGCGATCTATGTGTCGCAGCCCTATGGCGGTATGTCGCCTCAGCAGATGGAAGGCTTTATTGCGACCAACTACCAGAACCTTTTCCTGTATGTAACAGGTGTAAAAGATATTGAGGCCAAGAATATACAGGGGCTTACCATGATTAAAATCTCTTTTTATGAAGGGACTAATATGGCGCAAGCCGCGGCAGAAGTAACTGCGATGGCCAATCGTGCATTTTCCTCAATGCCGGCCGGTACGCAACCGCCTTTTATTATTCGCTTTGATGCCTCTACTTTGCCTATCGGACAATTGGCGCTGAGCAGTCCTACACGTTCCAATAATGAACTGCAGGATTTGGCCATGACCATTGTGCGCCCATCTTTTAGCCGTATTGCAGGTCTTACTTCCCCAGCACCTTTTGGAGGTAACTCCCGTACCATTGTTATTCATGTAGACCCGGAACTGATGCGCAGCCACCATCTTACGGCAGACCAGGTAGTAGCCGCCATCAAAGATAATAACCAGATATCGCCTGCCGGTAACGTGCGTATTGGCGATATCACCTATCTCACACCTGCTAACACCGTTATACGTACGGTAAAGGAATTCGAAAGCATCCCATTGATAATGGGTGACGGGCCTACCGTATTTGTGAAAGATGTGGCTAAGGTAGAAGATGCAGCGGATATTACCAGTAGCTACGCAGTGATCAACGGCAAACGTTCTGTATATCTTCCCATCATCAAAACAGCCGATGCTTCCACCTGGACAGTGGTAAATAACTTAAAAAAGGCCCTGCCCAATATCCAAAAGCTGTTGCCGGAAGATGTGAAAGTATCTTTTGTGTTTGACCAGAGCGTATATGTGATCAATGCTGTAAAAAGCCTGATCAGCGAAGGGGTGATTGGTGCAGTACTTACCGCCTTAATGGTGTTGTTGTTCCTGGGTGATCGTCGTAGCGCCTATATTGTTATTATTACCATTCCGGTGTCTATCATTATAGGCGTGATGTTGCTGAAATTGTTTGGTCAAACTATCAATATCATGACCCTCAGCGGGTTAGCGCTGGCCATTGGTATCCTGGTAGACGAGTCTACGGTAACCATCGAAAATATACACCAGCATCTGGAAATGGGTAAGCCCAAAGCACAAGCTATCTGGCATGCCTGCCAGGAGATCGCCTTTCCTAAGCTGTTGATTCTTTTGTGTATCCTGGCTGTTTTTGCACCATCCTTTACCATGGTGGGCGTACCCAGGGCGATGTTTATGCCATTGTCGCTGGCGATTGGGTTCTCTATGATCGCCTCTTACCTGCTGTCACAAACATTGGTGCCTATCTTGTCTAACTGGATATTAAAAGCAGACAAATTCCAGCAGCATGGTCATCCGCATGTACACAGTAATGCTCCGCACAAAACGGCTGGTTACATTGATAAAGAAATTAAAGACGAACAAAGGCATACCAAAAACATTTCCAGGTTCGATCGCTTTAAGCTCCGCTTTATTGGCTGGCTGGAAGGACTGATGAAAAGGCGGGGCCTGGTGATCGGCGCTTACTTTATTGGTGTGGTGGTGATTGTAGGATTTTGTATGAGTATTATTGGGCGCGATATTTTACCCAAGCTCAACAACGGACAGTTCCAGTTGCGCTTGAAAAAGCCTACCGGAACCCGTTTGGAAAGAACGGAAGCCATGCTTATTAAATCTACCGATATTCTGAAAGAAATGGTAGGCGCCAAAAACATTGACATTACCTCTTCCTTTATCGGTACCCATCCGTCTTCTTATTCCACCAACCCCATCTACCTCTTTATGGCTACGCCCAACGAAGCGGTATTACAGGTGAACCTGAAAGAAGATTACAAGGTGAATATGGACGAGTTTAAAGAGAAATTACGGAAACGAATACACGAACAGATGCCGGAAGTGAAGATGAGCTTTGAACCGATAGATCTTACGGATAAGGTAATGAGCCAGGGAGCTTCTACCCCCATCGAAATTGCGGTGATGGGTAAAAATCTGAAGGAAAGCGTGCCTTTTGCACAGAAGGTATTGGCAGAAATGAAGAAGATCCCTTATCTGCGGGATATACAGATTAACCAGCCGATGGATTACCCTGCCATCCGTATCAATATAGACCGGGAAAGGGCAGGCCAGTTGGGGGTGAGTGTAACAGATATTGCCAAATCGCTGACTGCTTCCACTTCTTCCAGCCGCTTTACTGAAAAGAACAACTGGCTCGATGAAAGGAATGCTACTTCTTATTTTGTACAAGTAGCTGTACCGGAAAATGAGATGTCGAGCATTAATGACCTGGCGTCTATTCCTGTTAGTAAAGATAAATCCCGCCCCTCCCTGGGGGATGTGGCCACATTGCGGCCTGATACGATTGTGGGAGAATACGACCGTATTGGTGCATTGAGAATTGTGTCTATCGGCGCCAATATTTATAAGAAAGATTTGGGTAAAGCCTCTGCAGCAGTGGCGGAAGCGATTAAAAATGCTGGTGAACCACCCCGTGGTATCAGTGTAGAGAAGCGTGGTTTGATGAACCTGCTGGATGAAACGCTGAACAGCCTGCAGTCTGGATTGTTAGTGGCTATTATTGTGATTTTGTTATTGCTGGCCGCCAACTTCCAGTCATTTAAGGTAGCGCTGGTAGTTACTTCTACCATACCTGCTGTATTAGCCGGTTCCTTAGTGATGCTCCTCCTTACTGGTTCTACACTGAACCTGCAGTCTTACATGGGTATTATCATGTCTGTTGGAGTGTCTGTGGCAAATGCTATTTTATTGATAACAAATGCAGAGAAACTACGCCTGGAAAATAATGATTCCCGTAAATCTGCGCTGGAAGGTACCTCTATACGTTTGCGTCCAATTTTGATGACAAGTATAGCCATGGTGGCGGGTATGATTCCGATGGCATCTGGCTTGGGCGAAGCCGGCGACCAAACCGCTCCGCTGGGCCGCGCAGTAATCGGTGGGCTAATTGCCAGTACCTTTGCTTCGCTGTTTATTTTACCATTGATATTTTCCTGGGTACAACAGAAATCATCTGTGAAATCTGTATCGTTAGATCCGGAAGATGTAAACAGCCAGTTTTATGTACCAGGCGCCAAACATGTTTAAACAGGCCTTTTTTAATGTATAACTTTAATGACTAAACGACATTTTAATATCATGAACATATATAAATACAGTCTGTCGTACAGGGCCATGACGGCTGCCGCATTGTTGCCGATAGGCTTATTCTTTGCTTCCTGCCATAATTCTGAAGCAAGCGATGAAGCTGGTACAGATGACCAGCGCGTGCAGGTGAAAGTTATCCACCTACAGAAAAGCCAACTGGATGCTTCCCTCAAATTACCCGGAGAAATAAAGCCCTTTCAATTTGCAGACCTATATGCTAAAGTAAATAGCTACGTTAAAGCGGTTAATGTAGACCTGGGCAGCCAGGTGGTGGCAGGTCAGGTATTGGCGACCCTGGATGCACCTGAAATGAATACCCAATTGCTGGAAGCTCAAAGCCGTTTGCATACCAAAGAAGCAATGTACCGCGCCAGTAAGGCTACTTATGAGCGTTTGCTGAAAACCAGTAAGGTGCCTGGTACTATTTCTCCTAATGATTTGGATATGGCCTTCGAAAAAATGAGTGCCGACAGCGCAGAATTGCTGTCTTCCAGATCGTCTTACCATGAAGTGCAGCAAATGTTGGGCTACCTCGTAATCCGTGCACCTTTCAGTGGAGTTATCAGTCAGCGTAACGTGCACCCCGGTACTTACGTAGGACCCGCCGGTAAAGGTTCTGATAAACCTTTATTCCGCCTGGAGGAACAACAGAAATTGCGTTTATCCGTTGCCGTTCCCGAAATATATACAGATGCCGCCCGCCATGCCAGTGATGTACAGTTTACTGTGAAATCACTTCCTGGTGATACGTTTACTGCGAAAGTGAACCGTATAGCCGGTAGTTTGGATGTGAAGCTCCGCTCCGAAATATTGGAAATGGACGTAGCCAATAAAGCCGCAAAACTGCTTCCGGGCATGTACGCAGAAGTACAAATGCCGCTACCCGGTAAAAAAGATGTGTATGTAGTGCCTAAATCAGCTATTGTGAGCAACTCAGAAAGAGTGTTTGTGATCAAAGCAGTCAACAGCAAAGCGGTGTGGATACCCATAAAATGTGGGAACGAATCAAATGGCCTGGTAGAAATATTCGGTGATCTGTCAGATAACGATCAGCTGGTACAGAACGGCAGTGATGAAATAAAAGAAGGCACGCTCTTGCAGGCAGCCACAAAATAATGTGTGTTTAAAGGTGGGAAGCTGTTTGCGGTAGCGTTAATCAGCATGTTGAAGGAACCTGTTAATTGGATAATATACGGTAAAATTAAGAGTGACCAATAGCAGGCAAACATACTTCCCGGATCAATGAGCGATACAGCGCTTCGGATAAAGAAGCGCTGTTGCTTTAAATATATCCTGTAACCTTTATCCGTAAAGAGAATTGTTACGCCACGTAATAATTGTAGGTTTAGGTAAATGGCCGGAATACTCTTGTTCCGGTTTTTTATTATCTGATCTGTAAGGAATCCTTTTGTTGTGGAGCCTTACACTTATTGCTTAGATGGATCGGGAACCCTCACTAAATGTTGCCAAGGCAGTCTATAAATAAAACCGGGACTGTACTATTAAGCACAGTCCCGTTATCTTTTAAGTAAGTAACTATGCTTACCAGTCTTTTTCTGTTTGTGCAGGTTGCCCCTTTACCTTTTTAGATTTATCCTGCAGTTTCCTTTCTTCTTGTGATAAGGCCTGTAGCAAGCGTTCTGCCTCTTGTTTACTCATTTTGCTGGGCTGTGGTTCCGGTTTTTGTTGCTGGTCTTGGTCTTCTTTGTCTTTTCCTTTATCCTGGTCTTTGTTCTGTTGATCCTTATTCTGATTTTTGTTTTGCTGGTCCTTGTTTTGGTCTTTATTCTGATCTTTATTGTCTTTATTCTGCTGGTCTTTGTTCTGATCTTTGTTTTTGTCGTTCTTATCGTTCTTATTCTTGTCTTTATCCTTATCCTTATTTTTGTCTTTATCGTTATTTCCTCCTCCTCCGCCTTGTTGTTTTTTTAGCATAGTTTGTGCATAGGCGAGGTTATAACGGGCATCTTCATCAGCAGGATTGATTTTCAATGCCTGTTTATAGGATTTGATACTTTCTTCCCACTTTTTGCTTTCCATGTAGGTATTGCCGATGTTATAATCTGCATCGGATTTGATAGCTGGTTTGCCGTCTAGTTTAAGGCTGTTGGCGTATTGGGCCCGTGCATCGTCGTAGCGTTTCTGCTGGTAGAGTGAATTGCCCAGGTTGTAGCTGCCTACAACAGATTGGGCGTTTTGTTCCAGCGCTTTTTTATAGCTGGCTTCTGCATCGGAATATTTTTGCTTGCTGTACAGCTCATTTCCTTTCCGGATATACTTGTTGGTACCATTTTGCGCAAACACCTGGACAGCAGCCAGCAGCGCTATCGCGGTAATGAGACCATATTTAATAAAACCACTTTTCATGACCTATTATAATAATTAAGCTGCTGTAGTATCGGAAGTACGTTTGATCTTTACTTCCGGAATAAAAAATTCGATCAACAGTAGTGCCAGGCATACGCCCAGAAAGTATTGAAAGTAACTGTTATAGTCTGTAAATACGTTTTCCCCAAATTCTTTTTGTTCCATGCTGTCGATTTTGTTAACCAGTGTGTTTACCACATCATCTGTATTATTATCGAGATGTTGATAGATGCCTTTACCGGCGGCGGCAATGGATTTAAGCTCGGCTTCGTTCAGTTTGGAAATAACGGTATTGCCTTCCCTGTCTTTTTTATAACCGCCGGTTTCCGGATCGGGAAGAGGGGAACCACTTGCTGAGCCTATCCCGATAGTGTTGGTTACAGCACCATCATCGAAAGCCGTTTTAGTGCGTTGTATGGCGGTTTCATCATGGTCTTCCCCATCGGAAATAATAATCAGGGCCTTATGTTTACGTTCTTTTTTATTGAAAGCATCATCTGATACCTGGATGGCCTGTCCAATAGCAGTTCCTTGGGTAGGGATCATATCAGGGGATACAGTACTTAGATACATTTTGGCGGCTGAGTAATCTACCGTGAGCGGCATTTGGAGGTAAGCATTGCCGGCAAATACTACCAGACCAATGCGGTCATTGTCCAATTTGTCCATCAGCTTACTGATCAACTGACGGGCTCGTGTAAGGCGGTTAGGTTGTACGTCGGTAGCCAACATACTTTTACTTACATCCAGCGCTACCACTACATCCACTCCTTTGCGGGTGATTTTCTCCATGCGGCTACCCTTTTGCAGATTGGCCAGTCCGATTACGCCAAAGAAGAAAGCGAGAAAGATAAGCAGGAACTTTACCACAAACAGTTTGCGGGAATAGCCGGTGAAGAGTTTTTCTACCAGCGCTTGATCACCTATGCGGCGTATAGAGCGGCGTTTCCACCAGGATATGCCCAGGAAGGCCACCTGTAGTACTAACAGGAGCACGAGTCCCCATAAATATTCGCTATGCTGAAATCGTAACATACTTGTTTATAATATATCCGTTACCGGTAGTAAACCGGGTAAGTCATCAAAAATAATTTTTTTGTCACGTATTGCAAGCCCCGGGGATGGGGATTTATAGTTTTTTTAACGGATTACTCAGGGTAGCGGATAAAGTGAAGGTTAACAGCAGCGTTTTTTGTTGCCGTTAGTACTGGAACGAGCAGGGGCTGCCTCTAATTTAGAGACAGCCCCTGCTCGTAATAATTTATTGGGATATACGATTGAGCCGGGCAAGCTGATGATGACAGTTAGCGGCATCCGGTACATTATATATTACATTTCTCCCTTAAAATAGCCTGACTCAGTAAGAATAGCCCTTAGTATTTCCATACGTACTTTTGGAATATCTATTTTAGGATCTTCTGTTTCAATATTTAGCACAAAAAAGGTTGGGTGTCTGTTTTCTTCTATCCAGCCTACAACCCAGCCCAATTTTTTCACATCATTGGCATCCCAGCCGGTTTTGTAATATAATTCATATTTAGGGGTTTTCTCCATTAGCATTACCTCCCGCACTGTTTTCATCGTAGTTTTAGCGAAAGGTAACTGGTCGAAGTACAGTTTTTTCACAAACCCCAGTTCTTCATCCGGGGAAATAAGAAGGGAATTGTCTAGCCAGAAAGTATCTATACGGCTGATTTTCATATTGCCGTATTTGATAGAGTCTAACCATAACTGCATGGTAGGTTGACCAATACGGCGTGCTACTTCCTGGTAGTAGGGTACTGCCGAAAGCCGGAAAGCCTGGGCCATGGTAAGGTTTTGGTTCCAGGCAGGAAACTGGCGGGTAACACCATCCCAGGGAATAACCATGCTGGTATCTTTGATAACGCCGGTGTGCAGGCCTACCAGCGTATTGAAGATTTTAAATGTAGAGGCAGGCTGGAAGCGTTTTTTAGCCCTTTCCAGGTTGTATACCTTAAATTCGCCCTGGCTGTTATTGAATAACATGAAAGTACCTTCCACCTTGTATTGGGCGAAATATTTTTCCCAGTTTTTTTCTTCTTTTACATTATTCGGTGCGCAGGCAGCGAGAGACAGGCCTATTGCCAATAACATCCAGCCAAATCGTTTCATCAGCATAATGATTAGGTTATGAGGTGCAAAAGTAGCCAAAAGGCAGTAAAGAGATAAAAGATAAAAGCGGATCTTACACCGCAACAGCGTGAAGAACAGGTTTTACAGTGATTTTTTCATACAAACCCGATTGAGAACTTCCCGCTGTTACGGCTTAAGATCCGCTATATAGCATATGTTAGGTAACTACTATTGAATAACCCCCAGCTCTTTACCAATTTTAGTAAAGGCAGCGATGGCGCGGTCCAAGTGTTCCTGTTCGTGGCCGGCACTCAGTTGTACCCGGATACGGGCCTGGCCTTTAGGTACTACAGGGAAGAAGAAGCCAATTACATAGATACCTTCTTCCAGTAGTTTATCCGCAAATTGGGCGCTTAATACGGCGTCGTATAGCATTACTGGTACAATTGGGTGGTCGCCGGGCTTGATATCGAAGCCAGCTTCCGTCATTTTACTACGGAAATATTTAGTGTTGTATTCCAGTTTATCGCGTAGGGCGGTGGTTTCGCTCAGCATATCCAATACGGCGATAGAGGCGCCTACTATGCTGGGAGCCACGGAGTTAGAGAACAGGTAAGGACGGCTACGCTGACGCAGCATGTCGATTACCTCTTTAGATCCGCTGGTAAAACCTCCGGAGGCGCCGCCCAGCGCCTTGCCCAGGGTACCGGTGATAATATCTACCCGGCCCATAACACCACGGTATTCGTGTGTTCCACGGCCGGTTTTGCCCAGAAAGCCGGAAGAGTGGCTTTCGTCGGACATTACAATAGCGTTATATTTATCAGCCAGGTCACAAATTTTATCCAGCTGGGCAATAGTGCCGTCCATGCTGAAAGAGCCATCCGTTACAATAATGCGGCTGCGGCAGTCTTTCGTTTCCTGCAACTTGGCTTCCAGGTCGGCCATATTGTTGTGCTCATAACGGAAGCGTTGCGCTTTACAAAGCCGTACACCATCGATAATAGAAGCATGGTTGAGGGCGTCTGAAATAATGGCGTCCTGTTCGTTAAACAGCGGCTCAAATACACCACCATTGGCATCAAAAGCTGCTACATATAAAATAGTATCTTCCGTACCCAGGAATTTGGAGATCTTTTCTTCCAGTTCCCGGTGAATATCCTGTGTACCGCAAATAAAGCGAACACTGCTCATGCCATAGCCATGGGTATCAATGGCTGCTTTGGCCGCTTTAATAACGGCCGGATGAGACGACAGCCCGAGGTAATTATTGGCACAAAAGTTAAGTACAGTTTTGCCGCCAACCTGTATTTCTGCTCCCTGCTCAGATGTGATAATGCGCTCTCTCTTATACAGACCGGCTTTGTTGATATCGCCGAGTTCCTCTCGTAAACGAGCTATAAACTTCTCATTCATAAAATTTGCAATATTTAATTTGGACTAACCAAAGTTATGGGTAATAAATGTATTACGTTTATGTAACGCATAAACTAGCAATGGCCCGATATGCAAAAAGTTTGACCCAGGTGTAACATTTACTGGTTATCCTCCGTCATAATAATATCATGATGGTAAAAATATCATGATAAAAAAGATCTCTTCCTTCAATAAATAAAAATGCAAAAATAACATACTAGGTAAGGAATTGATGGTCAATTAAATGATAGTGTTGCTGCCGCTGTGGGAAGAAAAAAGCCGGCCTTAGAGTAGGGTGTGGGCAATAAGTATGGATGTAGCAGTGATTGGTATTAAAGTATTTGTCGGAACTTTGCGCAAAAATCCCGCACCACGGAATGACCGAAAAGGAATACAATAAATGCGTGGATCTGTATTCGGACAATTTATTCCGCTTTATCGTTAAGAATCTTGAGCATGCGGAAGATGCCAGAGACGTAGTACAGAACTCATTCGAAATATTGTGGAAGCACTGCCAGGATGTGCCTTTTGAAAAGGCAAAATCATACCTGTTCACAGTTGGCTACCACAATATGATAGATCATGTACGTAAGGTAAAGCGGATCACTTTGGTAGATCAGTTTAAAGAAGAGGAGAAAGTAGCGGATCATAAGATCCATAATGCGAAGGAGGTGATAGAAAGAGCTTTATCCAGGCTTAGTGAAGTACAACGCTCGCTGATACTCCTGAAGGATTATGAAGGTTACTCCTACGAGGAAATAGGAGAAATGATGTCGCTAAGCCCTTCTCAGGTAAAAGTGTACCTACACCGGGCCAGAATTCACCTAAAGAACTATCTTGTAAAGATGGAAAATGTTATATAATATTTTTATAATTGCTAAAGAATTAATTATAAATAAAAGTATTGTCGATAGATATTAACATATCAAATTATGAATCTTACTTCCTCAGTTACCTGGATGGTGAACTGAGTGAAGCGGAGCTGGCATCCCTGGAACTTTTTCTTCAAAAGCACCCACAGTTCAGACAAGAACTGGAGTTACTGGACGGAATAAAGTTGATACCGGATGAGAAGATTGTATTTGAAAATAAGGCCATCTTATATAAAACAACATTATCTGAAACTGCCGCAGACTACGACACGCTCATGCTCAGCTATATCGACGGAGAGCTGACGGCTGCGGAAGAAAAAATATTACAGGAATACTTACAGCAACAGCCCAACGCTCAAAAGGAACTAGCACTGTTACAGGCTGCTAAGTTAACACCAGACCCTGCATTGACCTTTGGCAATAAAAGTTCGCTATACAGAGGTACAGCCCGGCAATCCCAGCTGGCATACCGTCGTATTGCATGGGGTGCTGCCGCTGCTGCCGTGATCGCCGGTCTAATTATCTGGTTGCTACCGGAAAAAGCAAAAGTTGGCGTATCGTTGGGAGTTATAGCGCATCATGCTGCCTCCGCTCCGGCGCCTGCTGTGGTTATACCTGGCTCATCTGTTCAGCAAAAGACTATTGTCGGATCAACGGTACGAGCAATTGCTAACACCGGAATACCAGCCCGTAAGGAAGTAACTACTACGCCTGCTAACAGTTTCCCGGCAAAGGCCAACACAGTACCAACTGCCGATGCGGACCCTATAATGCCAGTTAATGAGCAGCTAATAGCGCCTGCGGTAACTTCAAAAACCGAAACGCCGGTAATACCATCATTACCTCCACAACGGAATTCTATGGAAGAGGTAGTGGAGCAGCATTTACAACAGGCCGGAAATATGAATGTGGCGACTGTTCATCCGGATGCGAAAAAAGAAGCAGTATTAGCAACGAGCTCAACAGTTTCTGGTAACGCTAGTGCTAATAAAGTCACAACGCCTGCTGCAGCGCCTTCCGTTCATGGGGAATTGATCATGTCGGTAAGCGGAAGCGATAGTAAATTATTGGATAAAGTAACCAACGTAGCCAAGTTTTTTTCCCGTAAAAGGAATAAATCATAAATCGTGTTCATAACATATGAAGCATAAACTTTTACTCATTTTGTTACTGGTTATATGTGGCGAATGGGCGCAAGCACAAAAAGCAGATAAAAATTCTTCATCAACTTCAGATACCATACAGATCAAAGGGCTGATTATTATAAAAGGAAAGAATGATAAAGGCAGAACCAGCTATAAATTTTATAACGATACAGCCTACGCACGACAGAAGCTTAGAAAAAACCTGCAAACAAAATGGTTTATAATAGACCTGGGCTTTAATAACTTTATTGACCGCAGTGATTACGGTGGCGCCAGCATTATCAGCTATTATCCTAATTATACTTCTTATTATGGAATGCCTGGAGCAATGTCTAAACAATATGACTACACGGCAGTAGGACTGGCTACGTTTGCCCCCAGGGAGGCCAGTGCGCCGTTAACGCCTTCAGAATTCAAATTAATTACCGGAAAATCAATCAATTTCAATATCTGGTTATTTGAGCAGCGACTCAATATAACAAAACACAAACTTAACTTGTTATATGCTTTGGGATTAGAGATGAACAATTATAGGTATGCCCGGAATATTACCTATTTGCCCGGGTATCCTACACAGATAATCCGAGATACCGTAGATTTTTCGAAGAACAAGCTATTTGCCGAGTATATATCAATACCGGTGATGCTTAACTTTAATTCTAACCCAGCCCGCCCGAGCCGTGCGTTCCAGGCGAGTTTTGGTGTCTCTGGTGGTTATCTCCTCAAATCCAAAACTAAGCAAGTAAGCGAAGAAAGAGGCAAAGTGAGGAAAACAGATGATTTCAATCTAAATAAATGGAAGTTTGGATTGACAGGTGAATTAGGATATGGTCCGGTGAAGTTGTATGCAAATTTTGCCCTTACCCCCTTGCATGATTATGGGTTAAAACAGTACCCGTTCTCTATCGGCTTACGGTTGAACGGTTTCTAATTTTTGGCTGGTCCTAAACTATTTTTATGCGTTCCTTTGTTGCGTTGATGACATGTATTAGTTGTATTGCATGGATTCATTCCTGTGAAAAACGTTTGCTAGGCGTTACCCCTGATAATAAAACCAACAATGTATTGTCTGAAGGGGTACCGCAATTGCCCGTGACGGTTTTGCCGGCAAAATTACCGGCGCATTATATCTCATTTGAAAATGAAATGTCTACTCCTTCACCCAGTGGTACTCAACGAACTAAAAAACAACAGGTAGCCATGGTCTCCAGGCATAAAACTGATTCTGCCTTATACAGCCGTGCGCTTGTAAGAGGACAATACATGCTGGAACTAAACACAAATACCCCCTGATTGCTGACTTGTTTGTTGTTACCCCATACCAAGTGCCGGTTTGCTAACCGGCTCCAACTCCTTGTGCCTACCGTTCATACAATTCTCATTTTTTTATACTTTTTTATTTTCCACTTCCGGTATATTTGATAGAATATTTAAAAAAAACCAACTATTTGTATGAGTCTTAAAAGAGTCGTATTACTATTCCTGTTTGCCTGCTCTTTGCAAATGGCAGGAGCACAGGATAAATACCAGTGGAAGGAAGCTACCTCCGGTGGCTATACCTACCGGTATATTTCCAATGATCCCATGAAGGCACGTTTTTACACGTTGAAAAACGGACTGACTGTAATGCTGAGTGTTAACAAAAAGGAACCCCGTATCCAGACATTGATTGGTACCCGCGCCGGAAGCGACAATGATCCAAAAGACCATACCGGCCTGGCACACTATCTTGAACATCTCCTGTTTAAAGGCACCCAGGAATATGGCACCTTGAACTGGGCAACAGAAAAACCCCTGCTGGACCAGATCTCAGACCTGTACGATAAGTACAATAAAACAGTAGACCCTGCTGCCCGTAAAGCTGTGTACCATCAAATAGACAGTGTTTCCGGGGTAGCCGCTAAATATGCGATTGCCAACGAGTACGATAAATTGATGTCTGGTATGGGCGCTCAGGGAACGAATGCGCATACCTGGGTGGAGGAAACTATCTACGAAGAAGATATACCTTCTAATGCGATCGACAAATACCTGACCGTACAGGCAGAGCGCTTCCGTGATCCCGTTTTCCGTTTATTCCATACAGAACTGGAAGCTGTATACGAAGAAAAGAACCGTGGTCTGGACAACGACGGCCGTAAGGTATACGAAACCATGCTCGCAGCACTGTTTCCTACGCATAACTACGGACAACAGTCTACTATCGGTACCATAGAGCATCTTAAAAACCCCAACCTCAAAGCTATCCGTAATTTTTATAATGAATACTATGTGCCGAATAATATGGCTGTAGTAATGGCTGGCGACTTCGATCCGGATTATGTGATCAAAGCAATTGATCAAAAATTTGGCTATATGAAGCCCAAACCGGTTAAGGAATACAAACCTGCTCCGGAGTCACCGATTAAATCGCCAGTGGTAAAAGAAGTATTAGGTCCTGATGCAGAAAGCGTTGATATCGCTTTTAGAATGCCCGGAGCCCTGGATACGAAATCCAATGTTATATTGGGCGTAATGGCGTCTATTCTCCAAAATGGAAAGGCAGGGTTAGTAGACCTAAACCTTAATAAGCAACAAAAGGTACTGAATGCGAGCGCTGGGGTAATGAGCCTGAAAGATTATTCCATTTTCTCCATGAGTGGTAAAGCTAAACAGGGCCAAACCCTGGAAGATGTGAAAGTACTGCTGTTAGACCAACTTAAGATACTGAAGAAAGGAGAGTTTGATGAATCGCTTGTAAAAGCGATTGTTAACAACGCAAAACTTAGCGAACTGCAAGGTCTTGAAAGTAATAACAACCGCGCTACCTCGCTGATGGACGGTTTTATTAAAAGCCGTGGCCAAAACTGGGCTTACGATGTGGCTTATGTAGATGATATGGGTAATGTTACCAAAAAGCAGATTGTAGACTACGCCAATAAATACCTGGACAATAATTATGTGATCGTTTACAAACGTAAAGGAGAAGATAAGAATATTCAGAAAGTTGAAAAACCTGCTATTACTCCGGTAGAAGTAAACCGTGAGGCCCAATCTCCTTTCCTGAAACAGATTGCGGCTATGCCGGCAACGCCTGTAAAGCCACAGTGGCTGGATTATGAAAAAGATATCCAGAAAACCGCGGTAGGTAACACGGAAATGATGTATGTGCAAAACAAAGACAACGCCCTTTTCCGTTTGTACTACCGTTTTGATATGGGGAGCTGGAACGATAAAAAGTTGCCATTGGCCGCCCAGTACCTGCAATATCTGAGTACTAATAAGTATACAGCAGAGCAGATCAGTAAAGAATTCTACAATATAGCTTGTAATTTCAGTGTATCCGCCACCGCAGAAAACACGACCATTTCTATTAGCGGGTTACAGGAAAACTTTGATAAGGCTGTTGCTTTGTTTGAACATGTAATTGCTAACTGCCAGCCAGACGAAGCCGCGTTGGAAGCATTGAAAGGCCGCATGCAGAAAGCTCGTTCAGATAACAAATTGAATAAGTCTGCCATCATGAAAGGAGTGGTGAACTATGCTATGTATGGTGCTAAAAACCCCTTCAATAACCAGTTGAGCCAGGCCGAAATGGATGGTATTACTGCTACAGAGCTGACCAACATCTTACATGAACTGCCTGCCTATAAGCACACCATCATCTATTGGGGCCCGCAGCCACTGGCTACTACCGCAGCAGATATCAACAAAGTACACCCGCTCCCGGCTACCTTTAAAACTGCCCCGGCAGCAGTTGCCTTTGTGAAAGATAACCAGAATAAAAGCCAGGTGCTCTTTGCTGATTACGACATGGTGCAAACAGAAGTAAACTGGCTGAGAAATACAGATGTATACGATGCAGATAAAACAGCCATTGTTACCCTGTTCAACAGTTATTTTGGAGGTGGTATGGGATCTGTTGTTTTCCAAACTATCCGTGAATCTAAAGCATTGGCTTATTCTACTTACGCTTATTATGTTACTCCTGATAAGAAAGGAGAACGCTACTCTGCTATTGCTTATGTAGGCAGCCAGGCAGATAAAATGAAAGATGCTATCGAAGGCATGAACGAGCTGCTGAACGATATCCCTCGTTCCGATAAATTGTTAGAAACAGCCAAAGAAGGCATGAAGCAGGATATCGAAACAGAACGTATTACTGATGATGGCATTATCTTCAGTTATTTGGCTGCACAAAAACTGGGGTTAAGTACAGACATACGTAAACAGGTATATGAATCTATTGATCGTTTGAGCTTTGATGATGTGAAGAAATTCCACGATCAGTATCTGGCAAACAAGCCTTATACTTATTGCATTGTGGCTTCTCAGAAAAAAGTCAGCGCCGATGAGCTGAAAAAATATGGAGACGTGAAAACACTAAGCCTCGAAGAGATCTTCGGGTACTAATATTTCCCGTATACTTTTACAGGTAGAAGACCTGGGTGGATATATAATATCTGCTCAGGTCTTTTACCTTTTCACCTGAGTGCAATATTTACATATTTATCACCGTTATGTGCATATTTATTTACTCCTATGAAGAAGTACTGTTTTTACTGGTTGGTGGCTGTTTTGTGTGTACTGCCATTCAGCGGATTTATTGCGGAACCAGATTTATATAATGTACGCCTGACAACTGCCAATGTTGATCTGGATAAAATATTTCTATTAATAGATAAGAGTGATTACCGTTTATACGTGTATGAAGATGTTACGTTGCGGAAAATCTACAAAGTGGTATTTGGTAACCGTGATCAAACGGATAAACAGATGGAGGGCGATCGTAAAACGCCTGAAGGCACTTTTCATATCTTAAGTAAGCGGGTGGATAAAAACTGGAGCCGATTTATGTTGCTGGATTATCCCAATGAAGAATCCTGGCAGAAATTCCGCCAGCGGCAGGAGCGTGGCGTAGTGGCTGCCCAAGCAACCATTGGCGGGGCTATTGGCATTCATGGCGTAGAATATAGTTCCGGTATCCGGGATAATTATATAGAAGGCAAGATTAACTGGACTTTGGGTTGCATCAGTATGAAAAATGCGGATGTGAACGAATTATATGAGATAATAAAAGTAGGTACACCGGTAGTGATCCGCAGGTAAGATTTTTGTATGGCTTGTTGCCAGTGATTCTTTATGGCAGCCATTTGCCGTAATTTAGTAGCCCAAAGCTATTGTACGGCATCTAGTGGAGCAGTAAGGTAATTGCTGTTCCATGACTTAAATATAAATTGGCGGGTCAGATCCTGTGAAGAGCGCGCTCCACTCGGATGGGCCGCGCTTTTTTATTGCAGGAAAGCAGCTACTTTCTTCATCCAGGCGTCGCCGTCTATACCACAGAACGATTGGTGGCCGGCATCCGGAAAAATATACAGTTGTTTATGCGCACTACTGAGGTGCGAAAAAACTTCCTGTGTTTCATGCGGCATTACGCGGATATCATGTTGGCCGTAGAAATACAACACGGGCATCTGTATATTTCTGGCATAGCTTTCCGGCTTAAACCCGGCGCCCCAGAAGCCCAATTCAATGCCGCCCCAGCAGGTGAGGAGCTGTGATAAAGGGGTGGGGGGCAAATGTACGGCGCGCATCCTGCTTTTTACCGCATCAGTGAGTGTGGAAAACGGGCTTTGCAGGATCAGCTTTTGTGGAGTAAGACCATATTCGGGTACTGCTTTCAGAATAGCGGCAGCACCCATACTAACTCCCCAAAGGATAATAGGCTGCGTAGTTTTTTGATGAACGTAATCCCAGGCCAGCTTTACATCTTCCGCTTCTTTATAGCCTATGCTGCAGGTATTGCCTTCGCTGTTGCCATGAGCCCGGAAATCCAATAAAAAAGTATTGTAGCCCAATGAACGGAAACGGTCTGCTTCCGGGAAGAGGGAGCCCTTGTTGCCATTATATCCGTGAAATAAGATAATAGTGCCTTTAGCGGCATTTACCGGTATCCACCAACCTTCCAGTTTAAGCCCATTTTGCGTGGTGAGCAGCACTGTTTCATAAGGCACTGCAGGGTGAGTGGTAGTGGCCGATTTTGATATGCGCACTCCTAAGAGAATAATCTGGCTCTTTTCCCAGGTGCTCATCTCTTCAGGTAACTTGTTGCGTCTGCCGTCGTTGTAGAAATGGGTAAATTTCCAGGCATGGAACGCTGCGATAATATTAAGTAAGAGAAAAAGCAGGAGGCAGGTACAGGCGGTTTTTTTCAAGAAGCGCTTCATAAGCATAGTAGTGGGCTAATAAAGAAGGGCTTTAGAGATACCTGTTGACAGCAAGCTCTAAAGCCCTGGTTATTTGTTATTATAATTTTCCTCTTTTGATCTCCTCTACAACAGCAGGATCTAGCAGGGTAGAGATATCGCCGAGATTTTCTAGTTCATTTTCCGCGATTTTCCGCAAAATGCGGCGCATAATTTTGCCGGAACGGGTTTTAGGCAATCCGCTTACAAATTGTATTTTATCTGGCTTGGCAATAGGCCCTATAATGCGGGAAACGGTTTGAGAGATATCTTTTTTGGTGAGTTCCGGATCGTGGGAAACGCGTTCCATGATCACATAGGCATAAATGCCCTGGCCTTTGATGTCGTGGGGGTATCCTACTACGGCACTTTCCACCACACCTGCGTGCATGTTGATGGCATTTTCCACTTCGGCGGTGCCAATACGGTGGCCGCTTACGTTGAGTACGTCATCTACCCGTCCGGTGATTCTATAGTAACCGTCTTCATCTCTGAGGCAGCCATCGCCGGTAAAGTACAGGTTTTCGTAGGTAGCAAAATAAGTTTTGCGGAAACGGTCGTGGTCTCCGTAAGTACTGCGCATCATGCCCGGCCAGGGGAATTTGATGCAGAGGTTCCCACTTACGCCGTTGCCTTTTAGCTCTTTGCCGTTTTCGTCTACCAGTACGGGTTGTACTCCCGGCAGGGGAAGTGTGGCATACCCTGGTTTTTCCCGTGTGATGCCGGCAATAGGTGTAATCATAATACCGCCGGTTTCTGTTTGCCACCAGGTATCTACGATAGGGCATCTGCCTTTACCGATGTTATCCTTAAACCAATGCCAGGCTTCTTCGTTGATAGGTTCGCCTACGCTGCCCAGCTTCCGGAGGGAGCTGAGGTCTTTATGGTTAACAGGCCCCAGGCCATAGCCCATTAAGCTGCGGATAGCAGTAGGGGCGGTATATAGAATATTTACCCTGAATTTGTCTACAATTTCCCATAGTCTTCCGGCGTCGGGATAAGTAGGTATACCTTCAAACATAAGTGTTGTAGCGCCGGCACTGAGCGGGCCATAGGCAATGTAGCTATGGCCGGTGATCCAACCTATATCGGCAGTGCAGAAGTATACTTCACCGGGTTGGTATTGGAAGGTATTTACGAAGGTGTAATTGGCATACACCATATATCCGGCACAAGTGTGTACTACGCCTTTAGGCTTGCCGGTAGAACCGGAAGTGTATAGGATGAACAGGAGGTCTTCCGCATCCATTTCTTCTGCCGGACAGGGAGGGTTGCCCATTGTTTCTACTTGTTTGATCTCATCTTCCCACCACAGGTCGCGGCCTTTCAGCATACTAACCGGAGTGCGGGTGCGGGTACAAACAATTACTTTTTTTACAGTGGGGCAGGTCATCAAAGCATCGTCTATTACAGATTTTAGCGGAATGTCTTTCGCACCGCGGAAAGCGCCGTCACAGGTGATGACAAGGCTGCATTGGGCGTCTTGTATTCTGTCTGCAATAGATTGGGCGCTAAAGCCGCCAAATACTACGGAATGCACTGCACCAATACGGGCGCAGGCCAGTACGGCAATAGCCAGTTCCGGAATCATGCCCATATAGATGCAAACGCGGTCTCCTTTTTTTACGCCATTGTTTTTCAATACGTTAGCAAATTGGCACACTTTATTATACAGGTCGCGGTAGGTAATGATGCGATGGTGTTCTTCCGGATCATTGGGTTCCCAAATAATGGCGGGAGTGTTACCGAGCGTTCCCAGATGGCGGTCTAAACAGTTTTCGGTGATGTTGAGTTTAGCGCCTGTAAACCATTTGATGTCCGGGTCTTTAAAATTCCATTCTAATACTTTGTCCCATTTGCGGCGCCAGTAAAAATGGTCTGCTATATTAGCCCAGAAGCCTTCCGGGTCTATTTCACTTTGACGATAAGCCTGTTGGTATTCTTCAATGTTCTTGATCTGGTATGGGTACGACATAGCACCGTAATTGTTTATTGGTTAAGTACAAGCGTTTTTAGCAGGCTTTAAATTTAAGGAAAACCGGTTGGTTTAGGTAGAGAAAATCTGCAGTACTTTTTTACAGTTGCAGGTGGCGTTTGTGGATGTTGCCCGCCAGAAAAAGTGTGGGCGAGCAGTGATAGCTGCGATATGTTGTTAGTTGCTGCTTTGGGTGCGGGTAATTGATCGCGGTTTCAAGTTGCTGCTGCAGGTATTTTATCTATAGACGTATGTGCAGATTATAAGCCCATTAACTAAATTTTTCTTTAGAAAAACTTAGTTAATGGGCTTATAAAACACTGGGGCTGGCTAAAAATGAATTACTTTTTAGTCGGTCCCAGGAGTAATTGGTACATTGTCTCTATTTATAAAGGTTCCGGGCTATAAAGAGACAAATGGCAAAGCAGTTATAAAGCATGATCACTGGTTATTCGGAGGCCTTACGGTATTTTTCAAGGACGGCCTCCCCGGAAGTGTATACCTCTTCCATAATAGCAAGGATCTTTTGTTTTTCTGCATTGCTGAGTGCAGGGATCATTTTACCGGCCTCACTTGTACTGGGCCTGTCTTTTTCCCTCATTTTACGATAGAACGTGGGCGTGCTCCAATTGCATTCTTCACAAACTTTCTCCCTGAAAAGTACCGGGAGTCCGGAAAGTATTGTGTGGATGTGGAGTAAAATATTTGGCTGTTTATGCATCGAATACGGTTAATTTGAAAATATGGTTAACAATAAAAAAATATGAGCCTTGAGGTTTTTCTTTCATAGTTGACTATTCGTTTTTTTATAATCAAATATATTTATCGCTGTGTAAATTATATCAATAAAATAATACTTTTTTAAAAAAGTTTTCCACGCTTTGTAATAGGCTACAGTAGCTGTTTTCCATGAGTGTCAAAACTGTTGCTTGTTGTTATTTATTAATATGATAACTGTGTATTAATTACACAATAATGTTCGACTATTTTACTGATCATTTCAGTTTGATATTGTTGTTATCATATCAATATTACAGCACTCATTTCAGCCGCAACGTATATACTTTACTGTTAGTTATGCAGAAGTTTTGATCATGGCCGTTTCCAGACTTATATTTTTTTCGTTAAATTGATATTTTTATTCTTGTAATGAAATATTAATTACTAATTTATACGGTATTACAACAGGAACTGCCTGTATGTAGCATCATCACTAAAATATAAAGGATGCAGTCGAGCCTGATACACATGGGACACCGGTTAAAACAGATACTGAAGCAGAAAAAAATAAAAATAGTAGACTTTGCCACCATGGCAGGTTTTACCAACCAAATCGCTCATTATCACTTACGGAAGAGCGATATGAAACGGGCTACCATGGAACGTTTTTGTACGCTTATAGGTATTACCCCGGAAGAGTTTATGAGATGGAATGGCGCTATGCAATTAACCAATGGTAAAGTTATTCATCATGGCGAACGCCTGCAGCATATCATTGCAGAAAAGGGATTGAACAAAAGTAAACTGGCTGGCCGCCTCAATATGAGCCGGCGAACAATGTACAACCTGTTCGAAAAAAGCACCTTTTCGCCGGATGAACTGGACCGGGTAGCTAAAGGCCTGGATATGAACGTAGATAATTTCCTGAACCCCGGCGTTGTACAGGAAGCCCGTCAAACAGATAGTGAGGAAATGATGATATTACGGGAGAAATACTATAAGCTGTTAGAAGAACATAACCTTGTACTGAAAACCAATGCTGCCCTCAAAGATGAAATCTTCCAACTAAAAAAAGACCTGACAACTGTAGCACGCAAAAAAAATGACTAAAATGTAATATTGGTACAGATAAGTACTGATGATACCCTGTTTTTAAAAGTAGCTCCCCGTATTTTATTTTGATATAATAATTTTTGCTGGAACTGAAAATTATTACATTTGTATATGTAGCAATTACCCCATTTCTCACCAAAACAAGTTCGTGTGATGTCAGTCCCATATTATATACATGCCGGCGCCAGGTTGCGGCGGATATTAAGGCAAAAGGAAATCGTGATCCTGCAATACGCGAAGAAAGCCGGACTTACTCCGCAAGGCTTATACCGCTATTTTTCCCAGGCAGTCATCAAAAAAAATAAATTGGAGAAATTATTGGACGCGGTACCGGTTACCATGACCGCTTTTCACCAGTGGGATTCGCTGAACCATGATTCCTTGCACCAGGGAGAATTATTGCTGCTTTACCTGGCGCAGCACCGGATAAAACCCCTGCAATTGGCCGACCGGCTACAGCTGCATATCAATGAAATGTACGATTGGTTTGATTGCCCCCAGTTCAATGACATGCAACTGCAACAACTGCAGCGCTGCCTGGAACTGCTACCAGAGCATTTTACCGGGTATTTGGAGCTTAAACAGGATACCAATTGGATAGAAGCCTATCTCGATAAATGCATGGAAGTGCAGCAGTATATGCGGAGGTTAGACGCGCTGGAAAAAAGGCTTCATGTCCTCGAATCCAGGTAACAGGATGGGCTTATACCGTAGCTACCTCGTTGGCAGCAAACCAGGCCGCTACTTCCTCCCAGCTATTTACCCGTTTATAATCTGTTATCATCAGGTTATGAGGGGCAGAATACAATAACCTGGTTCCTTTAAAATAACGTAGGTTCTTATCGTGGTCGTCGATCATGTAATCTGCCTCCACAATGGTTTTGGAGCCGCAGAAAACAATATTGCGCCAACTGATAAAAGGAAAGTGTTCGTTTAACCAGGCGAGTTTTTCTGCCAGGGATAAGGGGAATTCTGTGGCGGCTGATACTACAAATACTTCATGTTGCTCTGCCAGGGCTTTAATTACCTCCTGGCTGCCGGGCATTACTGGTATTCCCCTGAAAAATCCTGGGGTGTTCATCAGCTGGATAGCCACTCCCTCCGGGAAGGCGCTGCCTTCAGGTACGTTATTCAGTTGTTGCGGATCTATTACTGCACCATATGTTTGCTCGTATACCCGTAGCAAATGTTGGGTAAGGTCGGCCATTACATTGTCCATGTCGATTGCAATTCTTGCCATATTTTGCTGTTTTATGCAAATTTATGCAATAGTTTGCATAATATGGCATATTATTACATAATATTGCACAAAATGGCAAACCATGTTGAAAGAGGAAAGATTGGATTACATTCTTAAAAAGCTGCAAACAGACCATAAAGTGTTACAGGCAGATTTGAGCAGCGATCTGCAGGTATCGGAAGATACGGTGCGGAGAGATCTGGAATCCCTGGCACAAAACGGCCAGCTGATTAAAGTGAGGGGAGGGGCTATTCCGCATTCACCTAACCCGTATTCATTTAAAGAGCGTATACAATACCACGAAGACGATAAAAAACGAATTGCCCGTAAGGCGTTGGATTATATCCACAACGGACAAACGATCATATTAGACGGAGGAACTTCCACGCTCACACTGGCCAGGCTTTTTCCGCCCAACCTGCACATCACTGTTATTACTAACAGCGTGCCCATAGTAGCTACATTGGTAGAACATCCTGTTATAGAAGTGATTTTTACCGGTGGACTCATAGGAAAGGATTCACAAACGGCTGGAGGTATGGATACCATTCGTATGCTGGAAAAGTTACGGGCTGATATTTGTTTCCTGGGCATTTGCAGTTTGCATCCCGACGCCGGCGTAACCGGGCTGGATCTGGGAGAAGCAGACGTAAAAAGCGTGATGGTGCAAGCGGCCAATAAAACCATAGCGTTGGCCACCAGCGATAAAATGGGCACCGCAGAACCTTTTAAAGTATGCGATATTACGGGACTGGATACAATTATTACCGATAACCCCGACCTGCCTTTATTAACACCATATATCAACCTGGGAATACAGGTAATCTGACCATTTAAATTTATCTGACGAAGATGTTACAGGATTTATCGATAGCGGTAATGAATAAACGAACGATACGTATTGCCGTAAGCGCTTTATTTTTTCTGACTGGGTTGTGTTTTTCCAGCTGGGCTTCCCGGATTCCGGATATCCAGCAGGCATTACATTTGAATGATGCTGGGTTAGGAAGTGTGTTATTGGCCTTGCCGGTAGGTTCGGTGATTTCTCTACCTATTTCCGGGATACTGATATCCCGGTATGGCAGCAGACAGGTATTGGTACTGGCATCGGTAGCTTATGCAGCGGTGTTACCGGTGCTTGGCTTGGCGCATACTTCGTGGGAACTGATCCTCTTTCTCTTTTTCTTCGGTTTTTTCGGCAATCTGGCCAATGTGGCGGTTAATACGCAGGCTGTAGGGGTAGAAGCCATATACAGCCGTTCTATTATGGCCTCTTTTCATGGTTTGTGGAGCGTAGCTGGTTTTACCGGAGCAGCCATCGGTATTGCCATGTCGGGATTACATGTAGCGCCCTTGTATCATTTTCTGCTGATCACAGCTATTGCCTGGAGTATCATATTATTTACGATGAACCGCATTGTAGCGAAGGTGCCAAATGAAAACAGCACCCGATCGTTATTCGGAAAGCCGGATGGCTTTTTGTTCACCCTGGGGATTATTGCGATGTGCTCTATGATATGTGAGGGGACTATGTTCGATTGGAGCGGAGTGTATTTCCGGCGGGTGATACAGGTAAAAGAAGCCCTGGGAGGCGCCGGTTATGCAGCGTTTATGAGCACTATGGCTTCCGGGCGTTTTATAGCAGATCATTTCACAACCAGATTGGGTCCCAAGAAAATGTTGTTGTTAAGCGGTGTGCTAACTGCTACCGGGTTAATGACAGCCGTTGTTTTTCCTTATTTGCTTCCTTCGGTATTGGGTTTTATGTTGGTTGGAGCCGGCGTGTCTGCTGTAGTGCCGCTGGTATACAGCGCTGCTGGCAAGTCTGCTGTATTGCCTCCCGGTATGGCTATTGCCACTGTTTCCACTATCGGTTATTTAGGCTTTCTTTTCGGCCCGCCGCTGATCGGCTTTGTGGCGCAGGCTACCAGCCTGGGGGCTGCTTTCGCCATGATTGCAATTATGGGAGCTGCTATTGCGGTAATGTCTTCCAGGATAAAAATATAAATAAGGGTGTACCGGTTAACTGGTGATATACTGTACGCTTCATAAAATACCAGTAAATAAACATTTTTATTATATATAAATGATAATACATTTAATGCGTTCTGCAAAAAAACTGGACGTAAATAAAATTAATTGCTGGTTATAATACTCAAATCACGTAACTTTGCACGATTTTTTTGGTCCCTCATACGGCAGAAAAATCAATTTGGTTTTTCATTTTCAATAGATTACAAAAATGCCAAAAGACTCATCTATCAAATCTGTTCTCATTATCGGTTCTGGACCCATTATTATTGGTCAGGCTTGCGAATTTGATTATTCTGGTTCCCAGGCAGCACGTTCGCTGCGGGAAGAAGGAATTAAAGTGATTTTGATTAATTCCAACCCGGCCACCATCATGACGGATCCAATGATGGCCGATAAGGTTTATTTGCTGCCACTGACCGTGGAAAGCATTGAGCAGATTCTGGAAGAAAACCAGATAGATGCCGTATTGCCTACCATGGGCGGACAAACAGCGTTGAACCTTTGTAAAGAGGCGGATGAACTGGGTATCTGGGAAAAGAACAACGTACGCCTGATCGGAGTAGATATTAAAGCCATTGATAAAGCGGAAGACCGCGAACAGTTCCGTCAGTGGATGATCCAATTGGGTATACCGGTGGCGCCTGCCAGAACAGCCAACTCTTTCCTGGAAGGTAAAGAGTTTGCACAGGAAATCGGGTTCCCGCTGGTAATCCGTCCTTCTTTTACCCTGGGAGGTACCGGCGGTGGCTTTGTACACAGCAAAGATGAGCTGGACGAAGCCCTGGACCGTGGTTTGAAAGCCTCTCCGATCCACGAGGTACTGGTAGAAAAGGCCGTGCTCGGATGGAAGGAATATGAGCTTGAACTCCTGCGCGATAAAAACGATAACGTAGTTATTATCTGTACGGTAGAGAATCTGGACCCCATGGGTATCCATACCGGAGACTCCATCACTGTGGCACCGGCCATGACCTTGAGCGATACTGCTTTCCAGGACATGCGTAACAAAGCAATGATGATGATGCGCGACCTCGGTAATTTCGCCGGCGGTTGTAACGTACAGTTCTCTCTCAATCCGGAAAATGAGGAGCTGATCGCCATCGAGATCAACCCACGTGTAAGCCGTTCTTCTGCCCTCGCTTCTAAAGCTACAGGTTATCCGATCGCCAAAATTGCCGCTAAGCTGGCTATTGGCTATACGTTGGATGAACTGGAGAATCAGATCACCAAAACAACTTCTGCTTTCTTTGAACCAGCATTGGATTACGTTATCGTAAAAATGCCACGCTGGAACTTCGATAAGTTTAAAGGCGCCGACGATACTTTAGGACTTCAGATGAAATCTGTAGGTGAAGTAATGGCCATTGGCCGTACTTTCCCGGAAGCCTTACAGAAGGCTTGCCAGAGCCTCGAAAACGATGCGCTGGGACTGGGCTACTATGGCAAATCCCTCCTCAAGAGTGAGCAGCTGATCGAAAAATTAAAGCGCCCTACCTGGGACCGTATCTTCCGTATCAAAGATGCTTTGATGGCAGGCGTATCAGTAAAGCATATCCATCAGTTAACTTATATCGACCGTTGGTTCCTGCATCAGATACAAGATATCGTAAACCTGGAAAAACAACTGCTGGAATATGATCTCCAGACCGTTCCGGATGAAATGCTGAAAGACGCCAAGAAAATGGGCTTCTCCGATGCACAGCTGGCGGTGTTGTTCGGTGATTGCGATGACGATGAAGTATACGCTAAACGTAAGGCGCTGGGCATTACCCGTACCTTTAAAATGGTGGATACCTGCAGCGCGGAATTTGAAGCAAAAACACCTTACTTCTACTCTACTTTCGATACAGAAAACGAAAGCGAGGTTTCTGATAAGAAAAAAATCATTGTGCTGGGTTCCGGTCCTAATAGGATTGGTCAGGGTATTGAGTTCGATTATTGCTGCACACACGGGTTGCAAGCCATCCAAGATTGCGGGTATGAAGCGATCATGGTAAACTGTAACCCCGAAACAGTATCTACCGATTTTGATATGGCAGATAAACTGTACTTTGAACCGGTGTTCTGGGAAAATCTCTGGGAAATCATTGAACTGGAGAAACCAGAGGGCGTGATTGTACAGTTGGGCGGACAAACAGCCTTGAAACTGGCCAAACGCCTGGAAGCAAATGGGGTGAAAATTATCGGTACCTCTTTCGATAATATGGATATTGCAGAAGACCGTGGCCGTTTCTCCGACATGCTGAAAGAATTGGGTATTCCTTATCCTAAATATGGTACTGCCTACAATACAGACGATGCCATTGAGGTAGCCAAAGAAGTAGGATACCCTGTACTGGTGCGTCCTTCATATGTTTTGGGCGGCCAGCGTATGCGGATTGTGATCAACGAAGAGGAGCTGGAAGAATCTGTATTGAGTCTGTTGAGACACCTGCCAGGTAATAAAATCCTGATCGACCACTTCCTTGACCGCTGCCAGGAAGCAGAAATAGACGGTATCTTTGATGGTACCGACTTCCATGTAATGGGCGTAATGGAACACATTGAACCAGCCGGTATTCACAGTGGAGATAGCCATGCGTTGTTGCCTGCCTTTAATCTTTCTCCGATAGAAGTAACCACTATGGAATACTATGCCGAGAAGATTGCCCGTGCATTAAACATCCGTGGTCTTATTAATATACAATTTGCAATTAAAGATGGTAATGTGTTTGTGATTGAAGCCAACCCACGTGCTTCCCGTACCACGCCATTTATTGCCAAAGCTTACCAGGTACCTTATCTCAATATTGCTACTAAAGTAATGATAGGTGCCAATAAGCTGCAGGACTTCAAAATTGAAAAGAAACTAACTGGTTTTGCAATTAAAGAACCCGTATTCTCTTTCAATAAATTTCCGGGTGTTAACAAAGAGCTCGGCCCTGAAATGAAGTCTACCGGCGAGGCAATCCGCTTTATCAAAGATCTGCGTGATCCTTATTTCAGACAACTGTTCAAAGAAAAGAGCATGTATCTGAGTAAATAAATTTTTTACAAAAGACAGGAAAGCCCTCTAGTATTGAACTAGAGGGCTTTTTTATGTGAAATGATATTGCTATAAATAAACAGAGCCTGATAAAAATCAGGCTCCTTCTTTTCCCTCAAAATAACCATTAAAGACACGACTATTGAATCTTGATACAATTCATATAGCGTGACCGGTAATGCAGTTTACAAATAATATTATATTTAAAAGAGATGTTAACTAATCAATAACAGATATGGAAATATATTATATTTTAATAATTGATTTGTAATATTTTATTAAATAGGCACTCAGCGTCTTTTTTGCCTGAATTGTGCTTCCGAATGGAAAGTTTTCAAGATATCATATACAGATATTATTCATAAAAATGCTGCTATTTAACAATCCTAAAACATCGTGATTGATATTAAATGTTAGGTTAGCTAACTAATGTTAGCCCTTTATGTTATTTGAATCCTCCTTGTTTGTTGCCAGGTACTGGAAGCGTGCGCCGATGCTTCGTATTGTTGTGCCTTTGTTTAGTGGCATGATCCTGCAATATTATTTTTCCCTGGCACTTCCGGGATGGGCGTTTGCCCTGATCCTCTCTTTGTGCGGCCTGGCGATTTTTCGTGTATTACCTTTACAGTGGCGCTTTTCGGGAGCCTGGATATCGGGCGTTTGCTTACATCTGCTGCTTATTAGTATTGGGGCTTTTTTGTGGCACAAAAGCAATGAGCAGCATCAACCCGGTTTTTTTGCTGGTGAAGCAACAAACAGCAGCAGCTATTTATTGCAGCTGGCATCACCATTGGAGGAAAAACGCCGTTCCTGGAAAACAACGGCAAAAGTGTTAGCGTTGTATCATCATGGACAATGGATGGCCGTTAAAGGCCATTTATTGCTTTATCTGGCGAAAGGCGCCGCAATGCCTTCTCTTGGGTATGGCGACCGGATAATTACCCGTCAAAAGCCTTTCGCTATCAAAAACGGTGGAAATCCTGGTAGCTTCGATTATGCGCAATATTGTGCCAGCCAGCAATTGTATCATCAATTGTACCTACAGCAGGGAACTTACTATCTGCTTCCCCGTTCTCCTTATTGGCAGTGGGAGCAAACATTGCTAAAGATTCGTGACGGTTGTTTGCATATTCTGAAGCGATATATAGGCAAGGGAGCTGAAGCCGGTATGGCCGAAGCCTTGTTAATAGGGTACCGTTTGGATCTTGATCCCGAAGTAGTGCAGGGATATAGTAACACCGGCATTGTACATGTTATTGCTATTTCTGGTATGCACCTGGCGTTATTATACGGCACACTATTGTGGCTGCTCAAATGGCTGCCGGCAAAACGGTGGGCAGATTTTGTAAAAGTAGCGGTGATCTTGCTGGTGCTTTGGGGATTTACCCTCCTTACAGGGGCGGCTGCCTCTGTACTTCGTGCAGCCGTTATGTTTACCGGCATTACATTGGTACGTTTATTACCCGGCCGACATAGTAATACCTTCAACATGCTGGCTGCGTCGGCTGCTGTGCTGTTATGGAACAATCCTCCGCTGATGCTCGATGCTGGGTTTCAATTATCATACCTGGCTGTATTGAGTATCTTACTGTTTTATCATCCTATTTACCAGCTCTGGGAACCTTCCCGCAGGTGGGGCGATTGGCTATGGCAAATGGTGGCACTTTCCCTGGCCGCCCAGCTATTAACTACGCCTGTAAGCTTATTTTACTTTCACCAGTTTCCCACCTACTTTCTGTTGGCTAACCTGGTGGCGGTGCCTTTATCTACTGTCGTTATTTATGGAGAAGTGATCCTGTTGCTGTTGTCTCCCTTTCCCTGGCCTGCTACCTGGATGGGCATTGGGTTAAAGTACCTTATTATGGGGATGAACAACGCTGTAAAATGGATCGGCACTTTGCCCTATGCCCTGATTGGGGATATTCATTGCCCGTTATTACCAACGGTATTGCTTTATGGCTTTATTGTAGGTATCGCCTTATGGCGCATGGAGCAGTGGCGCCCCGGCGCTTTATGGGCATTGGGTTGTTTATGGGGCTGTATCATGGCAACAGGGTATCGCAGTGTGCTGATACATGCCCAGCACAAACTGGTTGTTTATAACCTTGCCGGATATACGGCAATCGATGCAATAGCCGGCAACAAGGTGCAGTTTACAGGCAACGACAGTGTATGGGCATCTACGTGGGCCGCTACCCTGCAATTGGCCAGAAAAGAAATGGGTGTACAGGCGGCAACGTTACCCGGCCTTCAACAGTACGGCCGTTGTATCAGTTTTGGTGGTAAGCGGCTGCTGATAATAGACAGCGCTTTGCCTACTATAGCGCCATTACACCAACTGAAAACGAATTATATACTAATTACTAATGATGCCCGCATACAGATTAAACGGCTGACAGACTTTTATGATTATCAGTTACTTATTTTCGCTGCCGGCAACCATGTTCGCACGATAGAAAAATGGAAGGCAGCTTGTAAAGCCATGAAGCAGCCTTATTATGTAATAGGAGAGCAGGGCGCCTTTGTGAAGGAGCTGCAGTAGTGCTTAATACATCCGGGCCAGACGCGCGTTAGGCCCGGATGAAACAATGTAAACGTATGTTTATTGCCGTTACTGGTTGGGAATTACTTTCCTTTAATGTTATTCTGTAGCTTTTTATCCAGCTCATCTATTTCTTTTGCATATTGATCATATGCAAGGTCATCTCTTCCATTTTTTCCAGTAGTTGGCGGTTCATTTCTCCCAGATCCAGCCCGTTGGTTGCTACCTCTTTGGCAGAAGGCATGGCTGGCAAGTGCTGGTGTGCTTTAATGTATTGTTCCGTTTCATACAGGGATGGAAGTGAGTAGTTATCACTGAAAACATAATCCGGCCATGGATTGGTTTGGGTAACTTTAATCCGCCGTGCTCCGATGGTGCCTTCTACAGCCAGTTTGTGCTGACCGGGATTTGTAGTGCCAATACCTACATT
The DNA here is from genome assembly GCF_049056765.1 of Chitinophaga sp. 30R24. Lineage (NCBI taxonomy): Bacteria > Pseudomonadati > Bacteroidota > Chitinophagia > Chitinophagales > Chitinophagaceae > Chitinophaga > Chitinophaga sp. 30R24. The sequence continues at coordinate 1,092,715 of NZ_JBJGXX010000001.1, forward strand.
GCCTTGCTCATTCCAAATGCCATTGTTGGCAAACAATACTGCTCCCCCGAATTGATTGATATAATTGATCTGTACTTTGTTGGAACCTGTAAGTGGCTCATCAGCAACGCTCCAGCCATCATAGCTAGCCGCCACATCCAGAGACATGCCCTTTGCAAAGGCCCTTAATCCGAAGCGTAAGTAATATTCTTTGCTATCCATAAAGATGACCACCTTACCGTTTTCGTTGGCAAGATATAGCGGCGGCGTGTAAGCTCCGAAAGAAGAGGCCAGCATCTGTGTGGATGTGCCGTCTATGTAGTAGCTGATGACCAGCCCTATTGGCCTTGCACTTCCCAAAGTATATCCTTCAATGATAATAGTAGGCATCTGGGACCAACTGGTAAAAGGTAAATTTGTTTTGATCTTAATGCCATTTGCCAACGTAGCGTTGTTGGCATAAGTCAGTACATTTTTATACACGCCGTTTTCTTCTTGAGCTTTTGCGTTTATAAAAGAGCATAGCATCAAGAGAAGCAATAATGCGTTTCTTTTCATATAGGGATGATTTTTTAACTGGGAAACAGGTTACAAAGCAATTTTATAGCTAAAAAATAGCAAATGTAAAACTAGCAGTTTCAGCTTTATCTCCCAAAATATTTGTTCCTTGTAGGGTATAAAATGGAAAAATGATTGTTAGATGTTAACTTTGCTCTTCTTTTCGGTTCCGGATCAGGGACCCTATGTTATTAATTTCTAATGTTTTCCATTCATGCAAAAGCAAATTAAATCCGCTTTGATCTCCGTTTTCTATAAAGATAACCTGGAGAACATTGTTAAAAAGTTAGGTGAGCAAGGTGTTACAATTTATTCTACCGGTGGTACTCAGAAGTTTATAGAGGAACTGGGGGTTAACTGCGTTGCTGTGGAAGACCTGACCGCTTACCCGTCTATTTTAGGCGGACGCGTTAAAACCCTGCACCCGAAGGTATTTGGTGGCATCCTGGCCCGTCGCGATAATCCGCAGGATCTGGAACAATTAAAAGAATACCAGATTCCGGAAATAGATCTGGTGATCGTAGACCTGTATCCTTTCGAGGAAACGGTGAAGAGCACTACAGTAGAACAAACTATTATTGAGAAAATTGATATCGGTGGTGTTTCCCTGATACGTGCGGCTGGTAAGAACTATAAAGATGTAGTGATTGTGGCCTCCAAAAATCAGTACGCCGATCTGGAAAAGGTATTAACTGAAAATAATGGCGCTACCACTATTGAAGAGCGCAGGGGCTTTGCTGCTAAAGCTTTCGAAATCTGTGCGAACTACGACGTAGCGATCTCCCAGTATTTCCTGAATAATGAGCCCGGAGATTATTTCCAGCTGTCTGTACAGGAAGGGCAGGTAAACCGCTACGGAGAGAATCCACACCAGCGCGGGGTTTATTATGGTAACTTGGATGAGATCTTTAATAAATTACATGGTAAGGAATTATCCTTTAATAATCTGGTAGACGTAGATGCAGCCTGTCAGCTAATCCAGGAGTTTTCTGCTACTACTTTCGCTGTAATCAAGCATACCAATGTTTGTGGCATTGCTTCCCGCGATACGCTGAAGGAAGCCTGGGAAGCCGCATTGGCAGGAGATAAAGAAAGCGCTTTTGGTGGGGTACTCGTTACCAACCAGGTGATAGATAAAGCCACTGCCGAGTCTATCAGCGAAATCTTCTTTGAAATCCTCATTGCGCCAGGATTCGACGCAGATGCATTAACCGTGCTGCAGGCAAAGAAAAACCGTATCCTTTTGGAACAAAAGCAGCCGGTGAAGAGCAAATACATGTTCAAGAATGTACTGAACGGCGTATTGTTGCAAGACAGCGATAATGGCAACTATAAAGAATGGAATGAGGTAGGCGCCCGTCCGGCTACCACTGCAGAAAGAAGCGACCTGGAATTTGCCAATATTGTATGTAAGCACCTGAAATCCAACGCTATTGCCTTGGTAAGAGATAAACAATTGATTGGTAAAGGCTGCGGCCAAACGTCTCGTATCGATGCACTGCGCCATGCTATAGAAAAAGCAGGGCAGTTTAATTTCGACCTGAAAGGTGCGGTGATGGCTTCCGATGCTTTCTTCCCATTCAATGATTGTGTAACCATTGCACATGAGCATGGTATTACGTCGGTGATCCAGCCTGGTGGCTCCGTGAGAGACAACGATTCCATCGAATACTGCAAACAGCATGATATGGTAATGGTAATGACAGGTATGCGCCATTTCAGGCACTAGCTTTTAGCCATAACCAAAGAATAACTTCTTGTAAAGCACTGGGTTCATTTTCCCGGTGCTTTCTTTTTTAGCAGACCAACATTCAAAAAAAAATGATAGTATTGTCTGATTGAAAATGAATTCATAACACTTTAAAGGAACAGTAAACCGCTTGTCGTCTTTTATTCAGCAAAATATGATGCAGGAGGCAGATGATGCCTGGCTGATCGGAACGTATAAAACTACCGGCCAGTTAGATTATCTCGCCGCCCTTTACCAGCGGTATATGAACCTGGTATACGGAATTTGCCTTAAATATTTTGATGAAGACGGCAGTAAAGATGCGGTGATGCAGATCTTTGAAGAGCTGATCGGCAAGCTCAAACAATATGAAGTTCAGAATTTTAAGAGCTGGCTCCATGTGCTTGCCCGGAACTATTGCTTAATGAAGCTCCGGGCCATGAAAAATAAAGAATCCAGACAGGTATCTATAGATGACCACCCCGTTATGGAAAATGAAGAAATTGGGCATCATGGGGACGGTGCTATCCTGGAAGAAAACCTCCGCAGTATGGAGAAGTGTTTGGATACCTTGCCGTTAGAACAAAAAACAAGCGTAGAGCTGTTTTATTTGCAAGAGAAGAGCTACAGGGAAGTAAGCGTTATCACCGGTTATGAAATGAATAAAGTAAAAAGTTATATACAGAACGGTAAGCGCAACCTGAAAATATGCATGGAACAATATGTCTGACAAGCGGCCACATATAAAACCGGAAGAATTAGCTAGTCTTATCCGTAGGTACCTTACAGGTGAATTAGAGGATAAGAACATGCACACGCTGGAAAAGCAGGCGTTGGACGACCCTTTCCTGGCAGATGCCTTGGAAGGGTACGGACAGGCTATGCCGGATCAGCGGGCTAATCAGGACGACCTGGCGGCCCGTTTGGCTGCCAGGGTGGCTTCTGCCGAAGAGGAGGCCATTGTTGCTATTGTTGCCCGGAAAGGAAAAGTACGCTCATTATATTACCGTATAGCGGCGGTGGCAGCTATTTTATTACTGATGTTTTCTGCCGGATGGTATCTTCATCAAACACAAAAAAAACCTGTTATTGCCAGTAGGCTGCCCCTTTCTGCTCCTGTAGCAGTAGATACGGTTTCTTTTCATCAAGAAGATAAAAACGCTCTGCCATCCCTTGCTGCTGTACAGCCAAAGGAGAAAGCAAAACTGGTAACGGTTCCTAAGCCCGTACCGGCATTGTCTGCCCCGGCAGAACCGGAGAAAAAAATAACGCCATTGCTTGCCGCTAAGAAGCCTGTGCAAGGTGTTACTGCCGATACAGCAGCCGATGATGGGTATGATTATAGTTTTACTGTAGTAGCTCCGGAGAAATATTCCCGGATAGAAAAAAGGTCCCTACCTGCATTGAAAGACAGTCAGGTAATAACAGCAATGCTTCGCGATGAAACCCGTAACCGGTTTAGCTACCGTGCAGATTCCCTACAGGTAGTACATATGTTGGAAGGCAAGGTAGCAGGAGTAAATGTGGATAAGGATAATGTGGAAATAGATATGCCTTACCGGGCGCCTATGCCCGCTATAGGGGAGGCCGCATATGAGCGTTACCTGCAAACTAAAACCGCTAACCCGGGTAACCAATACGCCGGTATAGTGCGTATATCCTTTACCGTAATGCCCGATGGGAAATTGGAGGATTTTAAGGTGATCCACCATCTCAATGAGGCTTGCGATGCGGAAGCCATCCGCGTAGTGAAAGAAGGTCCGGTGTGGCTTCCTGCTTCAGACAAGAAGCCCACTAAAATAAAAGTAAAGGTGAAATTTTCTGCGAAATAGTTCTGAGGGTTTATTTATTTCTTTCCTTCCATTGCTGATTAAAGGATTTTGCTGCAAAAACCGGCAGTTCCCGGTTTTCTCCCCAGCTTTTGGCAAAGAACCTGCGAAAGAAGAAATTCTTCATTTTGCCTCCGGCCATATTCATCATCCTTCGGCTGCTGCAGCCCTGTTTCCATACAAACCAGGTGAATTTCTCCCCACCGGAAGTAAAATTTTCCTCTACCGCTTTTTGACGGTTGTGCAACAATAGTTCGTGGAGATTAATGCGTACTGGGCATACTTCTGTGCAATTGCCGCAGAGGGACGAGGCAAAACTCAGATGCATATACGAATCCATCCCTTTCAGGTGAGGTGTGATAACGGAGCCAATAGGGCCGCTATAGGTAGCAGCGTAGGTGTGTCCGCCGATATTTTTATATACGGGGCAGGCGTTGAGGCAGGAGCCGCAGCGGATGCAGTAAAGGCTTTCGCGGGCTACTGTGTCCTGGAGAATGTTGCTGCGGCCATTGTCCATAAGGATCACATACATTTCTTCCGGGCCATCTGTTTCTCCTTCCTGACGGGGGCCGCTGAAAATGCTATTGTATGCGGTTACCTGCTGACCAGTACCATAGGTAGCCAGCAGCGGCCAGAAAAGGCCCAGGTCTGTAATAGAAGGCAATACTTTTTCGATGCCTACCAGTACAATATGTGTTTTAGGAAATGCAGTAGTAAGACGGGCATTACCTTCGTTTTCGGTAACGGCTATAGAGCCGGTATCGGCAATGATAAAGTTGGCGCCGGTGATGCCGATTTCTGCATCCAGGTATTTATGCCGGAGCTTTTCACGGGCCACCAGGGTGAGTTGTTCCGGAGTTAGTCCGGGGTCGGTGCCCAGTTTTTCTGCAAACAGGCGGGCTACATCTTCCTTGCTTTTATGCATGGCTGGTGTAACTATATGGTAAGGAGGTTCTCCATCCAGTTGCTGGATATATTCTCCAAGGTCTGTTTCCACGCATTCAATGCCATTGCTTTCCATAAAGGCGTTGAGGTGCACCTCTTCAGTAGCCATGGATTTGCTTTTCACAATGCTTTTGCATTGTTTGGCTTTGCAGATGGCCAGTATTTCTTGTTGCACTTGTTCGGCCGTTTCTGCCCAGATCACTTTCCCTCCACGGCGGGTAAAGTTTTGTTCAAATTCTTCCAGGTGGTGATCCAGATGCTCAATAGCTCTCCATTTTATATTCTTGGCCCTTTCCCTCGCAATAGGTAAATCCGTAAATTGTTGTTTTCCGGTTTTTACGGCGGTATTGTATTTACCTATATTGAAATTGATCGTCTGCCGGTGGCCCAGATCAGACGCTTTTTTCTCGCTTTCTTCCAGAAATGTAGAGGCTAATTGATGCATAAGCAAACGAAATTCCTGATTAAAGATAGTTAAGCATTGTTTGGGAATTAGCTATTAGTTCTACAGAATAACATCCGGTAGGTACCAAATAGTTCACTAATCAAGTAGTAAACAGCTATCTCCCAACATTAAAGGTGTTGTTTTCTGGCAATTTTATCCAGCACTTCATAAAATTCCGTGCCGTATTTTCTGATCAGGGCATCTTTCAGGAACCGGTATACTGGTACTTGCAGTGCTTTTCCGTTTTTACAGGCAGGTTTGCAGATGTCCCAGCGATCGTAGTTAACCGCTTCGAACGATTCGTATTTTTTGATGCGGATAGGGTACAGGTGACAGGAGATAGGTTTTTTAAAATCCACTACACCGTCGTTGTAAGCCTTTTCGATGCCGCAGCTTACAGTGCCATGGTCGTCGATGGTAGCGTATGCACAGATCCCTTTATTTACAATCGGTGTTACGTATCCGTATTCATCATCTATGGTATTGGTACCAGTATGTTCTATTTCCTGTATACCATCTTCACGGAGATAAGATTTGATTTTTGGATAGATCTTTTTTAGGGTTTTTACTTCTGTTTTATCCAGCGGAGCGCCGCAATCACCCGCTACGCAACAAGCGCCCTTGCAAGCCGACAGGTTGCATACGAATTGCTCTTCAATTACTTCGTCACTAATGTATTTATCGTCAATGATGATCATCGGAAATTGGTCTTTTTCCTGGTATACTCAGGCGTCTTATTTAGACCACAAAGTTACGGCATTACTGGCTTATCTCCAGCGAAGGGTTTCCACCATATGCCACATATCTTGCTCCAGGAACTTATATACTGGCGCCAGGGAGTCGGCATTGGGCGTAACGTCGAAGTAGAGCGCCCCGCGAAGGAAGTGCTGGGTAGAGTCTGAGGCAAAAAATTGTTTGGAAGAGGCCGCATTGCCGCCTACTTCATAAAAAGTACCATATACCTGATTAGGTGTATGGATGGTATTTTCATCAATGTATTCGGCTTTGTAGGTGTGTTTATAAGTCATTTTAAAGGCATCGTCCACCAGTTTACGGAATGAGTTAGCCGGGCCAATGATCTTATAGCTCATATAGATTTTTCCGTCGAGAGAGGGGAAATCTACGTTGATCCAGTAGGGATTTTCCGGCGCTTCCCCAAAGAAGGAGGTGTCTTTTACTATATTGGCATACACCGGATATTCGAAGGTGTACGGGTAGCCGGGCATATCAAAGGTGCGATATTTCCTTTCCGGAAATTTTACCAGGAAATAGCCTCTGGGCTTAGGTGTGGGAACATTTTCACAGGCGGCAAGCAGGAGCGTAAGCAGGGAAATAATGACAAGCAGCTTACCTTTTACAATCGGCATTTTTCTTTTATTTAGCAGGCGCTATACTTCAGCGGCATCAGGCCTGATGGTTACCTGTACTTTCTGGATACGCATTTTATTTACCTCCAGCACAGTGAAATCATAATTATTATAATTAATAACGCTATTGTCTTCCGGAAATTTTCCGGCCAGCTCCAGGATAAGGCCGCCGAGGGAATCACTTTCTCCTTTTACCGGTTCAAACGTTTCCCCCGGAATGTTCATGATACGGCAAACATCGTTCAGCATGGTTTTGCCTTCAAAAACATAGGTAAAGTTATCGACTTTGGTAAAGTTGAATTCTTCTTCATCAAATTCATCTTTAATATCTCCGATCACTTCTTCTACGATATCTTCCAGGGTAACAATGCCGGAGGTGCCGCCAAATTCGTCTACCACTACGGCAAAATGCATGCGGCGGCTCTGGAATTCAGAGAGCAGGTCTTCAATGAGTTTGTGTCCGTGTACAAAGAACGGCTGGCGCATTACCTCATGCCAGTCGAAGCTGTTGCCTTTATCAAGGTGGGGGAGCAGGTCTTTGGTATGGATTACTCCCACGATGCTGTCCAGGTTATCTTTATAAACTGGTAGGCGGGAGTAGTGCAGGTCGGCTACTTTTTTAACAATATCATTGAAGGAGCTGTCGTATTCTACGCCGTTCACGTCTAACCGGCCGCGCATAATCTGTTTTACAGTGATGTTACCGAATTTGAGGATGCCTTTCAGAATATTTTTTTCTTCCTGGGAAGCGGTAGGGTCTACGCTCATTTCGATGGCCTCATCAATTTCCTGGTAGTTAACGGGGCCGCTGCCGCGGTGAAACAGGCGGGCTTCTATGCTGCCGCTGAGGCTTACAAAGAAGTCGCTTACTGGTTCCATGGTAGCGTGGATGATGCTCACAAACCAGGCGAAATAGGTAGCGAACCGGATATTGTTTTGGGCTGCCCACACGCGGGGGAGTATCTGTCCGAAGAAAAGGAGTACCAGGCAGATAGCGGAAATGCGTACTACCAGGGAAATAACGGGTAATGTTTGCAAGTCTTCCATCTGCGTAATGAGATAGTTGGTGATCATAATAAAGGCGATCATCAGCAATATGCCGGCTATCTGCAGGGAGGCGAGCAGCGATTTGGGTTTTTCCAGTAGTTTGGTGATCAGTTTTCCGGAAGCGTTCTGACGGGTTTTTAGCACATTTAGATCCTTATGGTTTAAGGAAAAGAAAGCGACTTCTGCTCCGGATACAATGAAGGTAAGCAGCAGCAGAATGAAAATAACAAGCAGAAACACCACCACGTTAGGGGTGGCGATAGGTGCGCTGGCTTGTAAAAAACAGGATACGGTGCTTGCCAAAAGGATACCCAAGATGTTCAACTTTGATGTAAAAAATCAAAAATGGGGAAAGTCATTCATAGAATTCCTTTCCCTGCACGCAAATATAAGTAATGTCCCTATATGGGATTACCAACGTTCAAAACTTAATATTTTTGTTACTAGAATGGCAAATCGTCTGCCGGTTCATTCAGTGAAGGGGGTATTTCCATGCCAGGATAAGTATCTCCACTGCCGGAACCTGTGCCGCTATGGTGAGGTACGGGGTGATCTTGGTTGTTGAGGTCCATGCGTTTGTCCAGCATAACCAGGTTGTCTCCTACAACTTCAGTGGCAAATTTTTTATTGCCTTCCTTATCTTCCCAGCTACGGGTGCGCAAGCGTCCTTCAATATAAACAAGACTGCCTTTGTGGAGGTATTTCTGTGCCAATTCGGCCAGTCCCCGCCATAGCACTACAGTGTGCCATTCTGTTTGAGAAATGAGCTTGCCTGCTCTGTCCTTAAATGTTTCAGTGGTGGCCAGCGAGAATTTGGCCACTGCAATATTCCCTTCCAGAAACTGTACATCCGGATCTCTGCCCAAATTGCCTATCAGGATTACTTTATTAACACCTCTCATAGTTGTAGGTTTTTTTAGTCTATTGTTAAAAAGTTCTTCTTTTAATAAATAAACAACCTTCTTAAAGTTAATATTTTTTTCCAATCGACAGTGAAAAATTTCTTACTGGCAGCCGGTTAAGGCAGATTTTAGCATTAGCAACTTTCACTGAAGTGGTTTAGCGGGGTATGTATATTTTTTATTTCAATATGTTTGATTCAAAATAATTGTAAATGATTGCTTTCCAGGAAGGTGGTGATTGTTTTCGGGAAGGCATATTGGTGAAGGCGGTTGGCCGCTACCAGGGTATATTCCGGGAGGGCTGGCGCTTGTTGTACCAACAGTGTAATAAATTGGCTATGGATGGTTTGATGGGTAAGTTGTTGCTTGAAAGGGGCCGATACCCTGTCTATTTCGAAAGGCGTTTTTCCGAAGATCTTCTTAAAATCATCTGATTGTTGCAGTGCCGTAATATCCGTAGGTCCTGCCGTTTCTATAAGTATGAACTCGTGGAGGTTTTGCCAGATATCGTTCGCGGTTCTTTTCCGGATGTAGGTACCTTGCTGGTAATTAACCAGGAGATAATTAAAATATCTTTTTTTAATCTGCAGCTTTTTTGTTTTCACGGGCAGCAGGGAAATGAGTTGTTGGTGATAGGCTACGCATTTTTTTTGCAGGGGGCAATCGTCGCATAGCGGTTGCCGCGGCTTGCATACTACGGCGCCAAAGTCCATGATGCTTTGGTTATAGCGTGCTGAAAGATTGGCCGGTAGGAGTTCCTGGGCCAGTTTGTCGAATTCCTTTTTGCCGGCGGTGCTGTCTATTGGCGTATCAATACCGAAATAACGGGATAGTACACGGAACACGTTGCCATCTAACACAGCGTAAGGGAGGTTAAAAGCGAAAGAGGCGATAGCAGCGGCTGTATAAGAACCTATGCCTTTGAGGGCTTTGATCTGGAGGTATTGATCTGGGAACCTGCCATTATAGGTTTGGGTGATTTCCCTGGCGGCCGAGAGCATATTTTTACAGCGGGCGTAATATCCCAATCCCTGCCATAGGCGGAACACTTCTTCTTCCGGGGCCGCTGCCAGTTGAGTAACGGTTGGATACTGCCGAATGAAGCGCTCATAATAGGACCAGCCTTGCTCTACACGGGTTTGCTGCAGGATTATTTCAGACAGCCAAATTTTATATGGATCTTTTTCCCCTTTCCAGGGCATGTTGCGGGTATTGGCTTCCCGGGTCCATTCCAGTAATTTTTCGGTAAAAAATTGAGGGGCTGAGATCATTTATATATTAGTTTAATAAAATTATTTAGTATATTGATATGGCAAATGCTGTACTTTTCCCTATTAAGTACAACAAATACCCCCATTTTCCGGGCTGCAAATAAATATAAATTATTGCCAATACCATTTATAAGAAAAAATGATAAAATTTATTTGCTTAAAATTCAGCAATTAGAATTTTTAAATTAACTTTGAGAGTAAAGTAATCCTCTCGCTTTTATATGAGAAAAGCTGATTTAATTAACAACATTGCTGAAAAAACCGGCATCCCCAAAGTTGATGTATTAGTCACACTGGAGGCTATGTTTAAAGAGGTAAAAGAAGCACTGGCTAACGGAGAACATATTTATATCCGTGGGTTTGGAAGCTTTATTACCAAGAAACGAGCCGCCAAAATTGGACGTAACATCAAGAAGAACGTAGCTGTGGAGATCCCCGAGCACTTTATTCCGGCATTTAAACCTTCAAAAGAATTTGTTGCTGAGGTAAAGAAGCTCAAAAGTTCTTAGTTTTGCAGCCTAATAATTTAGGCGATGCAAAAATCACAAGTTCTTCTGGTGGGTGCTGCGGTAGCACTATTGGTGATATTATTCACCTTTGGCCGTACTGTGCCCCGGTCAGAAAAGAAGCCTATGTCATCTGCCGCCCCTATGCAGGGTGGACAGGATGTAGAACCTATTGCCTTCTCTGAACTGCTAGCTGCAGCCAAGGGGAAAATTCCTGCTGATAAACTTTTACAGGTTAATACAGTTGAAACAAATGTGGTCCGCGGGGATGTAAAAGCCCAGCAGATCGCGGCATACCACCAATTGTACAGTACTTGGGACAGCCTAAACCAGCTGCCCGTAGCCGCCTATTACCTTGGCGAAGCCGCTAAGTTGGAAAATTCCGAAAAAAGCCTCACCTTTGCAGCCAATTTATTTTTGGCCCACTTGCAGCATACAGATGATCCGCGTGTAGCAAAATGGGAAGCCGAAGAAGCCATTGCCTTATTTGATCAGGCAATACAGCTAAATCCGGCAAACGACACACTTAAAATATCACAGGCCATGGTGTACATGAACACCGGTGAGCCAATGACAGGTGTGGCAAAACTGAGAGAAGTAGTAGCAACGCATCCGGATAATATAGATGCCCAGGTTACCTTGGCGAATCTTGCTATTACCTCCGGTCAATACGATAAGGCTATAGAACGACTGGAAGGCGTGGTAAAGACACATCCTGATAATGCGAAAGTATGGTTTGTACTGGCAGAGTCATATAGGAGCAAAGGAGATAAGCAGAAAGCGATCGAACTGTTTGAGAAAAGCAAATCGTTCATGACCGATCCCGAACTGAAGAAAGAGATAGATAGCTATATCAAAAATATTCAATAATATTATTTTTCAATCATTTAAAAACGTATCAGCGTATGCCTTGCGGTAAGAAAAGAAAAAGACATAAAATTGCTACTCACAAGCGTAAAAAAAGACTGAGAAAGAACCGGCATAAAAGTAAGAAGAAATAATTACTCCAGTTTCCCGCCATTTATACTAATCAGGTATGCTACCGAGGCGGTGGTCGGATAAAAATTTTCATATATCCTGCATGATTCTAGCATTTACTTCTTAAATTGCTATAGTCATGCAGGTTGTTTCCATAGATCCCGCAATAGAATTCTCCGGACATTACCTGCAGTGATCGCTGAACCCTTAAGCAATCCATCATCACTAACGTGAAGAATACGCTAACTTTATGGTGAGCTATTGTTTTGGTATGCAGTAAGCTGTTCTTAAATAGCCGTGTGCATAGCATAAAAGGTGAAGTTTTAAAGGTTAAAATTTTGGACGCTTGAATAAGGAACTTATTATAAATGCGGCTCCCACAGGGGTGGAAATTGCGTTACTGGAAGATAAGAAGCTAGTAGAATTACATCACGAAAGTGGCAATCCTAACTTCGCAGTAGGTGATTTGTACCTGGGTAAGGTGAAAAAACTGATACCCGGCTTAAACGCTGCATTTGTCGACGTAGGCTTTGAAAAAGATGCCTTTTTACATTACACGGATCTTAGCCCTTATATCCGCTCCATTCTTAAATTTACTTCAATGGCCATCAGCGATAAAACGCCCGATGGATTTGATTTCACTAAATTTAAAAATGAGCCGGAAATAGTAAAGACCGGTAAAATTACGGATGTACTGGGCGGTAAACCTAACATCCTCGTACAAATTCTGAAAGAACCCATTTCTTCTAAAGGCCCACGCCTTAGCTGCGAAATTTCTTTACCCGGAAGATTTATAGTGTTAACACCCTTTAATGATATTGTTGCGGTTTCTAAAAAAATCCACTCTTCCGAAGAAAGAAAAAGATTGCAAAAAATTGTGGAAGCGATCAAACCACCCAACTTTGGGGTGATTGTACGCACCGCTGCAGAAGGAAAGAAAACAGCAGAATTACACGAGGATCTGACTACCCTCGTTCAAACCTGGAAAAATATCCAGACCAACCTCAGCGGAGCCCAAGCCCCGCAGAAGATCCTGAGCGAGCAAACAAAAACCACCAGTATATTACGCGATCTGCTCAATGAGAGCTTTAACCGCATAGTGGTTAACGATAAAAATATATTCGCAGATACCAAAACGTATATCCAAAAGATAGCGCCGGAAAAGTCTGATATCGTTAACTATTATAATAACGGATCTCCTATTTTCGATAACTATGGCATTACCCGCCAGGTAAAGGCTTCTTTCGGTAAAACCGTGAACCTCGACAGCGGCGTATACCTCATTATTGAAGCTACGGAAGCCCTCCATGTGGTAGACGTGAACAGCGGCTATAAAAGCTCCAGCAACAACCAGGAGCAAAACGCCCTGGCCTCTAACCTGGAAGCCGCCGCCGAAATTGCCCGGCAGCTTCGCCTCCGCGACTTAGGTGGAATCATTATCATTGACTTCATTGATATGAAACTGCCGGAAAACAAAAAAGCCATCTTCGAAGCCATGGAGAAATTTATGGCGCAAGACAGGGCAAAACATACCATCTTACCGATATCGAAATTCGGCCTCATGCAAATTACCCGCCAACGGGTAAAACCTGAGATTACTATTTCTGTGGCGGAAGATTGTCCTACTTGCAGAGGAACAGGAAAAATTGGCGCTTCCATGCTGATTCTCGAAGACATAGAGAAAAACCTGCAATACCTGCTGAACCATCAGCATAAAGGGTTAATGATCCGTGTACATCCTATTCTGTACGCTTATCTTACTAAGGGGTTCCTGGTTTCCAAACAATGGAAATGGTACTTCCAGTATAAAAAATGGATAAAGATCAAAGCAGATTCCAACTATCACTTAACCGAGTATCGCTTCTTTGATGCCAACGATGAAGAAATTAAATTATAGGCACATCTGAAAATATTAAAAGCCCCTGAGCACCGCTCAGGGGCTTTTCTTTTTATAAAGATCTGTATCTGTAATTTTCCGTAGTGTATATATTTCATACATTTACCCCTATAATAGCCCTGCGCCCCCTATAACTGTTTATGTTGATTTAGCTAATCATAAATACATCCATTACATAATATGAACATGCGTTTTTACTCCACATTGGTCTTACTAACATTGATCATTTTTACGTCTTGCCATCAACAAAGCGGCTCCCGTAAGAAAAGGAAGGTTAGAGATACTACACACTATACCCAACAGGCATATATTGACCAGGCACTCGATAGTAATTACGTTATCAATTTCCTGCAAACACATAAAACCTACGATGCTTACGATGAATATATCCTTAACTTCTATCGCAAACGGGATTTCCACTACGCCTGGATCAACAAAGACGGACTCACAGAACAGGCCGGCAATTTTATTAATATGATGAAGAACGATGCTGCTTATGGCATCAAGGATAGTAGCCTGATCACCCCAGATCTGCAAGTGCTCACCGATACACTGCTGGTAAGCGACACCGGCTTGAAACCCGGAGATACCGCTATTCCCCACATAGAAATGTTACTCACTGCCCAGTTTTTCGCTTATGGTAACAAAGTATGGGGCGGCCTTACTGCCGATTCTGCAAAAGACCTGGAATGGTTTATCCCCCGTAAGAAAATAGATATGGAAAGCCTGCTGGATTCTATTGTTGGCAAAAAAAATAATGCCTTTGAAGAGGATGAACCGGTAAACCGCCAATATATATTGTTGCGGCAGCAATTAAGGAAATTAGCGGCAATAGAAGCAGAGCTTCGTTGGGATACTATTTATACAACGCAAAAAAGCTTTAAAAAAGGGGATTCTGCTACGGTAATAGCACAAGTAAAACGTAAGCTGGAAGCTTTCGGCGACCTGCCAAACCACGATAGTAGCGGACGTTTTAGCGTAGCGCTGGATACTGCCATACGAAGTTTTCAGGCAAGGATGGGCATCAAGGTAGACGGTATCATCAATAAAAATGTGCTGGATGCCCTGAATACCCCAATACAAGACCGTATCCAGAAAGTACTGCTTAACATGGAACGTTTGCGCTGGGTGCCGATAGAGCCCAGTACCGACTATATTGTTGTCAATATCCCGGAATTTAAGATGCATGTGTATGAGAAAGGGAAATTGGCTTGGAGTTGTAATGTGGTAGTAGGGAAGCCAGGTACCAGCACTGTGGTGTTTACCAAAGAGCTGCGCTATATAGTATTCAGCCCTTATTGGAATGTGCCTCCGGGCATTTTGACGAACGAAGTGTTGCCTGGATTAAGACGTGGAGGAAGCACCTATCTGGCTCGTCAGAATATGGAAATAGTAGGCGCCAGTGGTAAACCGGTAGCCCCAGGGACCATTAATTTCAGCAGGTATTCGGGAGGGAATTTTCCGTATACCGTCAGACAAAAACCGGGTGGTAAGAATTCATTGGGCAAAGTGAAATTCCTTTTCCCCAATGAATATAACATTTACCTGCACGATACACCCGCCCGTTATCTTTTCGGGGAGAATAAACGCTCATTCAGCCATGGCTGCATCCGTATCCAGGAACCTAAGCATCTGGCAGAATGGTTGCTGCGTGATGATCCCTCCTGGACGGAACAAAAGATCGACGATGCAATGAATGCCGACAAAGAAAAATATGTAACGATAAAGGATAAGGTACCGGTATTTATTGTGTATTTCACCGCTTTTGTAGATAGCCAGGGGCGCTTGAACTTTCGCGACGATGTATATGGGCACGATCAAAAGCTGGCTGCGGCCTTGTTTGGAACAACCACGGGGGAAGAGAAGTAAGCTATGAGCTGCTAGCAGCTCATAGCCTTTTCATCAATCTACTGCAATCACAGAGATCTCCACGTTTACTCCTTTAGGTAAAGCAGCTACCTGTACGGTTTCACGGGCAGGGTAATCGCTGCTGAAATAGCTGCCGTATACTTCATTTACCTGCGGAAAGGTTTTCATATCGGTAAGGAAGATGGTAGTTTTTACAACATTACCCAGGCTCATATCTGCTGCTGTGAGGATAGCCTGGATGTTTTTCATCGCCTGGTGGGTTTCATCTATGATACCTGATTGGATCAGGTCGCCGGAAACTGGGTCCAGAGGAATCTGACCGGATACATATAGGGTATTGCCGGCTTTTACGGATTGGTTGTAAGGCCCGATAGGAGCGGGCGCATGGGTAGTATTAATGATTTTCTTTTCCATAGGAAACGAAAGTAGTTAATTATTGAAAATGCACAGCCGCTATAATTAATGATTCTTTATTAGGTTTGCCGAAATTTAACACATGAATATCCTGGTAATAGCGGATGCGCAAAGATATGGTGAATTGCAGCAGAAGGGAATCGCCAAGCATCATGACATACAATGGAGAACTACTTTGGAAGAAGTGCTGTCGCTGAAAGCCTTTGACCTCGTACTGGACCTTATTTTTGACGATCGCCCGGAGCATGCCCGGATATACGCTAAAAATCCAGGTATTCCGGTGCTGGCCGGTATGGTGAAAACATCCTTGTCGGAGCTCATGAATGACTATGCCTTTGAGCAGGGCTTTAACATTATGGGGGCTAATTTCTTACCGGCATTTGTGAATATGCCGGTAACAGAAGTAACGGTGATGGATGAAGGACAACGGCAAGCATTGGACAATATTATGTATCAATTAGGTTGGGAATATACGCTGGTGGCCGATGTAGCCGGTATGGTAACCCCCCGCGTAGTATGTATGATCATCAACGAAGCCTATCTTACTGCAGCAGAAGGCACCGCTTCCAGGGAAGATATCGACATCTCCATGAAACTGGGGACTAACTATCCGTACGGCCCCTTTGAATGGAGCGAGCTGATAGGGATACGGCATGTGTACGAAGTATTAAAAGCAGTGCATCTGGCTACCGGCGACGATAGGTATGAAGTAGCTGCTTCTTTACAAACAGCATACGAAGCGATTTAATTTTTTTCATGGCACTCATACTGAATATAGATACTGCAACTACCATTGGCTCTGTAAGCCTTTCCCGTGATGGGCAAGTGTTACAGACACTGATTAATGAAAAGCAACAAGACCACGCAGCCAGCATCATCTTGTTTGTACAACAACTGTTGAAAGAACACCAACTATTGCCGGAAGCGCTAGACGCAGTTGCGGTGAGCGCTGGCCCGGGTTCGTACACGGGTTTACGTGTGGGAGTAGCAACCGCCAAAGGGTTGTGTTATGCCTGGGATAAGCCGCTGTTGGCCATTTCTACGCTGCAAATGATGGCACAGGGACTCGTTGCTGAACTGAAAGATGAACAAGCCTGGTATTGCCCTATGTTGGATGCCCGCAGACAGGAGGTGTTTATGGCAATGTATACGCCGCATTTAGAGGAAATTATGTCTCCGCAAGCTATGATCCTGGAAGCTACCTCGCTTGACGCTAAACTGGCCCAGAAAAAGATTTATTTTTTCGGAGATGGTAGCCCTAAGTGGGAACTGATGTTATCTTCACATAAAAATGCTATTTTTGCGAAATATGTAATAAGTTCAGCTCACATGGCACCGCTTTCGGAGCTGGCATTCGAGAAAAGAATGTTCGTTGATCTGGCTTATTTTAGCCCATTTTACATAAAACCGTTTTATTCGACCCAAAAACCCTAACACATACGTTTGATTTCGTCATACAACTGTCAAATTACATCTAATTTGCAAGTATCCTAGGATTATATATGATAAAATAAGGTATGGAAATTTTTTTTATTGTGACAAATATTATATTTTTGTATAAATCGATTACCGCAATTGTTGTCTAACTGTTTGCGAGTACTGTCCGTTGATCCCTTTCATTTCATCATTTTTTTAAAACTATTATGCGATGGAAAAAACATTATTAACTACCTCTTCTAATACTCTTATTATTTCTAGAGGTACCAATGAAAAAGACCAGATCAAATTGGATTACATTGCCGTCAAAAAAGCTGCTATGGTTCTTCGTGCTATCAACCATAAGCTGCGCCAGCAGATGATTAAGCTGTTGGAAGACCATAAAAAAATGACCGTGACAGAGATTTATGTGAAATTGCGTCTGGAACAATCGGTAGCATCGCAACATCTCGCCATTTTACGGCGCGCTGGCATTGTAATTACAGAAAGAGATGGTAAGTTTATTCACTACACCATTAACAAGCAACGTATTGCTGAAGTGGCGAAATTCGTGGAAGAACTTGTTGGTTAAAAGTATGGTTCCGTATCCGTACGGAAGAGATTATATAAAAAAGTAGCCATGCGGCTACTTTTTTATTTTTATATAGATTTTATCCATAAGTACGACAGGCCCAGAAGTTGTAAATTTGCAAAAATCAAAAACCATGTTCGTAAAACAATTGTATACCAACTGTTTGTCAGAAGCAGCCTACTTCATTGAATCTGAGGGTGTTGCTGTGGTAATAGACCCGTTACGTGATATTGAAGTTTATCTTGATCTGGCGAAAGAACGCAACGCTACTATTAAATACATTTTTGAAACGCATTTTCACGCTGATTTTGTTTCCGGTCACCTGGAACTGGCAGCAGCCACCGGAGCTAAAATCATTTATGGGCCGGATGCCGATACCAGCTTTGAAAGTTATATTGCCAAAGACAATGAAGTATTTGCTATTGGTGCAGTGTCATTAAAAGTGTTGCATACACCAGGTCATACCCTGGAATCTTCCTGTTATCTGTTACTGGATGAGAAAGAGCAGCCTTATGCTATCTTTACCGGAGATACGTTATTTGTAGGGGATGTAGGACGTCCGGATCTTTTCAGCGGTAATCTTACCAAGGAAGAACTGGCTGGCTATCTTTTTGACTCGCTTAATAACAAGATCAAAACATTACCAGACCAGGTAACTGTGTATCCCGCACATGGCCCGGGTTCGGCTTGTGGCAAAAATCTTGGCCCAAATACCTATAGCACAATCGGAGAAGAGAAAGCAACGAACTACGCTTTATTGGCTACTGATAAAGATAAATTTATTGCATCAGTTACTGATGGCCTGTCTGCGCCGCCTTCTTACTTCCCGATCAATGCCAAAATCAATAAAGAAGGTTACGATACGCTGACTGCCATCATGGAGAAAGCGATGAAACCGCTTACTCCGGCAGAATTTAAAGCGAAAGCTAAAGCAGGTGCACTCATCCTGGATACCCGCAGGGCCAATGAATTTGGCGACGGATTTGTTCCAGGTTCCATCAGTATTGGCCTGGAAGGCCGTTTTGCAGAATGGGCCGGTAGCTTGCTGCCGTTTGATCAGGACATCATTCTGGTTGCCCCTATCGGCCAAGAAGAGGAAACTGTAGTAAGAATGGCCCGTGTAGGTTTCGATAACGTAGTGGGTTACCTTGAGGGCAGCTATCTTGCCTGGGAAGCTGCTGGGGAAGCTAAAGATATGATCATTACCGTAGAAGCAGATGAGTTGGCAATGGACATTCCACACGATCCTAATCTGGTGATCATGGATGTGCGTAAGCCTATCGAATTTGCAGACGGCCATATCAAAAATGCAGTTAACCTGTCGCTCGGCGATATGATGGACCCCGGAAAATTAGCAGACATGGAGGATAATTATAACATCTATGTGCATTGCCAAGGTGGCTATCGCAGTATTATTGCTTGCTCTCTTATGAAAAAGGAAGGCATCCATAATCTGCGCAATGTAGAAGGGGGATTCACTAAAATGAAAGACCAGGAAGGATTACTGGTGGTACAGGAAAAAACAGTACTGAACTAATCGGTTCAGTGGTAACCTATATGCAGGCTGTCTTCGAAAGAAGGCAGCCTTTTTATTGGCGGGCTAATCCATGGTTACCACCAAATACTTGTGGGGCGAAGCCTTATCCGTTGTATGGATGCTTCCATCTTCTGTGGCTCCATACCCATACTTCGGGCTGTTCGTAGATGTTCTTTTCCAGAAAGTGCACAAATGCCTCTGTAATCTTGCCATTGGGCTCTTGTTGCGGATTTTCGAATGCCAGCTGCAAGGTAGCATGGTAATGGCCTCTTTTGACTTTTCGGATATCTACAAATACTACAGGTATATTGGCCCGTTTGGCGCCCATTTCTGGGCCTTTATAAAAAGGCGTCATTTTGTTGAGGAAAGGATACCAGAAGCAGGTTTTAGGCTTACCAGGATTCTGATCAGCCACCAGGGCGATCAGGTATTGCCGCTGCATCCAGTCGCGCATGCTATGTCCCATATCATTGGCGGGTATCAGGATGGTGCCAAACTTTTCGCGGAAATGCCGGAACATCCGGTCGGCAGGCTTGTTTGTGAGCGGCATGTATACTACCAGGAACGGGTATTGTACTCCCTGCATGCAGAACAGGTTAGCCCATTCCCAGTTAAAGTTATGTCCCAAGTGCAATTGGCAGCTTTTACCTGCAGCATAGAGTTGGTGCAATACCGTAAGATCGCACTGGAAGCGTTTTTGTAATTGGGCTTTGCTCATGGTGAGCAGTTTGATGGTTTCCACCATCATATCGGTAAGATTACGGTAATATTTTTTAGCGAGTATGGTTATTTCTTCCTTTGACTTATCCGGGAAGGCTTGTGTCATATTCTCCATCACTACTTTCCTGCGATACCCGATCACATAATACACCAGCACGTAAAATATATCGCTGATGAAATACAGCACCGGAAATGGCAATATGGAAAGGCTATAGCAAAAAGCAAGCAGCAGATAATACATATTTCCTATTGTTGATATTTCCTGCGCAAAGGTAGGAAAAGACAGCCGTTAGCTACAGTACAATGTTTTGTACCAGCGCTGATTTGAACGGATAGTCTGTATTGTAATGTAATCCCCTGCTTTCTTTCCGGAACGAAGCGCCTTTTACGATGAGGTAGCCGGCCGTGATTAGGTTACGCAGCTCGCACAGCTGTGGCGATACCATCGTTTTTTCGTACAGGTCTTCTGTTTCTTCATGAAGGATGTCGAGGCGGCGGAGTGCGCGTTGTAAACGCACATCGGTTCTCACAATGCCCACATAATCGCTCATCACCTGTTTCAGCTCTTTAAGGCTCTGGGTGATCAGGATCATTTCTTTGGGTGCAGTGGTTCCGGTAGCGTCCCAATCGGGCACATTTTCCTTAAACTCCAGCAGGTCTATTTTACTGGTAGCATCCATAAAGCAGCGGTGTGCAAATACCATGGCTTCCAGCAGTGAATTGGATGCGAGGCGGTTGGCACCATGCAGCCCTGTGCTGGCACATTCACCGCAGGCGTACAAGTGGCGGATGGAGGTTTGGCCCCATTCGTTGGTTTTAATGCCTCCGCAACTGTAGTGTGCAGCCGGCGCTACAGGGATCATTTGCTGACTGATATCAATGCCGGCAGCTTTGCAGGTTTCATAGATGTTGGGAAAGTGATGGATGAATTTCTCCAGATCCATATGCCGGCAGTCGAGGTACACATGTTCTGTACCGGTGATCTTCATTTCACTGTCTATCGCGCGGGCTACAATATCGCGTGGCGCCAGCGACAGCCGGGGATCATATTTATGCATGAAATCTTCTCCATGAATATTGCGCAGGATACCTCCATCACCCCTTACTGCTTCTGTGATGAGGAAAGAAGGGTTTACACCTGGTTGGTATAGCGCTGTAGGGTGGAATTGGATGAACTCCATATTTTCTATACGCCCTTTGGCCCGGTATACCATCGCTACTCCGTCGCCGGTAGCAATAACAGGGTTGGTGGTGCTACGGTACACTTGCCCGTTGCCTCCGGTAGCCAGTAAGGTTACTTTAGCCAGTATCTTTTCTATTTTATTGGAAGACAGATTGAGTACATATACCCCATAGCATTCTATATCTGGAGTGGATTTGGTGACCAGGTAGCCCAGGTGATGCTGGGTGATCAGGTCTACAACAAAACAATGCGTGATCAGCTCTATGTTAGGCCGGCGGTGAATGGCGTCCAACAAGGCCCGTTCTATTTCCTGCCCGGTTATGTCTTTGTGATGGATCACACGGAATACAGAGTGTCCGCCTTCCCGGCCCAGTGAAAATTCGCCATCTGGGTTTTTATCGAAATTGGCGCCCCATTCTATGATCTCGTTCACCCGCTCCGGACCTTCCGTGACAACGATCTTTACTATTTGTTCGTTACAAAGTCCGTCGCCTGCAATAAGGGTATCTTCTATGTGCTTTTCGAAGCTGTCGTTTTCAAGGTCATTTACCACTGCAACTCCACCTTGGGCATACTTTGTATTCGTTTCATCCTCCCGGCTTTTGGTAATGATGGTAATCTTTTTATCCGGGCATTGTTGTGATACCTTGAGCGCGTAAGTGAGCCCCGCAATCCCAGAACCGATGACAAGAAAATCTGTTTGCTGCATAGTGGGCAAAAATAAGCATTAAAAATGCTTTGCTGGAACAAAATCGATACCGATAGTGCCAAGCAGGCTGTTTATCCACTAACCTTTTGTATAGCATTACTTCACGTTTCTAGCCCGTGGAAAATAGGAGATGCCACCATATACTAATCCTAATTGGGCCAGCCCATAGGTAAGCATAACAATGATGTTGCCTCCTGGCAATGGATGGTAGAATTTGTCTATAGCAATGAGCGTATCCGATGCGAGGAATAATGTGGCGCCGGCAACACAATACCAACCTGCCTGTTGCCGCCAGAAATGAAACGCATGCAATGTGCTTTGTACCATAATGGAAAGCATAACTGCATAAATCACCACGGGGAGTGTTAAGGCGCCCAGATAGGGCAACAAGAAAAGAATAAAAACGATCACAGCCGCAGCGTTCAGGAAAATAAACGGATACTTACAAGAAGGTATAGGCACATTGCTGAACCTGATTTTCAGGAAAAAAACGAGGTACATGATCTGTGCGAAGAGGAAACTGGCCAGGCCAGGGAGGAACAAGTTGTCGTGCAGCAAGAGATCGTCTCCGATAGAAGAGAAAAAGAGTGCGAGCAGTAAGAATAACCGGAAAGGCCAAGACATCTTTACTTTTGCATACAATACGTATACGACTAATGGAACCATTAGCAAAGGCTTGGTTGTATAACGCAGATCTGCCCTGTGTAATACTATCAATAGGATATCAGCCAGTAATATGAGTATGTAAATAAGAAGGCTTCGGGTTCGCAGCATGAGGAAAGGGATTGTAGTACCAAATAATATTTATTCGTGATCATATATACGGGATTAACACTCATCTGGCTTTAGGTGTTCAGCAAAATATAAAACGTAGTGCCGTTGCCGTTAACACCAGGGCTGATTACTTTCAATTGGCCGCCATGCATTTGTATGATCTGTTGCGATAAGCTAAGACCAATACCGGAACCTTTCTTTTTTGTGGTAAAGAAAGGGATGAAAATTCTGTTCATCGCGTCTCTGTCGATGCCAGGTCCGTTATCTGTTATTTCTATACAGATCTGCTGGGCGTTGTTAAGGTACAACTTCATACTGATGTGTGGCTGCGGTGCTTGTTCGAGGGCATCCATAGCGTTTTTAACCAGGTTGATCAGTACCATCTGCAATTGGGAACTATCGGCATGTATCTCCTGGTTATCAACATTTATCTCTAGTTGAAAGTGTATGCCTGCCTGCTTCATATCTGCTTGGAATAGCTGGTTAACCGAGCTGATCAGCGTTTTTACATTTACACGGGTAAATTGTGGTTGAGGAAGCGTAGTATAATCACGATAAGCATTCACGAAGTTCATAATGCCTTTGCTTCGGCTTTCTACGGTTTGGAGGGCTTCCCGTAAGTCTGAGATGCCTTCCTGGTGTTGCGTGCCTGGAGCGATGTCGAGGTCTACGATTTCTTGCATGGTACTAATGAGCGACACAATGGGGGTAAGTGAATTCATGATTTCATGGCGCAGTATTTTGGTAAGGTGCTGCCATGCCTCCAATTCTTTTTTCTGCAGCTCAGAATGGATATTTTGTATAGAGATCAGCTTAATTAAACGGCCCTGGAGGCGTACCGTAGCTGCATGGATGGAGAGCTCCTGCTCCTGCCGGGTGGCATACAGGGTTTTATGGCCGGAAGATAGTTCTATTAACAGCTCTGCCAGCCCGGGATGTACTGTTTTTAACTCATAAATGTTGCGTAGCCGGTAAATGCCCATCAGCCGGAAGGCTGCCGGGTTAATCAGTTCTATTTTCCCTTCTGCATCAAATGATAATACACCGATACTGATGTGTTGAACAATGATATCAATATATTTTAGGTTAGCCTCTTTTTCTGCCCTGGTTTGCCGGAAAGCTTCCAATACTTCGTTAAACTGATGGTTGAGCATGCTAAAACTTTTACCCAGCTTATTATCGGCGCTGAAACGGATAGAAAAATCTTCATACCGGATAGATTCGAGGAACAGGGTTAGCTTTCTGTTGACCCTGTTCAGATAATAGTAAAGGCTATACAATTGTATTAATACCAGCGGAAGTGCCAGGAACGACAAAGGTTGCATGGTATGCAGGTATAGCCAGAGGGTGGCTCCTATGCTGATCGTCAGCATAATAACCCGTAATCCGATATTGACGCTGAAGCGGTTCATGGGGTGCATTCCCGGAGGCTAGATGTTATATTTTTCCAATCTTCTGTATAACGCTGCACGGCTCAGCCCTAGTTCTTTGGCTGTTTCGGTGATATTGCCGTTACATTTTTTCATAGCCTGGGAGATAACATTCCGTTCCATTTCTTCCAGGTTATAGCCGGTATCCATTGTTGGATCGGTAGTAGTATGGATGTTTTTTACGAAAACGTCTTTAGGTTGCAGCGTTTTACCCTGGGATAGAATCACTGCTCTTTCAATAGCGTGTTGTAGTTCTCTGATGTTACCCGGCCAATTGTAACGTTGCAATTGGGTGACAAGCGATTCGTGTATATGCTGTACCGGGCGTTTGTATTTATCGCGGTATAGTTGCATGAAATGTTCTGCGAGGGGCACAATATCCTCACCCCGTTCCCGGAGGGGCGGCAGATGTAGTTCGATGGTATTGATACGGTAAAGCAGGTCCTGTCTGAATAGGTGTTGGGTAGCCATGTGTTGGATATTGCGGTTGGTGGCGCAGATCAATCTAACGTTTATGGGTACACTTTTGTTGGAACCTACTTTGGTAACAGACCTGTTTTGTAATACAGTAAGGAGCTTGGCCTGAAAGGGGATGGAAATATTCCCGATCTCATCCAGGAAGATGGTGCCACCGTTGGCTTCTTCAAAACGGCCAAACCGGTCTTCACGTGCATCAGTGAAAGCGCCTTTTACATGGCCAAAGAGTTCACTTTCAAAAAGGGTTTCGATGATAGCGCCCAGGTCTACGCTTACAAATGGTTTGTTGCTACGGTCTGATTGCGCGTGTATTTGCCTGGCCAGCATGTCTTTACCGGTACCATTTTCTCCAAGGATCAGGATGTTGGCATCGGTGGCCGCCACCCTTGATACGGTATCAAATACTGTCAGCATAGCCGGGCTTTTTCCAATGATCTGGCCATTGCCTGGTTGAGGTGTGGTTACGGTGGATGTATCCTGGTTGGCAATACGTTTATTATAGGCTGTTTGAATGGTGGCCAGGAGCTTTTCATTTTCCCAGGGCTTTAACACAAAGTCTGTTGCCCCGGCTTTAATAGCCCTTACCGCCATTTCTACATCGCCATATGCAGTAAATAATACCACAGCTGTTTCCGGTTTGATATCCAGTATACGGTCGAGCCATTCAAACCCTTCTTTGCCACTGCTTAAATCGCGGGTGAAGTTCATGTCCAGCAGGATCACATCATAATCGAAGTTGGTAACGAGGTAAGGTATTCTCTGTGGGTTCTTTTCAACATCAATTTGTTCAAAATGCCGCTTCAACAATAAACGGGCAGCACGTAATACATCTACATCATCATCTACAATTAAAATCTTTGCGGGTTGCATGGTACTCATATGCGATAAGGTGAATGGTCAACAATATTAAACAAAGATTTTCTCAAACCTGCAGCTAATTTCAGGCGCTTTTAAAAGTGTCCGTTAATGGACACCACGTGTTCGGCAGGGGACATTTTTTAAATGTAATTTTTCTGCTAATTCCTTAATGGTAAATACTTTGGGCCTTTGGCATGTGGATTGACTTTCCCCTGGTCAGCAAACTTTTCGCTAATAATATGGATAGAAAAATAGAAAAGAAATTTTGGAATAAAAGGCGCATCATAATGATAGGTGGTGGTGTGGCGGTGGTTATGCTGCTGACATATACTTTGATCTTTGCAGACCACCGGGCTACCCTTAATGTGGAGAAAGATAAGATCTCCATTTCTACTGTTAAAAAGGGCACCTTTGACGTATATATAGCCGTAACAGCCGTAGTAATGCCTTTGAAAACTATTCGCCTGGACGCTATTGAAGGTGGCTATGTAAGCCGTAAATACCTGGAAGGCGGCAGTATGGTAAAAGCCGGCGATTCTATTCTCCGGTTAGACAACCAGCATATGATGATGGACTTCGTTAACCATGAAACAGAAATCTACCGTTTAAGGAACGAATTGCAGAACACCCGGTTAAACATCCGGCAGCAGGAATTTGCTATGCAGCAAGCCCTTTCCGACATCGATGCTAAAATAGCCGCCGCCCAGGACCTGTACGACCGTAATAAACAACTGGTGGAAGAAAAGATAGTAGCCCGCCAGGAATTCAACAAGAATAAATTTGAATTGGAAGGACTGCTAAGGCAGAAAGACATACAACTGCAATCACAAAAATATCAGCAGGATAACGCCAGGATGCAAATCTCACAATTGGAAGGCACCCTGGCTCGTACTCAGCAGAACCTGGAGCTGATGCGGCAAAACCTCAACAGCCTGATCGTACGTGCACCTTTATCCGGGCAATTATCCTCTATTGATGTGGAAGTAGGGTCTAGTATTACTGCCGGCCAGAATATCGGGCAAATAGATGACCTGAATGGGTTTAAACTACGGGCAGATATCGACGAACACTATGTGTCGCAAGTATTTGCCGGTTTGAAAGCTTCATTTGAGTTCGATGGAAAAACGTACGGTATGGTAGTGACCAAAGTGTATCCTGAAGTAAAAAACGGCCGTTTCCAGGCAGACTTGAATTTTGAAAAGAATACTCCTGACGGTATCCGCCGTGGGCAGTCTTCTCCTATCCGCCTGGTATTGGGGAAGTCTGCAGAAGCGATCCTTTTACCACTCGGCGGATTTTTTTCAGACACCGGCGGCAACTGGGTATATGTAGTAGACAAGAGTGGGAACCGCGCTGTTAAACGGAATATCTCCCTGGGCCGTAAAAACCCTTTATATTTTGAAGTATTGGATGGCTTGCAGCCGGGCGATCAGGTGATAACTTCTTCCTATAGCAACTTTGGAAATAAAGATGTTTTATCTTTTTAGTGTTCATTCGTTTTTATAACCAGTAATAAAATTCATTATCCATTATGATACGTACTGTAAACTTACAAAAGCTGTTCACCACAGAAGAGGTAGAAACCACTGCCTTAAACGGCATTAACATGGAAGTGCAGGAAGGAGAATTTGTAGCCATTATGGGCCCTTCCGGCTGTGGTAAATCTACCTTGCTCAACATACTAGGGTTGTTAGATAATCCCTCCGATGGTGAGTATCACTTCTGGGGTAAAGAAGTAGCCCGTATGAACGAAAGACAGCGCGCCCAGCTCAGAAAAGGGGCTATCGGATTTGTGTTCCAGAGCTTTAACCTTATCGACGAGCTTACGGTTTTTGAAAATGTGGAACTACCTTTACTTTATCTGAAAGTACCTGCTGCAGAGCGGAAAGGGAAAGTGGAAGAAGTGCTGGAGCGCATGAATATCATGCATCGCCGTAACCACTTTCCGCAACAGCTCTCGGGCGGTCAGCAGCAAAGGGTGGCCATTGCCCGTGCAGTAGTAGCCAAGCCTAATCTGATACTGGCCGATGAGCCTACCGGCAACCTCGATTCCTCCAATGGGGAAGAAGTGATGAAATTACTACAGGAACTGAATAATGCAGGTACTACCCTTATTATGGTAACCCACTCGCCTTATGATGCCGGTTTCGCGCATCGCATTGTTAACCTGTTCGATGGACGGGTAGTAACGGAAAATATTAAAGAGCAGTTTCACGTATAATTGTTGCCGCTTTAAAAGCTTTATCGCGAGTGGAAGTATATCCGTTTCCGTGAGAAGTATGCTAGTGATATTAACATATCCTGTAGAAGGTTATTAAGTCTGAATAATCCCCTATATTGCTGTAACGATATGCAGCACGTCAGTCAACTATTGTAATAATTTATTGATCATGATACAATTGCAGAAAGTTTCAAGGCATTACCCCATTGGATCCGGAAAAAATTATATCCTTAAAGATATAGACCTCACTATTGATGAAGGCGAATTTGTATCCATTATGGGGCCTTCCGGCTCCGGTAAATCTACGTTACTGCATATTATGGGATTACTGGAAGGGCCCTCCGAAGGGCAATATTTGTTTGATGGGGAACGGGTAGATAAAATGAATGAGAAAAAACGTACCCAATTGCATCGGGGTGCTATCGGTTTTGTTTTTCAGGCTTACCACCTTATAGATGAGCTGACGGTATATGAAAACATAGAAACCCCTTTGTTGTACAAGAGCCTTTCCTCATCGGAAAGAGAGAGCCGGGTGGCCGATGAGCCTACCGGTAACCTGCATTCATCAGGCAAAAGTGATCATGCAGCTTTTCAAACATCTAAATGAACAAGATAAAATTACCATTGTGCAGGTCACTCATTCCGATATAAACGCCACGTACGGAAACCGTATCATCCAGATCCGCGACGGACACATTTATGGGTAAACGCGGATCTGCTAAAAATTATGTAAAAAAAAGATTATGTTGTACGCTCAACCGGTGAGTAATACTGCCATACCTACTAAATTTTTGCCTTTTATCAAGAAGAGGGAGAAAGTATCCTCACAATTAATATATTTTTGGAAGGTTATGAGAATATCCCGAATAGCAGGAGTAATCCTGGTCTTATTGTTTGCTAACATAACAGCCACGGTAGCGCAGGACACCTGGAGCCTGCAACGTTGCGTGGATTATGCCTTGCAAAATAATCTGAATGTAAAACAGCAGGAAATACAACGGCGGCTGGCGGAACTAACGCTGAAACAAAGCCGTTTGGGACTGATCCCGAATGTAAACGCCTCTATGGATGCAGGGTACCAGCAAGGACGTAATCCCAGCCCCCAAACCAATACTTATATCACCCAGTCTTTTTTTACTGCCGACGGAGGTTTGTCTGTTGGGGGAGATATTTTTACCTGGTTTTCCAGACTGCACACGATTGCCGCTAATAAATACGACCTGGAGTCTAACAGCTTTTTATTGGAGAAAGCACGTAATGATCTGGCTTTCAATGTAGCCACTGCTTTTCTTCAGATACTTTTAAATACAGAACAGGTAAAAGTGAACCAGGTGCAGGTGGAGTTAACTAATTCCAACCTGGAAAATACCAAAAAGCTGGTAATTGCCGGTTCCGTTCCGGAAAGCAATCAGGCCGACCTGGAGGCACAATTGGCACAAGACAGTACCAGTTTGGTAACTGCTCAAAATAACGTGGTACTGTCTATCCTGCAATTAAAAGCTTATCTCAATCTTGGATTTGATATTCCGCTCAAACCAGAAATTCCGGATAATATTGGGTCTTTATCACTGGCTCCTCTAAGCGAAATGGCGCCAGAAATGGTATATAGCGTAGCCATAACTACTTATCCACTGGTAAAGTCAGATCAATTGAGGATACAATCTGCAGAAAGTAATTATAAAGCTACCCGCGCACAACTGTATCCTAAATTGTCTTTCAATGCGGGCTTAGGTTCTTCTTATGCCAATAACATCCAGAGCCCGGGAGATCTGGCTTTCCGGAAGGATACCATTGGCGTGGTAGAGAATGCCGATTTACCGGTTACTACATTGTCTCCCTACTATTTGAATTACTACAAAATGCCTTTTTCCAAACAGATAGACCAGAATTTTAAACAGTCTGTTGGTATTACCCTGGGCATTCCACTCTTTAATGGCTGGCAAGTACGCGCTAACACGGCTAAAGCCCGTTTAAACGTACAGAATATGGAGCTCTCCAGGGATCTGGATAACCAAAAGCTGAAACAGGATATTTACACTGCACATGCCAATGCTGTAGCAGCATTGCAGAAATATAGCGCTTCCCGTAAAGGTGTGGATGCCGCTCAGAAAGCCTATGATTTTGCGACTAAACGCTTTAATCTGGGACTGATGAATACAATTGATTATATTACCACCCAAAGTAAATTATTCAGGGCGCAGATAGACAAGGTTTCAGCGCAATACGATTACATATTTAAAATGAAATTGTTGGAATTCTACAGAGATCAAAAGATATCGTTGTAGCGGTTCCGAAATAAACTGCTTTATGAAGAAAAAGACATTTTATTGGCTCATAGGCATAATAGGTTCACTCGTTATTTTATTGTTGGTGCTCAAGGCATCCGGCGTAATTGGCAAAGATGAAGGTATTAAAGTGGCGGTAGACAAGGCTGCCAACAGGAATATTATTGAAGTGGTAACTGCCAGCGGAAAAATTTACCCGGAAGTAGAAGTAAAGGTAAGTTCCGATGTATCAGGTGAAATTACTGATCTGCTGGTGCAGGAAGGCGATTCTGTAAAAAGAGGACAGGTACTGGCACGTATATACGCAGATATTTACGGGTCGATGGTAGACAAAGCCGCGGCTTCTATGAGTCAGAGCCAGGCGCAGTTAGCCAATTCTGCGGCTTCCCTTAACTCTTACAAAGCGCGGCTGGATCAAAATAAAGCAGCTTACGAGCGGAACAAGGAACTGCTCGCCCAGAAAGTAATTTCTAAATCAGAATTTGAAACGTCTGAAGCAACCTACCTGGCTTCCCAGGCAGATTATAATGCCGCTGTACAACAAATAAATGGGAACAAATTTGCTGTGGCTAGTGCACAGGCTAATTTAAACGAAGCCAATAAAAATCTGAGCCGCACTACTATCGCTGCTCCTATGGGTGGTATTATTTCCCTGCTATCTGTAAAGAAAGGGGAAAGGGTAGTGGGCACCGCACAGATGACCGGTACTGAAATGCTGCGCATTGCAGACATGAATGGTATGGAAGTACAGGTAGACGTTGGAGAGAATGATATTCCCAAAGTAAAATTTGGTGACACAGCCCTCATTGAAGTGGATGCATATAATAACCGGCAGTTTAAAGGAATTGTAACACAGATTGCAAGTTCCAGCAAAGGAGCTGCTACTGCTAGCGTTACCAGTGCTTCTTCTGCAGAGCAGGTAACCAGCTATATTGTACATATTCGTATTCTTCCGGAAAGTTATCAGGACTTACTCATAAAAGGCAATACCCGTGCGTATCCTTTTCGCCCGGGTATGAGTGCGAGCGTAGATATACAAACCAGATATGTAAATAATGTACTCGCTATCCCCATCAATGCGGTAAGTACCCGCGATGCAGATTCTACCAAGTCTGGCGACAAAAAGAAGCCGCAACAGGATGATACCACTCCGGGCTCTTCTGCCAGTACTAAAGCAGATTTGAATGAAGTAGTTTTTTTATTGCAACAGGATGGTACTGTTAAGATGGTACCTGTAAAAACAGGCGTACAAGATGAAGCCTGGATTCAGGTATTGTCTGGATTACAGGCCGGCGACCAGGTGGTAAGCGCTCCCTATACTGCTATTTCCCGTACGTTAGGGAATAGTAAAAAGGTAAAGGTAGTGCCTAAGGCTTCCCTGTTTGAAGGGGAGAAGAAGTAAGGGAAAGCGTACTGCAACCTGCTTTCTGCTTATATTGCGTAAAAATTCACATTGTGAGCAAGAGCATCGGTATAATTGGCAGTGGCAGTTGGGCCACTGCGCTGGCAAAGATCCTTACAGATAACGGACAGCATATACATTGGTGGATCAGGAATGAAGAAACCATACGACATATGCAGTTGCGTCATCATAATAAGCATTATCTCACTTCTGTATATTTTGATACTAATCTGCTGTCGCTCAGCAATAACCTACCAGCAATGGTAGCTGCCTGCGATGAGGTGGTATTGTCTGTGCCTTCTGCTTTCTTGGAAGACGTATTGCGTTTGCTCCCACCGGATGCCTTACAGCATAAGAATGTGATTTCTGCTATTAAAGGATTAGCGCCTGGTACCAATTCATTGATCGGCGCATACCTGAATAAGCAATATCATTTGCCGGTAGAGCAATATTTCACGATTACAGGCCCTTGCCATGCAGAAGAGGTAGCCAATGAAAAGTTATCGTACCTTACTTTCTCCGGTTGCAACCTGAAAAATGCCCAGGATATTGCAGATAAGTTTACCAGCAGCTATCTGAAAACCATAGTGAATACTGATGTAGTTGGTGTGCAACTGGCTGCCGTGCTTAAAAATATTTATGCTTTGGGTGCAGGTATTGCGCATGGCCTGGAATATGGAGACAACTTTCTCAGTGTATTCATTACCAACTGTTTTCGTGAGATGCAACATTTCTTGGAAAAGTATGAAGAGCTGCAAGCCGCTATTACAGGTACCTCTCCGTTGGTACATAACTACAGCGCCAGCGCTTACCTCGGCGATCTGCTGGTAACTTGTTATTCCTTGCATAGCCGTAACCGGACCTTTGGCAATATGATAGGGAAAGGGTATAGCGTAAAGGCGGCGCAATTGGAGCTGAATATGATTGCAGAAGGGTATTATGCCTGCAGAAGTATGTATGAGATGAACCGCAATATAGGGGCTTTTATGCCTATTGCACAGGCCGTATATACTATTTTATGGCAACAGGAGCAGCCGGCAGAGGCTTTCCTGGCATTGGAGAAATCATTTATCTGATACTATTTTATCTTTATCAAAAAAGAAGAGAGCAAAGGAATTATCTTTTGCTCTCTTCTTTTTTGAATTTACTTTTTACAGCCAGATACTTTTGCGGAAAAGACTAAAAATCATCGTAATCTTCATAATTATCTTCTCCGATCTTCATAATAGCCCTTACATTGGGGAAATACTGCTTGATTAATGTTGCAATACGTGAAAAAAGGTAGTCATTTAATACAGGCCCCTCATAATATTCAATTTCATTCGTCTCGTCAGAAATAATATACTCTGTAATGTTCCGGTCGATAATTGCCTGAAATCTTCTTTGACGGGGGAGTTTCCGCAGATTGATTTTTGTGGGGACACCATCTACATTGAAAGTGCATGCAATGTTTCGCATAACGCCAGTTGGGTTTAAATTGAGAAAAAAGATATCGGTTTAGTATGAATCACATGTTAGCTGGTGATTGCTGCTTATTTCGGCTAAAATAAGCTGATATGGACAAAAGAACATTATTGTACCCTAAATTGTTAATATAATATTGCTATTTGTGCCAAATAATTCCTCTATCCAGCTGAATTGTTATACAATTATAATTATTTATGGTTATATATATTGTTAATGCAATGTAAATGCAATTATTTTCTCATATCCGGTCTGTGGACACCGGGTAATAACTGTGGAAAAAAGTCTACGTTTTTTTCGTGGGCTTCCGGTGAAAAAGCCATTGCTGGTGCATTGGATTGATATTTGAAACGTACTATGTCCCGGCCAAGGGAATTGAGGACTTTGTTAATTGAGTGCATAAAATTTTTACCATGAAGATTAGAACCTTGCTTTTTGTTACTTCTTACCCTCCCCGTGAATGTGGTATTGCTACTTTTGCACAGGATCTGGTGAATGCATTGAATAAGAACTTTGCAGGCAACCTGAATATTGAAATTGCAGCATTGCAGGAATCAGGAAAGCCAGCTAATCAAATATCAGCCCCTGTAAACTATACTGTGAACCCATTTGATATTGATAATTGCATTGAGTTCGCACAAAAAATAAACGATAATAAGAAAATAGACCTGGTTTGTTTCGAACACGAATTTGGTTTATATGGTGGAGAATACGGACACAACCTCCTGGCAATGCTTTCTTTACTGGATAAGCCTTTTGTGGTACGCTTCCATACCGTACTGCCTTATCCGGATATTAAATGCACCAAGGTGGTAAGCCTTATCAGCGCACTGGCTGCTAAGGTAATTGTGATGACCCGTTCATCGGCAGACCTCCTGCGCAAGGTTTACCATGTGCCCGAAGGAAAAATTGTACATATTCCGCATGGTACCCATGCGCACATTGTAGATGATATGCCTGCCCTCAAAAAACAGTATAATCTGGAAGGCAAACTGGTGCTTAGCACCTTTGGGCTCCTGAGTGAAAATAAAGGCATAGAAACAGGTATCCGCGCCATGAAGGATATTGTAGCTCAATATCCTGAGGCAGTATACCTGGTATTAGGAAAAACCCATCCGGTGGTGTTCTCACGGGAAGGGGAAAAATACCGGGAATCGTTGGAACAGCTGGTAAAAGAACTGGGATTGGAGAACAATGTACGGTTTGTAAACAGCTATCTTTCCCTGAAAAATCTGTTAGATTACCTGGCCCTCACGGATATCTATCTTTTTACTTCTAAAGATCCGCATCAGGCAGTAAGCGGCACATTTGTATATGCTATGAGCGCCGGATGTGCAGTGATCTCAACTTCTTTTGTACAAGCCCGCGAAATGCTGGAAGATGGAGCCGGTGTACTGATCGATTTTAATAGTCCGGAACAACTGGCTGCCAGTGCCCTGCAATTGCTGGGCAACCCCGAAATGCGCCGGAAAATGAGCCTTGCTGCTATCGAAAAAACCCGTCCTTCTATCTGGGAAAACGTAGCCATTGCCCACATGAGCGTGATCAGCGAAGCCCTGGTAGAAGACAAATTAATGCCAAATTTGCCACCCCCCTACCTTGATCATATAGATCGGATGACTGATGAATTTGGTATGCTACAGTTTTCAAAACACGACCTGCCTGATCCGGATTATGGCTATACCCTCGATGATAACGCCCGCGCGTTGATTGCCATGTGCATGTATATTAACGAGTTGAAACCCAATAATTTCGTTAATACCTTGTGCCGTAAATACATCGATTTTATAGGTTATTGCCAAAAGCCATCCGGTAAGTTCCTCAATTATGTAGATATTGAGGGGGAATTTACCCCTATGAATGAGGAGGTTAGTCTGGAAGATGCCAATGGCCGCGCAGTATGGGCCCTGGGCTATACGCTCTCTTCCTATAGAAACCTTTCTTTCGATGCTGTACAAGATGCCCTGTCATTATTCAGGCAATCTATGAATTGGATGGAATCGCTGCAGTCGCCCCGGTCTATTGCGTTCACGATCAAAGGGCTGTATTATTTCCTGAGTTATAAACAAGGAGGAAGAGCGGCAGAGCTGCTCCAAAACCTGGCGACAAAATTGTACGCTTTTTATCAGGAAGAAGCCGACGGCACATGGAATTGGTATGAATCCTGCCTAACTTATGGTAATGCCGTACTACCTGAAGCCATGATGATGGCCTATCACGTAACCGGTATAGAGGCTTATCGCAGGACAGCCGAAGACAGCCTGGCTTTCCTCTGTAGTAAAACATTTACCGACAGCCATATGAAAGTAATCAGCAATAAAACCTGGTACCATAAAAATACCGAACAGGCGCCGGAAGATGGAGGAGAGCAATCTATAGAAGTTGCCTATACAATGTTGGCATTAAACACGTTTTATAATATCACAAAAAATACTTTGTATCTGGAAAAAATGCGTTTGGCATTTAGTTGGTATTTAGGGAATAACCACCTGAAACAACTTGTTTATAATCCATTAACCTACGGTTGCTACGACGGACTAGAAAAAACAAACGTTAACCAGAACCAAGGCGCCGAATCAACCGTGTGTTACCTGATTGCCAGACTTTTGATGGAACAATGGAATAAGCATAAGTATGTTACAACGAAACAAAACAGCCTGGAGCCGGTTAGACTCGGCTTCAACTGACAACAAAAAGAAAAGTCCCAGTATTCTGATCATCGATGACGAGCCAGACATATGCAGATTGTTGCAACTTACCCTCGTAAGACATGGGTTTGCTGTGAAATATGTGCATGAGCTAGGGGAAGGCATGCAGGCTATCCTTAAGCATCAGCCTGACCTGCTTTTTCTCGATATCCATCTGCCCGATGGGTCCGGACTGGAAGCTTTGCCGGTAATTAAGGAGAAATGCCCCACATTGCCCGTAATTACCATTAGCGCTTATGATAATGCGATGGAGAAACAAACCGCACTGAAAGCAGGAGCCGCTTTTTTCCTGGCTAAACCTTTCAGCGTAAAACATGTTGATGAATTGATAGATAATATCAAAAGCGAGTAAGTGCCTGTTATTTTTAATCCGTAATTTTAACCAGCTATTCTGTTGCCAATTACCACATATTAAAGAAGTATGAAAAATATCCTGATTATAGACGATGAAATTAATATTTGTACATTGCTGAGTAAGTTTCTCGGAAAACATGGATTTGATGTGGATACTACTATGACTGGTGGCGCCGCTCTCAAAATGATGAAAGAGAAAACTTATGATCTTGTACTATGTGATTACAGACTCAAAGATACCGATGGTGCACAACTGTTGCAGGATATCCATCAGATTAATCCATCTACCATAGTCATCATTATTACTGGTTATACAGATGTAAGAGTAGCCGTGGAAATGGTAAAGAACGGGGCATATGATTATCTCTCCAAACCATTATATCCAGATGAAATTTTAAACCTGGTACATAAGGCATTTGCGCATAAAGAAGCAGAGCAGGAAAGGCAGGCAGTGAGGCCCGTTGAATCTGGCAGTGAGCCGGAGGTAAGGGAAACGCTCTTGTCGCGCAACCAAAACGATAAAAATGATAAATATGTATATGGTGAAAGTGATGGCGCTAAGGAATTATTCCGGCAAATAAGGCTGGTAGCACCTACTGATTATAGCGTGATTATTTTCGGTGAAACCGGTACAGGCAAGGAATCTGTAGCGCACCTTATCCACCACCATAGTAAGCGTAATCAACAGCCTTTTGTAGCCCTGGATTGTGGCAGTCTTTCTAAAGAATTGGCCGCCAGTGAGTTGTTTGGGCACGAAAAAGGCTCTTTTACCGGCGCTATTAATACCAAGATAGGCGCATTCGAACAGGCACAGGGCGGTACGCTTTTCCTGGATGAAATCTCTAACCTGTCTTACGATATACAGGTGGCTTTGTTGCGCGTGTTACAGGAGAAGGTGATACGCCGCGTGGGTAGCCTCAAGGAAATTCCTATTGATGTACGCATCATTGTGGCTTCCAACGAAAAACTATCCGAATCTGTGCAACGCAGTAAGTTCCGGGAAGATCTCTTCCACCGCCTGAATGAATTCACTATTTACATTCCGCCATTACGGGAACGCCGGGAAGACTTGCCGCTGTTTACCACAGCTTTTGTAAACCAGGTCGCCAAGGAATTGGATAAAACCTGCGGCAAAATTTCTCCCGAAGTATGGGAATGTTTCCAGCAGTACAGCTGGCCAGGAAATATCCGTGAGCTCAAAAATGTGATCAGAAGGGCCTGCTTGCTAACGCCGGAAATGGAAGATATTACGATGCTGGCACTTCCGCTGGAAATGAAGGAGTCTTTCTCCCAAGCACCGGAAGAGCTACAGATATCCGGAGAACTGGCTATCTTGTCTAACGACAATGACCTTAAAACAGTAGCCCTGCAGGCAGAGTATAATAAGATCATCAATGTGCTGAAAGAGGTGAAATACAATAAAACAAAAGCTGCACAGGTATTGAATATAGACCGCAAAACTTTGTATAATAAATTACGCTTGCTAAATATTAATTATTAAAACTGACCATTTGCTTATTTGTAACCCGTACACAAACTGAGCAAGGTATTAAATAACCGGTAGGG
This sequence comes from Chitinophaga sp. 30R24, assembly GCF_049056765.1. Classification (NCBI taxonomy): domain Bacteria; kingdom Pseudomonadati; phylum Bacteroidota; class Chitinophagia; order Chitinophagales; family Chitinophagaceae; genus Chitinophaga; species Chitinophaga sp. 30R24. The sequence continues at coordinate 1,130,147 of NZ_JBJGXX010000001.1, forward strand.
CAATGGTAAATACCGTCCCCTTACCGGTTTCGCTGTCTATATGTATAGTGCCTTTGTGGTTTAGCAGGATGTTTTGCGTGCTAGTTAGCCCCAGGCCGGTGCCTTTGGCCTTATTGGTATAGAACGGATCGAATAACCTGGCCAGCTTATCTTCTGCAATGCCTACTCCGTTATCACTGATCAGTAATTTAGCTTTGTCCTGACTTTTTGTGGTAGTGATTGTTAGTATGCCTTTTCCTGGCGTCATCGCTTCGATAGCATTGATAATGATATTTAAAAAGGCAATCACCACTTTTTCTTCATCTGTATTAACCATGATATCGGGTGATACCAGGTTCTTTTTCAACGTGATCCCATTGAGTTGCAGCCGGTCTTGCGACAATAGTAAGGCTTTTTCTATCAACTCATTGATGCCATGTGGTGCCATGTGTAGTTCTATCATGCGGGTGCTGTGCAGCAGTTCCGTGATAAGTTGGTTAATACGGGTGCAGTTCCGTTCAATAATATCTGTAAATAGGAGCGTATCTTCACTGGTGGATACAATCTCCTCTTCTTTAAACTGGCTGACGGCCAGCAGGATATTCGTTAGCGGATTCCTTACTTCGTGGGCGATTACTCTGGCTATGCGCCCGGTGATTACAAATTTTTCCTGGTGCTGCTTTTCCTGTTCCTCCCTTTTTTTCTCGGTAATATCCTGAATTACACAAAGGAGTATCTGTTCCGTTTCATCAAGCGTAACGGCATTGATCAGTACGACCAGTTTTTTATTATCGGCGGTTTTAAATTCATATTCCCGGGTATTAGTAGGGTTGTTATGGTCGATATTGTTAAGAAAATGATCGCCTTGTTCCTGAGACAGGAAGAGGTTGCCCAGGTGCAGGGTTAGTATTTCTTCCTGGCTATATTGTAGTGTTTTTAAGGCGGCAGGATTGGCGTCAATGATCTTTTTGTCGCCATCTGCCAATATGATCAGATCGTGCGCCTTTTCAAAAATGCCGTAGTATTTTTTCTCGCTTTCTTCAATGGACCGCCGATGATTGTATTCATCCAGCGCGTAGCGGATGGATCTTTCCAACAGATCTGCCGTGATCTCCCCTTTTACGAGGTAGTCGTAAGCGCCTGCCAGCATGGCTTCCCGGTCTATATTATAGTCGCCTTTACCGGTAAGCATAATTACCGGCGGTTGGCTGGGCATTTGTTGTATACGGTAGAGGATATCAATCCCGGTGTTGGCTCCCAGCCGGTAATCTACAAGAAATACATCATAGATGTTCTTTTCCAGTGCGGCCACGCCTTTCTGAAAGGTAGGTGCCCATTCCAATACATATTGTCCAGGTGAGATATCATGAAGCAGCTCTGTTACCAGAAAAAAATCATCTTCATCATCATCTATCACTAATATATGTATCAGTTGGTCGCTCATGGGTGTTATTTAGGAATTTGTAAAAAGGGTGTTTCCGCAATAAAAATGCTAGGCTTTTATTCAGGCGGTTGGATCATCTGTTTGAGGTTTTTGTTTCAGTGGAAGTATAATAACGAAGGTAGCGCCTTTGTTGGGTACTCCATACGCCTGTATGAAACCATTATGACTGTCTACAATTTTTTTACAGATAGCCAGTCCTATGCCTGTTCCGGAGTATTCGCTGATGCCATGCAGCCGTTGGAAAATGAGGAAAATACGTTCTGCGTAGGCCTGTTCGAAGCCAATCCCATTGTCGGCCAGGCTAATACGGGAGAATACATCGTTCCAACGGTTCTCTTTTACTATACCTAGTTCTTTTCCATTGAGGAGCTGGTGGTGGATGTTTATTTCCAGGCGTCTGTCGGAGCTGGCAAATTTAATGGAATTGGCCAGCAGATTCTGAAACAACTGATGGAAAGAGGTGTGGCTACCTTCAATAACTGGTAACTGGTCGTAATTTATCAGCACATTTTTTTCCTCCAGCGTTACCTCGAGATCGCTGAGTACTTCCTGCAATAGCTTGTTCATATTTACCGGGGTAATGCTTTCCGGTGTGATACGGCCTGCCCGTGAAAAAATAAGGAGATCGTTGATCAGCACGCGCATGCGCGAAACGGCTGATACCATACGGTCTATTAGTTGTGTAGCGTCTGCCGGAAGTTGGTCTTTATATTTCATTTGCAGCCGGTCGCTGAAAGTAGAGATCTTCCGTAATGGCTCCTGCAGATCATGGGAGGCTACATAGGCAAACTGCTCCAGCTCTTCGTTGGTTTTGTTTAGCAGGGAAATATTTTGCTGCAGGTCTCTCTGGTAAGACCTCATCCTGCTTTCTATATGTAGTTGTAATTTAAATTCCCTATTGAGGGTAACATAGGAATATATACCAATTAATATGGCAACCAGTGAGGAAATAAAGATCATCGGTACCCACATTACCGCAAAGAAGTGAAATAACTCGGTTTTTTCCTGTACCTGTCCTTCTTCGAATCTGATCATTTCTCGCACTTTGTTGTCGATGAGGTCCATAGACTTTTCCCCTTCTTTTACAGAAGATAGCTGATTCACCAGGGTAGATTTATCACCGGCTACCTTCAGCTGTTGGTATTTAACGGCTAATAACTGGCGGATCGTATCCAGGCGTTGTTGTTGTTTGGGATTGTCTGCTGTGATTTTCCGGAGCAATAGGTATTCCCTTTCTATGCGGTTACTGCGTTCCTGCATACTGGGATTCAGAAAGGTACTGTCTTTCGTAAGATTATACCCCCGGATGGCCGCTTCGGCTTCCTTGAGTTGTCGCGTAATTACTTCCAGCCTTTTGGAGACTTCTATGGCATGATTAAGCCTGGCAGCGTTGTCCAACAAGTTCTTGGCTACCAGGTAGGAGAAAACGGAAGCGGTTACGATAACCGTAAAAGCGATGAAAAAACCTAACCGTATCTTTTTTTGTACTGAGAAATGCATCTGAATAACCAGGATGGTAAAGCATTTCAATTTACTATTTATGTACGAATTAGCGCGTAAAATAAAGTGGTTTACGCGCTAATTGCTGCTGCGCAACATATTCCACAAATGACTATTTAATTCTACATGCATTACGAACGCGGCAGGATAGGGGGTATTTACAGGGGGTAGCATATAAAGACGGTTTGTCCTAACCCCTTATAGGTCTATGTTAGCAAGAGGGATAACAATTTTTATAATAAAGCAATGGTGTTCATTGGAATGAACTTTGGATGACTAACTATCAGTTCTTTAACAATAAAACAGCGCAATATGAGTATTCCGGATAAAAACAGAGAACCTATTCCTGATCCGTCTACACCAGACAAACAGGAGCCGGGAAAGGAGCCCCAGGTTCCTATACAACCGCCGCCTGACAAGCCGGAAGTAGAGCCTGTTCCACGGGAAGTGCCGGAAAGGGAAGTACCCCGGCAACCTGCAGATCCGCAGGCTATCCAGGAATAGGAAGCTTAAAGTATTAATTAACCATTTCTTTCATAAAAAAATCTGTAACAATGCCTACTACCAGAACATCCACTAGCACAGCCAGAAAGACTGGCCACGAAAAAATGCCCGAATCCAAATTCCTTGACCTGTTTATGGAAGAACTCAAGGATATTTACTGGGCGGAAAAAAATCTTGTAAAAGCCCTGCCTAAAATGCAGAAGGCCGCTACTGCTGAAGAATTAAGAGAATGTATTGGTAACCACCTGGAAGAAACAAAAGAACATGTATCCAGGTTGGAACAAGTATTCGAAATGCTAGGTAAAAAAGCGCAAACCAAGAAATGTGAAGCTATGGAAGGTCTGATTGCCGAAGGCCAGGAACTAGTAGCTGATACCGATGCAGATTCGTCGGTAAGGGATGCCGGCATCATTATCTCTGCCCAGAAAATTGAACACTACGAAATATCTGCCTACGGAAGTTTACGGACATTGGCTAGTGTAATGGGGCATAATGATATAGCGAAAATTTTAACACAAACTTTAGTTGAAGAAAAGAACGCTGACAGCTTGCTTACAGATGTAGCTGAGTCTACTGTAAATGAAGAAGCTGCAGCGGAATAAACAATACGAAGGTTTGTAAAGTATAATATTGTTGATGGAAAACTGCAAGGGTTCCTGCATTGGCAGGAGCCCTTTTCTGCTAATAAGCTATCCAAAAATCAATTGCTCTTCCCGGTCTTCTACTTTTATTTTTTGAATAAACTCATCGAAACCAGCTTCTGTATGAGAGCTATAAGCACCGTAGGCATCCAGTACATAGCCTTTTTTTCCTTCGTGATCTTCCATCACATAAAGAATAGAAGAGTCTGATGGATCTGATTCTCCTTCAAAACGATAGGTTTTAATAATGGTTAGGTCTTCCGGATTATAGATCTTCTGTGCGTCTTTGTTTTGTAATCGACCATGATCACTCATTTTTAATTCATGATCAAAGCCTCTCTCTTGTAGTTTTTCCAGCACCCGAGTTAAAGTTGTCATTTCACCTGGTTTATCCATAAAAAATGGTTTTAGTTAAGCCCCCAAAACCAAAAGTTATGCCGCGATGTTTTCAGAGAGTGGTACTATTTGTGTTAACTTTTTCTCTTAATACCAAAACTATTAATCATGCGAGCAATATGGTCAGGTGCGATAGGATTCGGACTGGTAAATATTCCTGTAAAACTTTATAGCGCTACTCAGGATAGCCGGTTAGACCTTGATATGTTAGATAGTAAAGATGGGGCGCATATCAAGTACCAGCGTGTTAATGCAGATACCGGCAGGGAAGTGCCCTGGGATCAGATCGTAAAAGGATATTTGTATAATGATGAATATGTGTTGTTGGATGAAGCGGATTTTGAAGCTGCCAGTCCACAAAAAAATAAGATCATAGAAATAACCTCTTTTGTAGAAGAAACAGAAATTGATGACATCTATTTTGAGGCGCCCTATTTTATTGAACCCGCTAAAGGAGGCGAAAAGGCTTATATCCTTCTCCAGCAAACCCTTGAGAAGACGGGTAAAGCAGGACTAAGCCGTTTTGTGTTGCGTACACAGGAGCATTTGGCGGTAATAAGGCCACGGGATAATTATTTACTCTTGCAGCAGTTACGCTTTGCAGAGGAGATCCGTTCTACGGAAGACCTTCACCTCCCTGCTCAGGTGAAGTTGGCAAAAAAGGAGCTGGATATGGCAATGGAACTGGTAAAACAGTATTCGGAACAATTTGATGTTACCCAATATAAGGATGAGTACAATGCAGAGCTGATGAAGATCATTAAGGCTAAAGCCGGTGGCAAGAAACCAGTGGCGAAAAAAATGCGCGTGGTACACACTAAAAGCGATAATCTTTTTGATCAGCTGAAAGCCAGTCTGGGGAAAACACCAACTAAAAAGCGTGCATTATGAGCCTGATTAAGTATAAACAGAAAAGGAATTTTGAAGAAACAACCGAACCTGCTTCTGGTAAGCCCTTAGCAGGAAAGCATATTTTTGTGGTGCAACGTCATCATGCTTCCCGGCTGCACTATGATTTCAGGCTGGAAATAAATGGTGTGCTGAAAAGCTGGGCAGTACCCAAAGGGCCTTCCATGAGTTACGCAGATAAAAGACTGGCCATGGAAGTGGAAGATCACCCTTATGATTACAAAGATTTTGAAGGAACCATTCCTGCTGGCAATTATGGTGCAGGCACGGTGTACATCTGGGACAAAGGTACTTTTGAATTATTGCATCCGGAAGGGAATAGTTTTGATAAAGAAGCGCTACGGGAGCTCAATACCGGCGACCTGAAAATAGTGCTGAAAGGTAAAAAACTAAAAGGCGAATTCGCGTTGGTAAAAATGAAAGGAAGGGAAGACAATGCCTGGTTGCTCATTAAACACAAAGATAAATATGCGGTAGGGACGTATAACAGTGAAGATTACACGCCGGATCGGGTTAAAGCACAAGGACTAACAGAAAAAGCTATTGCCAAAGCAACGGCAAAAAAAAAATTATAATTCCCGCCCTGCCATCTCCGGATTCCCGTAGCAGCAAAGCAGCCCTGCCATCTGTGGGTAAGCGTAGCATCTGGCCCCCCAAAAAAATCTATAAACCGATGTTGGCCACGTTGGTAAGTGAGCCTTTCGATGATGATAACTGGTTGTTTGAAACAAAATGGGATGGCTTCCGTGCTATTGCGGCAGTAACAAAGGGAGAGGCCATTTTATATTCCAGAAATGAAAAATCTTTTAACACTGACTATCCCGCTATAGTAAAGGCCGTAGAGAAATGTAGGCATACTGTGGTACTGGATGGAGAAATTGTTGTACTGGATAAAAAGGGAAAGTCGGCCTTCCAATCGCTGCAACAGTATCGCAATACCGGCGGCGGCGAGTTGGTATATATGGCCTTCGATCTGCTGCATCTCAACGGTAACGAATTGCAGCAGTTAACCTTACTGGAACGTAAAAGCTTATTGAAAGATGTGATTGAACAATTGGGAGAAACCTCTGTCCGCTTTTCTGCACATGTACTAAAGAAAGGGAAAGCCTTTTATAAGAAGGCTCAGGTTCGGCAATGGGAAGGGATCATTGCCAAGAAAACAGATAGCCTGTACGAAGAAGGTAAAAGGAGCTTATCCTGGCTAAAGATAAAGATTGTAAATGAACAGGAAGCCCTGATCTGTGGTTACACCGCTCCGCGTGGTAGCAGGAAGAAAATAGGCGCACTGGTATTGGGTATGTATGAAGGTAAAAAGTTGAAATATATCGGGCATTGTGGCGGCGGACTCAATGAAACAGTAATTGCAGACCTGTACAGCCGGTTGCAACCGTTGGTTACGAAAACAACTCCATTTATGGAAAAAGTAGCCACCAATACGCGGGTTACCTGGGTAAAACCAGTACTGATATGCGAAGTGAAATTCCAGGAATGGACCGGTGATGACCACCTGAGAATGCCGATTTTCCTGGGTTTACGGGAAGATAAACCGGCTACGGAAGTACGTCCTGAAACTGCTAAAAAACTCAATATGGTAACCAATGAACGTACAATTACCTTGAACAACAAAAAAGTGGCACTTACCAATCAGCAAAAGGTCTATTGGCCTCAAGAGCATATTACAAAGGGGGAATTGATCAATTATTATTTATCCATAGCACAATATCTGTTGCCACAACTTAAAGACCGGCCACTGTCGTTACATCGCTTTCCCAACGGTATCCAGGGGGCCTCTTTTTATCAGAAAGACCTGGATCTGGAGCAAACGCCCACCTGGATTAAGAGTGTGCCATTACTGGCAGATTCTACCGGGAAAGAGGTAGATTATCTAATCTGCAACAACGAAGCTACCCTGGCATACATGATAAATTTGGGCTGTATCGAAATTAATCCTTGGTTATCACGGCTCAATAAGTTGGAAGCGCCCGATTTTATAGTACTGGACCTTGACCCGGAAAATATTGATTTTAAGTATGTGGTAGAAACGGCATTGCACATCAAAGTGATGTTGGATAAATTTAAGATCACCTCTTTCTGTAAAACCTCCGGGTCTACCGGCTTGCATATTTATGTTCCTACAGGAGCCAGATACGGTTACGATACGACACGTTTGTTTGCGGAGTATATTGCACGTCATGTAAATGAACAGTTACCCAACAGCACCAGTATAGTCCGTGGGAAAGCATCACGCAATAAAAAAGTATATATCGATTTTTTACAAAACAGCCGGGGACAAACTATTGCAGCCCCTTATGCTGTAAGACCTAAGCCAGGGGCTACAGTGTCTATGCCGCTTTTATGGAAAGAAGTGAATGAAAAGTTGCGTATCAGCGATTTTAATATGTTTAACTCACTGGAACGTATAAACGAATACGGCGACTTATGGGTGGATATCAGAAGTGTGAAAAATGACTTACGCCAGGTGATCCGGATGATAGAGAACGGGGCATAGTCATTTCAAAAAGTCAACACATCCATAGAGGGATAGGAACCATTATCTTTGCAAGGCTATGTCTAAAGGCCATATTTTAATCATCGATGACGAGGACCAGCTCAGGAAACTATTAAGCCGTTTGCTGACCCTTGAAGGATATACGCTCCATGAAGCCTGCAATATAAAAGCCGCATGGAAGATCCTGGAAAGAGAAGATATCCATGTTATATTGTCTGATGTAAAGCTGCCCGATGGAAATGGGGTGGAATTGGTACAGCAGATACATATCCGCTATCCGGAAGCAGAAACTATTGTATTGACGGCCTATGGCAACATTGCCGATGGGGTGCAGGCCATTAAAAACAGCGCTTTCGATTATATTACCAAGGGGGATGATAATAACCGTATACTGCCCCTGGTAAGTAAAGCCATGGATAAGGCGCATTTGCAATATCGTATCCGCGATCTAGAAAAAAAGATTGCCGGCAAGTATACCTTTGGCAGCATACTCGGGGAATCGCCGGAAATAAGGGCTGCTGTGTCCCTGGCAGAGAAGGTGGCTCCTTCGGGCGTGACGGTGTTGCTCTTGGGCGAAACGGGGGTGGGCAAGGAAGTATTTGCACATGCCATCCATCAGGGTAGCCAGCGCCGGCAGCAACCGTTTGTGGCAGTTAATTGCAGCGCTTTTGGCAAAGAGATACTGGAAAGTGAATTATTTGGACATATAGCAGGCGCATTCACTGGCGCGCTGAAAGATAAGAAAGGTTTTTTTGAAGAGGCCCGCGGGGGTACTATCTTCCTGGATGAAATCGGCGAAATGGCCATAGAGCTGCAGGCCAAATTATTACGGGTATTGGAAGCCCAGGAGTTTTATAAAGTGGGGGAATCTAGGCCCACCCAAACAGATGTACGCATTATTGCAGCCACTAACCGGCAGTTGGAAGAAGAAATTGTGGCGGGCCGCTTCCGGGCCGATCTGTACTACCGGTTATCGGCTTTCCAGATAGCCTTGCCTTCACTCAATGAGCGCCAGAAAGACATTACCCTGCTGGCGGCCTGGTTTGTGCAGCATATAGCCCCTAAAATGAATAAGCGGATTACAGGGATGACGCCTGCTTTTCTACAGGCCTTACAACAACATAGCTGGAAAGGGAATATTAGGGAATTGCGTAATGTAATTGAACGGGCGGTCATTTTAACGGATGCGGATATCCTGGATGCTGCCGTATTACCGCTGGATTTTCAGCAGCAAAGTCATACATACGCACCAACATCCCTGCGCCTGGCGGATATGGAAAAGCAACACATTATCCGTGTATTGGCCCATGCAAAAGGCAATAAAACTCGCGCAGCAGAATTGATGGGAATTGGTTTGACCACCTTGTATAATAAAATTAAAGAATATAATATCCCCGCCTTATAGCAGCCAGCCGAGCAACAGGCAGGCCAGTACAATGATAGGAGACGGTATCTTGGTAAGGCATAGTAACGCCAGGGTACCGGCCATAATCAGCAGATTATACCAGGTTGTGGGAATTACAAAAAAGAGGATGAATGTGGCCGCCCACATAATGCCTACTACCACAGCGTTAATGCCTTCCAGGGCACGGTAGATCACCACATATTTTTTAAGATTGTTCCAGATAGGGAAAAAGAATAACACAAGTAGCAGGCTGGGCAGGAAAATAGCGACCGGTGCCAATATGCATCCCAGAAACTGGTATCCTATACCGAGGTTGCGCATTGCCATTCCGCCTACGTAAGCAGAAATAGAGAAGGTAGGACCAGGAAGCGCCCGCATAATACCGGCTCCCGTAAGCAGTTCTTCCGCTGTAAGGTATTGCGATTTGGCCCGGGTTACATATTGTTCCAGCATCATCGCAATCAAGATATCGCCTCCACCGAAAACAAGGCTGCCGAAACGGTAAAAGTTTTCAAAAAGGTTAAAAGGTCGCCGGGTGATCCACTCGTGCGTACGGGCCAATTCTGAGAAGAAACCGGCCAGAATGAATATAGAGGCAAAGAGCCAGATATTACCCCACTGTATTTTGCGGGGTTTCTCCGCTATATCCGGGATACGTTTGTTACTGAAATTGGAGACAATCCCCCCCAGAATAATCAGGGCGGGAAAAGTCCAGGGCGATTTCAGGTAAAAGGAGGTGAACATAGACACCACCATGATGGTAAAAGTGGCCAGGCTGCTGACGCTGATACGGAAAGCACGGATACCTCCATAGGCCAGAAAGCCTACTGCCATTGGTTGTATGTATTTGAAAATGTCTGTCTGCAGTGCATTTTTGTTAAAATACTGCAATAGGAAGCTCAGGGAGCCCATAATCAGGCAGGCAGGGAAAATCCAGATCAGTAAGGTAATGATAGCCAGTACTACACCCCCTCGTTTATAACCAATAAGGGTAAGGGTTTGGGAAGAAGACGCACCTGGCAGTAGCTGACAGAAGGCATTGTATTCCATCAACTCCTGCTCTGTAACATCCTTACGTTGCTGCACAAACGTTTTCATCATCATCGCCAGATGACCTTGTGGGCCACCATAGGCAGTAATGCTATGTAATAGCACAGCTTTTAAAAAAGGAATATGACGTAGAAGCACGGTGATATTTAGTGATGTACGATTGGACGAATTTATAAGATAATTAAATATCCTGACAAAATACAACGATGTTGCTAATATTGGCCATCCAGCAGATGATAAAGGCACAATACTTGTATTAATGGTAACCATTAAAGTGAATGTGGCCTTTTATCCGTTGTGATCAGTTCGTTAATTGACAGGTTAATTTCCCCTCAACATGTAGTGTAGTATGTTCGGATTTAAGAATAACCATATCAGTAAAACCCATTAAGGAAAGCTGCTGGCATGCAGGATATTTGTAAAGTCCCGGTAACTGCGGTTACCGGGACTTAATTATTTTTAACGTGCCTTATTTTTTCAATCCTATCTCTCTCAAACGTTCATCCAGGTATTCGCCGGCGGTAATGGGTTCATAAGCCAGCGGGTTTTCTGCTGTAACGCAGCTTTCCAGGGCATCCAATTTCATATCAGATTTTGGATGAAGGAAGAAAGGAATAGAATAGCGGGAAGTATTCCACATTTCGCGGGGAGGATTCACCACTCTGTGGGTAGTAGACTTCAGACGATTATTGGTTAAACGTTGGAGCATATCCCCTACGTTTACCACAATCTGCTCTGGCAGGGAGGTTACCGGTACCCAGGAGTTTTGTTTGTCTAGGATCTGTAAGCCATCTGCAGAGGCGCCCACCAGTAAGGTGATCAGGTTAATATCTTCGTGTTGTTCTGCTCTGATGGCTGATTTAGGTTCCTGGGTAATGGGAGGGTAGTGGATCGCTCTCAGGATGGAATTACCGTTATGTATTTTTCCATCGAAGTAGGTTTCTTCCAGCCCCAGGTAGAGGGCTATGGCTTGTAGCAGGTACTTGCCTGATTTTTCAAAACCGCGGAAGGCTTTAAAAAAAGTAGGTGTGAATGCCGGTACCTCTGCTACCTGTACATTATCTGGATATTCAGCGCTGATAGGATCATTATCTTCTACCGTTTGGCCAAACTGGAAAAACTCCTTCAAATCTGGCGCATCATAGCCTTTGGCGTGCTCTTTACCGAAAGAGGTATAACCGCGCTGGCCTGCCAATTCAGGAATTTCATATGCATGCTTTACATCAAAAGGAAGCTCGAAAAATTGTTGTACATATTTGTAGAGGTCCGCAATCAGTTCATCTGGAATACCATGATTCTTCACCGCTACAAAACCAACTTCTTCATAAGCTTTCCCTAACTGCTGCACAAAGGCTGCTTTTCGTCCCGCATCTCCGGATGTGAAGTCTGCAAGATCCACAGAGGGGATAGAGTGGGTAATTGCCATATTTCGATATTATTGTTTTGGAGCGCTAAAGATAGCAAAAATAGGCCGTTTAGGTTTTAGCCTTTAGCTTTTAGCGGTTAATTTCTGCCACATTTCTTCATAATAGCAAAAGGTTAAAGGCTAAATGTTGCATGTTATTTAAAAAATCCTTCTTCTGCTGGGTTAATATCCACCAGGGCATAGCGTGCCACGCGGTTAATCAACATTTCATCCATGATATCTACCACATTTTTATAGCTGGCCCTTTTATCGGCTTTAATGAGTACCATCAGATCGTTTTGATGGAAGGCCTCGGCAACTTCATTTTTCTTATGGATCAGTATATCACGGATGCCCTCGTTGTTGGCGTAGCCGGTATAATGTACCTGTGGCGGCGCTGAAGGATCATCGCCGATACCTTCATACCATGCTATACGATTATTGGGTCCCAGTACTACCGTCAGCGCTTTTTTGGCTGGCAGCGACATAGAGTCGCCATCTTCCCGTGGCATAATGAGGCTCATGGTTTTGGGTTGGGTCATGGTGGTGGTAAGCATAAAAAAAGTGATCAGCAGAAAACCCAGATCTACCATGGGCGTCATGTCTACACGGGTAGATTTTTTGTTGCTGGAGGTGCCATGGCCGCTACGATGAGCGGAGGTGTTCATTTCAGCCATTTTTTAACGGTTTTGGTTAAACGAAAATGATGAAAGCGCTTTCAATTAGTTAGATGCAGTAAAAAGAAGTTTCCATAACAAGTATCAAACATGATGTCTATGAGCATCGCTTAAACGGCCAGGGTACCCGAATACAAAGAGGGTGTATCATACTTTTGATACACCCTCTTTGTATTCGTATAAAATTTTAACATCAGTTCGGATTAGAATTCCGCGCTCTTAGGCGTTCTAGGGAAGGCAATTACATCCCGGATGTTGGTCATGCCGGTAACAAAGAGCATTAAGCGCTCAAAGCCTAGTCCAAAGCCGGCATGTGGTGCTGTGCCAAAGCGGCGGGTATCAAGGTACCAGCTCAGTTCATCTGCGGGTACATGCATTTCTTCCATGCGCTTTATCAGCTTATCATAGTTTTCTTCACGCTGGGAGCCGCCTACCATTTCACCAATGCCAGGGAAGAGAATGTCCATAGCCCTTACGGTTTTACCGTCGTCGTTGAGTTTCATATAGAAAGACTTGATCTCTTTAGGATAGTCGGTTAAGATTACCGGCTTCTTAAAGTGTTTTTCTACCAGGTAGCGTTCGTGTTCACTTTGCAGATCAGCGCCCCATCCTTCGATCAGGTATTGGAATTTCTTGCTCTTATTGGGTTTGCTGTTGAGCAGGATGTCGATAGCTTCTGTATATGTGATACGCACAAATTCGTTGTGCAACACAAATTCCAGTTTTTCTATGAGGCCCATTTCGCTACGCTCCTGCTGTGGTTTTTGTTTTTCTTCTTCTACCAGGCGATTGGCCAGGAAATCGAGGTCTTCGCGGTTATGTTCGAGTGCATATCCAACCACATATTTGATGAAGGCTTCTGCGAGGTCCATGTTATCTTCCAGTTCATAGAAGGCCATTTCAGGTTCTATCATCCAGAATTCAGCGAGGTGTCTGGCTGTGTTGGAATTTTCAGCTCGGAAAGTTGGGCCGAAAGTATAAACATCTCCAAATGCCATGGCGCCCAGTTCACCTTCTAGTTGTCCGGAAACAGTGAGGTTGGTAGATCTGCCGAAGAAATCTTCTTTGAAGTCTATTTCGCCGCTTTCTGTACGTGGCGGGTTGTTGAAGTCCAGCGTGGTTACCCGGAACATTTCCCCAGCGCCTTCTGCATCAGAAGCAGTGATAATAGGCGTATGCAGGTACACAAATCCGCGGTTGTTGAAGAAGTTATGGATAGCGAATGCTAAGGCATGCCTTAAGCGGAAAATAGCGCCGAAAGTATTGGTCCGGAAGCGCAGGTGCGCAATTTCACGGAGGTATTCCAGGCTGGGTTTGTTTTTTAACTGCAGTGGGTATTTCTCCGGGTCGCAGTCGCCCAATATTTCCAGGCTGGTCGCTTTTAATTCTACACGTTGGCCCTTACCTTGAGAAGGAATGATTTCGCCGGTAGCGCTAATGGAGGCGCCGGTGGTAATACGCTTCAGCAGCGCAGCATCCGTATTTTCAGTATCAATTACTATCTGTAAATTATTATTGGTAGAGCCATCGTTTAACGCTATGAATTGATTGTTGCGGAACGACCGCACCCAACCTTTAACGGTTACTTCGTATTGCGTCTTGTCATCGGACAAGATTTGCTTGACTTTCACTCTTTGGCTCATATATTTATAAATTTTTAGGTTTGCAAAAATAAGTGTTAATCTTCATAGTATATAGCCCTGCTTATGGGGTTTTTGGACTGTTTGATTGCAAATGAAATGTTAAAAAGGTGGAAATGATTGACAGGAGGAAGTTCTCAGGGGATTTTGGGATGCCTTGCTGCCAGTATTTTGCAGCAGGTAAATTACGTCTTTCCAGGCCAGGATGGGGAAATAGCGACTTAATTTTTTTTGGATAATAGTAAAACTTGTTTTAATCTTGCGGTATATTCTGCCTGATTAAGTTCATTTTTCCATCTTCATCAGCAGTTCCTAAACTCAACATTCCCTATCAAATTTAATAATCAAATTAAATTTATTGACTCAAAAACAATTATTTGTAATTGGTGTATGTTGGTATGCAGTGGTACCCGCCTCACAACACTTCTAAAATTTGACAACACAGATGATGTACGACATCTTACAATTGAACGACATGCTCGTTCCTGAGCTGCTTGATATTGCAGAGAAACTGGACGTTCCCAATGCAAAAAAACTGAACAAACAGGACCTTATCTACAAAATTCTTGATAAACAAGCAGTGCTAGCCTCAGAAGATAACCAAGCCAACGGAGACGAGAAAAAAGCACGCAAACGTAAACCTGTAAAGAAAGAAGAGGCTAATCACGTTGCTGAAGAGCCTGCACATGAAGAGAAACCAGCTGCCAAAAAACCAGCAAAAAAAGCTACCGGTAAATCAAAAGATCATGATCAGGAAGAAACCACACCGATGCCTGCTGCTAAACCTAAAGTGAAAGATTTTGAGATAGACCTGGATAGCATTCCTTCCCTGACTTTTGATGATGATGACGATATCATTATTCCATCTTTCACAGAAGATGAAGAACCAGAAGAAGAGGAAGAAGAAGTAGTAGTAATTCCGCCAGTAGAAGAAGAAGAATTGGAAGATGATGATTTTGTAGTACCCGGCGAAATACCCGTTGCTCCTGCAGTACAGAAGAACCGCTTCCCCAGCAATAAAAAGGAACCGGCTTTTAATATAGAATTTGATGGCGTAATAGTAAGTGAAGGTGTATTGGAAATGATGCCCGATGGTTATGGTTTCCTTCGCTCTTCCGATTATAACTACCTCAGTTCACCAGATGATATTTATGTATCTCCTTCCCAAATAAAACTCTTCGGACTGAAAACCGGAGATACTGTAAAAGGCTCTGTACGCCCGCCAAAAGAAGGGGAGAAATACTTTGCGCTGTTGAAAGTAGAAACGATCAATAATAAGTCGCCCGAAGAAGTACGCGATCGCGTGCCATTCGATTATCTGACTCCCCTGTTTCCTTTCGAGAAATTGAGATTAACCACTACTTCCAATAATTACTCTACCCGTATCATGGATATGTTTACTCCTATCGGTAAGGGACAGCGCGGCCTGATCGTTGCGCAACCCAAGGTAGGTAAAACCATGTTGCTGAAAGAAGTAGCTAATGCGATCGCTACTAACCATCCGGAAATTTATCTGATGGTAGTACTTATTGATGAGCGTCCGGAAGAGGTAACTGATATGGAACGCAGCGTAAAGGCGGAAGTAATTGCTTCCACTTTCGATGAGCCTGCAGAAAAACATGTGAAAGTATCTGCCATTGCTTTGCAGAAAGCAAAACGTTTGGTAGAATGTGGACATGATGTAGTCATCCTGCTAGACTCCATTACCCGTTTGGCAAGAGCGCACAACACCGTGGCGCCTGCATCCGGTAAGGTATTGAGTGGTGGTGTGGAAGCTAACGCGATGCAGAAACCTAAACAATTTTTTGGTGCCGCCCGTAAAATAGAACATGGCGGTTCCCTCACTATTCTGGCTACTGCGTTGATAGATACCGGTTCTAAAATGGATGAGGTGATCTTCGAAGAGTTTAAAGGTACTGGTAACATGGAATTGCTGCTGGATCGCAAGCTGGCTAACAAACGCATCTTCCCGGCTATCGATGTTTCTGCTTCCTCTACCCGTCGCGATGATCTGCTGCTTGATAAAGATTCACTCAAACGTATCCACATCTTGCGTAATCACCTGGGCGATATGAACACAGATGAATCTATGCACTTCATGCTGCAACATATGCGTGGTACAAAGAATAACGAAGAATTCCTAATCTCTATGAATAGTTAAGATCAGTTAATGATATATAAAAAAACCGTTCCATGATGGAACGGTTTTTTTATATATCATTAACGCCAAAATCCCGCTACGGTACTATACTGTAGCGGGATTTTCCAATCTATCTAACCTTATAACTTTCTTATACAAAACATCATCCGATGCTTAGAAAATCCAGTTTACGCCAATCTGAAAGTTTTTAGGGAAATTGAAATCAAACTTGCTGGTATTTACTTTAACACCAGTTGCTTCGGTTTTATTCTGATCCCAAGCGTAGCTCAAGCCACCGAAGGCGCCTTCTAGCATAAAGTGCTTAGTAACGAAGTAAGTGATACCTGGCAGTACGTTAACGGCAAAACCATTGTAAGTGTTGGTTTTAGTACCGTCTGCTTTGTCGTTACCGAAGTGGTAACCTGCGTTGGCTTCAGCGAAGAAAGCAAATTTGCTTTGTCCGATCATATGGTAATTACGTGCAAAAACGCCGGGAGTAATATCGAGGGTTTTGTTTTTAATACCGCCTTTTTTATCGGAACCGAATGCTGATTCAGCGAAAACGCCGATAACCCAGTTACTATTCAATGCCATGCCTATTTTAGGGCTGATACCAAAGGAGGTGTGAGTTGTTTTGTCGTCTGTGTCTTTGTTCTTGTCTGACTGCGTGTGCACATTCAGATTACCACCCAAAATTACATCGCCTTTCGAAAACTGAGCCTTTGCTACTTGTGCGCCGAACAGTGCTACTGCGGCCATTACAATCAACTTTTTCATCTGTCGTTAAATTTAAATATTCATTAAAACTATTCCTGTTTACTGATTCTTCTACATCAATCTTAGCTAATTCTTAGTTGATTCCTGGTCGATATTTTAAGCCGTTAAAGAAAATGGTTAATACCTGTTCCTCCCGGTCCATGAAGCATTTGAGCGCTTCCCGGTCGTGAGGGTCGAAACCTGCTGCCTGCCACTTGCACCATATTACCCATAAACCAAATAATACGTTTACCAGTAGCCCTGCAGTTAGTGCTGCATTTGTATCCTTACAAAGTTCCCCGTTGTTGATCCCTTTAGTAATGGTAGCGGAGAGAAAAGAAATTTCTACCTGTTGCAGCAACTCTATTGTTTGGCGCATTAAGCTGGATGGAACATCTTTGATCCATTCATTTACCCCAAAGAGAAAATGATATTCCAGCAACATTTTTTCTTTTAGTTCCAGATAACGGTGAATGATATCGCCTACTGATGGCGCTTCTTCCACATATGCCGACATGTTAGAAAAACAATCGGTTATCATCCGTTCCACTACCGCTATGTATATGGATTCTTTGTCGGAAAAATAATAATACAAAGAGCCTTTCGATATTTCCAGATCCCTGGCTATTTCCTCCATGGTAGTTTTAGACAGGCCATACCGCTTGAAGCGCTTTAATGCTGCTTCCAGAATGATAGTACGTTTCTGGTCTTGTTCTGCCATAGGTGTAGTACAAAATAAAAAATCTGACTGTCTGACTTTTTTGTTTTGCGGGTCAAATGTACGACCAAATGTAATTTCTCCCAATTTTTTTGTTAAGAAATTGTTACGTATTCTTCGCGCAATAGCATGAAAAGAAAGAAAGAGATCATAATTGCACCGCTATGCGTAAAAAAAGCCCCCGATCTTAAACAAATCGAAAGGTGATCAGCATAAAAATTGAAAATGTTAAATTGGTTAGCCTGGCAATAGGTAATACTACTTTATTTGTGCGTTATTTTGTGCAGCAGGTCGCGTTGTCTCCTCTCTGTAATATCCAATACTATCCCACTTTTCAATATTACTTTTCCTCCAGAGGTATCTAACCGGCTGATATTGGGTAATTGTATTATCTGGGTATTATTGATCTGGTAAAAGTGTAGAGATGAGAAGAGGTCTGCATAATACCGGAAAGATTGTTTGGCTATAATTTGCATGCCGGTGTTTAAACAAAACAAACAATTTTCTGCCTGTGCTTCCAGGTATTCAATAGCAGTAAGGTTAATCGTATATTCTTCCTTGTTAGTAGCAGGAATGATCAGTTTCCATCCCGGGGACTTGTTATTATTAAAGTTTTCCAACAGCACCTGGTAGCGATTGTTGTTGGCGCCGGCATTAATGCGGGTGGTAATAAGAGATACGGCTTGCAACAGGCTTTCTTTATCGATAGGCTTCAGGATTAATTCCACATCGCTGAAACGAATCACATGGAGGAATTTCTTTTCAAAAGCGGTCACAAAAACTGCTTCAAAAGGAGTGTCTGATAAGGTGCCCCCCAAAACGTCGAACCCGGTGCCGTCGGGCATTTCCAGATCAAGAAAAACCAAGTGGGGTTGATGTTGCCGGATCTTTTCAATACCATCTGCACAATCGGAAGCTGTAGCGGCAATGGTAATCTCCGGACAATACTTTTCCAGCATCAGGGCAATGATGTCCCGGCTGTTTCTTTCGTCATCTATTATAATAGCCTTTATCATGCTGCTAACATTAACGGATATACTAAAATTACAACTGAGGGATCAGTATCTTTACAACGGTGCCACTATCCACTTCGTCTTCTGCCGACCTGTCTATAATTTCTATATGAATTTCTGTGTTATACATTTTATTGAGTAATTCCGCCCGGTTCTGGCTGATTTCCATTCCAGACGATTGATGATGCTTAGGCAGCATCCGCAGTGATTTGCTGCGTGCAATGCCAATGCCATTGTCTGCAATAATACATTCTAACATATCGGCGGCTACTTGATTAAAATAAATAGTTAGCAGGCCGGTAGGCTGTTTGGGATTGGTCATACCGTGTTTTACCGCATTTTCTACATATGGCTGTAGCAACATGGCTGGTATTTCCAATTCGGCGGTGGCAATAACCGGATCTACTATAATTTCATACTCCATCCTGTTTTCGAAGCGCATTTTCTCCAGTCCCAGATAGGTATTGAGATAGGTAATTTCATCCGCCAACGATATAAAGTTACGCCGGGAAAAATCTAAAGTTTTGCGGATCAGGTAAGAAAAATCCGAGAGGTATTTTTGGGCGAATTCATAATCGCGTTGCATTACAAACAGCTGTATGGAATTCAGGCAATTAAAAATGAAGTGGGGATTAATTTGGGCGCGGATAGCTTTTAGTTCAATTTCGGTAAGCTTTTTATCGTATTCTGTTTCCAGCTGTATTTTGCGTTGTTCTTCCAGTTCCTGTTTTTTCCGTAGGATTTCGGTGGTTTGTTCTTTTACCAGTTCTTCGAGCTGCTCATTGAGCTTACGTTGCAATTCTTTATTCTTGTTTAATTGTTTGATCAGCAGTTCCTGGGTACGTGTTCTTTCCAGGTGTACCAGTTTATTGCGGTAGCTCAGGCCGGCCAGGAAAAACATGGCTTGCAGCAATACGCCGCCAATTAACAGGAGGGTGGGCGCTGCCAGTTCGCCAAGTGCGCTCAATAGCCCCAGTGGGCGAACATGCATCAGAAAGGAACCAAAACAAGCCAGGTATAAACACACCGATCCGTACAAAAAGAACCGTACTAACGGGTGGTGTCTGGAACGGCGCGCCAGTGCTACAAATACTGCCAGCAGTGGCACTAACGTTACAAAATACACGTAGCTATATATAATAGTGGGCAGATGGTATTGTTCTGCAGTAATGTAGTACATGCATAAGAGTATCAGCCCGCCCACGAACATAGCCACCCATGTAAACACTTGTTTCATAAAGGGGTAGCGCTCCCGCAGGTTAAGGAAGGTGTTGCCGAACAAGAGGTACATGAGGTAAAAGCAGAACAGCAGTCCGGGAATATCCCAGTAATATTTAAGCATGGGCCAGCGGTGGAAAAAAGACAGCTGGTAAGGTTTGCTCTCCAGTCTCAGGGCAAAGAAAAGGATAAGGCCCAATACATAGGCGGCAAAATAGATATAGGATTTATCTGGTAACTGTATATAATTGATCACTGAAATACTGAAAAAAACAAGGAGCATACCGAGTAACACCTGGATAATAACGGCTTCTTTACGGTAATTATCCAGTTGGTTATCGCGGAAGAAAGCATAAGCTTCCGGGCTGTATAGCCTTGGCATCAGGGCATTTTCGTTATATGATTTATTAATGATATGTAGATAATAGATACGTGTTTGCCCTGGTGGCACCTGCACATTAAAGGCATAATGGTTCCATCTTTCTACGCCGCCATTATCCAGCATTAACCCGGTTTGTATTACCAGTTCAGGGGTATGCAGCGGCGTTTGTACATACCAGTACATGAAGTCGTGCCAGCCGGCAAAGAGCAAGGAAGAAAGCGGCTTATTACCTTCATTTTTTGCGACGAGCTTTAGCCAGCAATTATTAATCTGGGCATTGTTTTTAGGATTATCGTGAAATAGGTTGGGATGTTGGGTAAAAGGGAGTTGGCTCACCTGGGTGACAGTAAAATTTTTATCATCGATCAGTGTACTGATATAAGGACGCAGATCCATGCTCACCGGTGCGAAGGCGGAATCGGTAACAAGTGTGTCTGACGAAGGACGTTCAGTAGTGGCAAAGGATTCTGCAGTGTAACAATACAACAGCAGCATTAAAATAATGCGCTTCACAAAGTGATTTATAGAGATTAATTATAGCAATTTGTCAATGGCCTGGGCCATTGCTTCATCTTTGGTGGTAATAACATCCCCGGCATCGTGTGTACTGAGGTGTATGTACACTTTATTATACACGTTGCTCCAGTTGGGATGGTGGTCCATTTTTTCCGCCAGCATTGCTACTTTAGTCATAAATGCAAAAGCATCCCGAAAATCTTTGAATTCAAATGCCCGGTAAAGCTGCTTGTTTCTTTCTTCCCACATAAATCAGGAATTTAAAAGTAAAACTTTGGGGTCTGTCATTGGAATCTGGTCAAAATATAATACCGCTGCAGCTAAAAGTAGTGCCTGTCCTAAAAAATAAGGTTCATCTTATTTTTGATCTCTCTGATATCGAGTAAAGATACTAATTGTATAAGCGGAACAAGGCGTAATTCTTCCAATAATTTTTTCACATCCTCAGATTGGTAGTAATCTCCTTTGACCATCCAGAGGAAATCTATCTGTTTGAGCTCTGGGAGGAGGTATTCGGTTTGGCAGTGGTTGTTATAGATATAATGTACTACCGCATTGGTAGGTTCATGAAATTCGAATACAGGGAAGTGGAAAGACCGGTTTTTTTTGGAAAGGGAGATCTCCAGGTAGTTATTTACCCGGAAATTGGTGTGCAGCTGGCGGTTAATATGCCAGCCCAGTTGATAGTCCCGCGCTGTGGATGCAATGCCGATCAGGTGGGCGCTTTCAAAAAAGTCTTCTACCAGTTGGTCATGATCCAGCTTGAGCTTAAGTATTGTCATAACAGAAACGTAACGTTATATTCAACCAGGATGTTGCAATTTAATCTCCTTTCTTTTTACTATCCTTTTTAGACGGGGTTGCCGGATCCCAAAATACGGATTTAAAATTGGCTATTTTATCTTCTTTCACTATTATGCCTTCTTGTTCCAATAGTTCCTGCATCAGGGTAGGGGTGGCAAAATGGCTTTTCCCGCTTAGTTCTCCTTTGCTGTTTACTACGCGGTGGGCAGGAACAGCGGGTTGGGCGTTGCCGGCCGCGTTCATGGCCCAGCCTACCATTCGGCCGGTAATTTTCAGGCCGGATGCATCTGCAATAGCGCCATAAGATGTAACCCTGCCGCGGGGTATGCGGCGGGCTATTTTATATACCGTTTCGAAAAAGGAAACCGGTTTACTGGTTTCCTTTTTCTCCCTCTCTGCGTTTGGCAAGGAGGGCAGCTCTTTTGGGTTCAGGTACTTTTTCATAATGAAACGGACAGTGTTTACAGCCATTGCCGCAACAATAGCCCCGGTCGAGATGGAATTTTTCAGTAAATACCATATGTCCCTGCTCGTTATAGTAGAAATCAATCTTCTCCACCAACGGTAGCTTCATCGGAAGGCAGTTTTATGCTTTTCCAGTCCATTGGAGCGGCGGGCAATTGGAATTTCAGGTAGCGGATTGTTCTGCCATCTGCCAGGTGCATTCCTTCATAATAAGTTTGTATTTGCAGTAAAGGCGGCACTTCCGGTAAAGCATACACGTCGGGAATGTCTTCCACCAGGATGCAGCCGGCGGCGCTGATCACTTCCTGGGTGAATGCGTATAATTGCGGAGAATCTGTTTTCAGATTAATAGTGGCTCCCGGCGCCAGCAGCGGTTGGAATAGTTGCAGGAACTTAGGGTGCGTTAATCTTTTCTTCGACTTGGAATTACGGAGGAACGGGTCTGGGAAGGTAATCCAGATGTCCTTTATTTCTCCAGGTGCAAAGTAGTTATTCAGCTTGTCTATTTGTGTACGTAAGAAGGCGGCGTTAGGCAGCGGTTCTTCCAGGGCGGTTTTAGCGCCTCTCCAGATACGGTTGCCTTTTAGGTCTACCCCTATGAAGTTTTGATTGGCATACAGCCGGGCCATCCCCAGCGTATAATCTCCCTTGCCACAGGCCAATTCTAAGGTAACAGGGTGGTCGTTTTTAAAGAATTCATGCCATTTCCCCTGCATCCCTTCCGGGTATATCAATACATTCGGAAAGGTTTCTATTTCAGCAAATCGTTGTAGTTTTTTTTGTCCCATTTCCGCAAAAATAGCTGGAATTTTTTGAATGGGAAATGGATAAAAAAGATGCTGCCCTGGTGGATGGCAGCATCTTTCCGGATTTATAAGGTATTTGCCGGGGGGATAGCTTTAATGCCGGCCTCCGCCGCCCCTGCCAAAACCGCCGCCCCTGCCCATATCGGATGGGCTGGTGTGCATTACGGGTAGTTGTTCAATATTATTTCGCTGGGTGTTCCGTTCCGCATTAGGCCACTCATCATCAGTCCGTACCGGTTTCGCTTCAGGAACCTGCACCTGCCGGAACTCTCGGGGTTGGGGATTTTGGACCTGTGGTTTGTATACTTTCATCTGATTGCCTTCATGTTTTACCTGAGCGGCACTGTTTACGGGAACAATCGTAGAAGGCGCTATTTTCCGGTTGGTGAATTTTTCTACATCTCCTACGGCCGGACCTCTCGAATAATATTGGTTATGGCCGTTAGTGGTATTGAAATTATTAATTATGTTAACATGTCTGGATATTCTGTTAATAGTACCGGGCCGTACCAGGGCAGCCCCCAGGTTATGGTCATAAATATTGCCGCGGGGTACTGCATTCCAGTAAAAATCATGTGGTCGCCAGCCTCCGAAGGCGATTCCCACGTTTACATCCGGCATTAATGGCGCCCAGCAATAATAATTATCATAATCTCCCCAGGTAACCCAGGCAGGAGACCATTCATAGCCAGGCACCCACAGCCAGCCGTATGTATTATCATATATCCAGCGGCCATAGTGGAAAGGCGCCCAACCCCAGGGGTAATTAGACATCCAGGTCCACCCATCGGTGGCATAATCCCAATAGCCATTGGTGGCATAGGGTCTGAAATCTTCATCTACCCTGGGGCTCCAGACTGAGCCGTAAGCTGGATAATCCAGCCAAGAACCGTAAGGAGCTAGGTCGTCATAAAAGGTTTGATAGGTAATGTTACCGGAAGCTGTTGGCGGTGCCGCATCAGGTGGCGCTACCTGTGCGTACGACTTACTGAGTGCGGCACTGCACAGCAGTACAACTAGTAAAAATGCCCGCAGGCCAGAACGAGAAATACAGTGTTTCATGTTTACATTGATTTAAACTTGCCAGAAGGAATTTTGTGTTACATAATGCCCGGTAAAAAACGAACCAACGTTGGGGCGATAGCGTTATTTTATCAGCATAGCAAAGAACAGATCAGGCTTTGATGGTGTTATTTGTTTATTTCCTGACAATAAATTCGTCAGAAAGTGCTAATTAATGTTAATTACCTTAACAAAGAAGGGCATGTTGTTGTTCTAATTATCATTGCTCCTGTTTGTTTATCCAGGACCGTATCGGATTAATATTTATTTTAATCAAGCAAATGATGTTCGTAGAAGGAATTCGCCCATTAAAAAGAGCCAATGGTTTACTGCGCGTGCTGTTGTTTATTCCTTTTTTTGCCGGCATATTTGTAAATGGTAATGCACAAAACATAACGGATACTACTCATTATCTGACTTTGGAACAATGTATCCGTTATGCATTAGAGCATCAGCCGGCGTTGAATCAGGCGATATTGAATCAGGCGGTTACTAAAGCAACCAACGCCATCAATCTTTCTGGCTGGTACCCGCAGGTGAGCGGCAATATGAATATTACGCATTACCTGCAATTGCCTACCAGTTATGTAACAGATCCCAATAATCCGAGTTCAGCTATATTGGAACAGACCGGCATCGTGAATACTGCGATTCCTGGAGTATCGGCTACACAAACTATTTTTAATCCCAGTTTGGTGTACGCGAGTAAAACGGCCCCGTTATACACGAAGCAGGCTACTCAGATTACCGATAGTACTAAAATTGACCTGGTGGCTGCCGTGAGTAAATCTTTCTATAGCGTGTTGCTGACGCTGGAACAGATCAATGTTTTAAAAGAAGATACCATCCGGCTGTCGCGCAGCCTTACAGATGCCTACCATCAGTATGTAGGGGGTATTGTAGACGAAACAGACTATAAACAGGCGGCTATTTCACTGAATAACTCCAAAGCCTCGCTGAGGCAGGCAACCGAAAATCTGCGCCCTGCCTATACGACGTTGAAGCAATTAATGGGATTCCTGCCTGATCAGAATTTTGATATAGTTGTAGACAGTGATAAAATATTGAAAGATATTTATATAGATACAACGCAGCAGTTGCAATATGAAAAACGTATAGAATATCAACTCTTACAGACATCTAAAAAATTGCAACAACAACTTACCATGTATTACCAGCATGCTTATTTACCCTCTGTGAATGCTTTCTTTAATTACAATGCAGAATTTGAAAGCAATAAGTACCGCAATCTTTACAGGGCTATATATCCTTACTCATACCTGGGGTTAAGCCTTACGATACCCATCTTTACAGGGTTTGCCAGGATAAAGAACATACAACGTTCAAGGCTAATGGAAAAGGAGCTCAACTGGGGTGAAACGGCGTTGGAGCTGGAAATTAATAATGAATACGCAACCGCTTTGGCTAACTATAGAGGCAACCTGTATAGTATGCAGATGATGAAGGAAAATGTGGCGTTGGCAGAACGGGTATATTTCGTGGTAGACCTGCAGTATAAGCAGGGTATAGTGGCTTATCTAAATGTGATTACCGCCGAAACCAATCTGATAACATCTGAAATAAATTATATCAATGCTTTATATCAGGTACTGTCTAATAAGATAGACCTGGAGAAGGCATTGGGAATCATTACTTACTAACTATCATAAATCATTTGTATGAATCGCGTGCAGTTAAGAATAATGATTGTTTATTGCATAGCCTTTTATTCATGCAGGCCGCATAAGCCGCCGCCTAACCCTCCCATACCTGTTAACCTGCTGGCAGTAACTGCTGAACATGTTACCTATTATGATCAGTATCCTGCTACTACAGTGGCTATTAGCGTGGTAAACCTATTACCGCAGGTACAGGGGTATATTACAGGGATATTTTTTAAAGAAGGTACCCTGGTGAAAAAGGGGCAAAAGCTATACGAAATAGACACCCGCCTCTACCTGGCAGCCTACAACGC
The DNA here is from genome assembly GCF_049056765.1 of Chitinophaga sp. 30R24. Classification (NCBI taxonomy): domain Bacteria; kingdom Pseudomonadati; phylum Bacteroidota; class Chitinophagia; order Chitinophagales; family Chitinophagaceae; genus Chitinophaga; species Chitinophaga sp. 30R24. The sequence continues at coordinate 1,156,061 of NZ_JBJGXX010000001.1, forward strand.
GGCAGTGGGCAACCTTAAAATGGCACAGGGTACCTTGGTACAGGCTCAACAGGATGCCGACCGGTATGTGTACCTGAATAAATATAAGGCAGTAGCCTCCCAGTTATATGATCATGCCGTTATTACCCTGAAAAATGCAGAGGCCCAGGTGATGTCGTCGCAAGCAGACGTAAAAACGGCTAAAACCAACCTCAGCTACGCAACTATTTACGCCCCTTTCGATGGTACTATTGGCCTTTCCCAGGTGAAGATCGGGAATATGGTCACCGTAGGGCAAACACTTCTCAATACGATATCTACTAATAATCCTATGGGGGTTGATTTCCTGATCAACGAAAAGCAGTTGGCGCATTTCCGGCAACTGAAACAACAACCCCCGCTGCCAGGCGATTCTCTTTTTTCTATTCTGATGCCAGATAATAGCCTTTATCCGGAGTTGGGAAAAATTTCGGTGATAGACCGTGGCGTAGATCCGCAAACCGGCACTATTACGGTAAGACTGGTGTTCCCTAATCCACAGAACTGGCTGAAAGATGGTATGAGCTGCATTGTACGGGTACATAACCAGGATATTACCCCGCAAATAGTGATTCCCGGCCGTGCAGTAGTAGAGCAAATGGGTGAATACTTTGTATTTGTGGCAAAAGACACAGTAATGCGTAGCGGGCATGATACCGCACATATAAACCATCTTATGGAGCACCATCTGTATGCCTTACAGCGAAAAGTAATGCCCGGGCAAACATTGGGAGCAAACGTGATTATCAAAAGCGGCATTAACGTGGGCGACAGTGTTGTTGTAGATGGCTTACAATCCTTACAGGATGGTTCCCGGATTACTACAGGAAACGCGCACCATACATCAAATAAAAACTAAATAGGCATCATTCTATGATAGCCAATACATTTATCAAAAGACCGGTGACAGCTATTGTGATAGCTATCGTGTTGGTACTGACGGGTGCAATCTGCATTCTGAACCTGCCCATAGACCAGTACCCGGACATTACACCGCCGATCGTACAGGTAAATGGACAGTATACCGGTGCCGATGCCCAAACAGTGGAGCAAACAATGGCCACTCCCATAGAAGGGCAGATCAACGGAACGCCTGGTATGGAATATATGCAAAGCAATAGCACCAATAATGGGCTCATGACGATCAATGTCACCTTCGATATTGGCACCAATATCGATATTGCCGCCCTGGATGTACAGAACCGGGTGAGCATTGCTACGCCGTTGGTACCGGCAACTGCTAGCCGGTTAGGGTTAACCGTGCGTGCGGTGAACCCGAGCATGCTAATGATGGTGGCGGTATATGCGCCTAAAGGAACCCATAGCATCACCTTCCTGGATAACTATACCAATATATTTGTGCAGGATGCCTTACTGCGTGTACCCGGTGTAGGTAGTATCAACCGGTTTACAGATGATTTCAGTATGCGCATCTGGATGAATCCCAATAAAATGGCCTCTTACAGCCTAACGCCCCAGGATATCATCAATGCATTGAATGCGCAGAACGTGCAGGTTGCGGCTGGTTCTGCCGGTGTACCCCCACAGCAGAAAACGCAAACCTTTGAGCTGGGCATCCTGGTAAATGGCCGCTTAAGCAAGGTGTCGGAATTCGAAAACATCATCGTAAAAACCTTGCCTGCTACAGGTGAGCTGGTATATATGAAAGATGTGGCCCGTGTGGAGTTGGGTAAGTTTACCTTTGCCAGTAACTCTTTTGTAGACGGACACCGTGCTTCTTACCTGCTGATTTACCAGGCTCCCGGTAGTAATGCGCTGGAAACAGCAAATGGTGTGTATAGTACCCTCAAACAATTAAGGCTGTCGTTTCCGGCGGATGTGGAATACAAAGTGCCATTTGAGTCGGTGACTGTGGTAAAGGTATCCATGACAGACGTAGTGCGCACCCTGTTGATGACATTAGGGCTGGTGGCCGTTGTGGTATTTCTATTTCTGCAAAACTTTCGTTCTACCCTTATTCCGGTGCTTGCCATCCCGGTATCTATCTTTGGTACTTTTTGCTTCTTCATTCCTTTGGGCTTTACTATTAATACCCTAACCATGTTCGGATTTGTGCTGGCTATCGGTATTGTGGTGGATGATGCCATTATTGTTGTAGAGGCGGTGCAGCACTATATCGACACACAAGGGATGTCTGCCAAGGAAGCGACCTATTATGCCATGAAAGATATTTCCGCGCCGGTAATAGCTATTGCCCTGATCCTGGCGGCAGTATTTGTGCCGGTAGGGTTTATTCCGGGTATCGTAGGGCGCTTATATCAACAGTTTGCCATTACCATTGCCATTTCCGTGATGATTTCGGCATTTATTGCCTTGTCGCTTACGCCGGCTTTGTGCAGCCTATTACTGAAGCCTACCAAAATTAAAAAGGAGGCCCATGGTATTAACCGTTGGTTTTATAAATTTAATGCCTGGTTTGAGCGGCTCACAGCTAATTATACCAATGGCGTAAAACAATGTATCAAGGCAGCCCGGTTTATTGTTATCCTGCTTATTTGTATCTGCGTAGGTACTTACCTGTTATTTATGCATAAGCCTACGGGCTTTATTCCTTCGGAAGACGATGGTAATCTGTATGTTACCTTCCAGCTGCCGCCGGCGTCTTCCACAGCCCAATCGGTGGCAGTAATGTCTGCCCTTATGAAAGTAGTATCCTCCACGCCAGGGGTAGGCCATATTGCTGCCTTATCGGGATTAAATGTGGTGAACAATGCTACCAACTCCAATTGTGGAACTATTTACGTACAGTTAACGCCCTGGGACGATCGTACTACAACGGAGCAAAGGGTACCAGGTATTATGAAGGTGATGCAAAAACGTATTGCCGACGCAGGTATCCGAAACGCCAATGTGGAAGTGATACAACCTTCTCCTATACCCGGTGTGGGTGAAACAGCAGGTTTTAGTTTCCAGATAGAGCAGCGTAATACTAACGACGATCTGCAGGCCTTTGAGAAAGTAGTACAGCAGTTTGTGAAAGAAGCGAACAAGGACCCTTCAGTATCAGGTGCCTACAGCTTTTATTCTGCAAATACGCCTGGTTATAACGTAACAGTAGACCGCGATAAATGTGAAAAGCTGGGTGTGGATATAGGAGATGTATTTACTACCATCCAGGCTTATATGGGCAGCCAGTACATCAACGATTTTACCACCTATAACCGTACCTTTCATGTGGTGGTACAGGCAGATACTGCTTACCGTACGTTGATCACAGATCTCAACAAGTATTATGTGCGTAATCAGGCGGGTAACATGGTGCCTTTAGGTACGTTAGTCAGTTATGCGCCTACAGAAACGGCGCCGTTGATATCGCATTTTAATATTTTCCGTTCAGCCGAAATAGATGGCGCTCCTGCGCCAGGATATAGCAGCACGGAAACCATTGCTGCCTTAAAGCGTATTGCCGACCGGATACTCCCTGAGGGCTATACGTATGAATTTTCGGGGTTAAGCTATGAAGAGATCAGGGCTGGTTCAACGACGATCTATATTTTTATTTTCTCTATCACCTTTGTGTTCCTTTTCCTGGCGGCCCTGTACGAAAGCTGGTCGGTGCCTTTCTCCGTATTACTGGCCGTACCTATAGGCGCTTTTGGCGCTATTCTTACCCTGGAGCTGGTGCCAGCGCTAACTAATAATGTGTATGCACAAATTGGTTTGATCACCCTCATTGGGTTGGCTGCTAAAAACGCTATCCTGATTGTGGAGTTCGCCAAGGTGCGGGTAGACAGGGGGGACGAGCTGATCAAATCCACACTGGAAGCAGTGAGTCTGCGTTTACGTCCTATCCTCATGACTTCCATGGCCTTTATCTTGGGTGTATTGCCGCTGGTATTTGCTACCAGTGCGGGAGCTGTGGCGAGAAGAACAATCGGGTTTACGGTGCTGGGGGGAATGGTGGCCGCCTCATCGTTGGCTATATTTATTGTGCCTGTATTGTTTGTGGTAATCACCCGTTTCTCCTATGGTAAGAAACAGCTGGCCTGGTTGCAGGAACATCATGAAGAATTGATGGAGAAATCAAAGTTGGTAGAGCACCAGGATATAGATCCTGAACTGGAATACGAAATACAGCAATCCCGTAATCAAGGTAAAACGGAAGGAGAATGATTGCTACTACCTTCATAAAACGGCCGGTAACAGGTATTGTAATATCCCTGGTGATCACCATTGCGGGTATGATTGCCGCTGATAATCTGGCGGTAGATCAGTATCCTGACATTACCCCTCCGGTGGTAGGTATCTCCGGGCAATACACTGGCGCCGATGCACAAACAGTAGAGCAAACGGTGGCTACCCCCATAGAAGAACAAGTAAACGGTGCTCCTGGTATGGAATATATGCAGAGTACTAATACCAACAGTGGGCAGATGGGTATCACCGTTACTTTCAAGGTGGGCACCAATGTGCATATCGCCGCACTCAATGTGCAGAACAGGGTAAGCATCGCCACGCCCTTGTTGCCAGCAGTGGTAAGCCAGTTAGGCCTCACAGTGCGCGCCCGTAATACCAGTATGCTGATGTTGGTAGCGATTTACGCTCCTAAAGGAAGTCATAATATTACCTTCCTGGATAATTATACCAATATATTTATCTCGGATGCTTTATTGCGTGTGCCGGGTGTGGGGGATATCACTACTCGTACCGATCAGTTTAGTATGCGTATCTGGATGAACCCGGATAAGATGGCCGATTACAGCCTTACGCCTACTGATATAATAGCGGCTTTAAATGCCCAGAATATCCTGGTGGCCGCCGGCTCTGTAGGAGCGCCGCCGCAATACGTTAGTCAAACGAATGAATATACGCTATTGGTAAACGGACGATTGAGCCAAGTGCCGGAGTTCGAAAAGATTATTGTTAAAAATAATCCTGCCACCGGAGAACTGGTATATATGAAAGATGTTGCCCGTGTAGAATTAGGCAAATTTACTTTTTCCAGTAATTCCTTTGTAGATGGTAAACGGGCCTCTTACCTGCAGGTATTTCAGGCGCCCGGCAGCAATGCCTTGCAAACCGCCAATAACGTATATGCAGCCCTGGCGCAGTTAAAGAAAAGCTTCCCGGCAGATGTGGATTACAAAGTGCCATTTGAATCGGTGACCATTATTAAAGTATCCATGCAGGAGGTAGTAAAAACCCTGTTGCAGGCCCTGGGCCTGGTAGCTGTGGTGGTGTTCCTGTTTCTGCAGAACTGGCGGTCTACCTTAATACCGGTAATCGCTATCCCGGTATCTATTTTTGGTACTTTTATTTTCTTTATTCCGCTTGGCTTTACTATTAATACGCTCACTATGTTTGGCTTTGTGCTGGCTATAGGTATTGTGGTAGATGATGCCATTATTGTGGTAGAAGCGGTGCAACACTATATAGATGAACAGCATATGTCGGCCAAAGAGGCCACCTATAAGGCGATGAACGATATTTCTGCCCCCGTGGTGGCTATTGCCCTCATCCTGGCGTCGGTATTTGTACCGGTGGGTTTTATTCCCGGCATTGTGGGGCGGTTGTATCAGCAATTCGCGATTACCATTGCTATATCAGTGATCTTGTCGGCCTTAATTGCATTAACGCTGACTCCCGCGCTTTGCTCGCTGTTGTTGCGGCCTTCTGCCATTGATAAGCGGAAATCCTGGATGGACAAATTCTTCTATCAGTTTAATAAGCGATTCCAGTGGCTAAATTTGAAGTATACTCATGGTGTAAAACGTGCTATAAATGCGCCAGTATTGATTGTCATCTTATTGCTGTGCATTAGCATTGCTACCTGGATGTTGTTTAAAACCAAGCCATCCGGCTTTATTCCGTCTGAAGACGGCGGTCGCATGTACGTAACTTACCAGTTGCCGGAAGCCTCTTCCACTACTGCTTCCGTAGCCGTTATGACCAAGTTGATGGACGTTGTGGGTAAAACCCCAGGGATGGATCATTATGCCGCCTTGTCGGGCTTGAATATTCTTAATTCGGGCAATAATTCTAATAATGGTACCATTTTCTGTATGCTCAAACCCTGGAGTGAGCGAACAGAGGCGAGCCAACAGATACCAGGCATTATAGATGTGATCAAAAAGCGGATAGCTGCTGCTGGTATTAAGAATGCCAATATCGTTGTTATTCCGCCCCCGCCAATTCCGGGAATAGGGCAGGCCGCGGGCTTTAGTATGCAACTGGAACAGGGTAGTACAACGGATGATGTACATGCTTTTGAAGATGTGGTGAAGAAATTTGTGGCGGCGGCGCATAAAAACCCGGCTATTTCCACGGCCTTTAGTTATTATTCGGCCCACACTCCCAGTTATAGCCTTACTTTGAACCGGGAGCGCTGTCAGAAATTTGGGGTAAATACCGCCGATGTGTTTACGGCAATGCAAGCCTTCATGGGCAGTCTTTTCGTGAATAACTTTACATTATACAACCGTACTTTCCACGTGGTAGTGCAGGCAGATACGGTTTTCCGCCGCCTTGTATCAGATATGAATAAGTATTATGTGCGTAATTCCGCCGGGCAAATGCTGCCGTTGAGCACATTAATCAGTTATCAGCCTATTACAACGGCACCGTTGATCCAGCATTTTAATATCTTCCGTTCTGCTGAGGTAGACGGCTCTACTCCGCAGGGGTACAGCACAGGCCAGGGAATTGAGGCCCTTAAAGAAACAGCTGCTAAGGTATTGCCACAGGGGTATACTTATGAGTTCAGTGGATTGAGTTATGAAGAGATCCGGGCCAGCGCCACCACAGTATATATTTTTATGCTTTCGATCGGATTTGTGTTCTTGTTCCTGGCAGCCTTATATGAAAGTTGGTCGGTGCCTTTTTCGGTGATGCTGGCAGTGCCTATCAGCGTATTTGGGGCTATATTGATGCTTAGCCTGGTACCGCGGTTAACCAATAATGTATATGCCCAAATAGGGTTAATCACCCTGATAGGACTATCTGCTAAAAATGCCATCCTGATTGTTGAATTTGCCAAAGTGCGGGTAGACAGGGGGGAGGAGCTCATCAAATCTACGCTGGAGGCGGTAAGTTTGCGTTTACGCCCAATTATAATGACCTCCATGGCTTTTATACTGGGCGTAATGCCCTTAGTGCTGGCTACGGGTGCAGGAGCGGTAGCCCGTAATACTATTGGATTTACAGTGTTAGGCGGAATGATCGCTTCTACTTCTATCTCTATATTTATTGTGCCGGTACTATTTGTGTTGTTCACCCGCTTCTCTTATGGAAAAAAACGTCTGGCCTGGTTGCAGGAGCATCACGAAGAATTGATGGAGAAGGAAAGAAAGATGGATCAGCAGCATATTGATCCGGAGCTGGAGTATGATATCAAGATGAGCAATGAGGCAGGAAAGGCAGAAGGTAAGGAAGATGCAAAATAAAAAAAGCCCGTAGGCATACGCTTACGAGCTCTTTAAACCAATTTGGCTGTAGGAGGAGGAGTCGAACCTCCACGGGGCAGTTAGCCATAGCACAAATAAGATTAGTGGTCAACCCAATTATACTACGTTTATCCTGTGATCCCCACCCTCGAGACAAGAGGGCATGTCTGCCAATTTCATCATCCCACAGTATGTTTTATCATCACTTCTGGTTATTGCTTTTCGTTAACCGGTTCGTTAGTGATTGTGATGCAAATCTAACGAGAGGACTAATTTATTGCAAATTTTTTAAGAGAAATTTTGGAATTTTCGATATTTTTTAAATATTTGCATATAACTTTAAAGCTTTCAAAAACAAATTGTAAAAATGAGCCACAATTTGAATATTGACAAACTCGATTTACAGATTATCAGCGAGATGATGTCGAATGCTGAGATTTCTTACGCTGATCTGGGGAAGAAATTGTTCGTTTCCGGCGGGACTATCCACGTTAGAATGAAGAAATTGCAAGAACTGGGTGTAGTTAAAGGTACTAAATTACATGTGGATTTAAAAATGATCGGCTATGATGTAATAGCCTTTATAGGTATTTATCTTGAAAAAAGTTCCATGTATGATACCGTTGCAAAAGAACTAAGGAAGATACCGGAAATGGTACGTCTCAATTATACTACTGGCAGCTATAGCATGTTTGCTGAGATTATTTGTAAAGATATTACGCAGCTCCGTCGTATTCTCCATGATGAGCTGCAGAAAATAAAAGGTATTGAAAGAACCGAAACCCTGATATCCCTCGAAGAGAGTTTTTACCGGACTATTAACGTGGTAGAATAGTTGGTTTTTGGGAATGAGGAGGAACCTGGTTGCTTTTTCATTCTTAATTATTAATTTTCGTCCATGGTTACAACAGAAATTGCCGAGAAAATACAACGGCTGGAAGAAAAGTATGCCGCCATGGGCCAGAATCTGTCATCCTATCTGGATGGCTTGCTGTATGCGGATTACCTTACCTATTGGGATTATATTCAATTGGATGTATTGCTGAATTTACAACATCCACGCACGCCGATTCCGGATGAAAATATTTTCATCATTTACCACCAGATTACGGAATTATATTTTAAGCTATCGCTGCAGGCTATCGAACAGATTTGCCAGGCGCCGGTAGTAACGGCCGATATATTTAAAACCCAGTTAAAAAGGATTAATAATTATTTCCGTAATCTCATCAACTCTTTCGAGATCATGGTGGATGGGATGGATAAGGAACAGTTTCTGCAATTCCGCATGGCGTTGTTACCTGCCAGTGGTTTCCAAAGTGGGCAGTTCCGCATGATCGAGATCTGTTCCACCCGTTTATCTAACCTGGTATATGAGCCCTTGCGGCCCCAGGTAGCGCATCTCCCCCTGAATGAAGTGCTGGATAGCATTTACTGGAGAAGTGGCGCCACAGAGCTGGCCACAGGCAAGAAAACCCTGACCTTGCGCCAGTTTGAGCTGAAATATATGGATGCTTTTTTCCACCTGGCTACCCGCTATGAGCACAATAATATGCAGGCCCGTTACCAGCAGTTAACGCTGGAAGAACAGGCCGACGTGATTCCACTCTTAAAAGAATATGACCTGAATATCAATGTGCGCTGGCCACTGATGCATTATAAATCTGCCGTGAGATATCTCCATAAAAAGCCAGAGGATATTGCCGCTACCGGTGGTACTAACTGGCAGCAGTATTTGCCTCCGAAAAACAAGCGTATAGTATTTTTCCCGGAACTCTGGTCTGAGGAAGAGTACAATAATTGGGGGAAAATGGCCATGGGCGAATAAGGTGGTCTAAATATCCTGTGTAGTAAATCTTCTTATATAGTAAGCCAATAGCGGTACATCTGCTTTTTCCAGCGGATGTGCCGTGTTTGGTAGCACGGTTAGTTGTGCTAGGGGCAACGATTTGTACACTTCAATGGTTTCCTGGAAAGATACCATATTGTCGCTATCTCCCATAATCAGCATGCAGGGAGTCACAATTTGGGCATAGTCGGTTTGTTTCAGCAAAGACTGGTGTCCCAGTTCTTCTATGAGCTGGGCTGTGCGGGAGACCACCATTTTCCAGTTGTTGGCCATATGCCGTTGTTGCAGTGCTTGCGCAAAAGCGGGCACTTTTTCTTCTATCAGCACAGGGTCTAGTTGCTTTATTTCTTTCCCGGCAGTGGCCTCGTTCCAATTGAATTTAGTGGCGAGGGTAATGATCCGGCCGGTTTTTTCGGGGTAATGCCTGGCCAAGTATAGGGCAACGTACCCACCCATGCTGTATCCGAAAATATGTATGAAATCCAGTTGACGTTGTTCCAGGTAGGAGAGTACTTCTGCCGCAAATACCTGTATGCTGAAGCCTTGTTCAGAAAAAGGCATATTGCCGTGTCCACTGAAATTAAGTTGATGTACATCGTAATATGCCGACAGCTCTTCAGCGAGGCGTTCAAACTGTGAGGATGCGCCTAATGTACCGTGTAAAAAGAGTATGGGGAGTTTATTGTTCTGCATTGATTAAAACTAGCAAATTATTTTGACGCAAAGTAAGTGATAAGAGACGCAAAGTAAGTGATAAGATAAGAAAAGCCCGCGGCGAATTTTTTTTGCTGCGGGCTTTGTAATGATGGGGAGGAAGGGTAATTAACCAAATCATCTGGCCAGATATGCCCCATCAATGGGATAATAGCTTCCGGTTACGAAAGAAGAGAGCGGAGTACTAAGCCATAACACAAGTTCCGCCACTTCTTCCGGCTTGCCTAACCTGCCTATGGGATGCAATCCTACGAGGGCCTGCATCTCCTGCTGGCTCAGATGTTTGGTTAATAAAGGAGTGTCTATGAATCCGGGGCCTACCGCATTGATCCGGATGCCCTTCATAGCATATTCTACCGCGGCAGTTTGGGTAAGTCCTACGATGGCATGCTTGGCCGAAACGTAGGCACAGGAGCCGGCAAATGCTACGGCGCCTAATATAGATGCCATGTTCACGATTACGCCGCCGCCGGCTTTTTCCATTACCGGAAGTTGGTAGCGCATTCCGTAAAAAACGCCGTTCAGGTTTATATCAATTACTTTTTTCCAGTCTTCCAGTTGGTATTCACCAGTGAGGGCGGAAGTGCCGCCAATGCCGGCGTTGTTGCAGGCAATATCCAGTTGTTTGAATTCGGCCAGGGTGGTGGCTACCAGTTGTTCGCAATCTGCTGCGTTGCTGGTATCCGATTTGATGAAAATGGCCTTGCCGCCCTGGTTTTTGATGCCATTTGCCACGCTGTTCCCACCTTCTTCGTCGATATCGCTGAGTACTACGCTGGCGCCATGCTTGGCATACAGTTCTGCAACACACTTGCCAATGCCAGAACTACCGCCGGTAACTAGCGCAACCTTGTTTTTCAATAGTTCCATTTCAAACTTTTTTGCCCTTATAAACAATACATCCCGATGAAATGTTCCTCGTTTTTTTTTATTATGTTTGCATAGATGTTGCCGATGAATTTTTCTTCACTTAAGATGTCCCATCATCGAATCATGTTTTTTAAATACTAGTAATGGAATACAATACCACGCGTAATCACCTGATAATGAAGGAGTATGGCAGGAATATCCAGAAAATGGTGGAATACCTGGGAACCATAGAAGACGACTATGAGCGTCAGCGTAATGCCATGGCGGTTATTGAGCTTATGGGTACGCTGAACCCGCATTTACGTAATGTGGAAGACTTCAGGCATAAATTATGGGACCATATCTTTAATATTTCCGGTTTTACTTTAAAGGTTGAATCTCCTTACCCGGTGCCTACATTGGAAAAGTTGAGAGCCAGACCGGAAAGGCTGCCATATCCTAAAAAATACCCCAGAAACCGTCACTTCGGCAAAAACCTGGAAATGATTATTGATAAAGCCGTACATGAAGAAAGTCCTGAAAAGAAAGAGGGATTTACCCAATGTATCGGTAACTATATGAAATTAGCCTACACTAATTGGCATAAAGAAAGTGTACACGACGATGCTATCCGGGGTGAATTAATGGCTATTTCTGAGGGCCAGTTGGAATATCATCCTGGTCATAGTAGTAGTCAGCAACCGGCTGCTCCGGTAGGCTTTGGTGTTAGCGGAAATACCATCACCAGCGGCGGCGGAGAACAGTTCCGTTCTGGCAAACGCAAGAATTTCCAGCAAAACAAATTCAAAAGCAGCAATAACAGCGGCAAAAACAGTAGTAACAAGCACAATAATAAATACAAAAACAGGAACAAGTGAGCAGTGCTTTTGAAGTAAGAGGTGGCAACCGCTTAAAAGGGGAAATTGTGCCCCAGGGTGCCAAAAACGAAGCTTTACAAATCATCAGTGCCGTGATGCTGACCCCGGAAAAGGTTACTATCACCAATATCCCGGATATCGTAGATGTAAATCTATTGATTGAGCTGTTAGGAGATGCTGGCGTAAAAATTAATCGTATTAGCAGGGATACCTGCGAATTCCAGGCAGACAATGTTGATCTGAAATACCTGGAAGGTCCCGAATACAAAAAGAAATCAGGAAAGCTCCGTGGATCTGTGATGATCGCCGGTCCTTTGCTGGCCAGATTCGGACGGGCATTTATACCGAAGCCCGGAGGAGACAAAATAGGCCGTCGCCGGCTGGATACCCATATTATTGGGTTCCAAAACCTGGGGGCCCGTTTTGTATATGATGCAGACGATAACTACTTTCGTCTGGAAACCGATACCGGTGGCCTTAAAGGAACTTATATGCTGTTGGATGAGCCCAGCGTTACTGGTACCGCCAATATTGTGATGGCGGCAGTAATGGCGTCGGGTGTTACCACTATTTATAACGCTGCCTGCGAGCCTTATTTGCAACAGCTTTGTAAGATGCTGAACCGTATGGGCGCACGTATTAGTGGTATAGGCTCCAATCTGCTTACTATTGAAGGCGTAAAATACCTGGGTGGTTGCGAGCATAGCATGTTGCCAGATATGATTGAGATAGGCTCTTTCATCGGTTTGGCTGCCATGACACAAAGCGAGATTACCATTAAAAATGCCGGTGTGGAACATCTGGGGATCATCCCGGAAAAATTCCGCCAGTTAGGTATACAAATAGACATCCGGGGTAATGATATTTATATTCCTTCCCAGGATTCCTACGAGATCCAAACCTTCCTCGATGGCTCTATTCTTACCATATCCGATCATCCCTGGCCGGGCTTCACTCCAGACCTGCTAAGCATAGTGCTGGTAGTAGCTACCCAGGCAAAAGGCAGTGTGATGATCCATCAGAAAATGTTTGAGAGCCGCTTGTTCTTTGTAGATAAGCTGATAGATATGGGCGCCCAGATCGTATTATGCGATCCGCACCGCGCTGTGGTGATTGGTTTGGGCCGGCAGCATGCACTGCGCGGTATTACTATGTCATCGCCGGATATCCGCGCCGGCGTATCCCTGCTTATTGCTGCATTGAGTGCAGAAGGGAAAAGCATTATCCAGAACATCGACCAGATAGACCGGGGCTACCAGTATATCGATGAACGCCTCAGAAATCTGGGCGCCGACATCAAAAGAGTGTAAAATAGTTATTCTTACTTTTTATAAGCACCCAAATTCCAGCAAAACTTTTTACTGGTTTTTGGGTTTTGCATTTGAAGTGATCGCTACCTTGATTTTAATTTAATAATGGAAAAAAAGATCATCATCGTAACGGCACCCTCCGGAGCCGGTAAAACCACCATCGTAAAAAAATTGCTGGCTAATATGCCAGTACTGGCTTTTTCAATTTCTGCCAGTACCCGTACGCCCCGTGCTAACGAAGTACATGGAAGGGATTATTATTTTATGTCTGCCGACGATTTTCACCAGCAGATAGAAGAAAATGCTTTTGCGGAATACGAAATGGTATATGCCGGTAAATATTATGGTACGCTCAAAAGCGAACTGGAGCGTATTTGGAGCAATGAGCATATCCCGATGGTAGATATTGATGTAAAAGGGGCATTATCCATCAAGGAGAAATATCATCAGCATGCGCTGACCATCTTTATACAGCCTCCTTCATTGGATGCGCTACGGGAAAGGCTCAGTGAAAGGGGTACCGAAACCCAGGATTCCCTGGAAGAAAGGTTGGCTAAAGCCCGGTATGAGCTGTCTTTCGCACATGAATTCGACTGTATTGTAGTAAACGACCAATTGGAAAAGGCATACGAAGAAGTAAAAAAGCTGGTGACAGATTTTTTAAATATAAAATAGCCGCTTGATTGTTGGTTTTCCTAATTCATTATTTTTGTTAGGATGGACGGATACACAATAATTATTCTAGTTTTCCTGATCTTGCTGGCAGGTTTCTTTTCCGGTATAGAAGCCGCTTTTGCCAATGTTAATAAGCTGAGTATTGAGCTTAAAAAGAAGCAGGGCAGGTCTACCGGCAAGATATTAGCTGGTTTGAATGAGCATCCCAGTCGTTTTCTGGCCACCAGCCTGGTAGGGTTTACTATTACCATTGTTATTTATGGTATTATGGTAGCTGGCGCATTTCAACCGGCTTGGGATGCAGTGGTAGGGCAGTCGGAGTTAACAGGCATCCAGCCTTTTGTTATTTTCCTGGAAGTGATATTGGCCACCCTGATCATCCTATTCCTGGGTTTTTTTATTCCCAGGGCTATTTTCAGGTCCCGGCCAGAAACATTGTTGGGCTTTTTTGCACTGCCGCTTTCGCTGGTAGCCAAACCGCTGTATGTGATCGGCAATTTGCTGGCCTCTATTGCAGAATGGATGCTGAAATACCTTTTCAATGTACGCCTCCTAGACAACGGAGAGTCTTTTACCCGGGTAGATGTAGAACATTTTATCAGGCAATCCCAACAGCACTTTGGTGAAAATAATCAGGAGCTGAATGCGGAACTGTTTGAAAATGCCTTATCACTGGCGCACGTAAAGATCCGTGGCTGCTTAATTCCCCGTAAGGAGATTGAGGCGCTGGAAATCCAACGGCCTATTAATGACGCACGGAAGAAGTTCATGGATACCAAATTATCCAAGATCATCATCTACGAAGGGTCTATTGATAACATCCTCGGCTATATCCACCAGTTAGATATGTTCAAGAATCCGGAAGATATCAACAGCATTATTCATCCTATTTTGGCCGTGCCTGAAACCATGAGTGCAATAGACTTGCTTAGTAAGTTCAATAAAGAACGGAAGAGCATTGCTTGGGTGGTAGATGAATTTGGTGGTACTGCAGGTATTGTTACCATCGAAGATGTGCTGGAAGAAATTTTCGGGGAAATCAAAGATGAACATGATGAAGAAGAATTTGTAGAAAAGCAGATTGCAGAAAAAGAATATATTTTTTCCGGCAGATTGGAGCTTGATTACTTGAATGAAAAATATGGACTGGATTTTCCGGAAGATGAAAGTGAAACACTATCAGGGTATATTATCAACCATCACGAAACAATTCCGAAGATCAAAGAACGTATCATAATTGATGACTATGAGTTTGATATTCTGAATGTTACGGATACCAGAATTGAAATGGTGAAAATGAAGATGCTGATATAGCCTATACCGTTAATCAGGGGCATTTATCAGATATTAATATGATATAAATCTTTTTATAATATCCGTATTAACGAGTCAATAACAATTTTACAGGGCCTTTTTTTAAAAAAGTAGTAGGAATTTAACACGGATTGTATACATTTGCTCCTGTTGATGTAACACAATGATTTGATTTTTGTTAAAAGGTTGTAAAAAAAGTGTTCCAACATTGATAATAAAATAATTCTTGTTATTTTTGTATTACAATATAAAACGCAACCAGCGATTCTTACTTATTCTGAACGCTTGCCATCAATTAGGTAAGTAGCGTCACTGGAAGCTAAAGACATTCTCGAATTCAACTTTTTTGGGGTTAACAAACAATGGATGAAAGGCCGGCTCTTGATTCTTCTCGGGCTGGCTCTTTTTTTTACCCTATCTCATCTTTCTCCTGCTTTATTTCGTATCTGATCCTGCACATAGCAAGCAACAAGTTAAAGCCTTGTAAAATTAGGGGACTTTATCCCTGGCTTACTGTAATTTGTAGTGCTCAACCGCTATATTTGTGATCCTTAATGCAACTGTATTCAACATCGACCGTATAAAGTAAAGTATGTTAAAAAAATTATTTTCGAATAATGAGGACAAGGCTGAAATGTCTTTTTTCGACCACCTGGAAGACCTTAGGTGGCATCTCGTAAGATCAGCCCTGGCGCTTGTTGTATTCAGTATATTCGGCTTCTTGTATACAGAGGAGATCCTGGATAATGTAATTTTTGGACCTACCAACGCCAACTTCCCTTCTTATATCATATTATGTAAACTGGGTCACTGGGTGGGTTTGGGTGATCGTTTGTGTATTACTCCGGTAAAGGTGCAGTTCCTGAATTCTCAAATGGTAGGGCAGATCATGCTACAGTTTAAGCTCGCCTTTATCATTGGCTTTGTTTGCGCCTTCCCCTATATATTCTGGGAGTTCTGGCGTTTTGTAAAACCTGCCTTGAAAGAAAGGGAGCTGAAGGGAGCACGTGGTATTATTTTCTGGGTGTCGTTCCAGTTTTTCTTGGGCATCAGCTTCGCTTATTTCCTGATGGCGCCTTTTACCATTAACTTCCTGGCTTCCTATACGGTAACCACAAAAGCAGTAAACCAGTTTTTTATTGCCGATTACTTTGATCTGATGACCCAGATTGTATTGGGTATGGGGCTCTTGTTCCAATTGCCCATCCTGGTATTCTTCCTCACAAAAATTGGCATCCTTACGCCTGACTTCCTGCGAACATACAGAAGGCATGCTATTGTGGTGATCCTTATTCTGGCGGCAATTATTACGCCTCCAGATCTGGTAGACCAGCTGATCGTATTCGTGCCTTTATACTGTCTTTATGAAATTAGTATCTTTATATCCAAGAAGGCGTTGAAAGACCGGGAAGACAAGCTGACCAAAGTAGAAGTAGAAGAGTGGTCTTAATATCATCAATTGTAAATAAGTAAAGTGAATGGAAAATACCGTATTTGATCTGACACTGCCTGTTGCTATTGGTTCCGACCATGCAGGATTTGAATATAAAGAAGCTGTGATCTCTTATCTGGAATCAAAAGGAGTAGCGGTGAAAGATTATGGCACGTATGCTAAGGATTCGGTGGATTATCCAGATTATGCACATCCGGTGTCTACAGCGGTAGAAACAGGGCAGGCAGCTTTTGGTATCCTGATATGCGGTAGTGCGAATGGTGTGGCAATTACTGCTAACAAGCACCAGGGTATACGCGCAGCGATCTGTTGGGGAGAAGAGCTGTCTAGGCTGGCCCGTTCCCACAATAATGCTAATGTGTTGTGTATCCCGGCCCGTTTTGTAGATATGCCGATGGCTAACCAAATGGTGGAAGTGTTTATCAATACTCCATTCGAAGGTGGCCGTCATCAGGATAGAGTGCGTAAAATGGCTTGCCTTTAAGCACTCTTAATAACATGTAAACGAAAATATCTGAATAAAAAAAGAGCCGGGAGTATATCCGGCTTTTTTTGTTGAAGGGAAGGAAAACGATACTTCAAAAAAATATACCATGAGAAGGATTGCTATTTTAAGTAGTTGTTTATTGTTTGTTACCGCAGCTTGTGCGCAAGTAAACCCACATCACCGGTCAGAGCCGGGATTCGACCCTACGGCAGTTCGCTATGGGGAGGGCATTACACCGGCAGCGTTGAGCAAGCAACTACATATTATAGCGGGGCCTGAAATGGAAGGAAGAGAAACGGCTACCCGCGGGCAGCAAAAGGCCGCTGCCTATATTATCAGCCAGTTTGAGCAGGCAGGTTTGCAGCCTGGCGTACAGGGCAAATGGGAACAGTATTATCCCTTATATACGGATTCATTGCTCAACAGCGCTATTATAGTTGGTGATAGCACTTTTATATATGGGCGTGACTTTTATGCAGATCTGCGCGCCGGCGCCAGCCAGGTGCTTGCTGTGCACCAGGTAGTTTACGCAGGCCAGGGCATTGTTAATAATGAGCGCGACGATTACGACCGCCTGGAAGTGAAAGACCAGGTAGTGTTGATCAGGGAGGAAGTAAAACATGAGTTGTCCCGCAACAGGAGCAGTTTGCAGGAGAGGATTAAAACGGCCGATGAGAAAGGAGTGGCCGCTTTGATGGTGATTACGCCTTATGCAAGTGGCATCAATCAGGATAAATTGCGTACAACAGGTATCTATCTAAAAAAAGATAGTATTCAATCCCCTAATGTCTATTATATTTCTCCTGCCATGGCGGCCGTTATTTTAGGCGTTGGCAGTAAGGGAGAGCCTTTGTTGCACATCGAAAAAATACAGGCGCCAGCATTGGTAAAAACGACGTTGCAGCTTACGTTGAATAAAAAGGGCACTACGTTGTTGCCATCTAATGTATTGGGCTATCTGGAAGGAACAGACAAGAAAGATGAGGTTGTTTTTATAACGGCGCATTACGACCATTTGGGAAAGAATGGCGGTAATATTTTTTATGGCGCAGACGACGATGGCTCTGGTACCAGCGCTGTAATAGAGATTGCCAGGGCATTTGCACTAGCGAAACAAGAGGGGCATGGCCCGCGCAGAAGTATAGTGTTTATGACGGTATCGGGCGAAGAGAAAGGCCTTCTGGGCTCTCAGTATTACACAGAACATCCGGTATATCCTTTAAAGGAAACCGTAACCGACCTGAATATTGATATGATCGGGCGTATTGATCCTGCACATGAAAAGGATACTAATTACCTGTACATTATTGGGGATAATAAGCTTAGTTCAACATTGCGCACCATCAATGAAAGCGCTAACAACGCCTATACGAAATTGCAATTGGATTATAAATACAACGATCCCAACGACCCCGAGCAATTCTACTACAGGTCCGACCACTACATGTTTGCACAGCATGGTATTCCTATCATCTTTTATTTTAACGGCACGCATGCCGATTATCATCAGCCAACAGATACGGTAGAGAAGATTAATTTTAGCTTATTGGCAAAGAGAGCACAGCTTGTTTTTTTTACCGCCTGGGATATTGCTAACCGTGAACATAGATTGGTAGTGGACAAGCATGACAAATAAGCGTTTGCAACAAATAGGTAGCACCCCTTATAATTAACCCAAATCCTTTTTGTTTATTTTAACAATTTATTTTAAATTGTGTATAGAGTCTTTGTTTTCAGTATCAAAACATAATTATTTTTTCACTTGATATAGTGATTGGTGAATGTAGGGATTGGTTAAAAATGGTTTTTGAACATCCGGATACTTATTAAACATTTTTAACTAAGCTGTTGTTGTTCAGTCGGTATTTATAGGATCAAATGGCTTTTACCGGCAATGAGTTTTCTTGCTGGATATCGCTATCTGTAACCATATAAATTACCATTATGAAAACACCTGCCACCTTTTCAAGTTTATGCATTTTTGATTCAGCAAGGCGATCGCACTTGTGTGCTTTATAGATAGATATCTTGACGGAAACACTTAGTATACATGCATTTTTAACCTTATTTATTAGTTGTCCTGGTTGTTCAGAATGATTAAACGGAAATGCTCACTGCACGCAATTTGGTATACCTGCTATGCTCATGGTGAAATCTAAAATAAAATAGAGAATGCATGCACGGTTTTTATAATGCTTATTGGTGGATTTTTTTGTTGAGAGGAATTTTTGCTTTGGTATTAGGCATTTTAGCGGTAGGGTGGCCGGAAGCTACTTTTACTACTTTGATTGTTTTCTTCGGGACTTATCTTTTTATAGCAGGTATTTTGGCTGTCATTGGTGTTATAGCGGCCCGGAAAACAAGCGAAAACTGGAGTGTTTTTCTCTTTTCAGCCATCTTCGGCATTATATTAGGTATCCTCACATTTTATAATCCCTTTGCAACAGGTGCTGCGTTGATTTATCTGATAGCATGCTGGGCTTTGATAGCTGGTTTATTGGAACTGATCATTGCTATCCGATTGCGAAGGGTTGTTACTGGTGAAGGTTGGTATATTTTAGGAGGTTTGCTGACGATCTTGTTTGGAACTCTTTTAGCCGCAAACCCCGTTGCCCCCGCAGTAACACTTACCTGGATATTTGGTATTTACGCCATATTCACCGGTTTATTTTTGATAATACTATCCGTGAGACTACGTAGACATAGCAGGCCTAGAACGATAGCTTAGACGAAAGATCCGGTACCCTGTTTACTATTTTTAAAGTACCCCATATGCAAGCTTATTCTTTAACTAAAAACTATTCCTAATGATTACCGTTACACCTGACTAAGGCACCTGTTGCTGCTGCTTTTCAGGGTGTTGATACCTCCCTGTATCAATAAGCGCTGCAGGTGCCGACAGTACTCGCCGGCGGAGAATCCGGTGTTTTACCATTACTGTCTAAGTTTTCTTCTCCCAGCACCTTACAGGCCGCTGCCATGGTTATTTTATGAATAATTTAAAGTTAACCGTTATGTCATCCACCGAATTCAATAATTTGTTACTTGGAAATGCAGATTTTCTGCGCCCTTACGCTGTTACTTTAACTAAAGACTCAGAATCAGCTAAAGACCTTTACCAGGAAACGCTGTTCAGGGCATTGTCTAATCGTGATAAATACCTTGCAGGCACTAATATCCGGGCCTGGTTGTATACCATCATGAGAAATATCTTCATTAATAACTATCGTCGTGGTAACCGGCAATACCGTTTATTGGATAATGCTGTTGGTGATTATTTGTTGAGCCATCAACCCTCTGCTATCGGGAACTTTGCAGAATCGGACCTGCGGGTTAAAGATGTACAAATGGCTGTTTATAACCTCCCTGTTATCTTTAAACAACCGTTTCTGTTATATTTTGAAGGATATAAATACTATGAGATCGCCGCTATTCTCAATGAACCTTTAGGAACCGTAAAAAGCCGCATCCACTTTGCACGTAAAATGTTGAAAACACGCATCACCCGGCATTGATGGATCATATCTGAATACACTAATCAGACTTTTGGATAGCAGAAGTCTGCAAACCCTCAGCAAAGACCATTGTCAGCTGTTGCTAAAAGTACTATGAACACCCGGTAGTGAGCTTAAGATTGTCGATGATACGCTCCACGGCATAGCTGTCTTGATCCTTATAAGTAAGCAGTGCACTTGCTGTACGCTTGTTTGCAGACTCCTGTTGCTAGCTGCCAACTTCCAGATTCCAGCCCGCTTGGCTGTTATATTGCTTTTGTCCCTAAGGCACAATTCTTTGTTAAATAAACGTTTTGTAGTCCCTGAAAATAGTATTACTGGTTTTTAAACCGTTAATTAGCACTATTATTTATTGCTTCAGAAATTTCTGCTACTGCCTGTAGTCGCTTAATAATTCTTATCTATCTATGCCAAAAGTTACTTTTAACAACAAGAATGCACTCTTTTTCCCTGCCCTTAAGTCTGCTGTGGAGGAGTATTTTAGTATTAACAACATTCCTAAAACAGGGAATTGGGAATTATACCTTAAAACAGTGGTCCTGATTCCTGCTGCTATTACCCTTTATCTTTCTGTATTGCTGATCCCTATGCCGGCAGCTCTTTCCATTAGCCTATGCGCAGTGCTTGGCTTTGTATTGGCCTGTATAGGATTTAATGTGATGCACGACGCCTGCCATGGTAGTTATTCTTCCCGTAGTCAGGTCAACGATACTTTAGGGCTCACCCTTAATGCACTTGGTGGTAATGCTTTTATTTGGAAACAGAAACATAATATTATACATCATACTTATACTAATGTAGACGGTTTGGATGATGATATTGCTAAGAGTCCGCTGATGAGACAATGCGGTTCTCAAAAATGGGTACCTATGCATCGCTTACAGCATATCTATGTGGTGGCTGTATATGCGATATCGTCTTTTGCCTGGATCTTTATCATGGATTTTACAAAATATTTGAGTCGCAAGGTATATAGAACGCCTCTTCAGTCTATGAAGCTATCAGACCATGTAACGTTCTGGGTAAGCAAATTGCTATATGTACTTTTTTACATAGTACTGCCAGTTGTACTGATGGGTTGGCAAGCTTGGGCGATTGGCTTTGCTGTAATGCATGTGATTATGGGCTTTACATTGGGTATCGTATTCCAATTAGCCCATGTAGTGGAAGAAACCCAATTTGAAGTGGTAGGGGATGATGCTAAAGTGATTGAAAATGAATGGGCTATACATCAAATCAAAACAACTTCCAACTTTGCTCCCGGGCATAAGCTGATTTCATGGTTCGCTGGTGGACTGAATTACCAGGTGGAACACCATCTTTTTCCGCGTATTAGCCACGTTCATTATCCTGCGTTAAGTAAGATAGTGGAAGCCAAATGTATAGAGCATGGTTTGGTATATAATTCAATCCCTACAATGCAGGGAGCGGTAGCTTCGCATTTTCGTTTTATGAAGACGTTAGGAGTAAAACCCCACTAAACTTTTGTGAACAAAGCGGCGCGCCTATGATAGCATAGGCGCGCCGTTCTATTTTGATTAAGACAAGACCCTATGTTTCCATCCTTCCCTCCTTTTTCGTACTTTTACACCCTTCTTAAATACTACATCTTTCTATATATAAATTTTATTATAAACAGTCGTGATGAAGGCAAACTACTTAGACGAGCTTAACGAACAACAGCGGGAAGCAGTAATACATATCAATGGCCCCTTGATGATTGTAGCAGGCGCCGGTTCGGGAAAAACCAAGGTGCTGACCACCCGTATTGCGCACCTGATGCGCAATGGTGTGGATGCGTTTAATATTTTGTCTCTGACCTTTACCAACAAGGCTGCCCGGGAAATGAAAGAACGTGTGGAAAGGATACTTGGCAGCAGTGAAGCCCGTAACCTCTACATTGGCACCTTTCACTCCGTATTTGCCAGGCTGCTCCGTGCAGAAGCCTACCGGCTTGGTTATCCCAATGATTTCACCATTTATGATACAGACGACGCTAAAAGCGTGATCAAAACAATCATCAATGAACTGAATCTGGACGATAAACACTATAAACCTACTTTTGTATACAACCGCATTTCCGCTGCCAAAAACAGCCTGATGGGCCCAGAAGCTTATCAGCTAGATAGTCTTGTACAGCAGGAAGACATGCGCGCGAACAGGCCCCTTATCGGGAAAATCTATGATATGTACGCCAAGCGCACTTTTAAAAATGGCGCCATGGATTTCGATGATCTCCTGTTTAAAATGTACGTATTGCTCAAAACATTCCCGGAAGTACTGCATAAATACCAGCATAAGTTCAAATACATAATGATCGATGAGTACCAGGATACCAATCCGGCTCAGTATGAGATCATCAAACTGCTGGGCGCTGTTCATGAAAATATTTGTGTGGTGGGAGATGATGCGCAAAGTATTTACTCTTTCCGTGGCGCTACTATAGAAAACATCCTCCAGTTTGAGAAAGATTATGATGATGTGAAAGTAGTGAAGCTGGAACAGAATTATCGCAGTACCAAATCCATCCTGAATGTGGCCAATGAAGTAATTGCCCATAATAAAGGACAGATCGAAAAAAATCTGTGGACAGATAATACCGAGGGCGACACCATTAAGCTGGTGCGTACTATGACGGATAATGAAGAAGGGAAGTTTGTAGCGGATACTATTGCTGAACAGAAATTGCGTAACCATTACGACAATCGCGATTTCGTGATTCTTTACCGTACTAACGCCCAAAGCCGCTCTTTCGAGGAAAGCCTTCGCCGTAAAGCCATTCCTTATCGCATTTTCGGTGGCCTGTCGTTCTACCAGCGCAAGGAGATCAAAGATTTTGTGGCCTACCTCCGTGTGGTAATGAACACCCGGGATGAAGAGAGCCTGAAAAGGATCGTCAATTATCCGGTACGTGGCATCGGTAAAACTACCATAGAAAAAACCATTGTACTGAGTAACGAACACAATATCACCATGTGGGAAGTGCTGGAAAGAGCCCGGGAATTTGGTTTTAAAGGAGGTACTGTGGAAGCTATTGAGGCTTTTGTGGTAATGATCAAGAGCTTTCAGGCATTACTCACTGCCCAGAATGCCTATGATGTGGCTGTAACAGTGGGTAAGTCTACCAATATTGTAAAAGAGCTGTTTAACGATAAAACTACGGAGGGTCTTGCCCGTTATGAGAACGTGCAGGAATTATTGAACTCTATCAAAGAGTTTACTGAAACTCCCGACGAAGAAGGAGAGTTACTGGATAAAAGCATGGGCTCCTACCTGCAGCAGATCACTCTGCTCACCGATGCCGATCAGGGTAACGATGAAAACAGTGATGTGGTAAAGCTGATGACCATCCATGCGGCGAAAGGATTGGAGTTTCCGGTGGTATTTACCGTAGGGCTGGAAGAAACCCTGTTCCCCAGTGGAATGTCTATCAATACCCGGGAAGAACTGGAAGAGGAAAGACGGCTGTTCTATGTTGCTATCACCCGTGCAAAAACCCGTTTGTGGCTTACTTACGCCAATAGCCGTTATCGTTTCGGTAACCTGGTGCAGAATGAGCCTAGTCGCTTTCTGGAGGAAATGCCGGAAAAATTCATCGACCGTAGTTATGCTGGTGGTGGCAGTGTGCGCAATGCTTTTGGTGGCGGCAGTACCAACGGTTGGAGCAATAGCAACAACATGTTTGACCGGATGCAGAAAAAAGCGCCGGCCCAACAACAGCCTATGGCAAAGCAATCAGCTCCTAAGCCTACGTTTACAGCAGCTACTTCACATGTGCCTTCTGCCAACTTTACCCCGGATGATCCGGCAGGTATGCAACCTGGCATGGAGGTAGAGCACCAGAAATTTGGCTTTGGTACTATTACCGGTATGGAAGGTGCACCCAATAACAGAATTGCTACCATCGTGTTCCCGAAAGGTGGGGGCGAGAAGAAAATTATGCTCAATTACGCCAAATTGCGGATAGTAAGATAAATACTATTAGCTACACCAGTAGCCAACATCGATTCCATGGAAACAGCTATGTTAAAGCTCCGCCAGTTTTGCGCTTACCAGGAGAGAAGCCATCAGGAAACAAAATATAAATGTTTTGAGCTTGGATTGCGGGGCAACGAGGTAGAGGAGGCCCTTGCGGAACTGATAGCGGAAAATTTTCTTAATGAAGAACGATTTGCCAAAGCCTTTGCCGGAGGGAAATTCCGTATCAAACAATGGGGCCGGAAGAAAATACTGATGGAACTAAAACAACGCCAGGTATCTGCTTATTGCATTAAGAAAGGGTTGGCCGAAATAGATGAAGACGACTATGCTGCTGTGCTCTATAAGCTTACAGAAAAGAAATATGCGTTGCTGCAGCGGGAACCAGCTATCAAACGGAAGTATAAAACCATGCAATACCTGCTACAGCGGGGATATGAACCGGATTTGATCAACGATGCGCTTGAACAAATCGCAAATAATGAAGCCTGAGCAGGCAATAATTTTAAAAGTTTTTAACCGGTCAGGCCGTAATTTTGTAGATATAATTACCAACCAATGTCAGATCTGAAAGTAACGCTTATACAGTCGCAATTGCACTGGGAAGATAAAGCCGCCAATTTGCGCATGTTTGATGAGAAGATCAACAGCATCAAAGAAAAAATGGAAGTAGTTTTTTTACCAGAGATGTTCAGCACCGGCTTCAGCATGCAGCCCGAACGCCTGGCAGAAACCATGGATGGCAGTGCTGTAAGGTGGATGAAGCAGAAGGCCGCGGAGAAAAATATTATTATTACGGGCAGTCTCATCATAGAAGAAAATGGCGAATACCTGAACCGCCTTATCTGGATGTTACCTAATGGTACTTATGGCACCTACGATAAACGACATTTGTTTGGTTACGCAGGAGAAAACAATCATTACCAGCCTGGCCACAAACGTTTGATCGCTCAGGTAAAAGGTTGGAAAATAAATCTCAATATCTGTTATGATATGCGTTTCCCGGTTTGGGCGCGCAATACCATACAGCCAGATACCCAGGAACCGGCTTACGATGTGTTGGTATATGTGGCTAACTGGCCGGAAAGACGTAAAACGGCCTGGACTACCCTGTTGCAGGCCCGCGCAATTGAAAATCAGTCTTTTGCTATTGGTGTTAACCGTGTTGGCAATGATGGCAACAATATTTATCACAGCGGAGAAACCAGCCTGATTGATCCTATGGGAGAGATCATCTACCGTAAATCGCATGATGAAGATATTTTTACGTATACCCTTCAGCGTGAGCACCTGGATGAGGTAAGGAAAAATATTCCTTTTCTGAAAGATGCTGATGCATTTACCATCCTTTCTTAAAACAACCTACTTATGTTATTACAGGCTGTTCATCACATCGCTGTAATCTGCGCTGATTATGCCCGTAGCAAAGCTTTTTACACCGATGTGCTGGGTCTGCAGATAATACGTGAAATATATCGCGAAGAACGCGATTCCTGGAAACTGGATCTCGCACTGGGCAACCAATATATCATTGAATTGTTTTCTTTTCCTGATCCCCCGCCGAGGGTAAGTCGTCCGGAAGCCTGTGGGCTACGTCATCTGGCTTTTGCCGTTAGCGATATTGAAGCGGCTGTACAACAGCTGCTGCAGAAAGGCGTAACAACGGAACCCTTGCGCGTTGATCCGCACACCCAACAACGATTTACCTTTTTTGCGGACCCAGACGGGTTGCCCCTGGAACTTTACGAAGTAATGATTTCCACTCAGGTGTAGTCATGTTTTCGGATGGTTCCCAATAGCATCATCTCTTATTAAAGACAGCAGTTTATGTTAGCGCACTACATTAATGCCAGGATATTTACAGGAGAAGAAATATTAGATGATCATGTATTAAGTACCTGGCAGGGAAAGATCACCGGTATTGTGCCAGTATCGGAATGGACCTCCGATGGTCATGAAACAGATATGGGTGGGGCGCTGCTGGCACCGGCATTTATAGATCTGCAGATTTATGGTGGCAATGGCCACGTGTTTTTCCAGCATCCGTCTATTACTTCCCTTGCCGCCACAGTAGCTTACAGTAAAGCAGGTGGCGCTGCCTGGATAATGCCTACTGTACCTACTTCGGCGCCCGAAGTGGTGTTGGCTGCTATGCAAGCCGTGCGCGCCTATTGGGAGCAGGGGGAGAGGGTGTGTTAGGGTTGCATCTGGAAGGCCCTTTTATAAATCCTGTAAAAAAAGGCGCTCATCTGGAGCAGTATATCCATCCGCCTACACAGGAAGATATTAACTGGATACTTGAAAACGGCGGTGGCGTGGTGAAAATCATGACTTTGGCTCCGGAATGCTGTAGTCCTGAACTGGTAAGGCAATTACAGGCAGCGGGTATTACGGTGTTTGCCGGGCATAGCAATGCCACTTACTCCCAGGCCTATACGTTTTTTGATAATGGTATCCGGCACGCTACCCACCTTTTTAATGCCATGTCGCCGCTAGAAAGCCGTGCCCCAGGCCTGGTAGGCGCGGTATATGACCATCCGCAGGTAATGGCCAGCATTGTAGCAGATGGCGTGCACGTAGATTTTGCCGCAGTGCGTATCAGTAAAAAGATCATGCAGGACCGTTTGTTCCTGATCACAGACGCGGTAGAGGAAAGTAAGGATGGCGCTTATGTATATTTCCGGGAAAAAGACCGCTATGTGAATGCTACTGGCGTGCTCTCAGGTTCTTGCCTGACTATGGTAAATGCAGTGCATAATTGTGTGGAACAAGTAGGTGTTCCGCTGGAAGAGGCTTTGCGTATGGCCTCCCTGTATCCTGCACGGGCGATAGGCCGGGAACAGTCGCTTGGAAGGATTGCAGTAGGATACGATGCCTCGCTGGTAGCGATTCGCTCCAACTGGAATACAATAGTATACTGTTAATAGCCCTATCTTCGTAGCATTAATAAAGCAACATGAGTGCATTGACTCGTTTTTTTAAAAAAGACCGGTATAAAAATTTGTTCCTGTTTACCTGGCTGGTATTGGGTCTTATACAGGCTGGCTTCTCTGAGCTATGGGACGATGAAGCTTATTACTGGGTATATTCCCGTCATCTCGACTGGGGGTATTTTGATCATCCGCCCATGATAGCACTGTTGATCAAAACGGGATACGGCATTTTTCATAATGAGTTGGGCGTACGTTTGCTGATCGTGATTATCAATACACTTACCTTATGGATCACGGCCAGGTTGATTGCCTCGAAAGATAATAAGCTTTTTTACCTCATTATAGGCGCCATGGGCGCCATGCAGATTGGTGGTATATTGGCGGTGCCGGATGTGCCGCTCATATTCTTTGCTGCTGTATACTTCTGGGTATACCGTAATTTCCTTCAAGAGCAAAACTGGAAAAATACTTTGCTGTTGGGTGTTGCCATGGCATTGATGTTTTACAGTAAATATCACGGTGTACTGCTGGTATTTTTTACTTTGTTATCCAATATTAACCTACTGAAGGTTTTCAAGTTCTATATCGCTTGTATTATCACCACGTTGTTATTTTTTCCGCATATTTACTGGCAGTATACACATGGTTTTCCTTCCTTGCAATACCATCTGATAGAGCGGAACGCATCTGCCTATCAAATCAGTTTTTCGCTGGATTACCTTGCCGGGCAATTGCTTTTATTTGGTCCTTTACTGGGTTGGCTGATATTGTACTATGCTTTCCGCAGTCCTGTGCAAAATTCATTTGAGCGGGCATTGAAATATTGTGTTGTAGGTGTGCTGGCTTTTTTCCTTCTCAGTACTTTTAAAGGTAGGGTAGAGGCCAATTGGACGGTGATGTTGTTTACTCCGGTAGTGATACTGGCTCATCAGGCAATTGTGCGGAAAGGTTGGTCGCAGCGGTGGTGGTTGTATACATTGCCATTAACCTTACTGTTGGTACTGGCTGCCAGGGTGTACATGATCTGGGATTTTATGCCAGGGGTAAAAATAAGGCCTGAGATCCACCACAATCGTGAATGGACTTCCCAGATAGCTGCCCGCGCCCAGGGGAGGCCTGTAGTATTTATTAACAGTTACCAGGAGCCTTCCAAGTATATGTTCTATACAGGCCAATTGTCTTATAGTCTTAATACCTGGTACTCCCGGAGAAGCCAATATAATTTCTGGGATACAGAAACCCGGTTATGGGGCCGGCCGGTGATGGTAGTATTTGATCCGGGGCTGGATATGCCGGTTACAGATAGCCTGAAAACGGTGCGTGGCACCTGGGATTATTACCTTATGCCGCAGTACTATTCATATTCGCTGATACAATTAAAGCCTGCTTTAAGAGTGATTAGGGCAAAGCGTGGTGCGCATGTAAATGTGATGTTACAGGTAGATAATAATTACCATCAGCCTATCTCTTGGGACCGGAATACTGCATCTGTATTGGGGTATGGCATCTTGGCTGAAGGGGAGTTGTTTCCGCCGGTGAAAACCGCTATTACATTGGAAGCAGCGGTACAGCGCCAGCTAACCAACCTGGAAGTGGTGATGCCAGATAAGCCAGGAAAATACCACCTTAAATTTTCTGTATTTGCCGGAGTGTTGCCACCTACCCATAATAGCCGGTTAATTCCATTGATAGTAGAATAAGCTGTCCTTTATGAAGGGAGGTTCAATAAAAAATGGCTGGCCAGGTTAGGGGCCAGCCATTTTTGCATATCGTGAGTTCTTACTGTTGGAAAGCGTTCCAGCCCTGGGCTACTAGTTTAAATTTGTTGCCTCCTTTAGTAAGGATATGGGCGCCATCAGCGATATCGGTCATGTAGCCGATCACGCTGATTTGTTCGTTGAGTACAATTTTATCGTAGTCTTGCTGTTTCATAGTGAACAGCAGTTCATAGTCTTCTCCGCCGCTCAATGCAGCTGCGGTAGGGTCCAGGCCAAATTTCATGGCTATTTCCCGGCTTTCCTGTGCAATTGGTATCTTTTCTTCATACAATACTACGCCCAGGTTGCTTTGTTTGGCGATGTGCAATATTTCAGAGCTGAGGCCATCGCTTACGTCCATCATTGCGGTAGGTACAATATCTTCCTGCTGCAGGAATTCGATGATATCTTTACGGGCTTCCGGCTTTAGCTGGCGGCCGATAATATAGGTTTGATTTTCCAGATCCGGTTTTATATCCGGGCTTTCGAGGAAGATCTTTTTTTCTCTTTCAAGCAGGGTAAGGCCCAGGTAGGCTGCTCCCAGATCGCCGGTTACGCAGAGCAGGTCGCCTTTTTGGGCGGTAGATCTCTTTACGAATTGGTCGGGGGCTACTTCGCCTATGGCGGTAACGCTAATGATAAATCCTTTTTGTGAGTTACTGGTATCACCGCCCACCAGGTCTACCCCATATTTTTCGCAAGCAGCATATACGCCTTCATAGAACTCGTTCATCGCTTCCAGGGAGAAGCGGTTAGAAAAGGCGATGCTGATAGTGATCTGTGTAGGGGTGGCATTCATAGCGTAGATATCCGAAAGGTTTACTACCACTGATTTATAGCCCAGGTGTTTCAGGGGAGTATACATCAGGTCGAAGTGGATGCCTTCTACCAGCATATCGGTGCTGATCACGGTTTGTTTGCCAAAGTGGTCTATCACGGCAGCATCATCGCCTACGCCCAATACAGTGCTGGCATTTTGTATTTCTATATTCCGGGTGAGATAGTCTATCAGGCCAAATTCGCCCAGGTCTTGTATTTCAGTTCTTTCTTGTTCCATTTTTCCCAATGCTTATTTAGCGTTAACAAGTTCTTGTAAGGCAGTATGTATATGGCCGTTAGTAGCCAATACCTGTTTTTGCCAGGGTGTATATTTATTTCCGGAGAAGTCGGTTACCAAGCCGCCTGCTTCTTCCACGATAAGGGCGCCGGCAGCGGAGTCCCAGGGCTGCAGGTGGTGTTCATAAAAGCCGTCGAAGCGGCCACAGGCCACCCAACAGAGGTCTATAGCGGCAGAACCTAAGCGCCGTAAAGGTATGCCCGCTTTAATGACCCGTTCAAACATCTGCAATGGGTTATTGGGCATATCTTCCCATTGGTAAGGGAAACCGGTTACCAGGCAGGATTTGGCGACTTCTGTTTTCCTGGATACGTGAATGGGTTGGCCATTCAGGGTGGCGCCCTGGCCTTTTTCCGCTACAAACAGTTCATTCATGAAAGGGTTGTACACCGCTCCCAGTATCATTTCACCGTCTTTTTCCACACCTATGGATACACAGCAGATGGGAATACCATTGGCGTAGTTCACGGTACCGTCTATAGGGTCAATGATCCATTTTATTGTGGAGTTTGTTTTTATTTCTCCTGCTTCTTCACTCAGGATAAAATGATCTGGGTAAGTTTCCCGGATAATAGCTATGATGGCTGCTTCCGACCTTTTATCCACCTCTGTTACAAGGTCGTTTACCGTACTTTTACTGCTCACCTCGAAAGGGCCATTGAAATATTGTTGCAGTATTTTTCCGCTGGCTTCAGTAGCTTTGAGTAAAGTTGTTTTTAGCATGCCGCAAAGGTAATTATGAATTACGAATTATAGATTGCGATTTCTAACCTACATCTTAGGGATATTTTATATGTATAGACGATTTATCGATAACTCATAGCCTGTAATTCGAAATTCTCAGTCATCTTATATTCAATATTCCACTTATTTTTGTAGTTCAATTAAAGAGAGGGTAAGTTAATGGCCATTATAGGTAATCTTATTTCCAGGTCACTGCGTATCAGGAAGAAGTTCACATTTAAATTAGGTACACCGCGCCAATACCAGTTGCAGGTGCTGCACCGCTTACTGGAAAAGGCTAAGGAGACTGACTTTGGTCGCCACTACCAATTTCAGGAGATACTGGATAGTCCAAACTTTATAGGACAATACCGTGAGAAAGTACCGGTGCATAATTACACTAAAATGCACAAGGAATGGTGGTATCGCTGTTTGGAAGGGGAAGCGAATGTGAGCTGGCCTGAGAAGATCAAATATTTTGCATTGAGCTCTGGTACTTCGGAGTCTGCCAGTAAACACATCCCTGTTACCAGGGCGATGTTGAAAACGGTGAAGAAAGTGGGTGTGAAACAGCTGTATTCTATGGCTAATTTCAATATTCCACCCCGTTCTTTCGAAAAAGGCATTCTGATGTTGGGGGGTACTACTTCCTTGTATGAGAAAGGCGATTATTATGAGGGCGATATGAGTGGCATTCAGGCCAAGAATATTCCCCGTTGGTTTCGCCGTTTCTATAAGCCTGGGGGGAAAATCTCCCGGAAGCCTAATTGGGAACAGCGTATCAAGCTCATTGTGCGCAAGGCCAAAGATTGGGATGTAGGTACCGTTTGCGGAGTGCCTGCGTGGGTACAGATTGTATTAGAAGAAATTATCAAATATCACGGCGTTAAGCATATACACGAAATATGGCCTAATTTGGCTGTATATATACACGGAGGTGTGTCCTTTGAGCCGTATCGCGACAGCTTCCAGAAGCTGCTCGGAAAGCCCATTGCGTTCATTGAAACCTATATGGCCTCAGAAGGGTCTTTCGGTTTCCAGGCCCGTCCGGGTACTAAAGGGATCAAACTGGTGTTAAATGCCGGTATTTTCTTCGAATTCATACCTTTTAACGAAGAAAACTTTGATACCGAAGGAGAGGTGAAGCCTAATCCTAAGTCTTACATGGTGCATGAGGTAGTGGAAGATGTGGAATACGCGGTGATGCTGTCTACCTGTGCCGGCGCATGGCGTTACCTGATTGGTGATGTGGTGAAGTTTACTTCTGTAAAAGAGCATGAAATTGTGATTGTTGGCCGTACCAAACAGTTCCTGAGCCTTTGTGGGGAACACATGAGTATCGACAACATGAACAAGGCCATTGACAATGTACAAAAGAAATTAGGCATTACTGTCAGAGAGTTTACCGTAGCGGGTTTCCCTTACCAAAACCTGTTTGCTCACCGCTGGTATGTAGGCACAGATACGCCGGGGGTGGATGCTGAAAAAGTTCGGGAGATCATCGATCAAACGCTTTGCGAGGTGAACGACGACTATGCGGTAGAGCGTTCTGCGGCATTGAAAGAAGTATTTGTAGAAATATTGCCAAATGAAATGTTTATAGATTATCTCCGTTGCAAAGGCAAGGAGGGGGCTATGAACAAGTTTCCACGGGTGATGAAGGGAGAGAAATTGAAGGATTGGGAAAAATTTCTGGCTGGCAAAACCGTTAAGTATTAAGTATAAGTAGTACTTGTGACACGGAAATTATAAGCATGATAGCAGCAATTGTAGCGGGACTGGGACTTGGATTATTTCTTTCATTATCGGTAGGCCCCGTAATATTCGCCATTATAAAGTACAGCATTAACAATGGCTTTAAGGCAGGCATCAGTTTCGCACTGGGCGTGTCTTTCAGTGATATTGCGTTTGTACTTATCGGTAACCTGGCTACTTCTTTCATTAGCGGGTTGGAAGATTATAAAAAACATATAGGTATAGTAGGCGGCTGTTTATTGATAGGTATGGGCATTTACGGATTGTTGTTTAAGAAAGTGAGGATCAGTACGGGAGATGAGAAGCCCGAAATGTTCCGTACGCATGACTATCTGAAGATATGGCTGGCTGGTTTTTTAATGAACACCCTGAATCCAGGAGTGGTCATTTTCTGGTTAGGTGTTTGTGTAGCGAATAGCGCTACTCCTGTCGGTCACCGTATTATCATGTATACCATTTGTTTGAGTATGGTATTATCGGCAGATATCCTTAAAGTGTTTGTGTCTAATAAAATCCGCCATAAGCTTACGTTAACCAATGTAGAGTGGTTGAATCGCATTGCCGGGGCCAGTATGATCATTTTTGGGGTGGTGTTGTTGTATAAGGTATTGTTTGATGTAGGTGCCTTGGGGCATTGATTATCAATGTGCTATAAAAATAAAGGGCTAAATGATTATTCATTTAGCCCTTTATTTTTAGTTTCGTTATTTATTTAATGGTCCAGGTTTCGTTACCAGCCAGTAACTTATCCAGGTCGCCTTCACCTTTTTTAGCTATCGCTTCTGTTAATTGGGCCAACATAATCTCTTCATAAGTAGGGCGGTATACCTGGTAAAACACGCCGAAAGGACGGGGTAGATGACCTTCAATACGGGGATCGTCGAACATGCGGGTGAGCAGTTGCGCCTTATAAAAGTCATTTTCATCGTGTATCCACAGGTCGCTTTCTGTAAATTCATTTCCCAGCTCCACTACTATGGGCTTTAAGCCGTCCAAACGGACGCCTTTGTTTTTCTGGGCGCCAAATACAAATGGTTTACCGTGCTCCACAAAAAGGGTTTCTTCTGCTTTGGTGCCTTTTTCTGTAAAAGCTTCAAAAGCGCCATCGTTGAAGATGTTACAGTTCTGGTATATTTCCAGGAAGGAAGCACCTTTGTGCGCATGGCTTCGTTTCAGCATTTCCTGCAGGTGTTTAGGATCACGGTCCATACTGCGGGCAATGAAGGTAGCGTCTGCACCCAAGGCCAGGGCCATTGGGTTAAACGGATGGTCGATACTACCCATAGGGGTAGATTTAGTGACCTTGTTCTCTTCTGAGGTAGGAGAATACTGTCCTTTGGTTAAACCATAGATCTGGTTATTGAACAGCATAATGTTTACATCAAAATTACGGCGCAGCAGGTGAATGGTGTGGTTACCTCCAATAGACAAGCCGTCACCGTCGCCGGTTACGATCCATACGCTTAGTTCCGGACGGGCAGCCTTTAGGCCAGAAGCAATAGCGGTAGCGCGGCCGTGGATAGAGTGCATGCCATACGTATTCATGTAGTATGGAAAGCGGGACGAGCAGCCAATACCGGAAATGATCACAATATTTTCGCGGGGAACGCCCAGCGTAGGCATAATGGTTTGTACCTGTTTAAGTATAGAGTAGTCACCGCAACCAGGGCACCAGCGTACTTCCTGGTCTGTTGCAAAGTCTTTTGCCGTTAATGCTGCGGGTGGAACTATAGTTGCTGTTGACATTTGTATGAGTTAAT
This sequence comes from Chitinophaga sp. 30R24, assembly GCF_049056765.1. NCBI lineage: Bacteria > Pseudomonadati > Bacteroidota > Chitinophagia > Chitinophagales > Chitinophagaceae > Chitinophaga > Chitinophaga sp. 30R24. Next base: position 1,190,549 of record NZ_JBJGXX010000001.1, read on the forward strand.
GATAATATTATGATATAGCTGCTGTAAAGTTACAACAGATCCCTGTAAATATAAGGTCTGTGCCTGCAGTTCCCACTAACCTCAGCGGTGGGATAAAATAGCATAATTCCGGTAAAGGGAACGGCGTATTATTGCGCCTGCAGCTCTTCCCAGTATTCTGCCGCCCGGCGGGTATGCGGAATAACAATGGTACCACCTACAATATTGGCTACAGCAAATATTTCATACATTTCTGCTGTAGTAACACCCTGTTCAAAGGCTTTTCCCAGATGGTATTTGATACAATCATCGCAGCGTAATACCATAGACGCCACCAGGCCCAGCATTTCCTTGGTTTTTGTGCTTAAAGCGCCTTCTGCATAGGTGTTGGTATCCAGGTTAAACAAGCGGTTGATCACTTTATTTTGTTTGCCCAGTATAACCTCATTCATTTTAGCACGGTAGTCGTTAAACTCCTGAATCGCATTGCCCATATCACTGTGGTTTATATTGTTATAGTTTTCAATTCACGCAATAAAGCTATGAAAGGATTTACAAATATAGACTAATCTACTTTTTAGGTAGACTATTAGGGCTATAACCTCTATTTATGGCGCATAGCTAAAAGTTATTTCTATTTTCGCTATCTTGTATCTACCCACCAATATCAAACAAGATCTACATTACTTATGAGAACAACCCTCTTTTCCCGGCTATTGGCCTTATTACTATGCATAGGCGCCATCAGTAAAGCACAAGAGAAAAAATTGTTGGGATATGCCGACAGCAGCGCCGTTAACCAACTGGAGCTGGAATCCCGTTTCGATCAACAATTGAGCAGCGCCCACATTGGAGAAACTATTAAAGCATTATCCTCGCAGCCGCATCATATTGGTTCCGCCAGGGGCAAGGCTGTGGCGGAAGATATCTTGCAGCGTTTTCAAAGTTATGGTTGGGACGCGGAAATTGTTACTTACCAGGTATTGTTTCCCACGCCTAAAGAAAGGGTGTTGGAACTGAAGGCGCCTGTTGCCTATAAAGCCCTGTTAAAAGAACCTGCCTTGAAAGAAGACGCTACTTCCGGTGAGGAAGGGCAGCTGCCTACCTACAACGCCTGGAGCGCCGATGGAGATGTAGAGGCAGGGCTAATATACGTAAATTATGGATTACCAGAAGATTATGAATACCTCGATCGTGCCGGCATCAGCGTGAAAGGAAAAATAGTTATAGCCAAGTATGGCCGTTCCTGGCGGGGCAGCAAGCCTAAAGTAGCCCAGGAACATGGCGCTGTTGGCTGTATTATTTACTCTGATCCCAAGGATGATGGTTATTATAATGGCGATGTATACCCCCAAGGCGCCTTTAAAAATGAATATGGAGTGCAAAGGGGGTCTGTAATGGATATTGTGATATACCCCGGAGATCCGCTCACGCCCAACAAAGGGGCTACTGCCGATGCCCAGCGGTTAAACCGCCTGCAAGCTCCCAATCTGCTCAAAATACCCGTATTGCCGATTAGTTATCATGATGCTACTCCTTTGCTGAAAGCGCTCGATGGCCCTGTGGCGCCGGAAGACTGGCGAGGTGCGCTGCCTTTTACCTATCATATCGGTGGTGGAAAAGGGACAGTGCATCTGAAATTGTTGTTCGACTGGCAGATCAGGCCTTGCTACAATGTGATCGCCAGGCTGAAAGGCAGTGAAGCGCCGGATGAATGGGTGATCCGTGGCAATCACCACGATGCCTGGGTAAACGGTGCAGCAGATCCAGTGAGTGGCTTGGCTGCCCTGCTAGAAGAAGCCAAAGCCATTGGCGCCTTGCACCAACAGGGTTACCAGCCCCGCCGCACCTTGGTATACTGCGCCTGGGATGGAGAAGAACCAGGCCTGCTGGGTTCTACGGAGTGGGTAGAAGACCATGCCGCTGAATTGAGAGAAAAAGCGGTAGTATATATCAACTCAGATAACAATGGCCGTGGCTTTTTGAGTGCCAGTGGCTCCCATGCGCTGGAAACACTGGTGAATGAAGTAGCCAGGGATATTACCGATCCCCAAACAGAGGTAACCCTGCTGGCTCGCAAACAGGCTGCAGACGTATTAAAAGCCACTACCCCCAAACTGAAAAAGGAACGCCTCAATAAAACAGGGATGGCTATTGGTGCTATGGGGTCTGGCTCGGATTATTCTTCCTTTCTGCAACATTTGGGTGTACCATCGCTAGACCTGGGTTTTGGAGGAGAAGATGCTGGTGGTGAATATCACTCTATCTATGATTCTTATGATGACTATATCCGGTTTAAAGATCCCGGATTTAATTATGGAGTGGCTTTGTCGAAAATGGCCGGCCATACGGTATTGCGTATCGCTGATGCTACCACATTGCCATTCGATTTCCGTAAGCTGTACGAAACGGTAAGCGGTTATGTAAACGAGCTCACAGAACTGGCTGCCACCATGCGGGAATCAACAGCAATAGAAAATCAATTGATCAGAGAATATAAATACCAGTTAGCCACCGATACTGCAAAACATTTATTGCCACCGATGCTTAAATCAACTGTGCCTTATCTGGATTTCTCCGCCCTGCAAAATGCGGTGCAAGGACTGGATACCGTTACACTGGTACTAGCGGTTTCCCGTTGGCCGGCAACTGCCGCTTTCAATAAAGCCTTGTATCAGGCAGAGCAACAGTTGTTGGATGATAAAGGATTGCCTGCCCGCTCCTGGTATAAACATACGCTTTATGCTCCCGGCTTTTACACTGGTTACGGTGTAAAAACGATCCCAGGAGTTAGGGAAGCAATAGAGCAACGGCGGTGGCAGGAAGCGCAGGAACAGATTACTGTGGTAGCCACAGCAATTAATCGGTTGTCGGCATATTTATATGCTGTGGCGCGTCGATGATAAATTGAAAAAAAATAAATACAAAGCCCGTTGCATTTTGCAACGGGCTTTGTATTTATTTGCCAGAAGCAGCTTCTTCCTGTAAGTAGTCTTTCAGGCCGGCTATGATCTTTTCTACCAGCAGTTGCTGGAAAGCCGGTTGTAACAACTTTTCTTCATCTCCGGGATTACTGAGAAAAAGGGTTTCTATGAGTGCGTCCGGAAACTCGGTAGGGTTATTTAGTATAAAATTAAAGTCGGGGTTGTTGCCGAAGTCCTGTAATCCTGTTTCCAGCAGGCGTTTGTGGATAGCGCTGCAGAGTGGTTCGCAGAAGGGCCATTTATAATAGGTAGCGGTACCCGATACATCTACCGGGTTTACAGAGGAATTCAGGTGAATACTTAATAACAGATCCGGATTAGCCCGCCGGAAGAAGGAGAGCCGGTCTTCATTGGCGACAAATTTTTCGGTAGTGCGCGACATAATAACGGTAGCGCCTTCCCTCTCCAACATGGTTTTCAATAGGAGGGAGAGCAGGAGGGTATAATTTTTTTCTACGGCGCCGGTAAGGCCGGCGGCTCCCGGATTATTGCCTCCATGCCCGGGATCTATGCCGATCACCAAACGGGAAAGGGATAATTTTTCCGGAACGCGTTTAATCTTTACCGTTATACGGTGGTTGTCGTAATAGATCTGGTAGCCCCAGGGAGCATGTTTTAAGGAAATCACCATGCGGCATACATCCGGAGCAGGTTGTCCCCAGGATACGGAGGCGATCTCTTTGGTATTTTGCAGCAGGGTGCTCAGTCCTTTTTCTGAGTATACGCCGTGGATGTCTACCATAATTTTTTTGGCGGCTACTAGCTGGGTGGAAGTGTAAGGTAGTTTATCGGATAAAGCAACGGAAATGTAATCGGCTTGTTCGTCGCCCCATATTTTGGCATCATCAGCGATGCTTACGGGTAGTTCTTCCTGTGGAATTTCCGTGTCTACCAGCGGTTCCGGAATAAAGGCATTCGTTTTGGAAGATAGCTTTACTTTATAATAGTCATCTTGTTTACCTACAATATGCAGTAATACGCCTTTGTCCAGGTAGCCGATTTTATTGGGCCCGAGGCGGTCGCCACGGGGACTGGAAGTTAAATAGGTCATGTTGTCTATGGCGCGCCCGGTAAAGGGAATCTCGTTGTGCATTACACTATAATGATAGGGGCTGACGAGCGTAGTGGTTTCCCCGTTAGGCCGGTGCAAGTGGGCGGTGATTTTGCCATTTAGCAGCGAGTCGGCGGCTTTTATCACATACATACCACTGTAATAGCCTGGCACGCCGCCTGTTTGGGAAGCGGGTATTTCTTTTAATACTATGTTGTTGAGCCAGGTGGCGGTTACGCCAGGATATCCCTTCATTCTTATACGCAGGGTGTCCCCTTCCGAAAGCAACAGGTTGCCGGAGGGCGTTATTTCCATGAAATCGATCCGGAAAGCGCTGGTGGCGGCAGGTGCCGGAGGTGGATTGTAATAGTAAGTGATATTTTTCGTAGTGGTTTCTCCGTTAGGTGTGGCGGCTGTTACAGAGAAGGTGTTTTTTCCGTTGCTGAGTTCAAATTTAGCGGCAAACGTCCCTGTCGTATATACGTGTACGCTATCGTTGTTGATAGTCACCATACAGCCTGTGCAAGTACGGCCGGCGATGAACTGTTTGGCGCTGCTTACATTATTTTGTTCCCGGGAAGGCTGGCTGATTCGCAGTGTAGCCTGGCTGGCAGCAAATAAGGGGATACAAACCGCTATTAAAATCTGAAGTAAAAACTTTGCTGATAGCATCATAACCTGTCATCAATATCCTGAAAGAATGTAAAGATAAGCAGGTGAAGGGAATAGGAAACAAACCGGTAGAAAAATGAAGCATCCAACCTTTAATTAGTAAAGGTTGGATGCAAAAAGTTATTTAAAGGCTGTACTTATTATCTGCAATTAGTTTGTCCGCGATGTTTCTGCGGGCTTCTTTTGCATTAAAAGGTTCAGCTTTGGTAAACCGTTTGAGGCCTAGCAGCATCATGCGTTGTTCGTCGCCTTCAGCAAAGCCGTTTATGGCATCTTTACCTGATTTATTGATACGGTCTGCCGCGTCGTAGAGGAAGGTGCGTACAATGTTTGCCTGGATGGAGGCGGCATCTTCGCCCTGGTGGCTGGTCAGCTTCATGAGGCGTAGCAGGGCGCTTTCGGCCAGGTAAGTTTCAATGGCCATGTCAGCAATATCCATAAGGATTTCCTGTTCGTTTTCCAATTTTACCATGAGTTTCTGTGCAGCAGCGCCAGCTGTCATCAGGATAGCTTTTTTGAAGTTGGAGATCAGTTGCTTTTCTTTACTGAAGCTGCTATCGTCATCGTCGCCAAAGCTGGGGATATCCATCAGTTCCTTCATGACGTTCATGGCTGGGTTCATCAGATCCAGTCTGCCTTTCATTGCACGTTTTAAGGTCATGTCTAGCGTGAGCAGGCGGTTAATTTCGTTGGTGCCTTCAAAGATGCGGTTGATACGGGAATCACGGTAGGCTTTTGAGATGATGTATTCGTCGCTAAAACCGTTACCGCCGTGTATTTGCACGCCTTCATCCACCACGAAGTCGAGTACTTCGGAGCCATTTACTTTCAGGATGGCGCATTCCACTGCATATTCTTCTGCAGCGCCTAGTAAGGCTTCATTAAAAGGTTGGCCAGCTGCCAGTAATTCTTTTTCCTTATCGTCGATGAGCTGGGCGGTACGGAACAGGGCTGCTTCTGAAGTCCATGTGCGTATTGCCATTTCCGCCAGTTTATGCTTAATAGCGCCAAAGTTGGCGATGGGCTGCTTAAACTGTACACGGGCATTGGCATATTGAACGGAGGTATTAATACACTTTTTGGAAGCGCCCAATGCAGCGGCGCAAAGTTTTAAACGACCGATGTTCAGGATATTAAAAGCGATCAGGTGGCCCTTTCCAATTTCGCCTAACACGTTTTCCGCAGGGATTTTAGCATCCTGGAAATAGATCTGGCGGGTAGAGGAGCCTTTGATACCCATTTTATGTTCTTCCTGGCCCAGGGTGAAGCCGGGGGTACCTTTATCTACAATGAAGGCGGTGAACTTGTCTCCATCTATTTTAGCAAATACGGTAAAAACATCTGCAAAACCGGAATTGGTGATCCAGCTCTTTTGTCCGTTCAGTAAGTAGTACTTGCCATCTTCTACTAGTTTGGCGGTAGTTTTGGCGCCCAGGGCATCTGATCCGGAATCTGGTTCGGTAAGGGCGTAAGCGCCTTTCATTTCGCCGGTGGCCAGTTTGGGTATATACTTTTGTTTTTGCTCTTCGGTACCAAAATAAAGGATCGGCAAAGAACCGATTCCCGTGTGGGCAGCCATGGCTACAGAAAATGAGTGACCGGCGCCCAGGCCTTCATTGATGATGGTGGCTGTTACAAAATCCTTTCCTAATCCTCCATATTCTTCCGGAAAAGAAGCCCCTAACAGTCCTTGTTCTCCTGCTTTTTCCAGCAGCGATTGCATGAGGCCTTCTTCCTGTTTATCTATTCGCTCTACAATAGGCGTTATCTCCTTACTGATGAACTGATCGGCCATATCTTTAATCATCAGTTGTTCTTCCGAAAAATCTTCGGGAGTAAACACTTCCTCAGGAGTGCTTTCCTTTACCAGGAATTCTGCGCCTTTCAACGCAGTTTTATGATCTACTGTTGCGTCCATGTTACTGAATTTTTGGTAGTTCTGTAATTTACTGAAAAAAGCAGAAAGCTGGGGCGCAGGGAGAAGAGGAAAGAATAAAGAAACGTTAAAATCACAGTTACAACGACTTACGGTTGTAACTTTCCATTCTAAAGTTAATTCACTATCATTGTCCGCCTATATGTCTGATTTTTATTTGTCATATTTGAATAGCCGCTTTCATGGTACCTGTGAGGGTAAGGGTAAAGCATTGCTGATCTGTTTACATGGTTTCGGCGAGCGGGCAGTGAGTTTTCATCCATTGTCCGACACACTAGGAGATTTGTTTACCCTCGTGTCTTTGGACATGCCCTTGCATGGTGATACTATCTGGCAGGAACAGCGGGCATTTGAAAAAGAAGACTTGGCGGCAGTGGTACGGTTGGTATTGGCGCAACAAGGACAGGAGCGTTTTTCACTGCTGGGTTACAGCATGGGCGGACGTTTGGCTTTATGCCTGGTAGAACTGATGGCCAACCATATGGATCATCTGATCATGGTGGCCGGAGATGGCCTGAAGAATAATCCCTGGCATCTGTTTGTTACGCAAACCAGGTTGGGTAACCAGTTGTTTAAATACAATACTTATCATCCCAGGTTGTTCTTTACCTTGTTAAATACCGGGAAGTCGCTAGGATGGCTGAACCAGAGCATTTATAAATTTGCGCTGAACCGGATGAATGAAACATATAAACGGGAGCTGGTGTATAACGTATGGACAAACCTGCGTCGCATGATGCCTGATAAAAAACGGGTGAAACAATTATTATCTCAATATAACGTTTTAACACTTCTGGTATTCGGGAAGTACGACCGTGTTATTCCTCCTGTATTGGGTACCCGTTTTGCCGATGGCTCTTTTCCCTGTAAGATAGTAATATTGGAGAAAGGGCACCAGTTGATATCAACACAACTGGGCGTTGTTATTAAATCAAATTTATAAACCCGGATGCAGTTTTTTATTATCATATTGGTTGTACTGGCTTTAGGCTATGGTATATTAATGCTATGGTATAGTCTTGGCTGGAAACGGCTGAAAGATTTTTCTGTAGCGCACCCACACCCTGGTCGTACGCCCGTTACTGTTATTATCCCAGCCAGGGATGAAGCCAGTAATTTGCCTGCGTTACTGGAAGCTTTGGAACGGCAAACCTATGACCCTGGTTTATTGGAAGTGATCGTGATCGATGATTTTTCTACAGATGATACTGCTGCCATAGTTTGCCGCTTTCCGGCAGAGAATGTTCGGCTGCTGGCATTAAAAGAGTATCTCAATGAGCAGGAGCGGTTAAATTCTTACAAGAAAAAAGCGATTGAAATAGCCATTTCTCAGGCCAAGGGGCAGTTGATCGTTACTACGGATGCAGATTGTGTGATGGGCCCCCGCTGGATAGAAACAATTGTACAATACTATGAACATCATCAGCCAAAATTCATTGCAGCGCCGGTGAGTTTTTATAAAGAACATAATTTTTTTAAAAGGTTGCAGTCGCTGGATTTTATGACTATGCAAGGCATTACCGGTGCGGTGGCTCAACTGGCCTCCGGCACCATGTGCAATGGCGCTAACCTGGCATACGAAAAGCAGGCCTTTCATGATGTAGGTGGTTTTGCAGGTATCGATAATATCGCCTCCGGCGATGATATGTTGCTGATGTATAAAATTTACAATGCTTATCCGGATAAAGTAAAGTACCTGAAATGTGAAGACGTAGTTGTGCGTACCCTGGCAGTAGATACGTTGAAGGACTTTATGAACCAGCGTATCCGTTGGTCTTCCAAAGCGGATAAGTACGAAGACAAGCGCCTTACCTGGGTGTTGTTGCTGGTATATCTCTTTAATGCAGCCATGTTGGCAATGGGAATTAGTGTGTTGTTCCTGCCTGATTGGGCGCCCTGGTTCCTGATCGTATTATTGTTTAAGGTTACGCTGGAATTATATTTTCTGTTGCCGGTGGCGCGGTTCTTCCATAAAACGGAGCTGTTGCTGTGGTTTATTCCGGGGCAGTTATTCCATATTCCTTATATTGTTGTTGCCGGTTGGCTGGGTAAGTTTGGCAGTTATCAATGGAAAGGCCGCCGGGTGAACTAAAATGCTTCCCGATCATTTATGCAATCATCTTCCTGGAAACGATTGTTACGGAACAAGGGTGCAGTGGCCGGTTTACTGGTTATTGTAGTAGCGGCAGTAGTGGCCATGGCGGCCTACTTCATAGCGCCCGACCATACACCGGATGCCAACCGGATGGTGCTGGAAATAGAAGGGCAGCACCCAGGCTTCCGCGTTACGATGCTGGCCATGAAAAATGGCCGTACTGTTCCCCGTGGTTCTTTTTTCCAATTTTTCTTGCATGGACAGGAGTCGGAAATGACCTGGATACCTTTGCGTTCCTGGCATTTCCGCGACACTATGTTGGTGGTGCAACGGTATGTAGATGAATCCACCAGTAGGGAAGAAGCATACCCCCTTACAACCGTTTGGTATGGCAAATCGCCTGCACATCCGCTGGAAGTAAATCGCCTTCAGGAAAACATTGTTGGCGCCCGTATTTTCACGCAAACTTATTGGTTAGGTACAGATAAATTTGGCCGCGATATCCTGAGCCGCCTGCTTATAGGTACCCGGGTAAGCCTGGGAGTGGGATGCATTGCTGTGATGATCTCTCTGAGCATTGGTGTGGCGTTGGGCGCGGTAGCGGGTTATTTCAGGGGACGTGCAGATTATCTGGTGATGTGGTGGGTAAACGTAGTTTGGTCTATGCCCACCCTGTTGCTGGTATTTGCCCTTACGCTAGCGCTGGGTAAAGGGTTTTGGCAAGTATTTATCGCTGTAGGCCTTACCATGTGGGTAGGTGTGGCCCGTATTATCAGGGGGCAGGTAATGGCCATCCGTGAACTGGAGTTTGTGGAGGCCGCACGGGCACTGGGTTACGGGCATGCCCGTATTATAGTGAAACATATTTTACCCAACATCATGGGCCCGGTAATGGTGGTAGCCGCCGGCAATTTTGCCACCGCGATTGTAATAGAGGCCGGGTTAAGTTTCCTGGGAGTGGGCGTGCAGCCGCCCCAACCTTCCTGGGGGCTCATGATTAAGGAAAATTATAATTTCATCATTACCCACAATCCATTATTGGCATTAGCCCCAGGTATTGCCATTATGTTGTTGGTACTGGCTTTCAATTTATTGGGGAACGGATTGCGGGATGCGCTGGATGTAAGAAGTAAAATTTGATTTATATATAATAAAATTATAATTTTATATTCCCGGCATACAATTTTGAAATATGTTATTGAGAACCTTTTTCCCTTTTTTTATTGCTATTGCATTACTGCCTTTTACTTCCTGTAAGAAGAAGAATAATGGAGATACTCCTGCGCCCAGTGTGCAGGAAGAAGCGCTTAGCTTTGAATTGCCTGAAATACAGATAGGAAAATATAATACTGCGTTGGACAGTACATACGCCTTGAAAGTAAATATTACCTCTAAGATACCAGACAAAGGCGTAAAGGTGACAGTGAATGTAGCGACGGAAATAAATACGATCCCATTGCCACAGGATACTGTGCCAGATACAAAAAATACGCCTTTTATCATTACACTGCGGCATTTGAAGCCCTTAAAAACGTATGAGGTAACGGTAACCCTGGCCTCGTTGGGAAATACTGCCAATGTAGCCACACCTAAGATATTTTATCTTACCAATAAATCGGCTGAATAGGTAGCAAAACCCTTTGCCGCCCTGTGCAAAAAAATTATGTAGGTTTGCATCCTCGCAGACAAAGGATTCGTTTATGCAAATTGCTGTTAATGCTGCCTACCTACAACAGGATATGCCTGCCGATACCGGGAGGGTAGCTACAGAGATTATATTGGCGATGTGCCGGCAGCAACCGGAACATCAGTTCACTCTTTTTTTTGATGGGCCTGTTCCGGTGGATTTGCATTTCCCGGCAAATGTTACCACCGTATTATTACCGCGGAAAGGTAATAAGCCCTGGCATTATTACTGGTGGCAGGAGTGGCAACTAGTGCACGCCATGAGGCCCTTTCATCCAGACTTGTTTCTGGGATTGGGGGGAGCTTTACCATTGCGCAGCCAGGTGCCTGCTGGTTTATTGATCCGGGACCTTTCTTTTTTACAGGACGCTGGTCTGCAACCAGCCGCCCAGCAGCGGGGGCTGAGAAAAAATATCGTCAAGTACCTCGCACAGGCCAGAAGAGTGGCGGTATTGTCTGACGTTAGTAGGGAGGAGCTATTGCGTTTAGCACCAGCAGTAGCAGATAAAACTGCCCGGCTGGATACTGGCTTAAGTCACTTATATAAACCCCTGGAATGGGAAGAACGGGAGGCGGTGAAGAAAGAATTTACCAATGGGGCAGAATATTTTCTGGTAACCGGCAGCCTGCATCCCCGGAATAATATTATACCCGTGCTAAAAGCATTTTCAGCGCTTAAAAAGCGGCAGCGCAGTAATATCCGGTTAGTATTAGCGGGTAGCATTACACCGGCCGGCGCCGAAATTTCCACTGCCCTGCAAAGTTATAAGTTCCGGCAGGATGTGGTGCTCGTTGAAAATCCAGACGAGGCTTCATTGGCAAAGCTAACGGGGGGGGCTTATGCCCTGATATACCCGGCCCGGTTGGATGGGCTGGCATTGCCAGTATATGCCGCCCAGCGTTGCCAGGTGCCGGTGATTGCCCTGGACAGTGCAGCCGCGAGGGAAGCTGGCGGTGATAGCGTATTATATGTGAATCCGGCAAGCCAGGATGATTTGTCAGAGAAAATGAGTCTGTTATATAAAGATGAACAATTGCGCTCCCGTTTACTGGTGAAAGAGCCGCCCATAAAGCCTTATAACAGCTGGGAACACGCGGCTATACAGTTATGGGCACATTTGACCACGTAAATCAGTAAATGTGGCTATTTTTGCGCTTTAATTATAAAAAAATGAGTAAAGTATCTACCATACAGATCCAGGTTGGACTGGACGAACAGAAGGTGCCCGAGTCTATTCAATGGAGCGCTACAGATAATAAGGATGAGCAGATGATGAAGGCTAAAGGGATGATTGTATCTTTTTGGGACCCGGCAGAGAAAGCCGCCCTGCGTATTGATTTATGGACAAAAGACATGATGGTAGACGAAATGGCGGATTTCTTTTTTCAGACAATGATGACCATGGCCGATACTTACGCCAGGGCTACGCCTTATAGGGATCAGGCAGAGGATATGCGCGTGTTTGCCCGGGATTTCTTCAAAAAATTCCAGGAAAAACAGGAAGCGGAACAATAATCCATTAAACCTTACTATATGTCATTAGAATTAAATATCAACGCAGAGATCAAAACTGCGATGCTGGGGAAAAAGGAAGCTGATCTGCGTGCATTGCGCGCTATCAAGGCCGCCATCCTGGTAGCTAAAACGGCAGAAGGCGCCACCGGTGAGCTTACCGCTGCGGAGGAATCCAAGCTGTTACAGAAGCTGGCTAAGCAAAGGAAGGATTCCCTCGAAATTTTCCGGACTCAGCATCGCGAAGACCTGGCATCAAAAGAAGAAGAAGAACTGGCAGTAATTGAACGTTTCCTACCTAAACAGATGAGTGAAGCAGAATTACGTGCAGCCATCACCGATATTATAGCTACTACCGGCGCGGCTTCTGCTGCCGATATGGGTAAAGTAATGGGCGTGGCTACCAAGCAACTGGCCGGTCAGGCTGATGGGAAAGCCATTTCCGCATTGGTAAAAGAACTGCTTAAATAAACACATTGATTATATTGTTACCCGGCTCCACTTTATCAGGTGCCGGGTAACAATAATTCCATTATGCCTATTGATATTATTTTCGCTATTATTATAGTATTTGCCCTTTATAGGGGTTATACACGTGGATTAATAGTAGCGTTGTTTTCATTCCTGGCTGTGATGCTAGGGTTGGCTGCAGCCCTGAAACTTTCGGCGGTTACCGCTTTATATGTACAGCAGCATTGGGACTTCCACTCCCGCTGGTTACCTGTTTTTTCTTTCTTGTTCCCGTTTATGGGGGTAGTATTGGTAGTAAGGCTGGGAGCAAGTATCTTACAGCGACTGGTAGAGGCCGTGATGTTAGGTTGGCTAAATAAACTGGGCGGAATTTTGTTATACAGCGTTATATTTATAATAATTTATAGTGTAATGTTGTGGATTGCCAATCAGGTATATTGGTTGAGTCCCGAAACCAAGCTGCAATCTGTTGTATATCCTTATATTGAGCATATTGGCCCATGGGCATTGGATCATATGGCCTATGTGATACCAATCTTTAAGGATACTTTTTCCCAACTACAGGCATTTTTTGAGAAGGCAGCTCAGCATATTCACATGCGCTGAGGGTTATTTAGATTAATAAAAAGAATTATTTTAGCGTAAAATTGACTTTCAAGATTTGGCAATGGATTACGAAATCAAAACACAGGGTAAGTTTAATTTTATAGAAGAAGGAGAAGGAGAGCCGCTGGTATTATTGCATGGACTTTTTGGTGCGTTGAGCAATTTCTCGCACATGATCGAATATTTCAGGCAGTATAATAAGGTTGTGATCCCGATGTTACCCCTGTATGATTTAAACATCCTGGAAACATCGGTAGGAGGACTGGCTAAATTTGTGCATAAGTTTATTGAAACCAGGGGTTATACAGATGTACACCTGCTGGGCAATTCACTAGGTGGGCACGTAGCATTGGTATACCTGCTGAAGCATCCCGAAGCACCTATTAAATCATTGATTCTCACAGGCAGTTCCGGCCTGTTTGAGAATGGAATGGGAGAAACCTATCCTAAACGCGGAGACTATGAGTATATCCGTAAAAAAGCGGAGCTCACATTTTACGATCCAAAAATCGCTACCAAAGAACTGGTAGATGAAATGTTCGAAATTGTGAACAACCGGCTGAAGGTAATTAAGATTATTACACTGGCTAAATCTGCTATCCGTCACAATCTGGGGGATGAGTTGAAAGATATTAAACAGCCCACTCTGTTAATATGGGGTGAGAACGACACCGTAACGCCTCCTATGGTGGGAGAAGAATTCCAAAGGCTGATCCCTAATTCTGAGCTGCAGTTTATAGATAAGTGCGGACATGCTCCTATGATGGAAGTACCGGATGAATTCAACAAAATACTTCATGCCTTCTTGGAGAAGCTGAAACATCAGCCTGTCAGTTAAAAATGAAGCTGTCAGCTTGCTTATGACTGCGCCGAAAGGTGCATTGGTTTCGCGTACATGTAATTTGTTTTTCTGTTGGCATATTCTTTACTATTATTGTATAAGAATACGCAAACCATGATCGCCAGAGAACTCATATCTTCATTACCCGCCCTGCATCCTTCGGATACAGGTTCTAAAGCGCTGCGTCTGATGAATGAATACCATCTGACGCAACTGCCGCTGGTAGTGGATAGCAAATACCTGGCGCTGATTGAAGAAGATGATATCCTGGACTTAGAAAACCCGGAAGTTCCCCTGGAAGGCATTGCTACCAGGAGTCCTCACCCGGCTGTTATGGAATACGCCCACTTATTTGAAGCGCTTAAGCTGTTTTACGATTTTAGATTGTCTGTATTGCCTGTAGTTACCAGGGAAAATGAATACCTGGGCATTATTACTACAGACAACCTGTTGGCTGCCCTCGCAAGATACAACGGGGTAAAGGAACCTGGCGGTATCGTTGCTTTCGATGTAGAGCCGCGTGACTATGCCCTCAGTGAAATTGCCCGCATTGCTGAATCCAATGATGTGACGCTCCTGAGCGTAAATACGATCAGCAACCCTACAACAGGTAAGCTGGAAGTGGTACTGAAAACAAACCGCCAGGAATTACAAGGGCTGATCGCTACTTTTGAGCGGTTTAATTATGTAATCAAATACGTATTTACCGAAGAGGAAGAAGAAGAGCTGCTAAAGAAAAACTACGATCTGCTGATGAACTATATTGGTATGTAACCAGCTTGGTTTATAGATATTTATCAAAAAAGCAAGGGGGAGACTATGGTTTCCCCCTTGCTTTTTTGATGTTTTGCCGGGTATAAAATAAATGAGGAAAATCTATGTATTCAATATCTGCTAAAAGCTTTTTATTATATTTGGAGATCGTCATTACTTTTAAACTAATATTACCGGACCTACATGCTGAGATGCTGTCACTGCCTGCTGGCCATCATTTGCCTGCTGGGATTAGCGTTACCTGAACTTGCTCGTGGACAGTCTGTACCTGCAAAAGATAGCAGTTATCTGGTGGTACGGAATATTGTAATTGCCGGCAATAAGAAAACACGTACTTCCGTAATTTTACGGGAAATCCGTACCGTGCCTGGAGATACGGTGTATCTCAGTGACCTGTCTAATACCCTGGAGGCTACCAGGAAACAATTATTGAATACTTCTCTTTTCCTGAGTGTTTCTGCCAACGTTAAAAACTGGAGCGGTAATGAAGCCGATCTGGTATTTGACGTGTGGGAGCGTTGGTATACTTTCGCTTTTCCTATTGTGCACCTGGCCGATCGTAACTTCAACCAGTGGTGGGTAGAGAAAAATCACAGCTTTAACCGGATTAACATAGGAGTAACCGGTATCCAGGGAAATCTTACCGGCCGGAACGATGCCGTGGATGCGGTAGTACAGTTTGGATACACCCAGCGTTTTGCGTTACAATATAATTTACCGTATATCGATAAAACATTCCGACATGGGGTGGGTATAACTGTTTCGTATAACCGGAACCACGAGGTGAATGATAGTACTAGTGGTAACAAACAACAATTTTTCCGTAAAGACGAATTTCTGCGGCAAGTATATACTATAGGGCTCAATTATACTTACCGCAAGGCGATCAACGGCCGGCACCAGGTTTTTTTGAACTATAATTTTGAGGAAGTGGCTGATTCGGTAGCTATCCTAAATCCCAACTACCTCGGGAAAGGGCGTACCCGGGTAAATTTTATGGACCTCATTTACCGGTATACCTACATAGATGCCGATAGCTGGGTATTTCCACTCAGAGGATTTAGCCTGATGGGGGAAATCGCCAAACGGGGTATCCCTCCCTTCAATGATATCAGCGATATTCACTTCCGTGTTAATGCAGTGCGGTATTGGCAATTATTACCCAAAACCTTTGCCGCGGTGGGGGTACGTGGTATGCTCAAGTTTTCCAATGAGCAACCCTACATGAACCAGTTTGCACTGGGATATAGAGACGACTATCTGCGGGGGCTCGAATATTACGTGATAGACGGAACAGCTTTCGCAATTTTGAAAACAACCCTGCGGCAAGAGATATTGTCTTTTAAATTCAGACTACCGGTAGTGCCAAAGAAGTTTAGTACTGTGCCCATCCGCATTTTTGCAAAAGTGTTTGGTGATGGAGGGTATGTATATAATAAATATCCTGGCAACAGTTTCTTAAATAACCGTATGCTATATACAGGCGGGTTGGGGCTAGACATTGTTTCCTTCTACGATACCAACTTGCGGATTGAGTACAGCTTTAATCAGTTAGGACAAAAAGGATTATTTTTACACGCAAGTGTAGATATGTAGCCAGCACAGGGAACTGGCTGCAGACTATCCTTTCAGCGCAGCTTCGCCAGGTGCTGAGATCAGTAGCCCAACGGCTGGCGGGAGATATTGGCCATCAGGCTTTAACCATTAGGAGCTGGCAACTAGCCGCTAAAAGTTAACAACATGCAGGTAGCACTATATAGTAGGGGATTTATTACAGAAGATATTGGCAACATCCGCCTATTGCTGGAGGAACTAAAACGCGCAGAAATAGAGGCGATCATTTATGAGCCTTTTTTCGGTACCCTGCAACAGCATATTCCTTTCGACACTATTCCGACTTTATTTTCCACAGCAGCAGACCTGCCAGGAAAGATAGAATTTTTAATGAGCCTTGGTGGGGATGGAACCCTCCTGGATACAGTGAGTTTTATACGGGATACCAACATCCCGGTGATCGGAATCAATTTCGGGCGCCTGGGATTTTTAGCCAGTATTGGTAAAGAAGAAATACATGCACTGGTACAGGCGCTCCTGAACCGGACCTACATAGTAGACCAGCGGTCGTTATTACACCTCGACGCCAATATTCCTTTGTTTGGTGAAGTGCCATATGCCCTTAATGAGTTTACCATCCATAAGAAGGATACTTCTGCTATGGTGAAGATCCATACTTATTTAAATGGGGAGTTTTTGAATACTTATTGGGCGGATGGTTTGATTGTGGCCACACCTACCGGTTCTACAGGATATTCGTTGAGCTGTGGTGGTCCTATTGTGTTCCCAGACGCAGGTAACTTTATTATTACCCCGGTAGCCCCGCATAACCTTAATGTAAGACCTATTATAGTGCCTAGCGACAATATTATTTCTTTTGAAGTAGAGGGTCGTAGTGATCAGTTTTTATGTACGCTGGATAGCAGAATGGAGACCATTGATAGCACGGTGCAACTAGCCATTAAGAAAGAACGCTTCAAAATCAGCCTTTTAAGATTAGACGATAGTAACTTCCTACATACCCTGCGAAATAAACTATTATGGGGGATTGACGCAAGAAACATGATTAAAATATAGAAATATAAATTATATTGTTATATTTACAAATATATTTGCTGCTGATAGTAATGTCAATTATGCCCCGCGACAGTAAAGGTGAGTATTATAGCCAGCATAATCGTCAGTCATACATTAAATAAATCCGGCATTTTAGCGTTTAAGCTTGAACTGATTTATGCTGAAATCTTTCCGATATCCTGAATATATTATTTTCTTGTTGTTGTTAGCGGTAGCGTGTTTACCTGCTAAGCGGTTGATTGCCCAAAATGAGCTGCAATACGTAGGGGAGTTAGGGGTGTCTGTTGGGGGAGCGCAATACTTTGGCGATCTTAATACCAGGGGGGCTTTAAATACTCCGAAGCCGGCGGTAGGTATCTATTACCGGAAATACCTGAACGATTATGTGGGTGTTCGTGCCCATGGCAGGTTTATGCAGTTGGGGTATTCAGATGTGTATAATAAAAATGAGTTCGAGAACCGCAGAAATCTTAGTTTCAATACTAACTTGTGGGAATTATCTTTACAGGGGGATTTTAATTTTTTCCGGTTTGAACCGGGGAGTTTATACGAGCGGTTTTCTCCTTATCTGACTGGTGGCGCCAGTATTTTTTATTTTGACCCTTACGCCTATCTGAATGGGGTGAAATATTATTTGCAGCCCATGCGCACAGAGGGGCAGGGAACGGCGATGTATCCAGACCGTAAGCCTTATAGTCTGGTTTCTTATGCCTGGTTGATAGGAGGAGGGTTTAAATATAATCTTTCCAGTAAGGTAAACGTGGGGTTAGAGGCGTTATACCGCTTTACCCAAACGGATTACCTGGATGATGTGAGCACTACTTACGCCGGCATGGCGGTTTTTCCGACATTGGCAAACGGGCAGCCTAGTGTAGCAGCCCAATTGCAGGACCGTTCAGGGGCTAAAGGTGCGCCTATAGGAGTAATGGGGCGGCAGCGGGGTAACAGCCGGGATAAAGACCAGTATCTGACCATTGAGCTGACTATCAGTATTCTGTTTACTGCTTACCACTGTAAATTTTAATTTATAAAGAAATTACTTTCTGCCGGCGACCTTTCTACGCCTGCGAACCGCCCCGATAAATCTCCGAATTTGCCGAGATCCCCACTGGTATTGCATTCGCTGTTAAAACTACGTTAAAACACCTTCTCAGGCTTTGCCAAAAAAGTCATTACTCTATTTTTGTATCTTTGCACCCTTTTAGTAGATCTGTTAAATCTGTATAATTCGCCTGACACAAAATGAGCTTGAAGGATAAATTGGACTTACAACGGTTACCGCGCCATATAGCCATTATTATGGACGGGAATGGCCGTTGGGCAAAAGAGCGGGGACAAGACAGGCTGTACGGGCACCACGAAGGGGTAGAAAGTGTGCGCAATATAGTGGAAACCTGTGCAGAACTGGGAATAGGTTATCTTACCCTATACGCGTTTTCCACCGAGAACTGGGATCGCCCGGTTTATGAAGTTAATGGCATCATGGAGTTACTCGTAAACACTATCCGCCGGGAAGTGAATACGTTATCAAAAAATAATATACGGTTGAGTGTTATTGGCGATATGGAAATGCTGCCACCCCAATGTCAGCAGGAAATGGAAGAAGCCATTGCCCTTACCAGCCAGAATACCGGCCTAAATCTCATTATGGCTCTCAGCTACAGTGCAAGGTGGGAAATCGTGAATGCAGCCAGGAAAATAGCCCTGGATGTGAAAAATGGAGCCCTGGACCCGATAGCTGTTACACCTGAGGTATGGGAAAAATATCTCTGTACTTATGGACTGCCGGACCCTGAATTAATGATTCGTACTAGTGGAGAATGCAGGATCAGTAACTTCCTTCTCTATCAACTGGCCTATGCGGAGCTGTATTTCACAGATACCCGCTGGCCGGATTTCCGCAATGAACATCTTTACCAAGCCATCTTAAATTATCAGACCAGAGAACGGCGCTTTGGCAAAACAAGCGAACAAATTCAGCAGAATGAAGAAATTATTTCCTAAGGGCCTTCTGGCTATAGCATTATGTTGCAGTGCAGGCATTCGTGTATCCGCTCAGCAGAAAGATACCGTGCTTCCGACACAGCCGCCTGCTAATCCGCCGGCCATTGCTCCGATCAGTCCGGGCATTCCGCAACAGTACGAAATTGCCGATATCACCGTTGCCGGTACGCAATACCTGGATAAGTCGTTGCTGCTGTCCCTTTCCGGCCTAAGTGTAGGCGACAAGGTAACCTATCCTGGTGGCGACCAGTTTACCAAGGCCATCCAAAGCCTGTGGTCGCAACGGCTTTTTGCTGATGTTACTATTTATGTGACTAAAATAGAAGATGATAAAATCTGGCTCGAAATAGGACTAACGGAAATGCCCCGTATGTCTTCTTTCTCTTTTAAAGGTATCAAGAAGTCGGAAGGCGAAGATATCGCTACCAAGGCTACTTTACGTAAAGGAAGCGTAGTAACCCCAGGCCTCAAGCAAAATGTGATCGGCACTGTTCACAAATTTTATGCTGATAAAGGTTTTGGCAATGCTACCGTAAAGATTGATGAAAAAGTAGATACAGGCCAGGTAAATTCCATGCGCCTTATCTTTATAGTAGATAAAGGAAATAAAGTACACACAGAGAACATCAATATAGTAGGTAACTATAACATCCCGGATTCAAAGATCAAAAAACGGATGAAGGGTACTAAAGAACGCACCCGTATTACCCTGCATCCGGATATTGAGCATGTTTATGTGGATTCTCTGGCAGCGCCAGATGATTTCTGGCAAACCTACGGGTTCCTGCAGCCTACCAGAGCGCTGGAAAAACTGGATCCTTATTTCCGCTTTAAGTTGTTCAGTTCTTCCAAATTCAATGAAAACAAATACCAGGAAGATAAAGGAAAGGTAATCAGCCTGTATAACTCCAAAGGTTATCGCGATGCGTTGATTACAAGGGATACTACCTATAAAACCCATAATCAGAATCAGAACATCGATATGCAGATTGCTGAAGGTAAAAAATATTACTTCGGCGATATCACCTGGAAAGGTAATACCCGGTATTCCGACTCCGTACTGACCCGCATTTTGGGTATCAAAAAAGGAGATGTGTATAACCTGGAGCTGCTGGAAAAAAGACTGGGTAAACAAATGTCACAGGAAGGCGGCGATATTAGCGGCTATTACATGGACTTTGGCTACCTGTTCTTCCAGATAGACCCCGTAGAGATAGGTATCCGGGGCGATACCATTGATTATGAAATTCGTTTGCGTGAAGGTCCGCAGGCCAGGATTAAGGAAGTGCGTATTGCCGGTAACGAAAAAACTAACGAGCATGTGATCCGCCGTGAGCTGCGCACCATCCCGGGCGAATATTTCAGTCGCCAGGATCTGATCCGCTCTAACCGCGAAATCGCTAACCTCGGATTTTTCAACCCGGAAAAAATTGGTATGAACCCGGTGCCTAACGTACAGGATGGAACCGTGGACATTGATTATACCGTGGAAGAAAAAGCCAACGACCAGCTGGAATTGTCGGCCGGTTGGGGAGGTTACATCGGTCTTACCGGTACTCTCGGTGTTACTTTCAATAACTTCTCCCTGCGCAACATCTTCAGAAAAGAAACCTGGGACCCTTTACCAAGTGGCGACGGACAGAAATTATCTGTGCGTGTATCTTCCAATGGCAAGGCCTACCGTTCCTACAACCTCTCTTTCACTGAGCCATGGTTGGGGGGTAAGAAGAGGAACCAGTTTTCTGTGAGCTTGTATAGCAGCTACCAGAACCCATACGCGTACAACGATTATTATAAAGGTATTTATGGTGATACATCTACTTCTACCAACGGACACTTTAAAGTGTTAGGTGCCTCTGTATCTCTGGGTAAACAATTGAAATGGCCGGATGACTATTTCACCCTGATCTACTCTTTGAACTACCAACAGTACAAGCTGAAAAATTATAACTATTTCGGTATCCCGGGATTTGAGAATGGAACTTCCAATAACTTGAACATCAAGCTCACGCTGGCGCGTTCTTCTGTAGACCAACAGATCTTCCCGCGCAGTGGTTCCAACTTCTCCTTATCTGCCCAGTATACGCCTCCTTACTCTTTGTTCCAACCGGATAAGAACTATAAGAACGAGCCACTATCACAGCAGTTTAACTTTATTGAGTACCAGAAATACCGCTTCAATGCAGAATGGTATGTGCCATTGAGCCGTCCGATGGGTAGCGATAATAAAACGTTTGTATTGAAAGTAGCGGCTAAATTTGGTTACATTGGCTCGTACAATAACCGCACTACCTTATCGCCTTTTGGCCGGTTTGAGTTGGGAGGAGACGGTTTAAGTAACTTTGCGATCTACGACCGTGATATCATTTCTCAGAGAGGTTATCCGGTGTACTATACTTCCAATCCAAGCGATAATCCAGACAATGGCCAGCCGGCCAATTATCAGGGCTTTACCGTATTTAATAAGTATGTTATGGAACTGCGCTATCCTTTCAGTTTGAATCCAAGTTCAACGATCTTTGGTCTGGCTTTCCTGGAAGCGGCGAATGGTTACAAGAATCTGCAGGATTATAATCCATTCAGGTTGCGTCGTTCTGCCGGTATCGGTATGCGTTTCTACCTGCCGATGTTTGGATTGCTCGGATTTGACTATGGTATTGGATTTGACCGTTTGAGGCCAGGTACTGGTCTGAAAGACGCGGCTAAGTTTACCTTCATGCTCGGCTTTGAACCAGAATAATGTGAAAATAAATTATATATTGCAAGTTTAACCGTCATTTGGTTTTGCGAAAAATCTATTGTAGCATGAAGAAACTATTTATTACAGCCGCTATAATAATAGCGATGGGCGGTGCAGCAAGTGCACAGCGTTATTGTGTGATAGATACCAAATATATCCTGGAAAATATTCCTGAATACAAGGAATCACAGCAGAAACTGGATGCCGTGGCAGAACAATGGCAGAAGGAAATAGATGCAAAATTCCAAGAGGTAGATAAGATGTATAAGTCTTACCAGGCTGAACAGGTAATGCTTACAGAAGAGCTGAAACGCAAACGGGAAGATGAGATCGTGGCCAGGGAAAAAGACGCCAAGGATCTGCAGAAAAAGCGGTTTGGTTATGAAGGCGATCTTTTTAAGAAAAGAGAGGAACTGGTGAAGCCTATTCAAGACAAGATCTATAATGCCATACAGAAACTCGCTGCCGGCAGGATGTATGATTTTGTGTTGGACAAGGCAGGAGGAACTACTGTGATCTTTTCTGATCCTAAATTAGATAAGAGCGAGGAAATTCTCAAAGCGCTAGGAGTAAAGAAATAAATGCGCACCTATTTTTTAACTATAAGTATTTAAATTTTTTTAAACACAGACAACATCATGAAGAAGTACGTAATTATTGCTTTTGTGGCGGTTACCGGTTTGTTCAGCGTGAATGCAATGGCACAATCCAAAGTAGCGCATATTAATGCACAAGCACTGGTATCCAGCATGCCAGAAGCTAAGAAGGCAGAAACTGATCTGCAGACTTATGCACAAGGCTTAGAAGGAGATGGAAAAGCTTTAGTGGATGAGTACACTAAGAAAATGAAAGAATTCGATGACAAGGCAGCTACCATGACCGACAATATGAAAGAAATCAAGGGTCGTGAAATCCAGGATGCCCAGAAACGTATCCAAGACTACCGCGATTCTGCTGAGCAGAAAGTACAGGCAAAACAGCAGGAACTGCTGAAACCTATCTACGACAAAGCTCGCAAAGCCATTGAAGATGTAGCGAAAGAAAAAGGTTATGGCTACGTAATCGACAGCTCTGCTGGTCTGTTACTGGTTTCTCCTCCTGCAGACGATATCCTGGCTGCTGTGAAAGCTAAACTGGGTATTAAATAATCAAACTTTTTAATGCTAGAGGTGGAATGTAGTGAAAACTGCATTCCACCTTTACTTTTAAGGGGTTGCTACCCTGTAGTACCATTACATATTAGCGCAGATAAATATCCATTAGCGCTAATTAATTCGATTTAAATTTTAATTTTCAAATATTTCTGCTACCTTTGCCTTCCGTTTTAAAAATTATCCTTTAATCCGGGAGTTTTAGTAGTACAGGTAAAAACAAAAAAAAGAAATGAAACGTACTTTTCAACCGCATAACAGACGCAGAAAGAGCGTTCACGGCTTCAGAAAGAGAATGGAAACTGCTAATGGCCGTAAGGTATTGGCTTCCCGTAGAGCAAAAGGTCGTAAAAAGCTGACTGTATCTGACGAACGTAAGCTGAAATAATTATAGTAGCTAAATACTATTAGCCATAAAAACTTATTCTTTTAAAAAGGAAGAAAGGTTAAAAAGCAGAAAACTTATTGAAACGCTTTTTCGTGATGGAAAAGCGTTTTCTGTTTTTCCATACCGGGTTGTTTATATGCCGTTGAAGGAACCTGCAGGTAAATATCCTGTACAGGTTGGTTTTAGCGCTACTACCCGCCGTTTTCCCCATGCGGTAGACCGTAACCGCATCAAACGCCTGGGCCGTGAGGCCTGGCGGCTGCAAAAACAGGAATTGTACGATCATCTCCAATCAGAATCCCGGCAGCTCGCTGTTTTTCTTATTTACACGGATAAAAAAATAGCTGACTTTTCTACACTACAAGACAAAATTTCAGTAATTTTAAAAAAGCTGCAGAAAGTCGAGTAGCCTCGATTTACAGCTCATTTACAAAACTGCTGATAGTTCTCCGCTATTAACTAATATGTTGTTTATGAAAAGTGTTGCACGTTGGTTAAGCTATCCGTTCATTTTCCTGATAAAAGGTTATCAATGGTTTATCTCGCCTTTACTGGGCAATAAATGCCGTTATACCCCTTCCTGTTCACAATATGGAATAGAAGCCTTTAAAAAATACGGCCCCTTGAAAGGTGGCTATCTCACCATAAAGCGTATCTTGTCATGCCATCCTTGGGGTGGCCATGGATATGATCCGGTTCCCTGATATATTTACAGCCGGCTGCCAACCGTAATAAAATCGTTCATCTTATACACAAAATGTTGCATGCGTGTGTTTTTTAATAAAAAAAAGAAACTGGCAGCAGCCCTGCTGTTGCTGATCATAGCTGCCGGTCTTTTTGCCTTTAATGAAAGTGATAAGTACTTCCAGATCGCTAAGAATCTGGACATTTTTGCTGCCTTCTACCGAGAGCTGAATACTTATTATGTAGATGATCTGCCCCCCGAAAAACTTATACACAGAGGGATAGACGCTATGCTCGAAGAAACAGACCCTTTCACCGATTTTGTGTCGGAAGAGAACCTGGATGATCTCAGGTTTATGGCTACGGGTAAATATGGCGGCGTAGGTGCGTCTATTAATACCAACGGTGAATGGACCTCTATTACAGATGTATACGAAGGAAGCCCTATGGACAAAGCCGGTGTGAAAGCCGGGGATATTATTGTGAGTATGGATGGTAAGTCTGCCCGCAACCTGCCACAGGAAGAAGTGAGCCGCCAACTGAAAGGTGCCGCCGGCACCCCGTTGGATATGGTGTTTCGCCATCCTGTTACCGGTGTGGAAACACCCCGGAAGATTGTACGGGAAGAAATCAACGTAAAAGCTGTTAGCTATGCTGGTATTGTGAAAAATGATATTGGGTATATAAAGATGACCCAGTTCACCGAAAATAGCGGGAGCCTGGTACGTAAGGCCGTAGAGCAACTGAAGCAATCCAATCCTGCACTGAAAGGCCTTGTACTGGATCTGCGGGGTAATCCTGGCGGCCTGCTGGACGAAGCAGTGATTGTAGCCAATATTTTTGTAGATAAAAATAAATTGATCGTTAGCACCCGTGGTAAAGTGAAAACCTGGGACCGCAATTATGAAACGGCTGATCAACCGGTGGATACACATATACCGCTGGCTATATTAACCAATCATTCTTCGGCCTCTGCATCTGAAATTGTAGCAGGCAGCATCCAGGACCTCGATCGTGGTCTTGTAATAGGGCAGCGTTCTTATGGAAAGGGACTAGTACAAACCACCCGGCAACTGCCTTATAACACCAAATTAAAGGTTACTACGGCCAAGTACTACACCCCCAGCGGCCGTTGCATACAGGCGATCGATTATTCGCACCGCAACGACGATGGTAGTGCTGATTATGTGCCGGACTCCCTCCGTAAATCTTTCCGTACACTTGGGGGCCGCGCTGTAAAAGATGGCGGCGGTATTGAGCCCGACGAAAAAGTAGAGCCAACCTATATCAGCCAGGTATCCATTTCCTTAATACGTAAACAGTTTATCTTCGATTACGCTACCAATTATTATTACAGTCATCCAGCAATTACCTCATCATCAGCCTTTACGCTTACCGATAGTGAGTTTACAGATTTTGAACACTACCTCGACAATAAGGACTATAGTTATAAAACCCGTAGTGAAGACGCACTGGATGCTTTTAAAAGCACGGCTAAAAAAGAGAAATATTATGATGCTGTTGTCAAGGAAGTGGAAACATTGGAAGCCAGCATGAAACATGATAAAAAACAAGACCTGCTGAAAAATAAAGTAGAGATCAAACGCTTGCTGGAAGAAGAAATTGTGAACCGTTATTATTTGCAGAAAGGCCGTATCATGAAATCACTGGAATGGGACAACGAAGTGAATACCGCCGCCGATATATTGCATAATCCGGTTAAATATAAACAATTACTGACCGCTGCCCGGTAATCATTTTTCTCAGTAACAATATGCTTTGGGCCCGCAACAGTTAAAATGGTGTAAGGGGCTATAAAAAAATCCCTTCCGAGTTGATAGCGGAAGGGATTTTTTATGTAGATAGTTAGCTATTTAAAACGATTAGATGGCTGCTTCGTAGCGTTTAGCTACTTCTGACCAGTTTACTACGTTCCAGAATGCTTTCAGGTATTCCGGACGGCGGTTTTGATATTTGAGGTAATACGCGTGTTCCCATACGTCTACACCGAGGATGGGAGTACCTTTTACTTCAGCAACGTCCATCAGGGGGTTATCCTGGTTAGGTGTGGAAGTAATTTCGAGTTTGCCATCTTTTACCAGCAGCCATGCCCAACCGGAACCGAAACGGGTAGCGCCGGCATTGCTGAATTTTTCCTGGAATGCTTCGAAAGAACCGAAAGTGTCATTGATCGCATCTGCCAGTTTGCCGGTAGGAGCGCCGCCAGCATTAGGAGCCAGAATCGTCCAGAAGAAACTGTGGTTCCAGTGACCGCCACCATTGTTTCTTACAGCAGGGCTGATCTTACCGGCATTAGCTACCAGTTCCTCCAGTGATTTGTTCTCGTTTTCTGTTCCTGCAATTGCTTTGTTCAGATTGTCTACATAAGCCTGGTGGTGCTTACCGTGGTGAATTTCCATTGTCAGTTTATCGAAATTCGGCTCTAACGCATCAGTTGCGTAGGGTAAGCTCGGAAGTGTAAATGCCATAACTCAGTTTTTTATGGGTTTTAAAAATATGATTATAGATAGTCGCCAAATTTACTGCCAATCCGTTAAAATTTAGCCATTTAATTATTGGGTTACTTAGATATTTAGATTCCTTATACGCTTATCCATGCAAATACAGACAAACGCAGCCACTTTTGCCATTGCCCTGGGTTGATCATATGAAAAAATATTTTAAATTTACAGATACCCGGTTTAACAAGGCGAAACATTAGGGATTTCGTGTGTGCTTGATAGTTGTTTACCTATTGTTTGTTTAAAACTTATAGTATGCAGACAGGCTTGGACTCAGGACAAAATTTTTCCCTCAATACTTTACAGAAGGAAAATGAACATTTAAGGAATCGTATTCATTGGTTGGAGAGTATCCTGCATCATGTACCCGCTATGATCTGTAGTTATGACAATAATAACAAAGCTGTTACCTGGTGTAATGATCGTTTGGCAGAAGCTGTAGGCTTTACTTCGGCAGAGATGGCGGGTATGGGAATAGACTTCTTCAAGCACATTATGCATCCCGAAGATTTTAAAATGGCGGCTGTAGCACAGCAATCCTTTTTTAATAACAAAAAACAGTTTGGCGGGCTTGCCCGGATACGGAAGAAAGGGGAAATTGATTACCGTTGGCTATTTGGATTGGAAGTGCCTTTTACCTACGATAAGAATGGAAGGGTAGTAGAAATCATTTGCGCTTTTCTGGACCTGACCAATGCTATTGATACCAATGTGCAGTTGTCGGAAGCGCTTAGCGCCATATCACGCCGGCAAAATGAGAACCTGTTCAATAAACTTACCACCCGGGAAAAAGATGTATTGTCTATGGCGGTGAAAGGGCTCAACAATAAGGAAATTGCTCAAGCGTTGAATCTTAGCCGTTATACGGTGGAAACCCATCGTAAAAACATCCGTTTGAAACTGAAAGTGCGCAATACTTCCGAATTGTTAGCTATTGCCCGGAAGATTGGATTTGAGTAAACAACTTTAGGTGAAGATAGTATCAGTATGTTTTTTATGTTTTTGATGATCCATACATAGCAATTGTAATAATCAACTATATATTACTGTGAACCATTAGTTATGATAAGAAGTTTGTTAAACCAGCGCGATTAGAAAAGTGCTGAAATGATTCAAAAATACCCAAGATTGGGTATTTACTTGTTTTTCAAACTCTACTAATTTAGGGAATTAAATATTACGCGTGTTTTTTAAATATCCTACATGATTACCAGTGAAATACCCCTACTGCCTATGATAACCGAGGAAAGAGCATTTAATATTTTGCAATTGGAAGCAACTGCGACTACAGCGGAGATTGTTGCCCGTTATGAAATTCTGAAAGACCAATACCGGAGAATAAAAGATGAAACAGAAGATCTCAGAACGCGCCTCGCCTACCAATTAAAGCAGATAGAACTAGACGATGTATTTATCTATTTGAGAAGAAAACAAAGGATATAAAATAGATAATGGGCAAAGCTTTTGGCGGCTTTGTATTTGTCTGTAACATTGGCTTTTTTGATTACATTTATACCCCTAATCCTACCTAAACAATCAATCTATGGTATTTTTGTTAGTTCTGCTGGTATTGGCACTTGTTATAGTATCATCCAGCTTTGTTACCGTGCAACAGGGCACGATAGGCGTTACCACCATCTTTGGTAAATATAACCGGGTATTATATCCTGGCCTCAACTTTAAAGTGCCGGTTATAGAAAAAGTATTCAAACGGATATCTATCCAGAACCGGTCGGTGGAGCTGGAGTTCCAGGCCATTACTATCGATCAGGCCAATGTATATTTTAAGGCGATGCTGTTATATGCAGTATGGAACCAGGAGGAAGAAACCATTAAGAATGTGGCATTTAAGTTTATGGATGAAAGAAGCTTCATGCAAGCGCTGGTACGTACCATAGAAGGCTCTATCCGTGGGTTTGTGGCCACCAAGCGCCAGGCCGAAGTGCTGGCCCTGCGCAAAGATATTACTGAGCACGTAAAAGACCAGATAGATAAAACCCTGGAAGAATGGGGTTTTCATCTACTAGATCTGCAGATGAATGATATTACTTTTGATGAAGTGATTATGAAATCTATGGCCCAGGTAGTGGCTTCCAATAACCTGAAAGCCGCCGCTGAAAATGAAGGTCAGGCGTTATTGATTACTAAAACCAAAGCGGCAGAGGCAGATGGTAATGCGATTAAGATTGCGGCAGAAGCAGAGCGCCAGGCGGCTCAATTGCGCGGTATGGGCGTAGCCCTTTTCCGGGAAGAGGTAGCCAAAGGTATGACCATGGCAGCTAAAGAAATGCAACAGGCCAACCTGGATACTTCTGTGATCCTTTTTTCCATGTGGACAGAAGCGATCAAGCATTTTGCAGAAAACTCCAAAGGGAATGTCATCTTTCTTGACGGCTCTTCAGAAGGCATGGAGCATACCATGACGCAGATGATGGGCATGAATAAAATGATGGAGCATCAAAAGCAACAATAACTACCGTCGCTGTTCAAAAAAAGACTTCATCAGTTGTAAACTTTCTTCGCGACAGGGGCCGGCCTCCAGTTTTGTTTTAGGATGAAACGGAGACCGGTCGCCGGTTGCTCTCCGGTAACTGTTCTTGTCGTCTGGTGCCGCATATACTATTCTGCCTATTTTACTCCAATAAAGCGCTCCTGCGCACATCAGGCATGGCTCTACGGTAACGTATAATGTGGCATCCATTAAATATTTGCTGCCTAATGTATTAAAAGCCGCTGTTAAGGCAATCATTTCTGCATGCGCAGTACAATCATTCAATCTTTCTACATGATTATAACCCCGTCCGATGATCCTGTTATTTAGTACTACTACGGCGCCAATAGGAACCTCCCCATCTTCAAAAGCTTTTCGCGCCTCTTGTAATGCCTGGCGCATGTATGTTAAATCGTCGTTCATGTTTTGGCTTTTAGCTACTGGCTGCTAGAGGCTAATACCTAACAGCTCAATAAATTCGTCTTCTGTGAGTATCTTGATGGTATTGATTTTTTTGGCTTTCTCTAACTTGCTACCGGCATCTTCTCCTACAACGAGGTAGTTGAGTTTACTGCTTACACCGCTCATGATTTTACCGCCTTCCTGTTCTACCATTTCTTCGGCATCGCTGCGTTTCAATTTATGCAGCGTGCCAGTGAACAAAAACGTTTGTCCGTTGAGGTGACCTTCTTCGGAAGCAGCCGATTTTTTTGTGTTTTCCATGTTGATGCCGAGTGCGGATAGTTTTTCCAGCATGGCAATGTTATCATGGTTGGCAAAGAACAACCGGATGGAGCCGGCCACTTTAGGGCCAATGTCTTCCAGTGCCAGAATCTGTTCTTCTGCCCAGTGTTGGAGGTCCATGATGTTGGTAACTGCATTGGCCAACGTTTTGGCGGTGGTTTCACCCACATAGCGGATACCGAGGCCAAATATCAATCTGTGCAGCGGCTGTGATTTGGACTGTTCTATAGCCATTTGCAGGTTGCTCAACGACTTTTTGCCGAAACCTTCCAGTGCCCCGATCTTTTCGAAGTCCAGTTCATAGATGCCAGGGATATCTTTTAGTAATCCTAACAAATAGAATTTCCGCACATTGCTTTCTCCAAAACTTTTGATGTCCATGGCATCTTTACTGACGAAATGTATCATTCTTTCCACTACCTGGGCTTCGCAGTTGATGTTAGTACAACGCCATACACTTTCTCCTTCCGGCTTTACCAGTTTATCGTGGCATACAGGGCAATGGGTTGGGAACACGATGTTTTGTTCGCTGCCATCGCGTAAGTCTGCCACAGACTTTACAATATAAGGGATCACGTCTCCTGCTCTTTCTACCAGTACAGTATCACCCAGTTTCAGGTCTTTTTCTTTTATCACATCTTCGTTGAAGAGGGAAATGGAGCCTACTGTAACCCCGCCAATAGGTACGGGGTCTATTTTGGCAACGGGCGTTACGGAGCCGGTACGGCCTACCTGGAATTCCACGCTGCGTAATTTGCTGGTAGCCTGCCGGGCTTTAAATTTGTAGGCGATGGCCCATCGTGGGTGATGGGTGGTCATTCCTAGTTTGTCTTGCAGGTTATAATCATTTACTTTGATTACCATACCATCAATTTCATAGGGAAGGTTATCACGTTCTGTCTCAAATTGCAGGCAATAGTCTATCACCGCCTGGATGCCTGTTACTACTTTTTTCTCTTTCGCAGGGCTACGGAATCCAAGGGTCGACAATAAGTCGAGCGTAGCGCTATGGGTTTTGAGTGCGTCGGGTTCTGTTTGTCCGGGATTCATGGAATGGAAGCTCATATGGTATAAAAAAGCTTCCAGCCCACGTTTGGCCACTTCGTTAGGATCTACCATGCGTAGGGAGCCGGAGGCCGCATTGCGGGGATTGGCCAGTGGGGGTAAGTTCTCCGCGATGCGTTTATCGTTGAATGCTTTAAAGGTATTTTTATTGATGAGCACTTCTCCCCGGATTTCAATCTGGTGAATACCATATTTGGAGAAGCTGGCAGATAAAGGGATAGAACGTATTTGCCGGATGTTGGTGGTGATGTCTTCTCCGGCAACGCCGTCGCCACGGGTGGCGCCGCGGAAAAAGCGGTCATCTTCATATATCAGGGAGATACTGGCGCCGTCAAACTTAGGTTCTATACAGTATTCAATGGCGTCCAACCCGGCGCTTTCCCTTGCCTTACGATCCCAGTCTAGCAGATCGTCTGCATTGTAGGAGTTTTCCAGGCTAAGCATGGGTACCAGGTGAGGTACAGTAACAAATTCTTTAGTGAGCCCTTGGGCTACCCGTTGGGTAGGAGAATCGGGCGTGATGAGCGTGGGATTTTCCTGCTCCAGTTTTTTCAGCCACGCAAATAACTGGTCATATTCATAATCAGTGAGCACAGGTTCGCTTTGTACATAATAGCGCCAGTCGTTGTAGCTAATCACACGGCGAAGGTCTTCCAGGGTTTCTTCAATGGATGCCAGCGGTTGCTGTTGTTGTAATCGGTCCAGAAGGTCTTTGGCCAACTGTGCCAGGGTTATTTCTATTTCCTTTGTGTACATAATCTTTGAAAACTGAACCGTAAATTTAAACTTATCTTTCAGGTTAGGGATCATTCACGGAAAAATTCACCCCTTTTTAGGCTAAAAATGTCTTTTTTTTCTTTCATTTAGATTAAATTTCATGTTGTAATAAAAAGCGTTTATCTGTAATTCCACGTTCCCTATGATGTCTATGTACACCAAAAACATGCAGACGCACCTCCAGGAAATAAAGCATCACTTCAAGTTAGCCGTTTCGGTGGATTGTGTCATTTTCGGTTTCAACCATGATGAGTTGAAAGTTTTATTGATTGAATCTGACCTCAAAGAATGCAAAGGAAAGTATTCCTTGCTGGGAGATATTGTTTGTCCGGACGAAGAGTTGGAAGACGCTGCGTATCGTGTGTTGAAGGCCCGCACAGGATTGGATCATGTGTTTATGGAGCAGGTGCAAACCTTCGGCGCTGTAAAGCGTCATCCGGTGGGCAGGGTAGTTACCGTTGCCTATTACTCACTGGTGAACATTGCCCGTATAGAGAGAACATTGTCGGATCTCCGGCTTAACTGGTACCCCATCAAAGCGCTGCCGGAATTGGTTTTCGATCATGCGCAGATCCTGGAAATGTGCCACAATCGGCTAAAGCAGCAGGTACAGTTACAACCTATTGGTTTTAACCTGCTCCCCCGCAAGTTCTCTTTGCGTGAATTACAGCATCTTTACGAAGCTATTTTGGATGTGGAGCTCGACCGGAGGAATTTCAGGAAGAAGTTTTTATCGATGGACCTCTTAATGGATTTGAATGAAGAGGAAGCGGATGTGCCCCACCGCCCAGCCAGGCTCTACAAATTTGATTTTGATAAATATGAACAATGTAAGAAGCCTTACCTGGGAATAGGATTCTAAGTAGTTGGTCCGTAATGTTTTTTTATCTTCCTGAAAGACATCTTTTTCAGATCCGGTTAATTTACATTTGATCAAAATCCTTGATGGTAAAGGATTTCATCTTCATAAAACCTGCAAAGGAATTTGCAGGTTATTTTTTTCCGTAGAACAAAATTATTTTTGTTTTTAACAAAAATTTAAATTAAGATTGCGTAAGGTATACACATCCGGAGTAACTTAAATCAGAATAAAACCAAGACTAATTCGCTGTAAGTATTTGTTGTTTTAAAATTCCATTTAAATAAGTTTGAAAGCTATTAAAATCATTAACAATAATTGATCGTTTGATTTTATAGTTCCACGTTATGAAATGTAAGACTGCTAAGCATTACTGCCTTGCGTCTTTTTTACGCTTTCCCTTGTACTAATACCGGTGCAAGGGAAAGTTGTTTTAGGGAAATATTAAGCTAATTCCGGATTGGTTAAATATTTTGCAACGGGATGAGCTACCTGTTTAATCAATTCTAATTATTGTTAAACCCTTGCTAATACGGCTGTTCAGCAGGTTTTTACGTAACTTGCGGTGTTGCGCAAGGAAGCCGGCAACTGCAGGGGAAGGGGTTTGTTTTTTCCGATGATCGATTTCAGTAACCACGTATTCACTCCATCATCTGCGCTACAGTTGCAGGCGCTTGTATTTATAAAAAACCGGTTAGCTATATGTCTTATACACCACAACATAAGGTGCGCATTGTAACAGCAGCA
Organism: Chitinophaga sp. 30R24; assembly: GCF_049056765.1. Taxonomy (NCBI): domain Bacteria; kingdom Pseudomonadati; phylum Bacteroidota; class Chitinophagia; order Chitinophagales; family Chitinophagaceae; genus Chitinophaga; species Chitinophaga sp. 30R24. The sequence continues at coordinate 1,223,960 of NZ_JBJGXX010000001.1, forward strand.
GCTTTATTCGACGGTCATGATGCCGCCATTAATATCATGCGCCGCATTATGCAGGCAAAGGGCGCAGAGGTGATCCATCTGGGCCATAACCGTTCTGCCGCGGAAATTGTAGATTGCGCCATCCAGGAAGATGCACAAGGGATTGCAGTTACTTCTTACCAGGGGGGGCACGTAGAGTTTTTCAAATACATGTACGACCTGTTGCAGGAGAAAGGCTGTGGGCATATTAAGATCTTCGGTGGCGGTGGCGGCACCATCCTGCCATCAGAAATAGCGGAACTGCATGCTTATGGTATTGCACGCCTTTATTCGCCCGATGATGGCCGTCAAATGGGACTGGAAGGTATGATAGAAGATCTCATTTGCCGTTGCGATGTGCCGGTGGAACCCCTTACTGCAGGTAGCAGCAAAGAAGATATTCCCCAGCTGCAGAAAGATAAAAATCCAAAGATTATTGCTAGGGCGATCAGTCTTGCCGAAAATGATATGCCGGTAGCCTTATTGAGCAGTCAAAAGGCCCGTACTGCCGTGGTAGTAGATGAGGCTAACGGCACACATATTGCTCCTGCTACTGCTGAGGCCGATAAGTGGCCGGTATTGGGAATCACCGGCACTGGGGGCGCAGGTAAAAGCAGTGTTACCGATGAACTGGTGCGCCGTTACCTGCACCACTTTTCAGATAAAACAGTAGCAGTGATTTCGGTAGACCCTTCCAAGAAGAAAACTGGCGGTGCTCTTCTTGGCGATCGTATCCGTATGAACGCCATTCATCATCCCCGTGCTTATATGCGCTCCCTGGCCACCCGCGAAAGCGATAAGGCTATCAGCGAACATATACAGGAAGCCATCGATATTTGTAAACTGGCCGCTTTCGATTTTATTATCCTGGAAACTTCCGGCATAGGACAAAGCGATACAGCCATTACCGACTACTGCGATGTTTCTTTATACGTTATGACGCCGGAATATGGCGCAGCTTCCCAGTTGGAGAAGATCAACATGCTCGATTATGCTGATGTGATTGCCATCAATAAATTTGATAAGGCCGGCGCATTGGATGCTTTGCATGATGTGCGCAAACAATATAAGCGTAACCATAACTTATGGGACGCCACAGACGAGACATTGCCGGTGATAGGTTCTATTGCTTCCCAATTCAATGATGCTGGTATTAATCTGCTGTTTGAAAAGGTAATGGAAAAAGTGGAAGAGCGAACCGGGGTTAACTTTGGGTCACTGGCACATGAAAGCTTGAAAAATACTGCCACCAAGTCACAGATCATTCCCCCTGCCAGGGTACGCTACCTGGCTGAAATAGCAGAAGCAATAGAGGATTACAGCAGGTGGGTGAACGAACAATGTAAGTTGGCCACGCAATTATACCAGGTTGTTGGCGTAATGGCTCTGCAACCCGCACAGGTAGCTGCGCTGGCAGAGATTAAGACGCACCTCGAACAAGCTTTGCATCCGGAATGCCAGCAGTTGATTGCGGGTTGGCCGGCATTGGTGGAGCAATATATTGCTGATTATTATGAATTTCAGGTAAGGAATAAGGTGATCAAATTGCCTTTATTCTCCGAAAGCCTGAGCCATAGCCGTATCCCTAAAGTAAGCCTGCCTAAATACCAAGACTGGGGAGATATTCTACGTTGGCAGCTCACTGAAAATGTACCCGGTGAATTTCCTTATGCCGCTGGTGTATTTCCGTTGAAAAGGGAAGGAGAAGATCCTACCCGTATGTTTGCCGGAGAAGGTGGCCCGGAGAGGACTAATAAACGTTTTCACTATGTATCGCTAGATCAGCCGGCAAAACGCCTCTCCACCGCATTTGATAGCGTAACCCTTTATGGAGAAGACCCTGCTGTAAGGCCGGATATCTACGGAAAGGTAGGCAACTCCGGTGTAAGCATCGCCACTGTAGACGATGCCAAAAAATTATACAGCGGTTTTGATCTTTGCGATCCCAAAACCTCTGTATCCATGACGATCAACGGCCCGGCGCCCATACTGCTGGCTTTTTTTATGAATGCCGCCATTGATCAGCAATGCGAAAAGTATATCCAGGAGCATGGTCTCACAGAAAAGGTAGCCTCCCTGATAAAAGATAAATTCAAAGATCACCCATTGCCGCACTATAACGGCGACCTGCCAACTGGTAATGACGGGCTGGGCCTGGTATTGTTAGGTATTTCTGGTGAAGAAGTGCTGGACCGGGAAGTATACGAAAAAATAAAAGCCCACGCATTGAGCACGGTGAGAGGCACCGTGCAGGCAGACATCCTGAAAGAAGACCAGGCGCAAAATACCTGTATCTTCTCTACCGAATTTGCCTTGAAACTCATGGGCGACGTACAGGAATATTTTATTAAACAAAAAGTCCGCAATTTTTATTCGGTAAGTATTTCTGGCTATCATATCGCTGAAGCCGGCGCCAACCCGATCACCCAGCTGGCATTTACCCTGGCCAACGGATTTACCTACGTGGAATATTACCTGAGCAGGGGCATGCACATTGATGATTTTGCGCCTAACCTGTCGTTCTTTTTCAGTAATGGGATGGACCCGGAATATGCCGTGATTGGCCGTGTAGCCCGCCGTATCTGGTCTAAGGCCATTAAGTATAAGTATAAAGGCAACGACCGTTCCCAGAAGCTGAAATACCATATCCAGACTTCCGGTCGCAGCCTGCATGCACAGGAGATTGATTTCAATGATATCCGCACTACCCTGCAGGCGCTGTATGCGATCTATGATAATTGTAATTCGCTGCATACCAATGCCTACGACGAAGCAATTACCACGCCTACAGAAGAAAGTGTAAGAAGGGCCATGGCCATTCAGTTGATCATCAACCGGGAGTTGGGGACTGCCAAAAATGAAAATCCTATCCAGGGTTCTTTCTTCATCGAAGAGCTAACAGACCTGGTAGAGGAAGCTGTATTGGCTGAATTTAACCGCATCACAGAACGTGGCGGTGTATTGGGCGCTATGGAAAGAATGTATCAACGTAACAAGATCCAGGAGGAAAGTTTGTATTACGAATCGCTGAAGCATACTGGTGAATTCCCGATTATAGGGGTGAACACCTTCTTGAATAAGAATGGCTCTCCTACCATTATTCCTGCAGAAGTGATCCGCTCCACTACAGAAGAAAAAGAATTCCAGATCCATACGTTGGAGGCCTTCCAGCAACGACATGAGCAAAAGAGCGCTACTGCATTAAAACAATTGCAGCAGGTAGCCATCAATAACGGGAATCTTTTCGCTGAGCTGATGGAAACTGTGAAGCATTGTTCCCTGGGGCAAATTACGCATGCTTTGTATGAGGTAGGCGGACAGTATAGACGTAATATGTAATATATTTCCGGAAGATGGTCCTGATCAGAAAAGAAAGAGGAATGAAGGGTCAGGGCCATCTAAAAAATCACGTCAAAAGATAGAACATCCTCATTATCTTGTGCCCGCTTATGTCTTCGAACATCAGGATAATCAAGAAATCAGATCAAATTACATTTATGGTTGCAAGAAGAGATTTTTTAAAGAACAGTGCATTAGTAGCTGGCGCAGTGGGGCTAGGATTGCCTAAAACTGTATTTGGTTGGAGCGGATATACCTCTCAACGCCCACCTGTAGCAAAACGTAAATTTACCAGTGAAGCAGTAGAAAAAACAATTCTGAAAGTAAAATCCCAGATTGCAGATACTAAACTGGGATGGTTGTTTGAAAACTGTTTCCCCAATACCTTGGATACAACAGTTAATTATAAAATGGAGAATGGCCGCCCAGACACTTTTGTGATCACTGGCGATATCAATGCGATGTGGCTGCGCGATTCTTCTGCCCAGGTATGGCCTTACCTGCCACTGGTAAAAGAGGATGCCAAGCTGAAGGATATGGTAGTGGGCGTTATTAACCGTCAAACTAAATGCATCCTGATTGATCCATATGCGAATGCCTTTAATGAAGGACCTACAGGTAGTGAGTGGGATAAGGATCTTACCACCATGAAGCCGGAGTTGCATGAGCGTAAATGGGAGATTGATTCTCTGTGCTATCCTGTACGCCTGGCTTATAATTATTGGAAGATCAGCGGAGATGCTACTCCTTTCGATAGCCAGTACAAACAGGCGGCGCAGGCTATTGTAAAAACGTTTAAAGAGCAGCAACGTAAGGACAGTAAAGGTCCTTACAAGTTTCAGCGTATTACTGCCGTGCAATCAGACACGGTGCCCAATGGAGGCTGGGGGGCGCCTATTTCACCGGTAGGGCTGATCGTTTCCATTTTCCGTCCTTCTGACGACGCCACTGTATTTCCTTTCCTGATCCCGTCCAATATGTTTGCCGTGGTATCTCTCCGGCAGTTGGCAGAAATCAGTGAAGTTATTTATAGAGACCAGGTTTTCGCCAAAGAGTGCATTGCGCTGGCAGATGAAGTAGACCGGGCTATTAAGGCTTATGCCATCGTAGAACATCCGAAATTGGGCCATATGTATGGATTTGAGGTAGATGGTTTCGGTAACCGTTTGTTCCTGGATGATACCAATGTGCCTAGCCTCTTGTCTATTCCCTATTTGGGATATACCGGTATAGATGATCCATTGTACCAGTCTTCGCGTCATTTTGTGTGGAGTAACTTCCAGCCTTGGTTTTACAAGGGTAAATATGGAGATGGCGTAGGCAGTCCGCATACCGGTCCGGATTATATCTGGCCTATGAGTATCATCATGAGGGCTTTAACCAGTCATGATAAGGAAGAGATAGCCGGATGTATTAAAACATTGCGCAATACAGATGGTAATACCGGGTTTATCCATGAGTCTTATCATAAAGACGATCCGACTAAGTTTACCCGTCCGTGGTTTGCTTGGGTAAATACTTTGTTTGGAGAGCTGATTCTGAAAGTGAGCCAGGAATATCCTGACTTGTTGCAGCGTCAGTACGCATAATATTTTCCGGTACCGGATTTCAGGATTTTGTGGTGTGTGTGCAATAAATTGTGGGCACATACCACAAAATCCTTTTTATTTTGAACCTATAATCAACGAAGATAAATGGCAACAGCAAATATTTACCAGCAACGGATCGGTCAATTTCAGGCTTCCATTAAAAAAGAAAAGCAATTAACTGCTGCTTTATCTTGGGGGAGGCTAGCCAGCTTTCTGATGATCGTTGCCGCTATCGTGCAGTTGTTCCGTAGTAATTGGATGGTTGCCTGGTGGTTGCTGTTGTTGGTGGCAGTAGCTGCTTTTTTGGTGCTGTTGATGGGCTATACCCGTTCCCAGCAAAGATTGGAGTTATATCAAACATTACTGGAACTTAACCAGAAAGAATGGCGGCTGGTTACCACCTGGGAATCGACTTTTGAGGATGGCCATGAGTTTGTGGATGATAAACATGATTTCAGCAGTGACCTGGATGTTTTTGGGCCTTCCTCCCTTTTTCAACATATTAACCGTACCGGCACATTGTCTGGCAAGCGCAGGTTGGCTGCAGCGCTAAGCGGGCCCTTACAGCAAACGGGCGATATCAGGGATACCCAGGAAGCGTTGAAGGCATTAATGCCGGAACTTGAGTTCCGGCAGTTGCTCACGGCCAACGCTCTGCTGGCCAAAGAAGAAGAAGGCGACCGCAAAGAAATTTTCGCCTGGCTGGAGATGCCCTTCCATTTCATTAATAATACCTTGGTGCAGGTAACGGTTTGGTTATGCCCTGCATTGGCAATAGCCGCTATTGTGTTGGATATCGTTACCGGTATTTATTTCCCGCTAGCGTTAATGATTATTGTGAATTGGATATTGCTTGGCAGCAGCCAGAAAAAGATCTCCGCCCAATACACGCTGATCGGCCATAAAGAAAGGATACTGGATAAGTTTTCCATACTGCTGCAGTTGATCTGTAAGGGGAACTTCCAGGCATCGGTGTTATTGCGCCGTCAGCAAGAAATTGCCAAAGATGCCGATGTGGCCTTGCGGAAGTTATCACGTATCAGTAATGCCTTTGATCAGCGGTTGAACCTGTTGGTTGGTATTGTGGTGAATTCATTGTTCTTATATGATTTTCACTGTATGCTGCGCCTGGAACGCTGGAAAAAGCAACAACAGCAAGGCATACGGGAATGGTTTGAGGTGGTGAACCGGATGGAGGTATGGAACAGTTTTGCTACCTATGCTTTTGACCATCCGGAATTTACGTGGCCGGAGCCACAGGAGGAAGGAGGGCTGTTGGAAGCAGCTGCCTTAGGGCATCCGTTGATACCTGCTACCGCATGTGTGAAAAATGATGGCGCAGCAGGGCAGCCAGATAGCTTCCTGATCATTACGGGGTCTAATATGTCCGGTAAAAGTACTTTTCTCCGCAGTGTAGGCGCTAATTTGTTGCTGGCGATGTGCGGGGCGCCGGTATGTGCCACCCGCTTTGTGTTTACTCCTATGCATATAATGACCTCTATGCGCATCAAGGATTCTATCGCCAGTCATACTTCTTATTTTCAGGCAGAGCTGTTGCGGTTACAGCATATTGTTGGCCGGCTGAAAACAGGAGAGCGGGTATTTATTTTACTTGATGAGATCCTGAAAGGTACTAATTCGGAGGACAAGCTTTCCGGCTCCCGCAGCCTTATAGAACATTTTCTTACTTATAATTGCCTGGGAATGATTGCTACGCACGATCTGGAACTGGGGCAAATGGAAGCCGCCCATCCGGGCAGGATCCGTAATTATTGCTTTGAAAGTACCATACAGGATGATCATCTTTACTTCGACTACCGTATCCGTGCTGGTATTGCCCGGAATAAAAATGCCACTTTCCTGATGAAGCAAATGGGTATCATCTGAGGCAGTAAAATTTCAAATTCGTAAATCCTAAATATTTTAGTAGTTTTACTAAAATATTTAGTTATGACGTTGCCATTCCAGGAAGGAGCATCAGAACAGCCATATTATAAAGGTCGCGGGGCGCAGATCAATCCCAGGAACAAGTACCTGGCAGACGAGTATGCCCAGGAACATGTAGAGGGGATTGATGAGTGGTGGCAGGCAGATGTTCCTACGCAGGTATTTGAAGAACATGCCAAAAACCTGGTAAATAAGGTGGATAGCCCGGATGTGGGGATGTGGTTTTCCATGAATCCTTACCAGGGTTGTGAACATGGTTGTATTTATTGCTATGCCCGTAATTCTCATCAATATTGGGGATTGAGTGCAGGGTTGGATTTTGAAAGGAAGATCATTGTAAAACATAATGCACCGGAGCTGCTGCGCAAGTTCCTGGAGAACAAAAATTGGGTGCCTAAGCCTATTTCGCTTTCAGGCAATACAGACTGCTATCAGCCGGTAGAGCGTAAAATGTGGCTTACCAGGCAGCTGCTGGAAGTAGCCCTGGAATATAAGCAGCCGATCGGCATTATCACCAAAAACTCCCTGGTATTGCGCGACCGTTATTTACTACAACAACTGGCACAAGATAATCTGGTATGTGTATATGTATCCGTAACTACCCTGGACGAAGAACTACGGCAGAAAATGGAGCCGCGTACCACTACCGCTGTCCAACGGCTCAAAATAATAAAGGAGTTAAGCGATCTTGGGATACCCGTTGGAGTTATGACGGCCCCTATCATACCCGGACTCAACGATCACGAAATTCCACGTTTGCTGGAAGCTGTGGCCGCTAATGGCGCCAAGTATGCCGGATATACAGTGGTAAGGCTTAATGACGCAGTGAAGGTGATTTTCCAGGACTGGTTGTATAAGAACTTCCCCGACCGGGCCGACAAGGTGTGGCACCATATACAGAGCATGCACGGTGGACAGGTGAACGATAGTGAATTTGGACGGCGCATGCGGGGAGATGGTAATATCGCTGATCTTATCAGACAACAGTTCCGGGTGCATACTAAAAAGAATAACCTGAACCAGGAGCGCTTTGAATTTAATACGAATGCCTTCCGCCGGCCCAATGCACAATTGAGTTTATTTTAATGGGTGCAGTAGTATAAACTAATTGTTAAGTCTATGAAAAAAGTAAGGTGTTTTTTTGTGTAATAAAAGAAATAAAAATTATCTTTGTTTCAAGTATTAAAACATAACTGTGCAACTTTTTTCAACATACCAAATTTCAGCGATGGCCTGCAAGCAAAAGCAGGTCGAGGTCAGGCCGCGGGCGTGTTGCACCGATTGTTAACGATAGAAAGTTATCAAACGATATAAACGAAAGTCCCGCACTAGAATAAGTGTGGGACTTTCTGCTTTAGTAGAAGTACTGAAAATGAAGATATTGAAAGAGTTTCAAGTGATAACTGTAATGCAAAAAAAATGCGCCTCATGGCGTAAACAGAATGGCTTTACCTTAAAAAAGCCATACGGATCATGGTATGCAATAGTGTGAGCAAACCCCGCTACATTATTTGACCCGGTCCGTAAACACGGCCGGGTTTTTTCGTGGTGAAATCCGGCATAAAAATGGCAAACAAGTAATCTTTAATGAAATTATGCGCTAACCCATTTCATTAGCAAAAAGTAAAGTGCATAATCCCAAAAACGTTAGATGATGAGAAACATTATCCAAGTTGTAAGAGAGGCCTTACTCACCAATTTCAGGGAGTTGGATCATTGGTTTGATAAAGACCAGGCATTGCTGGATTTCAAACCGGAAGCAGACCAATGGAGTATCAGGGAAGTGTTGGAACATATTACCCTCACCAATTATTTCCTGCTGCTGATTATTAACAAAAGTACCCGCCGTGCGTTGGAACGTAAAAGAACAGGACATACTGTGATCTTGCCAGCAGACTATCATGATAAATTTGATCAAATAGATGTGATCGGAAGCAAATCCTTTGGATGGGTACGGCCAGAACATATGGAACCTACGGGTCTTAAAGATATGCAAGAGATAAAAGCCTTGCTCAAACAACAGTTTGCACAGTGTATGTATAACCTCTCCTTGCTGAAAAATGGGGAAGGGTTGCTGGTATTCACCAATATGTCTGTAAACCACCTGGGCAAACTGGATATATACCAATATATCTATTTCCTTACTAAACATATCGAGCGGCATATCCGTCAGATGCAACGGCTCCAGAAGGAGTTCGAAGAAAGTGCAGTATTAATATAATTGTAAAGGTCGACCATCAACTTCTGTTGTTGTTAATCCTGATTTATCTGGCCGGAAGTACCCCGCTACTTCCGGCTTTTTATTATCAATATTCAAAATTTGATTTTACCTTTATGTACTACTGCTAACCAGTACCCAAATATGACCCGAAATCCCCGTTACCTGTGCTTGCTCATCGCATTGTGGTGCAATGCGTCTAATGCTTTAGCTATTAAGAAATTACATCCGCCTGTAGCCAGTAAAAACATTCCTGTTGCTATTCCCGGAAAAGACGAGAAAAACATTGCGATCAGTACCTACCTGGAACGCTATGAATTTATAACCGGCGATAAAGACTACCCAGTCAATATCCATCAAAATTCAGCAGTCACCTACCGGTGTAACCAGTTCCGGACTACTGTGCCTTTCGTGGAGTTTTATGACGATAAAAGCCGGATAGATGAAGTACGCGCTATTGTAAGTGGGAAGCGTAATAAAATGATCAAGCCTGCTTTCCAGAACTATACAGTAGATGGTATTTTTTATTCTGATGCACGTGTATGCACCATGGAAGTACCATTGGAACAAAAAGGAGAAGAAAGCTCCGTAGAGCTGGATAAAACTACGCTCGATCCCCGCTATTTCACTGCTATCTATTTTACGGATAGCTATGATATCGACAAACATGAAGTGCAGTTGGTAGTGCCCCGCTGGATGAAGGTAGAGATCAAAGAGATGAACCTTAAAGCTTACAACATCCGTAAAACGGTGGTATACGACAGCAAGCGGGATGAAGATGTATATACTTACACAGCTACAAAGCTGCCTGCCAAGGTAACTGAAAAAAATGCCCCCGGACCTTCTTATGTTTATCCACACCTGCTGGTATTGAGTAAGTACGCAGAACTGAAAGGTGGTAAAACCAATTTTTTTAATACCACGGCCGATCTCTATGCCTGGTATCACAGTTTGGTAAAGCAGATTGGCGATGATGAAGTTATTCTTAAAGCCAAAGCATTGGAGATCACCAAAGGCATTTCTTCAGATACAGGTAAGATTAACGCCGTATACCATTGGATGCAGGATAATATTCGCTACATCGCTTTTGAAGATGGCATTGCCGGCTTTAAACCAGAGAAAGCCCAGTTGGTGCTGCAACATAAATACGGCGACTGTAAAGGTATGGCTAACCTTACACGGGGCCTGCTGAAAGCACTCGGCTTTGATGCCCGGCTTTGTTGGATTGGTACTGATCATATTGCTTATGATTATGCTATTCCTTCATTGGCAGTAGACAATCACATGATCTGTGCGCTCAACTATAAGGGAAAGCGCTACTTCCTGGACGCTACCGAAACCTATATTGGCCCCAACCAGTACGCTCAGCGTATACAGGGCCGGCAGGTAATGATAGAAGATGGGGAATCGTTTATACTTGACCGTATTCCTCTGCGTAATTGGGAACAGAATACAGCTATTGAAAAAAGAACCCTACGCGTAGATGGGACTAACTTAGCCGGAAAGGTCCACCAGCAGTGGGATGGAGAAAGCAAAGAGTTCTTGCTTACCCAGGTGCATGGTATCAAAAAAGAAAAATTACAAGATGCCCTTCGCCAATATCTTACAGAAAGTAATAACAAGTACCAGATCAATAATTTGCAAACATCAGATATCAATTATTGGGATAACGGGTTGGATATACAGTACGACCTGGAGTTCCAGGAAGCGGTTACCGCTTTCGGAGATGAATTATATGCAGAAATGGATTACCGCAAGGAAATGTCTGGTTACACGATAGATACTGCCAAGCGGGAAAATGATATGTTGTTTTACTATAAGCATCATGTGGTAAATGAAACGACCCTGGAAGTACCGGCGGGTTATAAGGTAACCACTCTGCCGGCAGGTCTGAAAATAGACCGCGACGGTTATTCGTTTAATATCTCTTACAAAGTAAACGGTTCCCAAATCCTTTATCATAAAGAATTGATTATTAAAAACCCCTGGTTACCCAAATCCGGATTCGGGCAGTGGAATGCTGATATCCGAGCCCTGGATAAAGCTTATCTCGAACAAATAACATTCGCTAAAAAGTAATACCTACATACCTATACCATGAGAGCAAAAATTTTATGCTGTGCCATCATTGCGCTGTTATTGCAGCAATGGGGATATGCACAGAAAGCCAAAGATTTCCGGGAGTATAAAGAACGCGCCACTGCCGTAAGACAGGAAGTGTGGGCCTGGGATATTCCAGCGTTTAAAAATCCCCCAGCCGTTACCGACAATAAATCCTCTGCCGTGGTAATTGCCAAGCATGTGGATGTAAAGACTTCCAGTACTAAAAAGCTAAAGTATATTGGCGTTGGCTTTAAAATAAAGAAAGACATCTTTTACAGCAATACCGTTCGTGAAATGGTAAAACTGAACGATAAAGCTGCCTTGGATGAATATTCTGAATTTAGTTTCAAGAAGCTTCAAAGCCTGAACACTTACTTTCATCGCGGATTAACCACTACTATTGTGGGTGTTCGTGTTATAAAGCCTGATGGTAGCCAGAAAGAAGTAAATGTAGATGAAGAGATCGTAAACGAAGAAGATGATAAAAAACAACAAAAAAGTAAGTTGGCTATCCCAGATCTGCAAGTAGGCGATATCATTGATTATTTTGTAAGAGTGGAAGAGCAGAAAGATGTGAACAGTCCCATAGATCAACAGGTTTTTATATTGGGAGATGATAAGCCGGTTATGCAATATTCCGTGCATTGCGAAATCAGCGATAAATATTTTGTAAGGTATCGTGCTTCTAATGGTGCGCCTGACCTGAAAATCAAGCGGGATGATGATGGCAATGTGATGGACCTGCTCGTTAGAAACCTGCCTAGTTTACCAGTAGACTTGTGGATGTCGCCCTACCGGCAGATACCTATGATCCGGATGGATATTCTTTTTGGCACCCGTTTGGAGGCGGGGCAGTCGGCTGGGGAAGTACGCCGCAATCCCAGCCAGCAGGAAATAAAGGAATCTATCTTAAAAGATATTATCACCGACGGCTGGAACCTGTGGGCAGCTGGCGGGGGCCACTGGAATAAGGATATCCATGATATGATGAAACAATATAAGCGGGAGAGGGGAAAGGAAATTCCAGACGACAGTTTGGCCTATTACGTGTATTATGCTTTCCGTTTCCTGGCCTTCTATAAAGTGAATTTCACCGATAAGATTATGGTAGGTACAGAGAGGAATTACATTCAGCCAGATAATAAAAAATTCATTTTCTTCCTGCAAGATGCTATGCGAAGGATGGATGTGCCGGTAGAATTTGTACTGGTAACCTCTCGTTATGGACCGGGCCAGGAAGAAGTATTAAATAACGGCGATTACGAATATATGTTGAAAACGCAAGGTCCAAAACCTATCTTCATGAGTGCGGATGGCGTATTCAGTAACTGCGCCTATATTGCTCCGGAATATGAGAAGCAGGTTGCACCGGTAATTGATCTGAAAAAATATGATAAGCGCCGGCATGAACTGAAAACCTACGATGAAATAAAGGTTGGTACTTCTACTGCAGATGATAATAAGCAAATAGAACAACTGAAAATTTCTTTGGACGATGATATGCAGTTACTGAAAGTAAACCGGCAAACCACATTAAAAGGAAGTTTGAGGGTAGGGGAGCAAAGGCGGTTGTTATTGTTCCAGGATTATTACGAATCGGAAAGGAAGGCATTAGGGCTACGCAATAGCTTTATGGAAGAACTGGATGATAACAAAGCAGAACGTAAGTTGGCAGAAGAATACGCCAATGCCTTTGCTGAGGCCAAAAAGGCGCAGAAAGATCAGTTTATGGAAGAAGTACAGGAACAGTTTGATGTGAAGCCCACAGAACTGGTGAGTTTCAAAATTAATCAACAAGGGTTGAGACATGACAAGCCTGATTTCGTATATGCTACTTCTTTTACGCTGGACGGACTTGTAAAGAAAGCAGGTAATAACTATATTCTGGATGCGGGAAAACTCATCGGTGAGCCACTAAAAGTAAAAACTGAGCAGCGCGACCGTAAAGTAGATGTATACATGCCGTTTGCGCGCAGTTTTGAATATGATATTGAGATAACTATACCTAGCGACTATACGTTAGTGGGCGCAGATAAATTAAACAAGGAAATAGATAACGAGAGCGGTTCTTTCACTGTACAAGCTACAGTGGCACCAGATAAGTTGAAACTGCATATCAGAAAGGCTTACAAGAACAACTTTGAACCTGTTGCCAAGTGGAATAATTTGCTTCAGATAATAGATGCAGCAACGGATTTCTACAATCAAAAAGTATTGCTCAAGAAGTCTTGATAAAGAAAGTTGAGAATATTTTGTTAGAAAATTTGCATTATCAAAATATATCAGCTTATATTTGTGTCGCAAAAAAAATATTAATAAAAGAAACTTACAATCATGAAACGCTTTCAACTACATACGGACAACGCAATTCCTTGCATGGTGCAAGGTAGCGGCGGGTTCCGGGCGTTTTATGGTTACAGGTAGATCAAAAATATTTGTAAATATAACAGAAAGCCCGGGTCGCATGATCCGGGCTTTTTTGTTATAGCCTATAACAGGAATGAATTTACCAGCAATTACCAAACGGGTTCAAAACCGCTACAGTGAATGGTTTATGGATAGCATCGCCTCGGCGGATGCTAAACGGATAAGGTATGCCTTAACGTAGTATATACGTTAACGTTAATAGCCCGGTCCGTGTAACAACAGACCGGGTTTTTTTTGATGGTAATACAAGAGATTATTTGAGGAGGTACATAAAAAACAGGCAGGCGGAGTAATCCTGCTCCGCTTTCAACTCCTTTAAAGATGTTTTTTTTCGTCTCTGTTTGCATTTTAACCCCCAACAATCAGGTTATCAGAAGGATAACCTGTAATTTACCCCATGATAAGCGCGATTTACGCAGGGCTGCCATAGCCCTGGTAAATCGTTATCAGGGACTTAAAAGGATAACATTTATGAAGCATAGCGTTAATAATAATATAGACATTACAGACGGTGAATATTTTGATCCGAAAGGCGTATATACGTTGAATTTTAATATTATACCTGATATCAATAATGTATATGAAATAGACGGGGAAAAGGCAGCTGCCACCTTTGCACAGAAATATGCAGATATAATTGTACGTACACACCGGTATACTGATTATGATAATAAGAAGAAACGCTATAAGCATAATCAGACCCAAATGATACTGCAAAACAATTGTGTAGTAGCCTTTTGGTCTTCCTGGTGTGAAATATTGCATGATAACCAACATCCGGCATTTGTAAAGGAGGTAACGGATATGGTTACACGATTTAAAGAAAAGCAGCGCCGGGAGCCACACGAAATCAATCTGATCACCAGCGGGCGTAAAGGACTGGAGCTGAAAAGTCTGGAAATAAAGCGTACCAAACTGGATATTGGGTTGTTTTATGAAGATGATTTTAAAGCGATAGATAAAGTTGTACAACAACGTTTAAAGAAGGATAAGGATAAAGGTATTGTGCTATTGCATGGACTGCCAGGCACGGGTAAAACTACTTACCTCCGTTATCTGATCGGTAGGATAAAGAAGCGGGTGTTGTTTGTATCTCCGGATTTGGCTACTAATATTATGAATCCGGAATTCATGGAGCTGCTCATAGATAATCCTAACTGTGTAGTGATTATTGAGGATGCAGAGAATGTGATCATGGACCGTAAGTTCTCCGGCAATTCATCAGTATCTAACCTGTTGAATTTATCGGACGGCTTATTAGCCGACTGTTTAAACATACAATTGGTTTGTTCCTTTAACAGCGATTTGTCTGCTATAGATAGTGCTTTGCTGCGTAAGGGCCGCCTCATTGCCAAGTATGAGTTTAAACGGTTGTCCGTGGCAAAGGCGCAGCAACTGTCTAAACATATGGGATTTGATACCATTGTTAACCGGCCAATGAGCGTGGCGGAAATTGCCAATCAACACGAACCTTCTTATGAAAGAAGGCAAAACGTGATCGGGTTTAGAACAAGTATAATAGAAGAAGTAATATGATGACCTATTTATCTTTATATATAAGCATGTTGAGGGAATTCAGATCGGCATCCAAACATAGGTTCCCTGCCAACCATTTTAATTAAATAAAACATTGTATAAATTAATCCCTATATATCGGAAACAATTATCAACGGTCAATTATTACTGGAAGTAGGATTTCCATCAGGGCCTGTTTATCGTATAGTTTTAAGCCTTATAAAGGAATATTTTTTCCAGCTTCCAGGGGGCTAGGAGCGCAGATTGCCGGGCATTACACGCAGTTAGCGAAAAAGCTGTGTCCTTTACCGGATGAAGTGCATCACCTAGCGTCTCATGGAGCGGGCCGGCGGATGTCGCGTACGCGGGCGGCGAAGTTGATCACCCAGGCGGGACTGCGGGCGCATGGCGTAACCCTGATAGGGGGCGGATTGGATGAGGCGCCTAGTGCTTATAAGGATATTGAAGTGGTAATGGCTCGCTGGTGGAAGTAGTGAGCCATTTTGTGCCGAAGATAATGAGGATGGCAGAGGGAGGGCCTGCAGAGGATTAAGTTAAAACGGGTATGCAATGGGCAAAGGCGGGAAACAACAGCAGTTGTTTTTCGCCTTTCTTGTTATTAGTCTATTAAAATGGTAGGATATTTTAATTATATTACTTATCATTGTGAAAATTTACCACCGCCAACATTTTTAATGAGTTATCTGATACATGTGCTGGTGCCATGTACCGGCCTATGTCTTGTTATTTCCGGATTAAAAATTCAATAAAGTGCATCTAAATTACCTGGCTTTAGCAGTTCCATTTTTTCTGACCTTTATCGGATTGGAATATCTGGTGGCGCGGAAAAAGGGAAAAACCTATTTCAAGTTCAATGATTCTGTGAGTAACCTGAGTATAGGCATTGCAGAGCGGCTATTGGACACATTTACAGTAGGTCTTTTTTACTTTGTGTATGATTATTTATACCGGCATTTCGCTTTGTTTGATATTAAATCCAGTGTGTTATTATGGGTGGCTTTATTGATCTGCACAGACTTTATTTGGTATTGGTACCACCGTTTGGCGCACGAAGTGTCTTTATTTTGGAGCGCCCATGTGGTGCACCACCAGAGTGAGGAATTCAATTATACAGTATCGGCCCGTATAACCGTTTTTCAGGCGTTTATCCGTACTGGTTTCTGGGCGGTATTGCCGGTAATAGGTTTCCCGCCTGCTATGATTACCAGTATGTTACTGGTACATGGGCTGTACCCATTTTTTATTCATACCCGTACTATTGGGAAGCTGGGCATATTGGAATATATTTTTGTAACGCCCTCGCACCACCGGGTGCATCATGCAAGTAATCCTAAGTATCTTGATAAGAATTACGGAGATGTGTTTATTATTTGGGATAAGTTATTTGGCACGTTTGTAAAAGAGGAGGAGGAGCCGGTATATGGTTTAACTAAACCATTGGAAAGCAATAGTTTTTTATGGCAACATTTCCATTTTATACTGGAATTATTTTATTCTGCCCGGCAGGCGAAGGGGTGGCGGAATAAGTTGCGTATTATTTTTGGTAAGCCGGATTATATAGATCCCACTGCCCGGCAGGTGTTGGAAGAAAAATTACTGCTCCGTAACCAGGATGTTACGGAAACGCCCAAACTGTATAGTTATGTACTGTGGCAGATAGTAGCCACACTTACCTTGTTGTTTACCTTTCTTTTATTGGAGCATTACATACCAGTGTTTATACAGGTATGTGTTACGTTGTTGATATTGCTTACGCTGATCAACTGCGGTGCCATTATGGAGCAAAAGAAATGGGTGTTTTATCTGGAGTATGCCCGTTACCTGGTAATATGCCTGGTGGGGTATTATTATTGGCCACATCCAGCCCTCTTATGCGCCGCCGCCATTATTATGATCATGGGGGCCTACTTCCAGTCTCACCTGAAAGAACATTATCTGCGGCTGGTATATGGTTATACCCGTTCCTGAGTTATAGGCATATTACTGCAGAGCCTGCTGGATAGGAGGTCTACTTATCTGGGGACTTGATTTTTCAAGATTTTCCGGGCAAAGTGTATCCTGCTTTTGATGGTGCCCAGCGGTTCCTGCAGAATGTCTGCGATCTCAAAGTATTTGTACCCTTCATAATAGAGCATAAACGGTTTTTTAAAGATGCTGGGCAGGTGGTATACCGCCACGTTAATGTCTTTCAACTGTAAATTGGAAGCCGCTTTGTTGCTAACGGAATGTTGTTCATAATTGTTAATGAACTCATTGCCACTAGGTTCTCCTACCATGCGGTGCTTTAATGATTTCCGGTAATGGTTGATGAAGATGTTACGCATAATCGTAAACAACCATGCCCGGATGTTGGTGCCTTCCAGATACTTCTCCTGGTTGGAGAGGGCTCTGAAAAGGGTTTCCTGATAGAGATCTTTTGCCTGTTCGGTGTCTTTAGTCAACGTGAAAGCGAAGGGTTTCAGGAAATCTGCATTTCCGATAAGCAAGGTGTTAAATTCAACAGAGGACATAATGTTTAAGTTTTGCCTTGACTAATTTAAACAAAAAGAAGGGGTAGAAAAGACATCCCACTTGTATTGAGGGGGAGGTCTAATACATAACTTTTTCTAGTGATCTGAACTGATTCTCAAACGATTCTATCTAATGCCAATAACTAGATACTTAGATCGATAAAAACAGTGGTAGTTTAAGTAGTGAAATAGAATTTTCTCAACAGGTAATATCAATGGCCTCTCTAATAAAATAAACGTAAACGGTAGGGAAAGGGTTTGTAATGGCAGAGATTTATTGTATTTTACAATTTTATATATTATAATCGTCTTAAAATTAGTATATAAGCTATTTTATTACCTTGGATTGTGGTAGGTTGCCTGTTTATTATGTAAGAGCATGATAAATAGATCATAAAGATTTCAGCATAAAAGTGTTAGGAATTCAGGGGTAGCTTATATTTATATGTTATTTTTAATAGATTTGCACCTTATTTGGCGGGAGCCATAGCGAAACTGTTCCCAAAAATGTATTCGAGAAGTTTTATATCCTATTATACATGTTAAGAAAATTTTTGTTGGTCCAACTGTTCTTGTTAATTGGTTATTGTGCAGTGGCGCAGGTCCCATCATTTTCTAAAGATCAGGCTTCCCAGGTTAAAATAGACAATTTCAGTGATGACCAGATCCGGCAGATTGTAGCGGAGATGAAGAAGAATAAGCTGGGCATGGATGATATTGATACCTATGCCCAACAAAAAGGGATTCCGGCAGCAGAAGTATCCAAATTAAAAGCAAGGATAGAACAGTTGGGGCTTGACAAAGAATTAAACGGATCGTCTGGTGCAAGAAACAATAAGGAGGACCAATATGGTAGCAGGAATGTAGATTACGGCCCCGATGGTGATACCAGTAGTTACAGGAATAAAAAGAGGCAATACCGGGAGGGTGAGCCTAAAACCAAACATATTTTCGGATCAGAACTTTTCTCTAATACAAATTTAACGTTTGAACCCAACCTGAGGATGCCAACTCCTCCTAATTACCGGTTGGCAGCCGATGACGAGGTAATGATTGACGTATACGGTTATTCCGAAGTGCAGCACCGGTTGAAAGTTACGCCGGATGGCTATTTGCGTATTCCCAATCTGGGTCCTGTGTATGTGAACGGGCTTACCATGGAAGAGGCAAAGGTCCGGATCACTAAACAACTGTCTACTATATACGGCGGAATAAAAGCCGGAAACACCTTTGTTCAGATCACCCTGGGAAATATCAGGAGTATCCGGGTATTATTGATAGGAGAAGTAGTAAGGCCAGGCTCCTATACTATTCCTTCCCTGGCATCTGTGGCCAATGCGTTATATGTATCCGGAGGGCCCAATGAAAATGGTTCTTTCCGTGATATACAGGTGATCCGGAATGGCCAGTCTGTTGCTACATTCGATTTGTACGCCTTTTTGAGCAATGGAGACCTGAGTAATAATATTATTTTGCAGGACCAGGATATTGTGAAAGTAAACCCTTATAAAACCAGAGTAGAACTGTCTGGAGAAGTAAAAAGGCCTGCTATTTTTGAGGCAAAGGAAAATGAAACCTTGCAGCAGATCATCGATTACGCTGGCGGTTATACGGATATTTCTTTCCGGGATAATATACGTGCGTACAGGGTGAATAATAAAGAATGGGAAGTAGTGAATGTTTCTGCCAGTGAAATTGGCAGTTTCAGATTAAAATCCGGTGATCAGTTTTTCGTAGATTCTATATTAAAGAGGTTTAGTAACCGTGTAACCATTACCGGAGCTGTATTTCATCCCGGGAATTATGCCCTGGAAGATAATATGACCGTATCGGATCTGATAAAAAGAGCGGATGGTGTAAAGGAAGTAGCCGCTTTATCCAGAGGGTTAATCAGGCGTTTGCAGCCTGATTTTACGCCTGCTTATATTAATTTTAGTGTACAAGATGCAATTGAAGGAAAAAGCAGTGTAGCGTTAGAAAAAGAAGACAGTGTAATTATCTATTCAAAGCTGGAACTACGGGAGGCTTATTACGTAAGAATTGAAGGCCAGATTAATAATCCTGGATACTTTAATTATGGTGATAGCATGCACTTGGAAGATCTTATTTTATTAGCGGGAGGTCTCACTGACGCGGCTTCTGTAAAGCGGATAGAGATTTCCCGTAGAATACGAAGTGGTACATATAATCCAGAGGATAGCACCAAAGCTATCGTTAAACAGTTCGACGTAAATACGGATCTCAGTAGCGCTCCAGATGCCAAGGGATTTGTATTGCAGCCATTCGATGAAGTTTTGATCCGCCGGTCGCCTGTATATGCAATACAAGCCAATGTGCATATTTCTGGAGAAGTGGTATATCCAGGAGAGTATACGATCAACAATCGTTCTGAACGGATTTCAGATCTGGTTAGACGAACAGGTGGTTTGCGCCCGGAGGCTTATGCAGAAGGGGCTGTGATGCTAAGAAGAACTTTTTTAAATGAGGGGGATAGCTTGCTGATGACGAATAAACTGGAAGTGTTTTATAATAAACTGCAGGATAGTTCTGATATTAAGCGGATGAAAGGGGCGGTTGCCAGGCATGAGCAGTTGCTCGGTATCAACCTGGATCATATATTGAAACATCCAGGTTCCAAATATGATTTACTATTGGAAGAAGGAGACATCATCAAGGTGCCTAAGAGATTGCAAACAGTACAGCTGTTCGGAGAAGTGTATTTTCCAAAGAAAATAAGGTACGACGGCGTATATAAATTCAGGGATTATGTGCGTGGATCCGGTGGGTTTACTTCTCAAGCGTTGAGAAGAAGAAGCTATATCGTATATGCAAATGGTGAAGTTAAGAATACCCGAAAGGTTTTTTTCTTTAATGCTTATCCTAAAGTGAAACCAGGTGCAGAAATTTATGTGCCTACAAGAAGGGAAAGAAAAGGGTTGAACGGGCAGGAAGGGGTAGCTATTGCAAGTGGATTAGCTTCACTGGCATTGGTGATTGTAACTATATTGAATACAGTTAGGTAATTGTGATTTACTAAGTGAGCAGATAAGCAGATACAGATATGGAAACACCACAATATAAGGAAGCAAATATGCCTACCGATATGTCCATCAAAGAGGTTATTTTAATAGTAAAAGATTGGTGTACCTATTTATTGCAAAAGTGGGTTATTATTTTGATTTTTCTTGTGATAGGTGGTACGCTCGGTTTATTATATGCTTTATCTAAAAAAAGCAATTATGTGGCAGAGCTTTCTTTTGTCATGGAAGAAGGCAAATCTAATACATTGGGGGCATATGCTGGGTTAGCAAGTCAGTTTGGAATTGATTTAGGTGGCTCAGGTGCAAGTGGGGTATTTTCTGGAGATAATATATTAGAGTTTCTGAAGACAAGGCTAATGGTAGAGAAGGTGTTACTTTCCCCGGCTATTTCAGATAGCACGTCAATAAGCCTTGGCGACCTCTATATTGAATCAAGTGGTTTAAGAAAACAATGGAAGCATAATAGAAAGTTGGAGAATTTGCATCTGCCTATTGTGACTGGAGAAAGGAACTTAGACCTAGTACAGGATAGTATCCTTTTTATTATCTATAAACAGTTGCTCAAAACTAACCTAAGCGTAGCGAAGCCTGATAAAAAGTTGGGATTTATTATAGTTAAATGTCTTTCTACCAATCAAATTTTTTCTAAAGTATTTACAGAACGATTGGTGAATGAGGCGATAGATTTTTATGTTACTACCAAAACGAAACGATCTAAAGCCAGCGTAGCTGTTTTGCAAAATAAAGCCGATTCCCTAGAAGCGTTGTTAGACAAGAAGACTTATGCAGTTGCTGCTTCGCAGGATTTGAATCTGAATCCTGCTAGAAGGTTAGCTACTGTAGGAGCAGAGTTAGGCTCAAGGGATAAAGTAGTATTGCAAACTATGTACGGCGAGGTATTGAAAAATCTGGAACTGAGCAAAATCGCAATGGCTCAGGAAACACCATTGATTCAATTGGTAGACTTACCACGTTTCCCATTACCTCAAGAGCGTTTGGGTAAACTTAAAGGAATTCTGTTTGGTGGGTTCTTTTTTTCGCTTATTGCTTGTATGGGCTTAATCATTGTGAAAATTTATAGAAATATCATGCAATAATCCCAATTATTAATTCCTAATTATAAGTAAATGAAAGTTGTAATATTAGCTGGTGGACTTGGTACTAGATTATCAGAAGAAACAACCATAAAGCCCAAACCTATGGTGGAAATTGGAGGCATGCCAATATTATGGCATATCATGAAGATATATTCTTCCTATGGTTTCAATGATTTTGTGATCTGTCTTGGCTACAAAGGCTATGTAATAAAGGAATACTTCGCAAATTATTTTTTACATAAGTCAGATGTAACTATTAATCTTAAAACCAATTCTCTGGAAGTTCATGATAGCCAGGCTGAACCATGGAAAATAACATTAGTAGATACTGGTATAGATTCAATGACTGGAGGAAGAATTAAACGTATATCCCAGCATGTTGGTAATGAAACTTTTATGTTGACATATGGTGATGGCGTAGGGAATATCAATATTCAAGAGCTGGTAGATTTTCATAAGAATAATGGTAAATTATGTACCGTTACTTCTGTTCAGCCGTCTGGAAGATTTGGGGCATTAAATATTGGAGGTCAAGGATTAGTACATTCATTTATGGAAAAGCCTAAAGGGGATGGTGCCTGGATAAACGGTGGTTTTTTTGTTTGTGAGCCTGGGGTCTTTGAATATATAGCTGGTGATAGTATATTATGGGAAAGAGAGCCAATGGAGCAACTTGCGGCTAATGGCCAGATGGTCGCATATAAACATAGCGGCTTCTGGAAACCAATGGATACATTGCGTGATAAGCAGGAACTTGAGTCCGATTGGAATACTAATAATGCTAAATGGAAAATCTGGTGATTTTTCAGTTAAAAAATAAATATGTTTTCTACTGAGATATATAAAAATAAGAAAGTTTTTTTAACAGGTCATACTGGCTTTAAAGGTAGCTGGCTGCTTGTATGGTTACATTTTTTAGGTGCCAAGATTAAAGGTTTTTCTCTTGCGCCCGAAAATCAGCACGATTTATATAATCAGATTGGGGGTGATAATTTGTGCGATTCCATTATTGGTGATATAATGGATTATGATTTGTTGGAAAAGGAGCTACTTGCGTTTGAACCAGACTTTGTTTTTCATTTGGCGGCTCAGCCGTTGGTAAGATTATCCTATAAAATGCCGGTAGCTACATTTTCTATCAATAGCATTGGAAGCGCTCATTTACTGGAAGTTGTTAGGAAACTGCCTGGTAAATGTCAGGTAATTATGGTAACGACTGATAAAGTATATCATAATAATGAATGGGTTTATCCATATCGAGAAACTGATGCATTGGGTGGCTATGATCCATATAGTGCAAGTAAGGCATGTGCAGAAATTGTTATTGCGTCTTATCGTAACTCTTTCTTTAATTTAAGGGATTATTCTATTCATAAGAAAGGAATTGCAGTTGCAAGGGCTGGTAATGTTATTGGAGGAGGGGATTGGGCATTAGATAGAATTATACCCGATACTATACGGGCACTGCAACAAAACATACCAGTAACAGTAAGGAATCCTAAAGCAGTTAGGCCTTGGCAGCATGTACTTGAGCCCTTGAGTGGATATTTGGAATTAGGTGCAAAGTTATTCCTTGAACCTGAAAAGTATAGTACTGCTTTCAACTTTGGACCATATATGCAAGATAATCTCGAAGTAGAAGCACTTGTAAAAATAGCGCTAGAAATTTGGCAGGGAGGAGGCTATGAAATTATTCAGCATCAAGATCAGTTACATGAAGCTGGCCTGTTGAAACTTGATATATCGAAAGCTGTTTATGATTTGCTATGGACCCCTAAATTCAGCGCAGAGGCTGCGATAGAAAAAACTGTTAATTGGTATAAAGCTTTTAGTGAGGGTAATTCAACAGCATTCGACTTAGTAAAGAAAGATATTGATGCGTATGTTGCAGCTTAGAATGCTTATTTTAGGAAGTACGGGGTTTCTTGGAAAGAATATGATGCATAGTTTTTCCAAGAATTTTACTGTTTTGGGAACAACTCGGAAAGAAAATTTTCCCAAGGAGGATATGAATAGCATTTACTTCGACCTGGAAAATGCTGATACCTGGCAGAATATCGTCGATTATAGACCTGATGTAATTGTTAATGCGTCTGGTTATGGGGTAGTAAAGGATCAGCTGGATAGTACTAAAATGAAATTAATTAATTATTATCAACCATACTTATTAAAGAATTTCTTAGAAGAAAAGCTGCTGGATTTTTTTTGGATACAAATCGGTACTGCTTTTGAATATGATCTGAAGTGTACGGCATTAACGGAAGCCAGCCCGATGATGCCTTTAACCGATTATGGAATAAGTAAAGTGATGATGTCTCAGTATTTGCTTCAGTCGGATAAACGTAATTATTGTATAATCCGTCCATTTGCCATGTATGGGCCTTATGAAGATAAAAGTAAAATTATTCCGGCTTTAATCCTTGCCCAAAAGAATAAGGAAACAATTTCTCTTTCTAGTGGAGAACAAATCAGAGACTATTTTTTTGTGTCGGACCTCAGCTTCTTTATTCAGCAAATGATTAGCCGTGGAATTAATAGATTTTCTGGAGAAATCATCAATGTGGGTTCAAATACACCAGTTTCTTTAAAGAAATTATCTTCTGATCTAGGTAGATATATTAATGAATTTGATGCTGGTTATTGGAATTGGGGAGCTTTAAGTCAACGTGCTAACGAAAGTACAATGTTTTATAATACTTCGGGTAAGTGTTATGAATATGGTTTTGTCCAAACTCCAGCAGAGATAGCGTTTCAAACTACAATTGACCATTTTTATCATTAATCGGTATGAGTTATAAGAATATTGGGAATACTTTAGCTGAATCACTAAAAGCGATAGCAATAAAGAATGTTACAAAGGTAATCCAACCTGGAGTTGATTATATACCTGTAACAGGTAAAGTACTAGATGAAGAAGATCTCTTATTTGGCGTTGATGCTGTACTGGACGGTTGGTTAACCACTGGTAGGTTTGGACCGATGTTTGAGAGAGATTTAGCTCGTTGGTTTGGCTCGCGATTTTCTGCATTGGTGAATTCTGGTTCTTCTGCTAATCTTGTGGCATTCTATACTTTGACTTCGCCAAAGTTAGGTGATAGAGCTATAAAACCAGGGGATGAAGTCATCACAGTTGCTGCAGGATTTCCAACTACAATTAATCCTATTATTCAGTATGGAGCCATTCCGGTTTTTATTGATGTAGATATCCCGACTTATAATGTGAAAGCGGATATGATTGAAGCTGCTATTACCAATAAAACAAAGGCAATTATGTTGGCTCATACTTTAGGCAATCCCTTTGCGCTTGATGAGGTAATGAAGGTTGCAAAGAAATATAATTTATGGGTAATTGAAGATGACTGCGATTCATTGGGAGCCACTTTTGAGAATAAAAAAACAGGAACTTTTGGAGATCTTGCAACGGTATCGTTCTATCCTGCTCACCACATTACAATGGGGGAAGGGGGAGCTGTGCTGGTGAATAATGCATCGTTAAAAAAAATAGTGGAAAGTTTCCGTGATTGGGGACGCGATTGTTGGTGTGAGCCAGGAAAGGATAATACTTGTGCAAAGCGTTTCGATTGGGAACTTGGAGATTTACCATGTGGATATGATCATAAGTATACCTATTCCCATATTGGATTTAATCTTAAGGTAACAGATATGCAGGCAGCTATTGGTGTAAGTCAGCTTAAAAAAGCAGACCGGTACGTTGAAAAAAGGCGTCTGAATCATAAAATGTTATATAACAAGTTAAAAAGGTTTGAAGATCATTTTATTCTGCATGAAGCCACGCCTGGTAGTGATCCGAGCTGGTTTGGATTTATGATTACCATTAGGGAAACATCTCCCATTAACCGGAATAGATTGGTACAATATCTTGAAAATAATAAAATTGGTACACGTTTGTTATTTGCAGGAAATCTCCTCAAACAGCCCGCTTATCAACATATTGAGAGAAGAATTGTTGGCGATTTAACTAATACAGATATCATCATGAATCGGGCTTTTTGGTTAGGTGTTTGGCCTGCATTAGAAGAGATTCATTATGATTATATTGTAGATACTATTGCTGGATTCATTAAAAATCATTTATGAGATATTTTATAACCGGAGGTTGTGGATTCTTGGGTTCTAATTTGGCAGCAGCCATTTTGAAAAGCGGGGAAGAGTTGTTTGTTTTTGATAATCTATACAGAACTGGAACAGAACAAAATTTAAAGTGGCTCCAATCCTTAGGCGATTTTAAATTTTATCATGCGGATATCAGATCATATAATGATGTAGAATATGCTGTTCGTGATGCCAAACCAGATGTGATTTTTCACTTAGCCGGCCAGGTAGCTATGACAACTTCCTTGAATAATCCAAGATTTGATTTTGAAGTAAATGTTGTAGGAGGAAATAATATTTTGGAGGTTGTTAGAAAATTTGCTCCAAATGCTATAGTTACCTATTCTTCTACCAATAAGGTTTATGGTGATCTGGAATGGATTGCTTATGAGGAAACGGCTACAAGATATATCGCTAAAGGGTATGAAAATGGTTTTAATGAAGAAGTGCCTTTGAAATTTGCATCTCCCTATGGTTGTTCTAAAGGTGCTACGGACCAGTATATGTTGGATTATGCTAAAATGTTTGGATTGAAAACTGTGATTTTCAGGCATTCATCGATCTTTGGTGGCAGGCAATATGCTACCGCTGATCAGGGCTGGATTGGCTGGTTTGTTAAACAAGCGCTTGATATAAAGAAAGGAATTTTAAAGGAGCCATTTACTATTTCGGGTAATGGCAAGCAGGTAAGGGATGTATTGTTTGCAGATGACCTTATCAATTGTTATTTCAAAGCAGTTGCATCTATTAATATTACAGCAGGTAATGTATATAATATTGGAGGTGGGGTTACAAATAGTCTTTCACTACTAGAATTATTTGCATTTTTGGAGACGGAGTTGGCAATTGATATGAAATATCAAGAACTCCCCTGGAGGCAGAGCGACCAGAAAGTTTTTATTGCCAAACTAGATAAAGCTGCAACTGATTATGGTTGGGCTCCAGTAATAGATGCAAAAGAAGGGATTCGCAAAATGATCAAGTGGATTGAAACTATTTAATAAGATGAATATAGAAGTAGCCATACCCACTTATAATAGAAATCTGTATCTGAGTAAATTATTATCAACTATTCCTGCAGATATTAAAGTATATGTTAGTGATAATGGTAGTTGTGTGAGTGATGATGTAGTTAGGAAATACCCTAATGCTACATTTATAAAGCATTCTGTAGTATTGGATGTTTTTGAAAACTGGAATGCTGCAGCTAAGCAGTCATCATCTGAATGGCTTGTTATCCCTTCAGATGATGATCTGTTTTTGCCAGAGGCCTTCCAGCAAATTGAATATTATACAAATAAGTATGCTGAGGCAGATATGCTCATTTTTGGTCATCAGATTATTGATGAGAATGATGTGGTTAAATACAAGTGGCAGCCTGATTCTGAAGAAATTATGAATGCTCCTACCGGTTTCCTAAAATTTAGATTTGGAGTTGAAGCTAGAATGCCTTCCATCGTATTTAAGACGTCTTTATTGAGGCAACTGAATTATTTTGACGAGCACCTAAAGCTTACTGCGGGAGATAGCGATTTAGTACAAAGGGGATTATTGCATGGGAAAGCCATTTTTATTCCTGTTATTATTGGAGCTTACAGAGTATGGAACGGAGGGTTAACCAATAAGAAAATTGCTACCAAACTTTGGTTGGATGAAATTGATTATTGGCAGAATAAGGTTGTTGGATTACTTAAAGAGAGAGTGCTTCAAGGTTGGGTATTGCCAGGTGCTTTATCTTTTGATCAGATAAAGGATGAAGTATATGCTAGAAACCTTTCAGCTGGTTTGTACTCTATCTTAAAGAGTGATAACGGAAGTAGAAAAAACAGGGTGGCTTTTATCAGGCAGAATCGTTTTCCTTGGAGAGCAACATTGAAGTCTAAGATGCGAATTATATACCAAATTATTAAATGATCTCTGGTGGAACAGTCTGTTATTAAGTCTTTATTAGGGTCTGCTGGATTTAAATTGGTGTCTTCAATAGTACCATTAATCGTAATACCAATACTTCTTGCAAGTTTGGGTAATCAGCAGTATGCCATCTGGGTTACAATGACAACTTTAATCGGATGGATCAGTTTATTCGACTTTGGAGTTGGCTATAGCTTGAAAAATAAAATAACAGAATCAATAGCTGCAAATAGGCTGGATGAAGTAGAACCTATCGTAATTGGTGTTTTACAATTCTATATATTATCTGCTTTTGTGCTATTATTTATCTTTTCTATATCACTTTTTTATGTGAAAGTTTTTGCCGATCATAAAGTACTTGCTATGGTTGTGTATTTGCCGGTTATTGTAAGTTTTCCTTTTACAATTGGCAATTTTATTCTTCAATCGTTGTCTAAATTTATCCTATTAAACTTTTTATTGCTTTTACAAGGAGGGCTTTGGTTGATATTTGTACTGATCAATAAAATATTTGCATTAAACCTGCCTTTAGTGATGTTGGGAGCGTTTTTTAGCTGTTGCTATTTTAGTTCTACCTTTTGGATATTTTATGTGTCCGCTAGGTACATAAAGATTGATTTTAAGAAATTATGGAATAGAGATTTTTTTTATCAGCAGAAATCCAGTATAAAATCAGGATTAAAGTTTTTTATTCTTCAATTGTCTGCACTTATCTTATATTCTATCGGTAATGTACTGATGTATGATAATATGGATTTGGCATCCATTGCGCGGTTTGATATAATCAATAAGATTTTCCTCTTGGGCTTAACCATCTTTAACATCGTAATAGCTATTTTTTGGGTTGAAATATCTAAGTATAAGGCGAAGAATGATTATGCTAATCTGTTAAAAGTGCGTCATCAGCTTTTAATTATTAGCCTCGTATTTGCTATATTATCTTTTCTGAGCACTTTTATTATTCCGTTTGTTGTAGATATATGGACCGGGCACAGGATTCACGTTGAAACAAGATATCTGGTTGTCTTTGCTGCATTAATTTCTATACAGGCATTTGCTTATAGTGGTGCTGTTTTCCTAAATGCTTTTGAGGTATTGAGCGGGCAAATTGTTTTCTCCGTAATATCAGCCATTATTATGTTCCCACTATCGAAATTTTTTTTAAAGATAGGACTAGGTATAAATTCGGTTCCCCTCGCATCAGCATTGTTAACATTTCCTACAATGGCATATGTACTTATTAAAGCAAAAAGCTGTATAAATTTGATCAAAAATGATATACTCGTTTATTAATATTATTAAAAAGAGGTTGACCTCCAAAAGATTAAAGAAGGCGAGCATCTATATGGAACATGGAGATTCCATTTTTTTTGATAATTTTCACCTAGATGTCCGTGTACCCGTTGCCGGAAAAAAATTTTTAAAAGTTGGGAAGGATAGCGTATTAAACTGTGAAGTAATTTTTGAATCAGGGGAAGGAAAAGTAGTTGTGGGGGATCGGGTGTTTATTGGTGGTGGACAAATCATTTCGCGGTCTAAAATAGAATTTGAGGATGATATTTTTGTTGCATGGGGAGGATGTATATATGATCATGATTCACACTCACTTGATTATAAAGAGCGACAAAATGATTTGAAGCAACAACTAATTGATATAAGGCAAGGGAAAGGGTTTATAAAAAATAAGAACTGGAGTGTTGTTAATACTAAACCTATTAAAATATGTTCAAACGTATGGATAGGGATGAACTGTTTGATTCTCAAAGGGGTTACCATTGGTGAAGGGGCTATTATAGGAGCAGGTAGCGTAGTTACAAAAGATGTGGCACCATGGACAGTTGTAGCCGGAAATCCTGCTAGGCTCATTAAAGTATTACCAGATCACTTACGTCGTTCGTAGTAAAAATTGTTAAATGAAAATTCTGATTATTGGATCTCAGGGATTTATAGGACAAAATTTATATAATTTCTTCTCAAAGAAACATATCGTGAATGCAGCAGATGTATTTTATCATCTGGAGCAAGAGCATTTTTCTTTGCTTAGGAAAGTAGATACAGATTATTTCGATTTGTTTAAGAATGTAAATTATGACCTATGTATAAATGCCAGTGGTAATGGAAGCGTACCTGTATCATTAGAAGATCCGATGTTGGATTTTGAACTGAATGTGAGAAATACGTTTAAAATTCTGGAATCTATTAAGAAGTATAATCCAGATTGCAAGTTTATAAATTTATCATCAGCCGCTATATATGGAAATCCAGAACGGCTGCCAATTAATGAAAGCAATTCAGTAAAGCCACTTTCTCCTTATGGCTGGCATAAAAAAATGACAGAGGATTTGTGCAGGGAGTATTTCTGCTTATACAATGTTAGAAGTGTGAGTTTAAGATTGTTTTCTGTTTATGGTGAAGGGCTTCGCAAACAACTTTTTTGGGATTTGTTCAATAAGATCAAGCATTCTTCAAATATTGAGCTGTTTGGCACCGGGAGTGAAACAAGGGATTTTATTTACATACAGGACGTATTACATGCCATTCAATGTATTATTGATAATTGTGACTTCTCCGCTAATGTCATTAACGTTGCGTCAGGTGAAGAAACAAGTATTAGTACTGCTGCACAAATATTTTGTCAAGCAATTAGCTCAAATGTTAATATCATATTTACAAATAAAGTTAAAGCCGGAGATCCATTGAAGTGGAAAGCTGATACTTCGTTGCTAGAAGGCATGGGATTCGTACGACGAACCTCAATTAATGATGGCTTAAAAAATACAGCGAAATGGTTATTAGAAAACGTATAACACTGCTATATAATTATAATGAGAGCTGGATAGCAGGCTCTTATTATATACAGAATATTATTAAGGCATTAAATGTACTGGATGAAGAAAAAAAACCGTTTCTATCTGTTCTACACCCTGAGGGATGTCCCCTGGATGAATTAGTTAGTATTCAATACCCGTATATTACATTTGTATCTTATCCTTCTTTGCCGCTGTCTGCTAAGATTATAAACCGAGTAAGCAACTTTATTATTAAAAGGCCGGTTTGGAAAAATAAGCTATCTAATGAAAAAATAACTCACATTTACCCTTTTGAACTTCACTTTCGCAAAACCAACATAAATCAGCCCTATATGTGGATTCCGGATTTTCAAGAGCGCTATCTACCTACCTATTTTCATCCTAGGGAGGTTTCTAGAAGGAAGCGATTGCAATCTGAAATTGTCAGGAACAGGTACCCCGTTGTATTTAGTAGCTATAATGCACAAAGTGATTTTGACAATTTTTATCCTGGTAACCTGAATCCCAAAACTGTCTTGCATTTTGCCAGTATAGTAGGTCGAGATTATCAATTGCTTAATATACTTGATCTTAAACAAAAATTTGGCATTGACAAACCCTACTTTATAGTAACGAATCAATTTTGGAAACACAAGAATCATTTCACAGTAATTAAAGCATTTAAATTATTACTTGATAAACATTTTGATTATCAGCTTGTGTTAACAGGTAAAATAAGTGACTACCGCAACCCCGATTATATTGAAGAAATTGCCCAATATTTAAAGCAACCAGATTTGGTAGGTAGGGTTATTACTACTGGTTTTATTAAAAGAAATGAGCAATTAAAGTTAATGGAAGCTGCAATGGCTATTATACAACCATCTCTTTTTGAAGGTTGGAGTACTGTTGTTGAAGATGCAAAGGCGCTTAACAAATTAATTTTGGTGTCGGACATACCTATTCATAGAGAGCAAATTAACCATAATTGCGCTTTTTTTGAACCAACGGATGAGAGAGCTTTACAAATGTTAATGACCGAGGTTTCGACAATGAAGATAACGTCTGCCGATGGAGAAAATTTTACAGATGTGAGAGCTTTTGCAGAGCGATTCTTAGAAATCTTTGCCTGACAGTATATACTTATAGCTTTTAGATTTAATAATGATGATTTTGCGGCCTACTATAACGATTATCACAGTAGTATTCAATGGCGTAAATACGATTGAAGAGACAATCAAAAGTGTATTAAGTCAGACTTATCAGTCAATTCAATATATTGTTTTGGATGGAGGCTCAACAGACGGAACGGTAGAAATATTAAAACAGTATAATAGCTGTATTTCTTTTTGGAAGTCAGAACCAGATAAAGGAATTTATGATGCGATGAACAAGGCCGTAAGTTTTGCCGCTGGAGATTATATCTATTTTTTAGGATCGGATGATGTGCTGGCATCTCAACATAGTATTGAAAAGATGGTAGCTCATTTTAAAGATGACCGGCATATTTATTACGGGAATGTATATTTTAAACATAGAAATGTGTTATATGATGGTAAGTTTGATAATCATAAATTCTGTTTACGAAATATATCCCATCAGGCTATCTTCTACCCAATAGAAGTTTTTAAACAATTTAAGTTCGATTTAAAATACAAATATTTGGCGGATTATGTTATGAACTTACAATTAAAAGCGCTTAAATATAATTTTACATATATTGATCATTGTGTTTGTATATATAATGATGAGGGCCAATCAGGTGTAAACCAAGATCTTGTATTTTTAGAAGACAGAATGAGGTTGTTGCGGCAGGCCTTTCCATGGTACATTGCACAATATGCAAGAGTAAGGACGAAATTGAAAAAATTATTGTTTGAATGAATAATTACGATTTTTTAGAGTTGTTGGTCTCCCACTCCGGGTTGTATTTGTTCATTTTGCTAATGACAGGGTCCGTTTATTTTATCTTATTGCGCCGTATTATAAAAACCCCAATAGATCCTTTGTTCCTGGTTATAGTATCTACTATTTTTGGTTGTGCGGATGTAATTTTTATGTATGCTACCAACGCTATTAACATTTATTATTTTTCTAGTTTTTTGCTCACGCAATTTGCATTTATTCTAGGTTTTTTTTCCTTACACTCTTTTGAGCATAAACGTATAGTTATTGCTTCTGCTAAGAGGAGGTATCCTTCATTGGAGTTGACAAACATCAATTTTTTAGTATTGATCGGATTATATGTGATTATTCAGCTATTTGTGTACTGGAAAAATGGTATTCCGTTATTCTATGAGTCCAGATTAGACTATTATGAGGGAGGGAGCGGGTTTGGAATATTTTCACGTATACTTGATGTACTATCATTATTTGTTTGTTGCATGTTAATTGAATGGAAAGTAATGAAGAAGCTGAATAATGTTCCGTTCCTTCTTATTTGGGTTGGGGGAGGTTTTTTTTATTTTCTTACCCTCATACTTTCTGGAAGTAAAGGTTCCATTTTTACTATTCTGTTCATTGTGTTTGCATATTATTATGTATCGGCTAACATAGAACAAATCTTGTGTATTTGGAGAAAGTATAGAATGTTATTAATTATAGGGGGACTTGGAATTGTATTGGTTATTATTAGTATCCAATCGATTGTTAATAAACAACAAGATAGCTCATCTCTTATTTTGTTAGGATATAGATTTATTGCTTCGGGTGATATTTACTGGTATACCTATCCTAATAGTGTTCTCCTCACATATCCTGCTTCAGTAGGAGGGGGGATGCTTACCCTGTTCAATGATTTTCTTGGTTTATTTCGGCTGATTGACTGGAATAGTTTCCCAGAATACCCGGGGGTGTATTTTTATAAATACCATCATGCTTCAGATTTAACACAGGGGGCTAATATGAGGCATAATATTTTTGGATTGCTTTACTTTGGTTACATTGGAAGTATCTTTTATTCAATGCTGCTTGGAATTCTTGGCTCCTTTATTCGGTTTTTTCTTCCGAGAATTCAAGGAGGAGGATTCTATTTTAAGTTTATATGTATTTATTTTTTTTTAAAAGTGGGGGTAATAGATGCAGATATGACATTGTTCATGACTTGTGTCGATAATCTTGCACTGGTATTGCCAATGATATTTATTTTTAATGCATTTATAAACACATTCTTTTTATATTCAAATTTTAATGTATTTAAGCATAATAATACCCTTTTACAAAGGTGAAGCATTTATACAACCGATAGTTAGTTCTATTGTTGAAAGTGCTAGGATTAATTCACTAAGTTATAAGATCCAGATTATAGTCGTTATCGACTCAATGGAATCTCAATTGGAGCTTATAAAGAATGGATTATCTTCCTTTGTTTATCCTGGAATTAAAATACTCGTGGTTAAGAATGCTAAGAACCTTGGAGTTGCTAAAACCAGAAATGTAGGTATTTCCTTGGCGCAGGGAGATTGGTTACTATTTATTGATCAGGATGATATGGTGACAACTGATTTTTTTAGAGTTATTCATCCTAAGGCGCTTGAAAAATCTGATTTTGTTTTGTGCAATGGTGTTATTGCGTTTGAAGATAAGATACGTTATAGAATATACTATATAAAACCTTATTTATCATATAGGCATATTTTACTGGATGATTTTATCAGATCACCAGGTCAGGTGCTTGTTAGGAAGTGTATATTAGATAAGTTAGGATTCCCGGCCCCAAGTAAATTTCATGGTGCTGATGATAAGTTCTGCTGGGTACAGTTGTTCTATACCAATCCGAAGCTTCGTACGCTATTTATCAAGGAGTGTTTGTACGTTGCCAATATTCATGAGAGAAATTTTAGCCACGATCAGCGTAATCTTAGGCTTAGTGCC
This sequence comes from Chitinophaga sp. 30R24, assembly GCF_049056765.1. Classification (NCBI taxonomy): domain Bacteria; kingdom Pseudomonadati; phylum Bacteroidota; class Chitinophagia; order Chitinophagales; family Chitinophagaceae; genus Chitinophaga; species Chitinophaga sp. 30R24. Next base: position 1,258,471 of record NZ_JBJGXX010000001.1, read on the forward strand.
TTGGATTTGTGGGAGGTTACCCTAAAACGATTCCCGGCATTAAGGGAGGATAAATATGTTAAAAGGAATATTAGATTGCTAAAGTACCAGCTTAACGAGAATGTAGGAGTAGAGCGAGTCTTGGGTTTCCTTGAAAACCTGCAATATAAATTCAGGCTTAATAAAGTGTTTAGGATTATTGTAAAAAGATGGTTATTAATGTTATATAGATAATATGAGATATGTATTAATAGGAGGTTCCGGATTTATTGGGAAGAATTTATCCAAAGGGATACTTTCTGTTGGAGGGGAAGTGATTGCTATTGGTAGAAAGCATAATGATGAGATCAGTCACACAAAATATACATTTCATGTTGGGGACTGTAACGATGTGTCTTTTTTGGATAGCATTGTGAAAAAGGATGATGTTGTAATTTATCTCGCGTATAATTCTGTTCCGAAAACTTCATTTGAAAATCCTATCAAAGATATTGAGGAGAATCTCCCGTTGGCCATCTCTATTTTTTCTGTTGTTGCCAGGAAAAAAGTACGCAAACTTGTATACTTATCTTCAGGAGGAACCATCTATGGTAGAGTAGCAAGCTTGCAACCGCTGAAGGAAAATTCAGCAACAAATCCGATTTCACCATATGGTATTACGAAGCTTGCTATAGAAAAGTATGCTAATTTCTATGCTGAAATGTATCAGATTCCTTTGTTAATTATTAGGCCTTCGAATCCATATGGGGAGTTGCAATTACCTTTCCGTGGACAAGGTTTTATTGCAACTGCAGTTAATGCTATTAATAATAGGGTGCCATTGGACATTTTTGGTTTAAATGGTACTATACGTGACTATATTTACATTGATGATTTGGTAGAGGGCATTTTGGTGGCAATAACCAAGGATAATTCAGATACTATTTTTAATATAGGCTCAGGTATAGGAAGATCCAATTTTGATGTCATTAATACAATTAAGAATACGGCAGGGCTTGTTCATAAAACCTTGGACGATATTAAGATAAATATTCTTCCTTCCCGACATTTCGACGTGCCTTATAACGTGCTTGATTGTTCAAAGCTGAAGTTATTAGGATGGAGACCAAAGATTAATTTTGAAGTAGGGGTAGCACGGACATTGGATTGGTGGAAGGAAAAACAATACAATAATTAAACATATGACAAAAATTTTGTATATTATTTCAACATTAAAAAGAGGGGGACCGGTGAATGTACTTTATAATTTATTAAAGTATATAGATCGCACTCAATTTGATGTAAGTATTTTAACTATTTCGCAAGAAGGGGAGCAAACCAGAATAAACGATTTCAGGGAACTTAACGTAAGTATCAAACAACTTAATCAGAAGCATGAGTCATTATTTAATGGCTTATTGTCTGCTCTTAAAAGAACTATAACAGAAATAGATCCGGATATTATTCATACGAACGGATTCCGGGCTGATATTCTAACGGGCTTTTTCTTGAACAGATACAAACGGATTACTTCTTTACAGAATTATCCATATGATGATTATGTGATGACTTATGGCAGAGTGAAAGGGACTGTTATGGCAGGATTGTCTACAATGGCTCTAAAAAGATTTAGTGTTCCAGTAACATGTTCTAGGGATGTTGCCTGGAAGATGAGAAAAAAAGGGCTTACATGTGAAGTTATCAATAATGCAGTTGACCTCGCTTTTTTCAATGTTCCTGATAAACAAGAGATTGATAATATGAGACATCAGCTAGGTGTTAGGGAATTTGACTTTGTTTTTTCTTTTATAGGAGTGTTAACGGATCGTAAGTTACCACAAGTTACCATCGAAGCGTTTAAAAAGTTGTCTGATCAATATAAAGATCAGTCTGTTTGTCTTGTTATCGTTGGATCTGGAGAATTGGAAGATGCCTGTAAAATGGAAGCTAGTGGTTACAAAAATATTTTATTTGCAGGAACCGTTAGTGACACCAGGCCATACCTAGTAGCTAGTAATTGTTATGTGGCCAGCTCAAAATCGGAAGGATTGCCCATGTCTGTAGTGGAATCCCTGGCTTTGGGGGTGCCCGTAATACTATCTGATATCGGTCCTCATGCTGAAATACTATCTTACAATAGTAAGGCAGGTATGCTGGTTGCTGTAAATAGCGTTGAGGCGATATTTAATGCGATGAAAGAGATACTTCACTCTAATCTGACAGAAAGAAAGAAGGCTGCGTCGGATCTGGTAAGAAAACATTTGAATGCGGAATTAATGGCCAGGGCATATCAAGATTATTATATTAAAATGGCATAAAGCTATTAGAGATGTTGGCGTGCCGGTATTTTTTTAATATTCAAATGTTGCAATAAAAAGTTATGGAAAATGATACTTCGGACATCCTGTCTGTTTTGATGGCAGTATATATAAAGGATCAACCTCCGTTTTTACATTTAGCTTTGCAAAGCATTGTGGAACAAACAGTGTTGCCTGACGAAGTAGTAATTGTAAAGGATGGAAAAGTAACGAAGGAAATTGAGGAGGTAATTTGCAGCTATACCAATCGATTCCCTGAGCTATTTAAAATAGTAGTACTTGAAAATAATGTAGGGCTTGGGGCTGCCTTACGGGAAGGATTGCTTCATTGTAGCGGTAAGTATGTTGCGAGAATGGATGCAGATGATATTTCAAAGCCTGATAGGTTTGAGCGTCAATTAGAATTTCTAAATGCTGACCCGGATTGTGCAGTAGTGGGTGGTCTTGTACAGGAATTTATCAATGAACCAGGAGATATTCAACAAATAAGATTTGTACCTTTGGATGCAAGCGCTATTATTAAATTTGCTAGGAAGAGAAGCCCCTTGAATCACCCAACTGTGATGTTCCGAAAAGAAGCTATTCTCGCAGTTGGGTCATACCAGGATGTACCCTATTTTGAAGATTATTATCTATGGCTTAGATTAATTTCAGCCGATTTCAAAATATGGAATATTAATGATTCATTGCTTTTTTTCCGCGTTGGAAATGATATGATTGGGCGTAGACATGGATGGGCTTATTTGAAAAAAGAACTTTTCTTCCTGAAGAAAGTCAGAGCTGAAGGACACATTAGTAGTGGTGATTTTGTAACGGCCTTATTTACAAGGATTCCTTTACGATTATTACCTAAAAGGCAGTTATCCTTTATTTATAAAAAAATGCTTAGAAAATAAGCTTGAAATTTGGATATAAGTCTTAAGTAGTTCATAACTAAATTCAGGATTTAATTTTAATTATTAGAAGTTTATAATTTATTAAATGAAAGTAGCATTAATTACAGGTATAACAGGCCAGGACGGAGCTTATCTTTCTGAATTACTCTTATCTAAGGGATATGAAGTACACGGTATTAAAAGACGGAGTTCCCTTTTTAATACAGATCGTATAGATCATATTTATCAGGATCCACACGAGAAAAATGTACGCTTTAAGCTGCATTATGGTGATCTTACAGATAGTACCAACCTTATTCGTATAATTCAGGAAATTCAACCTGATGAAATCTACAATCTTGGTGCAATGAGCCATGTTCAGGTAAGCTTCGAAGCCCCAGAATATACTGCAGATGTCGATGGTATCGGAACGTTGCGTATTCTGGAAGCTGTTAGAATACTTGGATTAAGCCAGAAGACTAAAATATATCAAGCTTCTACTTCTGAACTTTATGGTCTTGTTCAAGAAGTTCCCCAGTCTGAGAAAACGCCTTTTTACCCACGTTCTCCTTATGCAGTAGCCAAAATGTATGCTTTTTGGATTACAGTAAATTACCGGGAAGCTTACAATATGTTTGCTTGCAACGGTATACTGTTTAACCATGAGAGCCCTTTGCGCGGTGAAACTTTTGTTACCAGGAAGATTACCCGTGCCGTAGCTAAACTCTCATTGGGAATGCAGGATAAATTATATATGGGGAATCTGGACGCAAAACGTGACTGGGGACATGCCAAAGATTATGTAGAAGCTATGTGGTTAATTCTCCAGCAGGAAAGCCCGGAGGATTTTGTAATTGCAACCGGTATTACTACTACTGTAAGGGATTTTATTACTATGGCTTTTGCGGAAGTGGGTATTGAAATAGAGTTTAGAGGTACTGGTGTGGACGAGAAAGGGTACGTAAAAAATAACAATAATCCCAACTGTCCACTTCATCCGGGGCAGGAGGTAGTAGCTATTGACGCCCGTTATTTCCGTCCTACAGAAGTGGAATTACTTATTGGTGATCCAACTAAGGCGCAAACCCAGTTGGGCTGGAAGCCTAAATACGACTTACCCGCATTGGTGAAAGAAATGGTTGCTGCCGATGTAGAATTATTTCATCGTGAGAAGTTGTTGAAAGACAATGGTTACAAGGTATTAAACCAATTTGAATAGTATGAATCTACAAGATAAAATATATGTGGCAGGACATCGCGGAATGGTAGGTTCGGCTATTGTAAGAAGGTTGCAGAAAGAAGGGTTTACCAATATTGTTACTCAAACCTCTCAAACACTTGATCTACGTGATCAGGCAGCTGTGGCCGCGTTTTTTCAGGAAGAAAAACCTGATTATGTTTTTTTAGCAGCGGCCAAAGTAGGTGGGATCATGGCTAATAATACCTACAGGGGCCAATTTATTTATGAGAACCTGATGATTCAGAATAATGTTATTCATCATGCTCATCTGAATAACGTTAAGAAGCTCATGTTTCTGGGGTCTTCTTGTATCTATCCTAAAATGGCTCCCCAGCCAATGAAAGAAGAATATTTGCTGACTGGCCCGCTGGAACCTACAAATGAGCCATATGCCATTGCCAAGATTGCCGGTATTGAAATGTGTGATGCTTACCGTTCTCAATATGGTAGTAATTTTATTTCTGTAATGCCTACCAACCTATATGGCCCCAATGATAATTATGATCTGAATAACTCGCATGTATTGCCAGCCATGTTGCGTAAAATGCACGAAGCAAAGGTAAATCATCTGCCAGAGGTTATTCTTTGGGGTACTGGTACGCCTAAACGGGAGTTTTTACATGCAGACGATATGGCCGATGCTTGCTTTTACCTGATGCAACATTTCAATGAAAAAGGATTGGTAAATATTGGCGTAGGCGAAGATATCAGTATTAGCAACCTCGCAGCGTTGATCCGCAAAATTGTAGGTTATGAAGGTAAGTTGGTATTTGATAACTCCAAACCAGATGGCACCCCACGTAAACTGATGGATGTTACCAAGCTCCATAGTTATGGCTGGAAGGCTACTATTGCTCTGGAAGAAGGTATCCGTAAAGTATATGAGGAGGTGAAAAAGACCCATTGGTCCGCATAATATGAATACTAACAACTACTTTTTTATCATGGCAGGTGGCGTTGGGAGCCGCTTTTGGCCAAAGAGCCGTAATAATTTTCCTAAACAGTTTATCGATATTCTCGGAACAGGAAGATCTTTGCTGCAATTAACCTATAACCGGTTTCTTAAACTGTGTCCTGTAGAAAACATTTATGTTGTCACCAATGGTCAATATAAATCCCTGGTACAGGAGCAATTGCCTGGTTTACCTGAGGAGAATATACTAAGTGAGCCTTCCCGGAATAATACAGCCCCTTGTATTGCTTATGCCGCATTTAAACTCGCGGCTAAAGACCCTACTGCCAATATGGTAGTGGCCCCTTCAGATCACTTTATCCTGTATGAAGATATTTTTATTGATAAGGTAAAGTTGGGGCTCGAAACCGTAGCAACACAGCCAGTGTTGCTTACGCTTGGTATTTCTCCTACCAGGCCGGATACCGGTTATGGCTATATTAATTTCGATAAAACCGGCGTTAATGGAGTACACAAAGTAAACCGCTTTACCGAGAAACCGCCATTGGAAAAGGCGCAGGAGTTTCTGGTGAGTGGCGATTATGTGTGGAATGGCGGTATATTTATTTGGAATGTAAAAGCTGCACTACATGCTTTCTTGCAGTATGCTCCTGTTATTCACGCGCTTTTTGAACAAGGAAACGATGTGTATAATACGTTAGGGGAACAATCATTTATAGATATCAATTATCCAAAGTCTCCTAATATTTCCATCGATTATGCCATCATGGAAAAAGCAGATAACGTATACACTATACCAGCTGATTTCGGATGGAGTGATCTGGGGACCTGGGGCTCTTTATTCGATGTAGCCGATAAGCAGGATGGTACCAATGCTATATCTGCCGATAACTTAAGATTGGAAGAAACGGAAAACAGCATCATTCATTTACCCCCTGGTAAACTGGCTGTTATCAGAGGTTTGAAAGATTACATAGTGGTGGATGATAGCGATGTACTATTGATATATCCTAAAAACGAAGAACAGGAAATTAAAAAGGTTACTGAGCAATTAAAATCAGATAATCTTTCACGTTATTTGTAATTTTAGGTTACTCTTTATACCTTTATAAGGAGTAACCACGTCCTTTCTAATCAGATATTAATCCCTTCAACTGTCTCACAATTTACTGAAAGCATTATCTTTGCGTCTTAATTAAGGCTGGCAGTACCGTTTTGCCAGCTTACCATAAAAGACATGTTTGTGAAGCCTGATCGCGTGTATTGGAATTTATAGAATCATAAAAGGAAATTAATGAAGCAGCTTGTTTGGATAATAGCAAGTCTATTGCTATTTGCTACTACCCGCGCACAGGAAAAATTACCTGTTATAGTACCTTATAATTACTTGGATATTAGAGAGTTGTATTTAGATACGGTGAATCACCATACCGCCTTTAAGCCTATTTTGCACGAAGATACCAGCGCTATGTATACCCAACCGGACACGACTAAACGAAGCTGGTTTCACCGTAAATTGTTTAATGAGCACCTGTTGGAATTCCGGAATAATGAATATAACGTGTTCATCGATTTTCTGCCGGATTTTCAGATAGGTAAAACTAAAGATGGTAGCAGAACCACCTGGCTTAATACCCGCGGAGCTAGTATCCAGGCTAATATTGGTACTAAATTCTATTTTGAATCATATTTCTTCGAGAACCAAGGGAAATTTCCGGATTATCTGGATGAGTATATACGAAAAAACCAGATTGTTCCTGGACAAGGTGGAATCAAGGATTATAGCAACGGCAAAGCTTTTGACTACAACTATGCCAGTGCATTATTATCATATACGCCGATTAAGTATCTTACATTTACCGCCGGATACGGGCAAAACTTTATCGGAGATGGCTATCGTTCACTGATCCTTTCGGATATCCAGTTCAGTTATCCCTATTTAAAAATAACGGGTAACCTGGGAAAAGTACAATATACCGCTATGTGGGCCCAATTTATGGACGCGCATAGTAAAGATTTTGCACAGGCCTATGATGACCTGGGGTACTATAAGAAATGGGGGGTATTCCATTTCCTGGATTGGAATGTCAGCAAAAAACTAACACTGGGATTTTTTGACGCAGTGATCTGGCCCGATGCGGATTCTTCTGGCCGTAAACGCGGATTCGACTGGAGTTATATGAATCCAATCATTTTTCTCAGATCATCCGAATTTTCCGAAGGGTCTTCTGATAATGCATTGTTAGGTTTAAATGCTAAATTCAAGTTATTCCCTAAAACTACGATATATGGCCAGCTGGTACTGGATGAATTTAAATTGAAAGAAGTACTGGCAGGAAATGGTTGGTGGGCCAACAAACAAGCTGGACAATTAGGGTTCAGATCTTTTGATCTCTTTAATGTTAAGAAGCTGGATCTTCAGGGAGAGTTTAACGTAGTGCGCCCATATACTTATTCTTATAAAAGCACGCTCATCAATTATGAGCATTATAATCAATCCCTTGCTCATCCGCTGGGTGCCAATTTCTGGGAGGTGCTGGGCATTGCTTCCTATCGTATTAAGAGATGGTATGGCCGTGGAGAAATTATGTATGCTAAATATGGTGATGATCCAGATGCCGAAACCAATTATGGGCACGACATATCCAAATCATACCTTACCCGTGCGCATGATTATGGAAACTGGATCGGACAAGGCGTAAAAACTAACCTGGTATATGCGCAGGGCACTATCGCTTATATATTAAATCCGAAGTATAACCTGCGTTTGGAAACCTCGTTGGCTTACTGGAAAGTAAGTAATGACATCACCAAAACAAATGACCTGATCTTTAATGTGGGATTGCGCAGTACCTTCCGTCAGTTTTATTACGATTTCTAAATCAACTATATAGAAACACTCAGCCCTTACGCTTTTTACGTAAGGGCTTTATTTTTTCATCGAAAGAGGGGAAGGATAATAATGGACAAAGGGCCGAGATAAGCAACTTTTCAGGTACAGAATAACCCACTTATCCTACAATGAATATACGGAAAAAAATCCTAATATCCTCAGTCTTGCCGATAATTTATAACTTCGCAGTATGCATTACGTTACAGTAGAAGGACTTACCAAATCTTTTGGCACCAAACCATTATTCAGGGATATTTCTTTTCATATAGAAGAAGGGGATAAAATAGCGCTGGTGGCGCTTAACGGAACAGGGAAATCCACCCTGCTACGCATTTTGTGCGGAAAGGATGTACCCGATAGCGGTAAAGTGTGGATACATAAAGACGTGACCGTGGTAATGCTGGAACAACAAACCGGCTTCAATCTCAATAAAACGGTGATTGAGAATATCTTTAATCATGATAATCCAGTGCTCAATGCGATTAAGGAATATGAATTGCTTACCGAAGAAGGACTTGAACCTGATTTGGATAAGTTAACGGCCTCTATTGCAAAAATGGATGAACTAAATGCCTGGCACTTCGATTCCAAAGTAAAACAGATATTAGGAAAGCTTAATATACACAATCTTGATCAACCTGTAGGTTCACTTTCCGGCGGACAGCAGAAAAGGGTGGCCCTGGCTAAAGTGCTGATAGAGATCGGCTTTGAACATAAACATGTGCTGCTGATCATGGACGAGCCTACCAACCACCTTGATGTAAGCATGATCGAGTGGTTGGAAAATTACCTGGACCAGGAAAAAGTGACCCTCTTGTTGGTAACGCATGACCGTTACTTCCTGGACAGCGTGTGTAACGAAATCATGGAACTAGATCAGGAACAACTGTTTATCTATAAAGGGGATTATGAAAATTATCTCGAAAAGAAAGCGGCCCGGGAAGAAAGTGATAAATCGAGCGTAGAAAAAGCCCGTAACCTATATCGTAAAGAGCTGGAATGGATGCGTAAACAGCCGAAAGCCCGTACCACTAAATCCAAGGCAAGGCAGGATGCTTTTTACGATGTAAAAGAAAAGGCCAGTACCCGCATTGCCGATCAGCAATTGGAGTTGAATGTGAAAATGACCCGCCTGGGCGGTAAAATACTGGAACTCAAGAAAGTATACAAATCTTTCGGCGACCTGAATATTCTGAAAGGCTTCGACTATACGTTTAAAAAAGGAGAGCGTGTAGGCATTGTAGGTAAGAATGGCGTAGGAAAGTCTACTTTCCTGAATATGTTATTGGGTCTTGAGCAACCGGATTCTGGTAAGATCAACGTGGGAGAAACCATTGTATTTGGCGATTATTCCCAGACCGGCCTGGTAGTGAAAGAAGATATGCGGGTAATTGAATTTGTAAAGAATATTGCAGAGAACTTCCCCCTGGCAGATGGTACCAAGGTAAGTGCTGCTCAATTCCTGGAGTTATTCCTCTTTCCGGCAGAAAAACAGTATACTTATATCTCTAAACTTAGCGGTGGCGAGAAAAGGAGGCTCCACCTGCTTTCCATCCTATTCCGCAACCCTAATTTCCTGATCCTCGATGAACCTACCAACGACCTGGATCTGCCTACGCTGAGCATCCTGGAGAGCTTTTTACTGGATTTTCAGGGTTGTGTGATGATTGTAAGCCACGACCGGTATTTCATGGATAAACTCGTAGATCACCTGTTTGTATTTGAAGGCGATGGGGAAATCCGTGATTTTCCAGGTAACTACACCCAATACCGGGAATGGCAAAAAGAAGAAGATAAAAAGAAAACGATAGCGCCTAAAAAGCCGGTATCTGCAGAGCCAGAACCGGCAGCAATTGTACCTGCTGCCGATAACAAGGCACGTAAAATGTCTTTTAAAGAAAAGAGGGAGCTGGAATTACTGGAGAAAGAGATAGAGACATTGGAAACAGAGAAAAAGAAGATTGAAGCTGCTCTGTCCGATAGTTCCCTTTCTTTTGATAAAATGGAACCCCTAACCCTCCGGATCGGGGAAATTATCCAGTTACTGGACGACAAGGGAATGCGTTGGCTCGAACTGAGCGAAATGAACGGATAGTTTTAAGGGATATATACTATAACACACAAGCAGGCGGTCAACCACTTGCTTGTGTGTTATAGCTGTGATTGGTTTTCACCTTTACTCCGGAAAAGAAGTTTGCCAGGTATATGACTGCACACAATAACCCGGTTGCAAAGCTTTATTGGAAGCCGGAGGAGTAGCCCGGATTGCCAGTATATTTGCATATGTTCCCCGGACAAATATTTATAAGTTGCTAGGAGTAGGGTACAATACTTTCCTCAAAAAAATGGACAGCCCAGGCTTATTTACAGTAAATGAATTGATTACTCTCGCAGAACTGATCGGTGTGGAAGAAGACCTGTTAATTATTCTTGCAAAAGAAGAAGCTAAACAGTTGAGAAAGAAGCGGAAGAAATAATGTCTGATAAAATACTATGAAAAATAGAATAGTGTTTTACATTGCTGATAAGATTGAGGCCAACCTGATTGAACACCTAAATGGTAAAAGCAGGAAATACAATAAAAATAAATTTTCCTTCCCCAATGACGATACTGCATTAACATCTGTTTACTTGGTTTTAAGAGAAGCAAAAAAATGGATCATGCCCATTAGCAATTGAGCATGATCCTGAATCAGTTTTTAATTCTTTTTGATAAGAGGGTCAAAATATAACCCTGATTTTTGACGTTTACACACTTATTGAAATAGTCGCTCTGGCGCAAATTTATAAGCGCCTGACCTACTTTGTTTCTAACTTTTTCTTCCAGTCTTTTAACTCTTCTATTTCTTTTTGCTGATTGATTAAATGTAAAGTCAGTTCTTCTATTTTTTGCAATAGCTGTTTATTGATTTCAGCAATATCCAAACCATCTCTTTCAATTTCCTTTGCCGCTGGAATACCTGGCAGGTGGCTATTTATGGCAATGTATGCTTCGGTTTCCAACAAAGAAGGTAATTTATAGTCTTTATGGAATACATAATCAGGCCAACCACTAGCAGTTACTTTTACTCTTTTGGATGTTATAGTACCTGCAACAGCAAGCTCGGATTGTGGATTTGAAATGCCGATTCCAACCCTGCCATTTTCGTCAATTACCATTCTTTCAGTTTCGGCAGTGGCAAATTTAATGGGCGCATTGTTTGCTGTGGTTAGTCTGGCTCCTTTTTGGCCTCCATTATGTTCTATATAGAAATAATCCGATCCCACAAAATCGCCGCCATTTGCATCCATAACCAGTACGCTTCTACCGTTATCAGCGTCATCAAACATAAACTTAGCTCCACGTTTAATGTTAGCAAGGGTAGCCGTAAATGTTGTATTTCCATTTACCTGTAGTGCTGCTGATCCATCGTCAGTGGCGTTGTTGATTAGCAGTTTATTGTTAGTCTGAATACTAGACCCTCTCAATAACAGAGGAAGGAAATTTGCACTACTAGGATTGAATGCATCAACATATCCAGCACCGTTGTAAAAGTAAAGCATCAGCCCATTATAATTACCAATATTATACTTTTCCGCTCCATTTATAAACAAAGCATTGTTTGTGGTATTTCCGTAAGTAGTTACAGTTTGAAGGTCTTGTCCATTAACTACAGAGATAGATAAAATAATAAGGATGTTGATTAACAAAGTTCTCTTCATAAGTAGAGGTTATAAAAAATTAAGAATGAACTGTAAAACTAGTGAATAAAACTATGTCAATACAGATACTATTAAAATTAGAAATGATGGTAATTTCATAGCTATCACCGTTTTGTCTTTATAAGAGAAAAGTTATTGCAGGATAATAATAATCTGCCGGAAAAGAGATAACTCAATTCCCTGCCATTGTGAGGTTAAAAAGAAAAGCAGTTAAAGGAGTTTGAAGCCGAATATGCTGAGCTCAAAAGATGTGTGCAGAACTTGATCGGAAGTTACTGGCTATTGAAATTGATGCGTCATTACCTGTATTGCGACTGATCCGGGTACTGGAAAGAATCATAGCACAACGGGAAAAGTCCGTTTACCTCAGGACTGACAATGGCCCTGAATTTATTAGCCATAAACTGTAGGAGTGGTATGAAAAGATAGGAATCAGGATTGCTTATATCCAACCAGGCAAACCAATACCCAATGCCTTTATTGAGCAAAAAAATGGAAGCCTGCGTAGAGGATTACTCAATGCATATCTGTTTAGTAATTTAGCTGAGGTTAGACTTATGGCCGAAGAATGACAATGGAATTATAATACGGAGAGACCGCATAATATGCTGAAAAACATCTCGAATCCCTAGTAGCCTTGTTTTAGGGAAGCCGACAAAATTAGCTACTGCTGGATTTGGCACAATTTCTCCCCCTATAAGATATATTATGTCATAGGCATTAATAAGTGCCACTTAGTTTTTTTTCAGTTCGCTATATTTAATACCCGCATTAGATAATTTTTTATTGATGTATTTCAAAATTGGTTTTTCGATATAGCTATAACAACAGCAACCTAGTACTGTTAAGATTGTTACGATTATAAGAAAAATAGCGTAATCGTTGGTAATAAATTTATGGATAAAGGAATTTAAGATAACAATGCCGATAAAATGGGTTAAGTATATAGAATATGATGCATCTCCCAAGTATACAAGACCGGATTTAAATCTGGTCTTGATTTTAAACGTATCCAATGAAATGAGAGCGTAAATGATTAAGCTGTATGGGATGCCAAAAGTTAGAATATCTCTTTTGGGGACTATATTTAATGTAAAAGCTTCGTTAATCCAAGAAACAGCTAAAAATAATATAGCTATCGACAAAATAGTAATTGATTGCGAAGTTTTATTAATGATTTTATTGAGTAAAGTTAATTCTGCAATTAGACAACCATAAAGGAATTCAAAATTTCTATCACTAAACAGTGTTTCTAATAACGGATTATTGGCTGTATTTATAATACTGAACATTTTTAATAATATTCCAATAATCCAGAATAGAATTATATAGGCAGAAAACTTTCTACCCACCAGTATACATATGCCAAAAATAATATAAAATAACACTTCGTAACTTAATGTCCAAGCAATAGGAAGAATAGGCATTTCGTTGGCTGTGACATGAGTTGGATATAATAATATTGACTTGTATAAGGACAAGGCATTTAAATCTATCCAAGTTATAAGTTTTATATTAGAAAATCTAAAAAGTAAAACGTGTAAGAGAATAGCACAGAATGTATATACCCAATATATAGGATATACACGAATTAATCTTTTAGATAAATATTCTTTAAATGTATTTTTTTGGGCGATGCAATCTATGTTTATATAATAGATTATAAACCCACTTAGTACAAAGAAGAAATCTACACCACTCCAGCCAACAATGAAGAAGCCGGAAAATATATCTTTGTTAATTAAAAGATTAGCATGTGCCAATAACACAATTATGGCAGCAATACCCCTGCAAACTTGTAGGTTGTAAAATTTTTTTCTTTCGTTCATTCAGGTGCTATATTTATTCTCAAACACAAGGGAATTCCCGGACTTTGAGCACGTAAAAATATGTACAAGGGTCTAAAAAACAAACAATTCTAGCATAATTACTGATAGTAATATTGTTTCGAAAGCTTATAAGCTAATTGAATTTAATATTGGATGCGCAATTTATAAAATTGCTGTCAACTACTGGTGAATTAAGTTCATCAAGAAAAGAATAGCCTTTCTGTCATTTGCAAATACAATTATACTGTGGCTTTCTTTGGAGTTTTATCTGGGGTAAGACTTTGCCTCCTTCAGCTGTATTCCATTTTCCCTCTCCAGTGCGGCTAAAAAGAAATGCTGTACCTATGCGGCTAACGGCTGCTGTGTTAATTTTCTGCGGTTAAATGGTCATCCTGCCGGAATACACATTAACCAACCTGAAAGGAACCATGTACTATAATAATGTAAATGAAAAAGCATTATCCCAATATGGTTATCAGGTAATAAAGATCAACTGTGATATGCTGGCCCAGCACGGCGGTTCTTTAAGATGTTTAAGCTTCACTTGTTAACCTCGTTTAGAATCTCCGATTAAGGCTAATTAAATTATGAAAATTGCTAAATGATAACGGGGGGTAGAGTCAACCATTGCGACAACCAATCTGGTAAAAATGACGAAGACGCCGGTAAAATCGGCGCCTTCGCGAAAAATTTGTAGCCTCGTCAAGAATCGAACTTGAATCTGGAGCTTCGGAAACTCTTATACTATCCATTGTACTACGAGGCCATAAACTGGCGCAAATCTACATTTTCTATAGTATAATCCCAAATCACATTAAAGATTGATGTTACTTTTAAATATTTTTACTGCGATCGCTAACAGAATTACTCCGAAAAACTTACGTAATACCATCAGTCCTGCCTTGCCCAATAAGCGTTCTATGTAGTTTAAACTGCGCAGTACGAGGTATACGATTATCAGGTTAAAGCAAATGCCTGCCAGGATGTTATACCCGCCGAAGTTGGCTTTGAGCGACATAATGGTAGTGAGGGTACCGGAACCCGCTACCAGTGGAAAGGCAATTGGCACTATGCTGCCGGCCTTGGCATCCTGATCGCCCTTGAAAAACTCAATGCCCAGAATCATTTCCAGGCCAATTACGAAGATAACAATGGACCCCGCTACTGCAAAGGAATGCACATCTACGCTCAACAGCTTTAAGAAGGGTTCTCCTACTACCAGGAATAAGATCATTAATATGCCTGAAGCGATGGTGGCTTTGCCGGCATCTATATGTCCCAGTTTTTCTTTTAGGGATACAAGTACCGGTATAGACCCAACGATATCAATCACCGCAAATAAGGTAAAGGTAACTGCCAGAATTTGGTCGATACTGAACATGGACACTTTTTTGTGTAAATATAGGGAGAATGCTGCCTATATTGTTATAACTACTACTACTTATATGACGGAGGATATCATTATTCAGATCAGTTTTGTGAATGGACCTCCTTTGCGAATGATATGGGGACTGGTGTTCAGCTACCTGGAAGGCAGGCGCAGCACAGAGTTGATGGGAGCGGTATTGTCTATTAGTTTTATTTTTTCTTCCGGTTTCGTGAAGTCAGTAGAAAAAATGGCCATCGTGAACTGGGGAATCACGGCATATTTAAAAGCGATATGAATCAGTAAACAGATAGGAGTTGACGGTGGTAAAATAGAGATTGCCGCTTGAGCAAAAAAGCAAATCGCGCAGTTAATGCACAATTTGCTTTTATCGTATTTTATAACAAGGAATTTAATTAGCTCTTTGCATCTGCATCAGCGTTTCTTCCTTTCTTGTTTGGTTCATCTTTGGCATCTTTAAATTCACGTATGCCGCTACCCAAACCGCGCATCAATTCAGGTATCTTTTTACCACCAAACAATAACAGTATTACCAATGCTATCAGCAGTAATTCTTTGATACCTACTTCCTGCAAAAACAAAAGCGGAATATTCAGAAAAGATGTTGTCATTATATCAGATTTTATGATGTGCTTTTATATACGATGCAAACATAAAGTTAGCACGATTTACTAGTATTTTTATTTTTTGGGTGGATATTTAAAAATAATTGCATAATTAATTCTTATACATCTAATTATAAATTAGAAAAAATTACTTTTATACCCTCTTCATTTACCTGTAAATGAGAAATCCTGCCTACATCTATTGCCAGGTCAAATGCATCTACCAATGGTGTATCGGTTACATGCGCAAGTATAGAGCGGATTACTCCGCCATGCGTAATGAGAACAACATCCCTGTTTTTAATGATGAGTTCGTCTAATAAAGCAATGCTGCGGGTGTATAGTTCTTCATAACTTTCTCCTCCCGGAATATGCTCAAATACTACATTTTCGGCCCACCTGTTCAGGGCATTGCGGCTAATCTGGTCCCAGGGTAGCATTTCCCAATTACCGAAATGCATTTCCTTTAGCCGGTCATCTTTGGTGTAATGATCGCCGAACAATGCTACCGCCAGTTTTTCGCAGCGTTGCAGCGGGCTGGTGTATACATCTACTGCTTGTGTAGGCAGCAATGGTTTTAACCTGGCTACCTCCGTTTCAAAGCTTGGGGCTACATCCACATCGGAACCGCCGCCATAACAAATACCACTTTCAATAGCCGGGGTGGTATGCCGGATTATATATATTTCCATGTGAGAATACAAAAGCATAAATAGATGATCGCTTCGGATACCTGTTGTATGGCGCCCAGGCAATCGCCGGTATAGCCGCCAATCCATTTCTGCATAAGATTTACCAGGTACCACCGCCCTAGTAATAAAGCGGGAATAGTTAGCAGCAACGTATAGTTTTGGAGATATGCCACTACGATAATAAAAGGTAGCCACCCCCATAGCGCTGCTATCAAGAGGTCAGAAAAACAGATACCTCTGGCAATAGGTTTGGCTTTGCTATCGCTGGTTTCCCGCACGTATTTGTGGGTGTATACCACTGTGAGCGCCACAAAACGGCTCAGGGGCTGGGCACTGATAATGGTAAGCATGACGATAGGCAGCCGCATTTCCGCTAATGCTAAAAATTTGAGAGCCATGATCAGTAAGAGGCCGATTGTACCATAAGTACCTATACGGCTGTCTTTCATGATCTCCAGGATTTTTTCTTTGGTCCATCCGCCGCCAAATCCATCGCACATATCGGCAAATCCATCTTCGTGAAAAGCGCCGGTAATCCACACGCCGGTAATCATAGCTAGCAGGATACTGATCATGGGAGGTGCAATACTGCCCAATATATATATTACAGTTATCATGATACTGCCCGTTATCCAGCCCACTAGTGGAAAAAAGCGGCTGGCCTGGTTTAGCATATCCGGATGATAGGGAATGTTAACAGGAATGCGTAAACGGGTATAAAACATGATAGCGGTTAGCAATAGCTGCCACTGTTTTTTCATACGGTACGATTTGACACCTGTGCACTGTTAAAACTGGCCATTCCCTCCAGGAAGGCAACGGCGCTTTGTATCACAGGCATGGCCAGTGCCGCCCCGGTGCCTTCACCCAAGCGCATATCCATTTGTAATAAAGGAGTAGCTTCCAGGTATTGTAACATGGCCTTGTGTCCTTTTTCTTCTGAGCAATGTGCGAAAATGCAATAGTCTTTTACAGCCGGCTGCATATGGGCGGCTACCAGCAGGGCAGCGGTAACAATGAAGCCATCTACCACCACCAGCATTTGTAGGGAGGCCGCTTGCAGGATGGCGCCGCAGATCATGGCAATTTCAAAACCGCCAAAAGTGGCCAGGGCCTGTTCCGGAGAAGCGGGGCGGGCATGTTTGGCTACTACCTGCTGTAAAATGGCCCGTTTTTGTGCAAGCTGTTGTGCATTGCTACCCGTACCTGCACCGGTGCATTCACCCACAGGTATTTGGGTAAAATGGCTCATTAACAACGCTGCTGCTGAGGTATTGCCAATACCCATTTCTCCAAAGCCAATAATGTTACAGCCTTTATCGTGCAATAGCTTTACTTCCTCTGCGCCGGCCTGCATGGCCAATTTGCATTGGTCTAGCGACATGGCAGGCATGTGTAGGAAATTGTGGGTGCCCATGCCGATCTTGCGGTTTTTTAGCAGTGGATGGGGCGGAAATTCATGATTTACGCCTGCATCTACTACCGTTAGATCTAACTGGTGCTGGCGGCAAAAAACATTAATGGCCGCACCACCCTGTAAGAAATTATATACCATTTGCGCAGTAACAGCTTGAGGAAACGGATTTACCTGTCCGTCGGCTGCAATACCATGATCGGCTGCAAAAACAATAATAGCAGGATTTTTTATTACCGGTGATAACGTTTCCTGTACCAAACCTGCCTGTAAAGCAATGTTTTCCAGCTTACCCAGGGAGCCTGGCGGTTTGGTTTTCTGATCTATCTTATCCTGTAATGCTGTTCTCAATGCCTGCGAAACAGGTGTAATCCTGATATTGTGTATCATGCCTCCTGATTTATTGCTTTATTACAACTGGTATGCCCGATACCATTAGTGTAACCGTATTGGCGATGCGTGCCAGGTGCTGGTTTACCCAGCCCTGTAAGTCGGTAAACTTTCTGCCGGCTCTTGTATCGGCGTGTATGCCCATTCCTATTTCGTTGGTCACAACGATGAAATTACTTAAATGGAGCCCCGCATATTTTTCCAGGGTGGTTATTTCCGCCAGCATGGCCTGTAAGGTGTTGTCGCCATCGTATGCGTATTGCTCAAAGAAATTGGTGAGCCACAAAGTTACGCAGTCAATTACCACCACTTGTTCTCCGAGCGGTAATTTGCTGATATATAGCTCTTCTTCATAGGTAACCCATGCTGGTCCCCGCTCTTTCTGGTGGCGTTGTATACGTTCGGCAAATTCGTCGTCCCATATTTTGGCGGTAGCCACGTATACGGGATGGGCACTCATGGATAAGGCCAGTTCCTGTGCATAACTGCTTTTTCCGGATCTGGCCCCACCAGTAATTAAATGCAACATCGTCTGGGCTTTTAGTGGCTGGCGGCTAAAATAGCGCCAGCCACTTATTTACTGAATAGCTTTCTTTCTGCTACTACCTAATGGGTGCCGGTTCCTAAAAGCTAACAGGCATGGCAGGAAAGAAAAAGCCACTGTAAGCTACGCTTTTATTTAAATTGCCGTTGCTGGCATCGTAGATATAAAGTGCGTTGTCGGCGTAATTTTGGCCATAGCCCGATTTTACATCCGTTACGATCAGGGTATTGTTATTGGTATTGTATCTCAGCGCGGCACCATATAATTCACGGCCAACAGGAATTGTTACAAAAGGTGTTTGCAGGGAGGCAGGGTTGCCTACTTGATATTTATAAATTTCACGTCCGCCGGCGCCCCAGCTGTTGGTTTTACCTACAAATACGGCATTTTCGATGGTGGAAGTACTGAGCATACCGGCATTCCAGGCGCCCCAGGAACCATATACGTTAAAGGGTACGTTTACGGTATCTATGGCAAGGGTTTGCGGATTAATGCCAAACAGGTATTGGTTACTACCTGCCCATACGGTACCATCCGGTGTGGCCGAAAAGCCTACGTCTGCCTTACCCAATACCTGGGCTACGCTGAAATCTGTGTTGTTTAAGGCTACTATTCCCTGTGATTGCGACATAACGAGCACATATCCACCAGCTTTGATCATACCGCCAATCTGGCCGCTTACGCCGTTGATCTTGTTTCCTATCGCTAATGTTTGCAGGTTGATGGGATAAAGGCCGTCGATTGTGCCTATAAGGCCAGTAGTTTCGTTGATACCTACGAAGGCATTACCGTTGGCAGGGAGTTTATCTATCCGGCCAATTTCTTTCATCGTACCAGGATCGGCTACTACTAAACCTACGCCCTGTTTGGAAATAAGGTAAAATTTGTTGTTATAGATAGCGCCATATTCGGTAGTAGTGCCTAAGGTTTTACCTGGATTATTACGTTGAAAAACATACTGATATACAGAATCTTCGCCATAGCGGTAGAAGTTCACGTCTCCCGGCTCATGTCCAAGCCAGCCTTCATTGACCAGGAAAAATCCATTTTCGAATTTGCCTAATACTTTAATGCTGTAATAGTA
The DNA here is from genome assembly GCF_049056765.1 of Chitinophaga sp. 30R24. Taxonomy (NCBI): domain Bacteria; kingdom Pseudomonadati; phylum Bacteroidota; class Chitinophagia; order Chitinophagales; family Chitinophagaceae; genus Chitinophaga; species Chitinophaga sp. 30R24. Next base: position 1,278,315 of record NZ_JBJGXX010000001.1, read on the forward strand.
GGTATTGAGACTGTTGCCGGAGATGATCTTGTAGGAGATGGTGTAATCGCCTCTTTCGGTAGCTGTAAAGGTATAGATAGAGTCGGTACTTACTTCTTTCCCATTTACCAGCCAAAGAAAGCTGGGATTTTTTACATCAGCCAGCGAAGGACTTAATACCCTGCTGTCGCCTATGTAAATAGTATCTTTACCATCTTTCAGTCCGGGGGCTATAATTTGTGGTACAATAACTGCCGCTTCATTGTTCTTGGAGCAGGAAGCTAATCCTGCAATAGCAAAAGCTGCTACAGTAAGTGATAATTGAAATTTGCGTGTAATGCTGCGCATGATGAATGATTTATTAGGTCTGCTTTTGTATATAGGTGATAATAACAGCCGGATGACTGTAGCTGACAACAGAATACTGATGCGGAATGGATTTCCCTATAATAATTTAGAGATTTAATACCGGGCAAATATATTTATTTGTCGGGTACTAAATCTCTAAAAAATAAAGTTATAACTATTATTGGGCAAAACGCAGCCTACGTTTTACCAGTTCAAAGCTGCCGAAGAAAATTGCACTGTAGATCAGATTACCTACCAGTAAATATTTCATGTAAGGAATGCCCATGATGTAGCATTTGGTTAAACCGGCTATATCGCGGGTATAGGGTAAATTGGTGGTGATATCAGTAGAGCCGCTTACCCATACACCAAAGTTGGATACGAGGAAGTGGATCAGCGCTGCGCTAAAGGAAGCTACCACGATATTGCCTACACTAGCTTTCTTAATGAGCAGTTGACCCAACAGTACCATCAGCACAAAGCTGGCATAGTTCCATATCCAGCCTTTGTACAGTAAACCTGCAGCATATTCTTTATGAAAAACCTGCATCAGGATCACATCGCTAATGAACAAGGTTAATAAAGGGAAAGCATAAGATTTCCATTTCTGCGAAAAGGAAGCACCGCTAAATAAAGCCATGGCGCCTACCGGGGAAAACATTGCTATTGGCGACATGCTGGTATCTGCGCCTAATACGACGCGTAAAATCCCTGCCACCAAAATGAAAAGCAACAATACACCAAATCGCGGATTAAGATTCTTTAAAGACATTATGTTGGTTTTAATATTTATAAATTAAATACAATCCCGGTATTAAAATTAAAGCGTTTTGAATTATAGCCTGAAATATCGAAATATTGATAATTTGTAATATTCCCAAACCCGGCGAAAATTTTCAGCAAGTTACCGAATTTATAATCACCGTATAAATTCAAGGTATAATAATCACCTAAACGCGTGGTTTGTTCATACCGCTGACTTATATATTTGCCGATGGCAGCTACATACAAAGCGGGTGTAGCCTGGTAGCCCAGCGTTGCATTCAGGGCATGTTTGGGTATCCGGTACAGATTATAATAAGAGGTGTCTTTACCATCCTGGTTAATGTTGATGCGGCCATCTACGTAGGTGTAGTTAGCTGTGAGCACCAGCCCACGGGCAATCATCCAGCTGCCTTCCAGTTCGGCCCCATAGGCTTTTTGCTTATTGGCGTTGCGGTACTGGCCGGCATAAGTAACCGGGTCTGAATAGAAGATGATGAGATCACGGGTTTGCCGGGAGAAGCCTGTTATCCGGAAATCCACTTTTCCTTGTACCAGGCTGGCCTGATAACCAGCTTCGTAGCTCACGGTGGTTTCCGGTTTCAGTGCGGTATTGCCGTAATCTTTTGCATATAGCTGGTACAAGCTGGGTACACTATAGGCGGAAGAAATATTTACAAATAGTTTATGATGATGTTGGATCAGGTAAGATGGGTTAAAGGAAAAAGTTTGATTTCCGCCATACAGGTTATGATGATTTAGCCGGCCGCCAAGCTCCAGGTTAAACCCGCCCAGATTATGCAACAGGAAGGAGGCGTATAAACTGGTTTGTATGGTATGGGAGCTATCCGGTGATAATAGCGTAGTATCGGGTACAGGATTGAAGCTGCTCAGGAGATAATCCTGTTGGTTGGTGGATGACCGGTTGAAAGTACCTCCGCCAATGAGCCGTATCTTTTTATTGATATCCCAGTTCACATACGTTTCAAACTGGTGGGTATTTGCAGCAAACAAGGAACTGTCGTAGATGGCGTACGCACCTGCACCTACGTAAGAAGAATCATTGAGGATCTTCCGGTGGCTACGCTGGTAGCTGTAGAGGAAATGCCAGGAGCCTTTTTTGAACCGGTATTCGCTGCTGAGCCCATTGAGTAAGAACCGGGATTTGCCGGTATAATCTTTTTCGTCTTTGAAGGCGCCTTCGTCTAGGTTGTGGTGATAGTCGCTGAAATTGAGCAGGTAATGCAGGTTCCACCGTGAACCGATATTGAGTCCCAGTTTGGTGAAGAGGCTGTTTTGATGGAAGCCATCGTTATCAAATCCAGCCCGGTGAGTAGAATCGTAGGCATCCGAAAAGCCCCTGGTATTTTCATGTTGATAGCTTACTAGATATGAGAAATCCTGGAGGCGGCCATGTACGTTTATGTTGCTGGTGAAGTCGCGGTAACTGCCATAACTGGCAGATGCGCCTATACCAAATTGCTTATCTCCGGTTTTCCGGGTAATGATGTTGATGACCCCGGCAACTGCATTGGAGCCATATAGGGTAGACTGGCTGCCGCGGAGTATTTCTATGCGTTCTACCTGGTCGGGTGTAATAAAATTGAGATCGAAGGTATTATTGATCTGGGAGGCGTCATTTACCGGAATGCCATCTATGAGTAGGAGGGTATTGCCATTGGCTGCGCCGCGCATGTATATATTAGGAAAGGTGCCCCGGTTGTTTTCGGTGCCATTGATAATGAGCCCTGTTTGACGGTTTAATAGGCTGGCGATGGTTTGGCCACTATTCTGTTCCAGGTACTCTCGGGTAAGGATGGTCACCACTTTGCCGGTTTCACTGGCTTTTTGTGGTCCTTTTGTGGCGGTAACAATTACCTCGTTCAGCTGGCTGATACGGCTAGAATCCTGTGCGGTAACGGCGGTGTATAAGCCGGTGAGGAGAAGGGTGGCGTAAAGTTTTATTTTCATCCAGGAGGTGATTAATTTGCTTTGTGACGATATGATAGGTTGGGCTAATAAAAAATGCAGCAAAGACAAAACGGTTTATTTCATCTTCGCTGCATTTTTTATACTAATTACCAGTAGCCAAAGGCTAAAAGTTAGCCCGGCATGCGGGAAATATATTTATCCATTTCTTTGATCTGGCTTACGATCTGTGGAGTAGTAGGCTTTTGTGCCTTGGCTCTGCGGAAATATTCTTTAGCAGACTTGAAGTCTTTGCGGTTAGCCGCAATAGAAGCCAGCGTTAATAATGCGGCGGCAGTATTTTCTTTATCTGGCAAGCCTTTACGCATGGCGATTTTCAGGTTTTGATCAGCCGTTTTCAGGTCATTTTTCTGATAGGCGATAGTACCCAATTGGAAATACTGCATGCCTTCGTACTCCTTCATCGGACTGCCGGAGCTGATACTCTGGCGGATGGTGGCTTCGGCCTTATCAAGGTCGTTGGAATACATGGCCATATTGCTTTGCATAAAATAATATACAGAGCGGATAGGTTTATACAGCAGTGTAGGAAATTTTACCTGGTTCATCAGGGCATTGGCCTTTTCAAGGTCACCAGCTTCTACCGCTTCCTGTACCAGCCGCATGGGGCCAAACAAGACATGGGTAGTCAGGCAGATAACACCCAGCAACAGCACAATGGTGGCTTCCCACCAGCCTACGGATATACCCAGAGCAATACCGCCTATTAACAACAAAATACCGATCGGCAGGCGATATAGAATAAAAAAATTAAATGCTTTCATGAAAAAACTGTTCGTAAATCACTAATAGAGGAAGCAAAGATAAATAAAAAAAACACCTCATGGGTTTTCATTTGCAGTCTTTCAAATTTACTATAAGGAAACACTCCCTACCCGTAGGGAGCGCCCTAAAATAAGACATATTGTCCGCCAGTAGGTTGTTTTTGCAGATCACCCATTTACCTGGTCTGCTCAGCCAGATAAATGGCGCCGGTAAGTGTTTGTTGAAGAAGGTATATTACAGGGGCTGAGCATTGCCATAAAAAAGGGTGTACCGGACTATTGATACACCCTCAGCAAAATAAAGTATACTATAACCTATTTTCCGAAACAATCCGCAAATAGCTAATATCAACGTTTTTTCTCCAGACTAGGCAGGAATCCTGTTAATAATCCTATCAGTGGGAGGTAAGCACATACCTCGTATACATAGGCGATGCTGGTAGCATCGGCAAGACGCCCCAGGAGAGCAGATCCTACGCCGGCCATGCCAAAGGCCAATCCGAAGAAGAGGCCGGCAATCATGCCTACTTTACCGGGTACCAGCTCCTGGGCATACACGAGGATCGCGGAAAATGCAGATGATAGGATAACGCCAATGAATACACTCAATACAGCAGTCCACAGCAGGGAAGCATGCGGTAGCAGTAAGGAGAATGGCGCCACCCCTAAAATGGAAATCCAGATCACATATTTACGTCCGATACGGTCGCCAACAGGGCCGCCAATGAATGTGCCGGCTGCCACGGAAAATAAGAAGATAAATAAATATACCTGTGCGCTCTGTACGGAAATATGGAAACGGTCTATCAGATAAAACGTATAGTAGCTGGTCATGCTGGCCATGTAAAAATATTTGGAAAAGATCAGCACCAGGAGGATCAACAACGATACCACTACACGGGTAGTAGACAGTGTTGGTTGATGGGTTTGGTGCGCCACTTTTTTAGGTTTAATACGATGGGTATTGTTCATGTACCATTTGCTGATATTCAGCATCACCACAATTGCCAATAAGGCTGCCACAGAGAACCAGATCACGTGGAACTGGCCAAAGGGAACAATAACCGCTGCTGCCAGCAAGGGGCCTAATGAACTGCCGGCATTACCGCCTACCTGAAACAGCGACTGCGCCATGCCATGCTTGCCGCCAGAGGCCATATAAGCCAGCCGGGAAGCTTCGGGGTGAAATACAGCAGAACCAATGCCCACTAGTCCTACGGATAATAATACCATGGGGAAACTATGCGACATGGATAAGCTTACGAGTCCAAGCAAGGTAAAACCCATGCCAATAGCCAGTGAATAGGGCTGTGGTTTTTTGTCGGTGTAAAAACCTACCAGTGGCTGCAAGAGGGAGGCCGACATCTGGAAGGTAAGGGTAATCAATCCTACTTGGGAGAAGTTCAGTTTAAGGGAACCTTTCAACACCGGATACATAGCAGGAATAAGCGATTGTAAGGTGTCGTTCAGAAAATGGGTAAAGCTCAACGCCACTAGAATAGACAGTACCATTTGCTGGGCTGTATCATGTGCGGCAGTCGTGGACTTTTCTGTTAAAGTTGTTGCCATGGCTGTTCTTTTGAGATCAGATCATCTGATGTTTAAGGGTAAAAAATTAGTTGAACGGATTATTGATTTTTATTACTGATCTTGGTGGCCCATATTAGCGCCTTCTTTGGATCTTTGTCTATAATGCTTTGTAGCAGGCCATCATGAAAATGTTGGGTGGTCAGAAATACTTCCGTATTACCGTAACGTATAATAAACGATTGTTTCAATTGCTCTGCTACTGTTTTATAAAGGTCCCTCATAATTTCGTTTTTGCCCGCTTCTGCAATGGCATTATGGAAATTAATATCGGCTTGTATGCAAGCTTCGAGTTGATTATTACTGGCATATTCATACCGTTTTTTCAGGAATCCTTTCATTCTTTCTATATCCTTATTACTGCGGTGGATAGCTGCTTTTTCAGCAATCTTTACTTCCAGCAGGTAGCGTACCTCATTGAGGTCCTTAAACTCTGCCCGCTGCAACCTTTGTGATAAAGGCTCCCCAGTCCCTGTTTGGGATAGCACAAAAGTTCCCAGTCCCTGTTGTACCCGTACCAGACCCCGGTGTGCCAGTAGTTTTACCGCTTCCCGGATACTGGAACGGCCTACAGCAAATTGAGACATCAGCTCCGGTTCTGTAGGGAGCTGCTGGTCTACTTTGTAGCTGCCAGACACGATCTGTTCCTGCAGCCGGTTGGCCACTTCCTCTGCCAGGCTGAGTCGTTTTAAAGGAGAAGTAGTTACGTTCATCATATCATCTGATGTTTACAAAGATAATATCATTTTTAAAATTTCAAATATAGTTTGCAGGTAGTAATGGGTATTTTAGCCGATATGTTGCACAATTGCCTATTCTGGCGGATCTGTATGCCAGCATTGTAATTTTTTTGGTGCGATACCGGCTTGGGGGATCTTTTTGATATGCTTGATAACTTTAATGTACGTCATTCATCATTTTCTGCTTTGATTGCTGTGGCAATAAGTTTATTTTGCCAATCTTGGTGATTAATTATCAACTGCTATATGAGAAAACTAATGCTGTCATTGTCACTATTTGTGGCATTCCGTACCTATGCACAGGACGCGCTAAAGTATCAGACTCCTCCCCAAAGTATACTGGAATTGGCCATGGCGGCTCCTTCACCGCTGGTGGATTTCAACAGTAAAGGAGATATAATGCTGGTAATGGACCGTACCAGTTATCCTACTATAGAAGAGTTATCGCAGCCGGAATACCGGTTGGCAGGATTACGTATTAACCCGGCTAACTTTGGTCCCAGCAGGGCCAATTATGTAACGGGCATACGTATTAAACTGGTAAATGGTACTAAAGAGTATCCGGTTACAGGCCTGCCTGCTAATGTACGGATCAGTCATGTAAGCTGGTCGCCCTCCGGCAAAAGCATTGCCTTTGCGGTAACAGATAACAGCAGCATTACTTTATGGAAAGCAGATGTTGCTACCGGCGCGGCTACGCAATGGAGTAAACGCCGGCTCAATGATATTATTGGCGATGTTTTCTCCTGGCTTGATGATAACCGGGTGCTCGCACTGGCAGTACCAGGCAGTATCGGCAAGGCGCCGGAGAGGCCTTTGGCCCCGGAAGGCCCTACGGTACAGCAAACCAGTGGCAAGGCAGCACCGGCAGCCACTTACCAGGATATGCTTAAGAATCAATATGATGAACAGCTTTTTGATTACTATTTTCAATCCGAGCCTGTTATTATCAGCGATAATGGAGAACAAACTATTGGCAAGCCAGCTATTTATGCAAAGGCTGCTCCTTCTCCGGATAATCAGTATTTGCTGATGGAAAGTTTGCACCGTCCTTATTCTTATCTGGTGGGTGCTAATCGTTTCCCTACTAATGTAGAAATCTGGAAAACAAATGGTGAACTGGTAAAGCAGTTAGCCAGCAATCCGCTGGATGAAGTAAGACCCAAAGGTTTCGATGCTACCAGCAACTATCCTCGTCATTTTTCCTGGCGGAACGACGCCCCGGCTACCATCTGGTGGGTACAGGCGCTCGATGGCGGTGATCCTAAGAAAGACGTGCCTTTCCGCGATATGGTAAATACCATAACAGCGCCTTTTTCTGCTGCGCCGGAGATCCTGGTAAAAACAGTGAACCGTTTTGATGGCATCCGCTGGGCCAACACCCAGTTAGCGCTGGTAACTGACGCCAATAACGCACAACAGAAGGTGCATATCAGCCGTATTGATCCTTCTCATCCCGCACAAGCGCCCGTTACGCTGATCGACAGGTCAGAAAACGACCGTTATAATGATCCGGGAGAGCCAGTGATGATCCGGAACCAGTACAACAGGTCCGTGTTATATGTATCATCTGCACACGACCTGCTGATGACCGCACCCGGCGCCTCTCCGGAAGGAGACCGCCCTTTCCTGGCTACCTATAACCTGGATAACAATAAACAGCACATCTTGTGGCGCTCTCAGGCTCCGTACTACGAACAGGTGGCAGATATCATCGATCCGGCGAAACTCGTGGTAGTGATAGCCCGTGAATCGGTTACATCTCCCGTAAACTATTATTTACAAGACCTGAAGAAGAAAACTTCTGTAGCGTTAACAGCTTTCCCGCATCCACAACCACAACTTAAAGGTGTACAGAAGCAACTGCTTAAATATAAACGTCAGGATGGCGTAGATCTTACCGCAATGCTATATCTCCCGGAAGGATATGATCCTGCGAAAGATGGCCGCCTGCCAGTGCTGATGTGGGCTTACCCGCGTGAGTACAAATCTGCCAGTGATGCTGCACAGGTACGGGGTTCTGCCTATAAATTCACCCGTGTTACCTATGGTTCCCCTATTTTTTGGGTAACCCGCGGCTTTGCAGTGATGGATGCTACCGAAATGCCTATTATTGGAGAAGGTGATAAAGAGCCCAATGATACTTTTATTGAACAACTGGTCATGAATGCTGAAGCAGCTGTAGGAAAGATCACAGAAATGGGCATTGGCGATAAAAACCGCATAGCAGTAGGTGGCCATTCTTATGGCGCTTTTATGACGGCCAACCTCCTGGCACATACCAATCTGTTTAAAGCAGGTATCGCCCGCAGCGGCGCTTATAACCGCACTTTAACGCCCTTCGGCTTCCAGAATGAGCAACGTACCTACTGGCAGATACCGGATGTATATTATAAAATGTCTCCTTTCTCTTATGCTGATAAGCTGAAAACGCCTATGCTGATGATCCATGGCGAAGCCGATAATAATTCCGGTACTTTCCCGATCCAGAGCGAAAGGTTGTATAATGCTATTAAAGGCAATGGCGGTACCGCCAGGCTGGTATTCCTGCCACAGGAAGCCCATGGATACGCTGCTAAAGAAAGTATCCTGCATATGCTTTGGGAAATGGACGAGTGGTTAATGAAATACGTAAAATAATAATGCAATAGTTAAACAGAGGCGGGGAAGGGGAAATACCTCCGCGCCTCTGTTACATCAGTAAAAATAACAATAGGTAAAAAGTACCATTAAAGCCCCTAATACCACAACCCGTTTTTTTACTTCCTTTGTACCTTCGATGTATCATGTCAAAGGCACTTATTCCCACATATGATATCTGTTCGCTGGCCATGGGAAAACCAGCATCTGAAGATATACTAGTAGCCCGGTTTCCGGAGTACTTGGGCATTCATCAAGACCTTCATTTTCCACACCGGCACTCTTTTTATCACCTGGCATTTTTTACCGGTGGAAGTGGCAGTCATACGATTGATTTTGAGCGTTTCCCTGTAAAAGCCGGCCAGCTGTATTTTATGGTGCCAGGCCAGGTGCATAGCTGGTTTTTTACTGGTAAAACAGAAGGGTATATTATGAATGTATCTGCTGCTTTTTTTAATGCTTTCCTTCAGGATGGCGCCTATGTGGAACGGTTCCCGTTTTTTAGCGGAGTGAGCGCAGAAGGGGTAGTGCAGTTACCTAAAACAGCAATTCCTGGTATAACCAACCTCTTTGAATCTATGCTCCGGGAAATGTCTGGATTGGAAGTATATAACCAAGACATGTTACGGTTACTGACATTGGAAATGTTTATACAGGTTGCCCGTGCCAGTCGCCAGGACCAGGCAAGGCAGGAGCCACCGCATAATTATGTACTGCTGCGAAATTTCCGTAAGCTGGTAGACCAGCATTATATGCAGCTCCGCCTGCCGAAAGATTATGCAGCTTTGTTATATGTAACGCCTAATTATCTCAATGCCTTTTGTCGTCATATGTTGGGCAAATCTGCCGGGGAAATAATCCGCGATAGAGTGCTCCTGGAAGCTAAGAGGTTATTGATCAATGCAGATATGAGTATCTCGTCTATTGCCTGGCAGCTCAGTTTTGCAGATAATTCTTACTTCACCAAGTTTTTTAAAAAATACGTAGGAGTAACACCGGAAGAGTTCCGGAAAAATATCTCCTGATAAATTCAACTATATGTGTGCAGATAAACATCATGAGAAACCCAGCCTGCTGAAAAGCATATTGGGAAACAAATGCGCCCGTTGCAGACGTGGTGCTATTTATACCACTCAAAATCCCTACGATCTTAAGAATTGCCTTAGTATGCCAGACAATTGCCCCGTATGCGGACAGCAGATAGAAGTAGAAGTGGGCTTTTACTATGGTACCGGCTATGTGAGTTATGCCTTGTCTATCGCCGTTTGTGTAGCCAGTTTGATTGCCTGGTGGCTGTTTATTGGTTTTTCTATTTATGATAACCGTATCTTCTGGTGGCTGGGAGTAAATGCCTTGTTGTTAATTATATTACAACCACTTATTATGCGTTGGTCCCGTACTATCTGGATGGCATTTTTCGTGTACTATGATGAAGATTGGCAACACCGGTCTGCGGAAGGCACCGGAAGGTCTAATGCCACTTTTAAGAATGCAGTATGAAAAAATAATGGTATTAATGTGAATAAAAAAACATGCAGTTGAATCGTTTATACTGCACCGTAATAGTATACATATAAAAGCAATTGCCCGCACAAACTGCCGCCCCAGGCAGGAGATCTCCATCGTGGGTTTTTATCAACATTGCATGGCAGACGAATGACCTCAGGGGGGGGCAGTACCACAAGCGTCATTGTAGTAAGGTTGCGGTACTATTAACTTCTACTGGCAAACGAAAAAAATAAGGAGGTGCCATTGATGTATGAAGCTGAATAATTCGCTATATTGGATGTACTATTTAGCCCCTTATTCCAGTAGTAGCTTTTACTAACATCAATGATTAAACGATGATGTTTTTCAGACAGCCGGGAACAGTTATTATCTTTTTCTTATTGTTTTTTTCAGTCAACCCCATGCTGATGGCCCAAGACAGCAGTTTTGTGGGACTTCCCGCACAATGGACGCTGCAGCAGTGTTTTGATTATGCCATGAAAAACAACATCCAATTAAACAGTTTGCGCCTGAACCGATTAAGCAGTGAGCAAGATTTATTGCTGTCGCGTGCCGCCAAATTACCTGATCTCACGGGGTCTTTCACTCAAAATCTGAATGCGGGGAAGTCCCTGAACTTATCTGGTGGCTATCCCTATGAAGTAAATACTTCTGGTGCTTATGGGGTTAATTCAGCTGTTACCATTTTTCAAGGTAATTATCTGAACAACGATATCAAACAAAAGAATTTATTGCTACGGGTGGCCGGTCTTAATGTTACCCAGGAAATCAATGATATCACAATATTAATTACCGAGGCTTTCCTGAATATTTTGTTGGTCAAGGAAAATATTGTGTATGTAAAAGATGTGGTGACTACTTCAGAAGCCCAGGTAAACCAGGCGCAACAACAGTATGACGTGGGCAGCATTGCCCTGGTATCGTTGATACAGTTGCAGGCCCAATTGGCAAGCGACCGTTACCTGCTTATTTCCAATGAAAACCAATACCGGCAAAATAAACTGGTGCTTAAACAATTGCTGCAGTTACCCAGCAGCTACGATTTTGAGATCATGGAACCGGATACCCTTATCACTAATGATCATCTTTATTCCCTGCAGGAAGTACAAGACTCCGCCCTGGCAAACCGCCCGGAAATAAAGAGTAGTGAGTTGGGTATCACCATTTCACAACTGGATCTGGCAAAGGCCAGAAGCGGCTACCTGCCTACCTTGAGCGCCGGGGGCGCCCTAGGCTCTTCCTATGGTGGTGGCGGATTGAATAACACCGGTTATTTCAAACAACTGGACAATAATTTTTACCAACAGATAGGGCTTACCCTATCGGTGCCCATCTTTACCCGGCGGGTAGTAAAAACCAATGTGGAAAAAGCCAAATTGGAAATAGACCAGTCGAAGTTGACATTGCAGGATACCAAAACTAACCTTACCCAAGCTATTGAACAGGCGTATATCAATGTACTCAGTGCACAGGCACAGTATGATGCAGCGGTAGAACAGTTGAAATATGCGCAGGAAGGATACAGGATTGCCAGTGAACAACTGAAAGTAGGAGCAGCCAATATCGTAGTTTTTCTACAACAGAAAAACTTATACATACAGGCATTACAGGCATATGTGCAGGCAAAATACACTGCTGCGCTGGATATCAGGATATATGATTTTTACAGGGGCATACCGGTAACACTATAAATGCAAATGAGGTATGAAAAAATATAAAGGCATTATTACAACCATAGGAATTGTACTATTGGTGCTGGCTATCTGGTATTTCTTTATCAGAAAGAAAAAAGAACCTATTGCCTTCGATATCATAAAACCGGAATATGGGCATATATTCACTTCCGTTACTGCTACTGGTACCATACAACCGGTGGATACGGTAGCTGTAGGTGCCCAGGTATCCGGTACCATCAAATATATTTACGTAGATTTTAATAAAACAGTAAAAAAGGGCGAACTACTGGCCGAATTGGATAAAGACCTCTTCCAGGCTTCGGTAGACCAGATTCGGGCCGACCTGTTGGTGGCGCAAACCAACCTGATATACAACCAGAATAATTTTCAGCGCCAGGAGCTGTTATATAAAACCGGGGCTATCAGCAAAGCAGACTATGATGTAGCTACTAATAATGTTGGGCAGGCAAAAGCCAATGTAGCCAGTGAAGCCGCCCAATTGAAATCAGCTTTGAAAAATTTCTCCTTTACAGAAATATATTCTCCTACAGATGGTGTTGTGCTCAACAGAAACGTAAGCGTAGGGCAAACTGTGGCCTCAAGCTTTAATACACCTACTTTGTTTGTAATTGCCAAGGATATTACCAAAATGCAGGTGCAAGCCAGTGTAGATGAAGCGGATATTGGTAATGTGAAAGATTCGCAACGTGTAACCTTTACCGTAGATGCATATCTTGAAGATGTATTTGAAGGTAAGGTACAGGAGATCAGGCTGGAGCCCTCCGTTTCCTCCAATGTGGTAACGTATAATACCATCATCAATGCTTCTAACAACGATTTGAAGCTGAAGCCAGGTATGACTGCAAATGTCACCATCTATACCGCAGAAAAAGACAATGTGCTCCTGTTACCGGTAAAAGCGCTCAAGTTTATACCGGATTCCAATCTGTTGAAGGATTATATTATTAAGCCAGCTGTAAGGAGAAATCAGGGAGAAAGAAGGGATACTACCAGTGCCGGCAATAAATTTAGGACCGGCACGCGGGTGGGTTCTTCCAACTATGTATGGTTGCTTAAAGGTGATAGCCTTATACAGCGGCATATCAGAACCGGGTTGAATGACAATACGCATATAGAAGTGCTATCCGGACTGGATTCCAGCGATGTAGTAATACAGGGGATGGGCAAAACTGGCGCTGTTATCGCTGTAGGGGGCACCAGTAGTCCGTTTTTACCAAAAATGGGAGGAGGGCGCAGAAGATGATCACCAACAAAAAAATATTGGAGTTAAAGCAGATCAAACGTGATTTTGTGATGGGCACGGAAATAGTACGCGCCCTCAAAGGTGTTTCCTTTGACGTGTATGCAGGTGAGTTTATTACCATTATGGGAAGCAGCGGTTCGGGTAAAACCACCTTGTTGAATATTCTGGGTTGCCTCGACAAACCTACTTCCGGCGATTACCTGCTAGATGGCGTGAATGTGAGTAAGATGAGCCGCAACGAATTGGCCAGGCTGCGTAATAACAAGATCGGGTTTGTATTCCAGTCGTATAACCTGCTGCCCCGTACCTCTGCATTGGAAAATGTAGAACTGCCACTGTTTTACAATGCTAAATATAATGCGCACGAGCGCAAAGAAAGGTCTATGAATGCGTTGCGGGAAGTAAAACTGGAAGGCAGGGAAGGGCACGCGCCTAATCAGCTTTCCGGCGGACAGCAACAAAGGGTAGCCATTGCCAGGGCGCTGGTGAACCAGCCAGTGATGATCCTTGCCGATGAGGCTACTGGTAACCTGGATACCCGTACTTCTTATGAGATTATGGCCCTGATGCAGGACCTGAACCAACAGGAAGGTAAAACGATCGTATTTGTGACCCATGAACCGGACATTGCTGCTTTCAGCAACAGAACAGTGATGTTGAGAGATGGAAAGGTGGTAAGGGATACTATAAATGAAAACGTGCGTTCGGCCAGGGAAGTGCTGGCAGCACTGCCTCCGGCAGACGATTATTAATTGATTGGCCATGAGCATTATTAATTTCATTGTATTGGCATTGAGGGCCCTGCAGCGTAACAAACTGCGGGCATTTCTTACGATGCTGGGTATTATCATCGGGGTAGCAGCCGTGATAGCCATGGTGGCAATTGGGCAAGGTTCCAAAGAAAGTATCCAATCGCAGCTGAGCAGCATGGGATCTAATATGATCACCATTTTGCCCAGTAGTAATGTATCCGGGGGCGTAAGGATAGGGGGCGACACCTATCAGTCGCTTACTATTGCAGACGTTATTGCGATCCAAAGGAATGCGGAATATATCAGTGCAGTATCGCCGGTAGCATCTACCCGGGGCCAGGCCATTTACGGTGCGCTGAACTGGCCTACCACTTTGCAGGGCGTAGCGCCCTCTTATTTCGACATCCGGAAATTAACGGTAGATCAGGGCGTCAGCTTCTCTGATGCAGATGTAGCTACTGCCGCCAAAGTTTGCTTGCTGGGGCAAACCGTGATCACCAACCTCTTTCCTAGCGGTGAAAGCCCTGTAGGTAAAGTGATAAGGCTTAATTCCATTCCCCTGCAGGTAATTGGTACACTGGCACCTAAAGGCCAAAGCTCTTTCGGGCAAGACCAAGACGATATCATCATCTGCCCATATACCACCGTACAAAAACGTATACTGGCCACTATCTATTTCCAGAGTATCTATGCTTCTGCTATTAGCGAAAAAGCATCTGATGCAGCGACTAACGAGATTACTGATATCCTGCGCACCTCTCACCGCCTGAGACCCGCAGATGAAAATAATTTTCAGGTGAGAACGATGGAAGAGCTCATCAAAACCCTCAGTTCTACTACCAACCTGCTTACTATCCTGCTTACAGCTATTGCCGGCATTTCTCTGATCATTGGCGGTATAGGCATCATGAACATCATGTATGTATCGGTAACAGAGCGTACCAAGGAAATTGGCCTGCGCATGTCTATTGGCGCGAGGGGGATGGATATTTTACTGCAGTTCCTGGTGGAAGCCATTATCATTAGCATTACTGGCGGTATTATCGGCGTGATCCTGGGGGTTACCTCCGCCAAATTGATCACCATCTTTTTAGGATGGCCTACCCTGGTATCCCAGTCTTCTATCATATTGTCTTTTGTGGTATGTGCCTTTACGGGCGTGTTTTTCGGGTATTACCCTGCCCAGAAGGCTTCCCGTCTCGACCCTATAGAAGCTTTGCGCTATGAGTAAGCCAGAACGGGCTTAAAGATTGCAATCGCATAGGATAGCTATGCCCGCCTCCACCCATTTTAGGAAATAGCTTTCTTTTTCAAATTGTATGAGGTTCAGTGGCCGCCCGGTAAAATCTTCTATAGGAAAGCCGTTGGCGTGGGTTTCTACTGCCTTGCGGGTAGCTATTTCCTGTTCACGGCTATGGGGTCCGAGTATTGTCCTGAACTCAAAAACAACGCTGTCGGAAGTGTCATTGGCGTGTATCACCAATACTATAAACTCATATTCACCGAACCGTTGCAGAGACGTAATCTTTTGTGTATTTATTTTATAGCAGGTGCCCGGTTGAATGCGCATAAGAACTGAATTTAATATACGGAACAAATACTATCCGGTAAACATGTAATTATCATCAAACAGGCCCTGTTACCCGGTAAAAAAGGCAACTAAAAAGCCGGCCAGGAAATCCTGCCGGCCACCGTATAACAGCAAGAAATTAGTCTTTCTTTTTATTATGTATCTGTGATGCTTTCAGATATACTTTTTTACCTTTTTCGTTTACAATAAATTTCCGGTCTTTTTTATCAATGTATACGGTTTCTCCGTTAGGGCCTTCTTTGCCTTTGTATACTTTATCTGTAAGGGTTGATGTACCCTTTACTGCAATGGAGGCGGTTTTATTACCTACTTTTTTAGCGGCATTGTCGATGCCTTGGGCAGCAACGTGCTGGGCAGATAAGGTAACAACTGCGCCAATAAAGATAGCCAGTAACAATCCTGCGATGTGTTTTGGAGTTTTCATGTTAAGATATTTATGGTTTGAGAAATGATTATCTGTGATAGCGTATTTTCAACAATAATGCCATTTCAATTGTTTGCTGACAGGCATAATTTTATAAATATGCTTTTTTGTTACGTTTGAGGAATAGCCCAGGTTTTTCCCCAAGAAGGATCGTATTTATTTCGTATATTGAGTGTCAACCAATACCTACGAAATCTTTGGATAAAGGTCTGTATCTATCTGTTCCTACACCTTGTAAGGAGAACCGGAATAATATGACCCGCATAGCGGAAGGTATTGTAGAATTGTAATAAAACTGTAGTAAACTTCTCCTTATTATCGGATGCTGCCATCTATGCGTTATCAAAAATAACCATGGAGATATTGTGGCAGATTCTGCGGATCAGTTGTGCCGGAAAGTACCGGTGTCTGCTGTTCCCGGATAGCATTATGCCTTACTGGGCTGCTTAATTTACCGTCTTTCACCGTATATACGTCGATGTTATCGATGAGAGAAACGGTTGCATGCCGCAAGGCTTACCAACGATGACCTGTTTGGCTTGCATGTTGGCGAGGCTTTGCTGTTGGCTGCTTTGGGAACGGTAGGGTAATTATTCAAAGTAGCATTACTGTAGGGGAAGCCCTTACACTTGCGGCGGCACTTCCTTATCTCTGAACGGCTTTACTGAACGAGTAGCCACCACCTTTAACCTGAGCCTGCGTAGCTTGCCTTGCAGCGTAAGTTGAAAGAAGAAGGGGGGAAATACCAGAATATCGCCTGTTCATTGGCGATTTACTATATTTCTTCCGGTAATTATCCTTTAAAAGATATTTCCTGGATGTTGGGCTATAATGAGTTGAGTGCTTTTACCAGGGCTTTTAATCGGTGGACAGGCAGTACACCGGTGCATTATCAATCATTGTAGTTCAGGAAGGTATCTTTATGTACAATCCCCCATTTCTTTACAAAAATGTAATCTCCTTTTTCCAGGGCGTTCAGGTAATCTTCCAGCCAGGCTTCGAGGGAAGATGCTACAATAGCGCGGTGGCTGTCGTCGTGCCACAGTGTAATGATCTGGCCATGGTTGCCTTCAAGGGCAGGGTCCAGGTCTATACAAAGATGGTTGCCAAATCCGTCGCTGGTAATAGGTATCCATAAAGGGTTCCACCAGTCGTTTTTAATGCCGGTATCTGGAGCGGATAGGATAGGACTGTCCTGCCAGGTAAAGGTGCCGGCATCCAGGAGGTCTTTCCAGTGATACCACTGCAAAATGATATCATCTATTGCCAGTAACTGGTCGGCATCTACCAAGCCCGTTTTACTTTTTTGTTGTCCGTTGTGTATGGCGTAAAATGCTTTGAAGGAGGTTGGCAGGTCCGTGCCAATAAGCTTTTCAAGAGATTCTACTGCTTCAGGTGTAGCGCCGGGTTGAAGAAGGTAAAGCAACTTGGGGGCATGTTGCTTCATCCAATTCTCCCACCTGATCCAATATTGCTGCATATGGTATGGGTTTTAACGACTATAAAGATGTAAAATTTTATCTGAAAGTTTATTCATTGCCACTGCATGTTTTTTATAAGCTAATTATCAATATTTTTGTAAGGCTTAAAAGCGTACAACATCATTAAAAAACAACTCCTTTATGGCACAGTTACCTAAATTCCTGATCGCTGATGATCCGGTTACAGATCCGGAAAATGAATATATTTTTCATACCGAAAAACCCCGCTTCTTTGCCAAACGTGTAGAAGAAGATGAAGAAACTGCCTATATCGATATCGTATATGAAATCGATAACGTAGAAGAGTTCTTTAAGAACGATCCGGAAAAGAAACTGGAACTGTTGGAACAACTGGAAGATTGGTATTACTCTTACATGGAATGGCTGGAAGACGACGGTGAAGAAGAGGACGAAGAAGAAGAGGAATAGTAACAGGCAAAAATGAATTGAATGGCTGTATCGCAACGCGATACGGCCATTTTTTATCAGGAACAGGTCAGCTGTTGTTCCCCTACCCGCATGCTGCTGTATTGTAAGCGGGTTTCTACCAGCTTCAATTTGCTAAGATTGTACAAGCAAAATGCCGGCCCAACCTTAGATCGTTGTAATATAAAATTTCAACAAATGAAAAATAACGCTATCGTATTTTTGCTGCTTCGTTTGTCGCTGGCCGCCAGTATGTTTGGGCATGGGTTGGTAAGGCTCCCCAAGCTTCAGGGCTTCAGTGCCTGGATGGTAAAGAGCTTCGATAAATCCATGTTGCCTTCCGGGTTGGTAACTCCTTTCAGCTATGCTCTACCCATTGCAGAATTTATTATTGGCTTATTGCTGTTGTTGGGCCTATTTACCAGGGTATCGTTGATAGCCGGCGGTATAGTAATGGTAATGCTCATATTTGGTACTGCCATGATAGAAAACTGGGAAGCTATTCCATCCCAGCTGATCCATGCGGCATTTTTCGGGCTCTTACTCGCTTTTATTCAGCATAACATTATCTCCGTTGATCATATCAGGAAATAGCCTGCGCATTTAAAAGCTTACGTTCGGTACAGCCACTTTTATTATTTTACAGGATTATGAACGTATTTAAGATACATCCTGATGGTTGGGTAGTGCTCAGAAGGCAGGTATACCGGCGTATAGTGATGACGACCCTATTGACCATTGCAGTGGTAGTAGCTATCTATTATAGGCAGATCCGGCAAGGAGATCATTATTCCATCGGTATCTGCGTATTAATTGTGCTAATGCAGGTAGGCCGGTTAACCTATATTCATCTGCGTAAACAACGTGGCTTATTTGAGAGCTTTACAGTGGAAATAACAGCAGATGGAATTACCCGCATCCAGGAAGCTACCCAGGATCTCTCCCTGAGCCATCTGGAAATTACGAGTATCAGTAAATCCCGTAACGGAGATATTACCGTAAAGGGGATGGAGAACCAGGATCTAATACTAATACCTCCTATTATGGAACGCCAGGAAGAAATGGAACAGTTACTGTCTGGGTTTAAACCTTTTTCAACCACCGCAGAATCCCCCTGGCAACCCTATATACAATGGATATTCCCTTTGCTGATGGTGTTGCTGTTAATGGGGAACAATCCCGACCGCTACAGACAGCAGGCATGGGTATTGTTGGTAGTAGCCCTCACGCTGGCTGTAATGATGTTGTATAATATGCACATCGTGGATCTCGGTTTTTTAAAGACCTTACTGCCAATACCGTAATAAGCAAACAGGTATATCACTTGCCGGAAGATATTGCACAAAGCACTAAGAAGCCCTTCTCAAAATATAGGTATAGATGGCGACATGGCCTGAGCCGCGAACAAGTTTCGACTCATCATTGTTAAAAATCAAGATTATGAATAGACTGAATAATACAGCAATAGGCTATCCTGCGCCCGCCGTATAGGCAAATGAGTATAGTAGCCGGTCCGGAACAATAACGCCGTTCGATAAGGTCTTTTTTCTTTGTTCCACATAGCATTTGCTGATAAATGTCAGTGCGTGATTTTTTTACGTATAATCGTTGTAGTTATGAATACAGATCAACTGACCAATGAAGCTGTAAGGCAAGCTATTACCGCCTTACAGACAGGAGACGATGAACGCTGGTTTGCTTTGTTCACTGAAAATCCGGAGTTGTATGATGAGGAAGATAAGATGGAATTCCGGCCTTTTTTTGAACATGCTCTGGGGCATGAAAGGTTTATCAGTATCGATAAAGTAGAGAATGATGGACGGGATATATATGGATATTTCCATAGCGATCAATGGGGGGATTTTAAGACATATTTTAAGTTTTATTTCAATGCCGCCGGAAAAATAAAGCGTCTTGATATAGGACAGGCGGATTATTAGCAGCTACTCAGTTCAACTACTTTTTAGTTGTTAGGCAAGTGGCCTATTATTTTATCTAAATTGGATTGTTTATTGCATTTATTTTCCTGATCATTTGGCGATATCATTCAGACGCCCGGTTTTTGATCTACAAAAACCGGGCGTCTGAAAAATTTTCAAGAAGTTGTTCTATTTCATCTCTTTTTTTTCCTTTCAGTCTTCAATTCTTCTATTTCTTTTTGTTGTTGGATCAAGTATAAGGTTAACTCTTCTACTTTTTGCAGGAGTTGTTTATTTATTTCACCGAGGTCTACACCGTTTTGCTGTACTTCTTCTTCTGAAGGAATACCTTCCAGGTGTTTATGGGCCGCTATATAATCTGCTACTTCCGGTAAAGAAGGGAGCTGGTAACCGGGTTTAAATACAAAATCAGCCCATCCGGTGGTGGTTACTTTTATTCTTTTGGCAGTAACTGTGCCGGCTACGGAAAGGGTCGATTGAGGGGCAGCGGTACCGATGCCCACATTACCTGTAGTAGATTGGATATATAAACGGTCTGGCGCGCCCGCATAAACAGTGAGATCATTGGAGGCATTGGTTTTGAGTGCAACGTGTTCGCCTGTACCGTCTGGGCTTTGCCAGCCAATATACTTGTTGTTTGGAAGGGAAAGTTGATTGGCGGGGTTGGTGATGCCCAGGCCAACATTTCCACCAAACAATATATTGATGGCTCCCGACGCTGGCGCCACCGGTCCGTTACCTCCAATAGACATCAGGCTTATGCCGGGAGTGCTAACCCAGAAGCTATTACCGATATCATATTGAAATCTTATGCCATTGTTGTTACCTAATAAAAAAATATTCCTATTGGTTATATTCCCGAGTTCAGTAACGTCTTGTAAATTTTGTTGCCCGTATGAATTTAGTGCGGCAAGTGTAAGGGCTAAAAAAGAGATTTTTTTAAAAATTGGCAGAAACATAGGTGTTAAATTTTATTATAAGATAAAAGTAGCTCGTTTTTTATTTACTGGGTTGGGTTACCTGTTTATTTTTGCACTTGAAAACGTTTGTCCGGTGAGTAAGGTTTTTGGGTAAACAACTGCTTCATTCCTTTTCACCATCCTTTTCTTTGAAACATCCCTCCAGTGATGAAAAGCGCCCAACCTTAGTACAACTAAGATTGGGCGAATTACTGATTTAGTAGCCTCAACAGGGATCGAACCTGTATCTAAAGTTTAGGAAACTTCTATTCTATCCATTGAACTATGAGGCCATCAGATCCGGAGATCGGGTGGCAAAAGTAAGGCAATTAAATTAAAATTTAAAGACTTTCTATATCTACTTTTCCATTAGCTGGAGCATAGATGCCGTCGATCTCCTTTTTGAATTTTTCCAGGATCACTTTACGCTTGGCTTTCAGGGTAGGCGTAAGCTCTCCGCCGTCTACCGTCCATTCGTGGGGAAGCAGTACGAATTTCTTTACCTGTTCAATGTGGCTGAAAAACTGGTTGTATTTGTCTACGGCTTGTTTGTAGAGCTCCAATACTTCCGGATGGGCAATCAGTGCTTCGTTGGAGCCTGCATTGATGCCTTTTTTCTGAGCCCAGTTCTGCAGATTAGTAAAAGAGGGAACAATGAGGGCTGCTGTAAATTTGCGGTCTTCCCCAACTACCATGATCTGTTCTATATAAGGGGATTCCTTGAACTTATTTTCTATGGGTTGTGGTGCTACAAATTTGCCGCCGGAGGTTTTAAAAAGTTCTTTTTTGCGGTCGGTGATCTTCAAAAACTTGTTATCCACCAGTATTCCGATATCCCCCGTATGGAACCAGCCGTCCTTTATAGCATCAGCGGTAAGGTCTGGGCGTTTGTAGTAGCCAATGGTAATGTTAGGGCCTTTGCAAAGTATTTCTCCATCGTCTGCAATTTTTATCTGTACATCACTGATCACCGGGCCAACGGTGCCGAACATACGGTCTGTTACATTATAGCGATTTACGCTGATAACAGGAGAGGTTTCAGTGAGTCCATAGCCTTCCATAATAGGAATGCCGCCGGCAGTGAATATTTTGAGCAGCCGTACCTGGCAGGCGGCAGCGCCACTTACGATGGCTTGTATATTTCCACCCAGGGCAGCCCGCCATTTGCTGAACACCAGTTTGTTGGCTAGTTTTAGCTGCAGGTTGTACCAGGTGCCCTGGTTTTTATTGATCTCATACTGTTTGCCGATATTTACTGCCCAGAAGAACAAGGCCCGTTTAATGCCTTTTAATTCCAGGCCGGTAGCTATAATGCGCTCATATACCTTTTCCAGTAGCCGCGGTACGGTAGTAAAGATGGTAGGTTTTACTTCCTTCAGATTGTCGCCGATAGTGTCTATACTTTCTGCATAGTAGATAGGTACGCCTGCTGAGAGGTACAGGTAGGTGACCATTCTTTCAAAAATATGGTTCAGGGGTAGGAAGCTAAGGGCTTTTGCATCGCTGTTTACCGGTAGGTAAGGCTTACAGGTCAGTACATTGCTCACCACATTGTGGTGGCTCAGCATTACGCCTTTGGGGGTGCCAGTGGTACCAGAGGTATAGATGATAGTCACCAGTTCTTCTGGCGAAATATCTTCTTTTATTTTGTTGATCCAGGCAAAGTTTGTTTCGTCGGCCAGTTCCAACACTTCCTTCCAATGTCGGGCGCCTTCTACTTTATTGAAAGTAAAGATTTCACGGATGGTGGGAAATTTATCCCGCATGGCGGTTACTTTATCCAACAGCTCTTTATCGCTTACAAAAAGAATGCGTGCTTCCGAATCATTGAGTACATAAGCCAGTTCGTGTTCGCTGATAGTGGGATAGATGGGGGTAAGTACGGCTCCCAACTGTTGACAGGCGAGGTCCGTTAGTAGCCATTCTGGTCTGTTTGGCGAAATAATGGCTATTTTATCTTTTTCTTCATTGTTCTTAACACCCGCTCTGATGCCCAATTTGAGTAAGCCGGAGCTGAATTTGAGGGTAATATCCGCTACTTCTTTCGTACTGTACTTTCTCCATTGCCCATTTTCTTTACCGGCTAACATATCTTCTTTGGGAAAGTTAGCTAATTGGTAAGCAATCACATCAAATAGTCGTTGAGGTTGGTCCATCATACTGCTGTAGTTTTGTTTGGCTCAAATATGTTGCTGTTCTTTCAGCGCATCGTTGAAACGGTCTTTATGCCAGGCATTGAAATACTGATACGCCAATGCAGTTCCCCACCCCAGTGCCAGCCATGCAGGCCATAGTGTATTTTTTATTTTATCACTGTCTGTCAGAAACCAAACAGCCCATAACCCCATATTAACAACGAGATATATGATAAGATGTGACTTAAATCCAGCCCTGGTTTTAGTTTTGTGCCATAACTGGTCATCTCTTTCCCGTCCAGTTTCCATTGAAGTCGGTTTTATGTCGTGGGTTTACTAAATTTAAAATATTTTATTGGCTTCACGTAGAAAAAAAATGGAGCAGGCTGGAGCTAACGGTTAGCCTGGATATTAAAGACGATATTTACCTGCGAACTGATCAGTTTGTCTTGCAGGGATTTATCTGCCCGGTATGTCATACCCCACTGGGTACGGTCTATGTTGAAGTTAGCTATTGCGTTGATACTATTGTGGTTAAACGTTAT
Source organism: Chitinophaga sp. 30R24 (assembly GCF_049056765.1). Classification (NCBI taxonomy): domain Bacteria; kingdom Pseudomonadati; phylum Bacteroidota; class Chitinophagia; order Chitinophagales; family Chitinophagaceae; genus Chitinophaga; species Chitinophaga sp. 30R24. The sequence continues at coordinate 1,301,826 of NZ_JBJGXX010000001.1, forward strand.
TTTGGCAGGAAAGGAAATGTTTTTGGTAACAGCTTTTAATGTTAAATTACCTTTTATGATATGTGTAGCATCTTTTAACGTAAGTTCATCTCCTATAGATGGATGAAAGGGGGTTATACTGGTGATTTCAAAAGTAGCAGCGGGATATTTTTTTACATCAAAGAACATTGGTCCTTTCAGTTCGTTTTCCAGCTTACGTTTCATGGTAGTGTCCGTTACCAGGTCTATATCCTCAAGACTATTCATACTTATAGTGAATTGACCGCCAGTGATCACACTGTCTTGCAGATACACTGCCCCGCCAGCCAGTTTCAGGGTGCCCTGATGCTTGCCGGTAGGCTTGGTGCCTATCCATTGTACTTCGCTGGCGGTAATATCAACCAGATAAGCGTTTCCTTTGCCTGGTTGCACCATTTGCGCTTCTGTAATCCTGGCTTTATCGGCTTTGGGGGCCTGCTCACAGGCTACCAGTAAACTTGTTACGATGAATATGCCACATAGCAGTTTTATCATAAGTATTGATTGCTTTATATAAAACAAGTGCCCCATGTATGGGACACTTGTAAAGATATTGATTATTCTGCCAGCTCCCTGTTTCCTACCCAGATAAATCGTTTCACAATAAATTCCAGGTTGGTAAAACTGGCGTTGCCTGCCGGGTTACCGCCAGAAACATGGAAATCAGAGAAGGCTGAATGCTGATTTACCCAGATAAAGCCGGTAAAATTGAAAGACACCGGTGTAAATACGCTGTTCATTTCTTCCGTGATCTTTTCTTTGGTGTTGGCATCGTTGGTATAGGCGCCGCAGGTAATAGCGCCATACTTTGCGGCCATTTGTTTGGTCAACTGTATGGAATGATCGGTATCCCTGGTTTTGATGATCAATACAACCGGGCCGAATAGCTCTTTTTCATAGATATCGGTATCTGCGCTGGTCACTTCTACGATAGTGGGAGTAAGCACCCGGGCGTTAGAAAATTCTTCATTCACTACCGGCGCACCTTGTAGTATTACCTTACCCCCCAGTTGCGTAGCCTCTTTGGCCCGGTTAAACGTTTGCTCGTTTTGGATAGCCCCCAAGGTTCCGGCGCCCATCTTTGGATTGTTAACTAAGCTTACTACGGCATCCCTGAATAATTGCACCGTTTCGTTAAATGGCATTATGCCACCATCGCCTAACTGGATGCCATGTTCGGGGACGAAGATATTTTGTGGCGCTGTACACATCTGCCCGGAATAAAGACTTACGGAAAAAGCCAGGTTCTGCATAACGGCATCTATGTTTTTTACGCTATCCAGTATCACTGCATTAACGCCGGTTTTTTCTGTAAAAACCGTTTTACCTGGCAGTGATTCTATATAATTTCCGAATGCGCTGTTACCGGTATAGTCTATCAATTTTACAGCTGGATGTTCGCACAATTCTTTGGCGATCAAGTGTTCTGAACTGTCTGCTGCCAGCTGGCAGAGATGGGGATCATAGCCGTTGTCTTGCAAGGACTGTTGTATAATGCTAACGACAATGGCTATAGGAAGAATCGCTTTAGGATGAGGTTTTACAATTATAGGGTTGCCGGTAATAAGATCTGCATATACACCAGGTAAGGTATTCCATACCGGAAAGGTGGAACATCCTATCACTACAGCCGTACCTTTGGGAATGGGCCGGAATGTTTTATACAATTTGATGCTGGTTTTACCCATAGGTTTTTCCCAGGTGAGCTCAGGGGGATAGCGCTCCAACTCTTGGTAGCCGATGGCAATAGCTTCCAGTGCCCTGTCATTGGCATGCGGTCCCGATGCCTGAAAGCTCATCATAAAGCTTTGCCCGGTAGTGTGCATGGTAGCATTGGCAATATCAAAGAAGTAGTCTTTGATGCGCTCCAGGGTTTCTGTAAGCATACCGGCTCGCTCGGGCACAGGTACTTTGGCCCAGCTTTTACCGGCTGTTGCGGCTTTTTGCAGTAAATCGTTTACAGGAAAAACGGGATAAGTAATTCCCAGCACTTCCTGGGTATAGGGAGATACTTCTTCCCCTGTCCAGCTCGTTTCTCCACTTTGCAGTAATTGTTTGAATGGCTTGCCCAGCAGCTGCTGGTAACTCTGCAGCCCTTTTGCGTGGGCATCTTCTCCGTAAGCTTTGGGGTGCTCCGGGTATTGGGAATAGTAAGTGCGTTCCTGATTCGCTTTTACAGCGTTGTCGATAACGTTTTGGTGTTTGGTAGCGAGCATATTCAGAATTTGAGATATACAATTTACGGATTTAGTCGTTTAGTTGCTACAGCAACTAAACGACTAAATTACTCAAGCCCTGAATTACTGAATGCTTAGTAGCCCGGATTTATCAGCGTAAACTTACCATCGTTGTAATACTCGTCCGGCCTGGGTTTCAACGGGTAATTACGTTGAAATTTTTGGAAAGCATCATAATCCTGTTTATGTAACCCTACCCAGGCTTTGTAGCCGGCCTGGTTGGCCGCTGGCCCAAACAGCCATTGGTTATAGGATTCAAACATGCCCTCTCTTAGCAAATTGCGCTGAAAATCGAAGAGGGCATAGGGGTATTTAATATCATAAAAATTGAACCAATCCAGTAGGAACCGGGTACGCACCATTACCAAAGCATCGGGGTCTATTCCTCCGGTAACTACGCTGATCTGCTTACTCATGCAGGCTTTATAGGCTTCTACAAAGTTGTTGCCGCCTCGTTTGCTCTTTTTGTCTTCTGTAATAGCACTTTCAAACAGGGATGGGTCATTGAATAATTTTTTGTAAGATTCCAGCACAATATTCCTGATTTCTGCTGTGCGTGTGGTAAAACTTTCCATATTCATGAAAGTTTCTCCATACAAAATACACCACAGGGGATTGTTGCTGTAATCGTAAGTTTTTACGGCATTATAATAGTTGCCGGGAAAACCAGGATCTTCTTCAATTCCTTTGAGCCAGCTGTGCAAGGCGCCGTCGTACATTTTAAAGCTCATCAGCAGGTTACCATTGTCGTTGTACAACTCACCGGCTTCCGGAAATTTTTTCAAGGCACGTTCGTACATCCGCTGGGCAGTTTTCCATTCTTCCCTTCCCACATAGATGTTTCCGGCGATCTGAAATACTTGTACATCTGCTTCCCGGCTGCTCAGTAACGGTTCTATTACATTTTTGGCTTTTACCAGATCTCCTTTCAGGTAAAAAGTATAACCCAGTTGTTTTTTATATTCAAAGTTGTCTGGCTCTAGTTGCAGTGCCTGATTCAACACCAGAATGGCGTTGGAATAGTCGCCGCTGCGAATAAAGCCGGTGGCGGTATTATAAAGTTCTTTAGCATCCTGCGCCATGGCTGCCTGTGAAAACAGTATGCCGGCTGCCAATAAAGCTTTCAATAAAGAAGAACGTATATTCATCCTTGTCTGTCAGTTTGTTGTAAAAGTAATGAAAATGGGAGAATGTCTGGCAGAAGGAGGCGACAGGAAAATTTATTTGATTGCAGCAGGGGAGAAGGGGGATTTATCGGGGGCGGGATAGGGCTGACCAAAAAGGTAATGGTCAGCCTCTATTAAATTCATCCCCTATCAAATAAGGTGGGTAATAAGCCCGTCGCGGAGCTTGGGTTCAAACCAGGTGCTCTTGGGAGGCATTACATTACCACTGTCGGCAACGTCAAATAATTGTTGGATGGTAACAGGATACAGGGCAAAGGCTACTTTCATTTCTTCACTGTTAACTCTTTGTACCAGTGCTTCAAGGCCACGGATACCACCTACAAAATCGATGCGTTTGTCGGTCCGCTGATCTTTAATGCCCAGTAATTTATCCAATACATTGTTGGATAGGATGCTTACATCCAGGATGCCGATGGGGTCGGTAGTGTACGTGCCTTCTTTTGCTACCAACCGGTACCACAGGCCTTCCAGGTACATGCTGAATTCATGTGGCATGGAAGGCTGTTGCGGTAAGTGACCAACTTCTTCTACGGTAAAATCGTAGTCGAGGGCAGATAGCAGGGCAGCCTTGCTTAATCCGTTCAGGTCTTTTACAACGCGGTTATAGTCGAGGATCGCGAGTTGGCTGGCCGGGAATATGGTAGTAAGAAAGTAATTAACAGGGTTATCTATCGAAGTGATCATCCCGGCGGCGTCCCATTCCTTTTGCACCAAACTGGCAGAAGCGGCGCGGTGATGTCCGTCGGCGATATAGGTACAATGTACTTTTTCTGCAAATAAGGTGGTGATTTGTTGTACTACAGAGGGGGTATTTACCACCCATACCGTATGTTGGATATCATCGTCTGCCGTAAAATTATATGCTGGTGGATAATGTTCCTGCCAGTGGTCGACGAGTGCATTTATTTCCTGTACATCGTTATAAGCCAGGAATACATTCCCGGTTTGCGCCCGGGTGGCTTTAATGTGGTTAATGCGGTCCAGTTCTTTGTCGGGGCGGGTAAACTCATGTTTTTTGATGATGCCATTGTTGTAGTCGGCAATGGCCGACACGCACACCAGTCCGGTTTGCGCACGACCGTTCATCACCAGTTTATAGATGTAGTAAACGGGCTGGGCTTCAGCGAAAAGAATACCTTCTTTTATAAAGCGCTGGAGGTTTTCGGCGGCTTTATCATATACTTGCTGGCTATGGATGTCTGTACCATCCGGCAAGTCTATTTCGGCTTTGGATACATGATAATAAGAATAGGGATTACCGGCAGCAGCTGTTTTTGCTTCTTCCGAACTGAGTACATCATAAGGCCTTGCAGCTACCTGAGCTGCTAGTTCTTCTTTGGGCCTTATTCCTTTAAAGGGTCTGATAATAGCCATGGTACGTGTATGTGTATGTAAGTAAATGTAATAAAAAAGCCCTTTAAAATACAACGGAGATAAAAGCGAAATCTACATCCGCCCTTATCTCCGTTTTATCGCTTATGCCGGTAGTTGCGTTGCACCGGCAATGATTAGTTATGCTTTCTTTAAAGAGAAGTATTTCATGGCTTCCACCATTACTTCTACGCTCTCATAAGGCAGTGCATTGTACATAGATACCCTGAATCCACCGGCTAAGCGGTGCCCTTTGATACCTACAATATCTTCTTTTTTACAGAATTTTAGGAACTCTTCTTCCATTTCGGGTTTATCCATAATAAAGCAGGCGTTCATTTTACTACGGTCTTCTTTTACTACGGTGCCACGAAACAGGGGGTTATGATCAATTTCGTCGTAAAGCAATGCTGCTTTTTTATCATTGATTTTCTCAATGGCAGGGATGCCGCCTTGTTCTTTCAGCCAACGGAGGGTAAGCATGGAAATATATACTGCAAAAACAGGAGGTGTATTCAGCATAGAACCATTGTCTATATGGTTCCGGTAATCCAGGATGGATGGAATCTTGCGGGATACTTTTCCTAAAATACTTTTGCGTATGGCTACCATGGTGGTGCCTGCGGCGCCCATGTTTTTTTGTACGCTTGCATAGATCAGGGAATACTTATTAAAATCCATACTGCGGCTCATGATATCACTGCTCATGTCTGCTACCAGGGGTATGTCGGTAACAGGCGTCATCTGCCATTGTGTACCATAAATGGTATTGTTGGTGGTGATGTGCAGGTAGCTGGCCTGCGGCGGAATGGTAAACTGTTTGGGGATGTGGTTGTAATTGCTTTCTTTGGAGCTTGCCACTACGTCGACATAGCCAAACAATTTTGCTTCTTTGATGGCCTTATTGGCCCAAACGCCGGTATCTACATATGCGGCCGACTCACTACTTTCCAGCAGATTCATAGGCACCTGCATGAATTGCGTGGTAGCGCCGCCATGCAAGTAGAGTACTTCAAAGTCGTCATCAAGCTGCATCAGTTCCCTCACCAGGCTGCGCGCCTCTTCCATTACCGCAATAAACGGTTCTGTTCTGTGGCCAATTTCCAGTATAGACATCCCAGACCCCTCAAAGTCGATCAGCGCCTTACTGGCCTTGTACAACACCTCGTTGGGTAATACAGAAGGACCTGCGTTAAAATTATGCACCTTCATGTTGCGGTTCAGATTAAATTCATTTTTTGATTTTTCCACTTTGTTTGGTTTTTCTAAGGAAACGGAAAAAAAACGGCACGGGCATTTTAAAATCACTAAGGCGCGTGTGGTGTAGGACAGGTTAAAAGACGGTAATAGCAAAGATAAAATATCTTTTCTAAAAATTTAGTGTTGCTGTAAATATTTTAGCCTTACCTCGTTGCAATTACGCTGCCTCGCTGCGTGAAAATTATTCTTCTCTTACCAGTAGTTTTCCCTGCTGCCATTCCAGTTGCAACTTTTCTGCTTCCTGAATGGCGGAGGCCGGCAGCGACGTTTGTGCCAGCGTTTGTAATGAAGGCTGACCGGCATTTACCCAAGCAGTATACCAGGCCGATGCCACTGCGGTAATGGCGTTCTTCATTCTTCGCTCTACCATATCGCCCATCAACACACAGTATGCTTTCACATAGTCTTCGGCGTAAGAGCGTACCATGACGCCATTCCGCATTTCGTATGCAAACCGGCGCGCTGGCGCAAACTGTTGGCTTAACGCTTTTTCTTGCCGCAATACGGTATCAGCAGCCATTCCGCTTACCCGGATAATATCCCAGATGTACTGGCGGGTATCTGGAATATAGACCGCTCTGCCTGTCCAGTAGCTGAATGTTTGGTCGGCCAGCAACTCCGGAATCCTGGATTCCCACAAGCCATGAATGCCTTCTTGTCCGGTAAGTTGTCCGTTATGATTAGCGCAAACGTGTAAAGGCACGTGCGCGTCTGCCAAATAATGGCCTAATTCTGCGGATAGTTGTAAAATGCGATGTAGTTCTTTTTCCCGGAATGCCTGGCTAAGCCGTGCCAACATTTTTTCCAGGTGCCAGGGCAGCAGGCCGTTCTTGTTTAAACTGTCGGCGCTATATTTTGCTACTGCCTCCGCCCAACCATGTGGTATTTTTGAATAGGGCGGCTGGTCAAAAAGGTCAATGTCTATGAAATGCCGAGCCCCTTCTGCGGCTACGGCATACCGGCGTTTGTCTGGGTCTGTGGCATGTATGCTCAGGTATTCCAGGTAAGGCTTATATAGGATCAGCATTTCCGGAGGCAGGCCAAATACTGCCAACCGGTTGATCCGCTGATGGGCAAAAAATCCCCAGCCGTAAGCTAATGAACAGGAAAACAATAATGCTGTAAATAATACGGAAATACGTAGGTAGGTGTGGGTTAACATATCACTATATTTTTGGTCAACGAATATAGCGATTCCGGATTTACAGACATTAAAATCTGTAAATCCGGAGTATTAAAATCAGATATGGGTAACCCCTCCGCTTACGGCAAATTTCATGGCATCGCCGGCAGATATATTGGTGAGTGGCTTTACCCGCTCTTTAGGTACCATAAATACCTTACCGGTAATTGCATAGGCGTGGGGAACGTATACGGCCATGTGGCCTTCCAGCCCAAGACTGGTAACATCGGTTTGGGTAATGAATCCCATCTCCCATACATCTACGCCGTAGATCTGCACCAGTACCGGGTGATCAAACTTTTTCTTTTCACCCACAAATGCATCAAATACATCTTTAATGGAAGTGTAAATATATTTTATAAAAGGAGTGCGCTCCAGTAAATGGTCGAACAAATCAAAGATCCGGCCGATGATAAAAGAAGAGCTTAGATAACCCACTACAATAATCAGCAATAATACCAGTACAAATCCTACTCCCTTGTACTTTAAAAAGTTAAAGGAGGCGTCTTCCGGAAGTAATTCCCTGGGAATGATATTATCGATGGTAACAAAGGCCCAATACAAGGTAAGCGCAGTAATACCGATGGGCGCCAGAATAAGCAGTCCCTGAAAGAAGTAACGTAGCAGTCGTGATGCAAATACTTTTAATCTAAGCTTTGGCGACATGGTTCGTGATTAGATATGCAAATTAGACAATAAAGCAGAAAGCGAGTTTGAATTTTTTGTGATATTAAATGGAGCTACATATAAAAAAATATTACTGGAAACTTTGGAAGTATGCAAAGTTTCCATAGTTTTGTTTACATAGGAACCGGTTATTACGAGATCATATATGGAAGTACAGGAACGTATCATGGACACGGCCTTTAGCCTGTTCCGCCAATTTGGTACACGCGCTATTACTATGAACGATATCGCTGAAAGAATGGGCATTTCCAAGAAAACATTATATGCCCATTTCATCGATAAAGACGATATGGTGCTTCAGGCTATCAGCCGGTTCATTTATATCATTAATGAAGAAAGTATCGCAGACCGGGAAAAAGCCCGCGATGCGATAGAAGAACTGTTCCTCGTGATGGATATGATAGACCGCCGGCTCCGGAACATGAATCCCGTGATCTTACTGGATCTGCAAAAGTTCCATGCCCGCGCTTGGCAGGTATTCATTGATTATCAGAATAATACCCTCGCCGCCATGATCCGGGAGAACATGGAACGGGGTATCCGGGAGGGCGTATACCGTGCCAGCCTGGACATTAAAATATTAACACAATACCGTGTCCATGCTTGTATGATGTGTTTTCAACCAGAAGTTTTCCCTGGGAGCTATGATATGAACAAAGTGCAGAAAGTGTTGCTGGAGAATTTCTTATACGGGGTGGCCTCTTTAAAAGGATACCAGCTTATAGAAGAATATAAACATCTATCGCAAAATAAATAACACTATGCTATCAACCAAAAGGCTCACCAGCCTGGCTTTTATGGTAAGCCTGCTATCTATGGCCCCCAGGGCCGGTGCTCAGCAGCCCAATACCACAGCGCCAATCCGACTGTCTGCCCAGGAAGCAGTAGACTATGCGTTGGCCAATCAGGGAGCTGTTAAAACTGCCAAACTGGATGAGTTGATCCAGTTGGCTAAAAATAAAGAGGTAAGTGGCCTGGCCTTACCCAACGTTGCCGGTACGGGATCATATCAGTACAACCCGATCACCCAAAAACAAATGTTTAATATGAGGAACTTTGGCTTGCCTAAAGATTCCTTTACTGTAGTGTCTTTCCAACTACCACATAACCTATTGGGTGAGCTCCGGCTTACTCAAACGCTCTTTGACCCTAGCGTATTGGTGGCCTTGCAGGCACGTAAAACCCTGGAAGACCTGGTAGCGCAAAATGTTACTAAAACAGAGATCGATGTAAAAACCAATGTCTATAAGGCTTATTATAATGTGCTTTCAGCAAACAAAGCCCTAGACATCCTCTCTGAAAACCTTTATTCATTGGAACGGATACTTGGTGAAACCAAGGAGATATATCAGAACGGACTGGCAGAAAAACTGGATGTAGACCGGCTGGTAGTACAATACACCAACCTGCAAACAGAGCAAACCAAGCTCCGTAACCTGATAGAAGTGGGGACCGCCTCCCTGAAATACCAGATGGGTATGCCGTTGAAACAGCCGATCACCTTAACGGATACACTGTCTACCGCCCGCATTGTAGCTGGTGTGCTAGATATGGATAAATTTGATTATTCCCAGCGTATAGAGTATCAGCTGTTGGAAACACAGAAACGCGCCAATGAGTACGATCTGAAAAGATATAAGCTTAAAGGCTTGCCTTCCCTTCAATTATTCGGCGCTACCGGCGCGCTCCGGGGCAGCGATAAATTCGACTATCTGCAAAACCAGGTGTGGTACGGGTATATAAATACCGGCCTCAATCTCTCTGTCCCCATCTTTTCCGGCCTACAACGCAGGCGGCAGGTAGACCAGGCTTTCCTGGTGGTGAAAAAGAATGAGGTAGACTTGGAAAACCTGAAATTAGGAATAGACCTGGAAAGGGAACAGTCGGAATCTACTTTCCGCAATAACGTGCTAACCCTGGAAGCCCAGGAAAAAAATATGCAGCTCGCGCAGGACGTGTACCGGACCACCCAGATTAAATATAAGGAAGGCGTGGGTTCCAGCCTGGAAATGACCACTGCAGAAAACGACCTGCTCACCGCACAGAATAATTATTTTACGGCCCTGTTCAACGCTATTGTGGCCAAAATAGACCTCTTAAGGGCATACGGTAAACTATAGCATCATTATTATTAACACCATTTACGATTACTAATATGAACAAAAAATATTCTTTCCTTGTCCCTGTCATCACACTGATATTGGCTGCATGCGGTGGGGGCGAAAATAAAACGGCTAAGCTGCAGCAGTTGAAGCAGGAAAAAGCGAAATTCAATGAGGATATCGATAAGAAAATAGCTGCCCTCGAAAAAGAGATCGGCGCAAAAGATAGCCTGCAGAAAATGAAGGACGTAACAGTAGCGGAAATTACCGATACTTTATTCCAACATTTTATTGACGTGCAGGGTAGTGTAGATGCCCGCGAAAACGTGAACGTATCAGCCCGTGTACCCGGAGTAATCACCGCTATTTTTGTAAAAGAAGGACAACAGGTTAGCAAAGGGCAAACACTGGCCCAGGTAGATGACCAGGTGCTGCGGGCCAATATGGCTGAACTCCGTATCCAGCTGGACCTGGCCAATACCCTGTTTGAAAAGCAAAAAAATCTCTGGAGCCAGAAGATAGGTTCCGAAGTACAGTATCTTAACGCTAAAAATCAAAAAGAAAGTCTGGAAAGGAAAATGGCCACACTGGAAGACCAGTTGTCCCAAACCCATATCATTGCCCCTATCAGCGGTACGGTAGATGCCGTGATCGCCAAACTGGGAGATAATGCAGCTCCTGGTTCACCGGCTTTCCGCGTGGTAAATGCCAACAATCTGAAAGTAACGGCCAATGTTGCAGAAGCTTATGCCGGGCTTTTAAAGGCTGGCGACCAGGTGGTAATCGCTTTCCCGGATATTCACCGTGAAATTCGCAGCAATATCGGTTTTACTTCCCGGACTATTGACCCCCTGAGCCGTACCATTAAGGTTGAGGTGCCCCTGCAGCCAGATAACATGCTGCGTCCTAATATGATCGCTCATATCAGCATTGTAGATTATACCGCTAAAAACGCCTTGGTGATCCCGGTAAATGTGATCCAGTACACTTCCGGTAAACCTTTCGTGGTGATTGCTCAAAACGCCAACGGCAAAATGGTAGCCCAACGTAAAACTATTGAAATGGGCAGGACCTATAACGATCTGGCAGAAATCAAAACAGGGCTGGAAAAAGGGGATAGGATCGTGACTACTGGTTTTCAGGGACTGAACGATAACGACCTGATTAAATTATAAAGCTGGCCCAAAGCTAAATCCAAGTTGTATGCAAGACAATCTCAATAAAGAATTCAAGCCTACCAGTTGGGCCATTGATAATAAGGTAAGTATATACGTAGCCACTATTATCATTGCGTTTGCAGGTATACTTTCCTATATAAAATTACCCAAGGAACAGTTTCCGGAGGTCGTGTTCCCTCAGTTCTATATCAATACCATTAATGCCGGCACTTCTCCGGAAGATATGGAAACAACGGTGACCAAACCTATAGAGAAACAGTTGAATGGCATTTCCGGCGTTAAGAAGATCAAGAGCACTTCCATGCAGGATTTCTCTGCAATCAGTATCGAGTTTAACGCCAATGAAGATATTGAAGCCGCCCGTCAACAGGTAAGGGAGAAAGTGGACGACGCCCGGAAAGACTTGCCCCAGGACCTTACCCAGGAGCCACAGATTGTGAAGATAGACGTTTCCCAGATGCCTATTATGAATGTAAATATTTCTGGCGACTTTGACCTGCAAACCCTGAAAAAGTATGCAGACGAAATGAAAGACCGCATAGAGGCACTGAATGAAATTACCCGGGTAGATCTGGTTGGGGAGCTGGAACGTGAAATCCAGATCAATGTGGATAAATACAAAATGGATGCTGCTAAAATCAGTTTCGAAGATATTATCGGTGCTATCCAGGGAGAGAATATCACCATTTCCGGCGGTCTGGTATCAATGGATGGCCAGAAACGTACCCTGAGCATTAAAGGGGAGTATAAAGACCCTGCCCGTATCGGCAATATTATTGTGCGTGGGCAATCCGGTGCCACTGTGTACCTGAAGGATGTAGCCAACGTGGTAGACGGTTTCCTGGAGCAGGAAAGTTACGCCCGTCTCAAGGGAAAGAATGTGATCACGCTTAACGTAATTAAACAAAGCGGTAAGAACCTGATAGACGCTTCCGACAAGATACAGGCCATTGCCAAGGATATGCGGGAAAATTACTTCCCTAAAAACCTGGAAGTGACCATTACGGCCGATCAGTCTAAATCTACCCGTGTAACCCTGCATGATCTGATCAACACGATTATTATCGGGTTCCTGTTGGTCACCGTAATCCTCATGTTCTTTATGGGGGCAGTAAATGCCATTTTTGTGGCGCTATCTGTGCCTATTTCCATGTTTATTGCCTTTCTGCTTATGCCGATCTATGGCTTTACCCTGAACATGATGGTATTGTTTTCGTTCTTGCTGGCATTGGGTATTGTGGTAGATGATGCAATTGTAGTGATTGAAAATGTGCACCGTATCTATAATCAGCGGAAAGACCTGGGTATAGTGAAAGCGGCTAAAATTGCGGCGGGGGAGGTATTTTTGCCGGTGTTTTCGGGCACGCTCACCGTATTGGCGCCGTTTGTGCCTTTGTTGTTCTGGCCAGGCGTAATTGGTAAATTTATGTTTTTCCTCCCGGTAACCCTTATTACTACCCTGGGTGCCTCTCTCATAGTAGCCTATATCATCAACCCTGTTTTTGCAGTGGATTTTATGGACCGTCATGAAGATGAACATCAGCCTAAGCCCCGGTTCAACAAGAAATTCACCATCCTTTCGGGTGTATTTGCACTGGCTGCGGTGATCGGCTATGCCAACGGCAGCTTGGGAGTAGGTAATTTTGTGCTATTCGTATATGGCATAATTGTGTTGGAGCGTTTCTGGTTAGGTGGCGTGGCACGTCGCTTCCAGCATCACTTTTGGCCCAAAGTGCAGGAGCGTTATAAACTTATCCTGAAATGGTGCCTGCTTGGCTGGCGGCCGGTATGGATTGTAATAGCCACTTTTGGATTGCTGATTTTCAGTATCATGCTTACTGTTGTACGAAACCCTAAGGTGGTATTTTTCCCTGAGGCAGATCCTAACTTTATCTATACTTATATAGAACTGCCTAATGGAACAGACCAGAAATACACAGATTCCATTACGCACCTGGTAGAAAACCGTATCACTAATGTGGTGGGCGCCAACAATCCTATTGTGGAGTCTATTATCTCTAATGTGGCCAAGGGAGCCGGCGATCCTTCCCAAATGGACCTGAGCGTACAGCCACAGAAAGGCAAGGTAACGGTAGCCTTTGTAGAATTTGGCGCAAGAAAAGGACAATCTACGGTACAGTATCTGGATAAGATCCGTGAAGCCGTGAAGGGTATTCCGGGTACTAATATCACGGTAGAGCAAGAGCAGGGCGGCCCTCCAACCGGTAAGCCGGTCAATATAGAGATCTCCGGTGATAATTTTGAAGAGCTTACCAGCTCTTCGTTCAGACTTAAACGTTACCTGGATTCCTTGCAGATAGATGGTGTGGAAGAGTTGAAAAGCGATTTTGAAGCCAATAAGCCGGAAATAGTAGTGAATATAGACCGGGAAAGGGCCAATGCAGAAGGTATTTCTACCCGTCAGATCGGAGGTACGCTACGTACAGCGCTGTTTGGCTTTGAAGCTTCCAAGATCCGCGACGCAAAAGACGAGTACAAGATCATGGTAAGATTAAATGAGGATCAGCGGAATAATATCAACAACCTGATGAACCTCAACCTGGTATACCGCGATATGAATATGGGAGGCGCCATCCGGCAGGTACCATTGTCTGCAGTAGCGGATATTCACTACTCCAATACATATGCTGGAATTAAGCGCATAGATCAAAAACGTGTTATTACATTATACTCCAATGTACTCACCGGTTTTAACGCCAATGAGGTAGTGCAGCACATAGAAACTGCCTTGCAGGACTTTACCCATCCTAATTCCGTGGCGATTAAGATGACGGGTGAGCAGGAAGACCAGCAGGAAACCATGAACTTTTTGTTAGTGGCTATGCTAAGCGCTTTTGGGTTGATATTGATGATTATGGTGACCCAGTTTAACTCTATTGGCCGCCCTATGATCATCTTTATGGAAATTTTATTCAGTATAATAGGGGTATTCCTAGGCTTCTCTATCTTTAAGATGAGCATATCCATTGTTATGACTGGCGTAGGTATTATGGCGCTGGCAGGTATAGTAGTGCGCAATGGTATTGTGTTAGTAGAATTTACCGACCTATTGATCCAGCAGCAGATGCCGGTATATGACGCCGTAGTGGAAGCGGGTCGTACGCGGATGACGCCCGTGATTTTAACGGCTATTGCTGCCATTCTGGGGCTTATACCGTTGGCAGTGGGATTGAATATTGACTTTGCCGCCTTGTTCAGTGAATTTAATCCGCATATTTTCTTTGGGGGCGATAACGTTGCGTTCTGGGGGCCTTTGGCCTGGACCATGGTATTTGGGTTGGTGTTTGCCACTTTCCTGACATTGGTATTGGTGCCGGTAATGTATGCGATGAACAAACGTTCCATAGATGTGTTGGATAGGTATAATATGCCACGGTGGCTGAAATACGCTCCTTTTTTGGTATTGGTATTGAAGTTATTGCTAAACAGAGAAGAAGTGAGAAAGCTGCACGACCCGAGGTATGTTTCGCCAAAGCCATATGAATTTTTCCCGGCGCCTGTAGTGAAAGAAGAACCGGTTTTGGCGCCGCAAGTGGGGATTTCTGTCAATTAATTGTTAAATAAAGATTTTTTTCAATACAGTGTAACAGTTGTAGGTTAACAGTCTCCGTCCCGATTCTTCGGGACGGATTTTTTTTGTATCTTGTGTTAGAATCACTTTTTTTATTAGCATTAACAAATTTTAACACTTGGAATGATTTTCTTTTGAACAGCCTTTATTACTTTTGACCCTTCAGACAGTTGACACGTTACTAGCCATATACAGCCTTAGCCTTATATGCCATGATAATCAAGCAATAGAATAAAAATAACAGTCTGTTTTAAACAGTTAGGCCATTTCGCCTGTAATATCAATAAGTAGTAAGTTTAAGTTAGAGATAGATTTAGTAGGAGCTTTACTTGACAACAACAGCACAACCGCCATTAAAGAAAAAATAAAAAATAAGGCGTAAGATTGGAAGACCATGGAGTACGTAGCATCATTAGCATATGCTAAAGAGAAGGACCAAAAGGATCCATTACATAAATTCAGAGACCAGTTTTATTTTCCACAGCGTAACGGAAAGGATGCTATTTATTTTTGTGGCAACTCGCTCGGATTACAGCCAAAGAATGTTAAAGCGGCTATTGAACAGGAACTGGCAGATTGGCAACAACATGCAGTAGAAGGTTATTGGGCGGCCACAAATCCATGGTTATACTACCAGCAATATTGCAGTAAGCCATTAATGAGCATTATGGGAGCCAGTCAGCAGGAGCTGACTATCATGAATACGCTGACGGTGAATCTGCATTTGATGATGTTGAGTTTTTACCGTCCAAACAAACAGCGGTTTAAAGTGTTAATGGAGGCGGGAGCATTTCCCAGTGATCAATATGCTGTTGAAACTCAGGTAAAATTACATGGTTATGATCCGGCAACTGCAATCATCGAAGTTGCTCCGAGGCCAGGAGAACAATTAATCAGGACAGAAGATATTTTAGAGATAATTTACAGAGAAAGTGATAGCTTAGCACTGGTTTTATTTGGAGGTATAAATTATTATACCGGACAGTTTTTTGATATACCCGCTATTACAACTGCTGCGCATAAAGCAGGTGCTTATGCAGGTTTCGACCTGGCACACGTAGCAGGAAATATACCGGTAGAATTGCACAATTGGGAAGTAGATTTTGCCGTTTGGTGCTCTTATAAGTACCTGAATGGTGGTCCCGGCGCGGTAGGAGGCGCATTTGTGCATGAGAAACACGCCAGCAACCGCGATTTCCTTCGCTTAGGTGGTTGGTGGGGTAATGAAGAGAGCGTGCGTTTTAAAATGGGAAAAGGGTTTGTGCCTAAAAAAGAAGCTGAAGGATGGCAACAAAGCACCGCTCAGGTGTTTAATATGGTAAGCCTGAAAGCATCCTTGGAATTATTTGAAGCGGCCGGTATCGGCGCTTTACGTAGCAAAAGTATAGAAATGACTAATTACCTGGAGTTTCTGCTGCGACAAACAGAAGGCATAAACTTCCAGATTATTACACCCGGAAATTATAATGAACGTGGCGCTCAGTTATCTTTATTGTTCCTAAACAGAGGTAAAGAAATACATCAACGAATGACCGATGCCGGTATAATCGTTGACTGGCGAGAGCCTGGAGTTATTAGGGTATCACCGGCACCTTTATATAACTCCTATCAGGACGTATTTCATTTTTATGAAATCATAGCTAATATTGCTTCAAACGCTTAATTAAGTAAGATGAATTTTGAGAGAAACGAACGCCCCCGCAGGCCTTACTCTTCTGATACCAACAAAGAGAATGATCCCAATAAGGAGAAAGGCGATGACAAACCCAACTTAAATAACGAGCGGGAAGGCGGTAAACCCGACTACAACGGTGGCTCAGAAGGGTCCACTGGTTACAATCGAGAAGGCGGATATCGTCCGCGTGACTACAATCGTGATGGCGGTGGCGGTGGCTACCGTGATGGTGGTAGTAATTTTAATCGCGATAGCTATAACAGTGGCGGTGGCTACAGCGGTGGCAGCGGTGGCTATAACCGCGGTGGCGGTGGTGGTTACGATCGTGGTAGTGGCGGCTATGGCGGCGGTGGTTACAATCGCGGCGGTGGTGGATACGACCGTGGTGGTGGCGACTACAATCGTGGTGGCGGCGGTTACGATCGCAGCGGCGGCGGTGAAGGTGGTGGCTACAATCGTGGTGGTGGCGAAAGCGGTGGTTACAATCGCGGCGGTGGCGAAAGTGGTGGTGGCTATAATCGCGGCGGCGGTGGATATGACCGTGGTGGCGAAGGTGGCGGCTACAATCGCGGTGGCAGCGGTGGTGGTTACGATCGCGGTGGTGGTAGTGGCTACAATCGTGGCGGCGGCGGTGGATACGACCGTGGCGGCAGCGGTGGTGGTTATGATCGCGGCGGTGGCGGCGGTGGATACAACCGTGGCGGCGGTGGTGGTTATGATCGCGGCGGTGGTGGTGGATACAACCGTGGCGGTGGCGGCGGTGGTTTCAATCGCGGTGGCGGCGGCGGTGGATTTAACCGTGGCGGCGGTGGCGGCAGGCCAAGACCTGGCGGCAGTGGCAGACCTCAACGCTTTGAACCAAAACCAGATAATAAAATATACTTTATCGCTTTACTGCCAACTGCAGAAGTAGGTAAGGAAATCATAAAAATCAAACAGGAATTTGCAGAACAATACGGCCCAATGTACGCATTGAAAGTATTGCCTCATATCACCCTGCAGGTGCCTTTTACAGCAGATCCAGCGCTGGAAAAAGCTTTCTGCGATGAACTGACGGAATTCGCCAAAACACAGGCGCCTTTCGAAGTATCACTGAAAAATTTCGGCACTTTCCCGAATAAGCAAAACCGTGTACTCTTCATCAACGTGGAAAAAAGTGAAACCATGTCGGCAATGCACCGTCAACTGATCAACTTCCTGCGTAAGGAATTTGGTTTCAGTACGATGCTGGCCCGCACAGGCTTTACTCCTCACGTTACCGTGGCCTTCAAAGACCTCGACGATGAACAGTTCAATAAAGCATGGCCCGAATATGAAAACAAGGAATATGAGGCTACCTTTAAGGTAAATAACCTCTACTTCCTCCGTCATAACGGTAAATCATGGGAAGTATTACAGAAATGTAAATTAGGTGGCGCCTGATAAAGTCGCACTTATAAAATAATAATGAAGCGGGTGTATCAAATTTTTGATACACCCGCTTTTTATTTAGTGTTCGGTGGAATTGCTGAGTTTGTTTGTTTAATAGATAAGGCTTCCTTATTATCAGGAATCTTTACTATTGGTAAGATGAAATTTATGTTGCCTTCTTTTAAATCTGCTGTGCCCAGTAACCTTTACCACAGGCGGCCCATATTCACAAAAATAAGCCGGCCGCACAGACGTACGGAACCGGCTTTTTGATTAACCCCTATGAAAACAAACTATTGCATGTGTTTAATATCCTGAATTGGCCTTTTGCTATCGTTATTCTTAATCGCGTGTAAGCACATTAAAAATACCATCTGTAAAATATCCCCTTTCCCCGCATAGCTCATGCTTGCACAACGCTTTCTACCTACATATGTGGCAGCTTTCAGATATAAAAGAACTTGTTGTTATGATCTATTTTTGCAATTACGGTGCCATATTATTTTAGTGGTAGCCATATTAACATATCTTTAGATAATAAGCATAAAAAAGCCTGGCCAATATTATTTAGCCAGGCTTTAAATAAAATAAAGGGATGCGGTTATTTCCGGTTATTGAACTGCATCAATAATTTCAATATCTCCATATACAACCATATCAAGGTAAGTAATAAAGAAAAGGAAGCATACCACTCAAAATATTTCGGAACGCCTTGTGCCGCACCAGATTCAATTTCGTCGAAATTGAGTACCAGGCGTAAGGCAGCAATTGCTACGATAAACAGGGAAATGCCAATGCTTAATGGGCTGCCTAAAGCCAGCATGGGCATGTTAACATGAAATATTCCCAGTACAAAGGTGGCCAGATAGAAAATCAGGATACCCATCATGGCAGTAAAAATAATAGCCCTTAATTTTGCAGTGGCACGGATCACACCTGTACGGTATAAAACCAGCATGGCAATAAATGTGCCCATGGTAAGCGCTACCGCCTGAAAAGCAATGCCTTGGTATTTGGCATTGAATAAAGCAGTTACAGCGCCCAAAAATAATCCTTCAGCCAGGGCATATGCAGGCGCCAGGTAGGCTGACCATGTTTTTTTGAAAATCATAATGAATGCGAGGATCGTACCAACGATACCTCCACCAATTGCCAGCATGCCGGCAAGACCCATTTCTTCTTTAGCGATCAACCCCCAACTGTAAACAGCTGCTGCCAACAATAACACAAAAAGAAACGACATTTTGTTAACGGTGCCGCGCACGGTCATACGCTCTCCGGCAATAGGTACCGCCCGATTGTACACATCTTGATTCAGTACAGGGTTGCTCGATTGAAATAGTGCCATAAAGTATAGTTTAAAATTTATGGATTAAAAATACGATTTGATTTAATACATGTTCAGTTTCAATAAGATATTCAAGCAAAATTAGCATTTCTATAACCAATAACTTTCGGTTATCACGCATAACCATAAGTAATGAGAGCGCTGCCCAGACGCGTTAATAGTCTATTAAAGTTGTGTACTTTTGTGCCTGATCGGGATCAATCTTTGCCAACATAGTGTTATCTACCGCCCGATTACCTAAATTTACATCTTTAAATAAGAATATTTTAAACGATAATAGATGCCTAATACTTCGATTCAACAGCTGGAGGATGTAGTGATAAAATTTGCAGGCGACAGTGGGGACGGGATGCAGTTAACAGGTACCCAGTTTTCAAACAACACCGCTTTAGTGGGTAATGATCTGAGCACATTCCCGGATTTTCCAGCGGAAATACGTGCCCCGATCGGTACTTTGCCTGGTGTGAGCGGTTTCCAGCTACATTTTTCTTCCAACAGGATATTTACTCCGGGCGATGCTTGTGATGTACTGGTGGTGATGAATGCTGCCGCTCTGAAAGCTAACCTGAAGGGCCTTAAAAAGGGCGGGATCATCCTGGCCAATACAGACGGTTTTGATGCTAAAAACCTACGCCTGGCCAATTATCCGGAAGGTGTAAACCCACTAGAAGATGGCTCCCTCGCTGCTTATCAGCTGCATACCATGGACGTTACCAAAATGACCCGGGAAGCGCTGAAGGATACCAGTTTGGGCATGAAAGAGAAAGACCGCGCCAAAAACATGTTTGTGCTGGGCTTCCTCTACTGGCTGTACGACCGCAATATGGAAAGTACAGAAAACTTCCTGCAGGAGAAATTTGGTAAAAAACCTGAAATCCTGGAAAGTAACCTGAAAGTACTGCGTGCTGGTTATAATTTCGCAGACACGGTAGAAGCCTTTTCTACCCGCTATCGCGTAGAAAAAGCCCGTATGGAGCCAGGTACTTACCGCAGCATTACCGGTAATACTGCCCTGGCCTATGGCCTGGTGGCGGCTTCCCAAAAAGCTAACCTGCCCCTGTTCCTGGGTACTTATCCTATTACTCCGGCTTCCGATATTCTACATGAGCTGAGCCGCTTTAAAAACTTTGGTATACGTACTTTCCAGGCGGAAGATGAAATTGCAGGGATCACTTCTGCCATTGGCGCTTCCTACGGCGGCCATATGGGTGTTACCACTACTTCTGGTCCGGGTATGGCGCTGAAAGGCGAAGCAATGGGGCTGGCGGTGATGCTGGAAATTCCCTTGATTATTATAGATATCCAACGTGGCGGACCCTCTACCGGGTTGCCTACCAAAACGGAGCAATCAGACCTTTTACAAGCTTACTACGGCCGTAACGGGGAATGTCCGATGCCGGTGATCTCGGCGGCAACGCCAGCCGACTGCTTCGACGCTATCTTTGAAGCTTTCCGTATCTCCGTGCAGCATATGACCCCCGTGATCTTCCTTAGCGACGGATATATCGCTAATGGTGCGGAACCATGGCGCTTTCCGAAGGCAGCCGACCTACCAGCCATTGACGTAAAGTTCAAGAAAGCCCTTTCCGAAGGGGAAGATAGCTTCCTCCCTTACCATCGCGATGAAAACCTGGTACGCCCCTGGGCTGTGCCCGGTACTCCTGGCCTGGAACACCGTATCGGCGGCCTCGAGAAACAAAACATTACCGGTAATGTAAGCTACGACCCGGAAAACCACCAGCTGATGGTGAAAATCCGCCAGGAAAAAGTAGATAAGATCGCCGATCATATTCCACTGCAAAAAATAGAACTGGGACCTGAAAAAGGAAAAGTGCTGGTACTGGGATGGGGTTCTACCTATGGAGCCATTAAAAGCGCAGTGCTCGACCTCCTGGCTGAAGGCCATGAAGTGGCGCACGCACATATCCGCCATCTCCGTCCTTTCCCTAAAAATTTAGGTGAAATATTGGCCAGCTACGATAAAGTACTGATCCCTGAAATCAATAACGGTCAACTGATTAAAATTATACGAGATCAATATCTCATTGATGCTCAAGGTTATCATAAAATTATGGGCGTGCCTATTACCAAAAGTGAACTGGTCACTAAGATCAAAGAAATGCTGGCATAGCTTACTCCTTTAACGAATACCGAATACCGTAAAAAATCCTGCCCATTGTGGCAGGATTTTTTGTATTTTTCTATAAGGAGAGATATTTACAGCTACCTCTTCCCAAATATTTTTTTGTCAGTTTAAGCTAACTATTATGAATAGTTTTTTTCGTTTGTTGGTTACCGTTGTACCAGTAGCTGTATTTTTTTTACAGACGCATGCTCAGACTAGTACTTTCGAAGTACGTATTGCTAATCATGCTGTAGGCATCATTGAAGCCAATCGCAAAATGAGCGGGTCAGCTAAAAGCATCAGTATTAAAACGCGTATACAGGTGATGCTATCTAAGGTGAACAGTGATATTTTTAATGAGTACACGAATAATATCCTGACGGCAGCCAAATCTTCCCGTATATCCGGTAAAAGCGGAGAAGATAAGCAAACCATTACCCGCCGTAACGGAAAAGAGTATACGGTGATTGTAAATGGGGAAAGATCCATTATTGATAATGCAGAAATAGCAGACTGTGTGGCTGATCTGTATTTCACGGAACCTAAACAGGTAAATCGTGTATTTTCAGAAACGTTGGGGCGTTTTTTACCCATCAAGTCTGTTGGAGGAGGTATATATGAGTTATTGCTACCGGAAGGTAAAAAGAATGTCTATAAATACGAAAATGGCTTGCTAGTATCAGTAGAGGTGAATCATACCCTGGGTAAAGCTATTTTCGTTAGGATATAACCAGTTTGACCGGCTAATTCAATTGTCCTGGTAAATGAGGTCACCAGGACAATTAAAAAATCATAACACCTTATCTATTATTTGCCCCGTAATCTTGTCTTTCAGGATCAGTTTTTTCGCGCCAAAATGAGTTACTTCTTCCTTCACCAGGTAATACTGATCATTATAATCCGTTAAGGTTTTGGTGCTGGAAAGGCCCTCTTGTCCTCGCCATATGTCCAGTTGCACTGGTTCCCACTGCTTGGTGGCCGCGCTTTTATAAGCAGCATCCAGTATAGCGTTTACTACGTAGCCATCGTAAAAGGTTTCGCGTGCAGCATGGCCATTTTCCATGGCGTTGAACATATCAGTAAACATATGATTGTAGCCCAGTTCGTTGAGCTCATCGCCTACAGGGAACAGCCAGCCGGAATTACTTTCCGCCTTTTCGGCCACATAATCTGCACCCTTGCCGGTGGTGAACATATCGAAGCCGGTGCGGAGGAAGCTGTTTAGCCAGATAGTGCCTTCAGACCCCATCACCTCATCGCGTAAATCCAGCCCGCCACGGAAGGTCCAGCTTACCTCAAACTGACCAATAGCGCCATTTTCGTATTTCACCAGGCCTATAGCATGGTCTTCTGCATCGATAGGTTTTACTTGTGTGTCTGCCCAGCACATCACTTCAATTGGTTTGATATCCTTACCAATGAAACTACGGCTGATTTCCACACAATGACAGCCTAAGTCGAGAATGCAACCGCCGCCTGCCTGTTCTTTGTCCCAGAACCATTCGCTATGCGGGCCAGGGTGGGTTTCCCTCGACTTGGCCCAAAGTATCCTCCCTAGTGCGCCCTTCTGTATGCTTTCTAACGCTTTCAGGAATTTAGGTGTATATACCAGGTCTTCCAAGTAGCCATTAAAGATGCCTGCCTGTTCCACTGCTTCCAGCATTCTTTTGGCTTCTGCAGCATTGCGTCCAAGTGGCTTGGTACAGATCACGCCTTTTTTATGTTTGCAGCAGAGGTTTACCGCTGCTTCGTGTAGATTATTGGGAAGCGAAATACATACTACCTCTACTTCCTGATGAGCGATGGCCTCTTCCATAATAGTGGTTTGGTGCGCTACCAGATAATCTTCCGCAAACTTTTGTGCGCTTTCCTCCCTGCGGGAATATACGCTTACAATCTTATCCCGGCTACGCTGACCTTGCAGCGAATCTGCATAGAACCGGGCAATGAAGCCGGAACCCAGCATTGCAATTTTTGCCATAAAACCGTTGTTGATTTAAGGGTGATAAAAAGACGGGTATTAAAAATGCCTGCTGGCATCTTTAATACCCATATCAAGAGGATCTTTTTACAAAGCCTTTTGTTTGCTATTGCTATCTTTAAAAAATAACATAAACAGTACTAAAACTACCGCTGCAATACCTGCAGGGATCAGCCAGATGCTGTGCCAGTTGTGGGTGTCTGGTCCTGTTTTGTAAGCTTCTACAATAGGACCGGAGATCAGGAATCCAATGAGCATGCCTACGCCATAAGTGGCTAATGTAACGAAGCCTTGTGCAGAGCTTTTGAACTCTTCACCAGCTACTTTATCTGTATAGATCTGACCCGTTACGAAGAAAAAGTCGTAGCATATACCATGCAACACAATGCCTGAGATCAGCATCCAGTTATTGGCATCCACATTACCATAGGCAAACAGGGTATAGCGCACTACCCAGGCGAGCATACCCAATGCCAGCATTTTTTTGACGCCCAGCTTGGAGAAGAATACAGGCATGATCAGCATAAAAATAAACTCCGACATTTGTCCCATAGACTGTTTGCCGGCAGCGGCTTTCATGCCAATTTCATTCAGGAAAGGATTAGTGAAGTTGTAATAAAATGCCAGCGGGATACAGATGGCGATAGAAGCCAGGAAAAACAGCAGATACGAGCGGCTTTTCAGCATACGGATAGCATCCAGTCCGAGAATTTCTTTCACAGAGATCTGCGTGCCTTTTTTAGTAGGCGGTGTTTTGGGTAGTGTGAAGCTGAACAGGCCCAATAACAGGGAGGCGCCAGCCGCCATTTTAAAGGTAAGCGCCAGTGAATTGGTTTGCTCCCACTGCAGCCAGCCTATCAGCAAGCCAGCAATGATCCATCCTACCGTACCGAATACACGAATGAAAGAGAACTCTTTGCTAGGATCATGCATCTGACGGAAAGAGATGGAGTTTACCAATGCCAGTGTAGGCATGTACAGGATCATATACACGAGCAGCACAGGATAAAAGTTATCGAAGCTGGTCATGCCGGAACAGGTCCACAGCAGCGCTGCTCCTACCAGATGTATCACCGCCAGGATGACCTGTGCGGAAACAAAACGGTCTGCAATAATGCCTACAATAAAGGGGGCAATAACAGCGCCAATAGATTGGGTGAGAAATGCTACGCCCACCTGGCTATCGGTGGTGCCTTCCAGGTTTTTTAATACAAAGGTGCCCAACGTCACAAACCATGCTCCCCAGATAAAAAATTCGAGGAACATCATAAACGATAGTTGTACCCTAATAGCTGACTTCATAACGACAATACTTTAAAAATTGATTTAGCTTGATGAACCGTTTAAGATAGTAAATCTTTAATAATTGTAGATAAAATTAATGATGAGCCGTTGAAACGATGGCGGTTTAACGGCTATTGAATACAGGTAATCTATTTTTTCTGCGTGTAGCCAGGTGGTTTAACCTATACGATGCTGCCGGTAATTTTTTTGCCGGGCATTACTGCAATGCCTGAACCTTCTGCCAATAAAGCGCTACGTGGGTGTTGCTGCAATATTTCTTCAAAGCCTTCGCCATACAGCACCCGGGTGCTGCAATAATAATCGAAACTGCTCACAGGATGTAGCCGCCATTGTGGGTGGGTTACTTCATATTCTCCGGTGGTGGTGTGGTTTAGCTGGGTATAGCCCCAATAATGTTCTGCAATAAATTCTGCTTCGCTGCCAGGTATAATGGATTGGGAAGCCCTGTTTGCAACAGCGGATAAATGATTCCATTCCTCCTGTACCTTCCAACGGTAAGTAACCGCCAGGGAAGTTTCATCTGGATACGCCCACTGGTGACTCATAGGATGTGTTGCATATTTTTCCTTGTAAAGGGTATTCGCAACAAAAGTGATCAGGGGTTTGGGTACTAGCTCCTTTACAAATACCACTCCCCGTTTCCATTCATTGTTTTGTTTGTAACGCACATAGAAGCGAAGGTTTACTTCTTCAAAAGTGCGGTGGCCAGGTAAGCTGAGTCCTTTTACGCGGGTATTTTGAAAGAGGAATCCTACCAGACTGACATAATGGGTATTATTCCAGGTATCCAGTTCCGTATGGGCAGGCAGGTAAGGCTTGAGCACAGCCGGATCTGCTTCAAAGTTGATCATTAACAGGTTTCTCCAGGCAGCTGTCAGGAAAGGGCGCATATTAACTGGCTTTAATGAGCTTGGCGTAATACTTACAGGCTGGTCTTAAACCACATTCTCCACATTTGGGATTCCTGGCTACACAAACATAGCGGCCATGCAAGATTAGCCAGTGATGGGCAATATGTACTTTGTCTTTAGGAATATGTTTCAGCAGCTGTTGTTCTGTTTGCAGCGGTGTTTTTGCATTTAAGGTAAGTCCTATACGGGCAGATACTCTGAATACGTGGGTATCTACCGCCATATTGGGTTGCTGGTGCACCACGGAGGTGACCACATTGGCAGTTTTGCGGCCAACGCCGGGTAATTTTACTAATTCCGGTACTGTAGCGGGGATTTCACCGTTAAAATCTTCCACTACCATTTGTGCCATTCCAATGAGATGTTTGGTTTTGTTGTTAGGGTAACTGATACTGCGTATCAGCGGAAACAGGTCATCGAAAGTAGCTTTACTAAGTGCATATACATCCGGGTATTGCTCAAAGATGGCAGGAGTGGTCATATTTACCCGTTTATCTGTACATTGAGCAGACAGGATAACTGCTACCAGGAGTTGGTAGGGATTGTCGTAGATTAATTCTGTTTCGGCATTGGGAGCATGTTCCTCAAAGTACTTGAGAACAAATGCATAACGCTCTTTTTGAGTCATGCCATAAAGATAGGAAAAATGGAAAAAGTATAAACGTGGCTACTTTTCTTCTTGTGGTGTTTGGTTATTGGCGTAATCGAAAATAGCTTGCAGGGTGGTGGCCCTGGGAGCATAGCGTACGCTGTTAAGAGCGGTTTGGATATCTTCAAAGCTAGCCTGTTCTTCCTGTGTGAAAGAAAGATCGTCTTGAGGATGTTTTATATCGCTTTTAGTTACAAGACACAGGGTAGACAGTACAGAAAGTGTAAAATTACTCATGCATTATTGTTTTAATACTAAAAATAGGTTCTGCCTTAATAAACGATATAAGAGAAGAATCTATTGTTAATTTAAAATAAAATTTTAAAATACACGTAGAGGAGGAGAAGAATAGTAGTTGATAATAAGTGATTTATTCCTGTGAGGCAGGTGCAATAATGAACAGGTCTTCATTATCTTTCTTCATATAATATTTTTCGCGGGCAAATTTCTCTAGTTTTTCAGGGCTGGAAAGGAGTTCCTGTTGTTCCTCACGGGTTTGTTTGATCTCTTGTATAAAAAACTCCTTTTCACTTTCCAGTTTATTGACTTCGGCCTGAAACTGGTACTGGTACATGAGGTTGGTTTTATCCAGGAAAGAAACCCATATTACAAATGCGGCAAAAGCTATGAAGAATTTATTCTTCAGGAACTTCGGGAACTTTATGGAAGAAAACCTCGACATACTCGCAAAATACGGATAATTATCAGAAAACCATTGTTGAAAATATAATGATAACTCGCTTTACATGAGATAAAAAAGCCCATTCCGGCAAGAGTCGGAATGGGCAGTTATGGTAAAGAATCTTTTTAGGAAGATTATTTTTTAACGCTGATTGCATTGGTTGGGTACACTGCCACTTCGCCTAATTCTTCTTCGATACGCAGTAACTGATTGTATTTAGCCATGCGGTCTGTACGGGAAGCAGAACCAGTTTTGATCTGGCCGCAGTTCAGCGCTACAGCGAGGTCAGCAATAGTGGTATCTTCTGTTTCACCAGAGCGATGGCTCATGATAGAAGTATAGCCAGCTTTGTGCGCCATGTTCACCGCACCGATGGTTTCAGTAATAGTACCGATCTGGTTTACTTTGATCAGGATGCTGTTGCCGATACCTTTATCGATACCTTCTTTCAGGCGTATTACGTTGGTTACGAACAAATCGTCACCTACCAGTTGTACACGGTTGCCAACTGCTTCGGTCAGTTTTTTCCAACCGGCCCAATCGTCTTCTGCCATACCATCTTCGATAGAAACGATAGGATATTTGTTTACCCACTCTGTCCAGAAAGCCACCATTTCATCGCTGCTGATTTCTTTCTTGGAGCTCTTATAGAAAGTATAGGTGTTGGTAGCTTCGTTGTACATTTCGCTGCTGGCTGCATCGAGAGCGATAGCTACTTGGGCGCCTGGCTCATAGCCTGCTACTTTGATTGCTTCCAGTACAGTTTCGATAGCTTCTTCATTGCTCTGGATTTCCGGAGCAAAACCGCCTTCGTCGCCTACGTTGGTGCTGTAACCTTTCTTTTTCAGTACAGATTTCAGGTGGTGGAAAATTTCCACGCCCCAGCGTAAACCTTCAGAGAAAGTAGGTGCGCCTACTGGAACGATCATGAATTCCTGGAAGTCGATTTTATTATCTGCGTGTACGCCACCGTTAATGATGTTCATTAAAGGGATAGGCAGGGTAAATGCGTTTACACCACCCAGGTAGCGGTACAGTGGTTGATTGGTTTGTTCGGCAGCAGCTTTTGCTACGGCCATGCTCACTGCCAGGGTAGCATTAGCACCCAACTTGGCTTTATTTGGAGTACCATCGAGTTGGATCAGCATTTTATCGATACCCGCTTGATCTGTTACTTCCCAGCCTACCAGCTCTTCGGCAATGATTTCATTCACATTATTAACGGCCTGCAGCACGCCTTTACCCATGTAAACCGTTTTATCATTGTCACGCAGTTCCACTGCTTCGTGCTTACCAGTAGAAGCGCCAGATGGCACGGCTGCACGGCCAAAATGTCCGTCTTCGGTGGTTACATCAACCTCAATTGTAGGATTACCACGGCTGTCAAGAATCTGCCTGGCATGGATTTCTGAAATAGTACTCATAATTCGAAATGTTAATATTGTTAGCTATTTAATGTATCGCTTCACCATCAATTTGTTGCGGTGATGGGCCCGGCAGCTTTCGTTAGCTCCCTGAAAATAGATTCCAGGCTTTGCGAATTGCTCTGCAAAGAAAGTATGTTCCGGTTATTAATCAAAGCAAATTGTAACAGGTTTTTTCTCACGTTATCTACTTCATTCGTAAACAACTGCCAGGTATGATCTTCCCGGGCCAGTACGCGTGATACGCCAGGAATGGCTGCCAGTTCAGCCACGGTTACAGGCTCCCCGAAGCTTATCTGTAGATAGCCCTGTTGGGTATTATGTTGCTGTAAACGGATAAGGGTGTCGTTTGCGATGATCTTTCCTTTATTGATAATGATCACCCGGTCGCAGAGAGCTTCTACTTCCTGCATAATGTGGGTAGACAGGATGACGGTTTTGTTGCTGCCCAATTCCTTGATCAGTTGCCGGATGTCTGCCAGTTGGTTGGGGTCCAGGCCAGTAGTAGGCTCGTCCAAGATCAATACTTCGGGATCGTGCAATAAGGCCTGAGCAATACCTACCCTTTGTTTATAGCCATTGGATAAGGCGCCTATTTTCTTGTGGCGCTCCGGTTGCAACCCCGTTAATTTTACCACCTGATCTATCCGTTGCCGGCCTATTTTTCCCAATTGATGCACCCCGGCAATAAATTCCAGGAATTCCCCAATATACATGTCGTAGTACAAAGGGTTGGATTCTGGCAGATAACCTACGCGCCGGCGTACCTCCAGCGATTGGGTTACAATGTCGAAACCGCATACGCTGGCTGTTCCACTGCTGGGAGGCAAAAAGCCAGTGATCATTTTCATGGTAGTGGATTTCCCGGCCCCATTAGGACCCAGGAAACCGGTGATCTCTCCTTTTTTGAGTTCAAAGGAAATCGCATCTACCGCCCGTTGTTCGCCGTATATTTTACTGAGTTCTGATACCTGGATCGACATTGTATGCTTGCACGTTTTGCGGCAACTAATGTACTATAAAAATGGGATAATATAACCCGTTGCTTTTAACGATTCAGCCTTCGGGGCCGTAGTGAAGGATAGATCGCTAAAAACCGTATGGATTACCAACCTTTACCAAAGCAGCTGATTTAAAACGGTAACGGTTATACGAAAATAGGGCTGGGATAACAGTTACCGCCAATTTTTATCGCAGACAGTACAAACTATGCTTTTTCCTACATTTGCAATATTATGAAGAGAGTCATCGGTCTTTTTTGTTTATTGCCGCAATTGTTACAGGCGCAATCTATTCCGGTAAAGGACTATCCGCAAGGCTATTTCAGAAACCCGTTGAATATACCGATTATCCTGGCAGGCAATTTTGGTGAGCTGCGGCCTAACCACTTCCATTCCGGAATGGATATTAAAACGGAGCAAAGGGAAAACTTGCCCGTACATGCAGCCGCAGACGGTTATGTGAGCCGTATTGGGGTGTCGCATACCGGCTTTGGGAATGTGTTGTACATTACCCACCCTAATGGATATACGACTGTATATGCGCACCTGAATGCCTTTTTCCCTGCTTTGCAGCAATATGTAAAGCAACAACAATATAAAGCAGAAAGCTGGGCCAGCGATCTGGAAATCCCTGCCGGCATGTTTCCGGTCAAGAAAGGCGATTTTGTGGCCTGGAGCGGTAATACTGGTGGCTCTGCCGGTCCGCATCTACACTTTGAAATCAGGAACACACAAACAGAAAAGCCACTGAATCCATTATTATTCGGATTTGATGTGGCAGATACCAAAGCGCCGGATGTATATCGCATTGCTATTTATGACCGGGCAAGAAGTATTTACGAACAGCAACCGCTCACATTACCTGTAAAGAAAGTGGGCACTGAATATGTTACCACTTCTCCCGTAATTAAAGTAAATGCAGAAAAGGCCGGCATAGGCGTAAGCGCCATTGACCGTATGAATACCGGAAATATTTATGGCATATACGAAGTTACCCTGTTGGATAACGGAGAGCCTAATATAGATTTTCAACTGGATAACATTGGTTATGATGAAACCCGTTACCTGAATGCGCATATCGACTATAAAATAAAGAAAGAAGACGGCCCTTACTACCAGCTGGTGTTTTCTCTGCCAGGTAATGAATTGGATATTTACCACAACCTGAAAGGAGATGGCACGATCGATCTGTCTGATGGAGCTGTGCATGATGTAAAACTGTTGGTGAAAGATGCTTATGGCAACACTTCTACCGTAAAACTGGGCTTGCAGTACTCGGGGCAGGAAGTAGCCGCACCGCATTGCGCCAATACCATGTACCCGGATTCCCGGAATATATTTGAGAACAACCAGGTAGAATTTTATCTGGATGAAAAGGCGCTCTACGACCAGATCTGTTTCAACTATCAGGAAATACCCGCCACCAGCGCAAAGTTCTATTCTAATATTTTTCACTTGCATACGCCACTAGTACCGGTGCACGACAATTTCGATGTGCGGCTCCGTGCTTCGAGGAATGTACCTCAGCCACTACAGCCTAAGATGGTGATGGTAAGGGAAGGGCTCGGCAGCGGCGTTTCTGCTACCACGTTGGAAAATGGTTGGTATAAAGGTATTTTCCGTGATTTTGGCAACTTCCACCTGGAGGTAGATACCATAGCTCCTAAGGTAACGCCACTGGGAGTGAAGCCGGGTGCTAATCTCGCCAAAGCGGCAAAAATTGCTTTCGCCATGAGTGACGCCAGCGGTATTAAAAGTTACCGTGCCGAGCTGGATGGTAAATGGCTGATGTTTTCCCGCCGGGGCAATGTACTTACCTACACTTTTGATGAGCATTGCCCGATAGGTACACATACCCTGGTCATGAAAGTAACTGATGTTGCCGGTAATGAAGGTGTGTACCGGCTAACCTTCAAACGTTAAGCACCTGTTAGTAACAGCTAAAACCTTAAATATGGAAAACTTAAAAGAAGGAGAAAAAGCCCCTGTTTTCAAGGGTAAAGATCAACATGGAAAAAATATATCCCTTGCAGACTTTAAAGGGAAAAAGGTAGTATTGTATTTCTATCCCAAAGATATGACCCCTGGCTGCACCGCACAGGCCTGTAATCTGAGGGATAACTACGACGAACTGCTGAAAAAAGGATATGTGGTAGTAGGCGTAAGTACAGACAGTGAGCAAAGTCACCAGAAATTTATTGAAAAATACGACTTGCCTTTTACCTTACTGGCTGATGAAGATAAACAGATTGTACATCAATATGGCGTATATGGTGAAAAGCAAATGATGGGTAAAAAATATGATGGTATTCACCGTACCACCTTCTTGATAGATGAAAACGGCGTGATTGCCCACATCATTAAAAAGCCGGATACTAAAAATCATACAGAAGAGATCCTGCAATATGGTTTATAGTGATTTTGGGTAATAGAGACTGATTCACAAAGAACGCAGTGATATAACTAAAAAAGGATAGCGAAGATCAAGCAATCTGCTTTCATCTTCGCTATCCTTTTTTATGATAAAGTTTATTTAAGTCAAATCAATAATCAACCTCTACAGATCACTATCTTTTCTGACGTTGTTTCTTAAACAGGTTACCTGTTTTAAACTTGTTACCTTCTGGGCTACCTACACGGTCCATGGCGCAACGGAAACCAACGGTATTGGTGGCCATGTCTTCCTGCATGTAGCGGCGGGTGCCCGGAGAGAGCCAGTAAGCACGGTCGTTCCAGCTACCACCCTTGATCACGTGAGATTTATCATTGATCAGGGTAGTTATACCATAACCGTATTCTACTTGAGAGAGGGAGTCACCATCCAGGTAGTTGATTACATCACCTTTCTGATAGTTCAAACGGTTGGCGCTTTCTTCGTCGGTTACGTCACGCATTTTCAGGTGACCGAGGCTGTCTTTTTCGTATTCTTTATTTTCGTTCTGATAAACAGTCTGGAATTTGTTACCACGGAAGTAGTTGAAGTCTTCCCCATCGATTGGGTTCAACGGTCTGTATACGTCCAATACCCATTCTGCTACGTTACCAGACATATTATAGATACCGAAAGTGTTAGGATAGAAAGAGCGGATAGGACCAGGGATAGAAGCACGGTCGTTCAAGCCACCGGCCACACCCATGTTATCACCCGAGCCGCGTTTGAAGTTGGCCAGGAACTGTCCTTGCATGGTACCGCGGCGGATATCGCGCAAACCACTGGTATTAGTGCCCCAGGAATATACCTGTTTGTTCATGATCAGCTCTTCCCCGTGTTTGCCTTCTTTTTTAGAAGGGCCAGGGTTTTCGCCGATGTAACCCAGTGCAGCATATTCCCATTCTGCTTCTGTTGGAAGGCGGTAGTTCGGTAACATGATACCATCTTCAAACTGTGCGTTACGGGGAGTACCGTCTGCGTTTTTAAACTGGTCTTTCGCGCTTTTCGACAGCTTACCTGGTGTGCCTTCGTATAAGCCGGCCATATAGGATTTGGTATCGAAAGTATTGTCGTCAGACTGGTTGCCTACATCTGCTTTGGAGAGCAGGCCTTTATCCATCAACAGCTTTTCGTTTACACGGTTGGAGCGCCATTTACAATAATCAGTAGCCTGTTTCCAGCTTACGCCTACTACCGGATAATCATTATAAGCCGGGTGACGGAAGTAGTACTCTACCAACGGCTCATTATAAGCCAATTCGCTACGCCAAACCAGGGTATCTGGCAATGCGTTCCGGTATACATCCGGGAACGATTCGCCATACATGCGGTTCAACCAGTAGAGATATTCGCGATAATGTACGTTTGCAACTTCAGATTCATCAATGTAAAAGGAGGAAACGGTAATACGGCGGGGAATGTTATTCCAGTCGCCCATCACGTCCTGCTCTGTTGCACCCATGGCAAATGTACCACCCTGTACAAATACAAGGCCCGGGCCCGTTTGTTGGGCCACGTTTTTGGCTACGCTGAAACCGCCCATTTTTTGGTCGTTATAGTTCCAGCCCGTAGCGGAAGAAGATTGCTTCTTCTTACCGAAAAGTCCCCCGCCGTCTTTATGACAGGCACTCATGGATAGCATTACGCTGGTACCTACGAGCAATGATAAAGAGGTTAATCTACGCATGCGATACAGCTTTAGTCTAGTATATTTACAGTAAACGCAAATGTACTCTTTTTTATTTTATGGCGAAAAAAATTAATTTGTAATTTGCTGCCAATCGCTCCTGCTGAACAGGGTTCGGTGATCAACCAGCCGGAAAACGGCGATTAAGATAATGAAACTCAATTATATTCTTATCGGGTTAAGCCTGGTTTTATGTTTATGTAAACAAAAAATATCTGCCCAAAGTGGTTCGGAACCGTATGCAAAAAATTCTGTGCTCTCCACTGGCCAATGGTATAAACTGGCTGTTGCGGCTTCCGGTATCTATAAAATAGATAAAGCGCTATTACAGCGTATAGGCGTCAACGGACGGGTGCCTACTGCTACTATCCGCTTATTTGGCACCGGTGGCCGGCCGCTGGGGGAAGCGGTAAATGCACCACGTTACGACGACCTGCCAGAAGTGGCCCTGGATGCCGAAGATGGGGGGGATGGCTATCTTGATGATAACGATTATCTGCTTTTTTATGCGCCTGGCGTACATGCCTGGTCATACGATCCTGTGGGAGGAACGTATACACATCAGCGTAACCTCTATACGGATACTGCCTGGTATTTTTTGACGGTGGGTGCCACTGGGCTGCGGGTACAACCTGGGGGGATAACACCACCTGGCCTGCGGGAGGTTAATTTCGATTTTCATACCTTTTATGAGCGGGATAGTATTAACTTCCTCAATAGTGGCAAGCAATGGTGGGGGCAGGAGTTCAGCAAAGTAATAGGCCTATCCCGTACTTACCGGTTTGGTTTGCCAGCGGCGCCATCAGGACCGGTATCGCTCGGGATAAAAGTGGCCGCCCGCAGCAGTGGCGGTAGTAATTTTAATGCGACTATTAATGGAACTAAAGCCGTGAGCAATCTTTATCTGCTACCGGTAACGGATAATGCATTCAATGGTATAGCCGTGGCTGCGGCTACCGTGGGCAGCGCTATGGTTGCTACTCCCCAACTGGATATAGGAGTGGCGTTTGTACCGGATAATATTAATGACCGGGGCTGGCTGGATTACCTGGAAGTGCAGGCCCGTTGCCCGCTCGCTATACCTGCTACAGGAACGTTGGATTTCCGTAGTTCCCGCTCTGCAAAAGGGCAGCCTTTGACTTTTGTACTTTATAACGCAGATATCCAAACGAAAATATGGGAGGTGACCAATCCACTGCATCCTGTTGTAGTGCCTGCCATATTACGGGGCGATTCCCTTTTATGCAATGATCCGGGTAACGGGCTACGTGAATATCAGGTCTTTTCCCCCAGGGCGGCTATGCTGCCCATCGTAATGGGAGCAGTGCCCAACCAGAACCTGCACGGCGCTGGTTCGGCCGATATGCTGATTGTTACCACGGAGGCACTTAAGACCCAGGCAGAGCGCCTGGCGGCTTTACACAGATCGGAGGATGGCTTGACCATACAAGTAGCCACTGTAAACCAGGTATACAACGAATTTGCCGCCGGCTCCCCAGACCCTACGGCTATACGTGATTATGTAAAGATGTATTACGACCGTGGCCCTTCGCTACGCTATTTACTGTTATTAGGGGCAGCTTCCTACGATTACCGCCAACGTGTTAAAAATAATACCAACGACGTGCCCTCCTGGCAAAGCGATGCCTCCCTGGATGCGCTCCGTTCTTATGTGAGTGATGATTACTTTGG
The DNA here is from genome assembly GCF_049056765.1 of Chitinophaga sp. 30R24. Classification (NCBI taxonomy): domain Bacteria; kingdom Pseudomonadati; phylum Bacteroidota; class Chitinophagia; order Chitinophagales; family Chitinophagaceae; genus Chitinophaga; species Chitinophaga sp. 30R24. The sequence continues at coordinate 1,336,962 of NZ_JBJGXX010000001.1, forward strand.
TATACTGCGAGACGGGGGAGACATTACCCGTACAGATGTGCCCTCCCGGATAGACATAGGTGTGGGGCGTATTCCAGCACGTAATGTGGCTGAAGCCGCTTTGGCAGTAGATAAAATTATCCGTTACCGCCAACCGGCAGCCTTTGGCGCCTGGCGCAACGAAATAGTCCTGGTGGCAGATGACGAAGATAATAACCTGCATTTTGATGATGCAGAAAAGATGGGTGACCTGATTACAATTTATGCCCCGCAGCTGCATACCAATAAAATATACGTGGATGCCTACCCACAGGAAAATGGCGCTTCCGGGCCTGTATCGCCGGAGGTAAATGCTGCTATTGCTGCCCGGATTAATAAGGGGGCATTATTATTTAACTATTCCGGCCATGGCAGCAATGCACGCCTGGCCGCCGAAAATATTATGGATGCTGGTAGTATCACCGCCTGGCACAACGACCAGCAATTGCCGCTGTTGATTACCGCTACCTGCGATTTTGCCCCTTACGACGATCCGGGAATTACCTCTCTGGGGCATAAAATATTATTACAGCATACGGGAGGGGCTATTGCGCTGATGACCACCACACGCGCAGTAATAGCGGCATCCAATCAGCTAATGAATGCAAACTATCTGAAAGCGGCTTTTACTTTACAGGCCGATGGTAGGATGCCCACTTTAGGCACCGCAGCCATGCTGGCAAAAAATATGACTTACAGTGTGTCTCCAGATGCAGTGAACAACCGTAAATTTCAACTTCTAGGAGATCCGGCGCTCCGGCTAGCGTTTCCGGAATATCAGGTGGTAACGGATACGGTTAATGGAAAGGCCACCGGAACAGATGAAGACACCATAAAAGGACTAGGCAGTTATACTATTAAAGGACATATAGCGGATGCGCAGGGAAATGCACTCCCGGATTATAACGGGGTCCTATATACTACTGTGTATGATCAGCCTTCCCGGCTGCAAACCCGGGGGAACGACGCTGGTAGCCAGGTTGCTGCCTATACGCTGCAGCAGAATGTACTGTTCCAGGGAAGGCAAACAGTAACGGGAGGGAGGTTTACCTATACGTTTATTGCGCCCCGTGATATACAAACAGGAACCGGCGCTGGAAAGATCAGCTATTATCTGGCAAATGGCAGCAAGGATGGCCATGGTTATTTTGATCATTTCACTACTGGCGGTGTAGTAGCCCACCCACCGGAAGATGTGGCTGGTCCTGTTATTCATGCATGGCTGGATAAGAGGACCTTCCATAGCGGGGATATTACCGGGCCGTCCCCTATATTATTAATAGAACTGTCTGATAGTAGCGGCATAAATATTTCGGGAAATGATAATATCCATAATCTGGTAGCAATTTTGGATAGTTCAGAATATATTGCATTAAATGCTTATTTTGAAGCATCTTTGGACAACTATAAGGCAGGGAATGTTGCGTTTCCACTCAGTGAATTGTCAACCGGAGAGCATAGGATAACTATTAAAGCGTGGGACACTTATAATAATGCTGCCGTTCTAACAATTTATTTCAAAGTAGTAGAACAGGGTATGATAGCTGTGGAACAGGTCAGGAACTATCCCAACCCTTTCCATGATATAACACGGTTTACCTTCTTGCATAACCAACAGGGAGAAGAGCTTCAGTTGATCTTGCAGGTGTTTACAATAACAGGGAGATTGGTGAAAACCATGCATAGTACAATAAATTCCACTGGCGGCCGTTATGATGGCATGCCTTGGGATGGTCGGGATGACACTGGATTAAGACTGCCGGCAGGCCTGTATGTTTACAAACTAACCATCAGGAATACCAAAACGACAAAAATAAAGGGTGGAAAGCTGGTGTTATATTAGACCTATGCAAGGAAAATAATTTTTACCATTATCCCAATTAAACCCCTTTCTGTGTTATATTAATAAATAAGATTATTTTTACATCCTTATCAAATACAAAATCTGCATGATCCGAAAGGTAACAATGGGCCTCGTGTTCATTTACGGCACTTTCATAAGTTTTACAACCTCAGCACAAGTTTCTAATCCGGGGCAAGTAGATGGTCGGACCAACACCATTAATACCGCGGTTCCTTTTTTGAGAATTACTCCGGATGCACGCAGTGGGGCTATGGGAGATGTAGGTGTTGCACTTTCTCCGGATGCTTCTTCCGTTTATAATAACTTATCCAAACTGCCATTTGCCGACAAAAGTGCCGGTGTAGCGGTAACTTATACCCCCTGGCTGAGAGAGCTGGTAAACGATGTATTCCTGGCTACCCTTTCTGGATATACGAAACTAGATGAAAATCAAGCTATTGGCGGTTCTTTGCGTTATTTCTCTTTAGGAACCATCAACTTTACAGATATTACCAATAACCCTTTAGGCGATTTTAGGCCGCGTGAGTTTGCATTGGATGCAGGGTATGCCCGTAAATTGTCCGACAATTTTTCTATTGGTCTCACGGCGAGATATATTTATTCTAACTTGGCTGGGGGACAAAGCGCTCAGGATGTGTTGATTAAACCAGGCAAAGCTTTTGCCGTAGATCTATCTGGCTTTTATACTAAAGATTTTGAAAAGGACGATGGGTTGGTAAATAAGCTGAATATTGGGATGGCTATTTCTAATATAGGTACTAAGATCTCCTATACTAATTCTGCGATCACTAAAGATTTTCTGCCTACTAACCTGGGTTTGGGAGCAGCTTACACGGTTTCGCTGGATGAGTTCAGCCAACTCACTTTCGCACTGGATATTAATAAATTGCTGGTGCCTACGCCGGATTCCTCAGGTATTTATAAAGAAAAAAGCTCCCTGTCGGGTATATTTAGCTCCTTTGGCGATGCTCCGGGAGGTGTTAAAGAGGAGGTGCAAGAGCTGATGTATTCTGTGGGTATAGAGTATTGGTATAATCAGCTGCTGGCCGTGCGGGCCGGTTATTTCAATGAAAATAAAAATAAAGGTAACCGTAAATATTTTACCGCCGGTGTAGGTGTTAAATATGACATATTCGGATTGAATTTTTCTTATCTGGTACCTTCAGGATCTGGTATACAGCGTAATCCGCTGTCTAATACGCTCCGCTTTACCCTGACCTTTGATCTGGGCGCCAGGGATGAAGAGAGCAGAACAGGTTGGTAATCATAACAAAATATTAAGCCTGATCCCTCCGCAAAACGGAGGGATTTTTATATTTTATGCCTTACCTTGCGGATTGGCAAATCGATTAAATTTTTTCAACTATGAGCAGGATAAGAATTGGACTGGGGATAGATTTTCACCAGTTGGTGGAAGGCCGTGAATTCTGGCTGGGAGGAGTACTGGTGCCACACCACAAAGGTGCGCTGGGGCATAGCGATGCTGATGTATTGCTGCATGCTATTTGTGATGCCATGCTGGGGGCACTTTCTTTAGGGGATATTGGCATGCATTTTCCGGATACAGATGATACTTACAAGAACATTGACAGTAAAATACTGCTGGCCCGCTGTGCACAATTGATTGGGGAAAGGGGCTATCAGGTGGTAAATGTAGACAGTACCCTTTGCTTACAGGCGCCTAAAATAAAGCCTTACGTAGCTGCCATGCAGCAAACGATAGCAGAAATCCTGCATATCAGTGTAGAAGATGTGTCTGTTAAAGCCACCACTACTGAAAAGCTGGGTTTTGTGGGCAGGGAAGAAGGGGTTACTGCACAAGCAGTAGTGTTGCTCGAACATATTACTCAATAGTATGAGGTATTTATCCGATATTTTGGGGATATCTGTTACGGGAAAACGCTGATTCCCAGAATAATTAAAATATCTTTGTTCAATGGCGGATATTATAGTGAAAATTATCAATAAGTCGGGTAATGAATTACCGGCTTATGCAACGGCAGATGCGGCAGGAATGGACCTCCGCGCTCATTTGGAGACGGCAGTAACGCTGCAGCCACTGGAAAGGATGTTGGTTCCCACCGGTTTATTCATGGAATTGCCTGCCGGCTACGAAGCGCAGGTACGCCCGCGCAGTGGCCTGGCTATTAAGCAAGGACTTACCCTGTTGAATACGCCAGGTACTATAGATGCCGACTATCGTGGAGAAATCAAAATAATCATGATCAATTTGTCGAACGACCCCCAGACCATACAGCCTGGCGACCGCATTGCCCAAATGATCATTGCTCCCTTTGTACAGGCAGTTATTGAACCGGTAACCATATTAACAGACACTGTAAGAGGCACAGGAGGTTTTGGACATACCGGTAAATCCTGATAAATGCGGATATACTTCACCGTTATAGGACTGGCAGGAGTTTTATTAATGGGAGCCTGCCGGAGCCAGCAAACTGTATCGCGCAGGAATGCCGGCTATAATGCCGCTGTGGTACAACAGCGGGCAGACAGTCTTTTCTTTGCTGCTCAACGGTCTAAAATGATGGGTGATTACCGTACTGCCATTACCCAGTACGCTGATTACCTGCGGTTCAACAGAAATAATCCCACTGTTCATTACGAATTGGCCCGTTTGTTCATGGAAACACAGCGGCCTGGCAATGCCCTGGTATTTGCCCGCCGCGCTGTAAACTTAGACCCTAATAACCATTGGTTTAGGGTTACATTGGCAGATGCTTATGCCATGAATCAACAATTCGACAGCGCTGCCATTGTATTTGGAACCCTCAGCCAAAATTTTCCGGATAATGAAGACTACTTGTATAACGAAGGCGTTATGCAATCTAAAGCCAACAAGCCGGCAGCCGCATTGGCCACCTTCAACCAGTTGGAACAAAAAGTAGGCGTAGTGGAAGAGCTTATCTATCAGAAACAGAAACTGTTGCTGAAAATGAGCAAGATAGATGAAGCAGCAGCCGAAATAAAAAAATTGATCGCCCAGGAGCCACAGGAAATCCGTTATTATTACTTATTGGCAGAAATATATGACGCCAACGACCACCTGTCGGATGCCACCACTGTATACCATACCATCCTGGCTAAAGATCCAGGTAACCCAAGAGCCCTGATCGCATTGGCTTCTTACGCCCAAAAAAATAACGATACTGTTACTTACTGGGACAACCTTAGCAAAGCATTTGCTAACTCAGATTACAGCATAGATGAAAAAGTGGCTTATGTATACCCTTATCTGCAAATGCTGAGCCTCGACTCAGCCAAACTAGATGAGGGGCTGAAGCTTACTTCCCTGATCATCAAAGCTCATCCTGCCGATGCCAAGGCATATGCCTTGCGTGGAGATATGTTTTCCCAGGCAGATGTAATAGACAGTGCAGAAGCAAATTATAAAAAGGCCCTGAGCCTCGATGATACCCGTTTTTCGGTATGGTATCAGTTGATGTGGATCTATTCCCGCAAAGATGATCCTACCGCCTTGCTGAAACTGAGCAATGAGGTGACCGGAAAGTTCCCTAAGGAATTTATGGGCTATTATTTTAAGGGAGTGGCCAGCTTCCTGTTACAACAATATCCCGATGCGATTAATTCACTTAATACAGCGTTGGAAATAGGCAGTGGAGAAAAGAAATTCCTGGGAGATATTTACTCCCTGTTGGGGGATGCTTATCATGCCATAGGCCAACACCGGCAGTCAGACAGCAGCTATGACCATGCGTTGTTACTCCGGCCCAAAGATGCCATGATCCTGAATAATTACAGTTATTACCTGTCTTTACGCGGGGAAAATCTGGAGAAGGCTGCTGCCATGTCGAAATTGTCGCTGGACTTAGAGCCTGATAGCCCCACCTACATGGATACTTATGCCTGGATATTGTTCCGGCAGGAAAGATATGGAGATGCGAGAGAATGGATCGAAAAGGCCCTGCAATATCCAGATGCACAGAAGAATCCAAATGTATTGGAACATTATGGGGACATTCTCTTTAATCTGAAAGAAGTAACAAAAGCAGTGGAATATTGGCAGATGGCTAAAGACAAAGGCGCCTCCTCTGTTGGCCTGGCCCGTAAAATCGCTGAAAAAAGATATATTCAATAAGCTTAGCGCTATAAGTTCATCACTCAATGAGAAGAAAAATAGTTACACTTTTAATAGTTACGATCGGTTTGGGAATGAGTGCATGCCATCATCCCAGGAAACTTGCCCGGAGTACATTCCCGGCTGCAGATACCAATAAGATAGTGATAGCAAGAGATAACAGCGCCAATAATGAGCTGCTAAAGTTTACCAGCGATATGCTGAATGGTATACATGCTAATCACATTGATTTTAATACCTTTTCCGGTAAAATGAAGTTGGCATTTGAAACAGATAAGAAAAGCCACAATAACCTGAGCGCTACTTTCCGTATGAAAAAAGATAGTATCATCTGGATATCTGTTTCGGCGCCTATTGTGGATGAAGTGATCCGTGCAGTGATCACACCAGACAGTTTGAAAATGTATAATCGTTTAGACAAACAATTATATCTCCGGAAGATGTCGGATGCAGCAGACCTGTTGAATATCCCGTTCGATTTCCAGACCTTGCAGGATATGCTGATCGGTAACCCCGTGTACTTGTCGGATTCCGTATACCAGGTAATTAAAACACCATCGATCATCTCTTTTAGCTGTGATCATGGAAATTTTATCAGTTTGTTTAATGTATTTGCAGATGATTTCGGGCTGCAGCAGAGTAAAGTGATGGATAAAGACAGTACCGGTGTGAGCAAGCGCTCCTGTGAGTTTACATATGGTGATTATGCAAAAGTAGCAGGACGTAAGTTCCCTACTACCCGTCGCATCTATGTGGAAGAAAAAAATGTGACCAAGGTAGCCTTAGATTTTATCCGTTACGACTTCGACCTGCCATTGAGTTTTCCATTTAGTATGCCCGTCAGTTATAAACGTATGTAAGATGACATCCTCTTGTTTGTCGTCTTCATAACATAATAAACGTTGTATATTTATTTAATTTGCAGTTACTAAAACCAGTCATGTTGTATTTGAAGAAGATTATCCCGCTCATATTGATGCTATGGTTAATACCGGCGTTGTTGGTAGCCCAGAATAATGGGCAACCGCAGCAGCAATCGCGGGAGGAACTTGAGCATAGGAAAAGGGAACTGCAAAAGGAAATAGATGAGGCGAACGAGCAACTGAAAGAAACCAAGAAATCGACCCGGGAAAGCTTGGGGCAGCTTCGTGCCCTGCGCGACAAAATCTCGCTGCGTTCTCGCCTGATCAACAATATTAATGAAGAAATCAACTTTATTAATGGAGATATCAACACTGCTTACCGGGATGTAAAAACCCTGCAGAAAGACCTGGATACCCTGAAAGCGCAATACGCCCAGCTAGTAGTATACGCATATAAGAACCGCTCTTCGTACGACATGCTCAATTTTGTGTTTTCTGCCCAGAGCTTTAATGATGCGGTGAAGCGTTTCCAGTATTTAAAGCAATACCGCGATTACCGTCGCCGTCAGGCTGAAAATATTGTCACTACCCAGGAGTTGTTGAGCCAAAAAATCCAGCACCTGGAATCCCAGCGGGTAAAACGTTCTGATGCCCTCAAAACTGAACAGGAGCAACGTGCTACGTTGGAGGTAGATAAGAAAGAGAAAGATGAGGTATTAAATAAGCTGAAAGGCCGGGAAAAAGAGCTGGTAGCCGATATAAATCAGCGTAATAAAGATGCACAGAAAGTACAGGCAGCTATCCGGGCAGTAATTCGCCGGGAGATAGAGGAGGCCCGCCGTAAAGCAATAGAAGAAGAGAATGCACGCAGAAAAGCGGCAGAAGAAAAACGCAAGCGGGAAGAGGAAGCCCGTAAAGCTGCTGCATTGGCTGCTGCTGAGAAAGCTAAAGCCGCTAATAACAACCCTAACAATATTACCAATAATGCCAATACACCGGCGCCGGTAACACCGTCGGCACCACCTAAACCGGTGGCGCCAACACCTGAGCCGGAGCCCGAAAAAACTACAACCCGTACAGAAAATGTGCTGGAAGCCACTCCGGAAGCGCTGGCATTGTCTGAAAGCTTTGAAGCTAACCGCGGAAAATTGCCATGGCCGGTAGATGCAGGTAGTATTATAGAGCATTTTGGTATTCACCAGCATGCGGTAATGGAACACATACAGGTGCCATCAGATGGTATTGTGATTGCTACCAATAAAGGTGCTGCCGTAAAATCCATCTTCGATGGAGAAGTAAAGTCTGTAGTAGTAATGCCTGGCTCAGGATATGTGATTATTATCCGTCACGGACAGTACTTTACCACCTATGTACGTTTGCAGACTACCCGTGTGAAAAAAGGAGATTTCGTGAAAACAGGTCAGGTAATAGGTACTGCCAGCGTTAATGATATTGAAAATTCCGGCGAAGTAGAGCTGCAAATCTGGAAAGGTACTACCAAACAAGACCCAGAGCAGTGGATCCGGAGAAGATAGCGTAACATAACTAAAACTAAAATAACAGGGAGGGGTTGGCTGCTTAGCCGGCGCCTTTCTGCTTACTAACCTAATGGATTTTTTTTGAGACAGTTGATCCCTCTATTGATGGCGATGTGGCTATTGTCTGCGCCGTTGTATGCCCAGCAGGGTAATAGGGCATCGCACGCGGCATTGGAAAAACGCAAACAGGAACTATTAAAGGAAATTGCGGCTGCCAACAAAGCCTTGTCGGAAACGAAGAAATCTACCCGGCAGAACCTTCAGTTGCAGCAGGAACTGCAACAAAAGATTAGCGTCCGCAATGCCCAGATTCTCAGTATTAATAACGAAATCAGCCTCATAGAGAACGATATCAGTTCCACTAACGATAATGTACAAACGCTGGAGAAAGAAGTAGACTCCTTACGGGCCAGGTATGCACAGTTGATTGTATATGAATATAAAAGCCAGGACTCTTACGGCCTATTAAATTTTTTCTTTTCTGCCACCAGTTTTAATGATGCTATCCGGCGTTACCAGTATCTACGTCAATACCGGGAAAACCGCCGCCGGGAAGCAGAAAACCTGTTATCCACGAAAGTATTGCTTGGGCAAAAGTTAACAGCGTTACAGGAGCAGCGCGCGGAGAAGGCTGGCGCCTTGCACACAGAGCAACAACAGCGGGTAAATCTGTTGGCGGATAAAAAAGAGGCTGATGAAACGATTGCCCAGCTAAAAGACCAGGAGCAGGAACTGCAACAACGCATTAATAAAAACCAGGCAGAAGCCCGCCAGGTAGATAAGGCCATTGAGGAAGCGATCCGGAAAGAAATTGCGGCTGCACAGCAACGGGCTGCGGCACAAGCGCTGGCCCGCAAGAAAGCAGCAGCTGCTAAACGGAAAGCCCAGGCGGAAGCCCGCGAAAAAGCAACATTGGCAACAACGAAGTCGTTGCATAAGAAAATAGTAAAACCGGCGCCGGCAGAAAAAGACGAGGATGATAATGAGCCGGTAGCAAAAACTTCCAGCGAAGATGTGTTGGTAGCTACTCCGGAAGCATTATCCCTGTCGCGTAATTTTGAAGCCAACCGTGGGCGCCTCCCCTGGCCGGTAGACGCAGGCCGTATTACCGGACATTTCGGGGCAGGTAAGATCGGGAAAGTTGAAGTGGACCATAATGGCGTTATTATTACCACTGCTAAAGGAGCTGCGGTAAAAGCCGTTTTCGATGGAGAGGTGATTATGGTATTTATGGTTCCAGGCGCAGGGTATATGGTTACCCTACGCCATGGAAAATATTTTACCAACTATGTGAGATTACTTGACGTGCGTGTCAGTAAAGGTACTACAGTGAAACGCGGACAAACATTAGGAGTAGCCGCACCTGCAACAAGCGGTAGTAATGGTGAGATAGAATTACAGATCTATCGTAATATGGTGAAACAGAATCCTGAAAGGTGGATTCGCCCACGTTAAAGCAGTTGTACCTGTTTTTGCAATACTTCCTCGTATAAGTTCTCGTACTGAGGAATGATATTATCGATATGGAAGCGTTGGGCCTGTTCCCATGCCCCCTGTCTTACTTGTTCCAGCAAAGCCTCATCTTTTAATAAGTGTACTGCATGGGCAGCCATATCTGCTACATCGCCTACATTACTCATATAGCCGGTTTTACCGGGTATATTGATCTCCGGTAAACCGCCGGCATTAGAGGAAATAACCGGTACCCTTGCTGCCATGGCTTCCAGTGCAGCCAAACCAAAGCTTTCATAATCAGAAGGCAGGATAAACAGATCGCTGATAGACATTACATCTTCCAGTTGTTCCTGTTTACCTACAAATCTTACATCCTCACAGATACCTAACTCCCGGCATAAAGATTCTATAGCAGGTCTGTCGGGGCCATCGCCTACCAGCAGCAGTTTGGCTGGTATTTCCTTACGTACCAGTGCAAATATTTTCACTACATCCGGCACTCTTTTTACCTTACGGAAATTGGATACGTGCAGTAATATCTTTTCTCCGTTGGGAGCAATCGCATTTCTGAAATGAGGCAGATCCTGGCGGGCGAAGCGCTGGGTATCTACAAAGTTGTAGATCACGGAGATATCCTTTTCTATCGGGAAGGATTTATAAGTTTCTTCCCGTAGGTTTTCCGATACCGCAGTAATAGCGTCGGATTCGTTGATGGAGAAGGTAACTACTGGTTCGTATGTTTTATCCTTGCCTACCAGGGTAATGTCTGTACCATGGAGGGTAGTGATAAAGGGAACAACCCTGCCATGCTTTTTCACGATCTGTTTGGCCATATAGGCTGTAGAGGCGTGAGGAATGGCATAGTGTACATGGAGCAGGTCCAACTTCTGATTAATGATCACATCCACCATGGTACTGCTGAGTGCCGATTCATAAGGAGGGAAATCAAAAAGCGGATATGTAGGAACCTGAACTTCGTGATAATATATGTTAGCGTGAAACGCATTAAGCCTTACTGGCTGTTGATATGTAATAAAGTGGATCATATGGCCTTTGTCTGCCAGGGCTTTGCCCAGTTCAGTTGCCAGCACCCCACTACCACCATAAGTAGGGTAACATACTATTCCTATGCGCATGAGTTGTTTTTTAGGATGGTACAAAGGTACTAAAAACTGAAAGTATAAAGTATACAGTTACAGGAGTTGAAGACAGCAATATCCAGTAAACACCGGCACAGGCCGCAAATAGATGCTTTAAATCCTTTGCTGTAAATGGTTTTACAGTTTTTTTTCTTGCTTTGTCACGTTCATGTTATGTTTTATGCTTTTACCGTTCAGCTTTTTTAGTAGTTTTAATGATAAATTAACCTGCTGCATGATGAAATATATGATGCCAATTTTGTTAGCCTGTGCTTTGCCAACCCTGGTAGCAGCGCAGGACAAAGATTCAATTACACTGAGAAAATTAGCGGATGAAGTGCTTACCCATAGTACAGCTTATGAGAACCTACGGGTTTTAACGAAACAGGTAGGAGGACGTTTAGCCGGCTCCCCGGGAATGGTAAAAGCGGAACAATGGGGCGTAAATGCGCTAAAAGAGGCAGGGGCAGACACCGTATATCTGCAGGCCTGCATGGTGCCACATTGGGTGAGGGGTGCCAGAGAGGAAGCCCGCATTATCTCCAGCCGTCGTGATTATTTACTGCCTTTAAATATACTGGCCCTGGGCAACTCAGTCGGGAGTGGCCCGGATGGGGTAACGGCCCCGGTATTGGAAGTATCTTCTTTCGACGACCTGGAGGCGAAGAAAGAGGAGGTGAAAGGTAAAATTGTGTTTTATAATTATCACTTTGATCCCACTTACATCAAAACTTTCCACGCTTATGGCGATGCGGTGAAATACCGTGGTCAGGGTGCCAGTCGCGCCGCGAAATATGGCGCTTTAGCGGTTATTGTACGTTCTATGTCGCATGGCGCTAATAACTTCCCACATACGGGCGCAATGCAGTACGACAGCGCTTATCCTAAGATACCAGCCGTAGCAATAGGACTCGAAGATGCCGATCGCCTGAGCCAACGTATACAAGATGATGCCAGCGCCAAAGTATTTCTGCGCACCAATTGCGAAATGCTGCCGGATACAATTGGCCATAATGTGATCGCAGAATTAAAAGGGAGCAAATACCCCGACCAATATATTACTGTGGGTGGGCATCTGGACTCCTGGGACGTGGCAGAAGGTGCACATGATGACGGTACCGGTTGTGTACAGTCTATAGAAGTGCTGCGGGCTTATAAAGCATTGGGTATACGGCCAGCGCATACGTTGCGGGTGGTATTGTTTGCCAATGAAGAAAATGGCAGTCGTGGAGGTAAAAAATACGCCGAGGTAGCAAAAGCCCGTCACGAAAAACATGTATTTGCCCTGGAAAGCGATGCTGGTGGCTTTACGCCCCGTGGTTTTATCACTACGTTGCCCCCTGCGCTGAAAGCAAAAGTACTGGGTTGGAGACCTCTTCTAGAACCCTATGGTATATATGATTTCACAGAAGAAGGTGGTGGCGTGGACGTAGGTCAGATTCATGCCCTGTTAGGTACTCCAATGGGTGAACTTTCTCCAGACTCCCAACGTTATTTCGATGTTCACCATGCTGCTAATGATGTATTTGAAGCTGTAAATAAACGGGAATTGGAATTAGGAGCCTTGGGTATGGCCGCTTTCCTTTATCTTGTAGATGAGAATTTTTGATCTTATCACATTAAAACCAATTTATGGGCAGGTTTGTCTTTATCGTAGTTGCTATTATTTTATTAGTACTGGGAGGCTTATTCTTTTATAAATATTATTTTGTTTTTGGTCGTGGCGTAAAAGCAGGCGAGCTTAATTATTTTGTAGAGAAAGGATATGTTTTTAAAACCTACGAAGGCAAATTGATTCAATCTGGTTACAAGGGAAAGGTAGCAGGTGCTATCCAGTCAAATGAATTCCAGTTTTCAGTGAGTGATGCACATATTGCGCAACAACTCATGACGGCTAGTGGGAAATGGGTGGAGCTGCACTATAAGGAATACCTGGGCACTCTTCCCTGGAGAGGCTATAGCCCGTTTATTGTAGACAGTGTGATTATTATTAAGAACAGTAATGGGCAAGATTTGCCCTATGCCCAATAGGTAACTGTACCTAAAAGTAATGTGGCGGTATCAAACCATTGATACCGCCACATTACTTTTAGGACTATTCTTTCCCGGCATATAGCAGGAATATGGCCGGCCTTTTATGTAATTCCGGCAATTGTTTTTTCCATTCCCTAACGCTTCTGGTTTTAATGTATTCTGTGGTGCCGGTAATATCGGCTGCAATACAAACTTGTGTATGGTCCTTACAATTGTCTAGGATATCTTTCAATAACTGGTTGTTGCGATAAGGCGTTTCTATAAAGAGTTGGGTTTGTTTTTTACGTTCGGATTCCAATTCCAGTTCCCGGAGCATTTTTATTCTTTCCGGTGGCTTTATTGGCAGATAGCCTACAAACTGAAAGTTTTGCCCATTCATGCCGGAGGCCATCAGGGCCAGTAATATGGAATTGGGGCCGATCATTGGGATAACAGGAGCATCGATGCTGTGTGCTATCCTTACAATCAGGTGGCCGGGGTCTGCAATAGCCGGGCATCCGGCTTCACTGAGGATACCTATATTTTTCCCTTCCAACAACAGTTTTTTAGCCAGGACGAGGTCTGGTGGCTGGTTTTCATTCATCAACAATAGCTGTAGGCTATCTATATTGATATTCCTGTCGAGCGCTTTTAAATAGCGGCGGGCAGTACGTTCATTTTCAACAAAAAAAACAGACAACTGCTGTACTATAGCAGTTACATAAGCAGGAATACTGAATAAAGCATCGGCGCTCAACACAGTAGGAACCAGGTACACTTTGCCGGGAGTATTCATTATTTCAGTCTTTTATTTTGTAAGTCGATAGTGGCGGCAATTACCGCATAGGAAGGAGCCAGCATCCAGCCAACTATTGGCACCAGCATAAATATATAGAAAACCATGCCATTGCCAAGAGCCATACCCCGGTGCTGACGGATAAATGCAATACTCTGCGACATGTTTAGCCGATGCCGTTCGCAACTGTAATCCATCATAGAAAACCCGTAAAAGTAAGATTCTATAAAGAAACCTACCATGGGGGTAAGCCAACCGATAACGGGTATAAAGGAAACCAATAGTAATACCAGTATGGCAGCAGTTTGGTAAACAATGTTGCGGCACGACATTTTAATGCCCCGTAATATATCCTGCCCGAGCTGCGACCAGCTGAAAGGAAAATCTTTATACTCGAGTAGCGCTTCTGTTTTTTCTGAGAGGTAAGAGAAAACGGGGGACGCGATTATCAGGAAAAGGTATTTGAAATAAGAAAAATACCAGAATACAAATACGATCCGGATGGAGAAAGCCACCAGGATAAAGAGAAAGCTGATCCAGCTGCTTTCCAGGTCCTGTATCCACTCTGTAATATGTAAAAGCCTGGTTAGATATTCCACAAAATCGCCGGAATAGCCCCACACAAAATAAAAACCCAGGAAAAACAGCAAGCAGTAAATGATACCTGGTATGAGTATCCATTTCCATAATTTATGCTGCATGATAAATTGGTGGGCCTTCCCGTAAGATTGAATGGCAAACAGTACTTCTCTAAACGAAAACATAATGTGATTTGAATAATTTTTTGATTGCCCTGATGCATAAAGATCAGATGTGATGAAATGGCTTTGATGATTAATCCTGGCCAAGGAAGTCAAGATAATCATTAAAATCATTTCATCACATTCCCTTTTCGGGGCCGGTAAAGATAAAATATATGCGGCTCTCCGCCAATCGGGATCATTAAATCACCTATTAGCCCTATTTCACCCCAAAAAAATCACCCTACATCGCATTGATTAGAAGCGAGGGCAAAGTGTTTTGTACTTATTATTTTCGTTTTTGGTGCGAATATATATCAATGAGATTTCAATACCTCCGCGGTAGTTGGAAGCGGGTTTGAGGGTAGATACGTTGGTATCGTAGGTGAGCCCTACCTGAAATCCTTTGATTTCCATGCCAACATACGGGATGATCGCATCTTTCAGGCGGTACCAGCTACCCAGGTAAAAGGTGGTTGGGTTGTCATCTGTATCATCGAGAGTGAAGCCATAGGCGCCGCCAAAGGTAAATTCGGAGGCGGTGCTTTGTTTCATATACAGGATGCTGGTATGAAAACGGTCTTTCCCATTTACCGGAACAGAGCCTCCTCCATGCAGCGTCCAGCGGTAACTGAGACGGTTTTGGGTGATGTTCATGAAAGATTCGGTAGGTTGGGTGATATGGTAGTAAGAGGCTCCCAGGTAGATGTTGGAGGCATCTCCGATTAAGCCATTATATAAAATGCCCACATTGGGATCGAAGTAGGAAATTTTCGGATTGATGAGGGTTTCATTGCTGGGAATGGCCGGGTTATATCCGTTGTTATCAATTTGGTTTTCAAATTGTAGTTTGGTGTTGTCTACTCTTTTCTGTACCAAAGTTCCCTGCAAGCCGATTGCGAGCGTATGGTTTCCTTCCGGGTCGAGGCCTTTGTGGTAGGCTGTACTGAAAGAAATATAATTGGAGGTGAGCGCACCGCCGCCAGTTCTGTCATACATCGCCATAATTCCTACGCCCCAGATGTCTGTATACGAGATCGTATTTTTTAGGATGCCGAAATCAATTGCTGCAGTACCGGTTACAAAAGGCGTTGATATGCTGCGCCATTGTGAGCGGTAGTTACCAGATAAACGGTAGTCTCCGGAAAATAGGCCTGTAAATGCTGGGTTAAGGGTAAGTGGAGAGGCGAAAAACTGAGAAAAGTGCGGGTCCTGTGCCCGCAAAGGATTGAAATAAAGCAATATGGTCAGGAATAGTAAAGCTCTTTTCATAATAATTAAGCTTAAAGCATAGGGTATTATGCAATGTGGGTGAAGGTACGTTAATTAAATCATATCGCAAATTAAATTCATGTATAAAAAAACTGATAAAATAAAAAAAGAATAGCAGTTTTGATCTGTGTAGAGATACAAAACTGCTATTCGTATAACGATTAAAGTTACCTATTGTTGTATTTTAGTTCCAAAAGCCAGATCTCCCGCATCGCCAAGTCCAGGAACAATATATCCCTTGGCAGTCAGTTCATCATCGATGTCTCCTGCCCAGACGGTAAGGTTGGATGTAGTGTTGCGTAATACATATTCAAGACCTACTGTACAGGCGATGGCTACTACTAGGTGGATGTGGCTAGGTTTCCCGATTTCTTCCAGGTGCTCAATGGTTTTCACCAGGGAAGCGCCGGTGGCCAGCATAGGATCAGAAATAATCAGTACCTGACCTTCTATAACCGGGGTACTTACATATTCTAGGCTGATATCAAAAGAGCCGTCATGATTATGCTTACGGTAGGCAGAAACAAACGCATGGTTTGCTTTGTCGAAGTAGTGGAGTAAACCTTGGTGGAGTGCCAGGCCGGCACGTAAGATGGTAGCCAGTACGGGTTGGGATTTTAATACCCGGCAAGTAGCGATCCCCATCGGGGTAGTCACTTCCCGCTCTTCGTATTCAAGCGTTTTACTGATTTCGTACGCCGCAATTTCGCCCAGTCGTTCCATGTTACGCCGGAAGCGCATGCGGTCTTGTTGAATGTCTGCATTTCTGATCTCGCTTAACCATTCTCCCACCAATGAATTAGTATCACTTAAATTGATAATCATGAGCTTTCCCTTTGAGGGCGCAAATTACCGAAAAATTTGGTGTAACTACTGCTTATCCGGCAGCTTTGGCATTTTACCTGGTGGATAGAATACTGCTGCCGGTGTTCCGGCTTATTGTTTACGCCCGGTGTCTTTTTGATTGCCCATAATATACCGCCGCCGGTCATTTTTGTTCACTAATTGTTGTAGCGGGCTTAACATTATTTGTACCTTTTTTTGGTAAGCCGGTACTGTAATGTTGGTATGGCCGTAACCGGCAGCATTTACTTCCAGGGTAACGTTATCTGTTGCCACTTTCAGGCTGAAGTGTCCTGTTTTGTCTGTGGTGGCCATACTAAAACCTGTTTCCTTCTCACGTACAACCGCGTTCTGGATGGGCTTATTACTACTATCAGATACAATACCGGTAATGACCCGCTGCTGTGCAAAAGCCGGAATACCAATGAAGCAGAAGAGCCATAATAAAGCGAGATATTTTTTCATGGCTTTGTTTTTCTTATTAAGATGAGGGAAAGCCTGCTTTTTCCATAACCAGGAAAAAATATTTTAAAACTACCTTTGCTGAAATTTTTTGTCGATGGTATATAATGTGATCGGTACCATGTCTGGTAGTTCATTAGACGGACTGGATATTGTTTTTGCAGAATTAACAGAAATACGCGGACAGTGGACTTATGCTATTAAAGCAGCAGAAACCCTGCCATATGAGCCGGAATGGGCCGATAGGCTGGCTGGAGCCACTGCTTTATCTGCACGGGATTACTTATTGTTGCATACCGCCTACGGACACTACACCGGCCAACGTATTCTCTCTTTTATAGAAAAAAATCAGCTGGATCATAAAATACATTTTATCGCCTCTCATGGTCATACCACCTTTCATCTGCCATCGGATAAAATGACGGCTCAACTGGGCGATGGTGCAGCCATTACTGCGGTAACCGGCTTACCAGTGATAACAGACCTGCGAGCATTGGATGTGGCCCTTGGCGGCCAGGGCGCTCCCATTGTGCCTATTGGCGAAAAATACCTGTTTTCGGGGTATCAGTATTGGCTGAATCTGGGTGGGATCGCCAATATTTCTGCCCAAACCAGTAACGGTTTCGTTGCTTTTGATATTTGTCCGGCAAACCAGGTATTAAATTCCCTGGTAGCGGCGCTTAATAAACCTTATGATAATGGCGGCGCCTTAGCAGCCGGGGGTGTTATAGACAATCATTTGTTGGCACAACTGAACGGACTGGCTTATTATGCTGCCCCCTGGCCAAAGTCGCTGGACAATGATTTTGGAACCGCTACCATATTGCCCATGATCCATGAGCTAAGAATATCTGTACAGGGTAAACTGCGTACTTATGCGGAACACATTGCTATCCAAGTAGCTCATGCGGCGAAAGCGCTGAAATCCCAACTTCCGGAAGGTACAGCCAATATGTTGATCACCGGTGGTGGCGCCTTTAATACTTTCCTGGTACAGCTCATACAGGAAAAGTTAATGCCATTGGATATTACTGTCACCATTCCAGACGAACAAACCATTAACTATAAAGAAGCCCTGATTATGGCTTTGATAGGTGCGTTGCGTTGGAGGCAGGAAGAGAATACACTCAGTGAAGTAACCGGCGCCACGAGAAATGCCATTAATGGCGCTTTGTGGATCAGCCATTAGGTACTGGCTGCTGGTTGCCAGCTTATTAGTTAGCAACCAGCAGTAAATTCAAATTTGTCGCCGTCAAATAATCCCAGGTCGCTGAGCTTTAAATGGGGTATTACCAATAGTGCCATAAAAGATAAAGTCATGAATGGTGCTGCTAGGGGAGATCCCAGTTTTTTAGCCGCTTTATCCAGCGTACTATACTGTGTAGCTATCGTATATCCGTCTAAGTTACTCATTAATCCGGCTACTGGTAACGGTAATGTATATACGTTATTTTCATTTGCAACACTGATACCACCTTGTTCTGCTATTACCGCATTAATGGCAGCTACCAGGCTTTCGTCGCTTGTGCCTACCGCAATGATATTGTGGCTGTCGTGTGCTACGGAAGAGGCGATAGCGCCCTGTTGCAGCCCAAATCCATGAATGAATGCGAGGGCAGGTGGGGCTTTCCGGTAGCGGTTCACCACTACGAGTTTTAGTATGTCTTTCTCTGTGCTGTTTTGTATTAATCCATTCGCAACAGGTAGCGCTGTGGTGATGGCATTGGTGATAAGTTGCCCGTCCAACGCTTCTATTGCCTTTACCGTGATAGTTCCGGCGTTGCTATCGGGAGCGGGTATACGTAAATTATCCGGATTTATTTTGTCTGCCGTAAAATTATTAACAGGTACAGAAGGCGTGGACGCAATGAGGGTATGTCCGTTTTCAGCTACTTTTTCGCCCGCTATATAAGTAGCCAATATATCAAAGTTTTGAAGGTCGTTGATTACAATAAAGTCTGCCGGATCATTTACACGAAGCAGGCCGTTGTCAAGTTTATAATGTAATACCGGATTAATGCAGGCAGCGCACAACACATTGAACAGGGGAACGCCATAAGCCAAGGCACGTTTCACCAGCAGGTTAATATGTCCTTCTTCCAAACTATCTGGATGTTTGTCGTCGCTGCAAAACATGATGCTTGCAGCATGATCGTATAGCAGCGGATACAGTGCTTCAAAGTTTTTGGCGGCGCTTCCTTCCCGGATGAGAATGTGCATGCCGTATTGTAATTTGTCTTTTGCTTCTTCTATAGTAAAACATTCGTGGTCGGTGCTGATACCGGCTTCAATGTATTCCCGGGCAGCTTCACCGCGTAATCCGGGTGCATGGCCATCTACAGGTTTGCCTGCTTTTTGGGCTGCAGCGATTTTAGCCAGTACTTCCGGGTCTTTATGCAATACGCCGGGGAAATTCATCATTTCTGTGAGGTACCTGATATCCTCCCGTTGCAATAACGCTTCAATATCGGCCACATCTACGGTGGCGCCGGCAGTTTCAAATATGGTAGCGGGTACGCAGGAGGGCGCTCCAAAATTAAAACGGAAAGGCACCTGCCGCCCGTTTTCCAGCATGTATTCCACGCCTTTCACCCCCATTACATTAGCAATTTCATGTGGGTCGCTTACCGTGGCAATGGTGCCATGTACTACAGCCATACGGGCAAATTCGGAAGGAATCAGCATAGAGCTCTCGATATGTACATGTGCATCTGTGAAGCCTGGTAGTAAGTATTGGGAATAGCTGTTGTTGTTGCGCTCAATATTGCGGATGTAACCGTTTTCCACATAAATAGTGGCCGGATATATTTCCTGTTGGAATATATCTACCAGGTTGCCGGATAACTGAAATGTTTTCATACCGTAAATCTAAACAATAGAGAGGATTGTACCATACAAACCTATTTTGGAAGAAGTGAGGAGGCAGATGTTTTTTTGGTTATCTTTAATTACTGGTATTGTAATTCATTATCAATAAAACTGTTTATGACAAGGGTTAAATTTTTTACGCTGTTGATGGCCTTACTAATAGGCGCGGGCGCTTATGCTCAGTCTGTAGATGAAATTGTAGCCAAAAATATTGCGGCTATGGGAGGCGCAGATAAATTAAAAGGCATTAAGACTGAGTACATAGAAGGCAGTATGGAAGTGCAGGGACAAACCGTGCCGGTAAAAAGGTGGGTAAAGCAGAACGAGGCGATGAGATTGGAATTCAGCGTTATGGGCACCAACAATGTACAGGTGATTAATCATGATTCCGGATGGACATTAATGCCGGTGATGATGCAAACCAGTGCCCAAGATATGGATGCGCAGTTGGTAAAAATGATGAAATCCCAGTTAGACCTGAGAGGAGAGCTATATGATTACAAGGGCAAAGGCAAAAAGATCGAGCTGCAAGGCCAGGAGGCAGTGAATGGGGCATCTGCTTATAAACTGAAAATCACTTCTGCTGATGGTACCCAGGGTATTGTGTACCTGGATACTCAAACTTTTTTGCTGGTGAAGGCAGTTAACCATGTTAACCTGCAAGGCCAGGAATTAGATCTCGAAACATTGTTTTCAGACTATAAGAAAACCCCTGATGGCATTACTTATGCCGCAGTAACGGAGCAAAGCCCAGGAGGCGTAAAAATCCATATTGATAAGATAGAAAATAATCAACCTTTGGCAGAGAGCTTGTTTGCTAAGCCGTAGGATAAGAAAACATAAAAAAGGCCGGTCGTTGCAGTAAAAGGTGTCCTCACCATCTGTTGCAACGACCGGCCTTTTTTTATCATTTATACAAGGTGGCCATTGCCAATGCTTCTTCTTTTAATCTGTTGGCCAGGTGTGCCGGTTGTAATATTGTAACCTGTGCGCCGTAGCTGAGCAGCGTCATGGTAAGTTCTGGGTTGATTACTACGTGAAGGGATATACGGCATTCCTGATGGTTATCCTCTATTACTTTTTGGGAGGTATGGATGGGTTGTGATTTTACATATTTTCCTTGCCGTGGGGTAAAGCTGAGCAGTACATGTTCAGGTTCTCCCTCATGTACGGTAATACCTACCGCGTGTTGGAAGTAGCTGGCGTCATCAAAATTTTTTTCATCAAAGTGTTTATTGGTAGGCCAGAGTTTTACTACCCGGTCCAATGCGAATGTGATCACTGCCCCACCCCGGGTTTGCTGGCTTTTGCCGATCAAATAAAAACGGTGTTGGTATTCGCGCAGGTGATATGGTTCTACCCAATGTTCTTTAGGCTCATCGCGTTCAAAACTTTGATAAGCAATACGGATCACCTCCAGATTCTTAATAGCGTCTACAATTTCGGGGATGTGTTCCGCGCCTTTGTATTGGGAAGCCCGGCTGAATTTAATGAGGCCTTTATGTTGAAGGGCTTCCCGGTTCATTTTGAGACTGGCGGCTATTTTGAGGATAGCGTCCTCGAACTGTTGCACTACGGGCAGGCTACGGAATTGTTCTAGTATACCGATAGCAATTTCCAGCCCCTGTAGGTCTGCTTCTTCTATAGGTGAATTACCGATAGAAAAGTTTTCGTCCGAATAGCGGTAGGTGCCGCTGCTACGGTTGTACACAATAGGCGCCATATAGTTCAGTTCAGGGTCCTGGCGCATGTCCTGGATGTCTTTTTGTATAGTACGAACGGAAATTTGCATCCCCATTTTCTCGGATACATATTCAATCAGATCGTCCAGGTTAGGTTTGGTTTTCTGCTTGCTGCGCAGCCGCTCGTCAATCCACCGGTAGCGAGATACTGCGTCTTTATTCTTTGGCAAAAGATAAGATTTAGGAAATAAAAATAAACATTTCCCTGTTTTGGCAGTAAGGTTTTAAAAATTATAAACAAATATTCACTACGCAAATAGTTTGCGTGCAAGGTTGGTAGTTTTGTATTGTTATTAAAGCCTAACGGTGATGAATAAAGTAAATACAACCACAGCAACTACCCCTGTACAAGCTATTTCAATAGGACAGATTATTATGGACGATTCCAATTATCTGACACTATGGGGACAGGTGCAACAGCAGAATCAGTGGTATTCCTGCGATTTTGTAACTACTTATGAAGTAATGAATTCCATGCTACGGTTTACACAAGATAAACATGATGCGGTGCAAATGACAATTGTGAAAAAACTGGAAGACATGTGCCGGACGCCAGATATTATTGATCTGGAAGCAGAATTGGGCGCCGCGGTGGTATTTGATAACCTTATTTTTTATGTTAAAAAGCCCAATCTCCGGCACGAAGACGGGGCGGAAAACTATGCTGATGAAGCTTGTTATTACATTGAGCGTGCCGTGCCGCTACCGGTAGCTCCGCAGTTACCAGTTGTTACGCCAGGGCCGGGAGATGATCGCAATGAAAAAATGGACTATTGTATACAGTGGCTTCATGATGCCTATAACCTATATCTCGGATTTATTGAAGTAGAACTGGGGGATGGAGCTGCCCGGATAAAAGCAGGACTTGAGAATGATCACAAGTTCAGTATGGCTTATTATGCCTGGCAGCTTTATGCCTCAAATCCTGGCAATCAGAGGTAAAATGAGTGCTGGTGCCTCTTTGCCCTTGGACAGGGATGTACGAGGTATAATTTTCTGGAAATCAGAGTAGAATAAGGTAATACACCAGGGATAAATTATCAGTTTAAAGTAGTACGATAAGGATGAGTTGGTGAAATAATCAGTTTAATTCTGGCAATCGGGTATGCTGTTTGCTAATACAAGTATTAACTATTAAATTAAATGGCAACCCCAAAAGATATGTACCCCAAATTTGATTCATTGAATGAATCTTCTTTTGTCCATTGGATGCAACTTTTTATCTATTGAATGAAAGCCCCCGTTTTATCCATTGTTTGAGCCATTACCCCTCTGTTCATCCATTGTGCTAATTTAAATAACCCTATTATCCATTGAAAGCCCCATTTACCCATTGAATAACCCCATTTATCCATTGAATGAGCCCTAGACCATTGTTTGTTAGCTCCAATCATTACCCCAGAAAAAAAAGTGCAAAATTGAGAAAAAAATCCCTTAAAGTCTATAAATTTTGTAGGAAAATACTATTTTTGATCAATTAAATCGTAAAACTATGAGTTTAAGACTGGGAGATATCGCTCCTGATTTCAAAGCAAATACCACTTTAGGGGAAATAGATTTTTACGATTTCCTCGGAGATGGTTGGGGTATTTTATTCTCGCATCCTGCAGACTTTACCCCAGTATGTACTACTGAATTAGGTAAAACCGCTTTATTGAAAGATGAGTTTGCAAAGCGTAATACTAAAGTGCTGGCTGTCAGTGTAGATCCCCTGGATAAACACTTAAGCTGGATAAATGATATTAACGAAACGCAACAGTGTGACGTAACTTTTCCTATTATTGCAGACGAAAACAGAACAGTAGCTACCTTGTATGATATGATTCATCCAAATGCTTCTGAAACTTTTACTGTTAGATCATTGTTTATAATAGGTCCGGATAAGAAAGTAAAGCTCATTATCACCTATCCCGCCGCTACTGGCAGGAATTTCCAGGAAGTATTACGTGTACTCGACTCCCTGCAGTTGACCGCTAAATACAGTGTAGCCACGCCGGCAGACTGGAAAGATGGTGAAGATGTAATTGTAACGGCAGCAGTGCCTACTGCAGATATTCCTGCACGTTTTCCGAAAGGCCATACCATTATTAAGCCTTATCTGAGAACAACACCGCAGCCAAATAAATAAGTAGTGATAGCCATTGGATGGCTTTTTGATAAAGATTTTTTAATGGTTGGTTTTTGATTTTTACGAAACGGGGATTTCTCCCCGTTTTTTTTATGTTCCAACTTCATTAAGACTCCTGCTCTTTTTTGCCGCGATGTTTCCGCAGTTGTGTAAGCAGTGCGCTCATATCTTTAGGTAAAGGGGCTTCTATAGTATATTCTTTCCCGGTAGGGTCTTTAAAAATAAGCATAGAGGCATGCAGTGCCAACCGGCTCAATAAGGGGCGTTCTTCCTCGGTATGTTTACCCAGTTTAAATTTTTTCTTGATGGCCGATAGTAATACTGGTTGAGCGCTTCCATAAAATTCATCCACCGCAATTGGGTGGCCCAGGTGTTTCATGTGTACCCTGATCTGATGGGTACGGCCAGTATGGATCTGCATTTTTACCAGGCTGTACAGTCCAAATTCTTCCAATACTTCATAGTCGGTAGAAGAGGGTTTGCCTTTCCGGTTGGTCACCATTTTCCCCTTTTGCACAGGATGCTCCATGATGCCTTCGTTGATATTTCCTTGCTTGGTGGCTAGCTGACCACTTACTAATCCCAGGTAATATTTTTTTACATCCCTGCTTTCAAAAAGTTGGGAAAAGTATTTATGGGCGGCTTCATTGCGGGCAAATAAGATAATACCGCTGGTATCGCGGTCTAACCGGTGTACAGTGAAGATTTCTCCATAAGCCTTTTTCATGATGGCAATCAGGGAAGTTAATTCGTTATCGTGCCGGTCTGGCAGCGTAAGCATACCAGACGGCTTATTCACAATAACAAAATCAGGTGTTTCGAGTAAAATATGATCTACTAATCGCATCGGCTTATTTGGCAGTTATTTATTTAAAATGTTTCAGCAGGATTACCTCTTTCTCTGTTAGAAAGCGCCATTGGCCACGATTCAGCGTTTTTTTGGTCAAACCGGCATACATCACACGATCCAGCTTTTCTACCGTATATTCGAGATGTTCAAAAATGCGGCGCACGATACGGTTCTTTCCGCTATGGATTTCGATGCCTACCTGCTTTTTATCTTTCGGATCTACATATCCCAGTGCATCTACTATGGCTACGCCGTCTTCCAGCGTTACGCCGGCAATAATTTTTTCAAAATCTGCTTTGGTTAACGCTTTGTCCAGCTCAACCTGGTAGATTTTTTTGATATTATGTTTGGGATGCGCCAGCCTTTGGGCCAGTTCGCCGTCATTTGTCAGCAGCAATAAGCCGGAAGTATTACGGTCTAGGCGGCCTACAGGGTACACCCTTTCATTTTCGGTGGCATCCTGTATCAGGTCCATTACGGTTTTGCGGCCTTCCGGATCATCGGTGGTAGTGATGTATCCCTTGGGTTTGTTGAGCAGGATGTAGACCAGGTTTTTAGTTAGCTGGATTTTTTTATCCTGCATTGTTACGGTATCGCTGCCGCTTACTTTGGTAGCGGGTTCGGTAACTACCTGACCATTTACGGTTACTTTACCTTCTTTGATAAAGTCTACTGCTTTTCTGCGGGAGCAGAGTCCACAGTGGGCGATATATTTATTCAACGGCATCTCTCCGGGGCCGAAATTGCTTTCTTTGGAAGTTTTTCTATCTGTTCTATCTGTTTCCTGGTCCCTGGGGGAGGTTTTTATTTTTATACGTTTCCGGTCTTGTTTATCGGCAAAGCGCTCATTGGCTTTGTCGAAATATTTCTTACGGTTAAATCCGCTGGGAGTTTCCTTTGAAGCGAATTTGCCACCTTTTTTACTATCTCCATGAAAGTGGAATGCGCTGTCGTCGCTTTTTTGGCTAGCGCTGCCGTAAGTACGTTTGCGTGGCGGTTTGTCGTTGCCTGCTTTTTCGTATTTATGAGGGCGTTCTTCCGTTTTGCGGAAGTTGCTTTTAGGAGCAGTATGGTCAGAGCTGGATCTTTCTTTTTTGTTGAAGTCGCTGAAAGTGCGTTCTTCTGTGTTTTTGCCTGTGCTATAGGTGCGTTTGCGCAAAGGTTTGTCGCTACCAGGAGTGGCTGAATTGTTTTTCCGGAAAGATCTGTCGTTATCTGTTGTGCCGTTTTTCCGGAAAGAGGGACGTTCTTCCTTTTGGGTTTCACCACCGAAGCGTGGTTTCCGGAAGGAAGCGGTATCATCACTGCGTTTATCTGTTGCAGAAGTTCTTCCTGGCCTTTCGCCGTCAGCGGTAGAACGGTTGCGGTTGCGGTTGCCTGCTGGTTTGTCACTTTTACCAAACTTTGTTTCCCTTGAAGGAGCAAACCCTTTTTTAGCAGGTTGTTTTTTTCTCATAAATTATTATTGATTGATGATCATGTATATGCATGATCAATAAGATTTTTTTGAATGATTAACCCTTGTTGGCCAGTTGTCCACATGCAGCGTCAATATCTTTCCCACGGCTGCGGCGTAATCGCGCATTCACACGGTTTTTACCAAGATATTCCATGAATTCTTCGGCGGTTTGTGCATCTGGTTTCCTGAAAAGGGCCATATCAATTGGATTATATTCGATGATATTTACCAGATCGGCAGGTACTTGCCGGTAGATCTTGATGAGTTCGTCTGCATCTTCTTTAGAGTCGTTAAAATCTTTAAAGAGGATATATTCGAAAGATATTTCGTTGCCAGTGGCTTTATAAAAGTAGTTCAGCGCATCAATCAGTTCCTTTAAGTTATTGGAATCATTGATAGGCATGATCTCGCTACGTTTTTTATCGTTGGCGGCATGCAGGGAAAGGGCTAGGTTAAAGCGTACTTTATCATCACCTAGTTGCCGGATCATTTTAGCTACGCCGGCGGTAGACACCGTAATACGCTTGGGCGACATACCCAATCCATCCGGGGAGGTAATACGCTCAATGGCCTGCAGCACGTTTTTATAGTTGAGGAGGGGTTCTCCCATGCCCATAAATACAATATTACTCAGCTTTTTGCCATAGGAGCTCATAGCTTGTTTGTTAATCAAAGCCACCTCATCATAGATTTCGTCGTAGTCGAGGTTGCGCTTACGGTCCATGTAACCGGTTGCGCAGAACTTACAGCTGAGGCTGCATCCTACTTGGGAGGAAACGCAGGCAGTCTGGCGGGTATCTGTTGGAATTAATACGCCTTCCACCAGGTGGTTGTCGTGTAAACGGAAACGGCTTTTGATAGTGCCATCGTTGCTATGCTGTACGGTATCTACCGTTACGGCTGGCAAGGTAAAGTGCTCGGAAAGTTTTTGTCTTAGCTCTCGGGAGAGGTTGGTCATCGCGTCGAAACTTTCTGCGTGACGCAGCCATAGCCATTCATACACTTGTTTTGCGCGGAAAGGTTTTTCACCTATAGACCCGAAATATTCCTGTAAAGCCGGTAAACTTAAATGCCGGATATTTTTATTGTCAGACTTCATTATTGACCATTAATTGAGCAAATGCCTGCCCTTACGGCAGTCGGAAAGTAGCGGCGAAGATACGTAATATTTTATGCAATGCGACAAAGTAGCGGTAGACCTTGCTTTAGGGCTAATATACCGGTGGCTTGGTTGAGTTCTCCGGAAGTACTTTATTTGCAGATAAACCACACCCAAATGCAAGTTGCTTATATAGTAGATGCAGTACGTACGCCTATAGGTCGCTATGGGGGCGCATTAAGTAGTATTCGCCCAGATGACCTGCTGGCGCATCTGATCAGGGCATTAATGGAAAGGAATAGCTCCCTGGACCCCACCGTAATTGAAGATGTAATTGCCGGCGCTGCCAACCAGGCCGGAGAAGATAACAGGAATGTGGCGCGTATGGCTGCTTTGCTGGCAGGCTTGCCTGTAAGTGTAGCAGGCAACACCGTGAACCGTTTATGCGCTTCCGGTATGCAGGCGATTATGGACGCCGCCAGGGCGGTAATGTGCGGAGAGGGCGATGTGTACCTGGCAGGAGGCGTGGAAAGCATGACCCGTGCCCCCTTTGTGATGGCCAAATCAGATGGGGCTTTCAGCCGCAAAACAGAAATGTATGACTCTACCATTGGCTGGCGTTTCACTAACAAGAAACTGGTGGAGATGTATTATCCCTTTTCAATGGGGGAAACAGCAGAGAATGTAGCCAATCAATGGCAAATAGGCAGGGAAGAACAGGATCTTTTTGCTTTTCAGAGCCAGCAGCGCTATAAACAGGCGCTGGATGCCGGCAAATGGGGGGATGAAATAATACCCGTGCCTATTACGCCTAATAAAGAAGACCAGGTGTTTTTTTCTAAAGATGAACACCCACGGGAAACCACGCTGGAAAAGCTGGCAGGCCTGCGTCCCGCTTTCGCGAAGAATGGCTCTGTAACAGCTGGCAATTCTTCCGGTATCAACGATGGCGCCGCCGCCGTGTTGATCGTATCTGAAAAGGCACTTAAACAGTTTAACCTGCAGCCGTTGGCACAAATAAAAAGCATGGCGGTAGCCGGTGTAGACCCTGCGATTATGGGCATTGGCCCTGTGCCTGCCTCCCGGAAGGCGCTGCAACGTGCAGGCATCACCGTAGGTCAGCTACAATTGGTGGAACTGAATGAGGCTTTTGCTGTGCAGTCGCTGGCTTGTATGCGCGATCTCGGACTGGACCCCGGAATGGTGAATGTAAACGGTGGCGCTATCGCTATCGGACATCCGCTGGGATGCAGTGGTGTGCGTATTACGGCTACGTTGTTGCATGAAATGAAACGCCGCCCGGATGTTAAATATGGATTGGCAACTATGTGCGTAGGAGTAGGGCAGGGTGCTGCAATGATATTTGAGAGAAGCTTTTAGCGATTAGCTACTGGTGTCTTATAAAATAGCGAGCGGTCGGACATTACATCCGGCCGCTCGTTGCTGGCAAGCAAAAAAAAGGGTTCATCATAGACAGATTTGTTTCTCCGTCATCATTTTACGGAGATTGATCAGGCCATATCGCATACGACCTAATGCTGTGTTGATGCTCACTTGCGTGAGATCTGCAATTTCTTTGAAACTCAATTCTGCATAATGTCTCAGAATAATCACTTCGCGCTGCTCCTCTGGTAGCATATCCAGCATGCGGCGCACCCGGTCGTGGCTTTGGCGTGTGATCAGTTTCTCTTCCGCGCAACTATCACTGAAACCCAGCACATCGAAGATGTCTTTATCGTCTCCGGTCCGGATCGTAGGCGTGCGCTTGATTTTCCTGAAATGAT
Organism: Chitinophaga sp. 30R24; assembly: GCF_049056765.1. Classification (NCBI taxonomy): domain Bacteria; kingdom Pseudomonadati; phylum Bacteroidota; class Chitinophagia; order Chitinophagales; family Chitinophagaceae; genus Chitinophaga; species Chitinophaga sp. 30R24. The sequence continues at coordinate 1,366,009 of NZ_JBJGXX010000001.1, forward strand.
CAACGCAAAGGTTGTGAGCAATACGCATGGCCCAGGGTAAAAACTTACCCTTTTCAGTATATCGTTCAGCCCTAATGGTGTCAATGATTTTAATAAAGGTGTCCTGGAAAATGTCCTCTGCGAGAAAAGGATCTTTTACCAATAATAGGATAGAAGTGTACACCTTGTCTTTATGACGGCGGACTAATTCTTCTAATGCGGAAGAATGACCCTTTTTAAAAAGAGTAATCAACTGCTCATCGCACAATTTGTACATTACTTGCATAAACATCTACAACTAGGCGGGTTAGTAAATAAATTACAGACTTTGCAGCCAGTTTGGTTGTTTTAATTAAGTAGAGTTCAGGCGATAAGTGAACAGTTTAAGTTAAAGAAAGATAGTTTGTTTGATAACTCCCAGCGAGATAGATCTCGGTCCTCTGCAAATATAACAGAATACTTCAATAAAACAAATAATAAAAATAGCTTTTTGCCCTCAGATTCTGGCTTTGAGCGCATTGAAGACATCGCTGAAAAGCTAACTCCTGAACTAACATCTTTTGGTGTAAATTTGTTCTGTCATGGCAACAAAAGCAACAAAGAAAAAATCGGATGTGATTGATCCTCAGGATGTTATCCAAAAGGATCATATTTTTATAAAAGGAGCCAGGGTACACAATCTTAAAAATGTAAGCGTATCCATTCCCAGAAACCAGCTGGTGGTAGTTACGGGTGTGTCTGGTTCGGGCAAGTCTTCCCTCACCATGGACACCCTCTATGCCGAAGGACAACGCAGGTATGCGGAAAGCTTAAGCTCATACGCCCGTCAGTTCCTGATGCGTATGAATAAGCCCGATGTGGACTATATCAAAGGCATTTGCCCCGCAATAGCTATCGAGCAAAAAGTAATTACCCGCACGCCCCGCTCTACGGTAGGCTCTATGACGGAGATATACGATTATCTCCGTTTGCTTTATGGAAGGGTAGGTAAAACCTATTCTCCCGTTTCAGGCCAACTGGTAAAAAAGCACGAAGTAAGCGATGTGGTAGATTATATCATTCAGCTCAAAAACGGCACAAAAGTATTGATGCTGGCGCCTTTTCGCCGGCATGCCAAAAGAGAAGCGAAAGAAGAACTGAATATCCTGCAACAGAAAGGTTTTTCCCGTTTATACGTTCCCGGTAGTGAAGGAAGTGGTTTATTGCGTATAGAAGAACTGTTGGAACAGAAAAAAATAAACGTTCCAGAAAGTGCCTGGGTGCTTATAGACCGCCTGGTGGTAAAGGATTTTGAGGAAGATGATAAACACCGTATTGCAGACAGCGTGCAAACAGCTTTCTATGAAAGTGAAGGTGATTGCTATCTCGAGATAGATGGTAAGGAAATGCAACATTTTGCAAACCGCTTCGAACTGGATGGTATCCACTTTGAAGAACCGGTGCCCAACCTCTTTTCTTTCAACAACCCTTATGGCGCATGTCCTACCTGCGAAGGTTTCGGACAAGTACTCGGCATTGATGCCGACCTGGTAATACCTGATAAACGTTTAAGTGTGTATGAGGGCGCCATCGCTCCCTGGCGTGGCGAAAAAATGGGCGAATACAAGGAAGCCCTCATTAAGGCTTCCCGTAAGTTTGGCTTCCCTATTCATAAACCCATCGCAGAGCTCACAGATGAACAGATTAAACTGTTGTGGACCGGTAACGAACATTTTTACGGGCTGAATGAGTTTTTTAAGATGGTGGAACAAAACCTGTACAAGGTGCAATACCGGGTGCTGCAAGCCCGCTACCGCGGTCGCACGGTTTGCCCCGATTGTGGAGGCGGACGTTTGCGCAAGGAAGCATTGTACATTAAAGTAGATAACAGGAGTATCGCCGAATTGGTAGATATGCCGGTATCCGATCTGAAGAACTGGTTTGATGGCTTGCAACTGAACGAGTTCGATCAACAAATCGGTAGCCGTATTTTGCTGGAAATAAATCATCGCTTAAAAACCCTGCTAGATGTAGGGTTAGGATACCTTACCTTAAACCGTGTGGCCAATACGCTGAGTGGTGGAGAAAGTCAGCGTATTCAACTTACCCGCACACTGGGAAGTAATCTCACCAACTCTCTGTATATCCTCGATGAACCCAGTATCGGTTTGCACGCCAGAGATACGCACCGGCTTATTGCCGTGCTGAAAGAGCTGCGTGATCTGGGCAATACCGTGGTAGTAGTAGAGCACGATGAGCAGATGATGGAAGAAGCCAATTACATCATAGATATGGGGCCACTGGCCAGTCATTTGGGGGGAGAAGTGATCTTTGCTGGTACCTATCCTCAAATCCTGAAAGATGGTAAAAGCCTTACCGGTAAGTACTTGAGCGGGCAATTCACTATTGATCCACCGGATAAAACCCGTAAATGGAAAAAAGCGATCACCGTAGAAGGCGCCCGCCAGCATAACCTGAAAAATATTACGGTAGATTTTCCATTGCAGGTGCTAACTGTGATCAGCGGCGTAAGCGGTTCAGGAAAAACGACCCTGGTGAAGCAAATACTATATCCGGCACTGATGAAGTTGAAAGGAGAGTTTGCAGAAAGGGTGGGTAATTATAAGGCGCTTACCGGTGCGGTAGATGATATTACCCAGGTGGAAATGATTGATCAGAATCCTATTGGTAAATCTTCCCGCTCCAATCCGGTTACTTATATCAAGGCTTACGACGAAATCCGCGAACTGTATGCTAAACAACCACTCAGCAAAATGAGAGGTTTCCAGCCTAAACATTTTTCTTTTAATGTGGATGGTGGCCGTTGTGATGCCTGTAAAGGAGAAGGGGAAGTGGTAGTAGAAATGCAATTCCTGGCCGATGTGCATCTTACTTGTGAAAGTTGCGGTGGTAAACGTTTTAAAGATGAAGTACTGGAGGTAACCTATAAGGGGAAAAATATTTACGAAGTGCTGGAAATGGGAGTAGATGAAGCACTCGAATTTTTCAAAGATGAAAAAGATGTTTGCAATAAGATACGCCCGCTAAGTAGCGTAGGACTGGGTTACGTGAAATTAGGACAAAGCAGCGATACCCTCAGCGGAGGGGAAGCCCAGCGTGTAAAACTGGCTTCTTTCCTGGGCAAAGGCAAGGCACAGGGGCATATCCTCTTCATCTTTGATGAACCTACTACCGGTTTGCATTTCCATGATATCAAAAAATTGTTGGACTCTTTCAACGCTTTGATAGAGCAGGGCCACACCGTATTGGTGATAGAGCATAACCTGGATGTAATCCGCAGCGCTGACTGGGTAATTGATCTGGGGCCTGAAGGAGGCGCTGGTGGTGGAAACTTGCTGTATGCAGGCGTACCGGAAGGATTGAAGAAAGTGAAGGAAAGTTATACAGGCAAATTCCTGAAATAAGCGGCTACATGACTAAAAAGAAGAGGGTGTATCATATTTTGATACACCCTCTTCTTTCTATAGCTTTTCGGTAGGTATTATCTGAGCCTGTCGAGAGACTTTATTAGTTTCTCATCTTTATAAATTCCTCTGCTAGCGAGCAATAAAAGAATGATGATCACAATTGGTAAAAAAGATGCCGGCAGATAAGTAGCGGAAGTAATAGCTACGCCGCCGGTACTGAGTTTATTGGCTGTTTGCTGCACCACATAATATTGATAAGCCAGGGCGCCAAAAGCAAAAAGAATGTTAAAAATTGTGAAACGAAATTGCAATTTCCGCTTCTTGAATAAAAATATACTGACAACACTCAGCAATATGATAATGATATATAATACAAACAAGAGATAGTTGCTGGAAGCGTTAACGGCTGTAACTGTGTTGTTTGTAAGCGTAGCTTTCCACAGATTGAAGGATAAAGCAGCAGCGCCTGCGGCGGCAGCCAATAGCAGATAAAGACTCTGGATGCGTTGTATCATGATATTTATGAATGTTTAACGCTGTAAAAGTAAGTATTTTTTAATGGTTAAAATACCTAATAAATCGAAGGCGTCACACTATCGGGTTAAATAGCATAATGCAATACTTCGTATATTGCACGCCCAATAACAATCTTATATTTATATGGCAAAGAAATTGAATAGGCAGGATGCGTTGGATTATCATGCATTAGGCCGGCCGGGTAAAATAGAAGTCATACCTACTAAGAACACGAAATCACAATGGGACCTGTCTCTCGCTTACTCTCCCGGAGTGGCAGAGCCCTGCAAAGAAATATACAAAGACGTAGAAAACGTTTATAAATACACAGCTAAAGGCAATTTGGTGGGCGTTATCAGCAATGGAACTGCTGTACTGGGTTTGGGTGATATTGGTCCGGAAGCCGGAAAGCCGGTGATGGAAGGTAAGGCTGTACTGTTTAAGATTTTCGCTGATATCGACGTATTTGATATAGAATTAGATGCGAAAGATCCTGATACTTTTGTAGCAGCAGTGAAGGCGTTGGCGCCTACTTTTGGTGGTATTAATCTGGAAGATATTAAAAGTCCTGAGTGCTTTGAAATTGAAGACAGGCTGAGGAGTGAGCTGAAAATACCGGTCATGCATGATGATCAGCATGGTACCGCAATTATTTCTTCTGCGGCGCTGTTAAACGCGCTGGAGCTGGTAAAGAAGAAAATAGAAAAAATAAAGATTGTAGTAAATGGCGCTGGCGCTGCTGCCATGGCTTGTGTGAAGTTGTACGTAGCCCTTGGCGCAAAACCGGAAAATTTTATCATGTTTGATAAAGACGGTGTGCTGAACAAAGGCCGCAAAGACCTTTCCGACAGGCATAAACAATTTGCTACCTCTTCTAAGATCACTACCCTGGAAGAAGCCATGAAAGGAGCAGACATGTTCCTGGGGCTTTCTGTAGGTAATGTGGTAACAGCAGAAATGATCAGGAGCATGGCTAAAAATCCGATCGTATTTGCCATGGCGAATCCTGATCCTGAAATCGCTTACGATACCGCTATTGCCGCCCGTCCGGATATCATTATGGCTACTGGCCGTTCCGACTATCCCAACCAGGTAAATAACGTATTGGGTTTCCCATACATCTTCCGTGGAGCGCTGGATGTAAGGGCTACACAGATTAATGAGGCAATGAAACTGGCAGCTGTAAGAGCGTTAGCAGAAATGGCCAAGTCGCCGGTACCAGACATTGTAAACCTGGCCTACAACGAAAAAAACCTGTTTTTTGGACCTAAATATATTATTCCTAAACCGTTAGATCCACGTTTGTTGAGCACCATAGCTCCTGCTGTGGCTAAGGCGGCGATGGAAAGTGGTGTAGCACACCATCCTATTACAGATTGGGAAGCATATTATAATGAGCTGAACCACCGTCTGGGATTGGATAATCAATTGTTCCGCGTAATTGGTACCAAAGCCCGTCGTGATCCGAGGAAAGTGGTATTTGCAGAAGCAGATAACCTGAAAGTGTTAAAAGCTGCACAGGTAGTAAGTGAAGAAGGTATTGCCTATCCAATTTTGTTGGGTAATGAAAACCGTATCCGTGCACTGATGCATGAACATGCTATCGAAATAGATGATGTGGTGATCGTAGATCCGGAGAGCGATGAAATGACAGAAATGCGCCACCATTTTGGCGACCTGTTCTTCGAAAAGCGTAAACGTAAAGGCTTGAACCTGTATGAAGCGCGTAAGATCATGCGGGAACGTAACTACTTTGGTTGCATGATGGTGGAAACAGGGGAAGCAGACGCCCTTATCTCCGGTCTTACCCGTAAATATCCGGATACTATCCGTCCGGCTTTGCAGGTAATTGGTATGGAAGAAGGTGTGAAACGCGTAGCTGGTATGTATATCATCCAAACTAAGCGCGGACCGTTGTTCTTGGCCGATACTACGGTGAATTTTAATCCCACCGCAGAAGAATTGGCAGATATTACCCTCATGGTAGCAAAAGAAGTACAGCACTTTAATATTACGCCACGTATTGCCATGCTGTCGTACTCCAACTTTGGCAGCAGCCAAACGCCGGAAGCACAATTGATGAGCAAAGCCCGTGAACTGGTGAAGCAACGTCAGCCTTCTCTTATTGTAGATGGTGAAATTCAGGCTGCTATGGCCTTTAACAAGGAAATTCTGAAAGACAATTATCCTTTTACAGAATTGTTGGGAGAAGAAGTGAATACCCTCATTTTCCCTAATCTGGCTGCTGGTAATATCGCTTATAACCTGCTGCAGGAAGTAGCGGGCTTCGATGCTATCGGCCCCATCCTGTTGGGAATGAAAAAACCGGTACATATCCTGCAATTAGGCAGTACGGTAAGGCAGATTGTGAATATGGTGAATATCGCAGTGGTGGATGCACAGGAAAAATGCTGCAGACAAACGATAGAAAAAGATAAAAAGAAAAAGAAGAAATAAGGGATGACAGCTACGGTATGCACTGTAGTGGTTAACAAGCGTATAGAAGGGGCCGGCAGTATCATCTAAGATACAAGTCTGGCCCCTTTGCTATGTACCTCTTTGTAAGAAAAGCCTTGCTGCATCGCGTTTCTCACTGCCGGGTTTTTGTTATCTTTACCTATGCAAACAATATCCCGTAAGAAAATATTTTTCCCGATCAATTTGGCTTTCCGCAATTACCTGAAATTGTATGAGCGGGAAGTAAAGTTGCCGTTATCTTACGAAGAACTGCGATATTACGATCAGTCAATAGCAGTGTACGATAAAGATGGGAATGATACACTCTGGGAAACAGTGTTTTACCCGCAAAGCATGGTAGACGCCATTCACGCAGGTTTAAAACGCATCTACTCTATCCTCAAGGCGGGTGGCGACCAAACGGCAGAGGAACATTTGCATATTGAACGGGTAGACTATTGCACTTTCGGTAATTCCCACCCATTCCGCATAAAGATTGTCAATGATTACAACGAGGTATACGACTACTTTTATATTAAAATAGCAGATGCTTCCCGCATTTATGGACTGGAGCTGGAACATATTTTATCTCCCTATTGGATGAATTTCCTGATAGATGGCAATACACTGGTGGAAGAGCATATTGCAGGTGTACCTGGTGATCAGTTTATCCTGCATTATCTGAACCGGCCGGAATTTAACCCTAAACGTATCGCCAAAGAATTTGTGAAGTTCAATGAGCGTTGTTTTGTGCGTTTATTAGGCGACATGCGCTCCTATAATTTTATCTTCGATATTACACCAGATTTTGATGATGTGCAGTTCCGTATCCGTGCCATAGATTTCGACCAGCAATTTTATGAAGGTAAACGTACCTTGTATATGCCGCAGTTTTTTAAAGAGAACAGGGTGTTTGTGGAGCTGGCCGTTAAGCATCTTAACGCAGAAGTGGTAAAACAATACCAGCAGGAGGAGCGGGCGGTAATAGCGCGCCGTATTAAGGCGCACAGGAATCGTATCAAGGATCTCCGGGACGTAATCATGGCCGACCGCGTTTCTTTCCCTGAAAAAATACAGCAGTTGGGGAATGAGCTGGCCGAATATTATCATGATCCTGTTTTTGCCCGCTGCAAAACGATGGGAGAAATAATTGAACGTAGCTTGAAACGTTTGTTGGTGAGCAGTTTACGGTAAGCCGCGTATTTAATCTTAAAATAGGATACGATTGAAAAAATCCTTCCTATCTTTGACCAGCTATGGAGTTCAAATTCTTCTATCATTTCGGAAATTTCCTGCTCATGCTAAAAGGCATGTTTTCCCGCCCGGAAAACATGAAGTTGTACTGGAAGCAATTTATGCAGCAATGTGTGGATATCGGCGTTGGATCGTTTGGGATAGTATTTATTATTTCCCTGTTTATGGGAGGAGTAACTACCCTGCAAACGGCTTATCAGCTGGTAAGCCCTATCATACCTAAAGCTACCATCGCACAGGTGGTAAGAGATACGATCATCCTGGAATTTGCCCCTACATTAACCAGCATTGTACTGGCCGGGGTAATAGGTTCTAAAATAGCCTCAGAACTGGGCAATATGCGTATTTCTGAACAGATAGATGCCCTGGAGATCATGGGAATCAATACTAAAGGCTACCTGATTGCTCCTAAAATTGTAGCAGCCGTGCTGATGATCCCTGTATTGGTAGCTATTGCCGGTTTCCTGGGTGTCTGGGGCGGAAAGGAAGCAGGGGTGCTTTCTGGTGTTATTTCTGCCGAAGAGTTTATGCAGGGCTTACGGCAGCAATTTAAACCCTATAACGTATTTTTTGCGATGGCTAAATCCTATACGTTCGGGTTTATCATCGCCAGCGTATCGGCGTACTATGGCTATAACGTTTCCGGCGGAGCGTTGGAAATCGGTAAGGCCAGTACCACTGCCGTGGTGGTGAGCTGTGTGCTCATTTTATTCATGGACTACGCATTAACGGCTATATTACTGTAATCATGATTGAACTGCAAAACATAAGAAAGAGCTTTGGAGATAAGGAAATACTGAAAGGCGTATCGGCAGTAATGGAATCCGGTAAGGTAAACCTGATCATTGGCTCCAGCGGTAGCGGTAAAACCGTAATGATGAAATGTATTGTGGGCTTGATGGGGGTAGACAGCGGAAAAGTGCTGTTTGACCAACAGGATTTTACCGCCATGGGCGACAAAGAGAAAAAAGTGATCCGCCAGGAAATAGGGATGTTGTTCCAGGGATCAGCGCTGTTTGACAGTATGACCGTAGAACAGAATGTGATGTTTCCCCTCGAAATGTTCGGTAAAGGTACCCTGAGAGAGAAGAAAAACAGGGTGGCAGAATGTTTGGAAAGGGTGCAGCTGAAAGAAGCCGCTAAAAAATTCCCTGCAGAGATCAGCGGCGGGATGAAAAAAAGAGTAGGAATAGCCAGGGCTATAGTGCTCAATCCCAAATACCTGTTTTGCGATGAGCCTAACTCCGGCCTCGATCCACAAACCTCCCTCCTGATAGATAAGCTGATTACCGAGCTTACCAAAGAATATAATATTACTACAGTTATTAACACCCATGATATGAACACGGTAATGGAAAGCGGGGATCATATCGTATATATGTACCAGGGGCAGAAGCAATGGGAAGGAAGTAACAAGGATATTATATTCAGTAAAGACCAGCGGCTGAATGACTTCATTTTCGCCTCCGAATTTCTCCGGGAAGCCAAAGAAATCCGCCAGCTAGAACTGTTTAAAGACAGTAAATGGCGGGAGCAGCTGAAGAAGGAACAAGAAGGGGAAGGATAACGGAATTTTTCTGCGCCAATTGGTAGCTTTATCTTAAAGGCACTAAATTGCAGAATTATAGAAATCGGCTTATTTTTGCCATCCAGAAGAATCGACATATAATATTAAACCAATAAAACAAGCGCGATGAGTGTTTTAGTTAATAAGGATAGCAAAGTGATTGTTCAGGGATTTACCGGAACTGAAGGTACTTTCCATGCTACGCAAATGATTGAATATGGTACCCAGGTAGTGGGTGGAGTTACGCCAGGTAAAGGTGGTACCACGCATCTTGAGCGTCCTGTATTTAATACCGTAGCAGATGCAGTAAAAGCAACCGGTGCAAATGTTTCTATCATTTTTGTACCACCAGCTTTCGCCGCAGATGCAATCATGGAAGCTACCGAAGCTGGTATTGCTCTGGTGGTATGTATCACCGAAGGCATTCCTGTTCAGGATATGATCAAAGCGAAAAACTTCCTGCAGGGTACTACTACCCGCCTCATCGGACCTAACTGCCCTGGTGTTATCACCGCGGAAGAAGCCAAAGTGGGTATCATGCCTGGTTTTATCTTTAAAAAAGGTAAAATCGGTATTGTTTCCAAATCCGGTACTTTAACTTACGAAGCAGCAGACCAGGTAGTAAAAGCCGGTTTAGGCGTTTCTACCGCTATCGGTATCGGAGGAGATCCTATCATCGGTACGCCTACTAAAGATGCAGTAGAACTGCTGATGAATGATCCTGAAACTGAAGGCATTATCATGATCGGCGAAATTGGAGGTAGTATGGAAGCTGAGGCAGCAAGATGGATCAAAGAACATGGCACTAAACCAGTAGTAGGCTTCATTGCTGGTCAAACTGCGCCTCCGGGACGCCGTATGGGCCATGCCGGCGCTATCATTGGTGGTGCAGAAGATACTGCTGCCGCTAAAATGAAGATCATGGCAGAATGCGGTGTAACCGTTGTTGAAAGCCCAGCTAACATTGGTAAAACAATGGCCGAAGTACTTAGCAAAATAGCAACGCTGGCCTAATTATCCGCCAGTAAAAATATCCTGGGTGAAAAGTGAAATGGAGCCGCTCCATCACTTTTCACCTTTTTTTATCCCCATTATAGAAGCCCTGCCAATATCCGCATCTTTTGTGAAAAATTGCCTATAAATCAAATTCCCATATGCGCTCATTCATCGGAATATTCCTTGTTTTAATCCTTAGCTCAATTAAAATTTTGGCTTAGTTTAAATATGACGACTCCTGGAAGAAGATTACCGCACTGGAAGAAAAAGACCAGCCTCAATCCGCCCTGCAGATAGTCAACGATATTTACGCCCATGCAGTCAAAGAAAAAGCTGCTGCGCAAGAGTTGAAAGCCCTCATCTATAGGATGAAGTATAATACAGAGATCAATGATAGTAGTGCTATACAAAACCTGAGGCAGATAAACCAGCAGATAGCCGCGGCTAACGGAGCTCCCCAGGCGATTTTACAAAGCCTTAAAGCCCAGATGCTATTGGACTATTATCAGCAAAACCGTCGTTTGCTTTATCAACGCACTGCCATTGCCAACAATACAGGAACAGATATCACTACCTGGAGCGCTGATAGGTTACATCAGGAAATTGCTGCCGCTTACCTGGCTTACGTCTCCCATAAACAACTGCTGCAGCAAACCGGACTGGAGCAGTTCGATGCTATTATTAGCAAAGGGAATACCCGTGCCTTGAGGCCTACGCTGTACGATCTGCTGGCCCACCGCGCCCTGGATTATTTTAAATCCGGGCAGGCCACTGAAACGCAGCCAGCCAACCAATTTGAGCTAACGGACCCCGAAGCTTTTGCTCCTGCAACAGTTTTCGCTTCCCATCATAGTGCAGGTATCAACGTGAAAGTGGTAGAATAATTTATTTTTAAAAGCTTATATTTCAGGCTGATGGATGTTTGTCTGTCAGCCTTTTTATATTGATTATCCCTATTTTTGGGCTCATGAGGAAAGTGGATTACCTTATCATAGGGCAGGGAATTGCGGGAACCATGCTGAGTTGGTTCTTACTACAGGCTGGGAAACGGGTAGTTGTTATAGACGACGCCAAGCCCAACAGCGCATCCAGAGTGGCCGCCGGCATTATTAATCCGGTATCTGGCCGCCGGTTTGAGCCAGCCTGGATGTACGATACTATTTATCCTTTTGCAAAAACTACTTATCTGCAGCTTTCGGCTTTGCTGCAGGTGCCGGTTTTTACAGAACGTCAGTTATGGACCGTTTTTCCTTCGTCCCAAATGCGGGACGCTTTCCTGCATAAAACTACCGGAAATGAATATACGGAGTTGCCATCGGCGATGAAGTATGAAGCCTTTCTCGACCAGCCATATGGCGCAGCCATTGTAAAAGGCGCCACGGTTAACCTGCGCATGTTGTTGCCAGCTTACCGTCGCTATTTGCAGGAGCAGGAAGCTTTACAGGAAAAGCAGCTGGATATTGCCGCCCTGGATATTACCGCCACAGGAGTGGTGTATGGAGATATAGCAGCGGAAAAGATCATCTTTTGTAACGGGGTAGGTACTGCAACACTGCCTTTTTTCCGGCAGGTTAAATTTCTGCCCAATAAGGGAGAGGTGTTAATGGTAACAGTACCTGGGCTGGATACGGCAGACATTATTAAAAAAGGAATTACCCTGGTGCCACAGCAGGAAAAGGAAACATTTTGGGCGGGCTCTTCCTTTGTGTGGGATTATGCTGATGAGTTACCTACTGCCAGGCAGCGGGAAGTATTGGAAAAGCATCTGTCACAGTTACTGACAGCGCCCTATACCGTTACTGGCCAAATGGCAGCAGTGAGGCCTTCCGGAAACGACCGTAGGCCTATTGTAGGGTTTCATCCGGAGTATCCGGCTATAGGCTTGTTCAATGGGCTGGGAACTAAAGGTTGTTCTTTAGCGCCTTATATGGCAGCGCATTTCAAGGATGTACTTGTTTCAAATGTGCCACTGATGCCAGAGATAGCTTTGAAAAGATATTTTTAACATGGGCCGGGCATAAAATGCCCGATGCAAAGCTTATCTTTGCCCCCCTTATGGGTGTAAGTGAATAGCAGGATAGCGGTTGCCAATTGATGGCTTCCTATTCCGTATATCAACCATAAAACTAACCTAATCAATTATTTACGCATGTACAGGACGCACACTTGCGGGGAGTTACGAATGGAGCAGGTAGGTCAGGAAGTAACCTTGGCCGGATGGATACAGACAGTAAGAAAGTTTGGCAGTATCAATTTTTTTGATCTGCGTGACCGCTATGGTATTACTCAGTTGCTCTTCGGGGAAGACCTGAATGCTAAACTGGACGAACAGCCGCTGGGCCGTGAGTTTGTAATACAAGTAAAAGGTATAGTAACCGAGCGTTCCAATAAGAATAAAAATATTCCGACCGGCGATATTGAGATCACCGTGAGCGACTTTACCATCCTCAATGCGGCTAAAACACCGCCGTTTACCTTACAGGATGATACGGACGGGGGCGATGAACTGCGTATGAAATACCGTTTCCTCGACTTGCGCCGCAACGTGGTAAGAAAGAACCTTGAATTGCGCTACCAGATAGGCCGTTCTGTTCGTAATTACCTGCACACTGCCGGCTTTATGGATATAGAAACGCCGTTTTTGATTAAATCTACACCGGAAGGCGCCCGCGATTTTGTGGTGCCCAGCCGTATGAACGCTAATGAGTTCTATGCACTGCCACAATCGCCGCAAACATTTAAGCAATTGTTGATGGTAAGCGGTTACGACCGTTACTATCAGATCGTAAAATGTTTCCGCGACGAAGATCTACGCGCCGACCGTCAGCCTGAGTTTACACAGATCGATTGTGAAATGAGCTTTGTAGACCAGGAAGATATCCTGAATACTTTTGAAGCCATGCTGAAGCATATCTTCAAGGAAATCAAAGGAATTGACTTCAACGAGGCTTTTCCACGCATCACCTGGGATGACGCCATGGAATATTATGGTAATGATAAACCGGATATCCGCTTCGATATGAAGCTGGTAACCCTGAACGATACCGTAAAGGATAAAGGGTTTAAAGTGTTTGATGAAGCTGAGCTGGTTGTGGCCGTTACTGCCAAGGGCTGTGCCGAATACACCCGTAAGCAGTTAGATGAACTGACAGAATGGGTAAAGCGGCCACAGATAGGGATGAGCGGGCTGATCTATGTTAAGTATAACACAGACGGCACGCTAAAAAGCTCGGTAGATAAATTTTTTGATGAGACACAGTTAAAACTGTGGGCGCAGAAATGTCAGGCCGAACCCGGAGACTTAATATTAGTGGTAGCCGGCAAGGAAGAGCGCACTAGAAAAGCTGCCAGCGAGCTCCGTCTTGAAATGGGAGAACGCCTGGGTTTGCGCAACAAAAACGAGTTTAAACCGTTGTGGGTAATAGATTTCCCGCTTTTTGAATATGCTGAGGAAGAGAATCGTTGGGTAGCGCGTCATCATCCATTTACATCTCCAAAACTGGAACAGATTGCCCTGATGGACGATCCTTCCCAATACGCCAAAATAAAGGCAAATGCCTATGATATAGTGTTGAATGGTACAGAGATAGGTGGCGGTTCCATCCGTATTTTCCAAAGAGACCTGCAGCAGAAGATGTTTGCCGCCCTTGGCATGAGCAAAGAGGAAGCGGAACATAAATTTGGTTTCCTGCTGGGCGCTTTTGAATATGGAGCTCCCCCACATGGAGGTATCGCCTTTGGATTTGATCGCCTGTGTTCGCTGTTAGGTGGTAGTGAGAGTATCCGCGATTTTATCGCCTTCCCGAAGAATAATTCCGGACGCGATGTCATGTTGGATGCACCTAGTGAAATTGATCAGGCTCAACTGAACGAATTAAAAATCAGTCTGGTAAAATAGTGAGGAGTACTTGCTCCATCCTTTAATAAGTACTTGGCAATCATCCTATTGGCATTTCTGATAAAGAATGCTGATTGTTAAAGGATTGCTAAAGGCTGATCCATAAAGGCGAAAGGGGCATGGTCTTTGCCAAATACCGGCATTGTAGTAAAAAATCCCCTTTGGTAGGCAAATTGCCGCATCAAAGGGGATTGGTAATAATATAAGGAACAATATTTTTTAACAAGCGATTAACAGGAGACCTAGCGTAGAGAAAGAGAAACAACTTATTATTTAAATTTTTAAAGTAATATTGCGATGTGTGATCATCGTTGATATGTGAGGTAAGAAAATGATGCTGAAAACAAAGAGAAGAAAACAATCACCAGAAACCAAAACTACTAAAATGGGAATCTCAACATTCTTTAAAAGGACAGTATGGTTATGTGCGGTGTTACTATTGCTAATGCTCAGCAATGTTGGTTTTGCACAACAATCCACAAACAATTATCTGGAAAAATTTAAACCGGTATCAATAGAGTTGATGCAGGAAACAGGTATCCCAGCCAGCGTTATACTTGGTATCGCCATGCTGGAATCAGGTACAGGTACCAGTAGAAATGCCAAATTACTCCACAACCACTTCGGAATTGTGGGAAAAAACAATCTGTCCCAGATAAAACCAGGCCGCCGTTCCGTATACAAGCAATACGTTTCCGACGTAGCTTCCTATGAGCATTTTGTGGCGCTGCTGGCCAGTAAAAAATGGTTTGGAGAAATGAAAGGGAATCCACAATTCAGTACCTGGCTAACAAAAATGAATCATAGCGGTTACTCCTCAGCAGGACATGAGTGGATAAGAAGAGTGACAAATGTTATTAACCGCTATAAATTGTATCAGCTGGACGCCAGCATGGACAGCATGACTACGGAATCATCGAAATGGTTAACCGTTGGGATGCAAGACAGCTCGGGCGGGCAGTGATAATATGCTAACGATTATTGATTATGTCCGGCAAAAATAAGTCTGCCTATCCGCTTTATATTATAATCGGAACTTTAGTCTGCCTAGTAGGGCTTTCACAGCTTAATTATAGCTTTTCATATAAAGACTTTCAATTCCGGAAGCTGGATATGTTGTCTGATTTAAGAACAACAACCATTCGTTCCGCTTCCCCGGACAACCTAAAGCTGGTTGCTGTCAACAACGACAGTAATCAGCTTTCTGGTTTAGATAGTAATACCGTGGCTACTACTGCAGGCAATCTGCATATTCCCAACCCGGATAATGCACATAATTATATGTCATATACCGGTATCATGGAATATGCTTCCCCGGCTCCCGGCCATATGGCAGGGATGAAGCAGTTCCTCGCCGCCCTCCGGGACTTAAAAGCTGGCAAACGCCATAAAGTGCGCATCGCTTATTTCGGGGACTCCATGATTGAAGGAGACCTGATTACCAGCGACCTGCGCGACAGCCTGCAACATTATTTCGGTGGAGCAGGGGTAGGTTTTGTGCCGGTTACATCAGTGGTAGCTCCTTTCAGAACTACGATTACGCATACGTTTTCGACCGACTGGAAGGATTATCATTATAAGAACAGCCCGCCAGCCGATATCATCCTGGGCTTATCCGGGCATACCTTTTATCCGGGTCCTAATAGTTGGGTGAAATATTCGCCGGTGAAAAAACCGCTGCTGGATAAATTCCGGGAGATCGCTGTTTTATATGGGCCAACAGCAGGAGGCACAGTAACAATTAATGACCGCACTTATACACTTTCCGGAAGTGAACCGGTAAATAAACTAGAACTGGAACAGGATGCTGCCCAGTCATCCCTTACCCTCCGTGATGCAGAAAATACTATACCTTTTTACGGAGTATGCTTTGAAAGCGAAAGCGGTGTTTATGTGGATAACTACTCTTTCCGCGGTATCAGCGGAATAGAGCTAGGGCATTTGTCGGCGGAAATGGTGCGCCGTATGCAACAGGAGCGTCCTTACGATCTGGTAATAATGCACTACGGCGCTAATGTATTGTTTCGGCCGGAGTTAACGGATTATAGCTGGTATGAGCGGCCTATGAAGAAAGTAATGGATTCCCTGCAGAAGGACTTGCCGGGAACCTCTTTTCTGGTAATAGGTACCGCAGATAAATCTTATAGAAAAGCGGATAAATATATCACAGCGCCAGGGGTAGCAGCCTTATTAAAAGTACAGCACAACTTGGCCGCTGATCACGGTACCGCCTATTGGAACCTGTTTGCCGCTATGGGTGGCGAAGGCGCTATGGTAAAGTGGGTAGAGGGAGATACGGTAATGGCCAACAAGGACTACACACACTTTAACAGAACCGGGGCAGCCAAAGTGGGAGCGCTGCTCTATAAAGCTATTATGAATGAATACAGGCAACCACAACATTAGCCGATGCGTAGTGGCAGTACTTTCGTTGTTACTCAGCGGCTTTTCAACTTATGCACAACAGGAAAATGTAAATAGTATTCAGCAAGACACTGCTTTATACAATGTATTTGAATCTTTTTCTGCGGCAGATAGTAACGTAATTTCCATCTTGCATCTGGGCGATTCCCATGTGCAGGCAGGATATTTTCCGCTGGCTACAGCTTTCCTCCTGCAACAGGAGTTTGGAAACGCCGGTAGAGGGTTTGTTTTTCCATACAATCTGGCAGGTACTAACGGTCCGGAAGATTTCCGGTGGAGCAGCACGGTGAAATGGTCTGCAGAAAGAGTAGTAGACCGTTATAAGTCGTCTGTATTAGGCCCTGGCGCTATTGTGGTGATTTCCCGTACCAATACGCCCACGCTTACTTTTACAGGCAAGGGCGATAGCCGTATGGACGATAATTTCCGTAAGGTGAAGCTCTTCTATGATGCCGGTAATACCGATAATTCGTTGGTAGTGCCCGATGCGGCTTCTGTTACGGTAACGCCTACCCCTTTCCCGGGTTCGCCTACTGTGAGCATGGCTACCCTGGATTTTTCACAAACTTCGCAGTCATTCCAGGTAAAATGGGAAGGCACCGGTAGCGGGCCTCTTCGCTTCTATGGCGCTGTCATGGAAAATGGCCATAATGGTATTTTATATCACAGCGTGGGGATTAACGGTGCTATGTACCAACAGTACAACGAAATCAACAATGTCCTGATATCGCAAATGGCGGTGTTGAAACCCCAGCTCGTGATCATCTCCCTGGGAACAAATGAAGCCTACGGAAAACTAGACCCTTTGGTATTCAGAAATGAAATAGATAAGACAGTGAGCCTTATCCGGGAACAAAATCCGTCGGTAAACATCCTCCTGACCACTCCTCCAGATTGTATGCGGTCGGTCAGGAAATCAATAAGGAAAAGGGTTGGTAAAAAGAAGTACACAACGGTGTACCAAACAGCTTATTACCCGAACCCATATATTTCCATGGTATCGCAACAAATTATAGGGTATGCCAGAGAACATGGCCTGGCTGCCTGGAACTTTAACGAAGTTAATAAAGCGCAGAAAGATAGATTTGCAGGAGCCTGGGCGCCAGATCATATTCATTTTAATGTAAGAGGGTATCAGTTACAGGGGCAATTGCTGTATGAAGCCCTGCAACGATCTTATACCCAGTATTTACAGCAAACAAAGAAAAATCCAGTTGCTTCCCATGATCAACGTAAATGAGCTGTTAAGAGAGCTGATGTATGATCCGAAAAACCCGGTGTTGTTTAACAGCGGTTTTTTCTTTTATTTTTTCGCTTTATTTATGATGTGTTACCTGCTGGCCAGCAGGAATAAAGCAGCCAGGGTATGGGTGTATACCGTGTTTTCACTGTATTTTTTCTACAAGGCCTGCGGCTTTTACGTAGGGCTGGTCATCCTCTCCGCCATCGTTGATTTTAACTTATCCCGGTGGATTTACCACAGTGACAGTAAAAGTACCCGTAAATTCTTACTGATATTCAGCATTATCCTGAACATAGGCTTGCTATTTTACTTTAAGTATACGAATTTCTTTATTGGCATTGTCAACGATCTATCTGCCGGACATATCCGTCCACTTGACCTGATACTGCCTATTGGCATTTCCTTCTATACTTTCGAAAATCTTAGCTATACCATAGATGTATACCGGAAAGAGATTAAGCCAGTCAGCAATTTTATGGATTACCTGTTCTTTCTCTCTTTCTTCCCGAAACTGATGATGGGCCCTATTGTAAGGGCCGCCGATTTTATACCGCAGATCTCGCAACCCTATCACCTTCATTCAGAAGATGTGGGTAAAGGCATGTATCTGATCATGGGAGGTTTGTTTAAGAAGATAGTGATATCAGATTTTATCTATCAGAATTTTGTACAATATATTTTTGATGATCCTAGCAAGCACACCGGACTCGAATGCCTTATAGGCGTGTATGGTTATGCCCTGGTGATCTATTGCGATTTTAGCGGTTATTCTGATATGGCACTGGGCATAGCCCGGTGGACAGGGTTTAAAATTCCGCCTAATTTCGATTCCCCTTACCAGAGCTCTTCTATCACAGAATTCTGGCGCCGGTGGCATATTTCATTGTCCAGCTGGTTGAGGGATTACCTTTATATTCCGCTGGGCGGTAATCGCAAGGGCAAAGTACGTCAGTATATTAACCTCGCACTTACCATGCTGATAGGTGGTTTCTGGCATGGCGCCAGTTGGAACTTCATTTTCTGGGGTGCTATGCATGGCGGCGCACTGGCGATAGATAAAGTGCGTATCGATTGGTTAAAGAAACATAAAACTACTTTGGGGGGATGGAAGGCTACCAGCCTTAGGATATTGGGTATACTGATCACTTTTCATTTTGTTTGTTTCTGCTGGGTATTTTTCAAGGCTTCTACTTTCCATGATGCCTGGGCATTGATACACCAGGTGATATACGATTTCCAGCCAGCAATTGCACTGGACTTATATAATGGTTATACTGCGGTATGCTGGGTAATGGTGCTTGGTTTTGTGCTGCACTTCCTCCCGTCTAAAGTGGAAATCTCCCTGGAGCAGTTTCTTGGCCGCATACCGGTGGCAGGCAGCATTGCTATCATGGTATCCTTTGTATGGCTGCTGGTACAGGTAAAAAGTACCCAGCCCATGATTCCTATCTATTTCCAGTTTTAATAACGCTTTTGCCAGGGAACATAGATCTCGCAATGGTTCATACCCGTAAGGGAAATGAAGAAATGATTGCTGCTCATTTTAAAATAACCGGCACGGCAGCTGTTGTTAATGAATTCATACATCGGTAAACCAGCGGGCACAAAGTTCATAGGTACCGGCAGTTTTTTATAATGGCTGCCTGCTACTTGCCTGGTAAACAGGCCAAAAGGCTCCTGGAAACTAAGCCGTATCTGAAGATGTGCCATGTCGTACGCTTTGAGCCGGGGTACCAATAAACCTACATACATCATCAGTTTATTGTAGGAGGTTACCGGTACAATATCCAGCGTGCCGGTAATTACTATGGCGTCGGGCAATGATAAGCTGTTTTTGATGGCGTACAGTTGTTGCTGATAGATATTCATGTATGCTACCATACCTCTCACCGGATCATTGTTACTGGGAAGTATATTATAATATAGGATGGCATCAGGCAGCCTGAGATCTTCTGTACGGGATGGCGTAAAAATCTGCTGGCGTGGATCTTCATGAGGGGTGGCTGCTATTTTGGTACGGGCCAGGGTATGTTCTTCATTGGGTAGATAAAGCTGGTTGCGGAAGCTCACAGGGGCTTGATTGTACTGGTCGCGAAAAGCTTTGGTAAAGCCTGAATGGGTATATCCGCACAACTCACTGATCTGACCTATACTGAAATCGCTATGCCGCAGGTAACCTGCACCAGCTTCCAGTCTTCGCCTTTTGGTGAAGTGTATATAAGGCTCCTTCATCATTTTCACAAACATGTGTGAAAAGTTACCGGTGGATTCATTGATTAATCCGGCTACTTTTTTGAGATCCAGTTCACCGAACGGATCATCATGGGATAAGGCAATAGCGAATTGTATCTTTCTCTCCCAATGGTTGATAGTCGACGTTTTCATATGGCATAATTATGGAGACTGATCCTAAACTAATTAATTTGAAACTCGAAATTCCTGTAGCGGATCAAATACTTTTGGATTAACGAGCGGTTAACAATATGTCAATTAAAAAAGAATCCCGGCCTTTTTATAAAAGGCCGGGATTCTTTTTGCAGCTATGTTGATAGCTTATTGGGTATAAATGAGTGTGTGAACGAATCTCTCCAGGAGAAAGATTCGGAAAAATGCGCCGGGTTTAGAAAATATTGGCTGCCGCCGACTCCATCGTAAATCCGAAGGTGCTACCTATTTCCGGCTTACTACGCACGGTAATTGATTGATCGTGCGCTTCTACGATGTGTTTCACAATAGCCAGTCCGAGGCCGGTGCCCCCAATATCGCGGCTACGTGCCCTGTCTGTGCGGTAGAAGCGTTCAAATACGCGGGGCAGGTGTTCTTCTGCCATGCCGATACCATCGTCAGAGATTTCTACCAATACGCGTTTGCCATCCATGCTGTAAATGCTGGCAATTGTATGTCCGTCTGGTTTACCGTATTTAATGGAATTGTCTACCAGGTTAATGAGCACCTGGCGGATTTTTTCCTTGTCGGCGTATACTGGTTGCGGTGATTCACAGCCTTTTTTGACGCTGAATTTAATGCCTTTGGTATTGGCTTTCAGCGACAGGGTGTCGAATACGTCTTTAATGAGGTCTTGGATAATAAATACTTCGGCATTAACGGTCATTTCACCGCTTTCCAGTTTGGAGATTTCATCCAGGTCGTCGATGAGGCGGCAGAGGCGATCAATGTTCTTGGTAGCGTTTTTCAGGAACAGCTTGTTCACATTAGGATCGTCCAGGGCGCCGTCGAGTAGGGTATGGATATAGCCTTGTACCGCGAAGATGGGCGTTTTCAGCTCATGGGAAAGATTGAGCAGGAATTCTTTGCGGAATTCTTCGTTCCGGCGCAGGTTTTCCAGTTCTTCTTTTTTCTGGCTGGCCCATTTTTCCACATCTTCACTTACTTCCTCTATGGTTTTAAGGGGAAGGATATTCTTGTTGAAGAATTCTTCTCTTTTGGACGCTTTGGTTTGATAAATGAATTTGTAGATTAACTTTATTTTCCTGTAAATAAAGTTTTGCAGGGTATAAAGATACAGGTAGTAAGAAAGGAGAAAGGTCAGTATAAAAGCTCCCGCTATTACTTTCCAGTCGCCATCCACCAAAAGGCTGCCCAATGCTATAATGGCCGATAAGACCAGGGCTGTAAACCCCGCCAATTTCTGTGGGGATAGATTTTTTGCTTTAAACATACTCCAAAGTGAGTAATTATGGTAATAGTGGGAAATTACTTTAAATTTTTTACTTGACATAGAATAAGTGGCTAATTAGCAACTACAAATAGCTGCTAAACCAGCCGATGGCTATTAACTATTAGCCGCTAGTTGTTCTGGTGGATGGTGGTGGTTTATTACTTAAAAGTGTGCTAACTGCCGTTAGCTACAGAAGCCTGAGCGCTCTATCTATGCAACTATCAGGAGCTAGCCACTAGCTCCTGATAGTTTATGTTACATTTCGAATTTATATCCTACACCTTTTACGGTAGTAATCAGATCGATACCTATTTTCTGGCGTATTTTACGGATATGTACGTCAATGGTACGGTCGCCTACAATTACTTCGGTGCCCCACACCTGGTTGAGTATTTCGTTGCGTAGGAATACGCGGCCTGGTTTGGAAGCCAGTAACTGCAGCAATTCAAATTCTTTCTTTGCCAGAATAATTTCCTGGCCCTTATACGTTACCGTGAATTTTTCACGGTCTATGATCAGGTCGCCCAGGGTAACACGTGTTTCTTCCGGTTTATGCAAACGGCGGAACAGTGCATTGATGCGGCTAACCAGTAATTTTGGCTTAATGGGTTTAGCAATGTAATCGTCGGCGCCCATGTTCAACCCATCTACTTCAGATTTCTCATCGTTGAGTGCTGTCAGGAATAATACCATCGTGTCCTTAAACTCAGGGAGCTTTCTGATTTCAC
Source organism: Chitinophaga sp. 30R24 (assembly GCF_049056765.1). Taxonomy (NCBI): domain Bacteria; kingdom Pseudomonadati; phylum Bacteroidota; class Chitinophagia; order Chitinophagales; family Chitinophagaceae; genus Chitinophaga; species Chitinophaga sp. 30R24. The sequence continues at coordinate 1,388,157 of NZ_JBJGXX010000001.1, forward strand.
GGCAGGTATCGATACCATTTTTGTTGGGCATCATGATATCCAGCATGATCAAATCCGGTCTGAATATTTTAGCTTTCTGTATAGCCTCGCTGCCGTCTTTGGCGGTTACGGTGTCATAACCTGCTGTTTTAAGGTTGTAGCTGATAATTTCCAGAATATCCAATTCATCATCTACTACCAGTATTTTTCCTGCAACCGCTTGGTCTATCATAAAATTTTTGCTTTAAAAAGACGGGACAAAATTATAGCGCCATCCTCGTGATTAATGGAGAATTAACATTATGAAATTGTTAATTCACAATTGGCTGCTTTCCGCTACCACGTGCAAGTTACGTGAAATATTTATCGTGTTGCCATATCAGTATTATCGCACATTTATATATAAATGATTACTATTGTTGTTCAGCTTGTTTGTTGGAGAGCTGCCATTTCTGTGGAAAAGGACCTAACGTATTGTCAGTTGGTAGTTTAGCGTAAAAAATTATATATATATCATCATGAAAAACAAAAGATAGTAAAAGCAACGTGACAAACTCTGTATTTTGGTTGTAAATTTGCTATCTCGTCTTTCGGGAAAAGTTTTACTTAGTATGAGAAGATTTTTAATAGTACTGTCGCTGTTGCTGTTTTTAGCTGGCTGGTTGCAGGCACAAAACAATAGTCATCATCCTATTCCTATCAGTCGGCAGGGATTTCATGATAACATTGATAAAGAACAGGCAGCAGCCATCAAATTTGATGGCAAGGCAGATGACCTCGTGAAAGTATCTGATGATCAAACCACCAACCTGCAGGTGACCAATGCGTTGATCAAAGAGGTGGATGATATGCAGCAGGAAATCGAGGCAAACGACTCTCTTGATCACCGGTTGAAAGTAAAATATCTTTCTGGTATCTATGTAGTGCTGAAAGATTACAACCAGAAGCGCGCCCACCACAATATAGATCCAGAGGAAGCACCTGCCATAATAAATGCTTTCCGGGATATGATGCATGCCGATATTAAAGGGCAAAGTATTGCCCCTTATATGCATAACCTCTCGTATGAAGCTTCTGAGCGGCTCATCGAATCGTTTAGAGACAACCCGGGATATAAAGCGGCTAAGGGCGAAATCTTTACCAAGTTTGCGTTTAATAACCTGGAAACAATAATGCCCAAATTGAGCGAATACCTGAATTATCCAGGTACAGACTCCATTGTGGCGGCAGTAGCCCGGAAGTATCCGAACCAGGTGCTTACCTATGCTACGTCCTACACGCCTATGGCCAATGCGATCAAACGCAATCCCGATCCACTGGTACAACAAATTGTACGGATCGGCCAGTCGCCACAAAGCACCCGGATATTGCCTTTTATCGATGAGCTGGTAGCCGGTACTACTACGGTGGAAAAACTTGAGCCTATCGTTGCGAACGATTACCAGTATTATAAGAAGATGGTAAAATCCATGATCGCACTGCAGAAAATGAGAGCAGAAGGGCAGCATCCTTTTGGGATTAAAGCCATGATGGAAAATATGCAGGCCAAGTCGTTGCTGTTTATCCGTGAAGTGAACGACCTGCACGAAGAACCGGCACCAGTCCGTTTCAATATCGTAAAGAATTTTACGCCGGAAGAGCTGTACTACCTGATCATCAATGGCCAGGAAGAATTGTATACTTCCAGTTATACTAACCATAATAACGCAGGGCTGTACGACCAGATGATGTTACGTATGAAGCCTCCCCGCGGCGACAGCTTACTGATGATCGTGAATTTTGACCGGTTCAAGAAGTTTATTGCCATGGCCGCAGGTTTTAACACCCTCGACAACTTCCTGAAATCCATGGCGCCGGAGAATTCCAATTATCTCATGCAGAAATACGTGCAGAACCTGGAAACTACCGAAGACCTGGAAGATGCGGTGGATGTAGCCAATTCCTTTGGCAGTATCCGCGATCCCAAACTATTGGATTTCCTGCGGGCAGAAGTAAAAAAGAACCTCGCTTATGTAAGAAAGCATGATGACAAGCGCGGTACCGTGATTTATCAATTGCTTAGCAGCCTGTTTGAAACCACTTCAAAGGATGAAAATGATGTTTCCAAGGCTACCGATCTGGCTACCCAGTTCTCGTTGCCGCCTATTAATTATGTTAACTATAAAGACCTGGAAAGCGATAGTGGCAGGGTGTACCAACAGGTATTCTTTTATGGTGACAAAGATGGGCAGGAATCTTTTGCCAGCTTTATGACCAATTTCCCCTCTTCAGAGTGGAGGGTTTCCAAGAATAAATACTGGGCTACTATCTCTTCGCTAAAAGGTAAGGCTACTACCATTTACGCCAATCTTCCGATTGATGAGCCCGGTGATAAAGAAGCGATTTCCAAGCTCTCCGATTACATGGATGAAAACGATATTCATCCATCTGTGGTGATTCACCGTGGACATAGTTACCATATCAACACCACACTGGATAACCTGCAAAGCTCTGCCAGGATAGTGGTATTAGGCTCTTGCGGTGGTTATCATAATCTGGCTGTAGTACTGGAAAAAGCGCCGGAAGCACATATTATCTCCTCCAAGCAGGTGGGTACCCGTTTTGTGAATGAGCCAATTATCCACACCCTGGAAGACCAGATCCGTTCCGGAAAGAATGTAGACTGGGTAGTTATGTGGGCGCAGTTGACTAAACATTTTGCCGGGGATGCCCGTAACAAGGACCTGTTCAGTGATTATGTACCGCCACACAAAAATCTGGGCGCTATCTTTATCAAAGCGTATAAACAGATCATGAAAGAAGAAAAAATATAAAAGGATTTCCCTTCCTTAAAACAACAAGCGCAAAGGTTCTCTGATCTTTGCGCTTGTTGTTTTAAGGAAGGTTCTGCTGGTTACGTTAGAGATGGTACTTAATCGTTTTTGTCGTAGGTTTGCCGGGTAGTTTAAACCTGGCACATTGGAAAATCTGGCGGTAAAGAAAGTATTTGATTTTAGTTTGTTACGGCGCATATTCTCGTTCGCAGCCCCCTATAAACGGTCTTTCTACATATCTATGTTTTTAACGGTTGTATTGGCCGCTATTTCTCCATTACGTCCGTACCTGATACAGGTAACTGTGGATAAATATATTGCCAATCAGCTGATGCAGCTATTGATATGGGTAACTGTTATACAGATAGGTTTGTTGTTACTGGAAACAGTGGTACGCTTTTTCTTTTCTTATCTTACAAACTGGTTAGGGCAATCTGTTGTAAAAGACCTGCGCGTAACCGTGTACCGGAAAATAGTGCACCTGAACCTGGCCTTTTTTGATAAAACACCGATAGGCACGCTTACCACCCGTACAATCAACGACATAGAAGCAATCAACGATGTATTTTCCGAGGGAATTATTTCCATCGTGGCAGATCTGCTAATGATCATTGCCATATTGGTGGTGATGTTTATAGAAGACTGGCGGCTTACCCTGATCAGCCTGTCGCCTTTCCCGATCCTGATTTTTGCCACCTATATTTTTAAGGAAAGTGTGAATAAATCTTTTTACCGGGTGCGTAATGCTGTATCTGCGCTTAATGCCTTTGTACAAGAGCATCTGACCGGGATGTTAGTGGTACAGGCTTTTACGGCGGAGAAAAGGGAATTTGCCCGTTTTAAACAGATCAATAAAACGCATCGTACGGCCAATATAGATGCTATTTTCGCCTATTCGGTATTTTTTCCGGTAGTGGAAATTATCCTGGCCATATCATTGGGATTAATGGTGTGGTGGGGCGCTAACAAGGTATTGAACTATGAGGTAACCCAGGGGGTAATGATCGCTTTTATTATGTACCTGAACATGTTATTCCGCCCGCTGCGTATGTTGGCTGATAAGTTTAATACCCTGCAGATGGGAATGGTAGCCAGCGAGCGGGTATTTAAAGTATTGGATAATCAAGACTATATTCCAGACCTGGGGCTTCAGCCGGCCGATGGTATGAAAGGAGCTATTACTTTCGATCAGGTATCGTTTGCCTATATAGAAGACCGGTATGTATTGAAAAACATCAGTTTCCACGCCAATCCGGGTGATACGATAGCTATTGTGGGGCATACCGGATCTGGTAAAACTACTATTATCAGTATTCTGAACCGTTTGTATGAAATCCAGAAGGGCAGTATTAAGATAGATGACATCGACCTGCCTGCCTATTCCCTGGAGGCATTGCGCAGCAAAATAGGGGTGGTATTGCAGGATGTATTCCTGTTTGCGGGTTCTGTATATGACAATATCACTTTACACAATAGCCATATTACCAGGCAACAGGTAGAAGATGCCTCTAAGCTGATCGGTATCCATGACTTTATCATGCAATTGCCTGGTGGATACGATTACCAGGTAATGGAGCGGGGAAGTACCCTTTCGCTGGGCCAGCGGCAACTGATTTCCTTTGTGAGGGCTTTACTGTATGATCCGGCTATTTTAGTGCTGGATGAGGCTACTTCATCTGTAGATACAGCATCGGAGCTAATGATCCAGCGGGCCATCGATAAACTGATTGCAGACCGTACCGCTATTATTATTGCCCACCGTTTATCCACGATTAGTAAAGCAGATAAGATTATTGTAATGGATAAAGGAGAGATCAGGGAGATGGGCACGCATGAAGAGCTGTTAAAGCAGGAAGGGTTTTATTACAAGTTATATAGCATGCAGTTTAGCGCCAGTAAAGCGTAACAAATCGACTACCCAGTTGACCATATGCAAGGTATATATCTACGATAAATAAATTATAAAAAATTACATATAAAATACTTTTTAAGACCATTGCTTTCAACGGTCTTTTTTTGCTGCAAAAAAGAGAGCTATTTTGATCGTAATTAATTGATTTTCAATTAAAATAGAATATATCGTTCTTTTTTTTTGTGGTCGCTTAATTTTCTAAGTAAAACCGAGTATCTTTGCGCAAAATTTCAGAAAACGGTGATTTCTTTCAATTGGTTAAAACATAGAATGGTAGCACTTGTGATGGTTTTAGGCCTTCACGGTATTAGTAATTTTTCCTTTGCAGCGGATACTCATCCTGAGCAAACTGTAACCACAGTTGCCCCAGATAAGGAGGGAGAAGAGCCTAAAGAAGAGCACAAGGGAGGTTTTGATGCAAAAGAAACAATTCTCGGCCACGTAAAGGATGCACACGACTGGCATCTGTTCAGCATTGGTGAGATGCATGTAACTATTCCGTTACCTGTAATCATCTATAATCCTGCCCGTGGTACTTCTGTATTTTCTTCTTCCAAATTCCATCATGGTCATGAGGCGTACGAGGGTTACCGTTTGGTAAATGCGCATTACCTGGAAGAAAAGGGTCTGGACCCTGCAAAATACCTGGATGGAAAGATCATTGCTGTGGATGCTAACGATAATCCAACCGGAGAGCAGATCTACGATTTCTCCATGACGAAGAACATCACTTCTATGATTATAGCCGCTATTCTGCTGGTTGTATTGATGCTGAATGTGGCTAAAACGTATAAAATCCGTGGTGCTAAACAAGCCCCTAAGGGTTTCCAGAGCTTGATAGAGCCGGTGATCATATTTATGCGTGATGAAGTAGTAAGGCCTAATATTCCGGGTAAACATGCAGAAAGATACACGCCGTTTATCCTGACTATATTCTTTTTTATCCTGATTAACAACCTGTTGGGGCTTTTACCTGGTTCTGCCAACGTAACCGGTAACCTGGCAGTAACAGCTGCATTGGCTATTATCAGCTTTATCGCCACCATGCTGGCTACCAACAAACATTTCTGGGGACATATTTTTAATCCTCCTGTACCTTTCGGTGTAAAATTTATCCTGGCGCCAGTAGAGCTCATCGGTGTATTTACTAAGCCAATATCCCTGATGATACGGTTGTTTGCCAATATTCTGGCTGGTCACATTATCATTCTGAGCATTATCTCCCTGGTATTTATATTTGGATCATTAAATAAGGTGGCTGGTTATGGCTTCCTGCCTATTACTGTATTGTTCAATATCGTAATGATGATGCTGGAATTGCTGGTAGCATTCATCCAGGCTTTCATCTTCGCCAACTTGACCGCTGTATTCATTGGTCAGTCTATGGAAGGCGCGCACGATGACGCTGCGCACCACTAAGGCATCAGGGAGTAGTTGCCTGGAACAAGGTTTTCCGCAGGCAACGTTTAAGTAAGAAATTTTTTTAATTCAAATACATATTCATTATGGCACTTTTGTCTATTTTATTGCAGGCTGCTGCTGCATCTGGTTTGGCTAAAGCTGGTGGTGCTGTTGGTGCTGGTATCGCAGCAATCGCTGCTGGTATCGGTGTAGGTAACATCGGTAAGAGCGCACTGGAGTCTATCGCTCGTCAACCAGAAGCTGCTAACGACATCCGTGCAAACATGATCCTGGCTGCTGCGCTGGTAGAGGGTGTTGCCCTGTTCGGCGTAATCGCTGGTCTGTTGGCGGTAGTTCTGTAAGCCACAAACTTTTTACTGCATCCGGCGCACAGGGCAATGGATGCAGTAATTTTATACAGCCGTTTTTAATCCAGCATTTAGTCAATATCAATATAAAAAATATAAAATTCTAATTATATGGATCTGTTGCAACCCGCGTTAGGCTTGTTTCTAATTTCATTATTCATTTTCATCATCGTTTTTCTGATCCTGAAAAAATTTGCCTGGACTCCTATCCTCTCTACCTTAAAAGAAAGGGAAGACTCTATCACCAACTCTATTGCTACGGCAGAAAGAGTAAAGGACGAAATGGCACAGATGAAAGCAGAACACGAGCATGTGCTGGCAGAAGCGAAGGCAGAAAGAAGTAAGATCCTGAAAGAAGCGAAAGAAGCAAAGGATATGATCATCAGCGAAGCCAAAACACAAGCGCAAGCAGAAGCTAAAAAGATCATCAGTGAAGCTTATTCCGCTATCGAAAACCAGAAAATGGCAGCGTTAACGGATGTGAAGAACCAGGTAGGCAATCTCGTTATTGAAGTGGCAGAGAAAGTGTTGAGAAAGGAACTGTCTGATAAACCAGCACAGGAGAATTACGTGAAACAACTGGCGGAAGAAATCAAATTGAATTAAGAAAAAAGATACTGTTTTTAGCAGCCTTATTGGTTGCTAAAACTAAAAGCAAGATAAATATGCAGAATCCCCGTTTAGCATCCCGGTATGCAAAGGCATTGATAGATCTGGCTCAGGAACTGAATCAGCTGGAAGCGGTGAATACCGACATGCTGTTCCTGCACGAGGTGTTGAAAAGCAGCAAGGACCTGGTAAGTTTGCTTAAGAGCCCTATTATAAAGGCAGATAAAAAGCAAAAAATACTGGCCGCTGTATTTTCCGGCCGTGTAAGCGCTACTACCATTACCTTTATTAACCTGCTGGTGAACAAGGGCCGTGAAGGCGGGCTGGAGGAAATTACTACCGAGTTTTCACGCGAGTACATGGTACTCAAAAATATAGTGAAAGTGAAGGTAACCACTGCTGTAGCACTGGATGCTGCTACGCTGAACATCATCCGCGAAAGAGTAGCTGCCGGTACTACCCAGCATATTGAGCTGGAAGCTGCTGTAAATCCGGAACTGATCGGCGGTTTTGTACTGGAAGCCAATGATAAACTGTTTGACGCTTCTGTAAGCCGTGATTTGAAAGATCTCAAACAGCAATTCAACAAGAATATTTACGTATCTGATTTACGTTAATCAATACAGCAGCCGCTGCGTACACGCAAAGCTGTTGTCGTTAAACTAAATTATCTAACGACTTTTATTAAAATCATAGTTATGGGTGATATTAAACCTGATGAAATTTCGGCGATATTACGCCAGCAATTAAGCAACTTCAATGCTACTGCCGACCTCGAAGAGGTGGGTACCGTATTGCAGGTGGGTGATGGTATCGCCCGCATCTACGGCTTAGGTAACGTGCGTTATGGTGAACTGGTGGAATTCGGCAATGGCGTAAAAGCAATTGCACTGAACCTGGAAGAAGATAACGTAGGTGTGGTATTGATGGGTGAATCAGCAGGTATTAAAGAAGGTGATAAAGTACGCCGTACCAAACAGATTGCATCTATCAATGTAGGTGAAGGTTTGGTAGGCCGCGTAGTAAATACACTGGGTACTCCTATCGATGGTAAAGGCCCGATCAAAGGAGAACTGTATGAAATGCCACTGGAACGTAAAGCGCCAGGTGTATTGTACCGTGAACCAGTAAAAGAACCACTGCAAACAGGTGTAAAAGCGATCGATGCGATGATCCCTATCGGCCGTGGTCAGCGTGAGTTGGTAATCGGTGACCGTCAAACAGGTAAAACCGCTATCTGTATCGATACCATCATCAACCAGAAAGAATTCTATGATGCCGGTAAACCTGTATATTGTATTTATGTAGCCATCGGTCAGAAAGCTTCTACCGTTGCTGGTGTAATGAAAACATTACAGGAAGCTGGTGCTATGGCTTATACTACCATTGTGGCTGCAAATGCTGCTGATCCTGCTCCTCTGCAGTTCTATGCTCCATTTGCCGGTGCTGCTATCGGTGAGTTTTTCCGCGACTCAGGCCGTCCTGCACTGATCGTTTATGATGATCTGTCTAAACAGGCGGTAGCTTACCGTGAGGTGTCCCTGCTGCTGAAACGCCCTCCTGGACGTGAAGCTTATCCTGGTGACGTATTCTATCTGCATAGCCGTTTGCTTGAGCGTGCTGCAAAAATCATCAACAATGATGAAATTGCCCGTCAAATGAACGACCTGCCAGATTCTATCAAACACCTGGTAAAAGGTGGTGGTTCCCTCACTGCATTGCCTATCATCGAAACACAGGCGAGCGACGTATCTGCTTACATCCCTACTAACGTAATCTCCATCACCGATGGTCAGATCTTCCTGGAAGGTAACCTGTTCAACGCTGGTATCCGTCCTGCGATCAACGTAGGTATCTCTGTAAGCCGTGTGGGTGGTAATGCACAGATCAAATCCATGAAGAAAGTATCCGGTACCCTGAAACTTGATCAGGCGCAATACCGCGAAATGGAAGCTTTCTCCAAATTCGGTGGAGATCTGGATGCTGCTACTAAAGCAGTTATCGATAAAGGTCAGCGTAACGTGGAAATCCTGAAACAACCACAGTTCAGCCCATATGCGGTAGAAAAACAAGTGGCTATCATCTACCTCGGTACCAATGGCTTACTGCGCGATGTTCCTGTAAAACAAGTACGTGCTTTTGAAGAAGCTTTCCTGAATGAAATGCAGGTACGCTTACCAGAAGTACTCGCTGAGTTCAAAAAAGGTAACCTGCCAGAAGATGGCCTGAAGAAAATGGTGACCCTGGCTAGTGAATTAAAAGCCAGATTTGCATAAGTAGTATAATTGCTAATAAAAATATAGAAAAGAGGTGTACCATCAGATACACCTCTTTTTTGTGATATTTGATTTATATGATAAACTAGTTTATATTTGTGCTCATAATCCATTATGTATGTATAAATTCAACCTCTATCTATATCTGCTGATAGGTTTCCCTTTATGTACTGTAGCGCAAAGTAAGATCAATGGTAAGGTGACAGATAACAAAAAACATCCCTTGCCAGGCGTAAATATCTCAGTTAAAGGTGCTTACGATGGTGCCACTACTGCTGCAGATGGTACTTTTTCCTTTACTACTACAGTGGCGGGTGAGCAACTGATCGTTGCCACGCTCACCGGATACCAGCCGATAGAATTGAAAGTAAACACCGACACCGACCAGCAGCTCAATATCGTATTGAAAGATGCGATAAATGCATTACGGGTAGTGACTATTTCGGCCGGCAGCTTTGAAGCGAGTGATGATAAAAAAGGGACTGTATTGAAGCCGCTGGATATCGTTACCACTGCGGGCGCGGGGGCAGACATTGTAAATGCTATCAAAACTTTGCCTGGCGCCCAACAAACCAACGACCGCGAAGGACTTTTTGTAAGGGGAGGCACTGGCTATGAAACCCAAACATTAATAGATGGGATGATGGTAAGGAATCCTTTTTACAGTAGTTTGCCAGACATACCGGGACGTGGCCGCTTTTCTCCTTTCTTGTTTAAAGGTACTACTTTCAGCAGTGGCGGCTATTCAGCCCAATATGGACAGGCTTTGTCTTCGGCCCTGATCCTGGAATCCATCGACCTGCCGGAACGTTCGTCCTCTACAGTGGGGGTATCAGTAATAGGCGTGAACGCAGGCCTGGATAACCTGTCTAAAGATAAAAAAACCTCTTATGGTATAGAAGCAGACTATACGAATCTTTCACCTTACTTTAAGGTGATAAAGCCTAAAGAGACGCCTAACATGGGCCCGGAGATGATTGGTACCTCAGTTAACTTCCGTCATAAAACATCGGCTACAGGTATACTGAAATTTTATGGCTATGGTAATTGGACCAAAATGGGCTTTAATTCCAATAGCCTGGAGTATCCGGGCTATACGGAGTTGTTTCAGTTGCGAAACAATAACGCCTATACGAACCTCACCTATAAAGAGAACATTGGCCATGATTGGCACTTGTATTTAGGCGCTTCTTTTAGTACCAATACAGATAATATAACCGCAGATACCTTGCTGAAACAGCCAGCGCCAACCTTGATTAAAGTGCGGTCGGATCTGAGCCAGTCGAAGTTAATGGTATATAAAAACCTGGGCCGTTTTTCTGTATTGCGCCTAGGAGCAGAGTACCAATATGCGGTAGAGCAATCTGCACAGTACCTACACCAGGCTAACTACGTAGATAATTATACGGCGGCATTCGCAGAAGGTGATATTTACTTTACGCCCAGCTTTGTAGGAAGGGTGGGTGGCCGTATGGAATATACTTCAGTATTGGGTAAAATGAATTTTGCGCCCAGGGTGTCGCTGGCCTATAAAGTGGACAACGTAAGCCAGTTTTCTGTGGCCTGGGGAGACTATTACCAAAAACCGGAGCCACAATATATCCGCTTCGACCCCTACCTGGGATATATGAAGGCTACGCATTATATCGTGAGCTATCAACGGGTGGCAAGCGATTATACTTTCCGTACCGAGTTGTTTTACAAGAAATATACTGACCTGGTTAAAACAGTGCCTGCTTACGGCAATAACGGTAGCGGCTATGCACAGGGAATAGAACTGTTCTGGCGCGACCGCAAAACCTTCCGGAACATAGACTATTGGGTTTCTTATTCTTATCTGGATACTAAACGTGATTATCTGAACTATCCGTTTAAGGTGCAACCGGATTTTGCGGCCAATCATACTGCCAGTTTAGTTTACAAACATTATTTGCCAAAGCTTAGCACTAATCTGGGGCTTACTTATTCTTTCGCTACCGGCCGGCCTTATTATAATCCTAATTTACCGCAAGACAAATTCATGTCTGAGAGAACGATGACGTATAACTCGGTTGGTTTGAGTGCCAGTTACTTGACTAATATCCGTAAAGCATTTACCATCTTAGTATTGTCTGTAAGCAATACATTGGGCAACAAACAGGTGTTTGGCTATCATTATTCCAGTGATGGATTGCGCCGTGATGAAATCACCCCCAATGTACCCCGGTTTATTTATCTGGGTATGATCATGAACTTTGGTATCGATAGAAGACAAGATGTGATTAATAATCTTTAATGACTATAAATATGAAACAATTTTTTTTAGCTATTTGCCTGATAGCCAGTTGTACTACCACTTTGATGGCACAGCGTGCTCAATACGTGGAAGCTATGACAAAACAAACTGCTGATTTAGATAGCAGTGAAACTTTTACGCCTGAGCTGTTGCAACAGAAAGGTAATACCTTTGAACGGATTGCCGACGCAGAGAAAAATCAGTGGCTGCCTTATTATTATGCCGCATATACGCAAGTGATGCAGGCATTGATACTGAAAGATAAAGCACAGATAGATCCGCTGGCAGACAAAGCCGAAGCTAACCTGGATAAGGCAGAGGCATTGAGTCCAAAAAACACAGAGATATCTTGTATTCGCTCCCTGATAGCTACTGCCCGGTTAACGGTAGACCCTATGAGCAGGGGCGTTAAATATGGTATGGAAGCGGCTTCACAATTGCAGCAGGCCAAAGCCTATGATCCGGGAAATCCGCGTGTATACTTGCTGGAAGGACAGTCGCAGCTTTTTACGCCAGAACAGTTTGGGGGTAGTAAAACTAAGGCTAAAGTTACGCTGACACTGGCATTGGAGAAGTTTGCCTCTTTTAAGCCTGCTAGTAGTATTGCTCCGCATTGGGGAGAACCTTATGCCCGCCAGCTATTGCAAGCTGCCCAGCAATAATTTTGAGGATTTTATTATTCAGATATTTAGTTATTTTGGCATATTAATGAAGTGTCCAAGTAACTAAATATCTATATCATTAAATTTGACCTGCCTCATGGACTTTAAAGATCTGGACCCGGTATTACATTCACAATTGCGGTTGGCTATTATGTCGATATTGATGGGTATTGGAGAAGCTGAATTTACTTTATTGAAAGAAAAGACAAATGCCACTGCGGGCAACCTCAGTGTACAGATTAATAAATTACGTGATGCAGAATATATCACAGTAATAAAACAGTTTAAGGATCATTATCCGCAAACTGTTTGCAAGTTAACTGCTACTGGTAAAAAGGCCTTCGAAAATTACGTGGCTGCTATACAATCTTATCTGGGTACAGTAAAGAAATAAACTACTGGTTATTAGCAGCTATTCCGATGCGAGTTCTGTTTTCTTCAATGGGTTCTCTGTATTTTCTGCGTAGCGTTCCCGTTGTTCCAGGATGTCGAGGCAAGTAAAAATGGCTTGTCTGAAAGACTCCGGATCGGCGATATTTTTACCGGCGATATCGAAGGCGGTGCCATGGTCGGGCGAAGTACGTACAATGTTCAAGCCGGCAGTGTAGTTGATACCGTTTCCTGTAGCCAGCGATTTGAAAGGGATCAGGCCCTGATCGTGGTACATAGCCAGTACGCCATCGAACTGTTTAAACATTTCGCGGGCAAAAAAGGCATCGGCGCTATAGGGGCCAAAGCAGAGTGTTCCATTGTTTTTGGCGTGTTTAATCGCAGGGATGATCTGCTCTATTTCTTCCCGGCCAATGAGGCCATCGTCTCCAGCATGCGGGTTGAGGCCCAATATGGCAATGCGGGGTTTATCTATACCGAAATCCTTTATCAGGCTGTCTTTCATGAGTTGCAGCTTTCCCAGGATATTTTCTTTGGTAACATGTTTACTTACTTCGGCAATAGGAACATGTTCGGTGAGCAGCCCCACTCTCATGTTATCTGCCGTCATAAACATCAGCACATCTTTGGCATTGAAGGCATCCCGCAGGTAAGGGGTATGGCCGGTATAGTTAAAGTTGGCGCTTTGTATATTGTTTTTGTGAATAGGAGCGGTTACCAATCCGTCAATATATCCTTCCTGGATGCATTTGATCGCTACTTCCAGTGCGCGGGCAGCGTATTTGCCGCCGGTTTCATTGAGGACACCCGGAGTGATCTGCACTTCTTCCTCCCAGCAGTTGTACACATTTACCTGTTTGTGGTTCAAACGGGTAAAATCTTTGATACTCTGGTAATTGAAATTGTTTTCATTCATCAGCTTGCGGTAGAAGTTGATGGTTTTATTGGATGCAAAGATCACCGGTGTGCAAAATTCCATCATGCGTGCGTCCATAAACGTTTTGATGATGATTTCAGCACCAATGCTGTTGATGTCGCCGATGGTAATGCCTATTACCGGTTTGTTGATGTGGATGTTACTCATGCTTATTTGCCTCAATGAGAGGCAAATATATAGCATTTAGTGCGGTTCACGTAACATGGTTTCAGGTTCTTTGCTCATCCGGGGCTCCTTTGCGATAACCGGGCTAAATGCTTTATCTTTGTGCATCAATGTATACACTAAAAAAATCACTCGGCCAGCATTTCCTGACAGATGAGAACATCTCCAGGAAGATTGTGGAGTCGTTACCTGTAACCGAAGGCCAGCAGGTGCTGGAAGTGGGTCCCGGAGCGGGCGCCATTACGAAATACCTGTTGCAGTTGCCAGGCATTCATTTTAAAGCGATAGAGCTGGACACAGAGAAGGTGCAATACCTGGAAAAGACCTACCCTGATATCCGGGGTAAGTTGCTCAACGAGAGCATCCTCGATGCCGTTATTCCTTATGAAGGCTCCTTTCACCTGATTGGTAATTTTCCTTATAATATCTCTACCCAGATCATGTTTAAAGTGCTGGAATGGCGCTCGCAGGTGGAGGTAGTGGTGGGCATGTTCCAGAAAGAAGTAGCGCAGCGCATTGCCGCTTCGCATGGCAATAAGGAATATGGTATCCTGAGTGTATTGTTACAGGCATTTTATAAGATTGAATATTTGTTTGAGGTACATGAAAACTGCTTCAATCCGCCACCTAAGGTAAAATCTGCCGTAATCCGCCTTACCAGGCTGGAGCAACCGGCAGATATCGCTTCTGAACGCAAGTTTTTTGTACTGGTAAAAACTGCTTTCGGACAGCGGCGTAAGCAATTACGCAACCCACTTAAAACGATGTTTGAGAAGGAACTGCTGGCACAGGACCCTATCTTTTCAAAAAGAGCTGAAGAATTGACTGTGGCTGATTTTGCAGCCTTATCCCATAAGATGATATGAGTAGGAAAGTATTAATTACCGCTAAAACGCATCCTTATTTAATTGAAAAGCTGGAAGATAAAGGCTATGAAGTTATCTACAGACCGGCTATTACTTACGATGAAGTATATCATGAAGTAAAGGATTGTGTAGGGCTGATCGTGACTACCCGCATCTGGGTAGATAAGCAGATTATAGACCAGGCCACTTCTCTGGAATGGATTGGCCGGTTAGGTTCAGGTATGGAGCTGATAGATGTGGCTTATGCTGAGGAGCAGGGTATTCACTGTGTAAGCAGCCCGGAAGGTAACCGGGATGCAGTAGGAGAACAGGCGGTAGGGATGTTGCTTTGCCTGTTGAATAATGTATTGAAAAGTAACCTCGAATTGAGGGAAGGTATCTGGGAGCGCGATGGTAACCGGGCCTGGGAATTAAACGGCAAAACGGTTGCCATTATCGGTTATGGTAATACCGGTAGCACTTTTGCCCATAAATTACAGGGATTTGATGTTAACATCCTGGCTTACGATAAATATAAAAAAGGATTTGGTACCGCTGCTGTAAAAGAGGCTACTATGGAAGAGATTTTCAGGGAAGCCGATGTGGTAAGCTTACATTTACCCTTAACAGAAGAAACTAAGTACCTGGGTAACGCTGCTTTTTTTGCTTCTTTTGCCCGTCCGGTATGGTTTATGAATATGGCCAGGGGGAAACTGGTGAATAACCGCGATCTGATAGCGGCGTTGGAAAATGGCGTATTGGCAGGAGCCTGTTTGGATGTATTGGAAAACGAAAAGCTGGGTACTTATAATGAAGAAGAGAAAGCGCAGTTAGCCTGGTTGTTGAAAGCTACTAATGTAGTAGTAACACCCCATATTGCGGGGTATTCTCATGAAGCGAGCATTAAAATGGCCCGTATTGTATTAGAGAAACTGAACATGCTGTAAACCATTTGGAAAGGATGCTTTCCATGTATTAATAGATTGATTATCAATTGATTTAATGCATGGAAGAGGATCTTTTTTCTTTATATTAATTTCATTATATTTGCAATAACACCAGTAAACAACGCTTCTGTGCAAATGGAGGCGTTGATTTTTTTTTCTTATAACCAAAAAAACACAGCAGGTTATGTCTGGCATAAACTACGTTACAAAAGAAACCCTTGATCAAATGATGAACGAACTGACCTACCTTAAAACAAAAGGAAGGGCAGAGATTGCACGTGCTATTTCAGAAGCCAGGGAAAAGGGTGACTTGAAGGAAAATGCCGAATATGATGCCGCCAAGGAAGCGCAAGGTTTACACGAGGCAAAAATTGCTATACTGGAAAATGCCATTGCTACTTCCCGCATTGTAAGCGCTAGCGCTATTGATACTTCAAAAGTTTCTATCCTTTGTAAGGTAACTATTACCAATATAGCTAATAAGAAGACCGTTACCTATCAGATTGTTTCAGAAACAGAAGCAGACTTGAAAGCGGGTAAGATATCTATTACCTCTCCAATTGGCAAGGGATTATTAGGTAAACAGGTAGGGGAGATTGCAGAAGTGCAGGCGCCCAACGGACAGATTAAATTTAAAATAGACGATATAAGTGCCTAGTAGTGGTACTTTTTCAGGATATAAAAGGGTTGTATTACGATGCAACCCTTTTTTTATTGTTAGAATTTGTATTAATGTTGAGGTATCAAAATATCCAAACACAATGACCATCTTCACAAAAATTATCAATGGAGAAATTCCAGGTTACAAAATTGCGGAGAACGAGCATTTCTGTGCATTTCTGGATGCTTTCCCACTGGTAAAGGGCCATACGCTAGTGGTGCCTAAAACGGAAACAGACAAATTTTTTGATGTGTCTGACGAGTTGTTAAAGGAGTGGCTGGTATTTGCCAAGCCTATTGCCCATGCTATTGAGCAGGTGATGCCTTGTAATCGTGTAGGCGTTAGTGTGGTAGGTTTGGAAGTGCCGCATGCGCATATGCATTTGATCCCAATCCATTCAGCAGATGACATGAATTTTTCCCGCAGTAAGCTCAAGCTGTCTGTTGAAGAGTTTAAGGAGATCCAGGCGAAGATCCAGGCGGCGCTGTAGCGGCGCCTATTTGTTGGAAGGGATATTGAACCGGAATCCTACGCCGTGAACAGTTTCCAGTTTAATTTGCGGATCTGATTTGAAATGTTTTCGTAGTTTGGTAATAAACACATCCATGCTACGGCCCAGGAAGTAGTCGTCTTTTCCCCATACATTAGAAAGTATATCTTCTCTTTTCAGTGTTTTGTTGGGATTGTTGCAGAAATATTTTAACAGGTCCGCTTCTTTTTGTGTAACAGAAATGGAGATTTCTCCATTGGCAGTGTAGAGGCGCAGGTCTTCATAGTCGAAAGTAAGCTGGCCAATGGTATAAAGGTTCGATTGGTCTTTGCTGCGGCTCATGGTCCGTTTCAGAAAAACTTCTATACGCAGGATAAGTTCCTGCATGCTGAAGGGCTTGCTGATATAATCATCTGCACCGGTTTGCAGGCCGGCTATTCTGTCTTCTTTTTCATTTTTAGAAGTGAGGAATAATATAGGAACGTGGTCATTACGTTCACGGATAAGTTGCGCCAGTTCGAGGCCGTCTTTTTTGGGCATTACTACATCCAGTAAGCAAATATCAAATGAGCGTAACTGGAACTGTTCCCAGGCTGCCTGCCCGTCTATGCTATGCACAACATCGTAGCCTGCTTCTTCCAATCGTTTCTTCGTAACTGCACCAATATTTTGATCATCTTCCACCAATAGGATTCTTGCTTTCATATCTGCCTGATGCTGATTAATATAAAAAAGCTTGTTATACAACCCTTGTACAACAAATGATGGTCACTTTTCATAGTTAAGCCGTTATATACGGTATATGGCCGTTGCTAGCTATAAATGGGTTGTTGAATTTCAACCAAAGTAACTACAATTTACGGATTTATGAAATAACCTTTTATCCACTGTTATTTATCTGGCAATCCTTTCGGGGTGCTGTTGCAGGAATTGTTCCCAGCCTTTTGTTTTACCGGTAGCAGCCAGTGGGCTGCTTGCCTGATAAAAGTGACAAACGGCAACGGCAAGAGCATCTGTAGCATCAAGGTAATCAGGGCGTTCTGCGATGTTCAAAATACGTTGCAACATCAGCCATACCTGCTCTTTATCGGCATTTCCATTACCCGTTACCGATTGTTTTACTTTTTTGGGAGAATATTCGGTGACTTCCAATCCTCCCTGCATGGCGGCGGCGATGGCTACTCCCTGCGCCCGCCCAAGTTTGAGCATACTTTGTACGTTCTTGCCAAAGAAGGGTGCTTCGATTGCAAAACTATTTGGTTTATATTGCTCAATCAATTCCTGTACCTTGTGGTGAATGAGTTGTAGCCTTTCGTAGTGGTCTTTGTACTTCGATAGTTTGAGTACGTCCATGTCAATAAGACTGGCTTTCTTTCCTTCAATTAATATAAGCCCATAACCCATTATCAGGGTACCGGGGTCAATGCCGAGAATTATTTTTGACTTGTTTGCCAACCACAGTTTATTTTTGCTAAAATTTTACTATCTGAACAAAAGTACCAAAATAATTCTCAATTACTTACTAGGCGCAGGGCTTTTTACCTGGCTGGCCTGGTCTATTTATTCACAACTCATTCACCGAGAAAACCTGCAGCAATCGATCCGGCACATGTCTGTTACCCTGCAGCAGCGGGGATGGATAGGCATTTTTCTGGTACTGATATTCATGTTGTTAAACTGGGGGCTGGAAGCACGGAAGTGGCAGAAATTGGTGAAGCCCCTGGAAGATGTTTCCTTTCTGAAAGCTTTCAGCGCTGTTCTTTCCGGCGTATCCTTATCTATCAATACGCCAAATCGTGTAGGCGAGTACGGTGGACGTATTCTTTACCTCAAAAATGATAACAAGCTGAAAGCCATTGCGGCTACTATTGTAGGCAGTTACAGCCAGCTGATCGTCACTATTATCTTTGGGTTAATTGGGTTGCTTTACTATATCAATAACTTCGCACTGGTAAAGGAAAGCGCCTTCCTGAACCCCTCTTTATGGCAGAAAATAATCTTGATAATGCTGGTGGTTATTTGTGTGCTGACGATATTGTTATATTTTCGGTTACAAATTATTCTGTCTGTATTTGAAAAGGTGCCGTTCCTTCGAAAAGCGAAGGTGTTTGTGCAGATTATTGTGAACTATACCCCTGCCGAATTACGTTATCTGTTGCTGCTTTCAGCCATCCGGTACATCGTCTTCTCGGCACAGTATTTGATTTTGTTGGACGCGCTGGGTGTGGATTTCCTATGGTGGCAGGCTTTTCTGCTAAATAGCGTAATTTACCTGGTGATGGCCGGAGTGCCTACCATTGCTATCGCAGAGCTGGGGGTACGAGGCAAGGTCAGTATATTTTTTCTCGGGTTGCTTAGCTCCAATACCATTGCCATCATAGCTGCCACCATAGGAATATGGCTGATTAACCTGGTACTGCCAGCCGTTTTGGGCAGTGTGTTGTTGTTAGGAGTGAAAATTTTTAAGGAAAAATAGCTTCCAGCAATGAAGTATTTACTACTGATAATTTTGTGTCTTGCCTGTATTCAACCCGTTGAAGCGCAAAGCGATTTTTGTTCCATCCGCAATTCCAGTTTTAATGCCGGCGAAAGTATTACCCTGAAAGTATTTTATAACCTGGGTAAAGTATATGTAGGCGCAGGGGAAGCCACCTTCACTGTAGCCCTCGAACACTTTGTTAACCGGGAGGTATACCATGTGGTAGGGGACGGTAAAACCTATCGCGCCTACGACTGGATCTTTAAAGTGCGCGACCGGTACGAAAGCTATATAGATACCACCACCCTGCAACCCCTGAAATTTATCCGTAATGTAAACGAAGGCGGATACAAGATATTCAATAACGTTGTTTTTAACCAGGCCAACCACCAGGCTATCAGCACTAATGGTACCTTTCCTGTGCCTCCCTGTGTACAAGATGTAATCAGCGCAATCTATTATTCACGCAATATAGATTTTAGCAAATATCATGAAGGCGACAAGATCCCCTTTGCCATGTTCCTGGATGACCAGGTGTATAATATCTATATCCGGTACATGGGTAAGGAAGAAGTGAATACCAAGTTCGGTAAGTTCAGGGCCATTAAATTCAAACCGCTGCTGATCAAAGGGACGATGTTCGAAGGCGGGGAAAAGATGACGGTATGGGTAAGCGACGACGGCAATAAAGTGCCACTGCGTATCGAAAGCCCCATTTCTGTTGGAAATATTGTAGTAGACATGACCAATTACAGTAATCTCCGTTACCCTTTCTCTTCCCTGCTGAATAAGAAGTAAGCAAAATATCCATTCCTAGTTTTAACAATTCATTGATGGCCGATCGCCTAAATTTTAACGACCTTTCGTGCCATAGAAAAACTTATATTTGTTATAATCAATCTTTTATGATTATGGAAGAACGTAAACCCAAAATATTACTGGCTGAAGATGATACCAATCTGGGTATGGTACTGAAAAACTACCTAGAGCTGAACGATTATGATGTGGAATTATGCCGCGACGGCATCCTGGCCCTGGCAGCCTTCCGGCGCGAGAAATTCGATATCTGTTTGCTGGATATCATGATGCCCAATATGGATGGATTTAAACTCGCAGAAGAAATCAGGGACGTAGATCCCGATATTCCGCTTTTCTTCCTCTCCGCCAAAACCATGAAGGAAGATATCATTCAAGGTTATAAACTCGGCGCGGATGATTATATCTCTAAGCCATTCGATAGTGAACTGCTCCTCCTCAAAATCAAAGCAATCCTGAAACGTAACCAGGAGCTGAACAACAAGGAAGAAGAAATTCACGAATTCGTTATCGGTTCTTATACTTTCAATTCCCGGTTGCGCACGCTCGCTCATAACGGTGAAACCCATACGCTTTCCCCTAAAGAAAATGAGTTGCTGCATATGCTGTGCGAGCATAAGAATGATCTCCTGCCAAGGGAACTGGCGCTTAAGAAAATCTGGGGCAGTGATACTTACTTCAACGGTCGTAGTATGGACGTATACATTGCCAAATTACGCAAGTACCTGAAAGACGATGCTAATATCGAAATTGTGAACATACATGGCAACGGATTCAGACTGGTGGTAAAAGACTAGTTTGCCAATCGCTTCAACGGCCAGCTGTCGCCATCAGGTACCCGAATAAAAGGAGGGTGTATCGTACTTTGATACACCCTCCTTTTTATATGCTTTGAGGCCAGCTACCCGTTAATAGCTAAAACAACAGGTTGCTGCCGCCCCTGAATGCTGTTTTCCCCAGATGTATATATGCTTTTTCTGTAACTTCCCGGCCGCGGGGCGTACGTTTAATAAAGCCTTCCTGTATCAGGAAAGGTTCATATACTTCTTCCAGTGTACCGGGTTCTTCTCCTACTGCTGTAGCAATGGTAGTAATGCCCACTGGCCCTCCTTTGAAGTTTTCGATGATCACATGCAGGATACGGTTATCCATTTCGTCCAGGCCATACTCATCTACGTTAAGGGCTTTCAGGCTCAACTGGGCTATTTCCATGTCTATAATCCCATTGCCGACTACTTGCGCAAAATCGCGTACCCGGCGTAATAATCCATTCGCAATACGAGGGGTACCCCTGGAGCGCCTTGCAATTTCGAAGGCAGCATCAGACGTAATCTTTGTATTTAGCAATCCTGCCGCCCGCCAGAGGATCTTTTGCAATGTGGCTGCACTGTAGTATTCCAGCCTGGATTTAATACCAAAGCGGGATAACAACGGCGCCGTTAGTAAACCAGATCTGGTGGTAGCCCCAATCAACGTAAAAGGTTGCAGGTTGATCTGTATGGAGCGTGCACTGGGACCCGTATCTATCATAATATCGATGCGATAATCTTCCATGGCAGAATAAAGATATTCTTCCACCACAGTACTTAAGCGGTGTATTTCATCG
Organism: Chitinophaga sp. 30R24; assembly: GCF_049056765.1. Lineage (NCBI taxonomy): Bacteria > Pseudomonadati > Bacteroidota > Chitinophagia > Chitinophagales > Chitinophagaceae > Chitinophaga > Chitinophaga sp. 30R24. Next base: position 1,409,788 of record NZ_JBJGXX010000001.1, read on the forward strand.
ATGAATAATACGTCTTTATCTTCCAGGTTGGTAAGTAATCCGGCCAGATCCCCCGGCTTTTCTATTACAGGTCCCGACGTTTCTCGGATATTTACGCCGAGCTCGTTGGCTACAATGCGCGACAAGGTGGTTTTACCCAAACCCGGAGGACCATGGAACAGTACGTGGTCGAGCGCTTCGCCACGCATTTTTGCTGCCTTGATAAATATTTTCAGGTTCTCGATAATCTGGTCCTGACCAGAGAAATCCATAATTTCCCGGGGACGTATACTGTTCTCAAACTCTTTATCTGCGGCGCTGAGCTTATTATCGTCTGGTCTTAAAGGCTGATTAGACATATATAGTATGTGCCCAAAAGTACGCAAATATTCAAAGGAAGCATGAAGAGGGCGATAAAATAGGATAAGCTTATAAAATACAAGCTTATCCTACCAAAGTGTTAATTTCACCTGAGGGTAAAATGTTAACATTGCAAGATAGAGCTGATTATGCAACTATTATCCAGGCATTTAGCCGCGTATATGCCGAATTAAACAACAAACAACCTACTGCCATTAATGTAGATATCAAGAAAAAGGATCAACCGCTTATATGAAAAAAACATTTTTTTTATTATTTGCCACCGGCACTATTGCCGCTACCAGCGTGGCACAGGATATTAAGGAAAAAGAAGTGGCCCGTATTATAGGTACGCTGGCTGCCGATGATATGCAGGGCCGTTTGCCTGGTACACCTGGCATAGAGAAAGCCGCGGCTTTTATCAGCAGCGAATTTGCCAAAGTGCGCCTGGCCCCTTTGCCCGGGGAGAAAAGTTATTTGCAGGAATTCAATAAATACTACCTGGGCAATAGTAGTATATCCCTTACTGTTAATGGAGAACAAAAGAACTGGACCATTATCCCGTTAGGTAACACGCAGGTGTTCGATTGGGAGAAGGATAGCACCTGCGAAGAAGTGCATGTGAACGACGTAAAAGAATTCATGAAAATTGCGCGTTCGGCTGTGCCATTGCAAAAAAATACATTGATCTGGTTATCTCCTGAAATGGCCGGATATATTGGGGGTATCACCGCTTCTTTTTCAGAAAGAGTTTTTGACAGTAAAGAAGCATTGGAGGAAGCTGCCGCAAAAAATGCCGATAATAAGCGGATTGTTGTGGTAGTAGAACGTGAGCCGGTGCTAGCCGGAGCTACCTGGAAATTGAGCGTGCACCGTACTATCAACACCAAACATTTTGCCAATGTAGCCGGTATGATCAAAGGCAGTACTAAACCAAACGAATATGTGGTGTTTTCCGGGCATTACGACCATCTGGGTATACTGCCTCCTGTGGCAGGCGACAGCATTGCCAATGGCGCTGATGATGACGCTTCCGGTACTACTGCGGTGATTATGTTATCCAAATATTTCAACACACATCGCCCTCAACGCTCTGTTATATTGGTAGCCTTTACTGCAGAAGAAACCGGCGGTTATGGTTCCCGTTATTTCTCTGAAAAGCAGGACCCCGATAAGGTAGTGGCGATGTTTAATATTGAGATGATCGGGAAAGAATCGAAATTTGGTAAGAACAGTGCATTCATCACAGGCTTTGAGCGCTCCGATTTCGGGTCTATCCTGCAGCGTAACCTGAAAGGGTCTGCTTTCAGTTTTTATCCCGATCCTTATCCAGAACAGCATTTGTTCTATCGCTCAGATAATGCCACCCTGGCTCGTCAGGGCGTACCGGCACATACTATTTCCACTACGCAAATAGATAAAGACAAGTATTATCATACAGTAGGAGATGAGGTGTCTACACTCGATATTAAAAACATCATTGCTATTATTAACGCGATTGCTATCAGCTCCGGTTCTATTGTGAATGGAACGGATACGCCTACACGAATTTTAAAAAATTCGTTAGAATAACTAACTTTCGTATAATGGTCCGGTTGAGGCATACTCAGCCGGGCCATTCTTTTTTAATTATCTTACAGCTGACTTTTTTTCCAAATTCTTTGTTAAATTTACGAACGAATTTTCCCCATTAGTCATTAAAACCATATCGATAATGAAAACCGGAACCTTACAATTCTGCGGTGCTGTAGGCATTGCAACCCTTTTTCTTTCTTCTTGTTCTACGGACATGGCTAGTCCAGACACCAATCAACCTATTGACGACAAGGATGCTGTTAGCGTGAATTATGAAATCGCTGCGGTGAATCCTGTGTACACATTGTCGCCGGATGCTTCGGGGCGTATGGCTGCTATAACAGGTGATGCCGCGATGGCCAAAGACGCTTCCAGCGGATTTGACATTACCTGGGATACGGCTACTGCGCGCTTAAGGGAGATCCGTTTTGATGCGAAACGTGGAAAGGATGAAGTGGAGTTTAAATTGAAAACGGACCGGCAGGTGGACCTGAAGCAGATTCCTTCAGTGCTGGGCATCATTAAAATCCCTAAGGGCACTTATCAGCAGGTGCAAGTGTATGCCCTTGTACAAGGCGACAAAAAAGATCCGGCCGTAACCCTCAAAGGTTTTCTAACCTGGGCTGGTAAAAAGATCCCTATGGAAATCCTCCTGTCTGGCAAGATAGAGTTGGCGGCTAATGGAAAAGATGTGGTGATAACAGATACCAATGTGCAGTGGAAAGGATCGCTTAAAATTTCCATGGACCTCATTCTTACTAAACTGCAGATCGGAGACTTTACCGGTTCGTTTGCCAGCGGTCAGTTGAAGATCACTGTAGATGTAAACAGCAACCTCCATGATAAAGTGGTGAACGCGCTGGAAAACAGCATGTCTGTAGAACATACCCACGATTGATAGAGGTAGGCAGTTTGGGCAGGCATTTGTTGCTGCGCAGGCGGTAACAGGTGCCTGTCTCTGAAAAAGATGACCGCAAATTATTGTATCCTGACTTCCACATGTAAGCCGGTGGCTTTTCGTGTTTTAACGGGTATATTGGTATAGTTGGAGAATCAGATCCGGGTCGGGGCAGTTGTGCAGGTATTTTTCACGTTCACTGTAGCGGCAAACGCCGGGATAATCTCCACGGAAACCTTGCATGTCTTCAATGATCTGGAAATGCAGGTGAGGCGGCCATCCTCCGTTTTCGGAAGGTGTCCCGAAATGCCCCAGCGGTTGTCCGGCGGTAATGGGCATATTTTCGTATAATCCTTGCAGGCTGGAAATACTGAGATGGCCATACAAGGTATGAAACATGCAGCCGTCCAGCTGATGTTGCAGGATAATGGTTGCGCCATAATCGCCAAAATGATCGTTGAAGCGGAAGCTATGTACATGCGCATTCATCGGAGCATACAGCCGGGTGCCTGTTGCTCCCCATATGTCTATGCCCAGGTGTAGGCGCCGGGGTTCTTCCCCTGCATCGAAATGAGGGCTTACTGCATAAATAGTGCGATGCTCCGCATAACCGCCGATGCCTAACCTGCAGCCACTCTGCAGCAGCGTAGTGGTGATGTACTTACTGAATTTATGAATGTCTTGCAGGATATTTTTGGTAAGGATAGTATTGTTAGCCGTGAAATCCATGACCAGCAGGGATTCTTGCTCTCCCAATAGTGGCACTACCGGCTTATAGATGGATTGATATTTTTTTAATATCTCCTGTAGCATATTTTGAGCGGTTGGATCTTCATCTAAGATAAATATTAATTTGTGGAATAAATAATGACTGTTTTAATCTGATAACTAGTAGTATCCCTTTTAAACCTATGAATAAACTCTTTATGTTGGCGATGCTGTTTCGCTCATTACGAACTTATGGGTATTAAGCATTAAATAACAATAAGGCCGCTATACATAATGTATAACGGCCTTACATATACGTTTTAAACGTGCTTACGCTACTATATTGATCATTTTACCTTTTACAATAATCACTCGCTTGGGCGCTTTGCCTTCCAGCCATTTTTGCACTACTTCGCTGGCCAGTACTTCTTTCTCAATCTCGGTGTTTTCGGCGTCGAGAGAGAAGCCCATTTCTGTACGGGTTTTACCGTTAACGGCAATGGGGTAGTTGAATGCGCTTTCCTTTACATATTGCGCTTCAAATACCGGATAAGGCGCATCCAGTATGCTGCTGGTATTGCCCAGGGCATGCCATAGCTCTTCGCTGAGATGGGGCGCATATGGCGTGAGTAGTATCAGCAATGGTTCCAGGATGTCGCATTTGTGGCAACGGAGGGTGGCTAGTTCGTTTACGCAGATCATAAACTGGCTTACCGCGGTATTGTAGGAGAAACTGGAAGTATCATTATCTATTTTCTGAATGGTTTTATGCAGTATTTTCAGCTCTTCCGGTGTAGGTTTTTCTGTTTTTACCAGCCATCCTTTTTGTTCGTCTGCAAACAGGCGCCACAATTTTTTCAGGAAGCGATGCACTCCTTCAATACCTTTGGTATCCCAGGGTTTGGATTGCTCTATTGGCCCGAGGAACATTTCGTACATGCGGAAGGTATCAGCACCGTATTTGTCTACCAGATCGTTCGGGTTAACGGTGTTGAACAAGCGCTTGCTCATTTTTTCCAATTGCACGCCGCAGATGTATTTACCATCTTCCAGGACAAAGGTGGCATCTGCGAAATCTGGTTTCCATTTTTTCAGGGCTTCGGTATCCAGCTCTACGCCATCTACAAAGTTTACATCTACATGCAGTTCATCTGTTTCGTACTGGTCTTTTAATCCGTAGGAAACATATTGTTGGGTACCGCGGATACGATATACCAGGCGGGAACTACCGCCAATCATTCCCTGGTTGATCAGGGATTTGAAGGGTTCTTCAAATCCTATATGTCCCAGGTCGAACAGTACTTTTGTCCACATGCGGGAATACAGCAGGTGTCCTACGGCGTGCTCGGTACCGCCCACGTATACGTCTACCTGGTTCCAGTAATCGGTCGCTTTCCGGTCGGCGAAGGTGTTGGTGTTGTGAGGGTCCATGTAGCGGAGGAAGTACCAGCTGCTGCCGGCATAGCCAGGCATGGTATTGGTTTCGCGTTTTACATCGGGAGCCACATTTACCCAATCAGTGATATTAGCCAGTGGGCCTTCTCCATCAGCACCTGGTTTATAGTTTTCCACGTAAGGCAATTCCAGTGGCAGGTCTTTTTCGTTCATGGCATATGGAATGCCGTCTTTATAAAGGATCGGGAAAGGTTCGCCCCAGTAACGCTGACGGCTAAATCCTGCATCGCGCATCTTATAGTTGATCTGGCGTTTGCCGATCCCCATTTCTTCTAGTTTGTTGATTACCACATCCATGGCGGGTTTCATCTCCATACCGTCCAGAAAGCCACTGTTTTGGAGCTTAGCGTCTTTAGTAGGATTGGCTTCTGTGCCATTAAAGGCATCGCCGATGATATTGGTGATGGGGATATCGAAGTGCTTAGCGAAGCCAAAGTCGCGTTGATCGCCGCAGGGCACAGCCATAATAGCGCCTGTACCATAGCCGGCCAGTACGTATTCGGCAATCCATACTGGAATTTCGCGTCCGTTGAACGGGTTGATAGCATAAGCGCCGGTAAAACAACCGGTGATCTGTTTTACTTCTGCCATGCGTTCACGTTCGGAGCGGCTTTGTACGTATTCCAGGTATTTATCTATTGCTTCTTTTTGTTCCGGGGTGGTGATTAAGGACACCAGGTCATGTTCTGGCGCCAATACCATGAAATCCACTCCAAAGATTGTATCTGGTCTGGTGGTATATACTTCTACGTGTTCGGCGGAGTTTTTCAGGGCGAATTTAATTTCCGCCCCCTGGCTTTTGCCGATCCAGTTCCGCTGCATTTCCTTCATGGCATCGCTGAAGTTTACAGTTTCCAGTCCTTCCAGCAGGCGGTTGGCGTATTCGGTAATGCGCAGGAACCATTGGCGCATTTTCTTTTTTACGACGGGGTAACCGCCACGTTCACTTACGCCATTGATTACTTCATCGTTGGCCAATACAGTGCCCAGTTCGGCGCACCAGTTTACTTCTGCATAGGCGAGGTAGGCCAGCCGGTATTGCATCAGTACTTCCCGTTGTTCTTTTTCACTATAGCTTTTCCATTGGCTGGCGGTAAATTGTATGCTGCGGTCGCCGGGACAGCTATGGCCGGCATTTCCTTCCAGCTCAAAAATGGCTACAAGAGCGTTGATAGGTTCCGCTTTCTTATTAACCCGGTTATACCAGCTTTCGAAGAGTTGAAGGAATATCCACTGGGTCCATTTATAGTAAGAAGGGTCACTGGTCAATACCTGCCTGTCCCAGTCGTAGCAAAAGCCAATATTATCCAGCTGCTCCCGGAATGCCTTGATGTTCTGTTCTGTGGTAACCGCTGGGTGTTGACCCGTTTCCAGGGCATATTGTTCGGTAGGCAGGCCAAAGGCATCATACCCCATGGTATGCAGTACATTAAAGCCTTTCAGCCTTTTATAACGGGAGTAGATGTCTGTGGCAATGTAGCCGAGGGGGTGTCCTACGTGAAGACCAGCTCCGGAAGGGTAGGGAAACATGTCTAGTACGTAACATTTGGGCTTTGGACTGTCGTTGCTAACACGGTAAGCGTGCGACTGCTCCCATTGTTGCTGCCATTTCTTTTCGATTGCCCTGAAATTGTATTCCATATCGGTTGTAGATGACCTTCATTCAACGTACATACGTTAACAAAGACGTTATCAGTTATAGTTTATAAAAATTGTAATAATGCCTGTATAGCAAAATAATGTTAAATTCATTAATACACCAATGTCAATCCCCAACATCTCCATATATTGCTGTTTCAATGCCTGTAAATGGTGTATTACCTGATCGGGTTGGCAAAATTAAACACATAACTACTAATTTTTATTATTTTCGCCGATAAACTGCAGATTAATGGCGCAATCCGGGAAATCATCAGCAAAGAAGTCGAAACCCTCCTACCTGTACTCCATCGTTGGTGTAGCACTGGTATTGTTTTTACTGGGCACATTGGGTCTGGTGGTAATACATGCTAATAAATTGAGCAAGTACTTTAAGGAAAGCATTGAAATACAGGTAATTCTGAGAGATAATGTAAAAGAAGACCAGGCATTGGCCCTGAAAGACTCTATTGAACATAAGCCATATATCAAATCTATCGAATATGTATCGAAAGATATGGCCGCCCAGCGTTTCAAAAAAGAATTCGGGGAAGATTTTATCACCTTGCTCCAGTATAATCCACTGTATGGCAGTATTAACATAAAGGCTAACGCCAATTATGTGAATAACGACAGCCTGAGGGTTATCGAGAATAACCTTACCCAGCAAAGTATTGTAAGGGAGATCTCTTATCAGCGCATGTTGGTGAGCAAGTTGAATGAAAATGTCAATAAAATAGGGCTGATCATACTCCTGATCAGTGGTTTATTGTGCCTGGTAGTAATTTTTCTGATAGATAATACTATCCGCCTGGCGATGTTCAGCAACCGGTTCCTGATTAAAACCATGCAAATGGTAGGAGCTACCCGGTGGTTTATTGCCAAGCCTTTCGACCTCAGAAGCATTGCCAATGGAGCAATTAGTGCCACTATTGCCATTGCCGGCCTCCTGGGTATTATGTCGCTGACCGATAGGTTACTGCCGGAACTGGCGGGTTTACGCGATAACCTCATGATCGTCTTGTTGTTTACAGGCATGATCCTGATCGGTATCTGCATCTCGCTGGTGAGCACCCACCGTTCGGTAATGAAGTACCTGCGACTGAAACTGGATGACCTTTATTAATTTTAACACTTGAAGATATAACCAAATAACTATGTCTAAAATAATCACCGACAATAAAAAAGAGGCGCAAAGCGCAGTAGACAGCCGCCCCATTTTTCCTAAGGAAAACTACAAATTCATGCTGGTGGGTATTGTTGTTATTGTTCTGGGTTTTCTTCTGATGATGGGAGGCAATTCTACTGATCCCAACACCTTTAAGCCATCGGAAGTATACAGTTTCCGCAGAATTACCCTGGCGCCTACCGTTATTGTACTTGGCCTGTTGATAGAAGTATATGCTATTATGCGCCGTCCGAAAGCTAACGCATAATTTTTCCCTATAAAAGTATTCTTACAGCGATGATTGCTCATCGCTTTTTTTTTCACTTTTAACCATACTAAATTCAATGAATGTTTTTCAGGCTATCATTATTGCCATTGTGGAAGGCTTAACAGAATTTCTGCCTATTTCCTCCACGGGCCATATGATTATTGTAAGTGCCATTTTAGGGATTGGAAAAGATGACTTTACCAAACTGTTTGAAGTAGTGATACAGTTAGGCGCCATCTTAGCGGTAGTAGTGTTATATTGGAAGAAGTTTTTCGTGTTGGACCGTAACAGGCTTAGCTTTTATATGAAGCTGATCGTAGCGGTAATCCCCGCCCTCATTGCCGGTTATCTTTTCAGCGACCGGATAGATAAAATGCTGGAAAGCCCTTTAACCGTTGGCGTTACCCTTTTGCTGGGAGGTATTGTACTCCTGTTTGTGGACAACTGGTTTAAAGACCCTAAAATTCTGACAGAAGAAAAAATTGATATTTTCACGGCGCTGCGCATTGGTTTTTATCAATGCCTCGCACTGATACCTGGTACCAGCCGGAGTGCCGCTTCCATTATTGGAGGGATGCAACAGCGGCTTTCCCGTAGCGTGGCCGCCGAATTCTCCTTTTTCCTGGCCGTGCCCACCATGGCGGCAGCAACCGGCTACAAGCTCCTGAAAGGCAGGGAATTGCTAATGGCTCATCCGGAAAACCTGAAGCTCCTCCTCGTTGGAAACATTGTTGCTTTTATAGTAGCAATGGGGGCTATCAAGTTTTTTATTGGCGCATTAAAGAAGTATGGCTTTAAAATGTGGGGTTACTACCGTATAGTAGTAGGCATCGTGATTATTGCCGCTATATTGATGGGTTATACCCTCGAAGTTTAGATGTGATGGCATTTGATTGTCCTGATGGTAGTAGTAGCATCAGGACAATCAAGTTAGCCTTTTACCGCCAGTAGCAGCTCCAGGTCTGTATATTTCAGTTTAAATTTCTCGCTCAGATGGTAATTGGTAAGTGCGCCTTTATAAAGGTAGATACCGTTACGTACGCCCCGTTTAATCCATACCAGGTTTTCAAATCCGCCGTCGTCGGCTGCTTCCACCAGTAAGGGCATCAGTACATTGCTGATGGCTTCGGAGGCAGTACGGGCAAATCCAGAAGGGATATTGGGTACGCAATAGTGCACTACGTCGTACTTTTTGAACACGGGATTCTCGTGGGTAGTGATTTCGGAAGTTTCGAAACAGCCGCCCCGGTCGATGCTTACATCTACGATAACAGAACCGGCTTTCATGTTGCTCACCATAGATTCGGTGACCACCACTGGCGTGCGGCCACTTTGGGAAGAGAGTGCGCCTACCGCCACGTCTGCGTTGCGGAGCTGCTCAGCCAGTACTTTAGGCTGGATAACGGAAGTGAACACACGCATACCGATATTGTTTTGCAGCCGCTTCAATTTATAGATGTTGTTATCAAATACTTTTACAGAAGATCCTAAGGCCAATGCGGTGCGGGCGGCAAATTCACCCACTATGCCAGCGCCTATGATCACTACCTTGGTAGGCGGAATGCCGGTAATACCGCCCAATAAAATACCCTTGCCTTTGTTATCATTGCTTAAGTATTGCCCGGCAATCAGCATGCAGGCGCCGCCGGCAATTTCACTCATGGCCCTAACAATAGGATAGGTGCCGGCATCGTCTTTCAGGTTTTCGAAAGATAAGAGCGTAATGCGTTTATCCATCATTTTCTCTACCTGAGAAGCTCTCAGGGCAGCCAGATGTATAGGGGAGATGATGATCTGGTGTGGGTGCAACAGCTCGATTTCTTCGTCGTTCAAGGGGGCCGATTTCACAATGATCTCTGCCTTAAAGACTTCTTTTTTATCGTAAATGATTTCGGCGCCAGCTTCCGAGTAGTCGGTGTCGTAGTAATGAGATCCGTCGCCGGCTTTGTGTTCCACTACAATGTGATGTCCATGAGCCGCCAAAATGCTTACAGCGTCTGGCGTTAGGGCAATCCGGTTCTCCTGGAAAGAAGTCTCTTTGGGAATACCTATAAACAATCGGGAGTTTTTTGGTGGAATATCCAGTTTTTCTTCCAGTGGTGAATAGGTAAACCCAGCACTTACTACAGGTTTCTGCCTCTGCTCCATATGCGGTTTTCAGTTTTAAAAATCGAAGTACTCAAAGATACATTATTTGAGAGATGAAGCGATTTCGCGTAATACCCTTTTTTGATCCGGCCCTACTTCCAATTGTAGGTGTACCGTATTGGGCGGTAACAGGTGGGCTACCACTTCCGGCCACTCCACGAAACAGATGCCGTCCTGGTACAAAGTATCTTCTACACCGGCGCTGATAGCATCCGCTTCATCTCTTAACCGGTATAAATCGAGGTGATAGATGCGGTGTGATTTTCCGGCAAAATCCTGGTAAGCATACTCATTAATAATGGAGAAGGTAGGACTGGCAGTGGCGTCTTCTACACCCTTGGCGGCGCATAAAGCTTTTACCAATGTAGTTTTACCTGCCCCCATGGGGCCGTTTAAGGTGAATACCCGTTTATCTGCAAAATGTTCCCAGAACTGTTGAGCGGTTTCCGGTAATTGCGCCAGTGTAAATGTCCATTGCATCTGCGAATTTAGATATTTTGCGTAAAAACAAGGGGAAATACCCTTATTAACAGGAGCAAGTGCAACCAGATTCTATTTTCCTTGGAGGCCAGCCCTCAATGGGCCTAAACGACGCTACGTTGCATTAATAAATGCCGGCGGAAACAAAGCCAATATAGTTGTCTCATTGCCAGTTTTTTTCAAATGACGCTCCGTTGCATTAATATTTTATCAGCTTAAAGGCTCAACCGGTAACTTTGTAACCAGGAGGAACAATATCAGATGACACCTATTAGTTGTAAAGTAGAAGGCATGCATTGCACTAATTGTGCACTCAGCGTTTCTAAATATTTGGAAAAGAAAGGCATGCAAGATGTCAATGTTAGTTTTGCCACCGAAGAAGTGAGCTTCACGGCGCCTGCCGGAGCCGATTCTAAGGAAGTGCTTAGCGGCATCAACCAAATGGGATACCGCGTAATATTGCCCGAAGATAAACCTGCTGCTCCTAAGCGCTATAACACCCTTACCTTCAAATTCATTTTCTGTCTAATATTTACTGCTCCATTGTTATTGCATATGTGGGTAAATTGGTCTTGGCTGCACCATCCCTGGGTGCAATTTGGCCTTACTTTGCCTGTATATACAGCAGGGATGTGGCATTTTGGCCGTAGCGCTGTACGATCGCTGATTAACCGTATGGCTAATATGGACGTGCTGGTAACGCTGGGAGCTACTGCCGCCTTTGCCTATAGTTTTGTAGGCACTGTTATATACGGCAACCCGGATTATATGTTTTACGAAACCACCGCCGCCATTATTACCCTGGTATTTCTGGGAAACATGCTGGAAGAAAAGTCCGTTAAACAAACTACCTCAGCCATTGCTGACCTGGCAAAAATGCAGGTAACAACAGCCCGGCTCATTAACACCGATCATGGCCATGAGCATATCCATGAAGTAGATAACCGCACCCTACGCCCAGGTGATTGTGTACTCGTGAACACCGGAGATAAGGTTCCCATGGATGGTACGGTTTATTGGGGCAGCGGGCATGCCAACGAATCCATGATTACGGGTGAAAGCACTCCTGTCGGCAAAAAGGAAAAAGATAAAGTGATGGGGGGTACTATTCTGGAAGACGGTAGCATCAAAGTATATATTACTGCTACCGGTAAGGATACGGTGCTGTCTTACATCATTGAACTGGTAAAACAGGCGCAGGCCGACAAGCCTCCCATGCAAAAGCTGGCCGACCGTATCAGTGCCATATTTGTGCCGCTGGTATTGAGCATTGCTGTACTTACTTTTCTGGGGTGGTACTTTGTAGGCCACGCTACACTGGCTACTGCTATGATGCGTAGTGTAGCCGTGTTGGTCATTGCGTGTCCTTGTGCTATGGGGCTGGCTACGCCAGCTGCCGTTATGGTAGGACTGGGACGTGCGGCCAAAAATGGTATTCTCATCAAAGGCGGGCATACCTTGGAAATGTTTAAGGATATACGCCAGGTAGTATTTGATAAAACAGGTACGCTTACTACCGGCAAGCTGCAATTGAGTGAATACCGTTTTTTTGATATGCCGGAAGAGGCTTTTAAACAGGTAGTATACAGCCTGGAAAAATATTCTTCCCATCCTATTGCCCGCTCTGTTGCGGGGTTGTGGAAATCGGCCGGGGAAGTGCCTTTGCAACAGGTGCGGGAGCATAAGGGGCTGGGTATGCGCGCGAAAGATAAAGCCGGCAACGAGTGGCAGCTGGGTTCTTTCCGCATGGCGGAAGGGCTTACTGCCGATAATGGCCATCACTTGTATCTTATTAAAAATAACCAACTGGCTGGTTGGCTCGATTTCAACGATGAAGTAAGGCCAGAAGCCGCAGCGGTAGTTGCTGCACTGAAACGATCCGGTATTAAGCCCATCCTGTTAAGTGGGGATACCATCCATAAGTGTCAGGAGCTGGCTTCCCGCCTGGGCATTACAGAGGTATATGCAGAACAATCGCCACAGCAAAAACTGCAAATGGTGGATACCCTTATGCAACAGGCGCCTACCGCTATGGTGGGCGATGGTATCAATGATGCGCCAGCATTAGCTAAAGCTACTATCGGCATCTCTCTCAGCGATGCTACCCAGGTAGCTATGCAGAGCGCCAATGTAGTATTGCTCAATAATAACCTGGGCGCATTGCCATTGGCGCTGGGATTAGGTAAACACACCTATCTTACTATTAAACAAAATCTTTTCTGGGCGTTCATCTATAACGTAGTGGCCATCCCGGTAGCTGCATTGGGTTTTCTTAACCCTATTGTGGGCGCGGGTATAATGGGCCTCTCGGATGTGGTGCTGGCCGTGAATTCGGTGCGCCTGAGATATAAACATGTGGGCTATTAGCTGCTAGGGGCTATTAGCTAATAGCTTATCTTTGCTGCACATGACCGCGCCCGTAGCTATATTACAACAATTCTGGGGATATCATCAATTCCGGCCTTTACAGGAAGATATCATCAATGCCATTCTTGCTGGCCAGGATACGTTGGCATTGTTGCCTACTGGCGGTGGAAAGTCGATCTGTTTCCAGGTGCCGGCCATGATGAAGCCTGGTTTATGTTTGGTGGTAACGCCGCTTATCGCTTTGATGAAAGACCAGGTGGCTAACCTGAAGAAAAGAGGGATCACTGCTTATGCTATTTACTCCGGTATGCCATTCCAGGAAGTGGAAAGGGTACTGGAAGCTGCCCGGCGGGGAGGTTGTAAGTTTTTATATGTGTCCCCGGAAAGATTACAGAGCAAACTTTTTCAGACCTATTGTGATGGACTGCCGGTAAACCTTATCGCTGTAGATGAAGCACATTGTATTTCACAATGGGGATACGACTTCCGTCCGGCTTACCTGCAGATTGCGGATATACGCAGTTTTTTCCCTGAAGCGCCGGTATTAGCCCTAACAGCTTCTGCTACTCCCCGGGTGCAAACAGACATCTGTGACAAGTTGCTCATGCAAGAAGCGCGGGTGTTTTCCAAAAGCTTCGCCAGGGCCAATCTCTCCTACAGTGTGTTGGAGGAAACGACCAAAGTAGATAAATTAAAACACCTGCTGGACCGTGTTCCAGGCTGTGGTATTGTATATTGCCGCAACCGGAAGCGTACTAAGGAGATAGCTTCCTTACTGGAATTGCAGGGTATTCCGGCCAGTTACTACCATGCGGGGCTACCACCTGCCGAACGGGCTGCCCGCCAGGAAGCCTGGATCAATAATGAAACCCGCATTATGGTGTGTACCAATGCTTTTGGCATGGGTATCGATAAGCCAGATGTGCGGATAGTGGTGCATTACGATGTGCCGGATAGTTTGGAGGCCTACTACCAGGAAGCCGGCCGCGCTGGCCGCGATGAAAAGAAGGCATATGCCGTGCTGCTGTATAACGAAGAGGAACTCACAGACATGCATGAACGCGTTGCCTTGCAATTTCCTACCCTGGAGCAGATCCGGGAAATATACCAGGCTATTGTGAATTATTTACAGGTGCCTGTAGGCAGTGCAGAAGGCATGTATTTCGATTTCGATATCAATGATTTTGCCCGTACTTTTCAACTCAACCTTACCTTGTCCTATAGTGCTATCCGCCTGTTGGAGCAAGAAGGGGTGCTGCAGTTGAGTGAAAGCGTATTCCTGCCTTCCCGGGTAGAATTTATTACCAGTAAAGAATCCCTATATGAATTCGGCAGTGCCTATCCTGCGCTGGAAGAGATAATGAGAACATTATTGCGCACTTATGAAGGTATTGTTGATAATGCGGTGCCAGTATATGAAAGGCAACTGGGAAGGATAATGTTAATGGAAGATGATGAAATTATGGCCCAATTGCAGCAGCTCCACCATTATGGCATCATCCGTTACCAGCCCCGGCGGGATCAGCCACAGCTATGCTTCTTACAAGAACGGGTATCTGCCAGATACTTACGCATTAATATGGCCAGGGTAGAGGTCCGTAAAAAGGTATATGTAAACCGGTTGGAAGCCATGTTTGCGTATACCCGTAACCGGGAAGTGTGCCGTACGCAACAACTGGTGGTTTATTTCGGAGAAAAAGACAGCGTTCCTTGTGGGGCGTGCGATATATGCGTGAAACAAAAATCCCGGCCAATGGATGCGGGTAGCTTTAAGCGTATATCTGATACCGTTATTGCCCGGCTTAAAACAGCGCCATTGTCTTTCGAAGCGTTACAACAGCATTTGCCAGATATCAGGCGTAGCGACCTGCTACAAGTGTTACAGTTCCTGCATGAAGAAGGACTGATTGATCGTGATGCAGGTGGCGGGCTGTTAACGGTTAGCCGCTAAAGGAAATTAGCTGCCCCAACAACATGAACAGGCAGCTAACTGTTAAATGATCAGAGACTCACTTTTTTCCCTTCTTTATTACTTTCAAAAGCCGCTTCTATTATCCGGATCACTTTAATGGCATCCTGTGCAGGCACCGGGTTAGGCGCTTGATTTGCCAGCGCTTCGTAGATGCCCTGGTAGTAATCCATGTAGTTGCCAGGGCTGCCGGGGACATACTGTTTTACTACTTTTCCGTCGATGGCTGTGTGCAGCAGGCCCCATTCGTGTGGTGCTTCTGCACCCCATTCGGGACTATTGGGAAATAGGCCCCGTTGTAACTGTGCTTCCTGGATGTCTGATTTAGTTTTGATGAAAGAGCCAATGCGGCCATGCAACTGGTATGCCGGTAAAGCTTCACGGATCAGGTAACTGCACTTGATACGGGCACGCAGATGTGGATAATAGAGCAATAGCTCAAAATAATCATCTACAATGGAATCTTTCCGGATGATGCGTATGTCTGCCCATATGGCTTCCGGCATGCCAAAGAGAATAATGGCCTGGTCGATGAGATGAGAGCCCAGGTCGTAGAGGGCGCCGGTGCCAGGGCCGCCTATTTCTTTATGTTTTTTATAGCTCAGCTCTTCCTTGAAACGGTCGTAGTGGATTTCAGCCTCCAGTATATCGCCCAGCTGACCGGATTGCAATACCTGTTTAACTACTTTATAGTCGCTGTCGTACCGGCGGTTGTGATACACGCTGAGCAGCAATCCCTTTTCCGCTGCTAATGCAACCAGTTTTTCACCTTCCGGGGCATGCACGGTGAAAGGTTTTTCTACGATCACATTTTTCCCGGCCAACAGGGCTGCTTTGGCGTAGTCGTAGTGGGTGTAGTTAGGGGTATTGATCACCACCAGTTCCAGGTCTTTATCAGCCAACATATCTTCTGCACTCGTATATACTTTTACGTTAGGATATCGTTCCTGTGCGAGGTGTTTACTCCTTTCTACCACTGCGGTAAATTCAAAACCTGGATTTACGTGCAGGAAGGGTGCGTGGAATATCTGTCCGGACATTCCGTACGAGCATACGCCCGTTTTAATAACTTTACTCATGCGCTTAAAAATATAGATGTAAGCCGACTGTATGTATTTGTCGTTGTGAAATTAAAACAATTCCTTGTTGATTATACTTCGTATATAGTATGACGTTAAAACCAGCTGTTGCCTTTGCTGCTACGGCCTCCCAGGCCAAGGGCGCCTAACAGGCTGCGGGTAATCACATTAGCGGCTGTACGGCCTACCTGTTTGGCAGCAGGACTATTAAGCACTTCTTCAAGGAGTCCTTTCTCTTCTTTGGGTTTGCCGGAATGCGCTTGTGCCGCTGTTTTATCAGCAGCGTCTTGCAGCTTGGCTGTCAGGATTTCGTAGGCGCTTTCATTGTCGATTTCCTGGCTGTATTTTTTTACCAGTTTGGAGTTATCCACAATAGTATCTATTTCCGCTGGCGTTAACACGTCCATACGCGATCTGGGCGATACCAGCATAGTGGCAGCCAGTGGTGTAGGCACGCCTTTTTCATCCAGGCAGGTGATCAGGGCTTCTCCGATGCCTATCTGGGTAAGCAATTCATCTGTTTTATAAAAATCCGATAAAGGATAGTTTTCTGCTGTTTGCTTAATCATCTTCCGGTCGTTAGCCGTAAATGCCCGCAAGGCATGCTGCACTTTGAGTCCCAATTGGCCCAGTACAGACGGTGGTATATCTGTAGGGTTCTGTGTGCAGAAGAAAATACCCACCCCTTTGGAACGGATCAATTTTATGATGGTATCAATCTGTTTAAGCAGGGCATCACTGGCTTCATTAAAAACCAGGTGGGCTTCATCAATAAACATTACCAGCTTGGGCTTATCCAGATCGCCTTCCTCTGGTAAAGTAGCGTATAACTCGGCCAACAGGCTAAGCATAAAGGTGGAAAAGAGTTTGGGGCGATCCTGGATGTCGGCAACCCTTAAAACAGATACCATGCCCCGGCCATCGTCGCTGATACGCATCAGGTCATCTACTTCAAAGGATTTTTCTCCAAAAAAGAGATCCGCTCCCTGTTGTTCCAGCTCTATTACTTTGCGTAAGATGGTGCCGGTGGAAGTGGTGGATATGTTACCATAGTCTTTTTCCAGGTCTGCTTTTCCTTCATCTCCGGCATATTGCAGCACTTTTTTGAAGTCTTTTAAATCCAGCAGTGGCAGTTTTTGATCATCGCAGTATTTAAATAGCATGGATACCAATCCGGCTTGTATATCATTTAGTTCCAGTATTTTGGAGAGCAATATAGGGCCGAACTCGCTAACAGTAGCCCGTAAGCGCACGCCTTTTTCCTGGCTTAGGGAGAGTAATTCGGCGGGATAGGCAGATGGGGTCCAGTTGCCGCCTATTTTTTGATAACGTTCAACGATATTGGGGTTAAGTGTGCCGGCAGCAGCAATACCGCTTAGATCGCCTTTAATATCGAGGAGCAATACCGGTACACTGGCATCGCTAAGGCCTTCTGCAATTAACTGCAGGGTTTTGGTTTTACCCGTTCCGGTGGCTCCGGCAATTAAACCGTGCCGGTTGAGGGTTTTCAGTGGAAGATATACATCTGCCCCGGTTACTATTTCACCGTTCAACATAGCACAGCCGAGCCTGAAATGCTCGCCCTGAAATGTATAGCCGCTTTTGACATAGTTCAGTAATGCATCCTGATTGGCCATGACGTATTATTTTCTATGAAGATAACAAAAAGCGGGCGGTTGTTTGGGAATAGCAGGGAATGGGGTTGGGGGTACCTCAAATAAAAAATCTGCTATGAAGCATAGCAGATTTTTTATCCATAAATATTTAATGACAATTTAGAGGTCTTCTTCTCTTTCTAACATTAATATAGCGCCCTGAGGCACGATATAATACGTTTCGTCTGCGTAAACCACTTCTGTAGATCCACTTAGCAGAAAAATGGCGAGATCACCTTCTTTTACCTGTAAGGGAACGTATTTTACTTTTTCTTCTTCCGGTTTCCAGGCTTCGTCATTATCTACGGGTACAGGTATCGCATAACCAGGTCCGGTTTTGATAACATAACCACGCTGTACCTTTTCTTTTTCCTGTACACCTGGAGGCAGGTATAACCCGCTGCTGGTGCGCTCATGGGGAGTGGCGGGCTTTATTAGCACCCGGTCGCCCACAACGATCAGTTTTTTCAATTTATTGTCGGTTGTTATATGTATAGCCATACCCATTCCATATCAAATATAATGCAGTAGCCTGTGGTTGTGACAGACTGACAGTGCATTACAGCCCGCTTAAAGCAAAGGGCTGGCTCGCCCGGATGCCTTTCTCTGTTTGTTCCAGTATACAGCATTCATTAACCGGATCATGTTCAAAATAAAGGATATACTGTTGTTCTAATGCTTCCTGCAAAAAGCTTTTCTTTTCCTGCAAGGTGGTTAAAGGAAACATATCATAAGCCATTACATAAGGGAGCGGAATGTGTGCAATGGATGGCAGCAAATCTGCCATATATACAATCGTTTTGCCTTTGTAGCTGATCTGGGGCAACATCATGGCATCGGTATGTCCGTTGGCAAACCGGATATGGATATTGTCCGCAAAGGGGGTTCCTTCCTGGTGGTCTATAAATTTAAGCTGACCACTTTCCTGGATGGGCAGAATATTTTCTTTCAGGAATGAGGCTTTTTCACGTTCGTTTGGATGGGTAGCCCATTCCCAGTGGTCTTTGTTGCTCCAGTAAATCGCGTTTTTAAAAGCCGGTACCAATTTGTCGCCTTGCCGGGTAATACTACCGCCGCAGTGATCGAAATGCAGGTGGGTGAGAAAAACATCGGTAATGTCGTCTCGGTGAAACCCTAATGCCGCCAGCGATTTATCTAGGGTAGCGTCGCCATGAAGGTAGTAGTGGCTAAAGAATTTAGCGTCTTGTTTATCTCCGATGCCGTTATCTACCAGGATGAGCCGTTTACCATCTTCTATGAGCAAACAGCGCATGGCCCAGGAGCAAAGGTTGTTGTCGTCTGCCGGATTTAATTTATTCCAGATGGTTTTGGGTACTACGCCAAACATAGCGCCGCCATCGAGTTTGAAAAATCCTGTATCTATGGTATGTAATGTCATGATCAGAAAGTTTTGGTCGGAAAAGGTACCTAATTAACCCAATTGAAGTACTGTTTGTTTTTGTTTAAGCAAGGCGGAAACCACCCATACCAGCCCAATTACAAAGAATACTACCAGGGCTAATACTGAGTTGCGCATATCTTCTGTAAGGTCGTCTATATAAGCAAAAGAAAACATACCGATCACGATAGACAGTTTTTCTGTAACGTCGTAATAGCTGAAAAATGAAGTAGTGTCTTGTGTTTCGGGCATTAGTTTAGCGTAGGTAGAGCGGCTGAGCGATTGGATACCGCCCATTACTAGGCCTACTGCAGCTGCCAGTAGATAGAAGTGCATAGCTGTTTGCATTTTATAGCCGGCTACACAGATCAATATCCATAGGATGATAACGCTGATCAATACACGAAGATTGCCGTATTTGCCGGAGAGTTTGGCCATCAGCCAGGCGCCTGCGATAGCTACTATCTGTATAATTACTACGGTAACGATGAGCAGGGTGGCCTCCAGATGCAATACTTTGCTGCCAAAAATAGTGGCAGCCATCATCACGGTTTGTACCCCCATGCTGTAAAAGAAAAATCCGCGTAGAAACCTTTTCAATACGGGTAATTGCTTTACCTGGGCATATACTTTTCTTAGTTCACTGAATCCTTCTGTAAGGGTGTTGCTGGCATGTTTGGATACGGTAGTGATGCTGTTGGGCAAGGTGGCGAAGGTAACTTGTGCAAAGCCCAGCCACCAAATGCCTACCAGAAGAAAGGTGATTTTTATGGGCAGGCTTTCATCCATGCCCAATGGTTTGGCGGCCAGTACTAGCCCAAAACCAATCAGTTGCAGGAGCACGCTACCGATATAGCCCATGCCAAAGCCTTTGGCGCTCACGCTGTCGCGGTCTTCTGGGGCAGCAATTTCTGGCAGGTAGGAGTTATAAAATACCAGACCGCCGCAATAGCCTATGGTTGCGAGCATAAAACAGACTACGCCCAATGTCAGATGGTTGCTATCAAATAGATAAAGGGCGCAGCAAGACAGGGAACCGAGCAAAGTAAAGAAGCGCAGGAAGTTTTTCTTGTTCCCTCTGGTATCTGCAATAGAAGAGAGAATCGGAGAAACAATGGCCACTAGCAGAAAAGCTGCTGCCATGGTGTAGTTGTAAAGCGCGGAGTTGACAAACTTCATTCCCAGAAAGGAAGTATGTTCGTTAGTAACCGCTAAAAAATAGATAGGGAAAAAGGTAGTGGTGATTACTAGGTTGTACACAGAGTTGGCCCAGTCGTACATTGCCCAGCCATTAATTACTTTTTTACTGGCAGTCTTCATATAGCTTACAGCTTTTAATAGTTAGCAGTAAGCGAAGATAATATTCCAATTGAAAAGCTTTATATTATTTGTAGTCGGTGATGTGAATGAACTCCTTGCACATAAAGTATTCCTGTTCATCATTGGAGCTTACGATGATCAGGCGGTTGCCGCCGTAGGTGGTAATAAGTTCCTGGTATACGGCAATTCCGGTGGCATCGAGGTTGGTGCAAGGTTCGTCGAGTAATAGTACGGGTACATCCGATAAGATGGAGAGGGCCAGCTTGATGCGTTGTTTCATACCGGAAGAGAAATTGCGTATTTGTTTATGGGCGGCTTTTTCCAATCCTACCAGTTCCATGGCTTTAGCGGGGGTAATGCCAGGCAGCAGGTTTTTAAACTGTTGGTGGAAATGGAGTTGTTCTGTCAGGGTAAATTCTTCTATCACTTCCAGATAGGGAGCGGCGATGGCGCAATACCGGAAAAACGCATCGGGGGCGATGGGTTTTTCCGGTGTGCTATAGGTAACGGTGCCCTCATTATGTTGAAGGGCGCCGCTGATTACCTGCAATAAAGTGGATTTACCCGAGCCATTGGGCCCCAAGATCGCATAACGTTGTCCTTCACAAAAAGTGAGGGTAACCCGACGGAAAATCCAGTCGTAGTTAAAGCGTTTACCGGTCTGGTTAAGAGATATCGTCATTAGCGCGGGTAGTATAGCCTCTCATAATACCACGACCTGATTCACGGATGAATGACAGGATCTCATCTCTTTCATCGGTAGCAGGGAATTCTGCTTCAATCATGTTAATGGCTTTGGATAGCTTGTATCCTTTTACAAAGATGACCCGGTAGATGTCGAGTATATGATTGATTTTTTCCAGTGAAAAGCCTCTTCTTTTTAGTCCAACGGAGTTCACGCCTACATAGGAGAGGGGTTCGCGGGCTGCTTTCACATAAGGAGGCACATCTTTACGTACCAGTGAACCACCGGTTACAAACGCGTGGTCACCTATTTTACAGAATTGATGTACAGCTACCATGCCTGCCAGTACCACGTGGTCGCCAACGGTGATGTGCCCTGCCAGGGTGGTGTTATTGGAAAATACGCAATAGTTACCTACTTCGCAGTCGTGTGCGATGTGGCTATAGGCCATGATCAGGCAGTTATTGCCGATAACGGTTTTCCATTTGTCTTTGGTACCGCGGTTAATAGTTACAAATTCACGGATAGTGGTATTGTTACCTATTTCTACGGTTGTTTCTTCACCCGCAAATTTTAAATCCTGAGGGATGGCAGAAATAACAGCGCCTGGGAAAATACGGCAGTTTTTGCCGATGCGGGCTCCTTCCATAATGGTTACGTTGGATCCTATCCAGGTGCCATCACCGATTTCTACGTTTTTATGTATAACGGTAAATGGATCAATTTTTACATTGGGCGCTACTTTGGCGTCCGGATGTATGTATGTCAGCGGGTGAATCATTGCTATTATTTGCCTTCTCGTGTTTTTATAATTTGTGCTATCATGTCTGCTTCAGTAGCTACCTTGTTACCGATAAATACTGTTCCCCGCATTTCCACAAGACCCCTTCTGATAGGACTGAGCAATTCCATTTTCAGGATCATGGTATCGCCCGGAACTACCTTCTGTTTAAATTTACAGTTGTCTATTTTCAGGAAATAAGTATCGTAGTTTTCAGGGTCTGGTACACGGTTCAATGCCAGGATACCGCCTACTTGTGCCAGCGCTTCCAGTTGTAATACGCCTGGCATTACCGGATTGCCGGGGAAGTGGCCTTGGAAGAAATGTTCGTTGAAGGTAACGTTCTTAATACCTACTACTTGTTCTTCTCCTAGTTCGATGATCTTATCTACCAGCAGCATGGGATAACGATGCGGCAAGGTTCTTTCAATACGTGGTGTATCAAAGATAGGTGGTTGATTGGGATCGTATACAGGTATATCTTTGTTATGTTTGTTCTTTTTGATGTACGCCTTGATCTTACGTGCAAACTCCACGTTGGTGGAATGTCCTGGGCGGTTAGCGATGATATGCGCATTGATAGGATAACCGATCAGGGCAAGGTCGCCAACTACGTCCAGCAGCTTGTGGCGGGCGGGCTCGTTGGGGAAGCGTAATTCTATATTGTTCAGGATGCCTTCTTTCTGTACAGAAATCTGCTCCCGGTTAAATACTTTGGCCAAACGTGCCAGTTCCTCTTCGGTAACCGGTTTGTCTACCACTACGATGGCGTTATTGATATCGCCTCCTTTGATCAGGTTGAGGGATAACTGGTATTCCAGCTCATGTAAAAAGCAAAAAGTACGGCAAGGCGCAATTTCTGTTTTAAACTCTTCGATGCCTTTCATTTTAGCATGCTGGGTACCCAATACAGGGGAATTGAAGTCGATCAGGCAGGTAATGCGGTAATCTACTGCTGGCATGGCTACCATTTCCACCTTTTTCTTTTCATCGTAATAGGTGATGTTGGTATCAATAGTATAATATACCTTTTTGGCATCCTGGTTTTGCAGGCCTACTTTATCTATGGCCTCAATAAAGGCATAGGCGCTACCATCCATGATGGGAATTTCTCCGCCATCCAGTTCTACCAATACATTATCTACACCAGTTCCTGCCAGTGCGGCCATAATATGTTCTACGGTACTCACCCTGGCGCCATTATGCTCCAGTGTAGTACTGCGGGTTGTTTCCACTACATAGTCCACGTCTGCTTTTACAATGGGCTGTCCCGGCAGATCTACACGTTGAAATTTAATCCCATAACCCGGCGATGCCGGTTTCAGGGTCATATTGACATAGGCGCCTGTATGCAAGCCAATACCTGATAAGGTAATTTCTCCCTTCAGGGTATGTTGGTATTGCAACTGTTGATTTTCCATAATAACTTACTATATGTAACTATTTGACCAGTAATTAATTTATACACCCGCTCGCTCCTGGAGTAGTTGTTTTACCATCTCCTCTAATTCCTTAACGCGCTTTTCAAGGTCCGGCAAATTTCTAAAAATTGCTTGACTTTTCAGCGAACTTTTATAATCATACGCTGGAGTACCGGTTAGTGAAGTATTTGGAAGGGAAACTGACTTAGATAAACCGCTTTGTGCATTTATTTTGGTTCCGTCTGCTATATGGATATGACCTACCATTCCCACCTGGCCACCGATAACGCAGTTCTGGCCAATTTTGGTACTGCCGGAAACACCGGTCTGAGCAGCAATTACCGTATTAGTGCCTATGTCTACGTTGTGGGCTACCTGGATCAGGTTATCCAGTTTTACCCCTTTACGGATCACGGTGCTACCCATGGTAGCCCGGTCGATAGTAGTATTAGCGCCAATTTCCACATCATCCTGAATCACTACATTACCGATCTGAGGCACCTTTTTATAAGAACCATCCGGCTGAGGGGCAAAGCCAAAACCATCTCCGCCAATCACGCAACCGGCGTGCAACATCACCCGGCAACCTACTATACAGTTGTCGTATACTTTTACGCCTGGATACAGGATGGAGTCGTTATTAACGATCACATTATCACCCAAATAAACGCCTGGATATATTTTTACGTTGTTGCCCAGCACTACGTTTTCCCCCAGGTAGGCAAACGCACCCACAAATACATTTTCGCCCATTTTTACCGATTGGGGAATATAAGAAGGTTGCTGAATACCCGATTTATTAGCGGTCAGATACCGGTATTGTTCCAGCAACTGGGCAAAGCTGCTGTACGCATCTTTTACCCGGATGAGGGTCGATTTAATTGGACGTTCTATTACCAAGCTTTCATTTACGATAAGAATGGAAGCATTAGTGGTATATATGAATTCTTCATATTTAGGATTGGCTATAAAACTGAGCATTCCTATGCCAGCTTCTTCAATCTTGGCGATGTTGCTCACCTTTACGTCCGGATTTCCCTCCAGCTTACCATCTAACATGGTAGCTAATTGTAATGCGCTAAACTGCATAGTTTAAAATTGTAATGTTTTCCAGGCCACACCGGATAGTATGAAATTATTTTGTAACATTTTATTCCTTATAAAACGTTGTTAGCCTGAATTTTTGGATGACAAATGTAGAATTTTTTTACCGGTATCGCCAGCGTGTGACTAATCAGTGCATTGTCGATAGAGGAAATGTCCTTTACAGTTCCATCTTTAAACAGGATATTAATCTTCTCGTCGTTTACGTTATAAGCTCTCAGGGTAGCTGTTCCGGAAAAAACAAAAAAGTCAAGATCTTTATCTTCAATGTCCCAATGTTGACGTACCTGTTCCTTAAATATTTGCTCAGCACTGCCATCGAAAGGTTGGTTACTTAATACCACTTTAAATAAGTTCCTGTCTATTAGCCATTTACACAACAACGACAATACTTTGTCTTCGTGTGTAGTCCAAACTTTAATTGCGCCCATAATATCATAGTCGTCTAACTGGCAAAATAACGCCAGGCAATCCGGTCCGCATTCGAAGTTGTTCCTGGTGATGGTGTTGTACAGGAAGTACTCCAATGCAGGGGAACAAAATAGCTTTTTTCCCTGTTGCGCCAGCATTTTCGCCCTGGCAAGGATCTTTACCAGCATATTTTCCGCACTCAGCACGGTTTTATGCAGGTATACCTGCCAGTACATCAGCCTTCGGGCTATGATAAATTTCTCTATAGAATAAATGCCTTTCTCTTCTACCATTAATTCCCCATTATGCACGATCAGCATCTTTATAATACGGTCGTACCCTATCGTACCCTCTGCTACCCCGGTATAAAAACTATCCCGGTTCAGGTAATCCATCCGGTCTACATCCAACTGGCTTGATACCAGTTGATGCAGGAATTTTTTATGATAACGGTTATTAAAAATGTCGAGAGTGAGTGTCAGCGCGCCATTCCATTCCTTATTAAGGGCTTCCATCAGCCATTGGGAAATCTCTTCATGAGACACGCCTTCTATGATACCATTTTCTAAGGCATGGGAATAGGGGCCATGACCTACGTCGTGCAGCAAAATGGCCATTTTAGCGGCCACTTCTTCTTCGTGGGTAATGTTGGTGCCTTTGCTGCGTAATTCCTGTAAGGCCATGCTTATCAAGTGGTAAGCTCCCATGCTATGATGAAAGCGGGTGTGCATAGCACCTGGATACACGAGGTGGGCCAGGGCCATCTGGTGTATCCGACGGAGCCGTTGGTAGTACGGATGTGATATGAGGTTAAGAATCAACGGGTGATCTATGGTAATAAAGCCATACACCGGATCATTAACAATTTTTCGCTTGCGTTCGGTCATTGCATTTAATTGTACGATTTCAAACCGGGTATCCGCCGCGTCTGAAATCCCTGGTGCCAGTCTGCAAAGCTACACCATGAAATAATTATATATAATTCTTTTACTTATAATGACGTTTCTCGTCCACGAAACCCCTATAACAGTAAAAACAATAATGTAGGTTACAGGTAATTAAATGTTATGATACGCGAAGGTAAATAACTTTATGTGCCCTCCAGCTTTTTATAGCGATCATTTTTATTGGAACAAAGTGTTTTTAACATATAATTACTGGGGAATGATACTGGGGAATGATATTTGACAAAAAAATGCGGTAATTTCCTTTTTTTCCGGAACCTTAAATATTACTATGAGCCAGATAAATATACTATGGGTAGATGATGAAATAGATTCTCTAAAGTCGCAGATCATTTTTTTGGAAAGCAAAGGTTATAAGGTATCCGCCCTCACCAACGGGTACGATGCCCTTGAGTTCTTGCGGGAGCAAGTGGTAGACGTAGTGCTGTTGGATGAATCTATGCCTGGCATTACCGGATTGGAAACCGTCAGCAAAATCAAGGAGATCGACCAGCAGATCCCTATCGTGATGATCACCAAAAATGAAGCGGAAAACGTAATGGACGACGCTATCGGCTCCCAGATCACCGATTATCTCATTAAGCCGGTGAATCCCAATCAGGTATTATTGTCCCTCAAAAAAATAATTGATAATAAACGGCTGGTGGCAGAAAAAACCACCATCGCTTACCAGCAGGAGTTCCGTAGCCTTTTTATGGCGCTTAGCTCCAATCCGGACTATAACGAATGGATGGACATCTATAAAAAGCTGGTTTACTGGGAAATGGAGATGGCTAAGGCGAATAGCCCCGAAATGATGGAGGTGTTCAACGCCCAGAAAACGGAAGCTAACAATGAATTCTCCAAATTCATTAGCCGCAATTACAGCGATTGGCTGCACCCAAAGGCTAAAGAAGCACCGGTGATGTCGCATACCCTGTTCCGCGAAAAAGTAGTACCCAATCTGGATCCAAATGTGCCAAATGTATTCCTGTTAATAGACAACCTGCGGTACGACCAGTGGAAGGCTATCTTGCCTATTTTCCAGGAATCGTTCCGTCTCCAGGAAGAAGAATCTTTTTACAGCATATTGCCTACCAGCACCCAATATAGCCGTAATGCCATATTTGCCGGAATGCTGCCTATAGATATAGAACACCGCTTTCCACAGGAATGGAAGAACGACGACGAAGAAGGAGGGAAAAATATGTACGAAGAGCATTTTTTTGCCGCCCAGCTTAAACAATTGAGAATGGATACCCGCTTCTCTTATACGAAAGTGACCAATCATTCCGATGCCCAAACCATGCTTAACAATATCCATAATATCCTGGATTATCCCCTCAGCGTGATCGTATATAACTTTGTGGATATGTTGAGCCATGCCCGCACAGAAATGGAGGTATTGAAGGAATTGGCAGGCGACGAGGCTTCTTATCGTTCTATTACCGCCAGTTGGTTTGAGCATAGTCCCCTCTACCAGGCGCTCAAACGGATCAGCGATAAAAAGATCAACTTGTTGGTAGCTACAGACCATGGTAGCGTAAGGGTAAAAACGCCAGTAAAAGTGATCGGCGATAAACAAACTACTACCAATCTGCGCTACAAGCATGGCCGTAACCTGAACTACGACCCTAAAGAGGTGCTGGCTTTCCGCGACCCCCGTGATGCAGGACTGCCTAAGCCTAATGTGAATTCCTCCTATATTTTTGCCAAAGGAGATGGATACCTCTGCTATCCGAATAACTACAACTATTTTGTAAATTATTATAAAAATACTTTTCAGCACGGAGGTATTTCCCTAGAAGAAATGATCGTACCATTTGCAAGAATGGTAACGAAGTAGCTTTTAGCTTCCGGCAGTGAGCTGCCGGAAGCTAAAAGCTATCAGTGAATTGTTACTTTTGCAACATGAATATTAAAATCACACCTAACAACCTGACCAAGCTGGAAAAAATCTTCGAAGAGGCCAAGTATGTGCTGCGCTTCGAAAAAGGCAGCTTCAATTCCGGTTATTGCGTTCTGGAGCACAAGAAAGTGGTCGTGATCAATAAATTCCTGAACCTGGAAGGACGTATCAATACATTGATCGATATTTTGGCCACACTGCCACTGGATGAAGAAATCCTGACGGCAGAATCTCATAAATTGTTCAAACAAATACAGTCCAGTAAGCCTATCCCGGAAGCAGGAGAGGAAGCAACAGGTAGCAGCGTGGCAACAGAATAGGTTAAACAGACAAATGACGTTGGGATGAAAGTTACATTTTTAGGCACAGGCACCTCACAGGGAGTACCGGTAATTGCCTGCGGTTGTGAGGTGTGTACCTCCGCTGATAAAAAAGACAAACGTTTAAGAAGCAGTATCATGATCAGCTCGCCGGCGGGTAATATAGTAGTGGATACTACCCCCGACTTCCGTTACCAGATGCTACGCGAAAAGGTAGGCCATCTGGAAGCGGTGTTGATTACACATTCCCACAAAGATCATATTGCGGGCATGGATGATATCCGTGCCTTTAATTATTTCCAGCAAAGCGCTATCAATATATACGCCACCGAATTTTCCCAAAGTGTGATCCGGCGCGAGTTTGCTTATGCCTTTGCTGATTATAAATATCCCGGTATCCCGGAAATAAACCTGAAAACCATTGCAGACGATCCTTTCCAGGTAAACGGGCTTACCGTTACGCCTATCCATGTAATGCACCACAAGATGCCGGTGATCGGTTTCAGGGTCCACGATTTTACTTATATCACCGATGCTAATTATATTGCCCCGGAAGAAAAAGCAAAGATTAGAGGATCTAAGGTGTTGGTATTGAATGCTTTGAGAAAAGAGAAGCATATCTCTCATTTTACACTGGAGGAAGCCATTGCCCTGGGCAAAGAGCTGGAAGTGCCACAGGTATATTTTACGCATATCAGTCACCAGTTAGGCTTACATGAAACGGTGTCGGGAGAGTTGCCGGAAGGTACAGCCCTGGCCTATGATGGACTGAGCCTGGAAATATAAGTGGGTAGTTACCCCGGGAATTTTTTCTTTATTTAATTTCTATTAACTGTTTTCCCCATTTTATCTTGTAGCTTCCTGTAAATTGTTGTTAACCCATGTGGAAGTCTTTTGTACGTGAATACCTGCGTTTTTCGCGGAAAGAACGTTATGGTATACTTCTCCTTTCTGCAGGCATGTTCCTGACCTGTTATGCACCTGACCTGTTTTTTTATTTCCAGCGTATATCCCCGTCTGATAGCAGCGATCTAAAGGCGGCGGTAAAGGCCTTTGAAGCAGATGTGGCTACACAGGGGCTGCTGGTAGCCGCTGATAAGCCTGTAGCAGAACGGATCACTGCGCCGGTTACTGCAGGCACGCTTTTTAACTTTGATCCCAATACTCTGTCGTTAGCTGGCTGGCAGCGCCTGGGAGTGAGTGAACGTACTGCTGGCACTATACAAAAGTACTTGTTGAAGGGCGGGCATTTCCGTGATGCCGCCGACTTGAAAAAGATTTATGGTTTACCTCCTGCGCTAAGTGACCGCTTAATGCCTTATGTGCGTATAGCCGTAATGGTAAAGCCTCGCGATACTTCCCGGCATCATAGTACCGGTGGGCAGTACCCCGGTTCCTGGGGAAAAGGTGAAGGGGCTGCGTTGCCCCGTTATAGTAAAAAGGCGCCGGCATCGCCGTTGGATATTAACGTTGCAGATACGCTTGCCTGGCAGGAGCTTCCTGGTATCGGGCCTGGGTTTGCCCGGCGAATCGTGGCTTTCCGGGAACGGTTGGGCGGTTTTTATGAAGTGCAGCAAGTGGGGGAGTGTTATGGATTGGAAGATTCCGTATTTCAAAAAATTCAACCATTTTTAAAGATCGGTAGCGGTTCTCTAAAAAAAATGGACCTGAACCTCACAGATGAAAAATCTTTGGCTGCTCACCCATACATAAGATATAAATTGGCCCGGTTGATAGTGGCATACCGCAATGCCCATGCGGGTTTCAAGGCCGTGGAAGAGCTCCGCCAATTGCCGTTGGTGGATGAGATTATTTATCGTAAAATTGAACATTACATTCAGGTCAC
Organism: Chitinophaga sp. 30R24; assembly: GCF_049056765.1. NCBI lineage: Bacteria > Pseudomonadati > Bacteroidota > Chitinophagia > Chitinophagales > Chitinophagaceae > Chitinophaga > Chitinophaga sp. 30R24. The sequence continues at coordinate 1,439,675 of NZ_JBJGXX010000001.1, forward strand.
TTACTAAAATCCACCCGTTTATGAATTTCGCCCCTACGGAAATGCAACAACAGATTGCGCAGATGATCCGGGATTTCGGAAAAACAAACATACAGCCTCACATAATGGAATGGGATGAACAGCAATTCTTTCCTGTTCAGGTACTTAAGCAATTGGGAGAACTGGGATTAATGGGCGTATTGGTACCGCAGGAATATGGTGGGAGCGGGCTAGGCTACCTGGAATATGTAACGGTGATCAGTGAAATAGCCCGTATCTGCGGGGCTATAGGACTCAGTGTGGCCGCCCATAATTCGTTGTGTACCGGACATACCCTGCAATTCGGAAATGAAGCCCAGAAGCAACGTTACCTTCCTAAGCTGGCTTCAGGAGAATGGATTGGCGCCTGGGGACTTACAGAGGCCAATACTGGTTCCGATGCCATGAATATGAGGTGTGTTGCAAAGAAAGAGGGAAGCGACTGGGTGATTAACGGTACTAAAAACTGGATCACCCACGGTAAAAGTTGCGATATGGCAGTAGTGATTGTGCGTACCGGCGAAGTGAGAGACAGCCACGGTATGAGTGCTTTTATAGTAGAAAAAGGTACGCCGGGCTTCAGCGGTGGTAAAAAAGAAAATAAGTTAGGCATGCGGGCCTCTGAAACGGCTGAAATGATATTTGATAATTGCCGTATACCCGCCGAAAATATGCTGGGAGCAGAAGGAGAAGGCTTCATCCAGTCGATGAAAGTGCTGGATGGCGGCCGTATTTCCATTGCGGCGTTATCATTGGGTATTGCCAAGGGCGCTCTGGATGCGGCATTAAAATATGCCAAGGAGCGGCATCAGTTCGATCAGCCCATTGCCAATTTTCAAGGCATTTCTTTTAAGCTGGCTGATATGGCTACTGAAATTGCAGCGGCGGAGTTACTCACTCTGCAGGCAGCTGATATGAAAAACCGTAAGGTGAAAATGACTGCGCAGGCAGCCATGGCCAAGTATTATGCGTCGGAAGTAGCTGTTAAAACCGCCAACGACGCCGTACAGATTTTTGGCGGTTATGGCTATACGAAGGATTTTCCGGTAGAGAAATTTTATCGTGATGCAAAATTATGCACCATCGGGGAAGGAACATCCGAAATTCAAAAAATAGTCATTGCTAGGGAGGCCCTGAAATAAAATTTATTGATTTTGATTTGATTAGGGAAGAGATATTTTCATAATTTATGAAGAGAAGCGGTTTTAAGGCCACTCATCATTTTTTTGAAAAAAAATAATATTAACCCTTTAGTGTTATTGAATATTGCAAAAGGAACGTTAAATTTGGGTTAATTCACCACTCTTTACCGTTTATCAACCTTAACACACAAAATCACGAAAGATTTGAAACACTTTTACGCACTGAAAAGCACCCTGTAAAAACGGGTGCTTTTCTATACCTACTCAATAGGGTAGGTTGTATGCCAAAGAAGCTTAGTAAAATGTTACACCTGTAATCCACGTTATGATTTTTTTAAATTAAGATAAATACGTATTTATACGGAAATCTGTAAGGTTTATCCTTCTTATATTTGCCAGGTAATATTTTAACTGTTATGTTCTCCAAAATTTTAAAGTGGACAGGCGCTACATTGCTTGGCCTGGTATTATTAGTAGGTATCCTCTACGGTGTTTTTTCTTTCCTTTTTTATCGGCACATTAATAAAACCTATACGGCAGAGGTCCGGGATATTCCCATTCCGGAAGATTCGGCTACAGTTGCTATTGGCCGGCATTTATACGAAATAAAGGGTTGTGGCGAATGCCACGGTGAGCGCCTGGAAGGAAAGGTTTTTGTTAATGACCCGGCCCTGGGGAAAATTGCCGGAAATAACCTTACCTATGGCAAAGGTGGATTACCCGCCAACTTCAACAACAAATCCTGGTTAAGGGCCCTGAGGCATGGTTTAAATGCCCAAAACAAGACCTTATTGCTGATGCCTTCAGAAGAGTTTAACCGCCTGGACGACCACGATATTGCGGCTATAATTGCGTTTTGTAAAGCGCAGCCTCCTATAGACCAGCCCTCAACGCCTATAAAAATAGGTCCGGTAGGAAAGGTATTATCTGTATTGGGAAAAGTGCCCTTATTTGCTGCTGAAAAAATAGACCAGCATCAGGTACAGCCAGCGTTAATCACTAAAGCGCCCACCGCAGCGTATGGAAAGTATTTGTCTGTATCCTGTACTGGATGTCATCAGCCATCGCTTACTGGTGGTCCTAATCCGGTACCGGGTGGAGTAGCGGTAGCTAATATTACTGCTAGTGGCCATGTTGGTAAATGGTCTAAAGAAGAGTTTATTGCCACCCTGAGAACAGGTAAAACACCGGAGGGAAAGCAATTACAGGCCAAGGATATGCCCTGGCCTATGACAGCAAAGTATACTGATGAAGAGCTTGCTGCTTTATATCTTTATCTAAGAAGCCTATAGGAGGTGCTTGCATGGGATATGAAAAACCAAAGGCGCCAAGAAAATCCGATTGGTTTCTTTCTGGCGCCTTTGGTTTAAAAAATTGTTATAGACTTTGCGCCGGAGCGCAGGGTCTTTATTGTTTGTCTTTATTGAAGAAGTTGGAGAGCTTATCTTTAGCTTCTTCTGCCCAATCTTCTGCCTTATCCTTTACGTCATCCAAGAAATCACTTGCCTGGTCCATCACTCCGGCCTTTTTTTCTCCGGTTTTATCTGACATACCTGCAAACCAGTTATCAACTGTACCTGCAATAAAAGGAGGTAATTTGCCTTTCACATATTCCTTGATAACGTCAATGGATTGTGCGGCCTGTTCGGCCGTAAGTCCGGCTTTTTCCTGCAATTGCTGAATGAGTTCCTGCATAAATAGCGGTTTTATGGTTAGAGATAGTTATGCGACTTTTAATTTTACAAGGGTAGATTGTTCCAGTCTGGACTGGGCATACTCCTTGGTAAGATTAAAGGTGGATTCGTTGGCAGATGGCAGTTCATACATCGCTTCGCTCAGCACGATTTCACAGATGGAACGTAATCCACGTGCCCCCAGCTTGTATTCCATGGCTTTGTCTACAATGTAATCAATCGCTTCTTCTTCTACCTGCAAATCAATATTTTCTACCTGGAACAATTTCTGGTATTGTTTTACCAATGCATTTTTAGGCTGAGTTAAGATGGCTTTCAACGTGTCTCTGTCCAGTGAGTTGAGATAAGTTACCACTGGCAAACGGCCCAGTAATTCAGGGATCAGTCCGAACGATTTCAGGTCCTGGGAATTCACATAGCGCAGGATCTGTTTTTTGTTTTCTTCTTCTTTTTCCTTGTTAACGGTGAAGCCGATGGAGTGTGTCTGAATTCTTCTGCTGATGATTCTTTCCACACCATCAAATGCGCCACCGCAGATGAAGAGGATGTTTTGGGTATTCAGCTTGATCAGTTTCTGTTCTGGGTGTTTGCGGCCGCCCTGTGGAGGTACCAGTACTTCGGTGCCTTCCAGGAGTTTAAGAAGGCCTTGTTGCACGCCTTCTCCGCTTACATCGCGGGTAATAGAAGGATTGTCGCTTTTACGGGCAATCTTGTCTATTTCATCGATATATACAATACCGCGCTCAGCTGCTTCTACATCGTAATTACATACCTGTAAGAGACGGCTGAGAATACTTTCCACATCTTCGCCTACATAACCGGCTTCTGTAAACACAGTAGCGTCTACGATGGCAAAGGGTACGTTTAATTGTTTGGCGATGGACTTAGCCAGTAAGGTTTTGCCAGTACCGGTTTCTCCCACCATGATGATATTGGATTTTTCAATTTCCACTTCATCGTCGCCTATCTGTTGGTTTAATCTTTTATAGTGGTTGTACACCGCTACAGCCAGTATTTTCTTTGCATCGTCTTGCCCGATCACATATTCGTCCAGGAATTTCTTCATGTCGATAGGTTTAGACACTTTAGGTGCAAAGTGGGGGGCAACGGCGGCGGCTTTTTTGCCGGGAGTAAATAACTCCTGGTCTATTATTTCCTGTGCGTTGGCTACACAGTTTTCACAGATATGTCCTTCAGCGCCAGCTATTAATATCTGCACTTCTTCTTTGGAGCGGTTGCAAAAGGAACAACGAATTTTTGATTCTTTCATTTCGGAATAGATTATTTTTCTACGAAACTATCATCGTCTGCAATAATGTTGCAGGGTTACAAATTTACACTAAATAGCCGAAAGCATAAAGCTGAACGCTTAAAGCGACTGTAGCGAAGATTATAGCGATTTTTTTATATATCTCGCTACAGTCTTCGCTACAATGGCTTTATGCGTTATTATTTAAGTCTTATTGCGGAGTGTCCAGATTTTTCTTAGGATTTTTCTGCAATACGTCGTCAATGATACCGTATTCTTTGGCTTCATCAGCGGTCATCCAGTAGTCGCGGTCAGAATCTTTTTCCACTTTTTTCACAGGTTGTCCGCAGTGTCCGGCAATGATTTCGTTGAGTTCTTTCTTCAGTTTAACGAACTCACGGGCAGTGATTTCGATATCTGAAGTCTGACCTTCTGCACCGCCATGAGGCTGGTGAATCATTACGCGAGCATGTTTTAATGCAGTGCGTTTGCCCTTGGTGCCGGCTACCAGTAGTACAGCGCCGAAAGAGGCGGCCATACCGGTACAGATAGTGGCTACATCAGGGGAGATGATCTGCATGGTATCGTAGATACCCAGACCAGCGTAAACACTGCCTCCGGGGCTATTGATGTACATCTGTATGTCGCGGTTACGGTCGGAAGATTCGAGGAACAACAGTTGCGCAGTAATTACGTTGGCAACGTAGTCGTTAACGGGATCTCCCAGGAAAATAATACGATCAGCCATCAACCTAGAGAAAACGTCCATCTGTGTCATATTCATCTGGCGTTCTTCAAGGATATATGGCGTCAGGCTGTTTACCTGGTGGCTTTTAGCATAGCTATCTACTACCAGGCTGCTGATTCCGCGATGCTTGATGGCGTATTTTCTAAATTCGTCATTAATGTTCATGATGGTGATGTTTATGAGGTAAATTAACAAAATCTTCTGCTTTGATTTCCTCTTCTGTTACGTTCACCTTGCTTTCAGCCCAGTCAAATAATTTACTGGTGATCATTTCACGATAAGTCTGGTCAACAAATTTTTCATCCTGTAACAGGCGATCCAGGTAGCTGTCTAACCATTCAGCTCCATCAGCAGCAGCGCCGCCATAGTAGCCTAATACTTTTTGTTTGGCGTTTTCTTTCAGATCTTCGAAAGAAACTTCCAATTTATTTTCTTTAACCAGTTTATCGCTGATCAGTGTCCAGCGTAATTGGTGGTCGAAACCAGGGTAATCGTTTTCAGCTTCTTCGGCAGTTTTGGGTTTTTCACCACCTACTTGCAGCCAACGTTTCAGGAAATCCTTTGGTAATTCTATAGGCGTTTCGTGTACCAGTACTTCAAACAGGTCGTTGTGAAGGTGGTTACGGCTTTCAGAATCCCAATATTTTCCGATTTCTTCTTTCAATTTAGTACGGAAAGCTTCTTCAGTAGTGATGGCTTCTCCAGGATAAATTTCTTGGAAGAATTCTTCATTCAATTCTCTTTTTTCAATCAGACCTACTTTAGTGATGGCCAGTTTAAAGAATTTTTGTGCGGCTGCTGTATCAGTAGCTTCAAAGCCGAGATCTTTCAAGATCCAGCCCAAACGCTGTTCGTCGAAGGAGGTAGCCAGTTGAAATACGATGCTGTCATCTATTTTTTTACCCATCAGTTGCTCCTGAATAGCGGGTGAAAAATATTTAACAAGTAAAGAATTTTCCTTTACAATACCGTCTTCAATAACATTTCCTTTTTCGTCTGATTCTTCGAATTTAACATTTATCACGTTATCTTCAGAAGTAATTGTTTCAGGTTCGGTTGTTTTGCCACCTTTCAGCTGTAAACGCTGTACTTCATCGTTTACCATTTCGTCGGTAACGGTGATTTTATATTTGGTAAGGGTGGTTTTGTTGTTTCCGAGGGGAGTTACTTCAAAAGCAGGTTTCAGACCTACTTCAAATTCGAAAGCATATTCCGCTGGGTTGTTAAAGTCCAGATTTTTTGCCTCTTTTTCCAGAGACAGCGGTTGACCGAAGATTTCCAGTTTCTCATTCTGCACATAGCCCATCAATTCTCTCTCTACAGTTTTCAGAATTTCATCCCCAAAGATCGCCTGGCCATGCATCTTCTTAACCATACCCGCAGGCACCATTCCTTTGCGGAAGCCGGGTATGTTGGCATTTTTGCTGAATTGTTTTACTGCTTTGTCAAAATTAGGAAGGTAATCTTCCTGGCTCACTTTCACAGTGATCTTATCGTTCAATAAACCAATGTTTTCTCTCGTAACGGTTGCCATAATTGAATTGTATAAAAAGTGTTCTTTAAGAAGCAATAATGATTCCTTGTTTGGTTTTCTGCCATGAAGTCACAATAGCAAGCAGGAATGGCAGGGCGCCTTTTTCAAATAAAATTAAGTGAAACTATGTCTGAATAAGACAGTCGTGACAATGAAGGTGAGGGAGAGCATAGCATTATCACATTGCCATATTGACGCGTTGCCACATAATTATTTATGTGCGGGTAAAGGAATTTGATTCCCTCTTAGTTTGGTTTGGTTACCCATTTTATCACCCCCGCGCATGTTACCTGATTTATCCTTTTGAATCTATTTCAATATAAACAGCTATCTTTCAATTAGTTGTGAATATTGCCCGACTTTATGGTCGCGCGAAGATAGCTATTTAAATCTGATTTAACTGTAAATCTATTGCAAATGGATAAAGGCACATTAGATGGCAGTGGTTATTTAGGGCCAGTGGATGAAGGCGCTCAATTGATACGTGATAAGTCCGGTAAAAAGCATCGTTGATGCATTTAGGTGGGAATACAAAAACATTTATGCGGAAGCACTTAAAAGGTACTTTTATAAATAATCAGCTGGTAAAATGAGCGTTTTGAATGGAAAGGCGATATTGATAGCTGATGCGTTCCGGTAAATAAGCAGGTGAGCCTAAAGATTTTTTAAAGTCGGGCTTACAGCGAATTAATTGCTATAAGCCCAAGAAGATGGATCAATGCAGAAGAACCGGGCGTAAAACATTGATTTTTAAAATGTGCGGGTGAAGGGACTCGAACCCCCATGCCGTGAAGCACCAGATCCTAAGTCTGGCGTGTCTACCAATTTCACCACACCCGCAAAAATAAAGAACGACCCTGTTTTCTTATCTAGCCCTGCCCTGTAAAATACAGAACAGGAATCTCTTTTTAAAGCAAAAAGGTTTGCAAAGGTATTCTTTTTTAGTAATTAACAAAATCATTTATAAGCAAAACTTTCCCTGCTTTTCCTGGGATTTTGAAAAAAAATAGCGCTAAGCTGCTTAAATTGTTGTGCGATTACCTAAAAAGTCTTTCTGACACTATGGCTAAAACCTTTTTTGAAGAACTAAACAGTGCAAACGCTACCGGTGTAGCCTATAAGAATATCAACCTGAAAAAAGCGGCCCTGGCTTTTTTTGCTAACCATGGCAATGCCACTATTGCAGATCTGTGTAAAGAGCTGAATCTTAGTACCCCTAAAGTAACTAACCTCGTAAATGACCTGATCGGCGACGGATTGCTGATGGATTGTGGTAAGATAGAGTCTACCGGTGGCAGAAAGCCCAACCTGTACGGTCTAGTGGCCGATTCTGCTTTTTTTATTGGTGTAGATGTGAAACAAGACCATCTGAACCTTGGTGTTTCCGACCTGCATAAGCATTTAGTGACTACCGTAGAGGGGCTGCCATATGAACTGGACAATACCATAGCCTCTCTGGAGCAATTGTGTTTGTTGATCAATAATTTTATTAACGGACTAACGGTGCCGCGGGAAAAGATCCTCGGGATTGGTATTAATATTCCCGGGCGTATCAACTTTGCTTCTGGCTATAACTATAGCCTTTTCCATTTTGTTGATGAACCGCTCAGTAAGGTGATCGGGGATAAAGTAGGCATCCGTGTATTTCTGGAAAATGACTCCCGTGCCATGGCTTATGGGGAGTTTTGCTCCGACCAGGTGAACAGTGAGCGTAATGTACTGTTCCTGAACCTGGATTATGGTATAGGTATGGGTGTGCTTATTAACGGGGAGCTGTATTATGGTAAATCTGGTTATAGTGGTGAAGTAGGACATATCCCGATGTTTAATAATGAAATTATTTGCCATTGTGGTAAGAGAGGGTGTTTGGAAACAGAAGCTTCTGGCTGGGCCCTGGTCAAGAAGTTCCGGCAAAAGCTAGCTACCGGTTCTTCTTCGATGTTGTCCCGCACACATGCTCCGGAAGAGATACATTTGCAAGATATTGTTGATGCTGCCAACAACGATGATATGTTGGCCATTGAGCTCATTGCCAGTGTAGGAGAAAACCTGGGCAGGGGAATAGCTATTCTTATCAATCTTTTTAATCCCGAACTGGTGATCCTGGGAGGCGCTCTTGCTGCTACCCACGATCATATCCGATTGCCTATTACCAGCGCTGTGAAAAAATATTCCCTCAGCCTGGTTAGTAATGATTCCAAACTAAAAATGTCGCGTCTGGGCGAAAGTGCTGGTATTATTGGCGCCTGTTTGCTGGTGAGGAACAAGGTGCTGATCAGCTAAGTGGGAAAAGAAAATCCGGATAGAGGATACATGAAAGATGACTATCTTTAGGGACACCTGAATTCCAATTTGTCACCCTAAAAGATAAGTTATGTCTACGAAACTCACTACCTACCTCTTTTTTGACGGTAATTGCCGTGAAGCGATGAGCTTTTATCATGAAATTCTGGGCGGTAATCTGCAAATTATGGCTATGAGAGATTCGCCAATGAAAGATCAAGTACCTGCAGATGCGCAGGACCGGGTTATGCATGCTTACTTGCAAACGCCTGGATTTGCTTTGATGGCATCTGATGGCATGCAGGGGCAGCCTCCTGTTAATGGTAATGCTGTAGAATTGGCACTGGAGGCAGAATCGGATGCAGAAACTGAAAAGCTTTTCTCCTCACTTTCTGCTGGCGGAAAGGTAAAAATGCCTTTACAAGAAACTTTTTGGGCCCACCAGTATGGACGGCTTACTGATAAGTATGGGATTAATTGGATGATTAGTTTTAATAAGCCTATGTAGTAGTGAATTAATCTGATTAATGAGGGTAATTGGCAGAATTATCCACATTAATCAGATTAATGACAAACAATCATATCCTGTTAATTAATCATATCCCGGAAGAACGAAAACAGGCCGCCTCCCCTTAGCTGGTTCTTTTTCTCTACGGCTGGCGGATAGCCAGGATCGTGCGCAAGGATCTGGTTAACCATTTTCTTACAGGCGCTGATATCCCCCTTGCCTTCGTAGGCGAGGGCCATGGCGTATCTTATTGCGGATATCTCTGTATCCCACGACCAGTTATTAACTACATATATATCAAGGCATAGGATGCCGTAGGCCAGGCATTGGTCATACTCTTTTTCACCCAGGTGGGCTTCTGCAAGGAAAGCGTATACCCCAAACCGGTAGTTAGGGGCGTTGTCGGCAGGATCGCCGCTGCCCATAATCCGTAGCGTATGTTGCATGTCTGCAATGGTAGCCTTATAACGGGCCAGTTTCAGTGCGGCTTTACCCCGGAAGTAATAGATCTTCATTTGCGACAGCACGGGTAGCTTTTCTATACCTCCAATGGATATACGATTATTGATGGCGCCTATGCAATGTTCATACTGCTCATTATCGAAATACAGGTACATCAGGTTAAAATAGGCATCACTATCGTCTGGTTTTTCCATCAGATGGTTTTCCAGCGCCAGTATACGTTCTGAGAGGTCGTCTTCACTGTTGGTACGGATAAAAGCCCGGCCTGTTTTGATGCGGTCTATGTTGTATGTAATGGTTTCCCGCTCATTGGCCGAGAGTTCTTCCATATCGCGGGCAATCCAGCTATTGTATTCTTCCAGTATTTTTTCATATAGTTCCAACGCTTCGGGATGTAGTTCCAGCGAGCAGAGGTCATCAATCATCCGTTCATGGATGGATACATAATAGGTAAGAGGCAGGGTATCCATGAAGTTGTCTATTATGGTACGTCTGTCTGCGATGGCCTCAGCCAGTTTACCTATGCTGTGATAGGCGTCTGCTCTGGATTCCAGTTGTTCCCAGAAGGGCGACATATTGTAACCTACGGTATGTACATGGATCGCTTCTGCAAAAATGCCTCCTTCGTATAAAGCAATGCCATAGTTATTACAGCACATGGCGAAGTGGTGTGGATGCCCGGCATAAGAGGAGCCTGTATTATCGTACCAATAGGCGTAGTACAGGTCAAATGCTTTTTTGTAAAGGAATTTTTTTAATGGCAAAGCGTTGATGCGTACCTGGTTCTTTTTTTCTTGCTGCAAGTTTTCGCTGAGTATTACACCCGCTACATACCAATCGTAAGGGATGGTATGATCTGTTTCCTGCCATGTTTGAGGGAATGTTCCATTTACTTTATAGCTGGCATAGTACCATCTTGCAATGGTATATGGATAAGGTTTTATAGCGAGTGCTTTTTCGTACCAGGGTAAAGCTTCTGCATAGCTACCAATATTAAAAAAAGCAGTGGCGGTATAATGATAAAAATAGGCTTCTTCAGGGTATAGGGCGATATAGTTTTTGCCTGCGGAAATTTGCTCCAGTGTGCCTTCTTCTTCATTGTCGCCATAAAAATCCGACCAGAATTCAGTGGTGCCTTTACAAAATTCCCTGGCCAGGGAGGCATGCCGTAGCCCGTTGTTAAATTGTTGTTGTATATGGCGGAGCAGGCGCAGCATACTTTCCGGGGTGTTTTCTCCGATGCTGATCATGATCTGCAGCATTTGTGCGGCGAAGTCGTAGTCGGCCATATCGAGTGCAAACCAGGTGGTGGTGAGCAACCGGTTGTTGAAAACAGTGTATTGGAAAGCTTTTTTATAGTATGCCAGGGCCAGGGGCCGGTTTTCGGTATGGTAGTATACGTCGCCAATGCGGGTATAGCATTGGAAGCGGGCCACGTTAAGCTGCGGCAGGTCGTCGGCGTAGAGGGAGTTGTATACCAACAGGCTTCGTTGCATGTCTTCCAAGGCCTTTTCGTGTTCATTTTTCAGTATCCATACCTGAAAGCGGTATAATAACGCTTTGGCGGTTACTTCATCGTCTCCGTTGGTAATCAGCAGGTTGCAGTCGTTGATGGTATCGTCTCCTTTGTCCGACAATAGGTTAGCGCCCATGTAAGCGCGTTGGATGCGCGCTTCCTGGTGATGAGGATCTATGGTTAGTACCTGGGTGAAAGCCTCGTAAGCCGCATTATACATGGCGGCAGAGAGATCGCGGTTATCGGTAGCCTTGGCATTTTCCAATTGCGATAATCCCAGCAGTTGCCAGCCCCGGGCGCTTTCGGGCTCATCCTGTAAATATATTTCCAGTTGCGTAATTACTTCGGTATATGCCTGTTCGTTGTACAGCCTTTCCAATTCGTCTAAATGCATATGCGTTAATTAGGGCCTGTAATTTATTAATATTGATGCAGGATGCTAAATAATTTCTGATACTTCCAGGCTGAATATAAATTTAAAGCCCTTTTATTGTGAACCAGCAGCGCCCAAATGCTTTAGATAGTTGCCCTGTGCAGGGCTGGCTGGTAAATTTGTTTGGCCTACCTATCCGCGGAACGTTGCACCGGCCCAGGTAAACGAAGCGGATTTTGGGGTTAGGGCTTCTGTAATGGGAGTTGTATTAAATTAAGTGATTGATAATGATATTGTTGTGATAATTATTGTATTAAACTTTAATGCTTGTGATTGGCTGGAAGCGGCATGAGAACAATTATAATAATGTTGAGTCATTAAGAATCGATTAACACTTGAGAATGGTTTATTAGCCACCTTTACTTCAACAAAGCATATGCTCACGCATATATGAGGGTTTAAAAATAGTAACAATGGTAGAAAAAGCCGGCCTCACAATTCCTTGTGAGGCCTTTGTATTTAATTAGAATAATTTTTGTCTGAGGATACCTGTAAGTATATGTGTTAGTTCATGTAAGCTGTTGGGCTTGGTTAGAAAATAAGAAGCGCCGAGCTCCTTCGTTTCCTTTTTATCCGATTCGTGGGAGGAGGTGGTATAAATGATCACCGGAATGTGTTTAAGGTGATCCAATTGCCGTATTTCGGCCAGGAATTGCTTCCCGTCTACCCTTGGCATGTTAAGATCGAGGAAGATAAGGTCGGGTACCAGGTTCTGCGCTAGTTTTGTGAGCGCATCTTCTCCGTTTATAGCCTCATGGTAAATAATATCTGGCGCCAATTCTTTTAATACTTCACCAAATATCATCCTGTCGTCTATATCATCATCGATTAAAAGTACTGAGGTATATTTACAGCTATCAGGCATATCAAACTTGAATAGAGACAAATCTAGGATTTTGTTGTTATTTTATGATAATAATCATCTGCTTTTAACTTTTAGGTAGGATGAAAAGTATGAACCCCTCCATACAGGGAACCCTTTAAGCGTACCGGTCCATAAAACTAAACAAGCTCTGGCAAATGAAGAAATTTTTTATGCAGCTGCCGCTGCCCAGGAAGTTGATGTTGATAGCGCTGATTCCGCTTATATGCATGCTATTTTTCGGCGTAGAGGTGTTTAATAAGCAAAGTGCGGATATTGATACCATCGATAGGCTGGTACAGAAAATTACTACTGCTACTATCATTATGAAAGTGGCCGATGAAATACATATGGAGCGCAGAAGCAGTGTAAATTATGTACTGCAAACCGGTAGCCTGAACGACCTGCTTACCCAACGAGCTAAAACGGATCTGGCGATTGAAGCGGTGAAAGGCAGGTTGCTGGCCAGCGACAGCCATTTTTTTCAATACTCCCTCCTTAATACCCTGGTTAATAAGAGAAAGGATATCGATAATAAGACTATGCCGCAGCGGGAAGTGCTGGACTATTATTCTAACCTTATTTTTCGTCTCAACGACCTGGCTAATACCAATACACCGGATATTCCCGTACTGAAAGGATTACAACAAGATATGAACGCTCAGCTGCTGTTGGCGCAGATGTCGGCATACCAGGGTATGGTACGTATGGATATTTACTATTTCATGCTTAAAAAGGAAGTGTGGCCGGAAGATTTTGACCGTATAGAGAATAACGTTGACATGTACACCTCTCTACGCGCAGAATTGCTGGACAAGGCTTCTCCAACGGTGGTAGGGGATTTCCAAAAAATGGAGGACTCTAACGAATTTGCTATCACTGATGGTTTTATCAAAAGCACGATCAATTCCCATAAAATAGATACCCTGTTTAATGCAGATTCCTGGTGGGATAACTCCTCGCTCGCTGTAGATCAGTTGAAGCAATTGCAACGCACTGTTATGGAGAAAATAAGCCGGGACGCCAAGTTAATCTCCAAGCGGGAGGGCGACCTGGAAACCCGCTACCTGGTGGCCTTGGTGCTAATTGTGGTACTGGTAGTGGCATTTGTAGGCATTACCATTAAAAGCGTTACAGATAGCCTGGAGCTATTGCGCTCCACTGCGGTAAATATTGCCCGTGGCATGCCCGGCTCGGTACCGGAAATCCACACTAAAGACGCGATCGGCAGCCTGGCCCGCTCTTTTGTAGCCATAGACCAAACCAGCCAGGAACTGGCAATTGCGGCAGATAACATTGGCAAAGGCAATTTTAATATTGATGTGAAGCCCCGTAGTAATGGCGATTTGCTGGGATTGGCTGTGGTACGGATGGCGGCAGACCTGAAAGCATTCCGTCACTACAGCGACCAAAAAATGTGGGTGCAAACAGGGGTGAACCATATCAGTGAAACCCTGTTGGGTGAAAAGGATATGGGCGCCATCAGTAAAGATGCGCTTACGGATATGGTGCAATATACTGGTGCACAAACAGGGGTGCTATATGTGAAACAGGGGGCTGACCTGCGTTTGTGCGCGGCATATGCCTTGTCGCCAAACCATGCAGCGCCGGAAGTGATAGCAGCCGGGAAAACATTGCTTGGCCAAAGTTTGGAGCAACAGGAACCTGTTTATCTTACCAATACTCCTGATGATTTCCTACATATAGTCAGCGGTGTTGGGAGCGCCAGGCCCGGGCACGTACTTATTATTCCATTGTTGCATGGGGGGATTGCTGAAGGCGTAATAGAAATAGGCTCTCTTTACCCTTTTCAGGAAGGGGTGATTGAATTTGCCCAGCAAGCGTCCGTAAATATTGCGGTTGCGCTGCAAACCACCCGCAACCGCACGCGTTTGCAGGAACTACTGGAAGAAACGCAAGCGCAGTCAGAGGAGCTGCAAACCCAACATACGGAGCTGGAAAGTCTCAATGCGGAACTGGAGGCACAAACGCAAAAGCTACAGGTATCCGAAGAAGAACTGAAAGTACAGCAGGAAGAACTGATGCAGTCGAACTTGGAGTTACAAGAAAGAAGCAGGCTGTTGGAAGAGAAAAACCAGGTTATTGTAGAGCGTAACCTAGATATACACCGTAAGGCGGAAGCGCTGGCCCTGAGTACTCGCTACAAGTCGGAGTTCCTGGCGAATATGTCGCACGAACTACGCACGCCTTTAAATTCTATCCTGCTGTTGTCGCGGTTATTATCAGAAAATAACGACCATAACTTAAGCAAGGATCAGATCGAATACGCACAGGTGATCAATAGCTCGGGCAAAGGATTACTTACTTTGATAGATGAAATCCTGGACCTGTCGAAAATAGAATCCGGCAAAATGGAACTGGAGTTCGACCAGGTGTCGCCAACGGCAATCTGCTCCAATATGCAGGCTTTATTTGAACCTATTGCACGGGAAAAAGGTCTGGAAATGAAGATAAATATTGCGGCTGATGTACCAGCTACTATCGAAACTGATCAGAGCCGGCTGGAGCAGATCCTTAAAAACCTGTTATCCAATGCGCTGAAATTTACTGCCAAAGGGTCTGTTACCCTGGAGGTGAAACCAGGTGAGGTGTTGCATACCATCCGTTTTACGGTGAAAGATACGGGTATAGGTATCCCGGAAGAAAAGCAACAGGTAGTATTCGAGGCTTTCCAGCAGGCAGATGGCTCTACCCGCAGAAAGTACGGAGGAACAGGATTAGGGCTTTCCATTAGCCGGGAACTTACCAAGCTGTTAGGTGGAAAGATTGGTGTGAACAGCAAGAATAATGAAGGCAGTGAATTTTATATCGTTATACCGGTTACCCACCAGGTGGTAACACCAGTTGAAGATCCTTTCGTAGTGCCGTCGCCGATAGTGGATACGCCGCTGGCAAAACCACCGGGTAAACGCCATTTTCTGTCGTCTGTTATTCCGGAAGATATTCAGGACGACCGCGCGCAGATAGTAAGCGGAGATCCCGTGATATTAATTGTAGAGGATGATACGCATTTTGCTAAAGCGTTGCTCAATTTTACCCATACCAGGGGATATAAAGGTGTGGTGACTGTACGCGGAGACGAGGCTATAGCATTGGCACGCAGATATAAACCTTTAGGCATACTGTTGGATATACAGTTGCCGGTAAAAGATGGGTGGCAGGTGATGGAAGAGCTGAAGAGCGATCCGCAAACCCGGCCTATTCCGGTGCATATCATGTCCTCCGTGGAAGCAAGGAAGGAAAGTCTCCAGAAAGGAGCGGTAGACTTTACCAGCAAGCCAGTGGATTTGGAGAGTATGCAGCTCATTTTTGAGAAGATGGAATTTGTATTGCAGCGTTCTGCCAAAAAAGTACTGATACTGGAAGAAAACGCCCAGCATGCCAAAGCCCTGGCCTACTTTCTGAGCAATCACCAGGTAAATTCTGAGATCAGCAACAGTGTGGAAGAAGGTATCACATTGTTGCAGCAGAAGGATGTGGATTGTGTGATCCTGGACATGGGCATTCCTGATCAGCAGGCGTATGAGGCGCTGGAAATGGTAAAGGAAATAAAAGGGTTGGAAAATCTGCCGGTGATCATCTTTACGGGTAAAAGCCTGTCCAAATCGGAGGAACAGCGTATCCGTCAGTATGCCGATTCTATTGTGGTGAAAACAGCGCATTCTTATCAGCGTATGCTAGACGAAGTGTCCTTGTTCCTGCACCTCGTATCTGAAAATAAACCAACAGCTGCCGGCGGAAGCAGTAAAATGGGCATGCTCAATGAGGTGTTGAAAGATAAAACGGTGTTAATAGCAGATGATGATGTGCGGAATATTTTTTCCCTGACAAAGTCCCTGGAAAAGCACCAGATGAAGGTGTTATCTGCTATAGATGGTAAGGAAGCCTTACAGCAATTGAAAGAGCATGCTGTAGATGTTGTACTGATGGATATGATGATGCCGGAGATGGACGGTTATGATGCGATCGCCGCTATTCGTAAACAGCCCGAGTTAAGGCAGCTACCGATTATTGCGGTTACTGCCAAGGCCATGATGGGCGACCGTGAAAAATGTTTGCAGGCTGGCGCTTCCGATTATATTTCCAAGCCCATAGATGTTGACCAGTTATTATCACTCTTACGGGTATGGTTATACGATAAGGCCATGAAATAATATATAATTTTTTATGGAACGAAAACAGGTTTTGATCGTTGATGATGATACACGCAATATTTTTGCGTTGAAAGCAGTATTGGACTCCAGGTCTATTCCTTATTTGTCGGCAGCTTCAGGGACAGAAGCCCTGCAGTTGTTGTCGGCAGATGATCATCATGTAGGTGTGGTGTTGATGGACATTATGATGCCTGATATGGATGGTTATGAAACCATTTCAGCTTTACGCGCAATGCCACGGAATAGCCAGTTGCCCGTGATTGCCGTAACCGCTAAAGCGATGTTAGGCGATAGGGAGAAGTGTTTGGAAGCAGGAGCTGATAACTATATTTCAAAACCAATTGATGTAGATGAATTACTGGTACAACTACAACAATATTTATCTAGGTAACAGTGGGTAGGAATCTGATAAGTGAGCAGGAAGTTTCCTTGTTATTGAATGATGTGCTGGAGCGATATGGCTATGATTTTACAGCGTATGCTTCCGCTTCAATTAACCGGCGGGTAAACCACCTGTACCAGACAGACCGTTTCTCCAGCTTTGCTGAGTACCGCTACCGGGTTATTACTGACCCGGAATATGCCCTTCGTTTTGTGGAAGCGATCACGGTAAATGTAACGGAAATGTTCCGGGACCCCTCTTTTTATTATACTTTACGTTCCCAGGTATTACCAATACTGGCTACTTATCCATTTATCCGCATATGGCATGCCGGTTGTTCTACAGGAGAAGAGGTGTATTCTTTAGCTATCCTGCTGAAAGAAGCAAAACTGTTGCATAAGGCCATTATATATGCTACTGATATCAATGCCAGCGTATTGGAGAAGGGAAGGAAAGGAATGTTCCGGCTTTCCCAGATGCAGCAATATTCCCGTAATTATATGGAAGCCGGTGGCCGGGAAGATTTTTCTTCCTATTATACTGCTAATTACGAATACGCTAAGTTCCGGGAAGACCTGGGAGAAAAGATTATCTTTTCTCCGCATAACCTGGTAACTGATGGTTCCTTTAATGAATTTCAATTGATCATTTGCAGGAATGTGCTGATTTACTTCAATAAAAAGCTGCAAGAAAGAGTCCTTACCTTGTTTAGTGATAGTTTAGAGCAATTGGGCTTCCTGGGACTGGGAAGCAAAGAAACCCTTAACTTCACCAGCGTGACGAAAAAATTCAGACAATTGGAAAATAAAGAGAAGATCTGGCGAAAGGTGCAGCTATAATCACCCAATAACCGGTTTTATGACTACCGCACCGTATTTAATAGTAATTGGCGGCTCTGCCGGAGGATTGCAACCCATCCTCACTTTATTACCTGGATTGGTGTACCCCTTCCCCGCAGCTATTATTATTGTTTTACACCGGCAAAGCCAGTACGCCTCTGTGCTGATAGATCTGCTGTCTGCACAGTCTATGCTGCCGGTAAAAGAAGCGGCGGAAAAAGAACCTTTACAGCCAGGAGTTATTTATGTGGCGCCGGTAGATTACCACTTGTTGGTAGAAAAAGACCATACGTTGTCGCTGGATTATTCGGAGAAAGTGAACTTTAGCCGCCCCAGCATTGACGTCACATTTGCCACCGCCGCCCTGGCTTATGGCAGCAAATTGGCGGTATTACTGCTTTCCGGTGCCAATATAGACGGGATAGAAGGTTTGATAGATGTACATGAAGCAGGCGGCACTACTGCTGTACAGCACCCCGATACGGCAGATGTAGATTATATGCCCCGTCAGGCTATTGAGCAAGCGCCGGTAGACCATCTGTTGCTGCCCAAAGATATGGCTGGCTTTATGAATGCCATGGCTGGGGTATGATTATTGTTCGTGAAGTACATTCCGGGACACCAGGGATAAAATCACCTGAAGTATGATTTTAATTGTAGATGATAAGCCGGAGAACATTTTGTCTATCAGGAAAACACTGGAACTATATAAGTTCGAAGTGGATACGGCATTATCCGGTGAAGAAGCACTCAAGAAAATACTCAAGCATAATTATACCCTCATCATACTGGACGTACAGATGCCGAGTATGGACGGCTTTGAGGTGGCGGAAGCCCTGTCTGGCTATAGTAAGGCAAAAGATATTCCCATCATTTTTTTATCAGCAGTTAATAAAGACAAGCGTTTCATCGTAAAGGGATATGATTCTGGCGGTATTGACTATGTTACTAAACCAGTAGATCCAGATATTCTGCTGATGAAGGTGAAAACTTTTTCCCGTTTGTACCAGCAATCCCAGGAGCTGAAACAAATGCACCAGTCGCTTAAAGAGGAAGTGGAAGTGCGCAAACTGGCCCAGGAAGCGCTGATTGCCCACCAGCAGCAGGTAAACGAAATGTTGGAGCAAAAGGTAAAGGAACGTACCGAAGAACTGCAGGAGATCAACAAATCGTTGGAAGCCAGTAACCACGACTTGCAGCAGTTTGCTTCCGTCGCCTCCCATGATCTGAAAGAGCCCCTACGCAAAATACAGTTATTCGGCGCTATTTTGAGGGATAAGTTCCTGCATGCCGATCCTAATGCCATGTCGTATATGGAACGTATTGTAGGTTCATCTGAGCGTATGGTTAGGCTTATCAACGATCTGTTGAGCTATTCCCGCTTATCTGTGGCAAGTATATACGAAACCACGGATTTAAATGAAGTGGTGAAAGAGATATTGGCTGATCTGGAATTAATGATTGTAGAACGGGACGCCATGATAACTGTGGAGAAAATGCCACAAATTGAAGCGGTGCCTGGCCAGATTCGGCAGGTGTTTCAGAACATCATCAGTAATGCGTTGAAATTTTCACGGAAAGGGGTTCCTCCCGAGATCAATATCAGTGCAGAACTGGTAACAGCACTCAGTCCCGATAGCGCGTCTTCGGCTGATGGTCAATATTGCCGCATCGTGATCCGCGATAACGGTATTGGCTTTAATGAAAAATATCTCTCTAAAATATTTACCATCTTCCAGCGTTTGCATACCTCCGAACTATATGAGGGAACGGGAATCGGACTGGCGATCGCTAAGAAAGTAATTGATAAGCATAGCGGTATTATCACCGCCAGCAGCAAAGAAGGAGAAGGAACCGCCTTTATTATTGTGTTGCCATTACGTCACGGAAAAGCACTTTCACAAAATCATACAGGAGAAAGCAATGTGGAAGAACCTGAACGGCATTGACATTAGACGATATAAAAAGCCTGTAAATCTTACGATCTGTAGGCTTCCCAGTGGAGCTATCTAACCCCTAGGAACTCTCCTTAACTTTATTAAGCATATCAAAGTAGCCTAAAAGTGTCACCTCTGCTATTGTCTTTTCTGCTATATGTCAAAATCTATTTTTCTCATTCTTCTCCAAAAATCCCTTTTCCTACTTCAGCTTTTTGGTAAGATTATCTAGGTAGCCGGTCCAGCCTGCTGAACATTGATTGTAGCATTCAATCTGAGGAGTTAGTCCCTCATGTGTAAACGTTATCAATGTTTTATCTTGCTCCCTGGAAATATCAAAGCTAATCTTTGTATTAGTCCATTCACCGGGATCACTTAAAAAAGTAAGCTTGCTATCTGTCACCAACCAAACAATTCTTTTAGTAGGAATAAGTTCGATCAGTTTTTGCTTTGAATAATGCATCCCGCCACCTGCTTCAAATGAAAACTCATCGTTTAATTGGCGACTTTCCCCTTTTATTGTTTCTCCATATAATCCAGACCACCACTGTTCAACATCTAACAATAAAGAAAAAATAGCTTCAGGTGTTTTTGAGGATGTAAAACTATAGGCAAAATTTTCTTTTTTCATACTTATATCTTTTTCATTTGTAGTTACTTTAGTAATACTAATTGTCCCGTATGGTAAGCCAGGTGCGTTGTTCTGGTTATAATGATGTTTAGTTTATTGCGATGTGGTTCTTTACTGAAATCTTCAGCAGAAACCGCCGTGTGCTTTTCAAACCATTCCTCCGGTTTTAAGCTTTCCATTTTTTGTTTTAATACTTCGCATTGCTTAGTCCAGTAAGCTCTCAACTCTTTGGCAGATGGAATTGACGCAATTGCTTTATCAGGAGATGCAAGAAAAGTTCTATGCAATTCGGGATATAATTTATCGCCCATATCCAATAGTATCAGCATATCATCATGCACCGCAATAAGATGCCCCAATAAGTAGATCCCTCTGTTCTTACCGGGCGCAATTTCTTTTTGCAATTGTTCATCACTAATAGCCGTAAGTAGGGCGTCCCAATTTTTTAGGGCACCATACCATCTGTCAAATACCATTTTAAGCATTGTTTGATTGGAAGTCATTTTATCGATTTTAGTTATGATAAATTTTACACTGCATAACAATCCTGGTACCCGATGGTTCGAGTGAATATGGGAACCATCGTTACTATAGTCGGCGTCTTAGAGATTTTTGGGTGCATGCCGAAACATTCAGGAACGCTTTCCCGGTATTAATTTGAAAGAAGATAAGGTTGAGAAATATTACGATAAGGGGATGGCTGTTTATTGTTCCAAGATATTTCAGATTGACATTGAAAGGCGTACCCAATCTGCGTTCGCCATATTTTTGGTACAACAGAAACATCGCGATGATATTATCCTAGAGGCACAGTCGTACATTGAGAAAAACTACCAGGATAAAATATCTATTGTTAACAGACATGAAACATTTGTAGATTTCGGCAAAGCAGGTAGTGTTGAATACGTCTGATATACTATAAAGAAAGATGGCTGTGTCGAACCCCCATATGATGAAATTGTTCAGTTACAGCGAACTGATTCTCAAAGAGAAATGCTTGTTAGAAATTGATAATAACGAAAATACCGGGTTAAAAACCCGGTATTGTGGAGGATATCGGACTCGAACCGATCACCTCAAACATGCCATGCTTGCGCTCTACCAGATGAGCTAATCCCCCTTATTTATTTGAACATTATTACAGGATAGTTTGTATTGCCTGTTGTTCTTCCCCTTTCGGGAGTGCAAAAATATATCTTTTATTGAAACCACCAAGGTTTTATACAAAATCTTTGAAAATTCCTTCTACAGTTTCTTTTAATTCTTTTAGCAGCAGGGGTTTTCGGAGTAATTTTATGACCATCGGATTGGCATTGGTCCGGGTAATATCACCATAATCAAGTGAGGAAGATACCATTACGATGTAGCATTGCGATTTTATTTTCTGTGGATAGGTGTCGAATGCCTGCAAAAATTCAAAGCCGTCCATCTCAGGCATCTGTATATCCAGTAAAATAACGGTGGGAGGAATTTTGGGTAAACTAATATTGGAAGACAGGAACTCGAGCGCTTTGTTGGCATTGGCAAACGATAGCACAGTTCTGCTGATTTGTTGAAGCTCTATCAACTTTTCATGCAGGAGTAAATCTATTTCATTGTCATCTATTAATATGACACGCAGGTCAGGTATCGAATTCATTTTTGTTGGGTATGGTAATTTCAAATTGTGTGCCTTCGCCATACTTAGACTCTACATTAATTGTTCCGCCTATTTTGTTTAGCGCTTCTTTTACAATATACAAGCCAATACCACTGCCTGGTTTATTATTATTTTTGGAACGGAAAAACATCTTGAAGATATTATTCAGATGCTCGCTGAGGATACCTATGCCATTGTCACGGATGTTAATAGTCGCTTTGTGTGGTTCCACTTTAACGGCGAGATGTACCATTGGATTGGCTTCTTCTGGCTTCTGGTATTTAACAGCGTTGGAAATGAGATTGTTTAAAATAACACTGATCCGGAATGTATCTCCCCGGAAATCCACCACCTGGTTTACCTGGGTATGGAAAAGGATGTCGGTGTTTTGTGGCTTGAAAGCAGTGATACAATCATTCAGTACGGTCTTGAAATCAATTTTTTCGTATTCTACTTCCAGCCTGGAATTACGGTAATATTCGATGATCTTTTGAATGAAGTCGTCTAGTTTCAAAACACAAGTTTCCACCATGTTGATATAGCCGTTGGGGTCTGTTACGGAGTTATCGAGCCGGGAAAGGTTGATGATCCCCAGCACAGACATCAGTGGGGAACGGAGATCGTGGGAGGTGGAATAAATGAAGCGGTTTAGTTCATCATTGGTTTTTTCCAGTTCCACTATTTTTTCCTGTAGCTGTTTGCGGGTGCGATAAATCTCGTAGGCATTATTAATGGTTTTATGCAGCTCGTGTTCATCCCAGGGTTTTTTAACATAGGAGTAAATATGACCTTTATTGATCGCATCAATAATATCTTCTACATCTGTATAGCCAGTCATCAGGATACGCATTGGGTCGGGGAGCGTATCTTTTATCTCGTTAAAGAATTCTACCCCGGTAGATACAGGCATCTTCTGGTCGGCGATAATGATATGTACCATGATCTCTTTCAGTAGGAGCTTGCCTTCCTGGGCGGAAGTTGCCGTATAAATTTCATAATTCCTGCGAAAGCTTGCTTTGAAGGCATTCAGGTTATGAATTTCATCATCTATATATAGGATTCGTATGCGGTTTTCTTTCATTAAGATCTGCTGGTTAATTACGATAAATGATTCGCTAAGTTGAGAGGTAAATATATAATAAATTCTGCTCCTTCACCTGGTGCCGAATTCACAATAATTCTTCCTCTGTGCTTTTCTATAATACTGAATACAATAGATAATCCTAGTCCGGTTCCTTCGCCTACATCTTTAGTGGTGAAGAACGGATCAAAGATTTTTTCCCGCACTGCTTCAGACATTCCGATACCTGTATCTTTAATGGTAATAATAACAAAGTTGCCTTCCAGTTGTGTTTGGATGGAGATAGCTTCGTTGTGGTGTTCTTTTTTAGTTTTAATCGCGTTCAAGGCATTGGAGAAAATGTTCATAAACACCTGGTTAATCTTCCCTGCATAGCATTCTATTTTGGGTAAGTTGCCATATTCCTTTACAATGTTCACGTAAGGAGGAATGGCATTGCGAAGCAGCACCAAGGTGGAGTCTAGCCCTTCATGGATGTCGATAGATTTCACTTCGCTTTCATCCAGCCGGCTAAAGGTGCGTAAGCCTTTTACGATTTCGGCGGTACGGGCGGCCCCATCTTCAATACCTTTGATAAGGGAGGATATTTCTTCGTGTATATAGTTGATGTCGATTTCTTTCTTAAAGGCTTCAATCGATGCCAGCGATTGGGGGATATTTTGGCTGGCCGATAGCTCATCGTAACGGTTCAGGAGCTCCTGGAGATCGGCAATATCCAGTTTCAGCGGTTTGATATTGGAGGTAACGAAATTGATAGGGTTGTTGATTTCATGGGCAATACCTGCCGTGAGCTGACCGAGTGACGCCATTTTTTCTTTTTCCACCAAGCGGGTCTGAGCTTCCTTCAAGTTAGTGAGTGCATTGTTGAGTTCCAGGTTGGTGGCCTGCAGGTCTTCTGTTCTGTCTTTTACTTTACTTTCCAGGATAATATTCTGTTCCCTTACCAGTCTTTCATTTTCTTGCGAAATGGCCAGGGCTATCTGTTGGGAAGCTTCTTTCTCTGCCTTGAACACATTTATTTTGTGTGCCAGTGCAAACGACAGCAAGAGTACTTCCAGCGCCGATCCTATTTGCAGGGCATAGTCGGTAAAGTTGTTGAACGGCAGCAAATTGAAATTACGCAGCACAAATACAAATATGCTCAGGAGGAAAATAGACCATGCCAGCAGGAAAAACCTGGCAGCGCTCACGCCTTTAAGGCTGATGCGGTAAGCCACTATCAATGCCACGATTGCTCCTATAAAAGCTACCAGTTGCACTAATATCTGTGCATAGTTATACTGGTCTAAGAAGGTGGGCACAAGGCATATCGAGTACAGGCAGAAGGTTACATTTAAGAGCTTATGACCTATTGGATAATTGATGCGGGTAGATAAGAACTTCTGGATGAACACCAGGGCAGTAAGCCCGTTGAATATCGGTACCAGCGCGGTGGCGTGCATGGCCAGCCAGGTACTGTGCGGATACAGGAAACGGAAAGAGTATCCTTGCAGGGTCACCTGGGTGAGGCCGGTGCAAATAATATAAGATACATAGATCAGGTAGCTGTTATCCCTGGTAGAGATGTATATAAAGAGATTGTAAAAGATCATGGCCAGGATAACGCCTACGTATATTCCGAATATGAGTTCCCTTTTATTGTTCTTGTCGACAATATTATCCGGTGTACTCAGGTTTATCGGTAACTGTAGCTGTTCGCCTGCTTTTACCTTCAGATAAAACTGCCGGGCTTCGTGCTGAGGTATATAGATAGGGAACTGGTAGTTTTGATGGTCATATCCCCGGTCTTCAAAAGAGGTAAATTCTCCCATCCGTTTGCTTTTGATGGTACCATCGGGGAGGAGTTCATAGAGGGTAATATCATCTATGATGGGATATTCCACTTCCAGCATCAGTTTGCTGGCATCCGATTCGTTCAGGATGGAGAACTTTGCCCACTGTGTATACGGAGTGATCTGCAGGTTAGGCACATCCTGATCGGAAGGCTTAAAGGCCTGTTGCCTGGCCGATTCAATGCTGAGCGTATCCTTTTCATCCGTATATAGGTCCAGGTAGCTGCCTATCTGAATGGAGCTTTTACTGTTTTTGTATACCACCTGTTGGGCGGAAATCCGGTACAGAAAGAATAAGGTAAAGATTGACCACCAAAAAACAATCTTAGACAGCATTATTATGAAATTAAATTATAACAGTCTGGAATATACATTTTTTATTATTCCGGATGTTGGTCAGGAACTGATTCAATGTTTAGCATGTGCATGTGCAAGGGCAGGGAGTTTAAGGCTGTAATTTACCTCATAGGTTCCCTTAGGGCCCACTTCTACTTTTGTTTGTACAGGGTTTTCACGCAGATCCGAAATTAATAATTTTTCTTTTGGATCGGCATGAACCAGGTTGTAACAGTCGGTGATGATCATGGCGGTGGCCAGGAAATCATCTTTGGGGTAAAAGAAGGTCCCGTTATTTCCAAGTGATTCATCAATAACAAAACCTACACGTTTGCCTACACGCGTAGTAATGGGTGCACACAGTACATGGAAGGTATCTATGGGCAGCTGAGCGGCCAATACTACTCCTACTCTGGCCAGTACCTGGCTGCCGATGCCCATTCCTGCTACTTCTTTAGAGTTCCACATACCACAGATCTCCGCACTCCCATTTTTTATATAAGAGTATATTTTGGGATCGTATTTACCGATAGCGGTTTCAATGGGAAGCGGTAATAAACCGTCTGCCAACTGTACACGTGCCCCTCCATATGTTTTGGTACGGGTTTCGTCCTCAACAATGATCACTATGGTGTTGTCGTGTTGCATCCATTCTGCGCTGCCGGATGTTACTTGTGCAATACCAAAATATATCTCCAGCAATTTGAGATGTCCGTTATAGAATCTCATACAAGCCTCAGGATCATCCGGAGCCCTAAATACCCTTACATTAATCATGACATTGCGGAATAGCGCTTTTACAAGGCCTGGTATGTTAAACAATCAGCTGCTCAAAATCTATGTAATATCTGCCTGAGCTCTTTAACTGATCGAGAGCGATCCGGCGACAGGTATCGGCTACTAACGCCCCTCCCAAAACTACTGAAGATGCCAATTGAGGCCAGGTAGTAATGGTTTTGCCAATTTCGCCCAGAGAATATTTCATCCTGTCGGAAGCGTTTTCCAAGGCCAGCATTGGGCTGAAGATGGGAAGTTTCTCCGCATCAGACAAGCCTTTCAGCGTAGCGATGTTTACTTCCGGTACCAGCCCGTGTAATAAAGGACGGGCTGGCTCCAGGTCGAAACGCTCTATATCGATCATTCCTCTGTCGTTCATTTCCATTACTACGGGTATCTTCAATTCCCTTGCCTTCATTCTGCTAAGGAGTTTTATATCTACGCCGTCACATTCTTCAATAAAAATGTCTAACACCCCACCGTCTGTAAAAAAGTCATCCATATTGGCCTCTGTGAGCCCATCTTCGTAGATCTTTACCTTTATGAATGGATCTAATTCCGCAATTTCCCGGGCAGCTATGATCACCTTGGCCACCTGTAAGTTGTGTACTCCACAACGGATGCGGTTCATATTGGTAAGCTCAAGGGTATCGAAATCGGCCAGTCTGAGCTCGCCACATAACCGCTCCATTGCCAGCGTTAATGCTATTGATTGTCCCACAGATAAACCCACAATACCCAATTTCTTTTGAGACAAGCGCTTAATTTCATCTGCCGTAATCTTGTACTGGTTCCGGCTAGTGCGCAATTCTATAAAGTCGGCCTCACCTACCAGGTGCACTAAGCGGTCGTTCCAGGAATAATATACCCATACACCGAAATGCTCAATAGGAGTGTTTCCCAGGTATGCCTGGATTTTTTCTTCATATTCTGCTTCTGTAAGACGTTTGGTAGGATTCCTTATTTTCATTAACTCCCGCAGCTGCGAATATAGGTTGTCGTTAATGCGGATATGTCGACGGCTGCTTAGAAGGGCTTCAAAGGTCTGAAGGTCTTTTGCATTCTTCAAATCATAAAATACAGGCTTATAGTCATTACTTTCATCCTGTTGTTGCCTAAGGTGCTCTTGTATCATGTTTCCTGCTTTATAGAGGTAGCGCTTGATCTGCCAGCCCGAACTGCTTTATTCTCGTTGTGTGTAAAGCAATTCCCTGCTGCTCTTAAAGTATTTGCTTTAGTTTATTAATTTTTATGTAGCTGGTTATTTATGTTGGCGTTATTGGCGGGTTAAAGAACAGGTTTTATTTGCCTGCCGGGCCCCGGGAATAAATATAGCTTGGCATCATAAAATTAACTACAATATTATTGTAATCATGATATGAATGTAAGGTAAAATAGTAATTTAATATGAAAACCAAGTAAAAGTTTTCCTTTACCTTGATATTAAATTCTCATTTTTATACTTTTATCTTACTTTTAATATCACTTTTTACCTCGCCCCACTAGTGAGATTTGGTTTAATATTTGCGGGCTTCATCCGCCCCAATTTTGTTCTTTATTGCACAATAATACATATTAAAATTAATAAATATGGATAAGAGAGAATTTCTCAAGCTTACCAGTTTCGCAGGCGCTGCCATTTTAAGTGGACCACTCAGCAGCTTTGCTACCACTTCTGCTGCATCCGGGCTCCCTGCTTTTACCGATCCTAAAGCACCCTTTGTATTACCTGCATTGCCTTATGGATACGATGCACTTGAACCCAATATCGATAAGCTGACCATGGAAATACACCATGACAAGCATCATGCGGCTTATGTGAAAGGATTGAACGATGGCATTGCCGGCACCCCCTTTGCCGACCTTACCTTGGAACAGATCCTTAATAAAGTAACAGACAAAGATAAACCCGCTATCCGCAACAATGCCGGAGGGCATTATAACCACTCATTGTTCTGGACTTTACTTTCTCCTACGCAGCAAACTCCGTCCGACAAACTGAAATCAGCTATCAATGGCTCATTCGGCAGTTGGGAGGCTTTTCAGAGTCAATTCAATGATGCCGCAAAAACCGTTTTTGGCTCGGGTTGGGCGTGGCTGATTGTTACCCCCGGAAAAAAATTGGCGATCATTAAAACGCCTAACCAGGATAATCCCTTAATGCACAATATTGTAAAGGAGAGAGGCACGCCTATATTGGCTCTCGACGTATGGGAACATGCCTATTATCTGAAACACCAGAACAGGCGCCCCGAATACATCGACGCTTTTTGGAATGCTGTAAACTGGAATGAGGTAGAAAAGAGATTGGGTTGATGTGGTACCCCTGAGCGGAGTATTCGCTTCCTATTTGATATTATTACTTAGTAAGCCCGGTAGTACAGCATTGAATGCTGCGTTACCGGGCTTACTGCTAATTATTGAATTCTGCTCAAAAACACAAATCCGTTCTTTTCCCCGATCACCTTCAGATGGGGATGGTGTACATAAGGCTCACTGTCTGTGATCCGGCAGATAAAATAAACAGGTTTGTCTACCGGCCCGTTCAACAGCCAGTCTTCATTATAATAGTTGGGATTACTGTGCGGTTGTTCCCTGGAATAATAATGTTGGGCATAGCTGTGGTACCCTAATGCTTTTACATATACGTCTTTTTCCTGAAGGGAAATGAAGTACTCGATCGCAGCACGTTGGGAATAAGCCTCTATTTTAGGAACAAAATGTACTACTGTTACCTGTATCACCAGGATGGTGCTGATAAACAGCCCCAATAAACCCTTGGTGAGCTGTTTCCGGACCAGGAATATGCCGCTGATAATCACCAAAATAATATAGCCGGCACCGTAACTGGCTTCTGCCACCGACCAGGGCACATCGGCTTGCAGGTTGGCAACTGCAAATTTATCCCCGATATGAGGTATAAGCAGGTCTTTATATACACCTACCAGCGGCAGCGCTGCAATGGCTATGCCCAGTACAATTCCAATAAACAGGATAATGGCAATGTTCCATTTCTTTAGCTGTTGGCGGCCTTCAGATAATAGATATACTTGCCAGGCTGCAAGGAACGTGAGTGGGAAATAGCACAGGGAAGAATAATGTACGATCTTGGTTTTTACAAGGGAAAAAAGTATCAGCACCACCCAGAATAATACCCACATCCACGTTTTAAAGTCCTTAATGGCCGCATCAGTTGTAGTGCTGTAGATGCTTTTTTTCCTGCCTTGCAGGTAAGTAAAAAGAAAAGTGCTGGCAGGAAAGCAACCGATCAATAATACGATCCAATGGTAAAAAAACGGACCTCCGTGGCCTGCATCTTCGGTAGTAAGCAGCCGTATTTGGTAAGTGATGAATTCGTTTACAAACCACCATCCATGGGATATAATTTCATAACCAAACCACAGCAGGGTAGTAATGGTGGCAAATAAGGCAATCAGCCCAATATGCGTAAAACGGATACTGATCTTGCCTTTTTTGTAGATCCAGTACACCAGTAAGGTAAGTATAGCTACCAGTATGGCTACCGGTCCTTTGGTGAGCACTGCCAGCCCCAGGAATATGCCACTTATAATGGCCATACGCAATGGTTTGGCGTTGTGTGCAATCCGGTAGGCAAAATAGATAGAGAGGAAGATGAAGAAATTAAAAGTAGGATCAATGATACCAGACTTAAAATAAAAGTGTGGCAGCCAGGAACCGGCGTATACCAATGTCCACCACCAGCCGAATTTTTCGTCTGCCAGTTTCTTGCCGATAGCGAATAAACTTACCAGTGTGGCAATACCAATCATTGCATTGGGAAAGCGGGCGGCAAAATCATTAACGCCAAATAACAGCATGCTGCCTGCCTGCATCCAGATAAATAAGGGCGGTTTTTCCCAGAAGGGTCGGAAGTCAATCTGCACCTGGCTATAGTTGTGGCTCACAATCATTTCCCGCGCAGCCTCGGCAAAATTGATCTCGTCCCAGTCAAACAGGTGCACGGCGCCTAAGAAAGGTATAAATAATAATGCCGCTACCAAGGCAATCAATAGGTATTTCATTGAAATGTAGTTCGTAAATAAATGATGCTATGTTGTTGTATTAGCCTGCAGTAGATTTTCAGTACATACTTCGGGCGATACCGTATTATCCCTGAATTTAAAAAATCCGTACACGATCACAGTACAGGAGGTGCCTACAATGCTTCCCACATATACGTCTGCAAAAAAATGCTGCGCGAGGTAGATGCGTGAATAGCCAGCGGAAAGCGCCAGCAGGAGCAAAAATGTGCCCAGCTTTTTATTGTTGGCAACCAGCGCCAAGAAACTGAACATGGCAAAGGCCGCCGCAGTATGCCCGGATGGGAAACTGCAGGTGCTATGCACATTTATCCATCTTACGGTATGCACCAGGGTAGCTGTTTCGTCGCCGAAATAGCTGATGGGCCTGGGCGCATTAAAATAATGTTTGGCTATCTGTACAATCACGGTTACCAGCAGGAATACTGCCAGTCCGACAAAGAATAGCCTAAAACGTTGGGTAACGAGCATCAATGTCAGGATAAATCCAAACATAATACCGTCACCAAGATAAGTGAGCCCGGTAACTACTACGTCGCCCCAATTGGAATATTCTCCGTTAATACTTAGAAATAACTCCCGTTGGCTATAGGTAGCTAGTATTACTCCGCCTGCAATTATCCATAACAGAAACGGCAGAAAGAAATAGGGATTCTTTCTGAACAGTGTAAACAGCGTTTTCAAAGTCTGTAGATTTTAAGTTGTAGGTTGCTTTTTAAATCTCTGTAAGAACTTTTCTATTTTTTGAATAACGCGAAAATAATATTCTTTATTAAATAGCTGAGAATCGTTCATAGCCTTAACAATAAGAAAACCTGCGATAGGCATCAATACGATGTTAGACAGCCACATACCGGACCAGGTGAACATCACGCCATTTCTGGCCATTTTTTCACCGATCATGAAGAATACGTTGAAGATCACAAAGAAAATAACGGCGAATACCAATGGCGTACCCAATCCGCCTTTGCGGATAATGGAGCCCAGGGGCGCACCGATCAGGAACATCACAACACAGGCGGCAGCAAGGGTGAACTTACGTTGCCATTCTACTTTGTGCATCAGGATAAGACCATGCTTTTCCGTATATTCCAGGGAGGGTTGTTCCAGGGCACTCATGGTTTCACGTACGCTCTGTTCTGCTCTTTCGATCACCATGCGGCGATTTTTTTCCGGTATAATTTCTTCGAAGTTTTTTACTTTCAGGGGAGGCGCACTGGCTGCCCAGGCAGAATCCTTCCATTTGTAGAATGGGTAGCGTACTGTTACGTAGGCATTAATGGTTTTACTGTACTGGTTTTCTACTTTTTGCAGGGAGTCTATTGCTACATCCAGCTGCCGTACATTCAACATTTGCTGATTGCTGGCAAAGAGGTCCATATTGAGGCGGTTAAAGGCGAAACTACTCAGGTTAAACGCCATGCTATATTTCTTAAAGCCCTGCCGGATCATGTCTCCGGGAACGGTGTATCCCCGGGAATACCTTTCTTCATATCTCCAGCCATTTTCCAGGATAAAATACAGGTAACGCTTGTTGGCAGTAAGCATCATCTGGCCTTTCTCGGCCAGTATCACTGCGTTGCTACCGCCTTTACGGTCGTAGATGATTACCTGGTGAATGGTTTGGTTATCGTTATCTTTTTGTGCTACCTTGATGGTATAGTCGGGAATATCATTATAGAAAACACCGGCTTTGATATTAAATGCCGGTTTAGAATTGGTAATATCGTACAGCAGGGATTTGGCTTGCAGGTTAGCCACAGGGATCACGTAATTGGCAAAGAGAAAAGCCAATATGCTGATAACGGTACATACAAATAACAGGGGGCGGATAAAACGAAGTAAGGAAATACCAGACGATTTCAGGGCAACCAGCTCAAAGCTTTCCCCCAGGTTCCCAAAGGTCATGATAGACGACAGGAGCACTGCCAGCGGCAGGGCCAGGGTAACCAGGGTGGCGCTGGTATAGGCGATCAGTTGCATAATCACATTGGTATCCAGGCCTTTACCCACCAGATCATCTACATACTTCCAAAGGAACTGCATTACCAGCACGAATAAAGTGACAAAAAAGGTGGCAACAAAGGGCCCCAGGAAGGTTTTTATGATTAGTTTGTCGAGTTTTTTCACTGATAATGCGGTATTAAAAAAACGGAATCCCGATCTTTGATTATTGTTCAGGATGCTACAAAAAGGTAAAGTTAGCACGAATTCACAAAGGAGTGTTAAGATATACCTGAAAATACCGTTAAAATTTATATGGAAAATTTTGATCTGACACCGGAAGAAGCAGAGATGATAAGCAATACTGGTTTTATCCGGCTGAAAAACAGTGCGATAGAGAAAGTAATGCGGTTCATGGGGCAGTTGCAGGAGGCATTGGCTGACTTCGATAGTGGCAGCGACTTTCCTTTCAGGCCGGAATGGTTACTACAGGGAGGGAAGATCTCTAAGGGGGAGCAGTATAAAGGAATGCCCTGGGTAATGCTGGATTATCCGCGTTATTTCAGTAAGGAGGGCATATTTGCGTACCGGACTATGTTTTGGTGGGGGCATTACTTCAGCGCCACCTTGCATCTGGCCGGCTTTGTGAAAGAAAATTTTAATGAAGCGCTTGAAAATGGGTATACACAGTTATCTGCCGCCGGATTTCAGGTGTATTTGAAGGAAGACCCTTGGGAGCATGATTTCGAAAATGGAAATTATTGTTTCATAAATACCATAAGTTTAGACGAGTGGAAAACCTTGGTTAGCCGGTATAATTTCATTAAGCTGGCTAAGCCGTTCGCGATCGGTGGTTATTGGGGTCAAATAACTACTGAGGTAGTGGAAACATACGCCGTGCTACTCAATATACTAAACAACAATAAAAAGGGCGCTTAACTGCCGATGCGGTGGAAAAGGTCTTTCACCTGGTATTCCCAGAGCTGACTTTGGTCCTTTACTTCTTTCTTCTCTGCGAAATCTTTTACTACCAGGATAGTTTCATTCGTTACTTCAGAAATTTGTATACGGAACTCAAAATATTCGTCTTTGGGAGCATGCGTCCAGTGCAGCCGGATAAACTCATCCTCTTCCTGTTCTACTACCTCGGCTTCCTCAGCAGTGCCATTCCAGGAGAAGGAAAAAACATTATCCCTGAAATCAACCCTGTCTGCAAACCATTCCTGTAACCCAGCTGGGGTAGATAAGAATTCGTACAGGATACCGGGTGAGCACCGTACCGGAAATTCTAACTCATATAGCACTTTCTTGGACATCTCTCAAATAATTAGTAAATCAATATCATCCAGTTGCAATTATAGAAAATATTTTACTCTGTCAAAATTATTTGCTGTTTTTTTTTAAAGAATATATGAAAACTTCACACACCTTAGTAATTCTATATATATTATTGAAATAATAAATGTTAAATTTAAATATATATTAAATAGATTGATTTTACCTCCGTAGTGGCGAATTTCCGCGACAATTGCAAGCTCTTAATGATCAATCGATTTTATTTGGAAATGATTTAACAACAGGAGAAATTTTTTGGCGGCTCTCTAAAAAAAGTTATTTTTGTCAGGCATTCATCAAATCTTAACTTTTTATTAACCTGTAACTGTTCCGACTCTATGTCAATGCGCCAACTTAAAATCACTAAATCCATTACCAACCGGGAATCTCAGTCCCTGGAAAAGTACTTGCAGGAGATTGGGAAAGTGGATTTAATTACGCCGGAAGAAGAGGTGAACCTGGCTATCCGGATCAAGCAGGGCGATCAGAGAGCGTTGGAAAAGCTTACCAAAGCTAATCTTCGCTTTGTGGTATCCGTTGCGAAACAGTATCAGAACCAGGGCCTGTCGCTCAGCGACCTGATCAATGAGGGCAACCTTGGGTTAATTAAAGCTGCTCAACGTTTTGATGAAACGCGCGGTTTTAAATTTATTTCCTACGCCGTATGGTGGATTCGCCAATCTATCTTGCAGGCTTTGGCAGAGCAATCCAGAATTGTTCGCCTGCCACTTAACAAAGTGGGCCTTAGCAACAAGATCAGTAAAGCGTACTCACAGTTGGAGCAGGAATATGAAAGAGAGCCGTCGCCCGACGAATTGGCCACTATCCTGGAAATTAATACAGACGAAGTAGAAGCCACCCTTGGCGTAGCTGCCCGTCACGTATCCATGGATGCGCCTTTTATCGATGGCGAAGATAATTCCCTGCTGGATGTGCTCGAAAATCCAAATGCCGTTAGCGCAGATGAAGAACTGGACCACCACGATTCTTTACGCCGCGAGATAGAGCGCTCCCTTTCCACTTTAACAGACCGCCAGAAAGATGTGATCATGCTCTACTTCGGTATTGCCGTGGAACATCCGATGTCTTTGGAAGATATTGGTGAGAAATTTGGCCTGACCCGCGAACGCGTGCGCCAGATCAAAGATAAAGCCATCACCAAACTGAGAACTACTTCCCGTAGTAAGTTGCTGCGCAACTACCTCGGATAAGCCCGGTGACCAAAAAATTGAACGCGGATAGTATTGCAGTAAAGTATAAAACTGCAATACTATCCGCGTTTCTATGATAGGATTTACGCATCCCCCTCAATACAATCACAAAAATCAAATAAATCATATTACTTTTGCAGTCCGTTTAAAATACCAACAATGTTTGAATCATTATCAGAGAGACTCGATTCCGCGTTTAAACAGCTTAAGGGCGAAGGACGTATTTCCGAAATAAATATAGCCTCTACCGTTAAAGAGATCCGTCGTGCATTGGTGGATGCGGATGTAAACTATAAGATAGCCAAGGAATTTACCGATAGAGTAAAGGATAAAGCGTTGGGAGAGAAAGTGTTAACTTCTATTTCTCCCGGACAGCTGATGGTAAAGATTGTGAAGGATGAGCTGGTGTCGCTGATGGGGGGAACAGAAGCAGAATTTGATCTTAAAACCAACCCTACGGTAGTGCTGATTGCTGGTTTACAGGGTTCCGGTAAAACCACCTTCACCGGTAAACTGGGGAACTTCCTTAAAACCAAAAAGAATAAAAAGCCATTGCTGGTGGCTGCCGATATTTACCGTCCGGCGGCGATCGATCAGTTGAAAGTACTGGGAGAACAGATTGGTGTTGAAGTATATAGCGAGCCGGAGAATAAAAATGCTGTGCAGATTGCAGAAAATGCGATCAAACATGCGAAAGCGGGTGGGTTTAACGTTATCATCATAGATACGGCTGGCCGTTTGGCAGTAGACGAAGTGATGATGACGGAAGTTGCCGCAGTGAAAGCCGCCGTGAAACCACAGGAAATCCTGTTTGTGGTGGATTCCATGACCGGTCAAGATGCGGTAAATACTGCTAAAGCCTTCAACGAACGTTTAGACTTTACCGGAGTAGTGCTCACTAAACTAGACGGTGATACCCGTGGCGGTGCGGCCCTTACGATCAAATACACGGTAGAAAAGCCCATCAAGTTTGTGAGCATGGGCGAAAAACTCGATACCCTCGATGTTTTCTATCCTGAGCGTATGGCACAACGTATCCTCGGGATGGGGGATATTACCACCCTCGTGGAACGTGCGCAGGCCCAGTTTGACGAAGAACAGGCGAAAAAACTGGAAAAGAAGATCCGTCAGAACCAATTCGACTTCGACGATTTCAAGGAACAATTACAGCAGATCAAAAAAATGGGTAACTTGAAAGATCTGATGGGCATGATTCCTGGAGTGGGTAAAGCAGTAAAAGACCTGGATATCAGCGACGACGCCTTTAAGGGCATTGAAGCGATGATCAATTCCATGACCAAAGCAGAACGTGCAGACCCGGATATGATCGATGGCAGTCGCCGTAAGCGCATTGCCAAAGGTTCCGGTAAAGACATTCAGGATGTAAATCAATTCATGAAACAATTTGAGCAAATGCGGCAAATGATGAAAATGATGAATAAATTTGGCGCCGGTAGCAAGGGTTTCAAAGGAATGACACGTTAATAATATCAGATTGATATAAATTTTTTTTGCAAATAAGAACTTACTGTTTACATTTGCATCCCTAAATAAACAATATTTCCTAACTCGCAAAAAATAATCTCGACTTATTTATGCCAGTAAAAATCAGACTGCAGAGACATGGCGCTAAGAAAAGGCCTTTCTATTTTATCGTAGTAGCCGACGCCCGCGCACCAAGAGATGGTAAATTCATCCAGAAAATCGGTACTTACAATCCTTTAACAGTTCCAGCTTCCATCAACATCGATACTGAAAAAGCATTGCGTTGGTTGCAGAAAGGTGCACAACCTACTGACACTGTTAGAAGAATCTTGTCTTTCAAAGGTGTATTGTATTTAAAACACCTGTTAAGAGGTGTTACATTGAACCTGTTCGACGAGCCTACTGCTTACCAAAAATTTGCACAATGGCAAGCTGAACACGAACAAAAAGTTTCTGCCCGTCGCGACGGTCACAAAAAAGCTAGACTGGCTGCTCCAATCGTAAGAAAGGTAGAAGACACTACAGCTTCCGCTACTGAAGCTCCGGCAGAAGGAGAAGGTACAGAAGCATAAAACGGCAACGTTTTAACAATACCTGAAAAAGGAAATGTTTGCAATCGCAAATATTTCCTTTTTTAATGCCAGATGAGATGGCTTTAGCCAGATACACCCTTTCATGCTTTCTTTAGCGCGGCTTCCTGGCCATTTTAGAAGCTAGCAGCTAACTGCTAACAGCTGTATCATGAGTAATTATTTTAGTATAGGCAAACTTGCATCCGCGCATGGCTTGCAAGGTGAACTGCTTTTAAGGCACAGCCTGGGAAAACGTTCCGCCTTGAAAGGGGTGACCGTTATTTTCCTGGAAGAAAGAAAGAGCTTTATTCCCTACTTCATAGAGCGGGTAACCGTAAAGGATGGTGAAAGTGTGTATATTAAGCTGGAAGGCATTGATACCAAAGAAGCCGCTCATCAGCTGATGCCGGCGCAGGTGTACTTGCAGGAGGAAGATTTTAAACAACAAACAGCGGGCTCTGCCCCTCTGGCATTACTGGGTTTTACAGTAACAGATGAGCAGCATGGCTTACTGGGTACTGTAGATGAAGTGATTGAAATGCCTATGCAAGTGCTGGTGAAGGTAATGATCAAGGGAAAAGAGGCTTTATTACCGGTAAATGAACAGTCGCTCGTAAAAGTTGACAAGAAGAACCAGGTGCTACACCTGAATTTACCGGCTGGCCTGGTGGAATTATACACTGAATAGCCTTGGGCTAATCAAATGTTGTAAGCAACAACCTAGCAGTAGCTACTAGTCGCGAACTCCTAAAAGCTAAAAGGTATGCGTATAGATATAATTTCTGTGTTGCCGGAATTGCTGGAAAGTCCGCTTTCCCATTCCATTATGAAACGGGCGCAAGCAAAAGGCTTACTGGAGATACATGTACATCCGTTGCGGCAGTACTCTAGCCTGAAACATAATCAGGTAGATGATTACCAGTTTGGTGGTGGAGCCGGTATGGTGATGATGCTGGAGCCTATTGTGAATGCTATTGAGTCGTTGCAGGCCAAGGTGCAATACGATGAAATCATTTACCTGACGCCCGATGGAGAAACGCTGAACCAGAGGATGGCCAACCAGCTGTCGCTGAAAGGCAACTTGTTAATGCTTTGCGGTCATTATAAAGGCATTGATCAGCGTATCCGGGATCACTTTATCACAAAAGAGATTTCCATTGGCGATTATGTACTGAGTGGAGGGGAGTTGGGAGCAGCCGTATTGGTGGATGCCATTGGCCGGTTGTTGCCCGGGGTGCTGAACGACGAAACCAGCGCCTTGTCAGACTCCTTCCAGGATAATTTACTGGCGCCGCCTGTATATACCCGCCCGGTAGATTTCCGGGGCTGGAAGGTGCCTGATATTCTCTTGAGTGGCGACCATAAAAAAATAGAAGAATGGCGTCATCAGGAATCTGTAGAAAGAACCCGGCAACGTAGACCGGATTTATTATAACAGGGTGATTTAGAGGTCATATAGAAAGCATTACTATCTGAAAGCATAAATTCTTATTTTTTAATTTGGTAAATGCTATTTCTTGACTTACTTTTGCACTCCCATAAATATTTGAAAGATGAACGCAATTTCGTTTGTTCACGAACAACTGACAGCTAACAAACAGTACCCGAAGTTTAAAGCAGGCGACAACGTCACTGTCAATTATAAAATCGTGGAAGGTAATAAAGAAAGGATTCAGTCCTTTAAAGGTGATGTGTTGAAAATCCAGGGTACAGGATTCACGACTTCTTTCACTGTTAGAAAAATTTCTGATGGCATAGGCGTGGAAAGACTGTTTCCGCTTTACTCTCCTCATATCGATGGTATCGTGTTGAACAAAGTGGGTAAAGTTAGAAGAGCTAAGCTTTACTACCTGCGTGAACGTGCTGGTAAGAAAGCCCGTATCAAAGAAAAAAGGGTTTAGTATAAATACAGGGAAATTTGTTAAAAGCGGGACCTCTGCGGTGCCGCTTTTTTCGTTTCTTAAAATGGGATTAAATCTCCTACAAGGCAAAAGTGCGGGGTGGAAAACCCGATTTATGCGCTATCTTTGTGGGCTGAACTATATAAACCTTTGAAACGATGACAACTGCTTTTGTTAAATCATCCTTTTTGATATTGCAGGATATTGGTATGTCCGAGCTGCTTTTAATCGCTGTAGTAGTATTGCTGCTGTTTGGTGGCAAGAAAATCCCTGAATTAATGCGCGGCCTGGGTAAAGGTATCCGTGAATTTAATGACGCCAAAAATAATGTGCGTCAGGAAATTGAAGAAGGTATGAAAGAAAAATCTGTACAATCTTCTGTACCTGCAGCAACCACAGATGCTCCTCAACAATCTGAGCACAACGCATAATATGTACCAATAGCTCCCGCTAGGAGTTTTTCTAAAATCTATATTTAACTGGTTTAGTCTTGTCTGAATTCAGCAGTATAATCTCTTTTCATGAAGCATTATACGCCGGCAGAACAAGCTGTACGGTACAGGTACGTTATTATCTGGACCGCATAGCCCAGCTAAAACATTTAAATGCCTTCCTGGAAGTGTATGAGGAGGAGGCCCTGGAAAAGGCACAACAGTTAGATGCCCGTCTTAAAAATGGGGAACAGCTGGGTGTGCTGGCAGGTGTGGTGATAGGTATTAAAGATGTAATCTGCTATAAAGGTCATAATGTAAGTGCCGCTTCCCATATACTGGAAGGGTTTAAATCACTTTTTTCGGCTACCGCAGTAGAACGGCTACTGGCGGCAGATGCTATTATCATTGGTAATCTGAATTGCGATGAGTTTGCAATGGGATCTACCAATGAAAATTCTGCTTTCGGGCCTACCCTGAATGCGCTGGATAATTCCCGGGTTCCGGGAGGCTCTTCTGGCGGTTCGGCAGTAGCCATACAGGCAGATCTCTGCCAAATTAGCTTAGGCAGCGACACAGGTGGCTCTGTTCGTCAACCGGCAGACTTTTGTGGCGTAATTGGATTAAAGCCTACTTACGGCCGTATCTCGCGTTACGGGCTCATCGCTTATGCCTCCTCTTTTGATCAAATAGGGATCTTTGGCAGGGATATTGGAGATGTGGCAGCAGTTCTACAGATAATGGCCGGCCCAGACGAATTCGATAGTACGGCCTCTCAACGAGAAGTTCCTAATTATTTAACACACTTAGGGACATCTGCAGACAATAAAACGTATAAAT
Organism: Chitinophaga sp. 30R24; assembly: GCF_049056765.1. Classification (NCBI taxonomy): domain Bacteria; kingdom Pseudomonadati; phylum Bacteroidota; class Chitinophagia; order Chitinophagales; family Chitinophagaceae; genus Chitinophaga; species Chitinophaga sp. 30R24. Next base: position 1,479,533 of record NZ_JBJGXX010000001.1, read on the forward strand.
TCGCGTATTTAAGAGATGCTCAGTACCACGATGGTCTGGACAAGGAGATGAGAGAAGGGTTTATTGACTTCTTCGAGAAGTTGCAAGACCAGGGTCATATGGTATCAGGAAAAAGTTTTGAATACCTCGACCACATTGTACCAGCCTATTATGTGCTGACTACTGCAGAAGCATCGTCTAATTTATCCCGGTATGATGGGGTGAAATTTGGACACAGAACTGAGGAAAAAAACCTCGATTTGACAGCTTTTTATAAAAAAAATAGATCTGAGGGGTTTGGAAAAGAGGTAAAACGTCGTATCTTACTAGGGACCTTTGTGTTGAGTGCAGGTTATTACGACGCATATTATACTAAGGCACAACAAGTTAGGCGTCTTGTTACTGAGAAATTAAATGAGATATTAGAGGAGAACGACGCTATTTTAATGCCAACTGTGCCTACCACAGCATTTAAATTAGGAGAAAAAACTGACGATCAAATAGCCATGTACCTGGCAGATATATATACGGTACTGGCAAATCTGGCAGGGGTACCGGCCATATCCGTTCCCTTGTGCCGGCATTCAAACGGAATGCCTTATGGCGTACAGATCATCACAAGAAAGTTTAGCGAGGAAAGCTTGTTACAAATAGCCAATCGCCTGATGGCTAAAGAGCAAGTGATTGTTGTTTAAAATAAATTGTATGAGAAAAATCTTTTTACTACTGCTGTTGCCAGCAAGTTTAGTGACTCTGTGTGCGATGGGAGGCAATAGTAATCCTAAAGAGACAGTCCTTTCGACGAAAGGGCCTGATACTCCTGTACTAAAACTGAATCACAAAGTAAATTTACTGAAGGATACAGTATTAGCTTCACCCACTTCCGTGGCGGTGAAGAAAGGCGCACAAAGCCTGCCCAATACTATTCGTAGTCCGAAAGTGTATGAGCAGATCAATAATAACCTGGTAGCAGGTTATGTGAGTAACTATGCCACCCGGTATAGTCAACATCTCCAGATCATGATCGATAAAGGACAACCTTATTTTACCATGATCGAAAAGGTGTTTCGTGATAATGGTATCCCTGAGGAAATGAAATACCTTGCGGTGATAGAGTCCAGCTTTAATACCAATGCCCGCTCCAGAGTTGGGGCCGTAGGCGCCTGGCAGTTTATGGCAGGTACTGCGCGTATCTTTGGTTTGAGTGTGGGTAAAAAATTAGACGAGAGAAAAGATTTCTATAAATCTACTCAGGCAGCTGCCCAGTTCCTGAACCAGCTTTATGCCCAATTCGGCGACTGGTTACTGGTGGTAGCCGCCTACAACTGCGGCGCAGGTGGCGTACAACGCGCTATTAACGCCAGTGGACGTACGGATTTCTGGGGTATGCAATATTTCTTGCCGGCAGAATCCCGTAACCACGTGTATAAATTTATTGCTACTGGTTATATCCTTGATAGGTTCAATAACTTCTTCGGCGTAAGCGACGACGATAACAGCAATAAAGCCGTTACAATGAATACGCCTATGGAGGATAACATGGCTGTTGCTGTAGCAAGAGGTCCGTTAACAGAGGAAGAAATCTACAATACCGTAGAAATCAACGTAACCGGTAAATACCGCCTGGAAGCTATCGCTAAAAAGCTGGATATGACCGTTACTGAACTAGACCGCTTCAACCCTGGTTTCGCTAAAGCAATGTCCAGTGCAGAAAACACCTACGATCTGCGTATTCCAAAAGAGAAAATGAAGCAGTTCATGGCCGAAAAGGATGAGATGCTCAAGGAATCGGTACAGCTTACCCTTGATGATAAAGTCTCGGGTGTGGATAAATCTAAATTTCCGCCGCCGGTGAGGATGGCCGATAAAAACAATGTATCAGCAAAGAAAACGGCTATCAGCACTAATAAATATAGCTCTTCTTCTAAGAAACATACCGTAGCCGCTAAAAAACATACTAGCGCCAAAAGAAAGAAAACAGCTTAATCATATTTTTCCTTAATAGGGATTTGTAAAAAGGGTGTATCAATATAATTGATACACCCTTTTTTATTTGGGTACCTGATGGAGACAAGTGGTTGTTTAAACGATGCTCAGAGACTCCATTTATTTTGGATATATCCTCTTTTTATTCTGTGCCCCGATAGAGTCGGAGGAAGCTTCTCTGGGGCTTTCGTTTTATGCAGTCACCATTTTTTTCCGTCTTTCACTGAAAGCTACCAGGTCTAGTATCGGGCCGGTCATAAAGGTCGTAGCCAAAGCCATCAGTACCATCATGGCAAAAATTTCGGGTGAGAGGATACCTAGATCGAAGCCAATATTCAATACGATCAATTCCATTAACCCACGGGTATTCATTAATGCGCCGATAGATACTGCCTGGCGCCAGGGTTGTCCCATTAGCCTGGCCGTTATAGCGCTGCCACCAAATTTTCCGGTTACTGCTACCAGCAGGATGATGATACATATTATCCAAAGATCGCTCTGGTTCAACAAACCAATATGCGTTCTTAAGCCCGTGTACACAAAGAATATAGGCAATAACAATAATACGCTTACATCTTCCAGGCGTTCGGTGAGCAATTGCCGGATATTAGTGGCAGGGGGCATGATCACTCCGGCAAGGAAGGCGCCAAACAAGGCGTGTATACCTATTACTTCCGCTAACCAGGCAGATATCAGTAAGGTGAGAAATACCAGGGAAATAGCTGCTTTTTGCCGTCCTTTTTCGATTTGCGCTGATGTAGTACGTGCCAACCAAGGACGTATTACCAACAACATAATAACAACAAATACCAACGCCAGCAAGATGGTAATAACTGCGCTTAATAAACCGCTGGCATTTACAATAGCTACTACTACAGCTAATATACACCAGGCAGTGATATCATCGGCAGCGGCACAGGTAATGGCCATGATGCCCAAGGGGGTATGCGTAAGCTTTCTTTCCTGCACTATCCTGGCTAATACAGGAAAGGCAGTAATGCTCATGGCAATGCCCATAAACAATGCAAAAGATAAAAAGCTGACCTGTGCAGGTGCAAACCGTGTAAAGAGGAAATAAGCCAGACAAACTCCCAGGAAAAACGGGATAATAATGCTGGCATGACTGATCATTACTGCATCGTGCGCTTTATTCCGGATTTTGCTGATATCCAGCTCCATTCCTACAATGAACATGAAAAAAGCCAATCCTATCTGACTAAGGAACTGTAGATTTTTCAGTGATTCCACAGGAAAGAGGAAAGCCGAAAAAGAAGGGCTAACCCATCCCAGAAGAGAAGGCCCCAGCAATACGCCGGCAATAATTTCCCCCACTACGGCAGGTTGTTGTAGTTTACTGGCCAGCTTTCCAAACAACCGGGCGGCCAGCATGATGATAATGATTTGTAACAGCAATAATCCCAATGGATGCTTAAGATTATCCAGGTAATGCCACCAGCTATTGGTAGTTGTGGCACCGGTAGCAACAGGTGCATGGGTTATAATGGCTGCATTTACAGGCAATGATTGGCCTTTTTGGATAATGACCCATATGAGCGCTCCAAAAATACCGATGATAGCCGGATACCATAGCAAGCGTTTATTCATGACAGATAGTTTTAACGATAGCCTGTAAGATAACAAAAAGCAAAAAGCTATCCTGGCATTTTGTAGGAGAGTTAATCTCCGCTTAACATGCCGGGATAGCTTTTTAAGTATATAGCCGCCAGCGGCTATATACAGCTGATTATTCGCCTATTGCAGCGATGCCAGGCAGTTCTTTTCCTTCGAAGAACTCCAGCAAGGCGCCGCCGCCGGTAGATACATAACTTACTTTGTCTGCGATACCGAATTGGTTTACCGCCGCTACAGAGTCGCCGCCGCCTACTAGTGAAAAGGCACCGTTGGCAGTGGCTTTCACGATGGCTTCTGCTACGCCTTTGGTGCCTCCCTGGAAAGGTATCATTTCAAAAACGCCCATAGGACCGTTCCACAGGATTGTTTTAGAAGCAGCGATCGTTTCGCCGAAAAGCACTACAGATTTAGGTCCTATGTCTAGGCCCATCCATCCTGCAGGGATATTATCGTTGGAAACCTCTTGTGTATTAGCATCTGCCGCAAATTTATCTGCCGCTACAGAGTCTACTGGCAATAGTAATTGTATGTCCCGGGCCTTCGCTTTGGCGATCAATTCATTGGCCAGGTCCAGTTTATCGTTTTCACAGAGGGAGCTACCAATTTCTTTACCCTGTGCTTTCAGGAAGGTATATGCCATGCCGCCTCCGATAATGAGGTTGTTGGCGCGTTCCATCAGTGTTTCGATGATCAGGATCTTGTCGCTTACCTTGGCGCCGCCGAGGATAGCTGTAAATGGCGCTTCGGCATTGTTCAGTACTTTCTGTGCGCTGCTTACTTCTGCTTCCATCAGTAAACCGAACATGCGTTTGTCTTGAGGGAAGAATTGTGCAATTACAGCGGTAGAAGCATGTGCACGGTGAGCGGTACCAAATGCGTCATTTACATATACATCGCCCAGCTTAGCCAGTTGTTCTGCGAAAGTAGGATCGCCTTTTTCTTCTGCTTTGTGGAAACGGAGGTTTTCCAGCAACAGCACTTCGCCCATTTGGAGGTCTGTCGCCGCTTTTTCAGCTACAGGACCTATGCAATCTTCTGCAAACTTAACGGTAGTACCGTTAAGCAGGGAAATCAGGTGGTATACGAGGTGTCTTAAAGAATATTTATCGGTAGGGCCATCTTTCGGGCGACCCAGGTGAGACATCAGGATTACCGCACCGCCATCTTTCAGTATTTTCTGGATGGTAGGTACCGCTGCACGCATGCGGGTATCGTCGGTAATTTCAAATTTATCGTTCAAAGGCACGTTGAAATCCACGCGGATCAAAGCTTTGTGGCCGTTGAAGTTAAAATCAGTGAACTTGCTCATATGTATCAATTTAAGATAACGAGAAGAGGATGAGGATAATACTAAAAAACCGCGGTACCAACAGCACAAAGCAAGTATTCAACCAAGAAGATCTGGTTATTTGCTGCTATGGTGTAGTTCCGCGGAATTTTAAAAAAACTCCCGGTTTAATCCGGGAGCACTTTATATGGAATGAATTATTTAGCGATCAGACCGGCGAAGTACTTTACAGTACGAACCAGTTGTGATACATAGCTCATTTCGTTATCGTACCAGGATACAGTTTTTACCAGTTGGTGGTCGCCAACGGTCTGTACTTTGGTTTGAGTAGCATCAAACAGGGAACCGAAGTGGGTACCGATAATGTCTGAACTCACGATTTCATCTTCAGTATAACCGAAAGATTCATTGGATGCGGCTTTCATCGCAGCGTTGATTTCTTCAACAGTTACTTTTTTCTCAAGGATCGTAGTTAGTTCAGTCAGTGAACCGGTAATGGTTGGTACGCGTTGTGCGTTACCATCCAGTTTGCCTTTCAGGGCAGGCAGTACCAGGCCGATAGCTTTAGCGGCGCCAGTGCTGTTAGGAACGATGTTGGCAGCAGCAGCACGTGCACGGCGCAGGTCACCTTTTGGATGTGGTGCATCCAGGGTATTCTGGTCGTTAGTGTAGGCGTGCACGGTAGTCATTAAACCGTTAGCAATACCATAGTTGTCTTGCAATACTTTTGCCATAGGAGCCAGGCAGTTGGTAGTGCAGGAAGCGCAGGAAATAATAGTTTCGCTACCATCGAGGATATCATGGTTAACGTTGAAAACGATCGTTTTGAGATCACCTGTAGCTGGAGCAGAAATTACAACGCGTTTAGCTCCTGCTGTAAGGTGAGCCGCCGCTTTGTCTTTGTCTGTGAAAAACCCAGTACATTCGATCACTACATCGATGTCATGCTCTTTCCATGGAATTTGGGTTGGATCTTTTTGTGCATATATCTTCACATCTTCACCGTTCACATTAATTGCGTTGTCGGAATGTTTAACTTCTGCATCGAATCTACCCTGGGCTGAATCATATTTCAGCAAATGCGCCAGCACTTGAGGGCTGGTGAGGTCATTGATAGCTACCACATCAATGCCGGGCATTTTGTAAATCTGGCGGTATACCAACCGGCCAATACGACCGAAACCATTAATACCAATTTTGAGAGTAGTTCCCATTTTACATCGTGATTTGAGTATGAAAAAATCGAAGGCGAATTTACAATCAATACCTTTATTAATCAATATAATTTTAGGTGATGAAAATTTTTTTTGGAAATATAAAATAAGGTTCTACATTTGCAATCCCAAAACACAATGCCGCGTTGGTCAAGGGGTTAAGACGCCTCCCTTTCACGGAGGAGTCACGGGTTCGATTCCCGTACGTGGTACAAGAAAAAGCACTTAGTAATAAGTGCTTTTTTTATTGGTATACCTCCATATCTTCCCCATTCAGATTCGCTTTTATTAAAATGTTTTAAAAAAATATATATCCACTTTGACTGTAAATAGCCAATGCTATTGGCTAATGCATAAACCCAAGGTGTACAATTATAAAAACGTATAACCGTTACAGTTATATCAATACTTCAGCCCATTTAAGAACGTACCATATCCTTTATCAGGCAGCGTAATAATTTTAGTATAATGATATAAAGGCGATGAAAAATCGGGTATCTTTAGTATATAAGTAATAGTTATGAAGAACAAGCAAGCCGTTACATTACTGGTAGGCATGCATCCAACGCAGCGGGTAATAGTAAGCATCGGATTATCCATGAGTGTATTACTCTGTTGCTGGCTTGCCAAAGTTGCTATGCACCCGTTGATATTTTATGTATTGTTATGGGATGTTTTTGCTATTTCCTTTATCACTACCGGATGGATCGTTTTTTATAACCGTACAGTGCCTGAGATACGCACCTGGGGAAGGATAGATGACGGTAGCCGCATTTTTGTTTCAGCTGTTGTGATTATTGCTGCTATAGCCAGCCTGGTGATTGTATTGTTGCTAATGCTTTCTCCTAAGGCGACGGCAGGGTCGCAGTTGTATCTGCCGGTGGGTATTACAGGTATGCTGGCTTCATGGATGATGGTGCATACTACTTTTACTTTTCATTATGCAGATCTGTATTATGATGATGACCAGGCAGACAAAAATCAACATGCCGGTGGATTGGGTTTTCCGTCAGAGAAAAATCCAGACTATATTGATTTCGCCTATTTCGCTTTTGTGATTGGTATGACCTTCCAGGTATCCGATGTTACCGTCAGCCGCCGTGTGATCAGGAGAACAGTTTTGGTGCATGGTTTACTTTCCTTCTTGCTGAATACTTTTGTAGTGGCCTTAACGGTTAATTTAATTGCCGCATTAAGAGGATAGTGGAAATTTTTTTATGGGAATAGAATGATGGAAAGGAATCAGCTGTAATCCAATACAGTGGCGGATAGGGATGTGCTGGCTTACAGGAAATAATAGTGGATAAACGTATTAATCTCCTTATCTTTACAAGAGAATTCAATTTTTTTTTGGATTGTAAAACATTTTCCTATCTTTGCAATCCCAAACGAAAACGCCGCGTTGGTCAAGGGGTTAAGACGCCTCCCTTTCACGGAGGAATCACGGGTTCGATTCCCGTACGTGGTACAAGAAAAAGGACTTCTATAAGGAGTCCTTTTTTATTTTCTCTCACCTGTTATGTAATGTATTTCACAACAACATTTAGTACTTTACAGCCACTTTCTCCTGAATATTCAATGATGCTGCGGCATATTAGGATGTATACGTTGCGATGGCAAAATCTGGCCAGGTATTGTTTTTACCTGTTGTGGTTCTTCATATGCCTGCCAGTAGCGCAGGCACAGCAACCAGGCAATGCAGCTTACAGCTTTACCCATCTGGATATCAGCAATGGATTGGCAAGTAACCATGTATCTGCCATTATGCAAGACCGCCGGGGATTTATATGGATCGCCAGCACAGCCCTGCAACGTTATGATGGCGCCAACCTGGTAACAGTTGCCAGCTTCGATAGAGTGCCGGGCTCCATCTACTATGATGATATCTGCCTGTGTGAAGATAAGAAAGGCCGTATATGGATGGGAACCCCGGATAATATCCGCGTATACGATCCGGTGACAGATAAAATAAAAGCCCTGGGCGTAAGCGGTAAAGCCATACGGCCCGAAGGACTCCAATGTAGCCAGATCATACAAGACCGTGCAGGCGTTATCTGGGCCACTACCCTTGATGGGCTGCTGTGTTTCAACGAAAGTACTTTTAACTTCCAGAAAGCTGCCATGATCCCGGAAGCCGACCGCATGCAAATGACTGATGCGATCATGGAAGATGAGGCAGGCCAACTATGGATCAGCGGTAAAAACGGGATGTATATATTGGACGCCCGGAGGAAGGAGTTGTACTGCCGCCGGAATAATCCCATGCGCCTGCCCATACTGGACATCGACAACAGTTTTAAGAAATTTTACCGGGACCTTCACCACCATCAGGTATGGATGGCGGGCCGGCATGGCCGGCTGTATTGCTATGACCAACACACGCATAAGCTACGCGACTATACCTTTAAAACGCCAGCAGACAAGGTATTCGGTAAGGATGGTGTAGGAAATGATGCAATCTTTGACCTCATTACCGATATTACCCAAAAGGTATGGGTAGCTACGGAAAAGGGCGGTATTTTCCGGTATAACCGGCCCCGTGATCGTTTTGACCTTAATATTAACGCTAACAATACAGACGAAAAGGGGCTGCATTACATTTATGAGGCCAATTGCTTCCTGAGCGACCGGGAAGGGCACTTGTGGATAGGCACCGATTACGGCGTGAATATCATTAGTCTACATAACAACACTTTCCGGATATTTGATAGCCGCACCACTTTTCCAGGTACACCTGAAAAGCTGCCGGCAGCTGAAGTGACCGGTATCTACCAGGCAACTAATGGTAATGTGTATGTAGGATATTGGGGTAAAGGTTTTAGTTGGCTCACTCCTAATTTAGACCTGATCCGTAACTATGTGCATGATGGAGATGGCCCAGATATTACCCTGCCGGAAGAACGTGGATTGGTATGGAGCTTTGCTGAATTAAAAGATGGTACTATCCTCGTAGGCCAGGAAAATGGTAACCTTTCCCTTTTTGATCCTGCTAAAGGAAAATTCGTTCAACATTTATCTTCCCCGTTGCTATTTGAACAAACACTCCTGCACCTGCAGCCTCAATATGATACCACTGTTTGGATAGGCCTATACAAAAGAGGCCTGGCCAGCTGGAATCCACAATGCAATACCTTCCAGTATTTCAACGAACTAACAGATTCCCTGAAGCGCCCCGTGTCGGTGATGGACATCGTACCGCAAGGGGATACAATATTGTGGCTGGGCACCAGCGGAGCGGGCTTAATCAGCTTTAATCCCCATCAGCGGCGCATTACCCGCAGCGAGCTATTTGAATGGCATACACATTGTTACGGCAATATCACCTGCCTGTTGCCATATAATGATAGTCTTCTGCTGGCTGGCACAGATCATGGACTCTGGGTGTATAACACCCGTAAGCATACTTCCCGTCCATTGAAGATAAATAACCAATTGTTTGATCAATGGGTACTAAGTATGGCCAAAGGTGAGCCGGGAAGCATATGGTTAACTACCCAATATGGCTTTTACCGTTATTTTTTACTGGACGACCGGCTCGAAACTTTTATCCAGGGAGATGATATTATTGATAACACCCGGAAAGTACGCCGCTGCATCATTACCCAAAGGAATGGCGACCTGTTGGTAGGAGCATCTGACCATGTTGTTTCGTTTAACCCTTCCAGTTTGCGTGTGGCACCGCCGCCGCCGGATGTTACCATTGTAAACCTGAAAGCACTAGACAGTATAATATTGATCCAGGCAGCGTTGCGCGACAGCGTGCCGGTTACCCTCAGCTATAAGCAGAACTTTATCAGCATAGAATTTAAAAGCTTGCAATACCACCAGGAAAAAATGCGCTACTATTACCAGTTGGAAGGAGTAGATGAAAACTGGGTACATACGGATAATATCCTGGTGGCCAAATATACCAACCTGCCTCCAGGCAACTATCTTTTCCGGGTGCGGGCTGTAAATACAGCCGGTACGTTTTCAGACCATATCAGTACACTGCAGATCTTTATTAAACCGGCCTTCTGGCAAACGGGATGGTTTAAACTGCTTTGTTTACTGGCTGCCGCCTCATTGGTGTACCTTTATTTCAGGTTGCGTATTTCCGGCATTAAAAAAGAGGCCAAACAAAGAGAGGCCATGCAGCAACAAATAGCACAATTGGAGATGAAAGCGCTGCGGGCGCAAATGAATCCGCATTTCATTTTCAATGCGCTCAATTCCATCCAAATCTTTATGATGAAGAGCGAAACGGAACAGGCGCTTTCTTACCTGAGCCGCTTTGCAAAACTGATACGGCATGTATTAGATAATTCACAGTTAAACCACACTACTGTTGCCCAGGAGGTGAGTGTCCTGGAAAACTATATGGAGCTGGAAAAGCTGCGGTTAACAGATGAATTTGAATATACTATCCAGATAGATCCTTCGTTGGATGCCAACATGATAGAAATACCCACCATGATCATTCAGCCTTTTGTAGAAAATGCTATCTGGCATGGATTGGTCCATGAGAAAGGAAAAGGGCGGCTGGTCATCAAGTTTAAAAAGGTGAATGACCGTATTCTATGCACAATTGAAGACAATGGAATAGGCCGGGAAAAAGCAGCTGCGATGCAAAGGGCCAATAAACCCCGGCACCAGTCGAGGGGATTGCAGATTACCCGCGACCGCTTATCGTTGTATAACAGCCGGTTTAACGTGGATGCTTGCTTCGATATAGAAGACCTGGTAGATGAGGGCGGCAAGGCCAAGGGTACGCGGGTGAATATTTGGTTTCCGTTGGTGGAAGAATAAGATGTACTCAAATCCTTATTCATAGTGGTGCTAAGCCCCTGTCTTACTTAGGTGAGTCCTATTTCATAGTGCCTTTCAGGGATTTCTATATCCTTGAATCCTTTTTTCAGCAACCAGTTTTTAAAAATTTTTTGCACTTCATATTCTCCGTGTACCAGGAAAAGTTTCTTTATATCGCCCGGTTGTTGGCAGGATAGCCACTGGCTTAAATCTTCATAGTCGCCATGTGCGCTCATAGAGCGGATCATGCCTACTTCCGCCACTACCTGGTAGCGGGTACCAAAAATAGAGACTTCTTTGGCGCCACTGATAAGCCTACCTCCTAGCGACTGTGGTTCGCAATAGCCTACCATAAGGATGGTGTTTTGAGGCTCATCGATATTATTGGCGATGTGGTGTTTTACCCGTCCTGCTTCTGCCATGCCGGAAGCAGAAATAATTACGCAGGGCGCTTTGCGGAAGTTCAGTGATTTAGATTCATCTACGCTTTTAATATAGTGTAAGCCGGGAAAATCGAAGGGATCTTTGTCCCTCTTCAGCAAATTGGAAACCGCCCGGTTAAATACCTCCGGGTGTGCCTTGGTAACAGCGGTAGCTTCAGTAGAAAGGGGGCTGTCCACAAAAATGTCTACTTTAGGCAGTATGCCATTCAGCTGCGCGTTATTAAGGGCATATAACAGTTCCTGGGTGCGGCCTACGCTGAAAGCCGGAATGATCAGTTTACCTCTTTTTTCTACACAGGTTTCGTGTATATAGCGGAGTAATTCTTCATCTGAGGGTTTAGCGTCGGCATGGAGGGTGCTGCCGTAGGTAGATTCCATTAGGATATAGTCGGCTTGGGGGAATACAGCAGGTGATTTCAGTATGGCATCGTTGTACCGGCCTATGTCGCCACTGAAAGTGATTTGTTCGGTTTTGCCGTTTTCGGTAATGCGTAAATGCACGCACGCTGCGCCCACGATATGGCCGGCGTCGGTAAACATCAGTTGCACATCCGGGTCGATCTGGTACCAGGTGTTGAAGTCTACGGGCAATAGTGAGCGGATCGCTATTTTAGCATCTTCCATGCTATATAGAGGTTGCACGTAGGGCAACCCTTCTTTAGCCATCCTTTTATTGGTGAATTGTACATCATCTTCCTGTATCTCTGCAGAATCGAGCAGCAATATTTCCGTCATGTCGCGTGTGGCGGCGGTACAAAAGATGTCTCCGTTGTACCCCATTTTTACGAGCCGGGGAATCAGGCCGGAGTGATCGATGTGTGCATGCGACAGCACCATATAGGTGATTTCCTGTGGGTCAAATCCAAAATCCCTGTTAAGGCTGTCTGTATCATGTCCCATTCCCTGGAACATACCGCAATCCAATAGAATCTTTTTATCGTTCTTGAGGGTAATCAGGTGCTTAGATCCTGTAACGGTGCGTGCGGCGCCGTGAAATGCAATTTTCATATCGTTTGTTTAGGGTGAAAGGACCACGATTTACGATTTACTTTTAAACGACCAGGTGATCGCAAAGGTGGCAATTAATATGCCGTCTTTGTCGCGGCCTTCTGTATGCAGGGTCACTGTTTGGGGGGTATCATTATTAAGGGTGTTTTCAATGGCAGATCTTAGTAATGGAAGCTCTGTACAGGTAAATATGGTGAGGCCGGTAGCCTTTTTTATAAAAACAGATTCCATGCCGGTAACAAGCATGGATATACGCTTAGGAGCGCTGCGCACATACATCATCGCAGGAAGGCCGGTGCTTAGCTCTCCCGCCATCGCCAGGCAAGCAAAATAAGTAGAGCGGAAAGGGTTTTGTGATAGCCAACGGAAAGGCACACTCGTAATGCAGGTTTCTGTATCTATGAAGCGTAAACGTACACCCGAAAGCCAGGCTGCAGGCAGCTTCCAGAGCAAGAAGGCTGAAAACTTAAACGGATGCCGTACAAACTTCAGGAAAGATTGTACAGCATCCGTATTAAAAGTGGTCATGCTATTATCCATAACGATGTTATTCGTTGGTGTAATTGGAAGGCAGCAAGGCTGCGGGCGACCATTGTTTCAGGAATTCCTGCACCTTCTTTTTATCGTAAGAGTCTGCAGATTCCAACAGGCCGGAATTTTGGGTATGCAGGCGGTTGCCTTTGGCATCCAGTACTACCAACACCGGAAAACCAAAACGTTGTGGATATCCCAGCTCTTTCAAGGTAGGCAGGTTCTTGTTTTCCTTGCTGTAATTGAGGTGGTATACTACGTAATTGTTGTCCATAGCGGATTTTAGCGCTGCATCGTCTTCAACGAATTTATACAGCCGTTTACACCAGATACACCAATTTCCACCGATTTGTAACAGTACGTGTTTGTTTTCCTGGGCGGCCTGCTTGATGGCAGCGGCAATATCTGCCTTAGCGTCTGCAGTAGGGGTATAAATATGTTCCAGGTCGTGTGCGGGTGTTTGTGCCTGCGTAGCAGGGATGGCAAAGGTGATGCTTAATATCAGCGTCCAAACATACTTCATCATAAGAAATCTATTATTCAGTTTATCTAATTTACACTATATTTTCCACATACGTTTGTATGGCGAACTGGGCGTTATTACTGTCTTCCAGCTGCAGGTGTATAATATCTTTCAGTTGTTGTTGCAAGGCGGGGTTATATACCGGTATGCATACTTCTATACGTCGATGCAGGTTCCGGTTCATCCAGTCGGCAGAGCCCATATATACTTCTTCCTGGCCATTATTATGGAAAATAAATACCCGGGCATGTTCCAGGTACCGGTTTACGATCCGGATCACCTGGATATTCCGGCTTTGCGGGATGTTGGTAGCCAGGCAGTTGATACTGCGTACGATGAGGTTTATTTGTACGCCGGCATCACTGGCTTCGTATAGTTTATCGATCATGCCCCTTTCCTGCAGGTTATTGAGCTTGATGGTTAAATGGGCTGGTTTTCCTTCCTGGGCGTGTTTAATTTCCCGGTCTATCAGGTCAGTAAATCGGGTGGTCATATTAAACTGGGCTACCAGCAGGTGCTGGAAGTTCAGGAAATCATAAGTTGCCGGTTGTTCCCTGCTTTGCAGGTAAAGGAATAACAGTTCCATTTCCCGGGTAATGCCTACATGGGAGGTAAATAATACGTGATCGGTATAAAAGCGCGCGGTATTTTCATTGAAATTACCGGTGGCGATCAGGCCAAAATAATCCCAGTTATAGCCGCGGTTACGTTTTACCAGTGCTGTTTTAGCGTGTACCTTCATCCCGGGGATACTGTATATCAGTCTTACGCCGGCTTCTTTCATTCTCTTGGCCCAGCGGATGTTGTTAGCCTCATCAAAACGGGCTTTCAGCTCTACAAAAACAGTTACTTTTTTACCATTGCGGGCAGCGGAGATTAGCGCCTGCGCTATCTGAGAGCCGGAAGCTATGCGGTACAAGGTGACATATATTTCTGCTACATCCGGGTCTGCTGCGGCTTCGTTGAAAAAACGTAGTACCTCATCATAGCGCTGGTAGGGGAGATGCAATAACAGATCGCGTTCCAGTACCAGGTCTAACAGCCGGTCGGTGGCTATTGCTGCTTTGTTGGCCGCCGGTATCACTTTCGGGTATTCCGGATGGGTGAGGCCGGGCGGTATGGGCAGGGAGGCCAGGTCTTTCAGGTTATGATAACTTCCGCCTATTACCAGTTCATCTTCCCTGATATCAAATTGCTTGGCCAGGAAGTGCAGCAAGGAAACAGCAATGTTGGCATCATACAGGAAGCGGGTAGGTAGGCCTAGCTCACGTTTACGGATCAGCGTTTCAACTTCTTCCAGGATATCTCCTTTTACCTCATCCATATCTATGTCAGCATTGCGGGTAAGCTTTACGCTCTGGCACGCAGTGATGGTATAACCCGGAAAAAGGTAGTTGAGATGGGCACGTATAATATCATCGAGGAAAGCAATATAATGCCTGCCGTTCAGAGGGGGTAATTGTAGAAAACGTGGTAAAGTGGCGGGTATATTTACCACTACATATTCCTGGATAGTGGTATTATTGTCCGGTACCAGTGTTATAGCCAGGTACAGGGCATTGTTTTCCAGAAATATCTTTTTCGACTTTTTACCATTAATCCATACTGGTTGCAGGTAAGCCAGTACAGTGGTCAGGAAGTAGTTGCGGGTAAAATCTAGGTGTTCGCCGGCAAAGGGCTGATTATAATATAGTTGCACCCCTTGTGATAGCAGATCTGGTAACACGCTGCCGGTAAATATCCGGCCATATTCTTGTTGTTGCCGGTTGATTTCCTGTAATACTTCTTGCAGGGTTTCTGGGTTGGTAGATTCGTTTTCACCCGCTTCCGGGTCTTGCTCAAGTACCTTATTAATAGCCAGCATGGCGGGCATCCTAACCCGGAAAAACTCATCCAGGTTAGAAGAGTATATAGAAAGGAACTTAATACGTTCGTATAGAGGCACCTGTTGGTCGGCTGCCATCAGCAGTACGCGGTAATTGAATGATAACCAGCTCAGGTCGCGGTTAAATAAAGGAATAGCCATAGATTACTAAGCTTTAACCGGAAAGAAAATAGCCGCTATTAAGAAGGCAATTACAGAAATAATAAGTCCAAACATGAAGATGTTATAGGATATACGCAGTAGCTTGTATTTATGTCCTAATACCACACCCAGGTGGTAAATATCGCGGGTCATGCTACTGTACAGAAAATCCGCATCATTCATCATTTGTTTCATGCCCCATTCATATTCTTCCTCGTGCATTTTATAAAAGTTACCAAAGAATAAAAGGTTGGCATCTTTCTTTTCAATATCTGTTCTGGTGAAGAGTCCGCTGGTAACATTGGGGCGGGTGGCCAGCACAGAAAAGATAACGGTTAATACAGCAGTAGTCAGGAAAATAAGGGAAGGCACCATCATGTTGGGATAATCTTCCAGCCGTCGTACCAGCACGCTCAGGATCACAGAAATAATAATAGAATTTACAGAGATCATGATATGCGCTTTGCTATCTGCCATGGAACTGAGGCGGATATGGTTGGTGGAAGTAGTTCTGAACATGGTTTCCACTCCGCGGTCCGGTTTTTCTTTTTTCTTTTCCTTTTCTTTTTTGAGCTTTATCGCGATAGAAGAAGATGGACGGGTTGCAGCATCGGCGGAAGTAGCTACTGGCACTATGGAAGGGCGTTCTGCTGCTGTTTTCTTTTCCAGCCTCTTTTTCAGTTTAGCAAGATTTTCTTCCTTTTGTTGTTTATAAAGGGTTTGTGCGTAGTCGGTCAGGTAATGATGTGCTGTTAAAAACTGGATGTTGTTATTCAGCCAATCAATAGCGGGTATTTCCTGCTGACGCGTTAATTCTAATTCGCGTCGTAATAACTTATTGCGGTCTAGGAAGTTTCTGGCCCCCAGATGGGAAAGGTCGGCATCGCAAACAATTTGTTCTACCAGGTTTTGGGGCGATTGGGGCATTTTAGTAGCCATAATAGCACCTTGCACCATGGTTTGAACATTTTCTGGTGCTTGCTGTTCCTTTAGGAACTGAATAGCTGCCTGTGCGCCATTTTCTTCGTGTTTTTTGGGATCGCCCATCAAATAGCCTATATCATGGAACCAGGCAGCCACATAAACGGCCAATAATTCGTCGTCCTGCAAACGGTAATGGGCTGCAATCTGTGCCGCCGCTTGCACTACATTTTGTGTATGTACCAGATTGTGATATACCAGATTCAGATGCGGATGCTGCTTATACTGGGCAGTCACATAATCCCGGGCCGCATCTATAATAACATTGTTTTGCATATGGAAGACGAAAATTAGGATAAGAAATGACGAGTAGCGTTATACACTTTATGTTTTTTGTTGCACTGATAACGGTAGGTTCGCCATTTCATGTATTACAATTCACAAATTGAACCTAAGTTACTGCATTTTTAAGTTAATTTTATGCTATAAAATTACACTATGGATGTTCGGATTGGCTTAATATTTATGCTCTCATTGTTACTGTCGTGCAATGCTTTCAGCGATAGGGAACAAAAAATATACGCTTCGCCTGCCGGATACGATCTCAAAGAACCAGTGCGATATAGAGTACGGGCATCTATGCAAGAAATTTCAGGTATTGTACTTTATCCAGATGAACACCGGATCATGGCCATTAATGATGAAGAAGGAAGGATATACCAGATAGATGTGGCGGCCACCGTGCCGTATCCACATTACAAATTCGCCAAAGATGGCGATTATGAAGATATCTGTCTGACAGACAGCGGTTGGTTTGTGCTAAAGAGCAGTGGCTCCCTGTACCAGATACGTGGACTGTTTACCGACAGTGTGTACAGCAACCATTACAAAATGGAAAAACAAGGCAAACAAGAATTTGAAACTACCTATTTCGATAGCGCCAGGAACAGTATTGTGATGATCTGTAAAAATTGTGAAGACGATAAACGCCTGGGTATTACCAGTGCCTATAACTTCGACCTGGCTACTAAAACTTTTGATACTACTGCGATCTATCATTTCGATAACCGGGAGATAGCGAAACTGGCCGGTTCCGATATGCGTTTTTTTAAGCCGTCGGCAGCGGCTATCCATCCAATCGAAAAGCGTTTGTATATCGTGGCTTCTGTAAATGGACTACTTGTTATCACTGATCTGCAAGGACATGTACAGGAAGCCTATAACCTGAAACACCGTTTATTCCTGCAGCCGGAGGGTATTGCTTTTGCTCCCAACGGCGACATGTATATATCTAATGAAGGCGGCTACGACGGTACCGCCTGTATTCTTAAATTTACCTATAAGCTAAAATGATCAGATCAGCCATTATCTATATCGTGTTGTTCTTTTGCGGAGGCAACTGCCTGCTGGCACAAACTCCCCATGTGGTAAGACGTGTTATTCTGATCGGAGACGCCGGAGAACTGCATAGCAACGGTAAAAACCCCGTGGTAGACGCAGTACGCCATACCTTCGATATGCAGGATAGCATTAACACAGTGCTGTTCCTGGGCGATAATGTATATCCGAGAGGAGTGCCGGACTCCACAAGTAAAAAGTTTCCGGCTGCCAAAGAGATCCTCGATTATCAGATCAATCTGGTAAAAGGTACTAACGCACACGCCTATATTATTCCGGGTAACCACGACTGGGATAAGAGTAGGCAGGATGGTTGGGACATTGTCCGTAACGAACAACGTTATGTAGATTCCCTGTATCTCGATAACGTACAATTTCAACCCAAGGATGGTTGCCCGGGGCCTGTGGAAGTAAGGGTGTCTGAGAATGTAACCGTGGTGATCATGGATAGCGAGTGGTGGTTGTTCCCTTATGATAAACCCGGGTTGGAGTCCTCATGCGATTGTAAAGACAAAGATGAAATCCTGACCCGCTTATCTGAAATAGTAGCCCTGAACCGTAATAAACTGATCATCTTTGCCAGCCACCATCCTTTCCGTAGCTATGGTATACATGGCGGTTACTATACAATTAAGCAACATATTTTCCCGCTCACCGACCTCAATCCATCCCTGTATATACCGCTGCCAGTAGTAGGGTCTATTTATCCGATTGCCCGCGGTTTGTTTGGCACGCCGGAAGATATCCCCAATCCCAAGTACCGGGAAATGATCAAAGGAGTGGAAAAAGCATTGGCGCCTCATGGCCCGGTGGTATTTGTTTCTGGCCATGATCATACCTTGCAGCTGATTAAGGATAAAGATGATGCCTTTGTAGTAAGTGGCAGCGGGGCCAAAAATAATCGTGTAAAGCAGGGAGCTAAATCCCTATTTGCTTCCACAGCCAGTGGTTTCAGCGCCATTGAACTCATGTCAGACAGCACCGTACTGGTACGCTACTATATGGCAGATAAAGGCCCTGAGCCAGTATTCAGCAATGTACTTTTCCGGTTGCAGGATCTTCCGCAAAAGGCGGTTCACTATACTACGCCAGATCAGTTACCACCTTATATCAGCATAGCGGCAGATGCCCAATATAACCGCTATGGCAGCTTTCACCGGTTTTTATTGGGAGAAAACTACCGTAAAGTTTGGGCCACTCCGTTGTACTTCCCGGTATTGGACTTAACAACTGCCAAGGGAGGTATGAAGATCCTGCAACGTGGAGGAGGTAAACAAACGCATTCGCTCCGGTTAGTAGACAGCTCTGGTACAGAGTGGGCAATGCGCTCCCTGAAAAAATTTCCGCTGGCCGCCATTCCGGAAATGTTCCGGGAAACGGTTGCCAAAGACATTGTGCAAGACCAGATATCTTCCGCCAATCCCTATGCGCCATTAGCAGTTTCCGTACTGGCAGAAGCTGCCGGTGTGCCGCATACCCGCCCTACCTTTGTATACCTGCCGGCCGATAGCGCCCTGGGCGAGTTTGCCAATGATTACGGTAATGATGTATATCTGTTGGAAGAACGGGAACCTGTTACCGGCAGTAATGATAAAACTTATAATACAGCTAAAGTACTGTCGAAGATATGGGGAGATAATGATGAACATGTAGACCAGAAATCCGTGCTGCGGGCCCGCATACTTGATATGTACATCATGGACTTTGACCGCCATGACGATCAATGGCGCTGGTACAAAGAAAAACATAAAGGAGAAGAATACTACTATCCTGTGCCCCGCGACCGCGATCAGGCATTTTTTCTGAATAGCGGCTTAATTCCACGTTTGGCAGCCCGTCCGTGGTTAATGCCGGCCATTCAGGGATTCCGCGATAGAATACCGGATATCAACGGTTTTAACTTCAGTACCCGTTATTTCGACCGTTCTTTTATGAATGAACTGGACGAAGCTGACTGGAAAAAACAAACAGACCGCTTTTTAAGAAAGATGACCGATAGCGTGATACAGGCTGCTGTAAACGCTTTCCCGGATACCATCAAATCGTTGGTTGGTCCTATGATGTTGACGCGTCTTTCTGCCCGCCGGAATATCCTGGAAGAAAATGTCATGAAATATTACCGCTTCCTCGCTACTGCTGTAGATGTACCGGCTACTGAAAAGAATGAACTGATCACGGTAGAGAAACAGGCCGGCGGCTCCGTTGACCTCAATATATATAAGATCAGCAAAAAGGGGGAAGTACAGCAAAATATTTACTCCCGTACTTTTGATCCGGCAGTTACTAAGGATGTGAACGTGTATGGCATGGGAGGGAACGACCGGTTTATTATTAAAGGCGATCATGGTACGCCCATCCGGATACGTCTGATTGGTGGCAACGCAGCAGATACTTACATCGACAGCACCACTGTAAAGGCGGGCAAACGGATACGGATATACGATCAGAAATCAGGAAAAGATACTTTTTCCCTTACTCATAATGAACAACGCCGTTTGTCGGATGATCCAGACAATATCAAATACAACCGGGAAGCTTTCCAATACCGGAAAATAATGCCGCTGCTTGCCGGTGCTTATAACCGGGATGATGGCGTATTACTGGGTTTGGGCGTATCGGCTATGTTCCATTCGTGGCGCAAGGAGCCGTTCTCCAGCAAACACCTGTTTACGGTAACCCACTCGCTGGCTACGCGTGCGTGGAACTTCCGCTATGAAGGGGAATATACCGATGTGATCGGCAAAACAGACCTCTTACTCAATGCCCGTGCTAAAGCGCCTAATAACACCATTAACTTCTTTGGCTTTGGTAATGAAACGGTATTCGATAAATCAGACCATAAAACTATTTCCTATTATAGGGCCAGGTTTGATCTGTATACGGTGGAAACATTGCTGAGAACCAAATTCACTGATCATTTCAATATTGCCTACGGACCTACTTTCAATTATTACTCGTTTAACAGGGATGAAAACCATAATCGTTTCATCACCGATTTCAAAGATAATGGCCTGGATTCTGCCAGCATCTACGGTCACAAAATGTACGCCGGTGGTAAAATAGTGGCTACAGTGGATACGCGTAACAATAAGCTGATAGCTACTCGTGGTATTCTTTGGACTACCACCTATTCCGGTAATTTCGGTGTTAACGATAATAGTCATAACACTACACAGCTGCAATCGGATCTGAGTCTTTACATGAGCTTTAATATGCCTGCTAATTTTGTGCTGGTGGCCCGGTTTGGTGGCGGTAAACTGTGGGGTAACTACGAATACTTCCAGGCGCTTACCGTAGGCGGTGTGCAAAATCTCCGGGGATACCGTAACTACCGTTTTGCCGGCGATGCTATGGCTTATAACAATACCGAATTACGGATAAAATTATTCGATTTGAAGACGTACCTATTGCCAGCAGGTGTAGGCCTTGTAGGCTTTAACGATGTGGGTCGTGTATGGAGAAAAGGTGAAACGTCCCATGTATGGCATGATGGCTATGGCGGTGGTATTTATATTGCTCCAATCAATGCGCTCATCATAACGGCAGTAGTAGGCCATTCCAGTGAAGAGACTTTACCCTATGTATCGCTGGGCTTCCGCTTCTAGGGGATGTTTTGGTGAGGAAGAATAAAAAAAGAAACAGCCATTTGATATTTATCAAATGGCTGTTTCTTTATAAATCAACTAATCAATTAAAGAACCTGCTACATGGTATAATCCATGTTAACTTTTACTCTCAGTGCCTTTAACCCACTCACGCCCTGTAACTCTTCCAGCTCCAGCATTTCGATTTCGGGGAGCAATATCTTTTTGTTTTGGAGGAAGGCGATATATTTTTTCAGTTCTTCCATTTCACGTATATAAGAGTACACCATAGCAATGGTGCCTGGTTGTGTTAATCTTTCACTGCTATCTTTGATATGTACTTTATCTATTCTTTTTTTGATGATCTCATAGCGGACATTATAGGCGCCTTCTACATCAAATCTACGCTCATCGCTGCGGAAGCTGATGGTAATAGGAGCGCTGTGCATTAAGATCATCTGCGTAGTTTGCAGAGGGATCTTTAATTTGGGACCTATTTTATGCGTAAGCCTGGCAATGTACGCCATAGAGGAAAGTTGCCACAGGCGCAGGTTGCGGAGGTAGAGTTGATCGAATTTCTTTTCCTGTGCAAGGGACTGGCCAATATAGATGGTATACTCAATGCCATCCGTACGGTACTTCTCAAAGTAGCAAGGGAAAGAGTGCTGTATATATTGGCGTTCTTTTTCCAGGTATTGGCTGATCGCCGAGTTGATCATGGAAAGGCTTTCTTCATATTCTCTCCGGTGGTGATATA
The DNA here is from genome assembly GCF_049056765.1 of Chitinophaga sp. 30R24. Classification (NCBI taxonomy): domain Bacteria; kingdom Pseudomonadati; phylum Bacteroidota; class Chitinophagia; order Chitinophagales; family Chitinophagaceae; genus Chitinophaga; species Chitinophaga sp. 30R24. Next base: position 1,501,611 of record NZ_JBJGXX010000001.1, read on the forward strand.
CATGTCCTTCCGATTTGTCCATTTTAGCGAAATAGTTGATCAGCAAGGGATTTAATGTTTCATTGCCTTCACAGAGATGTTCCAGTACTGGTTGTATTTCCTGGTCTATGAACTCATTCACTTTCAGGTCTTCACCAGCCTGTAGTCTATGGCTGAGGTTTTCCAGCAAATCATTGGTTTTGAATTGCAGTTCTTCCAGTAGGGGAAGATGAATCGTTTGCCGGATGGTTTCCAGTGTTTCCTGGATCAGGTGCAGCTGTTCTTCCAGGTCTTCGCGGATGGCATTGCCCTGCTGAACGGAAGAATTACGTATATCGATAGCGCCGTAAAGCGGATACACTTCTTCAAAGCCGATGTTTTCTATATCTTTTCTTTCTTCCTCAGGTGTAAGCAGGTAATTCCAGGCAGCGTCCACGAATTTCCATTCTACGGAAGGCTGCAAAGCGGTGAATTGGTCTTTGATGACTTCATTCAGCCGGTTTTCCAGAATGTTCATGCTACGGTTGAGCATGAGTACCAACAGGGGATAGGTATTGCCCAGGCGCCACAAAGGTTCGGCGGATAAGCGGTTAATAGTAGAGGAAGCCAGTTCCAGTACCCCCAGTATCTCTTTTTTATGAGTGATAGGAAATACGATAAAGCTCTTGATGCCTTTTAAGGGCAGGTATTTCAGGAAAGGATGTGCCGTTACCGTTTCTTCATTTACATCTGGTATGATCAGCGGAACAGGGTATTCTTTCATATGTTCCAGCAGTAACTGGAAAAAATGCTGTTGTTGTTTTTTATTGCCGATGCCCATAATGGGGTCGCTATTGGAAAATTGTTCTTCCAATACGTTTTTACCATTTACTTTAGGGAAAGGGATTAGGTGGGCGGTTACATCAGGTATCCCCAGGATAGTGGGGATCATTTTTTCCAGGTTACCGTAGCTCTCAATTTCGTTGCTGGCACGCATGTTCATTACGAGCGTCTTAATGCTGTTAAGGCTTTCAGACTGGGTAACGTCTTTTACGGTCCATATTACAAACCCTTCCAGGGAAAACATGCTGGTTGGCAACATGCTTTGCAGGTTTTCTGGCGTGATCTGTTTGGAACAGAAGAGGTTGTAATCCAGTTCCGGGAGCTCGCCATTTACTTTTACATCTACAAACCGGGGGTCTATATTCACTTTCACAAAACGTTTACCACCATCCGGTAGGTCCATTGTATGGATGATATCGTTTTGGTAGGTCATGGGAAAGTGGAATACTTTATCCAGAATAAGCTTATATAACCAGGTGATTTTGTCTTTTTTTACCTGATCCATGGAAATACCGCTGGGTATCGACAGGAGTTCTTTTCCATCATCAGAAAACAATTGTTTAAAGAGGTCGGAATAGTAGAAGATGGCAAACTTATAAGGAACGCCGATCCCATAGATATCTTTACTGGAATCTGTAGTAACAGGAAAGATGGCTGCTACCAGGAGATCCAGGTATTCTTTATAAGGAGAGAGATCAGCATCATTCGGAATGGGTTGTAATACGTCCGGATTGCTTTCGAACTTCTCAATGATCAGTTTGTAGAAAGAAGAACGGACTTCTCCTCCATCCTCCACCTTTTCCTTTAAATAGTTCAGGAAAGGAACGAATGATATGTGTGACTCAATTACTTTATCGTCATTTAAAACACCGGGGTGTGCAGTTAAAACTTTCATATAGCCGTACAATTATAACCAAAGGCCTCACTTTTTAGTGCCAGGCAATGAATGTTACATATAAATTTATCACCATAACAGTAATAAACAGTGCAGGAATACGGGGGAAGTATATATAATATGTAGACGCAAAGGTAGGAGAAATATTGTATGAATTGCAGATAACCAGGTTGGGTAATTTGTTGTGACAATTTGCTTTCACTATCCATTATCCCAACCCGGCCTTAAAATATTAAGACAATTCAATCTGGTTTTTAAGCAGATCTTCCAGGGTATCACGTCTGCGTATCAGATGTGGCTTACCTTCCTTGATCAATACTTCTGCTGGTTTAAGGCGGGAATTGAAGTTGGAAGACATTTCAAAGCCGTAAGCGCCGGCATTGTAAAACACCAGGTAATCACCTTCCCTTACCTCATTAATTTTCCTGTCCCATCCGAAGGTGTCCGTTTCACAGATATTACCTACTACTGTATATATCCGTTCTGTACCTTTTGGATTGGAAATATTACGGATCAGGTGGAAGGCATCATAAAACATAGGCCGGATCAGGTGGTTGAAGCCTGAGTTTACACCTACAAATACGTTGGCTGTTGTTTGTTTGATCACGTTGGCTTTTACTACAAAGTATCCGCTTTGGCTTACCAGGAATTTTCCTGGCTCGAACCACAGCTGTAACGGACGAGTATAGGATTGGGCGAAATTGTTAAACGTTTCGCTCAATTTTTTGCCTAGGAGCTCAATATCAGTTTCCGGATCACCCTGTTGGTAAGCTACTTTAAATCCGCTGCCCAAGTCAATAGATTCCAGATCCGGGAAGTGCTGCACCATTTCAAACATTACTTCTACCCCGCGCAGGAATACATCCACATCTTTGATCTCAGAACCGGTATGCATATGCAAACCAGTTACTTTCAGTTTTGTAGAATTAATAATGCGTTCTATGTGGCGCATCTGGTGGATAGAAATACCGAATTTACTATCGATGTGCCCGGTAGAGATCTTAAAATTACCACCCGCCATGATATGTGGGTTCAGGCGGATACAGATCGGATAGCTGCCTCCGAATTGATTGCCAAATTGCTCCAGGATGGAGAGATTATCTATATTAATAATTACCCCCAGGTCTTTAGCTGCGATAATTTCTTGCAGGTCTACACAATTAGGGGTAAAAATGATGTTCTTAGGATCGAAACCAGCTTTCAGGCCCAATTGTACTTCCTGTATAGACACCGTATCCAGACCGCAGCCCAGGGAATTGATGTACTTCAGGATATTGATGTTGGTCAATGCCTTACAGGCGTAGAAAAAGCGGGTGTCTGACTTATGAAACGCTTTTTGCAGCTTTTCATATTGCGTTTTAATCTTTTCTGCATGGTATATATATACCGGGGTACCAAATTCTTCTGCTACTTTCACCAGGAAATCCGCAGTAAGTACGTCGCTTTGTTTAGGCATTGATGCTCCTTGATTTAGAATGAGGATGCAAAATTACTACTCAAAAATGAGATTTTGCAGAAAATTGGTAGAGATGGGAATGAGAAAGGAAGAACCTGGGAAATACAGTTGGTTTTAATGGATGGGCTGTTATACAAAAGGCTCCTGCCGGGAGCCTTTCAAATAAAATAAATCGCTAACAAAACGGCGGAGGCTATTCTTCTTCGTCTCCTTCCAGGAAGCCTTCTATGCTTCTGCGGTCTTTTTTGGTAGGGCGACCAATTTTGCTTTGGCGTTTACCTGTCTGGAAAACAGAAGGGATATAAGCTGGCGCCAGTTTATCTTCGTCGGGGGTGCTATCGATATAATATTTAATGGCTTCGCTGTAGGCTACCCGGTTAGAGAGCAGGCCGGTTACTTCAATCACCCATTTGCGGGCTTCACTTCTGATCTCGAACTTATCGCCTACAGACACCGGTTTGGCAGCTTTCACAGAAGCGCCGTTCATCTTTACTTTACCGCTGTCGCAGGCGTCTGCAGCCTGACTGCGGGTTTTAAATACCCGGATAGACCAGAGGTATTTATCTACGCGTACTTTTTCGGTGTTACTACTCATTGTGGTTCATTTTTTCTGACAAAGCGGTAAAGGAGCCTGTAAGGGTTGCTTCCTTTACCGCTTTCACAAGAAAGGCTACTTGCTCATTTCCGCAAAATATTGGTGGAAATAAGGGATAGTTTCAATGCCTTTATAATAGTTGGCTAAACCATATTTCTCGTTGGGAGAGTGTAAGTTATCGCTGTCTAAACCAAAGCCCATCAGTACTGTTTTCAGTCCCAGCGTTTTTTCAAACAGCGCTACAATAGGAATGCTGCCACCACCGCGAACGGGGATTGGATCTTTTCCGAAAGTAGCATGGATAGCTTTTTGCGCTGCCTGGAAGGCTATGGAATCGGTAGGTGTTACATATGGACTGCCACCGTGGTGTTTGGTCACTTTCACTTTTACGCTCTTCGGTGCAATGGCTTCAAAGTGTTTAGTAAACAGGTCGGAGATTTCGTGCCAATCCTGATTGGGTACCAGGCGCATGGAAATCTTAGCAGAAGCTTTAGAAGGCAGTACTGTTTTGGAACCTTCGCCGGTATAGCCACCCCAGATACCGTTTACTTCCAATGTTGGGCGGATACCTGTTCTTTCGATGGTGCTATAACCTTTTTCTCCCCACACTTCATCAATGCCCAGATCTTGTTTGTATGCGGCTTCATCGAATGGAGCGGCATTGAGGGCTGCTCTTTCTTCGGCGCTCAATTCCTGTACTTTGTCATAGAATCCTGGAATGGTGATATGATTGTTTTCGTCGTGTAAGGAAGCAATCATTTTGGCGAGGATGGTAGCTGGGTTGGCTACGGCGCCACCGTATACACCACTGTGCAGGTCGCGGTTAGGACCGGTTACTTCTACTTCCATATAGGCCAGGCCGCGGAGACCGGTATCAATAGATGGGTTTTCCAGGCTGATCATGGACGTATCGGAAATCAGTACAACATCTGCTTTCAGGCGTTCTTTGTTTTGTTCCAGGAAGATGCCCAGGTTAGCGGAACCTACTTCTTCTTCCCCTTCAATCATAAATTTGATGTTGCAGGGAATGGTGTTGGTTTTGTTCATGGTTTCAAAGGCTTTTACATGCATATAAAACTGGCCTTTGTCGTCTGCGCTACCGCGGGCATATATATTACCATCTTTAATTACCGGTTCAAATGGGCCGCTGTGCCACAGATCCAATGGATCGGGCGGTTGTACATCATAGTGGCCATATACTAATACAGTAGGTAAAGAAGGGTTGATGATCTTTTCTCCATAAACGATAGGATGTCCCGCCGTTTGACATACTTCTACATTATCGGCGCCAGCTTCCTGCAGGCGCTGTTTTACAGCTTCTGCACACTGCTGTGTATCTGCATTATAGCGGGAGTCTGCACTCACGGAAGGAATGCGTAACAACGCCAGTAATTCATCCAGGAAACGATCTTTATTTTCTGCCTGGTAATCTTTCCAAACTTGCATGATTTAGGAAATTAAGTTCACAATGTGGTGCAAGTTAACGGAAAAACAACATTCCACGTATCATCTGTTTGGTGTTTGCCAGCAGTGGGTAACAAACAGTTTTAGCCCTTTAGGAAGGGTTGTTAGCTATAATAATGGTAATTATTGGTCGATGATGATCAGGAGATAAGCTTCTGTCTTACCAGAAATTCCAGTTTCTGGTTTACGTCGAGGAGTTTAGCTGTTAGTTCTTTGTTCTCCCTGCGAAGTGCATATACTTCGTAAGCTTTTTCTATATTGTGTTTAAGCTCCTCCTCGTTCCAGGGTTTGGAGAAATACTTATATACCTGCCCTTTGTTGATGGCATCTACTACAGCATTAATGTCGGCATAGCCGGTCAGTAACATACGTATAGGTTCGGGGTATTTGTCCAATATAGATTCAAAAAACTCTATCCCGGTTGTTTTGGGCATACGCTGATCCGAGATAATGATGTGAAATTCCTGCTCTGCCAGCAGTTTCTCCGCTTCATCCGCGGAGGTAGCCGTTACTACGCTGTACAACCGTCTGAATGAAGCTTTGAATGCATTCAGATTATGTATTTCATCATCAATATAAAGTATATGGATGTGTTGTGCACTCATTTAAGCAGACTTAGTTCCAAGTTATTGATAATAAATGAGTTAGAAACAATGAAACCTTCGATATCGATTTTGTGTCCAATTCTGCCCCATTCACCTTAACTACAAAAGTAAAACGTTCAACGTTTTATGCGCTACAAAGGTACATATAAACATACTGTTTTATGACGAATATTTCAAGGATGAATGAACTTTTTTAAAAATTTGTGGTTTCCTTATCCGATGGCGGTTTTACTGGCTTAGTTTCCATATTTTCGTATAGTGATGAAAAGCTGCCGTTTACCGCTTTTTTTATAACATTCACCGGTGAAAATAACTACTTCTACCGGTAAAACTCAAAATAGGAATACGTTTTGCTTCACTACCGCACTTAAACTTAAATTTTAATTCAGATGAAAAAAGGAATGATTGTTATTGTAGTACTCTTTTTGTTGGTCCTGGCAGGTTGTGGCGGCTGTAATAAGTACAACTCACTTGTGAGCATGGAAGAAAATGTAAAAAATAAATGGGGAGTGGTACAAAGCAGTTATCAACGCCGGGCAGACTTGATCCCTAATTTGGTAGCCACTGTAAAAGGAGCTGCTAACTTCGAAACCGAAACCCTGGAAAAAGTAATTCAGGCACGTGCCAGCGCTACCCAGGTAAAAGTAGATGTAAATGATCTGAGCCCTGAAAAAATACAACAATACCAGGCAGCCCAAGGACAGTTGAGCCAGGCGCTGGGCCGCTTGCTCGCCGTATCTGAAAGTTATCCCGATCTAAAAGCAAATGCTAATTTCCAAAACCTGCAAGCACAGCTGGAAGGTACCGAAAACCGGATTAATGTGGCCCGCAATGACTTTAACGATGCAGTGAGAAGTTATAACAGTGCTGTACGCGCATTCCCGGGCAATGTTATAGCCGGTATTACCGGATTTAAACAGAAGGGTTACTTCGAGGCAGCAGCAGGTGCTGAAAACGCTCCACAGGTAAAATTCTAATAGTTCTCCCCCATATTTTGAAGCCGGGTATTTACACCCGGCTTCAAATCGAAAAATTAAATAGCATGCGCATTTTCCCTTTTAAACGAAAAGAGATTTTTTCAGAAACGGAGAAGAACAGAATCGTGCAGGCTATCCGGGTGGCCGAACGGCTTACCTCCGGTGAAATCCGCTTGTTTGTTGAAAACCACTGCAATTATGTAAATCCCATAGACAGGGCTAAAGAAGCCTTTGTGTCGTTAGATATGGGCAAAACCAGGTTGCGGAACGGAGTATTGGTATATGTGGCCATCAAAGACCGGCAGTTTGCTATCCTGGGAGATCAGGGCATACATGAGAAAGTAGGAGATGAATTTTGGGTGAAAGAAGCCGCACTGTTGATCAACCATTTTCAGGAGGATCGGATTGTTGAAGGCATAGAAGCCTGTATCGCAGAAATAGGTATTTCCCTGCGCACTTATTTTCCCCATGAAGCCGGCGATGATGTGAATGAATTGCCGGATGATATCGTATTCGGCAGATAAAAGCCACTCTTTTTAACGATTTAGCTTAGATTAAGATGAGGATATTACGCTGGTTATTACCGGGATTATTTATAATGGCGGGCTTGTTGGCACAAGCGCAGAACATTCCACCCCGGCCTAATCCTCCAACTTTGGTAAATGACTTTGCAGGTATCTTGTTGAAAAATGAGGACGATGCATTGGAACAGAAGCTGGTGGCCTATTATGACAGTACTTCCACGCAGATAACGATCGTTACCCTGAAATCGGTTGGCGACTACGACATTAGTCAGGTATCATTAAAAATATTGCGCGATTGGGGTATTGGTACAAAAGGCAAAAACAATGGTATACTTATTCTTGTTTCAGTTGAAGATAGGAAGATAAGGATTGAAACAGGGTATGGAATGGAAGGCGCAGTGCCCGATGCGATAGCCAATGATATCATTAACCAGATCCTGAAGCCCGCTTTCCGCCAGGAACATTATTATGAAGGGTTAGATGCCGCAGTAGATGCAATCGAAAAAGCAGCTGCCGGTGAATACAAGGCGGACTCCAAGCAAGGGAAATCTGGGTTAGGCATTGGTGAAATCTTTCTGCTGATCATCATTGTTGTGATTATTATCTCCCTCTTTAGCAGAGGTGGAGGAGGAGGACGAGGCGGTGGAGGTACCACTTATAACAGAAGAGGTGGGTGGATTTGGCCCGTAATTGGCATGGGAGGCTTTGGCGGCGGAGGCGGTGGCTGGTCCGGCGGTGGTGGAGGAGGCGGCTTCGGTGGCTTCGGTGGAGGTTCAGGCGGCGGCGGAGGCGCCAGTGGTAGTTGGTAATATCTGGAAACTTATTTTATGTCATATTTGCATGTGTTAAACGGAGATGCAACGCTTACCTTGTTCAAACAAAGTGGATTGCCCGGAGACGTAGTGATATGTAGGGAAATGATGTGCGAAGGAAAGGCGAAATATACCAAAGATCTGATAACGTTCTTTGAAAGCCGCGCCAAGCACCTCGAATTTCAATATGGAATAGACAAGCAAACTTATCATATCCATGTGATGCAGGAGCTGGAGAAAATAGACCACTTCGGTCCTACGGCTGATGAAATCATACTTTGGTTCGAGTACGACCTGTTCTGCCAGATCAATATGCTGTTTATCCTGCATTACATTATCAGCCGGCTGGAGATTATTCCTCCTATCAGTATTGTAGACCTTCCGCATCACCGGCAGGCGGAAGATCTTCCCGGTTTGTTTGAAAAAAGGGTCAAGCTCCAATCTGAAGATCTCACTATGGCAGCAGACGTTTGGGATGCATGGTGTTTGGATACTCCTGTAGTACTTGAAACAATCAGCAAACTTTCTACCGGCAATCTGGTGCATATACCGGCCGCGCTGCAAGCCCATCTAAAACGATTTCCGGATATCACTACCGGCCTCAGCATCATTGAAAACTATTTTCTGCTACGCCTGATGTTAGGCAATTATCGTTGGTACGACCTTTACATGCTCTTCTGGGGCGAGTTGGAAATATATGGATTCAGCAATTTCCAGTTGGATATCCTGATCAACAGGATGGTGCGTTCCGGCGTTATCGAGGAACAAGACCAGATGTTGAAGATAACCAGCCTGGGGCGGGAAATACTCGGAGAGGAAGAGAATTACCTGGACTATATTTCTATGGAACACCGTTGGCTGGGTGGTGTGCGGTTAGCCAATACTCCCTGGCGATGGGACTCCAGCATAGAGGGCTTGGTGGCTATCATCATATAATATAATGGTTCTCCTAAATAAAAATGGGGAAGACCTTTACCGGCTTCCCCATTTTTCATATAATTAAACGGATACTATTCCTTGATGGCATTTCTGATTTCTTCTGATGCTTTACGCATATAATCCGCCTGTTTCCGTAATTCCTCCCGGTTGCTGCCGGTTACTGCAGTAGCTTCCTGTAATTTGGCCTTGCTAATCTCCTGCATCCAGTTGCTGATATAGGTGCTTACCTGTGCATTATTGAATTGGGCGGTCATGGCTTTTACCTGGTCTACTCCTTTAATAACGGCGGGTGTATTATTAATTTTGGATAAGAACCCTAGGTAGTCAAAAGCTGCATTCAGTTTGTCCTGGCCAGAAGTTTCATCAAATTTGGTTGCTACAAAGTTAATATCGGTTGGATTACCTTTTCTGGCGTATACACCCGCAATGGCATTCACCAGTTTGCCTTTGGTGTCGTTTTCCATTTGCTTGGCGATATTGTACGCTTTGTTGAGGTCTAGCTCTGCCAGGCCTTCCAGGCCGGCTGCTTCCACACCATATGATTTGTCTTTGGTAGCCGCTTCATAGAGTGGCGCATACTGCGGATCTTTCAGTTCGCCCAGTTGTTGCAGGGCCGCTGCGCGTACCAGGGAGCTGGGGTCTTGCTTGGCCAGTTCTGCCAGGATAGGCAGTGTGGCAGATTTTACATTTTCACTTTTCAGGTTAAGTTTACCGATGGTATAAGATCTTAACCCGTGGTATTTATCTCTAAGCGCTAGTTGCAGCACTTTTACTGCTTCCGGGTTGGAACCCTGTGCATCTGCCGCTTCATCGATCGCAATGTGGCGGTCCATGTAAGTAGGTGCATGGCTGTATTGAAAAGCATACGTGCTGAACGGGCGATGGTCATCTACTTTGGCCAATACTACTTTATCCGCATCCACATTTACGAGGTCGGGTTTGGTGGTATAAGAGAAAGTAAAGGAGTCTACCCGGTTGGCCAGGGTGATCTGGCGCCGGTCTACTTTTCCACCAGCATAAATGTCTATGGCCATTGGCACTTGCCATACTTTGGCGTCTTTCTGGATCTGCTGTATAATAACGGTAACTGTTTTAGCAGCATCATTGTATTGATAGCTGATATCCAGTTCAGGAAAGCCCTTACCGAAATACCATTCATTAAAGAACCAGTTCATATCCCGGCCGGTTACTTCTTCAAAGGCCAGCCGTAGTTGATGTGCTTCGGTAGCTTTAAATGCATTGGTTTTCAGGTAAAGGTTCAGTGATTTGAAGAAAGCAGAATCTCCTACAGCATAGCGGAGCATATTCAGGATGCGGCCTCCTTTCTGGTAGGTGATCTGGTCAAACATATCTTCTTTGTCGTGGTAGTAGAAGCGCACCAGGTCTTTGTCGCCGGAATATTGTAACATCGACATATAAGACTGGGCGGCTTCCATGCTATGTTCATCGGCTGCATCCTTGCCATATTTATATTCCAGCCAGAGATATTCACTATAGTCTGCAAATGACTCGTTAACAGTAAGGTTGCTCCAGGATTCTGCGGTAGCCAGGTCGCCGAACCAGTGATGGAACAGTTCATGCGCAATTACACATTCATTGAAATTATTATTATCCAGTAATTCCCGGTCTGTTTTCTGTATAAATTCTCCATGAAGGGTAGCTGTAGTATTTTCCATGGCGCCGGATACATAATCTCTGGCGGTCACCTGGGAATATTTTACCCAAGGATAGTCATAACCAAGTATTTTGGAATAGAACGTAAGCATCTCCGGTGTATTCCCAAAAATATTTTTCGCATATTTCTCATATGGTTTTTCCAGGTAATAGTTTACCTCTTTACCCCGCCAGGTGTCTTTTACAATAGCATAATCTCCTACTGCCATCATAAAAAGATAAGGGGAATGAGGGAGATCCATTTTCCAGGTATCGGTACGGGTGCCGTCTGCATTATTTTTCTGGCTTACCAGCTTACCGTTGGAGAGGGTCACATATTTTTTCTCTACGGTCATGCTGATTTCTTCTGTAGACTTTTGGTTGGTTTTATCAATGGTGGGAAACCATACCGAAGAACTTTCTGTTTCACCCTGAGTCCAGATCTGAATAGGCTTGTTAGGCTCTTTCCCATCCGGATTAATAAAATACAATCCTTTAGCATCGGTAATTGCTGCGCTACCCTTTACTTTGAGCTCATCTGGTTTGGAGGTATAGCTAATATAGATGATATAGGATTCTGTTGATTTGTATTGTTTATCCAGGGCAATATGTAGTTGCAGGCTGTCGTAACTATATTTCAACGGCATATTCTTGCCTGTTTTTACGAGAGATACTTCATGGATATCCATGCCCTTGGCGTCGAGAGTCAGGGAATCTGCAGGATAAAAGTGGGGTTTGAGTGTAATCCATGCTTTGCCATACAAATATTTTTTTGCGTAATCGAAACGAACATCCAGTTTTGTATGTACTAGATCGTTTACTTTAGTGGCCGATGCACGGTAAATTTTCAATGCGGGGTCTTCTTGGGCAGCTTTGTCAGATTGTGCCAAGGCAGGAGTAAAGGCTCCCAGTCCGGCTATTCCTCCGATCAATATCCCTATCAGGGAGTGCTTCAGACGTTGATTCATGTAAAAGACAGTTTTAAATAAATGTATCTCCTTTGTGAAATTAAAGGAGCCAAATTTAAACAAATGGGCCAAAATTGAGGTAAGTGGTTAAAAATGCTATTTTTGTTACACTTGCGGGCCCATAAAACAGCATTATGATTAAAGCGACTGTGAATGGCAAATCTACATTTGCTATTAATAAAGATAAAAAGCTTACCTGTAATGATCAGGAAGTCAACTGGTCGGCTGTGCAATTGCCCACCGGGGATTATAGTGTTATTATGAACGACCATAGTTATCAGGTACAGGTGCTACGGGTAGATAAGGATACTAAAACCGTCGTATTACAGATACATCAGGAGCAATACGAAGTAGCTATAGAAGAGCCGATAGACCAGTTGTTGGCTGCGATGGGTATTAAGGATACAATGGTCAAGAAGGTAAATGATATCAAGGCGCCCATGCCGGGATTGGTGCTTAAAGTAATGGTAACTCCCGGTCAGGCCATCAGGAAAGGAGACCCGGTGCTGATTCTGGAAGCCATGAAAATGGAGAATGTGTTCAAAGCCAGTTCAGATGCCATTGTAAAGGAAATTAAAGTAGCGGAACGCACTGCTGTTGAAAAAGGCGAGGTGCTGGTAGTGCTGGAATAATATTTGCGCATCACAGTTTTATATCATTATAGTATGTATCTCAGATTCAGGTCAGTATTATTTGTTTGGGGATGTTTGTTGTTATGCGGTCGCGTATGGGCGCAAGAACAGCATCATTTTATATATATCCAGAGTGAGAAGGGGTTACCGTTCTATGTAAAATACCATGGAAAGGTGTTGAGTTCCACTGAGCGGGGTTATATTATCTTGTCTCAATTGGAGAATGGCACAACGTCGGTAACTATTGGGTTTCCTAAGAATGAATCGCATGAGGCGCAGTTTAATCTGAAAGTGGCTAAAAGCGACGAGGGCTTTTTGCTGAAACAATCTGGTGATGCAGGTTATTCCCTGTATAATTTGCAAACTTTCCATGAGATAAGGGCCGAAGGCAGGGCTGCTACAGTTTTAGCAGCAGCACCTGCTCATGTACCGGATATCCCGGTACCAACCCAGGATAACGCCCCTGCGGAGATGGTAGCGAACCAGCAGAAAGATTTGGGAAATACCGTTACAGATAAAGCGGTAGCGAAAGAAGGGGCTAAAGGGGCAAAATCAGGCAATCCATTTGCTTCTGCATTGGACAAAATAGTCGTGAGCAGCGATGATAGGAATGAACCGGAGCCGGAAGTGGTAACTGATGGAAAGAGTGGAAAATATAAAAAGCAGAAAAATGAAAGAATGCCACTTACCGAAGAAGAACAGGCTATTTTAAGTGAGGTAATGGCAGACGAAGGGAAGATGGCTGCCAGTGAAGCGGCGGCCGAAGATGTTGCTAAAGCTGCCGGTACATCTACCACAAAGAGATCCCGGAGACATAAAGTAAGAGAAGGAAATCCTGATTTTATAGAGTTTCAGGATGATCAGGGCCAGGTGGCGCCTGCTCCTCAGGTAACTGTTGCGCCGTCTCCGGTAGCAGCAGATGTTACTGCACCGATAGAGGAAGAACAACCTGTTCATACTAAAAAGAAGAAACACCGGGTTTCTGATGATACAGAACATCCTGCCAATATTGTTACGGATGCTAGTGATTATGGCATCGCTGCACCAGCGGTGGCAGCTGAGGAGCCACCAGTAAAGACTAAAAAGAAAAAGAAGCATGGTAGCGATGAAGAAGCTGTTGTTGACCCGGCAGGCATGCCTGAACCAACTGTTGCCGGGGTAGCAGTAGACGATGCCGTAAAGGCGCCTGCCGCTAAAAAGAAGTCAACAGCAGTTCGCCTGATCAATACCGACTGTGTAAACATTATGGATGATGAAACCTTCCATAAGCTGTTGCGTAAGTTTGTGGCTGCCAGAACAGATAATAGTATGCTGGAGGTGTTCCGCAAACAAACACGTAACTATTGTTTGGAAACGGCGCAGATCAAAACCCTGGCGCAGTTGCTGACTGCCGACGATACCCGGTATCGTTTGCTGGATGCTGCTTATTCCAAAACTTACGATACCGAGAAGTATAGCGTGCTGGAAGGGCTGTTGATTGATGATTATTATAAGGGTAGGTTTAAAGCCATGCTGCATAGATAATATAATTGTATCCATCATGAGGGGTTGTATCAGCAATAGATACAACCCCTCATTTATTGGAGGGAATTGGAACATTTGAAAATCTTCCGGTGGATAACGTTGAGCAGCGAGGGGCTGCTTCCTGCTATTAATTGTATTTTAGGTTAATTTCGCCCCCATATGAACAGGTATTTTATTGAAGTTGGCTATAAAGGGGCTGCTTACAGCGGTTTTCAGGTGCAAGAGAATGCGCATACCGTGCAAGCGGAGATAGATAGGGCATTGAGCATATTATTCAGGGACGCAATAGAGAGTACTGGTTCCAGCAGAACAGATGCAGGAGTAAATGCGCAGCAGAATTATTTACATTTTGATACTGTTTTGCCATTGCATCCGCAGTTTTTATATAAGATCAATGCCATTTTGCCTGATGATGTGGTATTGAGGGGGATATACCAGGTGCCGGAAGATGCCAACTGTCGTTTTGCTGCTTTAAGCCGCTCTTATGAATATACGCTGTATACACATAAAGACCCTTTTATGAAAGACCGGGGGTACTTTTTTCCTTACCGGGTAGATATCGGGGCCTTACAGGAAGCTGCTGCCATTATACAAGAATACAGCGATTTTACTACTTTCTCTAAGCGGAACACGCAGGTTAAAACTTATATCTGCAATATTATGGAGTCTTATTGGACTGCAGATGGAGAGCGTATCGTGTATAATGTTACTGCTAACCGTTTTTTAAGGGGGATGGTACGGGGATTGGTGGGCACTATGCTGCGGGTAGGCCGTGGTAAGCTTTCTATGGTGCAGTTTCGGAAGGCGATAGAGAGTAAGGATTGTACCAATGCTGATTTTGCGGTACCGCCACAAGGATTGTTTTTAATGAATGTACACTATCCAGACGGTCTTTTATTGCCTGTTACGTTTAGCCATTGATATTTTTTATCTGCTATAGTCCTTTGTGGTAAAGGGTTATAGCAGATGGTGTGAAAATAATGTACTTAAAAAGTTGGAAGTATTAAAAATACGCCTACCTTTGCGCTCCGCTTCGATAGAAAGCAGGCACACCAAAGTTCTTCATTTAAATATTTTTCGTACTTGCCTGAACGTAGTGATACACAGGACGCCAGAAAAAAGATTTAAAAAATCTTAAAAAAGATTTGGTGAAAACGAAAAGATGATTACCTTTGCAACCCCAACGCAAACAACGCGAAACGGAAAATAAAGTTCTTAAGATGTTCGGCCGAAAGGAGCCACAGGGATCGGATCTCAAACATTTACAATAGCATTTGTCTATTGGCTTTAAGGAGCTGATAGTAAATAGCTAAAGTTCTTTGAAAGAATGGAAACAACAGCAAGAATCAAATTAGTGATAGTTTGATTCAACTCAAGGTAATGTAATAGCTAAACATAATTAAATGATCCGATTGATTTCGAGAGAAATTAGTCAGTATCAAAACTTCTTTACAATGGAGAGTTTGATCCTGGCTCAGGATGAACGCTAGCGGCAGGCCTAATACATGCAAGTCGAGGGG